>NZ_MPBI01000004.1:0-342661 GCF_001906485.1 Glutamicibacter sp. 0426
AGGTCACCGCCGGACTTAACCTAGTGGGTTTGAGGCTCTAGCCAGTGATGGTTGGAGCCTCACCTGTTTAACCCGTGAGTGTGGTGCGGGTGGCCAGGCGCAACGTCTGGCCCTGCACTCGTTTAATTGCCGCGGCTGTTGTCCAGCCTCGCAGCCGGCCCATCATCGAGGTATGGCTGAGAAAGCGTCGCTCCTGTCCGCAGGACCGGCGATCGCATCACTGGTGTTTGATGACGTTTTTGCTATCGGAATAGCGTAGTTCACGCTGCATATTCCGTAGACTCTGATCAAAGTTCTACTGATCGTGCTTGCCGTCGCGTTGATTGGCGCTGCCGCGGGAACAATCGCCGTGGCAAGGGCTTGTTTCATCCGATCCAAGAATTGAGAAGGCTAATGGGCCGCTTCTTCAGATTCAATGACTGAAGCGAGCGCCAAATCTTCAACCGTGAGCATCACGGTGCTATCCCGCCGATTGAATAACTGCAAGGTGATGCTCCGGCCATTGCATCGCCAAATGCGAATGGACTGATCCTCGTCTTCCCAGGGGCGTTCCGGAGCGCCATACACCTCTGAGAGTTCTGCCTGCAAAACAGCAAACCCAGACCGGGTGACTGGATCTTGGGGGACCAGAGAACTGTAGAGGAACGTACAGACACTGAGGAATTGTTGACGGTACGTATCCCAAGTACTCGATATTTTTCCTGGCAGGCCGAGATCCAGACTCGTCATCTGATGAGGTGAATCCTGGTCGTCGGAATCAATCGCGGTGCCTGATACGAATCCAAGCGCATCGAACAGGGCCTCACGCTCAACTTCAGTCTTTGGCCAAGAGCCTTGGACCAAGCCCTGGATAATGGGCACAAGGTCGTGTGGGACAGGGGACAAACTGATGACTGAGTCTGGCTGTGTCATGCAGCGAGCCTACCTTTGAAGCATAGGATCGCGGAAGCCGTACTCGGCATGGCTGCCCGGCAGCGAGTACCCCGGTCTTGGACTGTGGACAGTTATTTCTGTCGCGATCGCGCAGTCCCCGTTCACCGCAAATTCCCTGGTGCCCTAAGACAGCTGCTTGACGCAATAAGCGCCTAATCCTAGAGTCAGGGCACCGGGGTTCGTCCGGCAAGCAAATGGCTGCAGGAGCTTCTGATGGGTTTACTGGCATTTAGCTACAACGTCATGCTGGATGGCTGCGTCGATCATCGAGAAGGCATCGCCGACGATGAATCGCACGACTATTTCACGGGTCTGATGAATGCGCATGGAGCGATGCTCTGGGGTCGTGTTACCTACGATTTGATGGAGGAGTACTGGCCAGCTGTGGCTCGGGGCGACATCTCAGCGCCGCCAGCGCTGCTTCGCTGGGCACAGCAACTGGAGGCGAAGCCCAAATACGTTGTCTCGAGCACTCGCACGGCATATTCATGGAATAACTCCCACCTGCTAAGTGGAGAGCTGCGCGCCTGTGTACTGAGGCTGAAAGACCAGTACCCCGATGGTGTGCTTCTGGGCAGCGGCAAGCTGGCAACAGCTCTGGACAGGATGGAACTCATAGATGAGTACCACTTCCTAATTCACCCAGTTATCGCCGGCCATGGTCCAACGCTGCACCAGGCAGGGTTGCAGAAATCCCGTCATCTGGAATTGATCTCAGCGCAACCGCTCTCCAGCGGTGCAATTGCAGCCAGTTATCGGCGAGTTCGCTGATCCCATGCGGATGACGATTTTGCCTTGGGAATCCGGGGCAGAATCGGAAATGCAGACACCTTTTCTTGCCGGGGAGTTTCGAGTTTTTCATGATGGCCGCAGGAGCTTGCAACTGCACGCAAAAGACCTGAACGCAGTTGATGAAATATGCGTCGAGCCAAGGCTAATCTACAGTATCAAGGAGCGGGGATCGCGTAGCGTAGGAAGCATGGATACGCTTTTCTTCGCCCATCGCGGCAGCTCCCATAAATATTCGGAGAACACTCGTGCCGCCTATCTACAGGCCATCGACGAAGGTGCCGATGGAATTGAATGCGACGTCCATCTGAGCAAAGACGGAATCGTTGTTTGCCACCACGATCCAACGGTCGACCGCACCTCCGATTCATCCGGTCTCGTTGCCGGATATACCTTGGCGGAAATGAAAGCCATGGACTTCACCGGAGTCGTACCGAGCATCGTCCCGGCCGAGTATGGGACCGAAAACGAGCAGCTCCTGAGCCTCGGCGAACTCTTCGCTCTCATTGAAGAACGCGGCAAGCCAATTGGTTTGGCCATCGAAATCAAGCATCCAAGCCCCTATGGCCACCTGCTGGAAAAGGGCGTGCTGCAGGTCCTTGCAGCGCACGGGTTCGACCCGCAAACCGGGACCGCCGGCTCGCAGGGACAGATTGCCGTGACCTTGATGAGCTTCGAGCCGAATTCCCTGCGCTATCTGGCCCGCACGGTCAGCACTGCGCTGTTGTGCCAATTGATGACCGAAGTCAATCCGGACTACGTCCAGCAACTGATTGATTCGGGTGACGTGGGCAGGGCCGGTGTCTACGAGGTGCTGTACCGCTCCGTGCCTGAAGGAATCGAACTGATCAACGCAGGGGGAGCTGGAATCGTCGGATCCGGCGTCGCCTGGACCCGAGCCAACGAGCATCTTGTGCGACGGTGGCTGGAGCAAGGATTGAAAGCGCGGATCTGGACGGTCGACCGTCCGGCAGATGCGCAATTCCTGGTGGACCTGGGCGTTGGGGAACTGACCAGCAACCGTCCGGCAGAACTACGCAAAGAACTGGAGCTGAGCTAGGAAACATGAGCACCGAAGAAACCGCACAGGTCAATCTGTACCTGCAGGACACCTATGTTTTCGCCACCGAAGCTGAAGTCATTGCTGCGGGCAGCGATGACGAAGGCCAGTGGATTGCCCTTAGCCCGAATATCTTCCATCCGCGCGGCGGCGGCCAGCCTGAAGACTCGGGCACCGTAGACGGGCTGCCGGTATCGGTCCAGCGCGGCGAGAACGGTCTGGTGATCCTGTACGGTGCCGGCACCAAGCAGGTGGGAGATCGGGTCGAAGCCGAGATCGATGGCGAGCTGCGCCTTGCCCATGCAGCCCTGCACACCGCCGGGCACGTCCTGGGCTTTGCCGGTGAAGATCGCGGCTGGCAGCACAAGGGCCACTCGCACTTCCCCGGGCAATCCCGGCTCGACTTCGATCCGGTGACCGTTGATCTGCCGTTGGGCGATGAGAACGAACGGGCTGCGGCGAAGGCCATGATCCAAGACCGCATCAATGAACTCATTGCAGGTGGCGGTGAAGTCACAACCGCCATCGATGAAGAGGGCATCCGCACCGTGACCATCGCCGGGGTGAATACTGAACCGTGCGGCGGCACCCACGTGAAGCATCTGGACCAGCTGGAGCACGTTGAAATCGGCGAGGCGAAGGTCAAACGCGGTGTCTACAAGGTCAGGTACGATGCCCGCCACGTCCGCTAGCTGGTTCACGCCTGCGACCAAGATGGGCCTTTCCATCGCGATCGCCACCGGGCTCTACGGCATTTCCTTCGGGGCGCTGTCCATCGCCGCGGGCCTGAATCTATGGCAAACCGTTGCGCTGAGCGCCCTGATGTTCACCGGCGGCTCGCAGTTCGCCTTCATCGGGGTAATCTCCGGCGGCGGTGCCGCCTCGGCGGCATTCTCCGCGGCTTCGCTGCTGGGCATCCGCAATGCCGTGTACGGGATGCAGATCAAGCAAACCTTGCGCCCGCTGGGACGGCATGTGCCTTGGATGGCCCAGGTGACCATCGACGAATCCACCGCAGTGAGCTTGGGGCAATCCGACCCGGCCGAAAAGCGCCGCGGCTTCATCGCCGCCGGTGCCGGCGTCTACGCCCTGTGGAACCTGTTCACCCTCGTTGGCGCCTTGCTCGGCGAACGCATGGGCGACCCTGCTGCGTGGGGCCTGGATGGCGCCGCGGTTGCGGCCTTCATCGGGCTGCTCTGGCCGCGGCTGAAATCAGTTGAACCGATCATGATCGCAATTGCCGCGGCGATCCTCACCGCGCTGGCGGTACCGGTGACCGCGCCGGGCTTGCCGATTCTGGTGACGGCGGCCTGCGCCGCGATCTACGCCGTGGCCACCGGCCGCCGTGCCCCGGCGGCGACCGAGCATGGTGAACTGGAAAGCATTGAGGAGGAGAAAGCGTGAACGAGTTGAGCTGGTGGATTCTCGGGGCCTGCCTGACGGCCTACGCCATCAAGCTCTGCGGCTTCTTTGTGCCCCGCAGGGTCTTGGACTCGCCGACCATGTCCCATGTCGCCGCCACGCTGACCATCGCGCTGCTGTCTTCCTTGGTGACGGTGAATGCCTTCACCTCGGGACAGGAACTGGTCATCGATGCCAGGATTGGCGCTCTCGCGGCCGCGATTATTGCGCTGGTTTTCAAGGCGCCCTATCTTGTCGTCGTTGTTGCTGGTGCCCTGGCGGCCATCTTGCTCAGGGCGAGTGGACTGGCTGCCTAAATATTGCCTGCACGGCAGATGACAAGCCCAGCGCGTAGTGGGACAGTGGAAGCATGATTGTAGCTTTCTCAGTAGCACCTAGTAATGACAACCCCAATGGCTCGGTCCATGACGCAGTGGCTGAAGCGGTGAAAGTCGTCCGGGATTCCGGTCTTCCCAATCGCACCAGCTCCATGTTCACCGAGATCGAAGGCGAATGGGATGAAGTCATGGAGGTGGTCAAGCAAGCCACCATGGCTGCTGGTCGATTCGGTTCGCGCGTATCGCTGGTGCTGAAAGCCGACATCCGCCCCGGCTACGAGGGCGAGCTTGACGGCAAGATCCAGCGGCTCGAGAAGGCCATCAAGGATAGTGAGGAGAACATGTCGTCATGATCCACCATTCAGCCGAACATGATGCCGGGGCAGTCGACGAGTACCTGGAGCGGGAGCTGGGGCTGCGTGTTGACGCTTTGGAAGCAGGCCGCGAGCATTCCCATAGCGCCGGATTGCCGCGGATTGAAGTCAGCCCGGCCCAGGGCAAGTTCCTCCAGCTGCTCGCCGAGATCACAGGCGCACGCAGGGTCCTGGAAATCGGAACCCTCGGCGGCTATTCGACCAGCTGGCTTGCCCGGGGCGTGGGAGAAGCCGGTACCGTCATCAGTTGCGAATTCGAACCTCTGCACGCCTCGGTTGCACGCGAGAACTTGCAGCGGGCAGGGCTGTCCGAACGCGTTGAAATCAAGTTGGGCGCGGCCCAAGGTTCGCTGGATTCGCTGTTGTCCAAGTGAGTTGCGCCATTTGACCTGATCTTCATCGATGCAGATAAGCGCAACAACGCGGCCTACCTCGAACGGGCAGTGAAACTGTCGCATCCAGGGACCGTGCTGGTGCTCGACAACGTGGTGCGCAGCGGCGCAGTCTTGGATGACCCGGCTCGGCACGGGACGCAGGAGGCCGATGTGCGGGGGATCCAGGACTCCTTGCGGTGGTTGCGCGATGATCCGCGCGTATCAGCCACCGCCCTGCAGACCGTGGGCGTCAAAGGCTGGGATGGATTCGCGCTCGCGCGAGTCCTCTAGCGGCCACGGCTAGCGCGTAGGAGAGTGCTCGGGGAGTTCGGCATCGTGTTCCCCGGCTTCGTCCTGCTTGAACGGCGGCGACTTCAGGATCAAGAAGTACACGCCCAATCCGCAAAGCACGCCCATCGGCGGGCCTACCCACAGGGCCTGCTCGGTGTTGCGCACCAGGCCCGCAACTACTGGGCCAACCAGCATGGGGACGATGTAGTAGTAGTGGTCCGGCTCGGCAGGGCCCCAGAAACGTTCGAATCTGGCTAGAATGCTGAAGCCGGCGGCCAAGAGGACGCAACCGAGCAGAATCACCCAGAAGGTCGAGGAAAGGCTGATGGTCAGGGTCAGTGAACCGACAAGGCCACCGGTCAAGGCAGCGTATTTTGTATTCCGGTCCAAGCCCGACCCCCTCTTGATCCAAGAAATTTGCAACGACATCAAAAGTTTTTCAAACATCTGGATAGTCCGCAATCCTACTTTAGTAGGAGGGTGCCTTGGTGAGTTGGAAGAGATTAGCGAAGCTACTGCCGTAGGCTAGAGAAGTGCCGCAAATGAACGACTATCGAATCCGACTGGCTACTGAACAAGACGTCCGCCCCGCATTGCAGATGAAATTGCAAGCCTGGCGGGAAGCGTACGCCGCACTTCGCGATGAATCATTCTTCGCCCACCACGAAGGCCAGCTCGATGGCCAGGTAGCCTGGTGGGAACGCGGGCTGGCATCCGGCGCGCAATTCTTCATCGCCGAAGACCGCGATGGACGCATCATCGGGGTAGCCGGCGGCACACCGGCCATCGACGAGGACAAGGACGCCGGAGTAGACATCGAATTGGGCATGCTCTATGTACTGGAAGAGTATTACGGCACCGGACTGGGCCAGCACCTCCTCGATGTGGTCCTGGGAGAGCGCGATGCGCTGGTCTGGGTTTTGCAGGGCAACGAGCGGGCCCTGGCCTTCTTCGCGAAGCAGGGATTCACCCCCGATGGAACCAGCGAAGCCCTGGCTGGCAGCTGGAAAGGCTTGATCGAGCAACGGATGGTGCGCGCACGTGGCTAGGGATACCAAGGAATCAATGCTCGGAGAATTTCCGATCGACACCGGTACGGCGGTGATCGAGGCCGATCCCTACGGTGCCAACCGCTACATCCTGAAGGTCAACGGCGTGCCGTCCTCGCACGTGGATTTGGATGATCCGACCTATCTCGATTTCGAGTACATGCGCTGGATGGAACCGATCTTCACCATCGGTTTTCCTGCCGGGCAATTTGATGGCCGCGCCCGCAAGCTGCGCGTGCTCCACCTCGGCGGAGGCGGCTGCTCCATGGCCCGCTGGGTTGCCGCCAGCTATGAAAACGCCCGACAGGTCGTGGTGGAGCTGGATGCCAAGCTGGCCGAGCTGGTGCGCGTGAACTTCGAGGTGCCGCGTGCCCCGCTGGTGCGCCTGCGCGTGGGGGACGCGGCGCAGGTGCTGCCCACCTTGAGCGATGCGAGCCGCGATGTGATCATCCGCGATGTCTTTGCCGGCAGCACCACCCCGCGCGAGCTGACCACTGCCTCCTACGCCCGTGAAGCGCAGCGGGTGCTGGACGCCGGTGGCGTCTACATCATGAATTGCGGCGATACCGCGGACCTGGCCGGCGCCAAGGCGGAAGCCGCGACGCTGCTGGAGGTCTTCGAGCATGTGGCCATGGTCGCCGACCCGCCGATGCTCAAGGGCCGCCGCTACGGGAACATCGTGTTCCTGGCCAGCGACGAGCCGCTCAAGCTCGGCCCGGCCTTCGAGCGCAGCCTGCGGACCGCGCCGTTGCCCGCGCAGCTGGTTGCCGGTGAAGCCGTGCGCCGCTTCGCCACCGGCGCCGCGCCGATTACCGGCTAGCTGACGGTGCCCATCCGGTAGCCGGTGCCGTCGGCGGCGCGCTGCAGCAGGCCGTGGTCGACCATGTAGCGGCGCAGCAGCGCGACATCCGGGTGGAACACCCGCAGCCGTTCATTGAGCTGCTCTTCGCGCAGCTCTTCCCCATCGCCGATGACCGCGTTGCGCAGGTAGAGAACCACCTCGTGGCGGTCCACCGGTTTCGCTGGGAGGGATTGCAGCCGGTGCCCGTCGAAGAAGCGGCGGATCCCGCTGCGGTTGGCCTTCGCGGCCGAGGCCGAGGCCAAGGTCTTCTCCAGCAGTTCATCATCCAGCGCCCACCCGGAGCCGTCGTGGCGCAGCAGCCCGATGCTGGCCCAGCGTTCCAAGTCCTTGCGCTCGGACTTGCTGGCTGGCTCGGGCGCACCCTGCCCGCTGAGCACCGCGCCGAGAAGCCGGCGCATCGAAGGGTTCTTCAAGCCTGCTGCCACCTGGATCCACTGCCCGGCGGTATTCTGCTGTTCGCTCATAGGCCCCATCCTATCCAGTTCCCGCCGGTGCGAAGGCAAAAGGCGCCCCGCCATCGCGACTGCGATGGCGGGGCGCCGAAGGGCTGCGGGGCTACTTGACCCCGGCCCACATTTCAATCAGGCCGATGCCGAAGAACAGCACGAAGGCCGCGGAAACAACCCACATCAATGGGTGGATTTCCTTGGCGCGTCCCTGGGTGGCGCGGATGAACACGTAGGAGATGAACCCGGCGCCGATGCCATTGGCGATCGAGTAGGTGAACGGCATCAGGGTGAAGGTCAGGAAAGCCGGCAGCGCGATGCCCCAGTCGTTCCAGTCGATCTTGGAAACCTGGGTGATCATCATGAAGCCGACGACCACCAGGGCCGGAGCCACGGCTTCGAAAGGCACCAGGTAGATCAGCGGGCTCAGGAACATCGCCACGATCATCAGCAGGCCGGTGACCACCGAGGCCAGGCCGGTTCGGGCGCCCTCGCCGATGCCGGCGCCGGACTCCACGAAGATCTGCGCCGAGGAGCTCGAGGTGCCGCCGCCGACGATTGCGCCGGCCGCGTCCACCAGCAGGACCTTGTCCACATCGGGGATCTGCCCGTTCTCGTCCATGGAACCGGCTTCGGAAGCCAAGCCCACCATGGTGCCCATGGCGTCGAAGAAGATCGAGAGCAGGATGACGAAGGCCAGCAGCGAGGCGGCAGTGACGCCGATCTTGCTGAAGGCGCCGAACACGCTGACCTGGCCGATCAGCGACAGGTCCGGCAGGGTCCATTCAGGCAGCGACGGAACCACCAGCGACCAGGTGTTGGTTTCCATCGCGCCGATGTGGAAGACGGCTTCGAGGATGTTGGCGAGGATCGCGGAAACGACGATGCCGATCAGGATTGCGCCCTTGACCTTGCGCACCACCAGGGCCATGGTCAGCAGCAGGCCGACGACGAAGACCAGGATCGGCCAGCCCATCAGCTCGCCGTCGAAGCCCAGGCCCACCGGCACGGTGGTGTTCGCGGCATCCGGAAGGCGCTGGACGAATCCGGCATTGACCAGGCCGATCAGGGCGATGAACATGCCGATGCCCACCACGATCGCGGTCTTCAGCCCGGCGGGAACCGCGTTGAACACCGCGGTTCGGAATCCGGTAAGCACCAGGCCGAACATGACCACACCGGCAATGAGCACCAAGCCCATGACGTCGGTCCAGGTCAGTTCCGGGTTCGTGGCCACGGTGATGGCCACGAAGGCATTGACGCCCAAGCCGGTGGCCATGGCGAATGGGTGACGGGCCCAGATGCCCATCAGGATGGTCAGGATGCCGGCGACAAATGCGGTCACTGCGGCAACGCGCTGGATGCCCAACTCGCCGCCCGAGGAATCGGCACCGGAAAGAACCAGCGGGTTGAGGACGACGATGTAGCTCATCGCGAAGAAGGTGGCGATGCCGCCGCGAACTTCGGTGGAGAACGTTGAACGCCGTTCCGAAATCTTGAAATATCGGTCGATGCGTGCGCTTATAGCAGTCCCGGACGGGGATTTTGTGGAGGAGGGCATGGAAAAATTCTATGACGTTTCAGCCGCTGATTCATATCGCTCCAGCTATTCAGTAGGCTGTACGCGAAAACTTTAGACCCAACTCACACCTAGAACTGCGGAAGCAAGTACATTGGTGGTAAGGGAAGTCACAACCCGTTGTATCTGAGGTATTTGAGGAGCGAGTCTGATGAGTGACGAAGCACCAGTGGCAGCAGAGAAGATCGAAGGAATTGTCGTTGGCGTAGACGGTTCCCAGCAGAGCAAATGCGCTTTGCGCTGGGCCGAACGCGAAGCGGTGCGCCGCGGCAGCGTATTGAATATCGTGTCCGCCTATACCATCCCGGTGTTTGCCGCATCCTCCATGGACGCGGGCTACTCAACCCTGGACGACGATCTGATCCGCGGGGGTGCCGAGGACATTGTGCGCCAGGCCCGTGCAGAGCTCGAAGGCAGCACAGCAACCATCCGCACCTATATCGAGTCCGGGGACCCGTCGGGCGTGCTGCTGGATCTGAGCCAGGACGCGGAATTGGTAGTAGTCGGAACCCGCGGCCGCGGTGGCTTCGTGGGCCGCCTGCTCGGTTCGGTCTCCTCGGCGCTGCCAGCGCACTCCAAGTGCCCAACTGTCGTGGTTCCGCTGGCCATGGCCAAGGAGCAGGAGGAAGCCGGCGCCGCCGTCGCGGCGGACCGCAAATGCATCGTGGTCGGCGTCGACGGCTCGGACCGCGCCCGTTCTGCGGTGCTGGCGGCAGCGGAGGCGGCCATCGCCAGCGACCTGACGCTGCGGCTGATCTGCGCGGTGCCGCCGGTGGGAGCGGCGCTGGCCTGGATGCCGGCGACCGTGGACCAGGAAGCCGTGCTCGAAGACGTGCGCTACCAGATGAGCGTGGGCACCAAATGGCTCAAGTCGCATTATCCGACGGTGAAGATCGAAACCGATGTGGTCTCCGGGCCGCCGGTTGAGGTGCTGATCCGCGAGTCCGAGCATGCGGTGCTGACCGTGACCGGCTCCCGCGGCCGTGGCGGCTTCACCGGGATGCTGCTCGGCTCGACCTCGCAGGGCGTCTTGCACCACTCCAAGGGCCCGGTCATGGTTGTGCCGGACTCGGACGATCCTCGGCTGGAGAACCGCAAGGACTTCGACACCAGGGCGCAGGAGCAGTAGCCGCGCCGCAACAGCCAACATGCACGAAGGCCGCGCACCCACCGGGTGCGCGGCCTTCGTGCTCGAGGGGATCCAGCTTAGTAGCGGGCTGCCTTCGGGTAGAGGTTGTTGACGTAGCTCAGCGGAGTCACCGAGATGCCGGCACTCGGGTTGCGAGCGTGGACTACCTGGCCGTTGCCGATGTAGATGGCTACGTGGTAGAACGAGGATCCGCCATTGGATGACGAGAACACCAGGTCGCCCGGGCGCAGATTGCTCAGCGACACGTACTGCGGGGCGCTGGCGAACTGCTGGGACGAGGTGCGTGGCAGGCTGATGCCGGACTTGCCGAAGGCGCGCTGCGAGAAGCTCGAGCAGTCGAAGGCATCCGGTCCATTGGCGCCGTAGACGTAGTACTTGCTTGGATCATCTGCAGTATTCAAGGCCCAGGAAATCGCTGCCGAGTAGTTGCTGGACTGCGGAGCAATCTCAGGCTTCGGCTCTGGCTTTGGTTCCGGCTTGGGCGTCGGCTTCGGGGTGACCTTAGGCTTCGGCTCCGGCTTCGGGGTGGCCTTGGGCTTCGGCTCCGGCTTCGGTTCGGCCTTCTTGGTGGGTTCGGGCTTAGGTTCGGCCTTCTTGGTTGGCTCCGGCTTAGGTTCGGCCTTCTTGGTGGGTTCGGGCTTAGGTTCGGCCTTCTTGGTGGGTTCGGGCTTAGGTTCGGCCTTCTTGGTTGGTTCCGGCTTCGGTTCGGCCTTCTTGGTTGGCTCTGGCTTTGGAGCTGCAGGTGGCTCAGTGGTTTCCGGTTCTTCTTCAACCTGCTCAGGCTCAGGCTCGACCGTTTCCTCTTCAGGTTCGGTCTGCTGCAGCTCGCGAGGCTTTTCAATCGTGAGCGGCTGAATGGTGAAGATGTCCTTTTCGGGAACGTTGACGTTTTCCTCTTCGGCGATCACTTCCGCAAGAGTTTCTTCCTGCTCCTGCGCCTCGCGCTCTTCAACCGCCTGGCGGACCTCGGCTTCTTCCTTCTGCTTCAAGGTTGCAAGGTGGCCGATCAATTCATCGCGCAGCTGCTGCTCAGGTTCGATAGCCGCTTCGTAGATGGCCAAGGTGCTGTTCGCGGTCGCTGCAGCGGCGTCATAGTTCGCTGCGGCTTCCTGCGCGGCATTCTGTGCCGCGTCGGCGTACTCCTGCCAAGCCGAAACGAGGCCCTCGGCCTCGGTGGCGGTGTTGACGGACTGAACCTTCTGTTCGCTCAATGCGTCGATGGTAGCGGCCTTGTAGAACAGGTCGCCTTCCTGGTTGTCATCAAGGAGCAGGCTCAGGGTTGAGGTGCCAGCGCCGTTGCGGTAGATATCTGAGGCGATAGCGCCCAGATCGTTGCGGCTCTGCTCCAAGTAAGTCTTTGCATACTCAAGCTGTTCAACGGCCTTCTCAGCTGCAGCGGTGCGCAGATCGCGCTCTTCGCCGGCAGTAAGCAGGGATTCCTGGGCTTGAGCGGCTTCGGTTTCAACGCGCTGCAACTCGGCACGGCTGGAAGCAAGGGAAGCTTCGATTCGCGTGATCATCGCGTTCGTCGAAGCTTTGTCCTTCTTTGCTTCCTGGACTTCCGCGTCCGACGGCAGCGCAGAAGCGCTTGGTGCGGCAGCGATCGCCACAGACTGAGGGAGTGAAGCTGAAGTAGATGCGGAAGCGGGCAAAGCGCCTGCAAGGCAGGACACCGCTAGGGCCAGGGTGCTTGCAGCAACACCGAGCGTGTGGCGAGTAGCCATATCGTTCCTCACTAAGTACATGGATGACGCGGAGCGCGTGAGTCGTGACTTTCAGCAATATGAAGGTCACGATTCGGATAAGACTCCAAATAGCACATTAGGCCAATTAAGACACGCTTGGCAACACTGTTCACATCAGTCACATGAATCCCATCCGTGTAATTCTCGGGCCTATTCGGCGGTGATCTGCACAGATAATGGTTTTTCGGTCCTGTGTGACTTATCGAGAGCAATTGGGAAATAACTAATAGATGCGTTTCGCTTCGTTACCAAGGGCTTACTTGCCATGAAGTTTGGGTAACGTGCGGGGTGAATAGGTGCGGCTCAAAGCGTTGCCTTTAAAAGGGATCGTCCCTCGAAGTGCATGAAGATCCTTTGCTGCCCTCCGCGCTTGGCTGTGGCGGCAAGGGAAAGTGGCCATGCCAAGTTCTTCCGGCGGCAATTTCTCGTCTCGCCGAGCTGGGCCGGCGCGAGTGCGGCAGGTGCCGGCCTATTAAGCACCACTTTGGTTATAGACATCGCAATTGAGCCGCGTCGCCTTCCGGGTGGAGGATGTGCCCCAGCGGCTAGTTTCGATCGTTGGCCTGTGGCCCTGGTCTCTCTCAGCTGGAAACAGGCCGCCGGAATCTAATCGTTTTGTGAGGCAGATCTCAAAAGAAGATTTTGCGATTTCGGCGCTACGACCACCCTAATTCGTGCAATTTCGCATCGTCGATTCCGAAGTGGTGGGCCACTTCGTGCATCACCGTAATCCCGATTTCCCGCACCACTTCTTCACGTGTTTCGCACGCTCGAAGCGTCGGATTCTTGAAGATCGTAATGCGATCCGGGAGTGCTCCGGCGCCCCAATCCAGGTCCCGTTCCGTGAGTGCGACACCCTCGTATAACCCTAGAATCTCAGGGTTTTCCGGCTCTCCAGGGAGAGGCTCGTACTCGTCTTCGATGAAGAAGATGACGTTGTCCATCATTGCGAAGGCGGCCTCTGGAATCGCGTCGATAGCCTGTTCGACCAGGGCCTGGAATTCGTCGTCATCCATCTCGAAAAGCATGGTTCCAGACTATGCCTGTGCACCCGATTTGGCATGGGCAAAACCCGCCCAGGAGCCGATTTTGCAAAAGCAAAAAACACTGCGTATAGTTATTGGAGTCCGCTACGGAGAAGCAAGAAACCGAAGCGAACAACTTAGGCCCCCATCGTCTAGCGGCCTAGGACACTGCCCTTTCACGGCAGCGGCACGGGTTCGAATCCCGTTGGGGGTACAAGCAACCACTTAGTGGTTGCCAGATGGAGAAATCCATTGGCTTGCGAAAGCAAGGCCCTGTAGCGCAGTTGGTTAGCGCGCCGCCCTGTCACGGCGGAGGTCGCGGGTTCAAGTCCCGTCAGGGTCGCTCAATTTACTATTCCAATAGTAAATTTGGTGTCCACTTAGTGGTACCAGGCTCTGTAGCTCAGTTGGTAGAGCGTTCGACTGAAAATCGAAAGGTCACCGGATCGACGCCGGTCGGAGCCACGCAGGCCCTCGGTTCATCCCGGGGGTTTTACTGTGTGACTTGAATTTATTCAAAGCACCAGGCCCTGTAGCGCAGTTGGTTAGCGCGCCGCCCTGTCACGGCGGAGGTCGCGGGTTCAAGTCCCGTCAGGGTCGCATACTAAACAGAAGCTCCGGATTCCGGAGCTTTTGCTGTATCCGGGGACAGATAGCTAGTTTGCGCGACCCAGATGCCGCGGGCCGATCCAGCGACTGCTCAGCCGGCGGTATGCCGCAGCGGCACTCGTCAGGTCCTCGTCTTCCAATGCCTGAATACCGTGCATCAGATCATTCACGGATTCATCTGGCCACACAATTTCTGCCAGCAGTCCATAATCCAGTTCAATCACCGAGCGGCTGTCGAAAGTTTCCAGCCAGCCGCCCAGGCTGCCCAGCTCCTCGAAAAGCTGCGACTGCGGCGCATGGGTCGCCAGCGTCTGCACTGCCCAAGACAGGCGATTAATGGCCTGCTCGAAGGAGGCGTACATGCGAACGGATTTCAACTGCTCGCCGCTATGCACCAGCTCGTGCTCGTCATCTTCGCGGAAGAGGGCGAACCAGCCAAGCGGGATGCCCCACGACGAGGTCCTCGTGTGCAGATGGGTCAGGTCTTTGGCCAGGCGGTCGGCATCAACGCGTTGGGCATTGGCCTGCCGCGCTGCCGGCGGCACCAGCAGGTCGAACACTTCGGTCCGCATGGCTTCTTCGGCTTGTTCGGCGGCGAGCAGGCTGCGTGCCTGCAGCTGTCCTGGGCAGTACCGGGTGTGCTCGGTGCCTTGGTAGTCCAAGGACTTCACGCTGCGGAAGAATTCCGGCTCGTCGTGCGGGAACGGGTCGGAGACGTTGCGCAGGGTGCGGCTCCAGAGCCGCTCGTTCTCGAAGGCGTCCCATTGCTCCCCGGTGCGCCGGGGAGTGCGCAAGATGATGGACTGGGCCCAATCCTCAAAGGCATCCAGCGGCTCATAGACGCGAAGGTGCGCTGTGGCGGCCGTCAGCTCTGCGGCGGGCCCAGTCATCTTTGCCGTCATGACTAGTCGGCCAGCTCCACGATGACCGGGGCGTGGTCGCTGGCGCCCTTGCCCTTGCGTTCCTCGCGGTCAATGCTCGCACCGATTACCCGTGCGGTGAGCGCCGGCGAGGTGAGCGAGAAATCAATGCGCATGCCTTCGCCCTTCGGGAAACGCAACTGCGTGTAGTCCCAATAGGTGTATTGGCCTTCGGTATGCGGGCGCACCACATCGGTGAAGCCCAGCTCCTCGAAGGCAGCGAAGGCGGCACGCTCTGGTGCTGACACGTGGGTCATCTTGTTCTCGATGAAGAAGTCGATGTCCCAGACGTCTTCGTCCTTTGGCGCGATGTTCCAATCGCCCATCAAGGCAATCTGCGCCTGGGGATTCTGCTCCAGCCAGCCGGCGGATTCCTGCTTGAGCACGTCCAGCCAGTTCAACTTGTAGCCCATGTGCTCGTCATCCAGCGCGCGCCCGTTCGGGACGTACAGGCTCCAGATGCGCACCCCGCCGCAGGTTGCCGCGATGGCGCGAGGCTCTTGGATCGGGTTCTTTCCGGCCTTGCCGAATTCCGGCTGCCCAGGGAAGGTGCGTTCAACATCTTCGAGGCCAACGCGGGAAGCGATGGCGACGCCATTCCACTGGTTTACTCCGAAGTGCGCCACCTCGTAGTCGTTGTTCTCGAACAGTTCCCAGGGGAAATTGTCGTCTTTGCACTTAGTTTCCTGGATAGCCAGGACATCTACATCGGTGCGTCGCAGCCAATCCTCAACACGGTCGGCGCGGGCTCGCAGCGAGTTCACATTCCAGGTTGCAATCTTCACTAGTTCAACCTATCAAGTTTGCTGTCCTGTGCCACTTCAATTTAGTTGGAAGTCCGAGTATATTCGACACCAGTAGGTGACCTCAATCACTCAAAGGAGAGTCTGTTGCCTGAGATTCTGACCGAACGCCGGGGGCACCTGGGACTCATAACGCTGAACCGGCCCAAGGCCCTCAACGCGCTCACCACGGACATGTGCCGGGAATTCCTCGACGCCCTGCTTCAGTGGCGCAATGACCCGGAGATCGCCCAAGTAGCGGTCATGGGCGCTGGGGAGCGCGGTCTGTGCGCCGGTGGGGATATCGTGGCGATCTACCGGGACATCCTGGACCGCAGTGGCGCTTCGGCCGACTTCTGGCGCATTGAATACCAGCTCAATGTCCTGATCGACGAGTACCCCAAGCCGTACATTGCGCTCATGGACGGAATTGTCCTTGGCGGCGGCATCGGCATTTCGGCGCACGGCAGCCATCGCATTGTTACTGAAGCCAGCCGGTGCGGCATGCCGGAAGTCGGCATCGGATTCTTCCCAGACGTGGGTGGAACGCATTTGCTGGCGCGTGCGCCGCATGCCGCCGGACGCTTGGCGGCCCTGACCGGAATGAAATTCGGCGCCGCCGACACCATCGCCTTGGGCCTGGCCGACTCCTATGTGCCGCAGGAGAAGATCCCTGACTTGCTCGCCGAGCTGGAAACCCAGCCCGCTGCGGCAGTGCTGGCCGACTATGCGCAGAGCCCGAAGCCCGGATTCCTGCACGAAGAATGGGTGCAGTCCTTTGGCGAGGAAAGCATCCCAGCAGTAGTGCATGCCCTGGAGCGCAACCACTCTCCGCAAGCCCAGGAAGCGCTGAAGGCATTGGCCGCTGCCTGCCCAAGCTCGGTACGCCTAGCCGAAGAACTCATTCGCCTGGCTGGAGCCGATTTGAGAACGGATCTGCAGCGGGAATACCGGGCCGCCGTGCATCGGCTCGACGACCCAGATTTCGCCGAGGGCATTCGCGCCGCAGTGGTCGACAAGGACCGCAATCCGCAATGGACCGAAACTGTCCTCGGCCAAACTCCGGCCCAACGCACGCAAAGGCACCTGGCACCCTTGCCGGGAGCAGAACTGACTTTCGCACTGCTCGCTGAAGATCTAGAGGAAAAGAGCCACTCATGAGCGTCAAACCAGTTATCGGATTCCTCGGCATGGGCCATATGGGACTGCCCATGGCCATTAACCTGCACAAGGCCGGCTACCGGGTCAAGGGCTTCGACGTGGTTCCTGCCGCGGTGCAGGCGGCCGCGGAAGCAGGCATAGCCACCGTGGCGACAGGCGCAGAGGCGGCCACCGATGTCGATATCGTCATCACCATGTTCCCCTCGGGCAAGCACGTGCTCGATGCCTACCGTGAATACCTGCTGGAGAGCGCCAAGCCCAATACGCTCTTCCTGGAGTGCTCCACCATCGATGTAGCACAGGCCCGTGAAGCGGCGCAGCTTGCGGTTGACGCGGGGCATCGCAGCGCCGATGCCCCGGTTTCCGGAGGCGTCGTCGGGGCGGAAGCGGGGACCCTGACCTTCATGCTCGGTGCGCAGTCCGAGGATCTCGAGGAGATCACCGGCGTGCTTGAGCATATGGGCAAGCGCATCGTGCATTGCGGCGGATACGGCGCCGGACAGGCCGCCAAGGTCTGCAACAACATGCTGCTGGGCATCTCGATGATTGGCGCTGCCGAGGCGTTCGTGCTCGGAGAACGGCTGGGCCTGGAGCACCAGGCGCTGTTCGATGTCATTTCCTCGGCCTCGGGACAGTGCTGGTCGGTGACGACCAATTGCCCTGTACCTGGGCCGGTGCCAGCCTCTCCTGCCAATCGGGACTACCAGCCGGGATTCGCCGCCGCATTGATGGCCAAGGACCTGGGCCTGGCAGCCAGTGCGCTGGAGCATACGACGACCGATGCCCAGCTCGGCTCCCTTGCCGCGGTGCTGTACCGCAAATTCAGCGATGAAGGCAATGCGGGGACCGACTTCTCCGGGATCATCAACGCGATCCGCGACGGCTCGCTATAGGAAGTCCCCGGAGGCCTTGCGGAAGCGGGCCAGGATTTCGAAGATTTCGGTTGCGTCGGTGCCCGAAAGATTGCTTCGGGCGAAGAGCTTTTCGTTCAGGTCGTCACGGGCCGCGGGCAGCACCTGCTGGCCTGCGGTCGTGAGCTCCAATAGCCGGGTGCGGCCATCGGTTGGGTGCGGGATGCGCCGCACCAAGCCGGTGGCTTCCAGCCGGTCTACCGAATTGGTCAGGCTGGTTGCGTGAACCTGCAGCAGCTGGCTGGCCTGGCTCATCGGCAGGGAACCGCGCTTCGAGAAGCCGAGCAGGGCGAGCACTTCGAATCGCGCAAACGTCAGTCCGTGAGGCTTGAGGATGGCGTCGGCCCGCTGCAAGTAGATCGATGCGGTGCGCATCACCGCGGTAATCGCGGCCATGGAATCGGCCTCGGCTGACCACCCATGGGAAATCCACTGTTCCCTGGCTTGCGCGATTGGATCGCGTGGCAGCGGAGAAGTCATTTGCATACCCCCAAAAGAAGACTTAGTCCAACAATATACTTGGACTTCCTATGGTTTGGAAGGAATCCCCAGATGGACCTCTTGAATATGGCCGGACAACTGGAGGAAGCCGAACGGCAGCGGCTGCGTGAAATCAGCCAGGTGGCGCAGCGCGAGGTGCGCCGCCAGTCGATTGGCTACTGGAACCGCGAAGAATTTCCCGCCGAGCTGATCGGCAAGCTGGCCGAATTGGGGCTGGGTGGTTTGCAGCTGGAGGACAGCTCTCATCTGCTGCGCGGGCTGATCCATGCAGAACTCGCCCGGGCCGATATTTCAACCTCATCAGTGGTCGGCATCCATAATGAACTGGTGCTTGGGATGATCCACGAACTGGGGTCGGAGCAGCAGCGGGCGCGGTGGCAGGACAAGCTCGCCGGGTTTGAAGCCTTCGGCGCATTTGCGCTGACCGAACCGGAGCATGGATCGGATATCGCCGGAGGCATAGGCGCCACCGCGCACCGCGGCGGGGACGAGTACCTCATTAACGGCGCCAAGCGCTGGATCGGCATGGGTACGCTGAGCGATTTCGCGCTGGTCTGGGCCAAGGACGAGGAGACTGCGCAGATCGGAGCGTACCTCGTTGAATCGGACCGCCCTGGATACAGCGCCACCAAGATTGAAAACAAGATCGGGCTGCGCGGCATGCAGAATGCGGATATCCGGCTGGAGAATGTGCGGATTCCAGTAGTGAACAAGTTGCCCGGGGCCACCAGCTTCGCCGCCGCAAACCAGCTGCTGATGCAATCGCGCGCTTGGGTGGGATGGCAGGCTGCCGGCGCGATTATGGCCACGCTCGACATCTGCAAGGCCTACGCCACGCAGCGCCAGCAGTTCGGCAAGCCGTTGGCCGCCTTCCAGCTGATCCAGCAGCCGCTGGCCGAAATCGCAGGCAATCTGGGCGCCTGCCTCTCCATGATGTGCGAGATTGCCCGCAAGCAAGAGCGTGGAAAACTGCGCATGGAGGATGCTGCCATGGCGAAGTCGACTGCCACCCGCCTGGCAAGGGAGTCGGCCGCGTTGGGCCGGGCGATGCTTGGCGGCAATGGCGTGGTGAGCGATTTCGAAATGGCCAAGGTCTTCTGCGATGTCGAAATTCTCCATACCTATGAAGGCACCTATGAGATCAACTCGCTGATCGTCGGGCGCGCGCTGACCGGAGTGAGCGCCTTCGTGTAGCCGGCTCCAGCGTCCTTCAAGATTTTCCTTTCCAAACCATAACAAGTACTTTCCAAAATGAAAAGTACTTGTTATGGTCAAGGGACAAGGAAGATCGAAGTCAAAGGAGCAGGACAATGAAGATTCCATTCAGCACTTGGTACACCGTCATCATCGTTTCGGCAGGCCTGGCCTTCGCGGCAATGGCCATGACCGCCTATGCCACGGGCAACAACTCGCTGCTCTTCATCGGCATGGGCTTCTTCATGGCCCTCTGCATGACCATGACTTCCATCCATGCCCAGCGTCAGCAGAAGGCCCGCAAGGCGGCCATCAAATGAGCTCCGACAATGAAATGACTCCCGAAGAGCAACTCGCCGCCCTGGGGATGGCGCAACAGGGAATGCAGCGGGCTGCCGGATACGGTGCCAAATTGCTGGGCACCTATTGCATCATCCTGGGGGTCCTCATGGGCGGGCTGGCGGCGCTGCTGCAGCTCTATCGCCCCGACGAGAATTTCACCGGCTTCATCGTCATCATGGTTTTGTTTGCCATAGCCGTCATAGCTATTTCCTTGGCCTACGGGAAGCTCTACCGCTCGCTGCCGCGCGGGCATTCAAAAATGTACCTCCGGGGATTCACTATCAGCATGGTGCTTTATGCGGTGGCTGTTGCGTTGCTCGGAGCCGGATCCATGGGCTGGGGCGTCATCGCGTTGATCTGGATCATCGTTGCCGCACCGTTGTCGCTGACCGGAATTGCGATGGTGCGCAAGTGAGTTCCCATGCCCGTGAACGGCTCAATGACGATTTCTCCAACCCGGTGCGGCTTTCGCTAATGGGTTCCCTGCAAGCAGTAGACGAAGCTGACTTCAAATCCTTGAAGGAAGCCATCGGCATTTCGGATTCGGTGCTGTCGCGGCATTTGAGCGCACTGGAGGCCGGAGGGTACGTGCAGATCAAGAAGGGGTACGTGGGCAAAAGGCCCCGCACCTGGGCGAAGCTGACTTCGTCCGGGCAAGAGGCCTTTGCGCAACATGTCCAGGCGCTGAAGGAAATTACCGGATTGGGATAACTGCTAGGCGCGCCACCACTTGTCCCAGTAGGTGGCAGGCACGGTGCGCTTATGCCGTGATCCCAGGAAGCGCCGCTCGATGGCTTCGGCAGCGGACGGATCGATCTCTCGGCCCTCGAGGTAATCGTCAATCTGCGGATAGGTCAGGCCGAGCTCGTCTTCATCTGCGCGCAGGGGCTGGCCATCCAGCAGATCCGCGGTCGGCTCCTTGGCCCACAGCAGCTCAGGGGCCTGCAGCTCGCGCAGCAGCGCCTGGTTCTGGCGCTTGTTCAGTCCGGCCAAGGGCAACAGATCCGCTGCGCCGTCGCCGAACTTGGTGAAGAAGCCGGTGACCGACTCGGCCGCGTGGTCGGTGCCCAGTACCAGCATCCCGCGGTCGCCGGCCATGGCATACTGCATCAGCATTCGGGAGCGGGCCTTGAGGTTGCCGCGGTTGAAATCGCTCAGCGACGGGTGCCCTGCATCAGCCAAGGCCTCGTCGAAGGCGGCGACCGGCTTCTGGATGTTCACCTCGAACTGCTCGTCGGCAGCCACGAAATCCATGGCGGCTTGAGCATCGGCAGCATCCTTCTGCACGCCATGCGGCAGGCGCACCGACACGAAGCGGGCCTCGCCGCCAACATCTCGCACCTCTTCAACTGCCAGCTGGGCCAGACGACCAGCCAGCGTCGAATCGATGCCGCCGGAAATACCCAGCACGAATCCCTTCGCACCGGTGGCGGACAGATAGTCCTTGAGGAAGTCGATGCGCCGGCGGATCTCGCCGGCCGGGTCGATCTCCGGGCGCACGCCCAGCTCTTCAATGATCTTTGCTTGCAGTTCACGCATGCTTCTAATCCTAGGCATGAGCCATCGCCGTGCGGTACCGCTGCACCGGATGGGAACGAAAGTTAATCTGTTCTCAACAAATCCCGGCGGGGCTATGCTGATTCCCGGTCGGGATCCCAGCCCAGATTCCGGGCGATCTTCTCCAGGGTTTCAACCACAGCGTCATATTCGGAACCATCCAGGTCCTGGCCGAACTGGGTGCGGATCTTCTCCACCAGCTCGCTGAGCTTGAGCAGCGAAGTGTGCCCACGCTCGGTGATGGAATATTCGCCGTTCACTGCCGTAACCCAACCTGATTCGATCAGCTCGGCAAGGTGTTCCCGCAATGATTGCGGTTCATCCGGGGAAGCGAAGAATGGGGAAAGCCCGGCGTCCAGCTGCGCCTCGGTGGCAGGCTGCTGCTCCAGCAGGTTGAGCACCTGCCATTGCCTGCGCGTCACACCGTGTTCTTCCAGAGTCGCTGCAAACTGCTCGTCAATCAGCGAATCCACCAATTTCAACCAGTAACCCAAGGGGCGTTTTGCGTTCATGAAATCAGCCTAGCCATGATGCCGACTAGAATCGAGGGTATGAGCGAAACCAGCGCGCGTGAGCGACTAAAAGAACTGATCCAAGAACTAGCCATTGTGCGCGGCAAGGTCACCTTGTCCTCGGGCAAGGAAGCCGATTACTACATCGATCTGCGCCGTGTCACCCTGCATCAGGAAGCATCCGGACTCGTTGGCGAAGTCATGCTTGACCTGCTGGACGAGGCCAAGCTGGAATTCACCAATGTCGGCGGCCTGACCATGGGCGCCGACCCGGTAGGCACCGCCATCATGCACACCGCACGTGCCCGGCAGCGCGCCATCGATGCATTCGTGGTCCGCAAGGCGCAGAAGTCCTATGGTATGGGCCGCCAGGTTGAGGGGCCAAGCGTTGAAGGCCGCGATGTCATCGTGCTCGAAGATACTTCCACCACTGGCGGCTCCGCGCTGACCGCTGTAGAAGGTGTGCGCAAGGCAGGCGGCAACGTCATTGCCGTGGCAGTGATCGTTGACCGGGACACCGGAGCCAAGGAACGCATCGAAGAAGAAGCCGGCGTCCCCTACCTGTTCGCCTACGGCAAGGACGAGCTGGGCCTGTAGCCAGCGCAGGATCGCACGGACAGCACCTCGTTGCGCAGTGGAAAATTTCCGGTGCGTAGCGGGGTGCTTTGCTTTGCCCGTTAGCTGTTGCGCGCACGCGAGGTGGTCTCGCGCGGAACGAGCACCGCTGGCAAGTGGTCCGGGGATTGGACGTTCTCGCCGGAAAGCAGAGCCAGCAGCATGTTCACCGCTTGGGCGCCCATCTCATGCAGCGGCTGGCGCACGGTGCTCAGCGGGGGAGTGGCCTGTGCTGCCTCGGGAATGTCGTCGAACCCGATGATCGAGAGATCGCCGGGAACCTGCAGCCCGCGTTCGCCGGCAACTTCCAACGCGGCCAGGGCCGAAAGGTCGTTGGCCGCAAAGATTGCGGTGGGCGGTTCGGGCAGATCGAGCAGGTCATTGGCGGCCTGCACGGCAGCGTCATGCTGGTAATCGCCGTCGCGCGCCAACTGCTGGTCGAATTCCACGCCGGTCTCTTCCAGTGCTTGGCGGTAGCCCTGCTCGCGCAGGTGCGCGGATGCCAGATCCGCTCGTCCGCGGATATGCCCGATGCGGCGATGGCCCAGATCCAGCAGGTGCTTGGTGGCAGTGTAGGCTCCGGCGCGGTTGTCCACATCGATGGCCAGCGGCATCTGCGGCCCCGTATGCGGGTCAATGGCGACGACCGGAACCGAGCTATGCGGGACCTCCACCGTGGGGGTGACGATGATGGCGCCGTCGATCAGGGTTCCTCCCAAACGGGACAGCGAGCGGCGCTCCCAGCCGGCATGCCCGTCCGGGGAAAGATTGCCCGCGTAGGCCATTAGATCGTATTCCGTTCCGCGCAGGGTCGCGGAGATGCCGTTGAGCAGGCCCAGCGAGAAGGGCTCGAATTCCGCAACCAGGATGCCGATGATGTTGGTGCGGGTGCTGCGCAGCGAGGAAGCGACCAGCGAGGTCTCGTAACCCAGCTCGCTGATGACCTGGTGGACCTTGGCGATGGTAGCCGGGGCAACCCCGTAGCGGCCGTTGACGACCTTCGACACGGTTGAGACCGAGACCTGCGCGGCGCGCGCGACATCGTTGATGGTCACGCGTGAGCCGGAGGGCTCGCCGGAGAGCTGCTGCTGGGCGGGGATCTCGGGAATTCCGGTCTGAGGGGTCATCACTCGACTAACAGTAGCGCAAAACGCTCTGGGAAATCGTGGTTTCACGGGGAAATGGCGGGGAATCGCGAACTTTTCGATAACGTTTTCGCGATGGATTTGGAAAACGTTATCGAAAACGATTGACATGACCTGCGTCACGGTGAAATTCTTGGTGGAGCCAATCGCCTGCCGCCCGAGGTCGACAGGTCATCATCACAGCTGAGGAGCACGAGCATGTTATCCAAGACCCGAGGTGCGCAGATCCTGGCGCTGGCCGCCACAACCGCCTTGCTGGCCACTGGCTGCGCCGCCGGCGCAAAAGAGGATGGGAAGTCGGCTGACGGAACGACCACAATCACCTGGTGGCACAACTCCAACAATGGCGACGGCAAGGCCTACTACGAAAAAGTGGCGGCCGACTTCGAAGCCGCCCACGAAGGTGTGAACGTAGAAGTCAACGCAATGCAGCACGAGGACATGCTCACCAAGCTCGATGCGGCTTTCCAGAGCGGCGATGCCCCGGATGTCTACATGGAACGTGGCGGCGGCGAGCTGGCGGCGCACGTGGCCGCGGGACTGACCAAGGACCTGACCGATGCGGCCGCCGAGGAAATCGCCTTCCTCGGCGAGAGCGCCGGCGGCTGGCAGCTCGATGGCAGGACCTACGCCTTGCCGTTCTCCCTGGGCGGCGCGGGGTTCTGGTACAACAAGGCGCTGTTCAAGGAAGCGGGCATCGATTCGGCTCCGCAGACCTTCGACGAACTGATCGAGGCAACCGGGAAGCTGAAGCAGGCCGGCATCGACCCGATTTCCATTGGCGCTGGCGACAAGTGGCCAGCAGCCCATTACTGGTACTACGCGGCAGTGCGCGAATGCTCCCAGCAGACCCTTGCCGACTCGGTCGCCAATCTCGATTTCAGCGACCAGTGCTTCGTGGCGGCCGGGGAAGATGTGGACAAGCTGATCAAGGCCCAGCCGTTCAACCCGGGCTTCCTCTCCACCCCGGCGCAGTCCGGCCCGACCTCCGCTTCCGGCCTGTTGGCCACAGGAAAGGTAGCCATGGAACTGGCTGGCCACTGGGAGCCAGGGGTCATGCAGGGCCTGACCGAGGACGGCGCGGGCATGGGCGAGGACACCGGCTGGTTCCCATTCCCTGCCATCGAGGGCGGGCAAGGCGACCCTGCCGCGCAGCTTGGCGGAGGCGACGCCTGGGCAGTTTCCGAAGGCGCGCCAGATGCGGCCGTCGACTTCGTGAAGTACATGCTCTCCACCGAAGTCCAGCGCGGATTCGCCGAATTGGACATGGGCCTGCCGACCAACCCGGATGCCAAGGACGCGATCGCTGACCCAGCACTGGCCTCGCTGATGGACGTGCGTGACAGTGCTCCGTACTTCCAGCTCTACTTCGACACCGCTTTCGGCGCATCGATTGGCGGCGCAATGAACGATGAAATTGCCCTGCTCTTTGCCGGCAAGTCCAACGCTCAGAAGATCGTCGACGCCAGCCAAGATGCCGCTGACCTGGAGAAGTGATCCCCGCCGTGGCCCAAGAAGTAACCTGCGCCGCCAGCTTATCAACTGGCGGCGGCACCGATCTTGCCGACAAGGAGCGTTCCAAGGCAAACGCGCTGCCGGCTCCAAGAGACTCCAAGCGCGGACGCAAGCCAGCACAGAAGCGCAAGAATCTGGAGATCTTGTTCTTCGTCAGCCCGGCATTGCTGCTGATCGCGGTCTTCATGCTGGTCCCCATCATCCAGGCGGTGCGCTTTTCGGTGTACAACTGGAAGGGCTTCGGCCCGCTGGTGGACTTCGTAGGCTTCAAGAACTACGTCCGGGTACTGGGCAACGAGGTATTCACCGATGCCCTGGTCCATAACCTGGTCATCATCGGCGGCTCCATCGCCCTGCAGCTCCCGATCGGCCTGGGCATCGCACTGCTGCTGAACCGGAAGATGAGGATCCAGTCCCTGCTTCGCACCATCATCTTCGTGCCCTACGTGCTTTCCGAAGTCATTGCCGGGGTGGTCTGGTTCCAGCTCCTGCAGCCGCAGTACGGGGTCATCGACACCATCTTGTCCAAGCTGGGGATCCAAGGGCCGGCCCAGGGCTGGCTGGGTACGCCGGAACTCGCCTTGTGGACCGTGCTCGGCGTACTGACCTGGAAGTACCTTGGGCTGGCGGTGATCCTGTTCCTTGCCGGACTGCAGGGCGTGCCGTCCGAGCTCTACGAAGCGGCGGAAATCGACGGCGCTTCCTGGTGGCAGATCCAGCGGAAGATCACCATCCCGCTGCTGGGGCCCACCCTGCGCACCTGGGGCTTCCTGTCCATGATCGGATCGCTCCAGCTCTTCGACATGGTCTGGATCCTCACCGGCGGTGGCCCGGCCAACGCCACGACCAC
Organism: Glutamicibacter sp. 0426; assembly: GCF_001906485.1. NCBI lineage: Bacteria > Bacillati > Actinomycetota > Actinomycetes > Micrococcales > Micrococcaceae > Glutamicibacter > Glutamicibacter sp. 0426. The sequence goes on from NZ_MPBI01000004.1 coordinate 26,031, forward strand.
CATGGCCAGCTTTCTGGTTTCGGAAGGAACCAAGCGCCAGAACTTCGGCATTGCCGCGGCTGCTTCGGTCATCTTGTTCATCGTCGCCCTGGTGCTGGCCATCTCCTACCAGCAGTTCATCCTCAAGCGCGATGCGCAACCGGATGTCGAGCGCCCGAAGCGGAAGCGAGCCAAAGCATGAGCGCCACCTTGACCACCCGCCCGCAGCACACGCCGGCACAGGCCCGCCGCGCCAAAAAGCGCAATGGCCGGCAGGGTGGAAACGTCCTGGTCTACGCCATTGCCTTGGCGGTCGTCGCGATAACCCTGGGCCCAGTCCTCTACGGGGTGCTCGGCGGCTTCCGCACCAATGCCCAGCTGGCTGAGAACCCGGCAGGCCTTCCCGCTCCCTGGGTGCTGGAGAACTACACGGGCGTACTGGTAAACCCGGACTTCTGGCAGTACGCGCTGAACTCCACGATGATTGCGCTGATCACCACCGTTATCGTGGTGGTTTTCGGGATCATGGCCGCCTACCCGTTGGCCCGCTACCATTTCCGCCTGCGCGAACCGATCTTCATGGTCTTCGTGCTCGGCTTGCTGTTCCCCGCCACCGTGGCAATCGTTCCGCTGTTCATCCTGATCACCCGAGACCTGGGCATGGGCAACACCTGGTGGGGTGTGGCCCTGCCGCAGGCGGCCTTCGCGCTGCCCATGACCGTGGTCATCCTGCGCCCCTTCCTGATGGCGCTACCGCAGGAGCTGGAAGAAGCGGCCCAGCTCGATGGCGCCAGCCGCATGGGCTTCTTCTGGAAGATCCTGCTGCCGCTGTCCGGACCGGGCATGGTCACCGTCGGCGTGCTGGCCTTCGTCGGGTCATGGAACGCGTACCTGCTTCCGCTGCTGCTGCTGCGGGGGGAGATGCGCACCTTGCCGCTGGGCGTCGCAGACTACTCCAGCGAGCACTCGGCGGATACCGCCGGCGTCTTCGCTTTCACCGCGCTGGCCATGATCCCGGCACTGATCTTTTTCCTGGCCATGCAGAAACGCATCGTCAATGGACTGCAGGGCGCGGTCAAGGGCTGATCCAGCGCGCCTCAAGCTATCGAAATCTTTTGAAGACAAGGAAAAACCATGAAAACTGTCGAGCAAGCCTGGCATGACACCGCACTTCCTGCCGAGCAACGCGTCGCCGCGCTGATGGATGAAATGACACTGGAAGAGAAAGCCGCGCAGCTGGGCTCGTTCTGGATCCGCCCTGCGGAAGCAAGCCAGGATGGCGAGGGCAATGTGGCGCCGATGGCCAACACCTTCGGCGCCGGACCCGACCTCGAAGACGCCATCAAGGACGGATTGGGTCATATCACCCGCGCCTTCGGCACCATCCCGTTGGCTCCCGCCGAGGGCCGCGAACGCCTGGTTGAACTGCAAGAGCAGGTCATTGCCGCCAACCGCCTGGGTATTCCGGCCATTGCCCACGAGGAATGCCTGACCGGTTTCACCACCCTGGGGGCCACCTGCTATCCGGCGTCCATCGCCTGGGGCGCAACCTTCAATCCGGAACTCATTGGAGGTATGGCCCGGCGCATCGGTGCCGACATGCGGAAAATGGGCGTGCACCAGGGCCTGTCCCCAGTCCTGGACGTTGCCCGGGACTACCGCTGGGGCCGGGTGGAAGAGACCATGGGCGAAGACCCCCACCTTGTGGGCGAGCTGGCGGTAGCCTATGTGCGCGGCTTGCAGGATTCCGGGGTGCACGCCACCTTGAAGCACTTCGCCGGCTACGCGGCCTCGCAAGCCGGACGCAACCATGCGCCGGTCTCCATGGGCCCGCGCGCCTTGGAGGACATCGTCTTCCCGCCGTTTGAACGCGCAGTTCGCGAAGCCGGAGTGAAGTCAGTGATGAACTCCTATGCGGACGTGGATGGCGAAGCGCCAGCGGGCAGCCACCGGCTGCTCACCGAAGTGCTGCGTGGCCGCTGGGGCTTCAAGGGAACCGTCGTGGCCGACTACTGGTCTGTCAGCTTCCTGCACAGCATGCATGAAGTTGCCCCAGACGAGGACGCGGCCGGACGGCTGTCCTTGGAGGCCGGCATGGACGTTGAGCTCCCGGAGACCACGGCCTTCGCCAACCTGGCACAGGCCGTCCGCGCCGGAGAGCTGGAGCAGGAAGTCCTGGACACCGCCGTACGCCGCGTGCTGGCCCAGAAGCTCGAGATGGGCCTGCTGGACCCAGGCTGGAACCCGCGCAAGGCCTGGCTGGGCGATGACGTGGAACTGGACTCGGCGGATAACCGAGCCCATGCCCGGACAATGGCCGAGGAATCCATCATCCTGCTGCGCAATGAGCAGATCCTCCCCCTGGAGAACCCGGCACGCTTGGCGGTCATTGGCCCGAGTGCCTCCCAGCCGCGCACCCACCTGGGTTGCTACTCCTTCACCAACCACGTCTACTCGCGCTTTGCCGAGCAGCAGGACTACGGCGTGCCGATGGCCTCGATCCTCGAAGCCTTGCAGCAGGCTCCTGCGCTCGCCGGATCGCAGATCGAGTATGCACGCGGCGTGGACTTCACCGATCTGGATGATTCGGGCATCGCCCAGGCCGCCGAAGCGGCCCGCAACGCCGAAGTCGCGGTGGTCACCGTCGGCGACCTCGCCGGCCTCTTCGGCCGTGGCACCTCGGGAGAGGGCTGCGACGTTGTCGACCTGCGCCTGCCCGGGCGGCAGGGGGATCTGGTGGAAGCGGTGCTGGCGACCGGAACCCCGACGGTGCTGGTGCTGGTAGCCGGGCGGCCATATGCGCTGGGACAGTTTGTGGATCGTACCGCGGCCATCGTCCAGTGCTTCATGCCGGGCGTGGAGGGCGGGCCTGCGCTGGTCAGCGTGCTGACCGGCGAGAGCAACCCCTCGGGCAAACTGCCGGTACAGATCCCCGACCATATCGGCGGGCAGCCAGGCACCTACCTTGCCTCCAAACTGGCCTGGCATGCCGAAGGCGTCACGAATCTCGATCCGCGGCCGCTATACCCCTTCGGCTACGGCAGTTCCTACACCAATTTCGAAATCTCCGGCCTTGAGCTGTCGCAGACGTCGATTGCCACCGACGGAAGCTTCCGGATCAGCGCCACCGTAACCAACACCGGAGCACGCTCCGGTGCCGAAGTAGTGCAACTGTACCTGGCTGATGCGGTGTCGCAGGTGGTGCGTCCGCGCCGCTGGCTTGCCGGTTTCGCCAAGGTGCCGCTCGAGGCAGGGCAGTCGAAGCGGGTCACCTTCACGCTTCACGCCGACCGCACCTCGTTCACCGGCCTGTCTGGAAAACGCATTGTGGAACCGGGCACGTTCACGGCGCTGGTGGGTTCGAGCAGCGAGGATCTTGCAGTGCAAGCTGATTTCGAGATCACCGGGACAGTGCGTGAAGTGGCCGAAGGCCGCGTGATGGATACCCCGGTGGACATCGCGTAGCCGCTATGCGGTGCGACGCCGCAGTGTCAGTGAACCGACCAGCAGCGCGACGGCGATCCAGGCGACGATGACCAGCATGCTGCCTGCCGTCGTGGAATCCACTGTTCCCGCCGCGACATCTGAGAGGGCGTCGATGGCGTGGGACAGTGGAAGCCAGTCTCCAATGGCTTCCAGCACTCCGGGCAGCTGGTCGCGGGGCAGGATGATGCCGGCCAGCAGGAACTGCGGGATGACCAGTGCAGGCATGAACTGGACTACTTGGAATTCGGTGCGCGCGAAGGCGCTGGCCATCAACCCGAGGCTGATTCCCAGCAGCGCGTCGAGGGCTGCCACGGCAAACAGCAGCCAGAAGCTGCCTTCGATTTCCAGGCCGCAAACCCAGATGGCGAAGCTGACAGCGATCATGGTTTGGAAAATCGCGACCAGGGTAAAGGCCAGCGCATAGCCGAAGATGAACTCGCCCTTGGCCAGCGGCATGCTCAGCAGGCGCTCGAGGGTGCCGCTGCGCCGCTCGCGCAGGGTGGCGATGCTGGTGACCAGGAACATCACCACGAAGGGGAACAACGCGATCATGGCCGGACCGATGCGGCTGAAGGCCGGGGTGTCGGTGAAGATCCAGGCGATCAGGCCGATCAGCAGGCTGGGCACAATGAGCATCAACGCGATGGTCCGCGGGTCGTGGCGCACCTGGGCCAAGACCCGCCCGGTGGTGGCGAGTGTGCGTTTCATGGCTGCTTCCCTTCCGCCGCGGCCCGATGCTTCGGAACAGATGCCTTGCGGCTTGGCGGCTGCGCGGTGCCGCCTGCCGCGATCAGCGCAACGAAAGCATCTTCGGGATTCTGCGCACCGGTTGATTCCATCAACGCTTCCGGGGTCATCTGGCCGAGCAGTTTCCCCTCGCGCAGCAGCAGTACTTCATCGCACCGCATGGCTTCGTCCATGACATGGCTGGAGACGACAAGGCAAAGGCCGGTGGCCGCCAGTCGCGAGAACATCGCCCACAAATCCGCCCGCAGGACAGGGTCCAAGCCCACTGTGGGTTCATCCAGGATGACAATGTCCGGCGAGCCGAGCAATGCGATGGCCAAGGACACGCGATTGCGCTGCCCGCCGGATAGATCCATGGCCAGCCGGTCGGACTGATCCGTGAGGTCCGTGGTTTCCATGACCCGCTCCACTTCGGCCGCCCGCTGCCCGAGGATCTTGGCGAAATAGGCGATGTTCTGCTTGACGCTCAAATCGTCATAGACGCTGGCGGCCTGGGTCATGTAGCCGACCCGATGGCGCAGGGATTTGTGCCCGGCGGGCTGTCCGAGAACGGTGACAGTTCCGCCGCTGATGATCTGGTTGCCCACGATGCTGCGCAGCAGGGTGCTCTTGCCGCTGCCGCTGGGTCCGAGCAAGCCGATGATCCGTCCCGGCGCTAGTTGGAAGCCCACCTGGTCCAGGACCAGGGACCTTCCGCGTCTGACCACGAGGCGCTGCACATCGACACAAGCCTTTTTATTCATCACATAATGAATTTGAGACCCCCGCCAGCGGTATGTCAATGGTCCAGCGCAGGCAATTCACCGGTGAGGTAGCGCTGGATAGTGGGAGCTACCAGCTCGATCACCTGCTCGTCATCCATGGAGGCCACAGGCTCCAAGTCAATGATGTAGCGCGCGACAATGAGCCCGATAATCTGGCTGGCCACCAGGGCCACCCGGGGTTCGGCGCTATCTTCGGGTAAACGCGAACCCAATCGCGAGAAGATCTCCTTCTGCAGGAAGGGGCGGAGGATCTTCGTCGCGCTGCTGCTGGAAATTAGTCCCCGGATCATGGCCGTTGCCGCCGTGCGGAAGGCAGGCTTGCGCCAGGTGGTGAGCAACGCGCGAACCAGCGCCTCGCCCATCTGCTCCAACGGCGCTGTGGCGGCCTGGGCAATGATTTCCCCTGGATTGACGGGGATGTGCATGGTCTGGACGAACAGGTCGTCCTTGTCCTTGAAGTAGTGGTGCACCAGCGCAGGATCCACCCCGGCTCGGCGCGCTACCGAACGGAGGCTGGCTGCCTCGTATCCGGCATGGGAAAATTCCTTGGAGGCGGCCCTGAGGATGGCCGCCTTGGTTGTCCCGGTGGTGCTGCCCTTGGGGCGCCCGCGCTTCCGCGCACCCGGAACCTCGTTCGGTACTTGCTCGCTCACGGTCTCAGCATACGTCCGGAACCGTGCGCCAACGCAGTAAGGCCGGGCAAAAGCCCGGCCTTACATGGGTCAGCTGAAGGCTACTTCTTGGCGGCTGGCGTTTCCGCTGCCGCGGCGCCCTTGGCGAGTTCCGCATGCAGGTTAGCCACGGAAGGGAACTGAAGGTCCGGGCGGAACGGGAAGGTATCCATGTCTTCCCGGGCGGTGATGCCGGTGTACACCAATGCCGTCAGGAGTCCGGCTTCCATGCCCGCAACGATATCGGTGTCCATGCGGTCGCCGATCATCGCGGTGGTTTCCGAGTGCGCATCGATCCGGTTCAAGGCGGAGCGGAACATCATCGGGTTCGGCTTGCCCACCACGTATGGGTCGCGGTTGGTTGCGCGCGAGATCAGGGCCGCGATGGCGCCGGTGGCCGGCATGATGCCCTCGGTGGAGGGGCCGGTGGCGTCCGGATTCGTGGCGATGAACTTCGCCCCGCCTTCGATCAGCCGGATGGCCTTGGTGATGGCTTCAAAAGAGTAGGTGCGGGTCTCGCCCAGAACCACGTAGTCAGGATTCTGATCGGTCATGATGAAACCTGCATCGTGCAGTGCGGTGGTCAGGCCGGCTTCGCCGATGACGAAGGTGCGGCCACCTGGACGCTGGCGAGCCAGGAACTCGGCGGTGGCCATCGCGGACGTCCAGATGTTCTCCTCCGGGACGTCCAGGCCCGAGGCCAGCAAGCGGGCGCGCAAATCGCGCGGGGTGAAGATGGAGTTGTTGGTCAGCACCAGGAAGCGCAGGTTGTTTTCGCGCCAGTAGCCCAAAAGCTCGGCGGCGCCCTTGATGGCCTGGTTCTCGTGCACCAATACGCCGTCCATGTCGGTGAGCCAGCATTTGATGTCGTGGACAGTTCGGGTACCGCGGATTGAAGTAGTCACGAGGCGTGGATCCTCCCTGGGAAAGTATGTGGTGGGAGCTATCGGCACTGAAAGTATCCCCTTCTATTAAGAGATTACACAGGCTCGTGCAAATGCACCGTGAACAAGGGCACGAACATAACGAACTAGGCTTAATACTGTGAACGAAGAAACGCATGAACCAGTGAATGATCCCGGTGCGCAGCATGTCATCGGTGTGGGCCCCTGGGAAGGGGAGCTGCCTACCGACGGAAGATACGATCCGCAGCTGCTTGCCGAGGGCGACCGGCGCAACGTCGCGGACAAATACCGCTACTGGACGATGGACGCCATCATTGCTGATCTTGACGAACGCCGCCACGATTTCCATATCGCGATTGAAAACTGGCAGCACGATATGAACATTGGCACTGTGGTGCGCAGCGCCAATGCCTTCTTGGCCAAGGAAGTCCATATCATCGGCCGCCGCCGCTGGAATCGGCGAGGCGCCATGGTCACAGATCGTTACCAGCATGTACGCCACCATGCAACGGTGGAGGAGTTCGTTGCCTGGGCCGAAGGCGAAGGGCTGACCATTCTGGGCATCGATATCTTCCCGGATTCCGTTCCATTGGAAACCTACGATCTTCCGAAGAACTGCGTGCTGGTCTTCGGGCAAGAAGGTCCCGGACTCAGCCCGGAAGTCCATGCCGCGGCCAAGGACACCTTGTCCATCGAGCAGTTCGGGTCGACTCGTTCAATCAATGCGGCTTCCGCCGCCGGGATTGCCATGCACGCATGGGTGCGCAGGCACGTGTTTGGGCAAAAAGTAGGTTAACTGGAAATTTAATACTGGCGAGTTTAGTCGAGCATCTGGATTAGTTACCATTTTCGGCCTACGCTGGATTTTGGTTATGAAAATGTGATCTGGGAGAGGGCGGTCGTGAAACGACGTCATCAAGTGAACCACGACTTGTTGTTGCCGGGTTTGCCGCGACGCAGGAAACCATTGGTTATATGGTCGACTTCTATCGTCGCTGCGCTCGGGCTGACAGGAGCCTTGGCGATCCCAATCATGGCGCAGGTCGGAGATACCAGGCAGGGAAATATCCCCGTAGGCATCGACGCTGTCGCTGATCCGTCGATGTTCAACGGGCCTGTCTATGTCAGCGCCGACGCTCCACTGAATGCCTTCGGCGGTTCCGGCAAGGAACTGGCAATTGACGGACGTCCAGTGGGCATGATCGATGGCGCTGATGCTGAATCCGAAGCATCCGGCGATGACAACGAATCCTCCGCATTGCTCGCCGGCATGGTAGGTGAACTGGGCAAGCTGCCTGGCGACCTGCAGCTGATGCACCCGGTCAAGACGCGCAAGATTTCCAGCCCCTACGGCTGGCGTGCCAACCCAACCGGTCCGGGCAACCAGATCCACATCGGCCAGGACTACCCGATTGCCTGCGGCTCGCCCGTTTACGCTTCCGAGGCTGGAACGGTCACCGTATCCTCATGGGCAGGCCACTCAGGCATGCGTGTGACCATTGATCACGGCAGCAATGTCCAGACTGGCTACAGCCACAATTCAAAGTTGATTGCCAAGGTGGGGCAGCGGGTCGAACAGGGCGAGCTGATTGCCTTGGCCGGCACTACCGGCAACTCGACCGGTTGCCATGTGCACTTCGAGGTCATCATCGATGGCCGTTGGCACGATCCGCGCAACTACCTGCCAACCATTCCTGGACAGCGTCAGGCAATGATTAATTCGCAGCGCCTGACGGTCAACGCCGGCACCGCTCCGAAGGGCAACGGCTCCCAGACGACAGATCGCGCTCCAAGCGGCCCGGATCCAGATGTGATCGTTCCCGAGGACGATACTCCAGTCATTCCTCGGCCGAAACCGACCCCATCGGAAACGAAGCGCCCGTCGCCAAGCGAGAGCGAATCCCCAAGCGGTTCGCAGTCGCCAGATGGCTCGCAGAGCCCGGATAGCTCCAAGAGCCCGGACGAGTCGACAAGTCCCAGCGAGTCGCAGAGCCCAGAGGGTTCGACGAGCCCGGACGAGAGCTCGCCAACGGCGCCTGAAACGACTGCTCCTGAGACAAAGGCCCCTGCGCCCACTGAGGGATCCGAGGACGAAGCAGTTACGGATTCCCCAACGAATCCAGCTCCTGAGGCTGAAACGGATTCCTCGAAGCCGACGTCAACCGGAAGCGAAACTCCGAATGCGTCCAAGAGCACGGCGCCAGCTCCAAGCACAACGGGCACCACGCAGGTGGCTCCATCGGGAAGCAGTTCCCAGAGCGCAACAAACGAATAAAGAACGCAATAAGCCAACGGCCAACCGTCATGAGACTAGTTCTCGTCTGGGTTGGCCGTTCGCTTTGCCGTAAACCTCGGAAATCCCCGTGTCACGATCTGAGATTTAGGACTCAGACAGTGCCATAGCCGATAGGATGGATGGCGAACCGCCGTCAATGGAGACGCGTAACCTCGCTAATCACCAGGAGTGAAGCATGCCTATCGCAACCCCCGATAAGTACAATGCAATGATCGATGCTGCCAAGGCAGGCGGCTACGCCTTCCCAGCAGTGAACGTGACCAGCTCGCAGACTTTGAACGCCGCAATCCGCGGTTTCGCAGAGGCTGAATCCGACGGCATCATCCAGGTCTCCACCGGCGGCGCCGCATACTGGTCGGGTGCGTCCATCAAGGACATGGTTGCCGGCTCGCTGGGCTTCGCGGCCTTCGCCCGCCAGGTTGCCAAGAACTACGGCGTGAACATCGCGCTGCACACCGACCACTGCCCAGCCGACAAGCTGGACGGTTTCGTGTTGCCGCTGCTTGCCGCTTCGGAGGCTGAAGTCGCTGCAGGCCGCGATCCATTCTTCAACTCCCACATGTGGGACGGTTCGGCTGAAACCCTCGAAGAGAACCTGCGCATTGCCGCAGAACTGCTGCCGCGCACCCATGCCGCCAAGCAGATCCTCGAAGTCGAGATCGGCACCGTGGGCGGCGAGGAAGACGGCGTGGAGAACGCCATTAATGACAAGCTCTACACCACCGTCGAAGACGCTCTGGCCACCATTGAGGCCCTGGGCTCCGGCGAGAAGGGCCGCTACATCACCGCGCTGACCTTCGGCAACGTCCACGGCGTGTACAAGCCGGGCAACGTGAAGCTGCGCCCTGAGATCCTGAAGGACATCCAGGCGCAGGTCGGCGCCAAGATCGGCAAGGACAACCCATTCGACCTGGTGTTCCACGGCGGCTCGGGCTCCTCGGAACAGGAAATCGCCGATGCGGTCTCCTACGGCGTAATCAAGATGAACATCGACACCGACACCCAGTACGCCTTCACCCGCCCGGTAGCTGGCCACATGCTTGCCAACTATGACGGCGTGCTGAAGGTCGACGGCGAAGTTGGCAACAAGAAGACCTATGACCCACGCGTCTGGGGCGCCAAGGCCGAGGAATCCATGGCTGCCCGCATCGTTGAAGCTGCCCAGCAGCTCGGCTCGGCCGGAAAGTCGCTGAAGTAACCATGGTCGGAGAAAACCTGCTGGGCATCCCGGAAACCCTGCTTCCGGAAGAAACCGAAGTGCTGGCACGCCACGAAGCCGGGGACGAAGCCGCGGACTTGGCGGCAAAATTCCCTGCCTCGTCACTGGCTTGGGCACTGCTTGCCAACGAAGCGCATAACGAAGGCCGCATCGTGGAGTCCTATGCGTTCGCACGCGTGGGCTACCACCGCGGCCTGGACTCGCTGCGCAAGGCCGGCTGGCGCGGACAGGGCCCGGTGCCTTGGAGCCACGAGCCGAACCGCGGCTTCCTGCGCTCGCTGTACGCGCTGGGCCGGGCGGCTGCTGCCATCGGGGAGACCGAGGAAGTCGAGCGCATCGGCAAGTTCCTGAACGACTCGGATGCTACCGCCAAGGCTGAAATCGAAGCCGGCAAGTAGCCAATTTCGCAACACCGCTCGGCGGCTCTTCTCGCAAGGAGAAGAGCCGCCGAGCGGTATTTAACGCAGGCTTCCAACCCTGCGAAGGTCTCGTCGTCACCTTCAACAAACAGCAAACCGGCAGGTCATGACTCATTAAGAAACATGAGGGCGTTCTCATGTTGTTCTACTTCCGGACTCATCTAGTTCACCTAAAGTTCATTTCGAAGAGATCATCACCTCACGTCTTCGAAAGGGAGAGCAATGTTGTCATTCTGGATGGGACTGGCGTCCAACATCATCGGCATTACGGTTCTCGTGTACTTCGTATACTTCCGCCGCCACTTCCGCCGCGACCTCGTGCTGGCCTACATCGCCTTGAGCATGGGCATCTTCGCCGTCACCTTGCTGCTCTCGGGCAGCGGTGCGGGCATGGGGCTGGGTCTCGGCCTCTTCGGCATCCTCTCGATCATCCGCCTTCGGTCCGACACCTTGACCCAGGAAGAAGTGGCCTACTACTTCATCTCGCTGGCCATCGGCTTGGTCAACGGCCTGCACCCGGAACCTGCATGGCTGGCTCCGGCAGCGACCGCGGCCCTGGTTCTGGTGATGTTCCTTGCCGACCACCCGAGCTTCGCCCCGCGCACCGAACGCCAGACCGTGACCCTGGAACGCGCCTACCCGAAGAAGGTCGACCTGCAGGCCGCGCTTGAAGAACTGCTGGATGCCAAGGTGCTGCGAACCGTGGTTGTCGAGCTGGACATGGTGCGCGACCTGACCATCGTCGATGTCCGCTTCCGCACCAACGCCGCCGGCAGCAAGCCTGCGTCCAAGGCCAGCGCCTCCGAGAGCTTCTCCGGCACCTATGAACTGGCCAACAGCCAGACCGCCCCGGCCACGCAGAACGGAGCGAAGCAGGGGTCGTGGTCTTGATGACTGCCCTTGCCGACAAGCGTATGGACCTCGCCTCCTCCCAAGCCAGGGCGGCTCTGGAGGCAGCCGTCATCGGCCGGGAGCCAATCAGCCTCGAAGATGTGATCTCCGAAGCCGCGCTGCAGACCCGCGTCGACAAGAAGTTCCTGCTGACCCCGGAGGAATTCACCGCGCTATCCGAGCGCTTGGGCGACCAGTTCAAGATCATGCAGATCGACGGCCGGCGCACCTTCCGCTACGAATCGGTGTATTTCGACACCGAGGACTACGACCAGTACCGCGCCCACCGCCAGGGCCGGCGCCGGCGCTACAAGGTGCGCTCGCGCACCTATGCGGACACCGGGCTGTCGATGTTCGAGATCAAGACCAAGGGGCTGCGTGGCGCCACGGTGAAGCACCGTGTAGAGCAGGACCTGGACACTGCTGGCGAACTGACCAAGGAAAACCGGGAATTCCTCGAATCGGTGCTGCGCAGCGAGTACGGGCAGGAGGCACCCCAATTGCAGCCGGTCCTGGACAGCGCCTACCGCCGCGCGACGTTCGTGAACCCGATCGATGGTGAACGGCTGACCTGCGACGTCGAGCTGGAATACGCCCATGGCGAGGCGAAAGTCGACGGGCCGGACCTGATTGTCGTGGAGACCAAGTCAGCCGACGGCCGCGGCGTTTCGGACCAGGCCCTGGCAGAGCTGGGCATCCGCGAGGTGTCGATGTCCAAGTACTGCATCGGCATTGCGCTGCTGAACCCGCAGCTGCCGGCCAACCGCTGGAGCCGGTTGCTGCAGCAGAGCTTCGTCCCGGACCCGGCGCTGCGCTAGCACCGGCAGCGGATTCGGCTACCGTTCCGAGGCTAGACGGTAGCCGAATCCGCGCACCGTCTCAAAGCGTTCAGTGCCGAGCTTGTTGCGCAGGTAGCGGACATACACGTCCACCACGTTGGAACCGGGGTCGAAGTCATAGCCCCAGACCCGGGACAGCAGCTGCTCCCGGCTGAGCACCTGTCCGGGGTTGCGCAAGAACGCTTCGGCCAGCGCGAACTCGCGTGCCGACAGGTCGACCTCGCGTTCATCGACCGTCACGCGGCGGCGCAGCAAATCCATATGCAGGTTCTCGTGGGTCAGCGAAGACACCTCGGGGGCATTGTCCTCCGAGCGAAGGCGCAGGCGTACGCGGGCCAGCAGCTCGTCGAAGTGGAACGGCTTGGCCATGTAGTCATCGGCGCCGTTCTGCAGGCCGGCGACCGTGTCTTCCACGCTGCCGCGCGCGGTCAGGATGATTACCGGCGTATCGATCTGCGCGGCGCGCAGGCGGCGCAGCACCGAGAATCCGTCCTCATCGGGCAGGCCCAGATCGAGGATGATCAGCTCATGGTCGCCTTCAATGGCCTGGCTGAAACCGTCATGCCCGGTTTCCCCGATGGATGAGGTCAGTCCCGCGGCACGCAGCCCCTTGGCAACGAACGAACTGATGCGCGGCTCATCTTCAATAATCAGTATCTGGCTCATGCTTCCTTGCTTCCAGTCGACAACGGCATGTCAATGTAGAACGTGGATCCCTTGCCATGCTCCGAATTCACCCACACTCGCCCGCCGTGGGTTTCAGCGATGGCCTGCACGATGTTCAGCCCCAGGCCGGAACCGGAGGAACGCACAGAGTTCTGGCCACGTCCAAAGCGCTCGAAAATGCGTTCAAGATCTTCGGCCTGGATGCCCACGCCCGCATCGGAAACCCACCAGCGCAGGGTGGTGTTGCCCTGGCCATCGCGGACAATCTCGTTGCCCAAGCCGATGCGGCTGCCCTCGGCCGAGAACTTCACCGCATTGGCGCACAGCTGCAGCATGGCCTGGGTGGTCCGGACCGGGTCGAGCGACACGGTGGCTTCGGTGCGGTAGTCGACGCGCCACTGGCGCGGTCCCAGGCCGCGGGCCTTGTCGAGGATGTCGTCCAGCAGCTTGCCGACTTCCGTCGGCTCAACCTGGAGGAAGTCCATGCGGTTGGATTTCGCCAGGGTCACCAGGTCGTTGATCAGCAAGGACATGCGCCCGAGCTCGTCCATGGCGATATCGCGGCTCTGCGCGACATCTTCTGGATCGCTGGGGTCCATCAGTTCCAGATGCCCGTTGATGATCGTCACCGGCGTGCGCAATTCGTGCCCGACATCATCGAGCAGCTGGCGCTGCGAGCTCAGCGCGCCTTCCAAGCGGTCCAGCATCTCGTTGACAGTGACGGTCAATTCGGCGAACTCGTCATTTCCGGAAACCTCGATGCGCTGGGAGACATCGGTCTCGGAAATCTGCTGCGCGGTGGTTTGCAGGCGGCGAATCGGGTCGAGCATCCGTCCCACCACAAGCCAGGCGGCCAGCGCGGCGACGAGCATGACCGAGCCGCCGACGGCGGCGTAGATCATGAAGTTGCGGTCGTTGGCGATGGCCTCGGCCGAGTAGTCGTAGGCCAGCACGAAGGCGCCGTGCTCATGGTCGGCAGGAAGGCTGACCGGAACGACCACTGCGCGATAGGTAGTGATGTCCGTGTCTACAGTTCCCAGGCGGATATGGTTGGCATCCTGGACGGTTCTGGCCCATTCGAGGAACTCCGGATCATCTTCCAGCCGGGTGTTGACGATATCCGGTGCGGTCCAGCGCACCTTGTTGCCAACCAGTGCGAGCATGCCCTGCTTCGGCGACGGCAGGGTGCGCTGCATGGCGATGTACAGCAGGTCCTCAGCGTGCTTGAAGCGCTCCATGGTCCGCGGGTCGACACCGGTTTCGGTGAGGACCTTGAATTCCTTGACGGTGCGGGTCAACGACTCGTCGAGGCGTTCGTTCAGTTCGTGGCGCTGCACGGCAAAGCTTGCGGTGCCCGCCACCAGCAGGGCCAGGCCCACGAGCAGCATCATGCCGGTCAGCACCCGGGCCCGGATGGACCACCGGCGTTCGGGTGAGCTAGTCATCGTCACCGTCGTCGTCGGCTTCTTCGTAGTCGTCGTCATCGTCGTCATCATCGTCGTACTGGTTGCCGGATGGAGGCAATGGGACGACGGTCTTCTTCGGCGGGGGTGGCGGAGCAGGTTTCGGTTTCGGCTTGGGAGTAGCGCTCGGCTTGGGTTTCTCCGAAGGCTCCGGCTTTTTCGAGCTGCTCGGGCTGGACGACGGCTTCGGGGATTCGGTCGCCGCGGCGGAAGGCGAGGAGGATGGGCCGTTGGGGGTGCTGCTGGTCGGAGCAGGGGTGGCTTCTTCGAAGATGAACCCTTCACCGAGGTCTTGGTCCGCCGGGCCTTCCAAGGCTTGGCTGATTCCGAACGCGCCCAGGCATACGACTGCCACGACAGCGATCGTCGCAAAGACACGGCGCAAAGCTTCCTTTCCCATGTTTTTCATTGTGGCTGAAATAAATGAGATCCAGATGAGAGATGCCGTTAGATGACGAAGGCTTCCCGGTGCTAGGCCAAATGCTCGAAGATGATGACCGTCTGGGTGGAAGCGAACGCGCGGTTGGACCCCAAGTGCGTGGCCACGAATGTCCGCAAATCTTCGATGCTCCGGGTCGACACCCGCACCAGCAAATCCGGCGACCCGCCGAGTACGAAGACTTCCTTGACCTCGGCGAGCTCCTTGAGCTGATGCGCCGAGGACAGCAGGCGGTCCCGGGCAGCGGAGGAGACCACGACGGAGATCATGGCGTTGACGGCAACGCCGAGCAGCCGCTCATTGATCGCAGCGTGGTAGCCGGTGATCACTCCCGCCTTGGAGAGGGCCTTGACCCGGCCCAGGCAGGTGGAGGGTGCCAGTCCGACCTTTGCGGCCAGGACATTGTTGGCGATCCGCGCATCCTGGCTCAGCTCAGCAAGGATGGACAAGTCCGTTCCGTCGACACGAACAGGATTCGGCAGGGCGTCGCCTTGAATCGTCCATAATGAACCTGGCACGGCTGATCAACTCGATTCTTCTAAAAAGTTCAGTTCTACTCGCACAGTATCGAATCTGATTCTACGATGGATTCATCATGGAGAACTGGAAGTTTTCCATCATTTACCGTGGCCGAACAGGAGATCCAATGACCACCCCACTGACCCGCCAATCGCTTGCACAGTTGGACGCGGCAGACCCGCTGGTGGCGTTCGGCGACCGCTTCAACCTCCCGGAAGGCGTCATCTACCTCGACGGCAATTCCCTGGGTGCGCTGCCCAAGGGAGCAGCCGAACGGGCCGCCCAGGTAGTCACCGAAGAATGGGGCCAGGGCCTGATCCGTTCATGGAACACCGCCGGCTGGTTCGAGATGCCGCTCAAGCTCGGCGACAAGCTGGGGCGCCTGCTGGGCGCGAACCCCGGCGAAACCGCGATCACCGACACCACCACGCTGAACTTGTTCAAGGCCCTGGCCTCGGCACTGCGCACGCAGAAGGCCGATGCCCCGCAGCGCCGGGTGATTCTCACCGAACGCGACAACTTCCCAACCGACATCTATATCGCCGAGGGCCTGGCCGATCTGGTCAACTCGCTCTCGCAGGAAACCGGCGTCGCCTACGAGGTGAAGCTCATCGATTCTGCGGAGTCGCTGCGTGCCGCACTGGACGAGACCGTGGCTGTGGTGGCCCTGTCGCACGTGAACTACCGCACCGGATCCATGTGGGACATGGATGAAGTGACCGCGGCCATCCACGCCTCGGGCGCCCTGGTGGTCTGGGACCTGGCCCATGCCGCGGGGGCGGTGCCGATCGACCTGAATGCGGCAGATGCCGACTACGCCGTGGGCTGCACCTACAAATATCTCAATGGCGGACCGGGCTCCCCGGCGTTCATCTGGGTCAATGCCCGCCACCACGAACGCTTCTGGCAGCCGCTGTCCGGCTGGTGGTCGCACAAGTCGCCCTTCGAGATGGCCGACAGCTACACCCCGGCCAACGACATCCGCCGCTTCATGTGCGGCACCCAGCCGGTCACCTCGCTGGCAATGATCGAAGCCGGCCTGGATATCGCGCTGGAAGCTGACATGGGCAAGGTGCGCGCCAACTCGCTGGAGCTGGTGGATCTGTTCATCGAGCTGGTGGAAACCCGTTGCGCCGGTTACGGTATGGAACTGGTGACTCCGCGCGAGCATGCAGCCCGCGGCAGCCATGTCAGCTTCCGCCATGAGCATGGATATGAAATCATCGCCGCACTCATCGACCAGGGCGTCATCGGAGACTACCGCGAGCCGGAAGTCCTGCGCTTTGGTATCACCCCGCTGTACCTGACGCGCACCGATATCTGGGATGCCGTGGAGAAACTGCGTGAAATTCTGCACACCAATGCGTGGCAGCGCGAAGAGTACGCCGTGCGTAATGCCGTGACATGACGCAAATTCCGCCGGTTTTGGGCCATCCCGGGGCCGAAGCCGGCGAATCAGCGCGGGAGTAACCTTGAGAGCAGCACGGCATTTTCGATGCCGTGCTGTTCGCATAGGTCTAAGGGAGCATTGTTGGGCAAGCAGCCGGTACGCGCCACTGAAGTCGGTTCGGGGTTGAAGAAGTCGCTGACTCCTGGGCAGATGTCCATGATCGCGCTGGGCAGCGCCATCGGTACCGGCCTTTTTGCCGGCAGCAAGCTCGCCATCGCCATGGCCGGCCCTTCGGTGATCATCAGCTACCTCATTGGCGGCGTCGTCGCCCTGCTGGTCATGGGCGCCTTGGCGGAAATGACTGTCAAGCAGCCGGTGGCCGGTTCCTTCGGCGTCTATGCCGAACGCTACCTGGGACGGTTCGCCGGATACCTGACCAAGTACCTGTACTGGTCGGCGCTGATCTTCGCGGTGGGCACCGAAGTCAGCGCCGTGGGCGAGTACATGCAGTACTGGTTCCCCGCAATCCCCGGGCTGGTTTGGGTCCTGGTCTTCTCGGCCGCGCTTTTGGGAGTGAACTTCTCCAGCGTGAAGATCTTCGGAACCACCGAATACTGGTTCTCCGCGATCAAGGTCTTCGCGGTGATCGCGTTCATCATCATCGCCCTCTGGCTGGTCTTCCACGACCCCAACGACCAGTTCGGGTTCCACAACTATTCGGCCGAGGGCGGCTTCTTCGCCAACGGCCTGTTCGGCATGTGGAGCGCTGTCATCGTCGCGATCTTCTCCTACATGGGCGTCGAGGCGATCTCCATTGCCGCCGCCGAGGCGAAGAACCCCAAGCTCGCGGTGCGCAAGGCCTTCAAGGTCTCCTTCCTGCGATTGCTGCTCTTCTACGTGTTCACCATGTCCCTGATCCTCGCGGTGGCCCCAACCAGCGAACTGCTGGCCGGGGGTTCGCCATTTGTCACCGTGATGTCGCAGATCGGCATCCCGTTCGCCGACTCGGTGCTGAACTTCGTGCTCATCATCGCAGCGCTCTCGGCGATGAACGCCCAGCTGTACGCGGCCACCCGGATGCTGCATTCGCTGGCTGATTCCGGCCACGCGCCACGCCTGGCGCACCGGACCAACCGCGCGGGCGCACCGGTGCACGCGGTGTGGATGTCAGCCGGCGGCATCGCTGTGGCGGCAGGGGTGTATGCGATGGTCCCGGAGGGAGGCTTCGGCATCATGATGTCGCTGGCCACCTTCGGCGCATTGGCCACCTGGTTCATGATCCTGCTGACCCATGTGTCCTTCCGCCGCCAGGTGCGCCTGGAGAAGGCAGCACTTGAATTCAAGCTGCCGGGCTACCCGGCCGCCTCGATGCTCGGCGCAGTGCTGCTCGGCGGCCTGCTGGTAACTTCGTTCTTCGTGCCGGAATTCAAGTACACGCTGATCTTCGGTGTGCCTTTCGTGATCGTGATGTCGATGCTCTACAAGCTGGTCTTCGCCGGGAAGAAGCAGCCGGCGGCGAAGTAGCGGAGCTGGCCGCCGCGTGCTGTTCCACTGGAGAACGGCGGCACGGCACTAAGATCTTAAAGGGCGTGCCAGTTGGCAGGTGCCGCAACTATCGAGGAGCAATGGTGGCCAAGCTGTATTTCCGCTACGGAGCGATGAACTCGGGCAAATCCACGAGCTTGCTGCAGGCCGCCTTCAACTACGAGGAACGCGGCCAGCGCATCCTGCTGGCCAAGCCCGGGATCGATACCAAGGGCGAGAGCTCCATCGTTTCCCGGCTCGGCATCGAACGCGAGGTCGACTTCAGCGTGGGCCCGGAAGAGAACCTGCGCGAGAAGTTCGCGGCCCACAGCCTGGGCGATGACCCCGATGCCCTGCTGCCGCATGTGGATGCGCCACCGGTGGCCTGCCTGCTGGTGGATGAAGCGCAGTTCCTTTCCCGCACCCAGGTCGATGACCTGTTGCGCATCGCCGTGCTCGATGATGTCCCGGTGCTTGCCTACGGGATCCGCACCGACTTCCGCACCCGTGCCTTCCCTGGCTCGGCACGCTTGATGGAGCTGGCGCACTCCCTTGAAGAGCTGAAGACCATTTGCCGTTGCGGGCGCAAGGCCATGTTCAATACCCGCCGCTCGGGGGAGACGATTGTCTTTGACGGGGACCAGGTCGCGATCGACGGCGAAGAGGTCTGGTACGAGTCGCTGTGCGCCGCCTGCTATCTGGAAGCGTCCGGCGGCAACCTGGGCTAGCTTGGCGAGCTAGCCGATGAGGCCGGCAACTGCCCGCTGCAGGCCCCAGTCGAAGCCGTCAGCCAGCGGTGCGTCGACATCGAGCTGGACGAGGTTCTGCCGGTAGGCCACCGAGCCGAGCACGTGGTTCAGGATCAGCTGCTGCCCATGGCGGGCGTTCTCGGCAGCCAGGCCCGCCGCTTCCAGCAGGGCGCGAAGCTGCAGGACCGGTTGCAGTTCGGTGGCCTGCATGGCGGTGGCGACTTCAATGACCTCGGGGCTGTCCTGGATCGGCAGCAATGCGAGGTAGAGCTTGCGCGCCAGCTGGAGGATTGCCTCGGCAGGGGAAGCATAGTCGGCGGCAGCCACCGACAACGCAGGGGTGTTCAGCAGCTGGGCGGCAACCTGCGCCAGCAGCTCCTGCTTGTTCTTCACATGCCAGTACAGGGCGCCGACCTGGACATCGAGTTCCTTGGCCAATCGGCGCATGGACAAGTCAGCCAGCCCGAACTGCTGCAGGATGCCAACCGCGGTGTCCACGACCGTTAACTGAGTCAATGCCATGGTGACAAGTCTAGTCGCACCGCCGGTGCGCGCTCAGGCGCCAAGCTCCGTGCGGGCAAGGAAATCGTTGCGGAACTGGCTGGAAGCCAGTGCGCGATAGCGTTCCAGTATCTGCGGGGCCGGTTCCATTGCCGGGACTTGGGCAGTGCCCTGGGCCCAATTGGGGAATTCCCCGGCCAGTACGCCGGCCGCCTGGCGGGCCGCCCCATCGGCGACGTATTCACCCGGCGCCGGGAGCAGGATCGGCAAGCCGAGGATCTGGGCGGCGATTTGCTGGACCGCGCGGGACTGCGCACCACCCCCGACAAGGATGATGCGCTGCGCTTCAACCCCTTGGGCTTCCAGTGCGCGCAGGCCGTCGGCTAGCGAGCAAACCACCGCTTCCACGGCGCTGCGGGCCAGATTCGCGGCGGTGTAGTTGGCTCGGGTGATGCCATGCAGCGAGCCGGTGGCCTCTGGCAGGTTCGGGGTGCGCTCGCCGTCGAAGTAGGGCAGCAGCACCAGGCCGTCGCAGCCCGGGGCGGCGGACAGTGCCAGGTCGTTGAATTCCTTGAGGCTGACCTGCAGCAGGTTGGCGGTGGCGTCGAAGATGCGGGTGGCATTCAGGGTGCATACCAATGGCAGGTAGTTGCCGGTGGCGTCGGCGAATCCTGCCACCAGGCCGGAGGCATCTGCCGAGGGGGAACCGGCAACTGCGAAGACGGTGCCGGAGGTGCCCAGGGACATGACGACGTCGCCCACCTGCGCGCCTACGCCCAAGCCGGCCGCGGCGTTATCGCCGGCACCGGGGCCGATGAGTGCCCCGGAAGCGGTGCGGCCGATGGATTCCAGCGGTCCTGCAACCTGCGGCAGCAGCGGGACATGGCCCAGGTGCTGCGCGAGCGCCTCGAAGTCATAGGCGTTTTCGGTGGCGCGGTAGTAGCCGGTGCCCGAGGCATCCGAGCGGTCGGTGCGCAGGGCCGCCAGTCCGGTGGCCCCGGAGCCGGGGCCGTAGCCGGCCAGCCGCCAGGACAGCCAATCGTGCGGCAGACAGACGGCCGCGACCTTGGCCGCGTTCTGCGGCTCATGGTCCTTCAGCCAGCGCAGCTTGGCCAGCGTGATCGAGGAGACCGGGACGGTGCCGGTGCGCTGCGCCCAGTACCTGGCGCCCACCGCGGCATCGCCCTGGCCTGCCTCGGCGATGATCTGGCTGGCCGCCTGCGCGCTGCGCGTGTCGTTCCACAGCAGTGCCGGGCGGATCACCGCCCCGCTGGCGTCGAGAACCACCATGCCATGCTGCTGCCCGCCCACCGAGATGGCATCCACGTCATCCAGGCCCCCGGCCTGGGCGATCGCTTCCTGCAATGTGCTGTACCAGGCTTCGGGGTCCACTTCGCTGCCCTCGGGGTGCGCGGCACGGCCGGAGCGGACCAGGGCGCCAGTTGCGGCGTCGCGGATGAGGACCTTGCATGACTGGGTGGAGGAGTCTATGCCGGCAACGAGCGTCATTGTTCTTAGGCTGCTTTCTGCGGTGGGCGGGTGCTGTAGGTTCAGCGGGCGTTGAGCAGGTGCTCGATGGCCAGCTGGTTCAGGCGGATGAACGCGAAATTGCGCTGCGCGGCGGCGTTGGCGTCGAAGTCGGCGAAGCTCGCCGCATCGGCCATCAGCTGCTGCGCACTCTCGCCGGCGCCCAGGGTGCTTTCGCCCAGCTCGAACACGCCCGAGAGCTCCATGGCCTCCTGTACCTCGGGGTCTGCGCGGAATGCGGTGGCGCGTTCCTTGAGCATCAGGTACATGGACATGTTGGCCTGGGCCGAGTCCCACACACCGTCGTAGCCGTCGGTGCGCGATGGCTTGTAGTCGAAGTGGCGCGGGCCATCGTACGTAGGCCCGCCGTTCGGGAAGCCGTTTTCCAGCAGGTCCACGGTGAAGAAGGCGCTGGCCAGGTCGCCGTGGCCGAAGACCAGGTCCTGGTCGTACTTGATGCCGCGCTGGCCGTTGAGGTCGATGTGGAACAGCTTGCCGGCCCATAGTGCCTGGGCGATGCCGTGGGTGAAGTTCAGGCCGGCCATCTGCTCATGTCCGGTTTCCGGGTTCAGCCCGACAATGTCGCCGTGTTCCAGCTGCCCGATGAAGGCCAGGCCGTGGCCGACGGTGGGCAGGAAGATGTCGCCGCGCGGCTCATTGGGCTTCGGCTCCAGCGCAATGCGCAGGTTGTAGCCTTTTTCCTTGATGTAGCCGGCAGCGGTGTCCACGCCTTCGCGCATGCGGTCCAGCGCCGCGGCCAAATCCTTGGAGCCATCGTATTCGCTGCCTTCGCGCCCGCCCCACATGACGAAGGTTTCGGCGCCCATTTCGGCAGCCAGATCGATATTGTGCAGCACCTTGGCCAGCGCGAAGCGGCGGATCGAACGGTCATTGGAGGTGAAGCCGCCGTCCTTGAAGACCGGGTGGCTGAACAGGTTGGTGGTCACCATCGGGACCTTCAACCCGGTTTCCTCCAGCGCCGTGCGGAAGCCTGCCAGGATTTGTTCACGTTCCGCCTCGGTGGCGTCGAAGGGAACCAGGTCGTTGTCGTGGAAGGTGATGCCGTAGGCGCCGAGCTCGGCCAGCTTGTGCACAGCTTCCACCGGATCCAGGTTCTCGCGGGTGGCGACGCCGAACGGGTCGGCGCCGGTCCAGCCCACGGTCCACAATCCAAAAGTGAAGCGGTCGGCGGCGGTTGGCTGAAGGGTCATGGGATGCATCCTTGGATCGGGGTGGGGTGGCTTCCACCATTTAGTTTATGTTCTGAACTATATGGGTGGCCATGCGCTAGAGTCAATAGCGAAGAACATCAGTCCGGTCGCCAATTTCCCAGGAGCAGGCATGCGCACGACAACAGCCAAAACCCAGCCTGCGCCGTCCACGGCGCCGGGCAGCGTGGGGGATGTCCGCAAGGCGAACCTGGCCAGGGTGCTTGCGGTGATTGCCGGGGCCGCCAGCGGCCAGCGCCTGTCCCGCGCCGATATCGCGGCCCGCAGCAAGCTCACCAAGGCCTCGGTATCCAGCCTGGTTGCGGATCTGCTGGAAACCGGCCTGGTCATCGAAATCGGGGTGCACCGCGACGGTGAACGCGGCAGGCCCTCGGTGGGGCTGGTGCTGAACCCGGCACGCTGCGTGATCGGCATGGAAATCAATGTCGACTACATCTCCGCCGGGTTGGTCGACCTGTCCGGGAAATTGCTGGATCACCGGATCGTCGCCCGCGCCAACGGCACAGCCACCACCGAGCGGGTCATGGCTGCCCTCGGCGAGCTGAGTGCCGAGATGCAGCAGGCAGCCACGGCCCAGGGACTTGAAATCCTGGGCGGGGCGCTCGCCGTGCCGGGCCTGGTGGACGAGGAAAAATTCATGGTGCTCCAGGCCCCGAACCTGGGCTGGGCGGACCAGGTGCTGGATGCCGCGAAGCTGCTGGCCGAGCCGAAGACCCGCGTCCGCCTGTTCAATGAGGCCAATGCCTCCGCGCTGGCGCAGCTGCAGCTGATGGAGCCGGGCCAGCGGGACTTCCTGTTTGTTTCCGGCGAAGTGGGCATCGGCGGCGGCGTGGTCATCGACGCGCAACTCTTCACCGGCCCGCAGGGCCACGCGGGCGAACTGGGCCACGTGGTGATCCAGCCGGGAGGCAATCCCTGCAGCTGCGGCGGACAGGGCTGCCTGGAAACCGTGGCCGGCCAAGAAGCAATCCTGGCGGCCGCCGAATCGGCCGATTCCGCGCACGGCCTCTCGCGCCAGCAGCGCATCGGCAATTTCTACCGGGCCCTGGAGGGGGGAGAAGAAAAAGCGCTGCGCGCGGTGGCCGAAGCCGGAACCGCGGTGGGCATCGCCCTGGCCTCCACGCTGCGCCTGTTCAATATCTCCACCGTGGTGTTCGGCGGGCATTTCGCCGCCCTGGAACGGTGGCTGCTGCCGGCGGTCCATGAGGCATTGCAGGCCCACGCGCCGGGCATCGCCAGCGAAGCCAAGCTGGCGTGCTCGCCGCTGGGGCAGGCCGGCGCCTTGGCCGGCGCGGCGCGAAGCGTGGTCGGGGACCTGCTCGAAGCCCCGCACCAGCTGGTGGCCTAGGGTGCGCTGACCGGCTGCTGCAGCTCGGTCACCCAATCGGCCTGGTCTTCCGACGCGGCCCGCAGATACACTTCGCGGCACGGCCCGGAGGGCACCAGCCCGCGGGCCAGCACCTCGTCATGCACCGCCTGCCAGCTTTCGTGGATGCTGTCCATGGCCCCCAGATGCATTCCGCAGATGGCCTCGGGAACCGCGGGCAGCTCGATGATTTCGGCGCCGTCGACGGCGTCAGCCGTGCTGGCGTACCCGGCAATGACTTCCATTCCGGACTCGCTGCCGGTGTACTGCGCAATTGGCGTCGCCAGGCTCTGGCCCTGCAATGCCTGGGCGACACGGTCGAACACTCCACCGATCAGCCCGGCGATCTGGGGTTGCTCGGCCACCGTGAAGCGGCCGGCGGCCAAGCGTACCGCAGGCAGCGGCTTATGGATGATTTCAATGCGTGACATGAGTTTCTCCTTCGAGATCAAGCGCAGGCGCCGTTGCACATCCTGCAACCGCTGCGTGGCGAGCCGGTGTTCGGCCTCGACCTGCGCAGCACGGTGCCGCAGGTGCCCAGCAATCTCTTCCGTGGTGGCTCCCTGATCCAGGATCGAGGAAACCTCCTCTAGGCCGAAGCCCAGTTCGCGCAGCGCAACGATCTGGTGCAAGCGCTGCAGCTGGGAGGGGTCGTAGGAACGGTAGCCGGTGAACGGGTCCACGTGGGCGGGTTTGAGCACCCCGGCGGTATCCCAGTGCCGCAGCATGCGGTGGGTCACCTGGCCGATTTGCGCAAACGCGCCGATGGATAACATGCTTCAGTTCTCCGCCCTCACATTGTGTCAGGGTCAAGTTTGCTTGAAAAAGCCGCGGATATCCACGAATAACCCCGGCTCCGTGACCTACAGCTCGAGATTCGCTAATCGTTTCGGTAAACTTTGGTCGTAAGAGCCCCTAACTCTTGCAACGGACCTCCGGGTTTCAGTGAGCAGGACAGGGGCATATTTTTTGCCCGGCACCGTGCCGGGACGGCGCTAAGCACGCCGCAACCGCTGCTTAAAGCAAGGGGGAGGATCCCATGCCAGCAATCGTGATCGTCGGAGCCCAATGGGGCGATGAAGGCAAAGGAAAGGCTACCGACCTGCTCGGTGGCAAGGTCGACTACGTAGTGAAGCCAAACGGCGGCAACAACGCCGGGCACACAGTGGTCGTAGGCGGCGAGAAGTACGAGCTCAAGCTCCTTCCAGCCGGCATCCTTTCGCCGAACGCCACTCCGATTATCGGCAATGGCTGCGTGGTGAACCTTGAGGCCCTCTTCGAAGAGATCGATGGCCTGGAGTCCCGCGGTGCCGATACCTCCAAGCTGCGCGTTTCGGCCAACGCCCACCTGGTCGCCCCTTACCACCAGACCATGGACAAGGTCACCGAACGCTTCCTGGGCAAGCGGGCCATCGGCACCACCGGCCGCGGCATCGGTCCCGCCTACATGGACAAGGTCGGACGCCTGGGCATCCGCGTGCAGGACGTCTTCGACGAATCGATCCTGCGCCAGAAGGTCGAAGGCGCGCTGCGCCAGAAGAACGAGCTGCTGGTCAAGATCTACAACCGCCGCAGCGTCGAGGTCGAGGAAATCGTCTCGTACTTCCTGTCCTACGCCGAGCGCCTGCGCCCGCTGGTCATCGACTCCACCTACGAGCTGAACAAGGCGCTGGACGAGGACAAGGTCGTGCTGATGGAAGGCGGCCAGGCCACCTTCCTGGACGTGGACCACGGCACCTACCCGTTCGTGACCTCTTCCAACCCGACCGCCGGCGGCGCTTCGGTGGGTTCGGGCATCGGCCCGACCCGCATCACCCGTTCGATCGGCATCATCAAGGCCTACACCACCCGCGTGGGTGCCGGTCCGTTCCCCACCGAGCTGTTCGACGACATGGGCATCTACCTGCAGAAGACCGGCGGCGAGTACGGCGTGAACACCGGCCGCCCGCGCCGCTGCGGCTGGTACGACGCGGTGCTGGCCCGCCACGCTTCGCGCGTGAACGGCTTCACCGACTATTTCGTGACCAAGCTGGACGTGCTCACCAACATCGAGCAGATCCCGGTCTGTGTGGCCTACGACGTGGATGGCGTGCGCCACGACGAGATGCCGATGACCCAGACCGAGTTCCACCATGCGAAGCCGATCTTCGAGTACTTCCCGGGCTGGACCGAGGACATCTCCGGGGCCAAGACACTGGAAGACCTGCCGGAGAACGCCCGCAACTACATCCTGGCCCTGGAGAAGATCAGCGGCACCCGGATCTCCGCCATTGGCGTGGGTCCTGACCGCGACCAGACCATCGTGCGCCACGATCTGATCAACGACTAGTTCCGACAGTTACGCGGAAACCCCCAGTAGGAGCATCCTGCTGGGGGTTTCCTCATACCTGTCATAAGCGGAGTACCGGTGCCCAGAGGAGAACCTTCCGCCAGCGGAGCGGCTACGGTTCGACGCTGACGCCTTCTTCCTTGGATTTGCCCGAGACCCGCAAGTTCCACTGGGTGAGCACCTTGGAATCGGTGGCCTTGGTGACAGCGGAGACCACGGCAAAGGTCGCCGCGGAGGCGATCAGGCCGTAGTAGATCGGTTCGTTGGCGTAGACGCCATCGAACTTGTTCTCAGCTTGGATCTCCAAGATGATCATGGTGCCCAGCGTGACCACGGTGCCCACGGCCATGGACGCAGTTGCGCCCGCGCCGTTGCCGCGCTTCCACAGCAGGCCGCCGATGATGGCCACCAGCAGGCCGCCGACCAGGATGTCGTAGGCGATGGTCAGCGCGGCGACCACGTCGTCGACGAGGATCGCCAGGGTCACCGTGACGATGCCGAGGACCAGCACCCAAATGCGGTTCGCCCGCACGTCGTGCTCCGGGTTCAGATCGGTGTTCACCTGGATATCCTTGCCGAACCAGCTGGCCACGAATGGGGTCACGTCGGTACGGGCCACGGTAGCCGCTGCAATCAGCGCGCCCGACGCGGTGGACATCATCGCGGCCACGGCGGCGGCCATGACCAATCCGCCCACGGCTACCGGCAGCAGCTGGGTGGCGACCTCGGCGTAGACCACGTCCTTGTTGTCTGCCGCCCCGACGATATCCGGCAGGGCGACCTTGGCCGCCATGCCGATGAGCGCGCCGGCGATGCCATAGACGATGCAGTAGATCCCGGCGGTGATACCGCCCCAGCGGGCGACCTTCGGGGTCTTCGCGGTGAACACGCGCTGCCAGATGTCCTGGCCGATCAGCAGGCCCAGGGTGTAGACCACGAAGTAGGTGATGATGGACTGCACGCCGATGCCGGTGATGTCGAAGAATTCTGCACCGATGCGTTCGCGGATGCCGTCCAGGCCGCCGGCGGCATGCATGGAGAATGGCAGCATCAGGGCGAAGATGCCGATGGTCTTGATGATGAACTGAACCTGGTCGGCCAGGGTAATGGACCACATGCCGCCGATGGTCGAGTAGACGACCACGATGGCGCCGCCGATGGCGATGGCCAGCCATTTCTCCCAGCCGAAGAGCACCACGAAGATGGTGGCGTAGGCGCTGGTGGAGGTGGCGCAGAGCATCAGCGTATAGGCCAGCATGACTATGCCGGAGGTGTTGGTTGCTGTCTGGCTTCCATAGCGCAGGGAGAGCATCTGCGAAACGGTGAAGACCTTGAGCTTCTGCAGCGTCGGGGCGAATGCGAGCGACAGCAGGATCACGCCGGCGCCGATGGCGACCACGAGCCACATGCCGGAAATGCCCCACTTGTAGCCCAGGCCCACACCGCCCACGGTGGAGGCGCCGCCAAGCACCACTGCGGCCATGGTTCCGGTATAGAGGAACGGGCCGAGGCGGCGGCCGGCCACCAGGTAGTCGCTGCTGTTCTTGGTGCGGGACTTGCCCCACCAGCCAAAGGCCAGCATAGCGGCCAGGTAGGCGGCGACAATTGCGCCGTTGATGAATTCCATGGAGAACCTCGATGTCCGGGCGCATGCAGCGCTTACCGTAAGTAAACTTTTGTTGCACCATAGGCTACTCGCGCTCAGGCCGCCGATCAATGAAATTGGCAATTGTTGCCTGCTGCCCGGCTCGCGCCAGCCGTAATGTGATGAATCAAACTGTTCCATCCAGTGAAACTTTCTAGACATTTTGCATCGAAATATGATTCACGTACGGCATCGTGTCACATATGCGTAGCATTCGACCGGCAATGTGTGCAGTCGCAGCTTGTTTAGTACTGTTTCAGGTTGACGCAGCGTTGCATCCTTGGCCAGCAGGGCCGTTTCCCCGCCGTTGCGTCAGATGATTTCTCGAAACCAGAAAGACGCCTAGAAGATGAGTGAAAAAGGTCAGGGCCTGACGAAGAAGTCGGCCGGACACGTCATTGTCGACACGCTTGCCGCGCACGGCGTGGAACGAGCCTACGTAGTACCGGGTGAAAGCTACCTGGATGTCCTGGACGGGCTGCATAACTCGCCAATCGAAACCGTGGTCTGCCGCCACGAAGGCGGAGCCACCTACATGGCCGAAGCGGAAGGCAAGATGCACCAGCGTCCCGGCGTTGCCATGGTGACCCGCGGACCCGGAGCCGCCAATGCCCACGTCGGCCTGCATACCGCATGGCAGGACTCGACCCCGCTGGTGCTGTTCGTGGGATTGATCCCGTTCGAGCACCGTGAAAAGGAAGCCTTCCAGGAATTCGATCCGAAGGCATGGTTCGGCACCGGCGCCAAGCGCGTCATGATCCTGGACCACGCCGATCGCGCCAGCGAAGTCGTCGCCGAGGCAATGTTCGCCGCGATGTCCGGACGCCCGGGCCCGGTGGTCGTCGGCCTGCCTGAAGACATCATCCGCAACGAAATTTCTGCCGAAATCCACCCGGAAATCCCGGTGGCCACCGGCGGCATGACCGTAACCGACTGGAAGGCGCTGAACTCCGCCCTGCAGGAAGCAGACAAGCCGCTGTTCATCTTCGGCGGCAACGACTGGTCCCACGAGGGCGCCGCGGACTTCACCCGCTGGCTCGAGGAGCACGACCTGCCGGCCGCTGCCGAATGGCGTTGCGAGGGCACCGTGCCTTTCAGCTCGCCATCCTATGTCGGACCGATCGGCTACGGCCGCCCCAAGCCGACCTATGATCTGCTGGAGGAAACTGACCTGCTGATCTTCGTCGGCACGGTTCCAGGCGATGTCATCACCGACGGCTTCAACGTCCGCCAGAACTGGGACAAGAAGAACTTCCTCGTCACCATCGACCCGTCGCTGCGCGGGCGTTCCGGCCCGGTATCGCACCAGATTGTCGCCAAGCCTGATGTCTTTGTCCGCGACCTGCTGCTGATGGATCTGCCGGTCAAGGAATCCTGGAAGGAATGGACCTCGCGGATGCGTGGCGAGCAGGAGAAGTTCGCCGAGCTTCCACCGGCACAGCCATCCGAAGGCCAGGCGAAGATGGCCACCATGATGGCCAATCTGGTCGAATCCCTTCCGGAAGATGCCATGGTGACCTTCGGCGCCGGCGAGCACACCAACTGGGCCCACCGCTACTTCCCGACCAACGGTTACGCTTCCATGCTCTCGGCACGCAACGGTTCCATGGGCTACTCGATCCCTTCGGCGGTCGCCGCATCGCTGAATTACCCGGGCCGCCGCGTGGTGAGCATCGCCGGTGACGGCGAGTTCTTGATGAACGGCCAGGAGCTGGCTACTGCCGCCCAGTACGGCGCCACCCCGCTGGTGATCATCATGGACAACCAGCAGTACGGAACCATCCGCACCCACCAGGAACGCCAGTACCCGGAACGTGTCTCCGGAACCCAGCTGCTGAATCCCGACTTCGCGTTGATGGCGCAGTCCTTCGGCGGCTTCGGCGTCCGCGTCGAGGATGATGCAGATGTTCCGGCGGCACTGGCAAGTGCGCTGCGGGCTATCGACGAGAATAAGCAGTTCGCGTTGATCCACTTGGTGGTGGAGCAGGGCGTCAAGGCCTACTAGGCGCTTGCTCTCTTCAGCAAACCGTCTGGTCTGCGATGCGCAATTCCAGCGGGTATCGTTTTGGACGATGCCCGCTGGACGCTTTTAACCAGGAAGCCGAGGCAGGCCCGAACCTGGTACTGTCCAGCCGCCCGTTTCAGGCCACCGCCGTAGCGCGTAGAAGATCACAGCTGCGCGGGCCGTTCTGTCTTGGCACGCGCCCGCTGAGGAAATAAGATGAATTGCTACCGAATCCCGTGAGCACTAGAACCCCGACCACGAGGTGGATAATCTGATGGCACAGATGAGCGAAGAGCTCATTGAGCAGTGGGCCGACGCGACTGCTGAAATCTACAATGAGTCCCTGACTGGCATTAACCTGACCCGTCTGCCTGAGGCAGTGGCTCAGTACGTCGAACTCTTCGCGCAGAGCGAGAACCTGACGTTCAACGGGGATGCCACCCCCACCGATTACTTCGACAATCACCCGTTCCTCGCAGTGACCGCAGTGCTCAACAGCCCTGAGGCGATGGAGGTGCTGGATTCCGACGCGCAGGACGCATTGGACGCTATGGCCGACTTCACCGAGGCCTGGTACAACTTCGACCTAGAGAACGAGCCCGAACTGGGCATCTCCGAGGCAGATGACGACGGCGACGAAGACTGGTAAGTCTTCCCCCGGCTAAGGCCGGCACCCAGCAGCACCATGCTCGCTGGGTGCCGGCCTTTGCCGTTGGATAGCGGGAAATGGATCGCATGGCAACAGCCATGGAACTATTCCATTTGGCCGCCGAGGGTGGCACTATTCGCATATGAGCCAGTTCAGCGTCTTCGAGAGCACCGTGGTCATCCATCTGCCGGTGCACCGTGTCTGGGAGCTGCTTACCGATTGGGCGGCGGCACCCTTGTGGATCCATGGGATCGGTTCCATGCATTCGGACGACCCGGAACTCAAGGTCGGCACCAACCTCGTGTACCGCGTGGCCGGGCATGAACGCGTGTATCGCGTCCATGACCTTATCGAGAACCGCCTGCTGATCCTGCATACCTCGGAAAATCCCGATGGGCTCTCCTACCGCTACGACCTGAAGGATGACGCGGGGCACACCGAGGTAGTGCTGCAGGTGGCGATCATCAATCCGGACCTGACAGTGGAGCAGTGCGAGGAGCTGGCGGCGAATATTCGTGAAAGCGAAGGCGACAAGCTGGACCAGCTGCGGCTCTACGCAGAGCAGGCTCCCTGAGCGGCAGCCGGCGCCGAGGCGTAGGCCTTCGAGTTCTCCAGCTGGCCATTGAAGAGCTGGTCCACGGTGACCGGGGTGTAGCCAGCGGCCTTCAATTTCTTCGCCAGATCCGGCACGGCCTTGACTGAGCTCTCATGGATGTCATGCATCAGGATGATCGATCCCGGCTGGACTTCGTCCATGGCGATGCGCACGGTCTTCTTCGGATCATGGTGCTTCCAATCCAGGGTGTCCACATCCCATAGCACCAACGGGTAGGGGACCAGTCGATCATAAACGGCGCCGTGGCTCCCATAGGGAGGCCGGAAGACGGTCGGCTTCTTCCCGGCAGCCTTTTCCACCGCATCGCTGGTCCACCCCAGCTCATGCTCTATCTGCTCCCGGGTCAGCGATGTGAGATCCGCATGGTCCCAGGTGTGGCTGCCCAGCTGGTGGCCTTCGGCAGCCATGCGCTTGACCGTCTCGGGGTACTTGGCGATGTTCTTCCCGACGAGGAAGAAGGTCGCTGGCGCATCCGCCGCCTCCAGTTCGTCGAGCAGCCGTCCGGTGTATTGGCCGGGACCGTCATCGAAGGTCAGCGCCACGCAGCGGGCCACGGTGCAGTCCACCTGCTCGCTGGTGGCAGAGGCGGTCGGTTGCGCATCGGGCGCAGGTGCAGATACCGGGGAACATGAAACCAGGCAGGCCAGTGACAGCGGCAGCAGCAGGGACCGGCGCGCCACGCCGGGCAAACGGGAAATCATCCTTCCACCATCTCGCCATCCCGCAGCGATGCCCGGGACCTACACGCCCAAAGCCGCTGGGAATTTGATCCGTGCTCGCCTAACGCCAGCTGGCCGGAGCCTCTCAGCCGCGCTCGCCGTCCAGCGCGGCCGGGACTGGGTCCGAGAGCGGATGCGCGATCTCGTCGTGGGCAAATTTCCCTGCCCACCAGGCGATGATTCCGAACAATGGCGAGGCGAGGCCGGCGATGATGAAAATCGCCTGCAGGCTGAGCACCTGGGTCAAGGGCCCGGCGGCCGCCATGGACAGCGGCATCAGCGCCAGCGAGACGAAGAAATCCAGGCTGGAGATCCGTCCGAGCAGATGGCCCGGCACCCGGCGCTGGAGCAGGGTGCCCCAGATGACCATGCCGACGGCATCGGTGATGCCGAAGGCCAGCAGGATCGCGAACAGCATCCAGGCTTCATCGACATAGCCCACCAAAGCCAGGGGCAGGGTGCCCAGGCACCAGCAAGCGGTCATCAGGCTCAGGTAGCGCCGCGGGAATTTCGCGGAGGCAACCAGCAGCGAGCCGATTGCCGAACCGAGGCCGAAGAACGCCAGTGCGAAGCTGAACAGCTTCGCATCGCCGTGCAGGTTGCCGCTGACAATGAACGGCAGCAGCACCTCGAAGGGGCCGATGAAGGTGAACACGGAAATGACTGAGAACAGCAGCGTCCACAGCAGCCAGCGGGTGCGCACCGTGTAGCCGATGCCCTCGCGCAGCTGGCGCAGCATCCCGGGCTGCCCCTGGCCGTCAACCGGTCCCGGCGCGTTGTACGCCTGGCGGTTGGGGATCCTGCGCAGCATCAGCAGCGCCGCCAAGTGGATCACCGAGATGCCGATGATGGCATGCGCCGGCGACAGTGCGGCCACCACGAAGCCGGCGGCCATCGGGCCCAGGGCGGTGTGCACCACCGGACGGGCGGTTCCCTCCAGCCCATTAGCCGCCAGCAGCTGCTCGGCGGGGAGCATCTTGGGCAGCAGTGCGGAGTAGGCCGGGAAGAAGAAGGCCGAACCTGCCCCGGTGCAGAAGCCGGCGAGGATCAGGTGCCACAGCTGCAGGACCTCGGTCATGGCCAGCACCGCGGTGACGCCCATGACCGCCAGCGACAGCGCCTCGACCAGCATCACGATCCGCCGGCAGGAATGGCGGTCCGCCATGATCCCGCCGAGTAGCACGAAGCAGAGTAGCCCGGCGGCGCTGGCGGTGGCCACCGCTGACAGCTCCACCGGTCCACCGCCCAGGCGGCGCACCTGGTAGACCATTGCCACGGCCCACATGCCGGCGGCAAAGGTGGAGAAGACGAGTGCGCTGGCCAGCAGGGCGTAGTCGCGATAGGCGAACGGCTTGATGAGGCGCAACGCAGAGGTTTTGAGCGCGCTCATGAAAGCTCCTGCGGTAGTGCGTAGGAACCATCATCCATCCAGTGATTGAGTTCTGTCAATCAGTAGAGCTGAATGGCCGTGTTGAAACCGGAACATCCTGGTGGGCGACGTTGCCGAATCTGACATCGTCGATGGTGGCTTTCCGTTAGCTGGGCATGGCAAACATGAGTTGATAGTTCGTCACGGTCGGCGACAGGGCTCGGTATTCAAGCGTGGCGGTCATCAGGGGAATTGACAGCGGTCTAATCTGAAAACCAGCAGCGTAGCGCGGGCCCAGCCGGCAAATCATCAGCTGCCGGCTGGGTATTACTGCTCCAGGCGAGACCAGCCGGTTGTTGACGAGTTATGCGTTGTCGGCAATTCCGCGCAGCCGCAAGCGTTCTTCGTCCCACTGTGCGGGCGTCAGATCTGGGATGTTGGGAGCAGCGGGGCGCAACCCGACGAAACCGTCCAATTGCTCGCGCACGATGTCCATGTGACCTGCATGGCGATGGGACTCGGCGATCATATGGATCAAGAGACGCTCTACAGTCGTGTGCCGATGCGTTCCCCACCATGGAACAACGGCAGGGGAATTCAGTTCAGAATGATCCAGAACCTCATCGGCTGCGCTGGTTGCCTCACGGTACAGATTCATGGCATCAGCCAAGGTCATATTCGACGGCGGACGGAAATCGGCCTGGGCGTCATCGTCTGCCATGATGTCTCGAATCAGGGGATTCTCAATCTTCTGTCCAAGGCATTCGATGAAGTACCCGGCTTCGGTGACGGCCAGATGAAGCAGCAACCCCATGACGTGGGTGCCTGTTGCTGTCAGTGGCGTCCGGGCTTGGGCATCGCTCAACCCTTCGCATTTCCACAAGATTGCTTCGCGGGCATCGTTCAGATACTCGCGTAATTGGGCCCCTTGGCCGCTTTTGTCATTTGCCATGTGCTGAGTCTAGTACCGTGCAGATTCAATCTCCCGAAGAATGCTTGCCCTTGGATATGTGGCAGCGGAACCGCCTGCTCCCGCGTCGAGCCCTTCCTCTTAATAGGGGCAAGGGGCATATCCAGCGATTGAGTTCTGTTGATCAGTGAGCGGGATTTAAAGAAACCGGGGACCATGCGGTGGCGCATGGTCCCCGGAATTCCGCTGGGAACTTACTCGGCGTCGTGGTCGGTTTCCAGGATGGCGGCCAGCTGCTCCAGGACGGCTTCGGCCCCTTCGCCCTCGGCACGCAGCACGACGGTGGAACCGTATTCCGCGCCCAGGCCCATCAGCGAGAGGATGCTGGACGCGTCCAGCGCCTCGTCGGCGGGTTCGCCCTCGTGGGCGATGGTGACCTCAACGGGCGCTTCGGCCGCGGCCTCGGCGAAGATGGCTGCCGGGCGGGCATGCAGTCCGACCCGGCTGCCGATGATTGCTGTACGTTCTGCCATGATGGCTCCTTCGGGTTTTCGTGAATGGTTGATTGCGGTAAATTCCGGGGGCCTAGAGGCCAAAGCGGTCCAGCTCGCCCAATTGCGCGCGCACGGCACTGCGTGCCGCCTCGGCGGACTCGGCGTCCAGGGCCAGCTGGGCCAGGCGCTGGGCGGTGGCCAGATCCACGGTGCGCAGCACCGCGGCGACCGGTGCCAGGGCCCGCTTGTTCATGGACAGGGTGCTCACGCCCAGCCCCACCAGCACTACGGCCAGGGCCGGGTCGGCGGCGGCCTCGCCGCACACGCCAACCGGCTTGCCGCCGGCTGCCTTGGCACCGGCGGTGGTGGCGGCCACCATGTGCAGCACGGCCGGCTGCCAGGGGTCGTTGAGCTCGGCCAGGGCACCGAGCTGGCGGTCCGCCGCCATGGTGTACTGGGTCAGGTCATTGGTGCCGATGGAGACGAAATCGCAGCGCTGCAGGATCTGGCCTGACAGGATGGCCGCCGAAGGGACCTCGATCATCGTCCCGGCGGTGGCCAGCCCGGCTGCCGTGGCAAGCTGCGCGAACTGCTGCGCTTCGGATGGAATGGAAATCATCGGTGCCATCACCCAGACCTCGGCCTGGTGCTCGTCGGCGGCTTGCGCGATGGCTTCGAGCTGGCGTTCGAGCACATCGGGGCTGGCAAGGGTCGTGCGGTAGCCGCGCACGCCCAGGGCGGGGTTCGGCTCGCTGGCGTCGGTCAGGAACGGCAGCGGCTTGTCGGCCCCGGCATCCAGTGTGCGCACCACGACCTTCCGGCCGCCGAAGGCGGCGAACACCGCACCGTAGGCTTCGACCTGCTCTTCGCGGGTCGGTTCCTTGTCCTTGCCCAAGAAGCAGAATTCGGTGCGCAGCAGGCCCACGCCCTCGGCTCCCGCCGCGGCTGCCAGCTGCGCGTCGACGCCGCTGCCCACATTGGCCAGCAGCGGGACACGGTGCCCGTCAGAAAGCTGGCCGCTGCCGGAAAACTCCGGCAGCTCCTCGCGGTTGGCGTAGGTGGCGGCCAGGTGCTCTTCGGCTGCTCCGGGATCGGCGATGACCAGCCCGTCGATGCCGTCGACGAAGACCTGGTCCCCATCGGCCAGCGCGGTGGTGCCGGGCGCCGCCACGACGGCCGGAAGGCCCAGCGAGCGGGCGATGATGGCGGTATGCGATTGCGGCCCGCCATCGGAGGTGACCAGCGCCAGCACCTTCGCCGGATCCAGTGTCGCGGTATCTGCCGGAGCCAGGTCCACCGCGGCCAGGATGAACGGCTCATCCGAGTCGGGGATGCCCGGGGCGGGCACGCCGCGCAGCTGCGCGACGATGCGGGCGCGCACGTCGAGCACATCGCCGGCGCGTTCGGCCATATAGCCGCCGAGGGCCGACAGCTGCGTGGCCACCGCATCGGCGGCCTCCCAGATGGCCGATTCGGCGCAGGTGCCGGAGACGACCAGCTTGGTGGCGGACTTGAGCAGGGTGCGGTCGCTGGCCATCAGTGCGGTGGCCTTGAGCACCGCTTGGGCATCGCCCGTGGCCTGCGCCGCGCGCTCCTTGAGCTGCGCGGCAACCGCTTGCGCGGCCGCGTTCAGGCGCTCGGCCTCGGCTTCCGGGCTGGAGCCTGCCGGCAAGGGGGCGCCGTCTGCGGGCGGGAGGATCGGTTCGGGCATGCGGCGCACGGATCCGATGACCCGTCCGGCGCTGACGCCTACTCCGGTGAATGCCTGGCTCATGCTGCGGCCTTTGCCTGTTCAGCGGCCCGGGCGGGGGCCTTGCGGACATATTTCTTCAGGATGATCACCAGCGCCGCGGATACCAGAGTACCGATGACGGTGGCCAGCAGGAACATCGGCCAGGTGTTATCCATGGCGAAGAAGACGAAGATGCCGCCGTGCGGTGCCTGGGAGAGCACATCGAAGCTCATGATCAGCGAGCCGGTGACCCCGGCGCCCACCATGGAAGCCGGGATGACGCGCAGCGGGTCGGCCGCGGCGAAGGGGATAGCGCCTTCGGAAATGAAGGCGGCGCCCAGCAGCCAGGCCGCCTTGCCGTTTTCGCGTTCCGCCCCGGTGAACAGCTTCGGGGAGACGGCGGTGGCCAGGGCCATCGCCAGCGGCGGAACCATGCCGGCGGCCATCACGGCGGCCATGATCATCAGCGGGGCCGGGTTCTCGGCCACCGAGCCGGCACCCAAGCCGGCTACCGCGAAGGAGTAAGCGACCTTGTTGACCGGTCCGCCCAAATCGATGGCCATCATCAGGCCCAGGATCAGGCCGAGGATAGCTGCCGCGGTGCCGGACATGCCCGAGAGCCAGCCATTGAGGGCTTCGGTGAGCTGGGCGATCGGACCGCCGAGGAACAGGAACATCAAGCCCGAAGCGATAATGGAACCAAGCAACGGCACGATGACCACTGGCATCAGCCCGCGCAGCCAGCGCGGCACGGTCCAGGAATTGATCCAGCGGCAGGCCAGGCCGGCGATGATACCGCCGACGATGCCGCCAATGAATCCGGCTCCCATGAAGCCGGCCACGGCACCCGCGGTGAAGCCCGGGGCGATGCCCGGACGGTCGGCGTAGGCGTAGGCGATGTAACCGGCCAGCGCTGGGACCAGGAAGCCCATGGACAGTCCGCCGATCTTGAACGCCACCGCACCGAGGTAGGCAAGCAAGCCGGCTTCCGGCAAGTTGAACAGCGTATTCTCGGTCAAGTATTGGTCTGCTACATCGGTGATGGCGTATCCGCCGAGCAGGAAGCCCAGCGCGATGAGCAGGCCGCCGCCGGCGACGAACGGGATCATGTAGGAGACGCCGGTGAGCAGTGCGCGCTTCAGGCCTGCGCCGAAGGATTCGCTGCCGGCGGATTCTTCGCTGGACGCGGCGGCACCAGCCGGAACCCGGGTCGCCTTGGGATCTTCGGAGGCGGCGATGGCGTCATTGATCAGCTTCTTCGGCTCGTCGATGCCGCGCTTGACCGGAACCTGGATCACCGGCTTGCCGGCAAAGCGGCCGCGGTCGCGCACATCGACGTCCACCGCGAAAATCACTGCGTCGGCGGCTTCGATGACCGCCGGGTCCAGCGGGGTGGAACCCGAGGAGCCCTGGGTTTCCACCGCGAAGTCGACACCCATTTCGCCGGCGGCCTGGGCCAGCGAATCGGCTGCCATGTAGGTGTGCGCGATGCCGGTGGGGCAGGCGGTGACCGCGATGATCTTCTTCGTGGCAACGGCCGGGGCGGCCGGCGCGGCGGGGCTGGCAGCCGGGGCAGCGTCGGGGAGGGAGACCGCCGGGGCATCGGAGACAACCGCGCGGATCAGCTCGACGATCTCGGCTTCGCTGCCTGCTTCGCGCAGCGAGGCGGTGAACGGCTTCTTCACCAGCGCGCGGGCCAGCTTGGAGAGCAGCTTGAGGTGGTCCTGGTCGGCGCCGTCCGGGGCGGCAATGAAGAACACCAGGTCGGCTTCGCCGTCCTTGGCGCCGAAGTCCACCGGCGGGGCCAGCCGGACCATGGCCAGGGTCGGTTCGGTGACCGCTGCCGAACGGCAGTGCGGGATGGCGATGCCGCCGGGCACCCCGGTCGCGGTCTTGGCTTCGCGGGCCTTGGCATCGGCGGCCAGTGCGGCGGCATCGGTGGCGCGCCCCTGGTTGGCCACCAGCAGGGCCAGCTTCTCGATGACCTCGCTCGTGCTGTTGCCCAGGTCGGCGTCGAGCAGCACGAGCTCTGCGGTGATTAGTTCACTCATGACTCGGTTCCTTGCGTTGAGGTAAGTTCGCTGACGGTTACGGCGCCAGCGGTGAGATCGGATTCTGTCGGGATGGTGGAGCCAGGCAGCTGCGTTGCCGCAGCCCCATAGGCGACGGCGTTTCTCAGCCGTTCAGGGGCGCTGGCCCCAGCGGCATCGGCCAGCAGGTAGCCGGCCAGCGAGGAATCGCCCGCCCCCACGGTGCTGCGCGGGATGATCGGGGTGTGCGAACCATGCCAGGCGCCCTGCTTGGTGACCAGCAGCGCGCCCTGTGCCCCGAGCGTGGCCAGCACCGCGCCGGCGCCCCGGTCCAGCAACTGCTGCGCGCAGCCGGCGGCCAGCTCGATGGAGCCTTCCAGTGCCGCTTCGCTGTAGCAGCCAGCCAGCTGCGCCAGTTCCTCGGCGTTGGGCTTGACCAGGTCTGGGATGTGCTGCTGGCCGTGGGCAAAGAGCTCGAGCAGCGGTGCGCCGGAAGTGTCCACGGCGATCTTCGGGCACTTTGCGCCCAGGGCCGCGCGCAATTTTGCGGTCAGCTGCGCATAGAAGCCGGCGGGAACTCCCGGCGGCAGCGAGCCGGCCATCACCAGCCAGCTGGCGCCGGCGGCCTCTTCGGCGACCAGCTCGCCGAGCTCGGCCAGCTGCTGCGCATCAAGGGCGGGACCTGGCTCATTGATCTTGGTGGTGGTGCCATCGGGATCGGTCAGGGTGGTGTTGGTGCGCAGCGCTTCGGCGATCGGCAGGTTCCGGTGAGCCAGCTGGTCGTGGGCCAGCGCGGTGACCAGCGGGTCGGTGCTGGCTCCGGGCAGCACGGCCAAGGTGGCGCCACCCGCCGCGGCGATGGCGCGCGAGACGTTCACTCCCTTGCCTGCCGCCTGGACATGGCTGGCCACAGCGCGCTGCACGGCACCGGGAGCCAGCGGCTCGCCCAGCTCGATGGTTTTGTCCAGTGCCGGATTGGCGGTCAGCGTGATGATCATGCGATCACCACCTCGACATCCGCGGCTTCCAGCGCGGCAGCGAGCTCCTCGCCGGGCTGCTGGTCGGTGACCAGGGTGTCGATGTCTTCAAACCGGGCAAAGCAGACCAGGGTTTCCTGGTCGAATTTGGATCCGTCGGCCAGCAGCACCACGCGGCGGGCGCTGGCGACCAGGGCGCGCTTGACGGCGGCTTCCAGCGGGTCCGGGGTGCTCAGGCCGAATCCTGCATGCAGCCCGTTGGTGCCGATGAAGGCGATGTCCGCCCGGTACTGGGAATATTCCTGCACGGTGCGGGCTCCGCTGGAGGCGCCGGTGATGCCGCGGACCCGCCCGCCGATCAGCTCCAAGGCGATATCCGGGCTGTGGACCAGGGCAGCGGCGATGGGCAGGGCATGGGTGATGACCACCAGGCCGTTGCCCGCGGCGCTTTTGAGCATGCGCTCGGCCAGGATTTCCGTGGTGGTTCCCGCGTCGATGACAACTGAGGCGTCGGAGACCGGCAGCAGGCTCAGTGCGCGCTGGGCGATGCGGGCCTTGGGCTCGGAATGGATGGCGGTGCGCACCACGTAGCTTTCCTCGCGGGTGCTCGCCTCGGTGATGGCAACCGCTCCGCCGTGGACGCGGCGAAGGTAGTTCTCGGACTCAAGTTGGGCCAGATCCCGCCGCACAGTTTCCCGGGTGATGTCGAAGCGCTGCGCGAGCTCGGCGACGGTTACTTTCCCGTCAGCTTCGAGCTGCCCAACGATCAGCCGGTGTCGTTCTTCGGCGAACATTCTTGCCTCCGCAATTCCTCATGACCTGCAACACATCAATCTGTGTTTCCATGACTTTATGCCCGATTGCGTGGCATCGTCAAGTAAAAATCTAGGGAATTCTTGGCTTTATTTGGTTTTAAGTGGGTTTCGGGGGAAGGCGAGGAAATTGCATCGCGCATGATTGCGCAGGTGAACTGTACGTTCCTGCCGAATGAGCCGCGGGAAAAGCCCAGTCCCGTCGGCCTGCACGGAAACTCTGGAGCTGTTCCGAACACGTAATGGGTGCATGCAGCTGAATGCTGCATGCACCCACTATGTGGAGCTCCGGACTTTCTAGGCGAGGACCTGTCGCTTCGCGGAAATCACGCCGGTGTTGAATCCGGCCAGGCGCAAACCGCCATGGAAGCGGGCGTGCTCGATCTTCACGCAGCGGTCCATGACCACGTTCATGCCCGCGGCCTCGGCGCGATGGGCCACTTCCTCGTGCCAGGAGCCCAGCTGCAGCCACAGGGTCTTCGCGCCCACGGCCAGGGCCTCGTCCAGCACGCCGGGCAGGTCATCATGCTTGCGGAAGACCTCCACCAGATCCGGGGTCTCCGGAAGATCGGCGAGCGACTTGTACACCGGCTGGCCCAGGATCTCATCGAGTACCGGGTTGATGAAGTACACCTTGTACCGTGAAGAGGAGAGCAGGTAGGTAGCCACGAAGTAGCTGGCGCGCGACGGCTTGTTCGATGCGCCGACAATGGCGATGGTCTTCGTCTCGCGCAGGATCTCCAGGCGCTGCGCGGCTCCCGGGCCTTCCCAGGTGGTTTCAACGGCAGTCATTAGTTTGCTCCCTTCGAAGCGGTTGGCAATGCGCAGGCGGAACCGTCATAAGTTGGCGCTTCGAACTGCGCGGCGGAACCGGCGGCAGCCTCCTGCGAAGCGGCCAGTGCCTGGTCCAGATCCCAGAGGATGTCCTCGACGTCTTCAAGGCCCACGGACAAGCGGATCAAGTCTTCCGGCACGCCAGCGGAGACCAGCTGCTCGGCGCTCAGCTGCTGGTGCGTGGTGGAGGCGGGGTGCAGCACCAGGGTGCGGGCATCGCCGATGTTGGCCAGGTGGCTGGCCAGTTGCAGCGCCTCGATGAACTTGGCACCGGCTTCGCGTCCGCCCTTCACGCCGAAGCTGAAGACCGAGCCGACGCCCAGGGGCAGCAGCTCCTTGGCCTGCTCGTGCTGCGGGTGGGAATCCAGGCCTGCGTAGTTCACGTAGGTGACGCGCTCATCGGATTCCAGCCAGGCGGCGACCTGCTTGGCGTTGGACAGGTGGTTGTCCATGCGCTGCGGCAGGGTCTCCAGGCCCTGCAGCAGCTGGAATGCCGACTGGGCCGGCAGCGACGGACCAAAGTCGCGCAGCTGCTCGCTGCGCAGCTTGGTCAAGAAGCCGTATTCGCCGAAGTTGTCCCACCAGGAGACGTTGCCGTAGCTGGCTACCGGCTCGGTCATGGTGGGGAACTTGCCGTTGCCCCAGTTGAACTTGCCCGACTCGATGACCACGCCGCCCAGGGTGGTGCCGTGCCCGCCGATGAACTTGGTGGCCGAGTGGATCACGATGTCCGCGCCGTGCTCGATGGGGCGAAGGATGTATGGGGGAGTGAGCGTCGAGTCCACTACCAGCGGGATGTTGTGGCGGTGCGCCACCTCGGCCAGGCCCTTCAGATCGGCGATGTCGCCGGACGGGTTGGCCACCACCTCGGTGTAGACGGCCTTGGTGTTCTCCTGGATCGCGGCTTCGAAGTCCGCGGGATCGTTGGAGTCGATAAAGGTGGTGTCCACGCCGAAGCGGCGCAGCGAGACATCCAGCTGGGTGATGGTGCCGCCGTAGAGCTTCGAGGAGGCGACAATGTGGTCGCCGGCTTGGGCCAGCGCCGCGAAGGTGACGAATTCCGCGGCCATGCCCGAGCCGGTGGCTACCGCGCCGATGCCGCCTTCCAGCGAAGCCATGCGCTCTTCGAAGGCCGCCACGGTCGGGTTGCCGATGCGCGAGTAGATGTTGCCGTACTTCTGCAGGGCAAAGAGGTTGGCCGCATCGTCAGCGTCCTTGAACACGAACGACGTGGTCTGGTAGATGGGCACTGCGCGTGAGCCATGCTCGGCATCGGGGGTGCCTCCGGCATGCAGGGCGCGGGTGCGGAATCCAAACTTGTGATCTGCCATGGTGGCTTACGACTCCTTGTCGACGGGGGTTTCGCGTGCACCGCAGGGCGGGCCGCGATCGAGGCAGGAATCCCGGAATCAATGTCGCTTCCTGCCGTTCTCCAACGGGTAAGCGGCTGCATCGTTTCTGGCGGTAGCACCGTAACCACCGGATGTGGCAGGTTGCTGCGGCGTCGTCGAACCAGATCTCTCAGCCGCTCGGGATGGTGTAATAATCTTCGCAACATGACCGTTCGTGACCCAACTATGAGTCGTAACGTTGCGTATCGGGCCTGTGATCGGAGATTCTTCGACATCTATGGCACCGGTAGGCTGGAGTCATGGATACTTCGCTGGCACTGGTTCGACACGGGCAGACCGATTGGAACCTTGCAGGCCGACTGCAGGGGCAAACCGACATCCCGCTGAACGAAACCGGACGCGAGCAAGCTCGCGAAGTCGGGCGCAAGCTCATCGGCCAAGACTTTTCGCTCATTCTGGCATCCCCTTTGGCGCGTGCCCGGGAAACTGCCGTGCTGATTGCCCAGCAGATCGGGGCAGAAACGGGCAACGCAGTTCCGGAACTCATTGAACGCGGTTTCGGCCCGCTGGAGGGCCGGATCATGGCGGAGGTCAGCGACGAGGAATCG
The DNA here is from genome assembly GCF_001906485.1 of Glutamicibacter sp. 0426. Taxonomy (NCBI): domain Bacteria; kingdom Bacillati; phylum Actinomycetota; class Actinomycetes; order Micrococcales; family Micrococcaceae; genus Glutamicibacter; species Glutamicibacter sp. 0426. The sequence goes on from NZ_MPBI01000004.1 coordinate 68,701, forward strand.
GCTGCCGCCGCAGACCAGATTGAGCCGCGTGCGCACATCTTGAACCGCGCGGTGCCAGCGCTGCTGGGCCTAGCCAGCAAGCATACCGGACGCAAGATCATGATTGTGAGCCATGGGGCCACCATGCGCACCATTCGCGACGCCTTGGCAGGAACCAGGCAAGCCCAAGGCGTGGAGAATGGCGAAATTATCGACGTGGATTTGGCCCGGCTTGAGCAGCTCGCCGGTGAATCCGACTTGGTGGCATTCTAGGAATCCGTGCGGCAGCGGGGTGAATGACAAAATTTTTCATTCACACCTCACAGAACAGGTGGCCGTTGCGTTTACATGGTGAGAGGCCAGCAGGTCGCGAAATCCCAGGAGAGCCATGCAAGCACCATTCGAGCGGATAGTCCAAGACTATGGACTGAACGTCCTGCGTGTTTGCCGCGCCCTGCTGGATGAGCACCGCGCGCAAGATGCCTGGTCCGAAACCTTCCTCGCCGCGCTCAAGGCGTACCCGCAGCTGCCAGATGATGCCAATGTCCTGGCGTGGCTGGTGCGCATTGCCCGGAACAAGGCCATTGACGAGTTGCGCAAGCATAAGCCGGAGATCCTTAATGACCAGGACATGGATGGTCCCGCGTCCGGGATGAACCGGCCGGATCTGCAGTTGGACAATCTTCAGCTCTGGCACGAGGTGAATCAGCTTCCCGGCAAGCAAAGGCAGGTCGTGGCCTATCGGTACTTGGGCGGGATGAGCTACGCGCAAATTGCCGAAATCCTTTCGGGCAGCGAAGCCGCTGCCCGCAGGGCCGGTGCCGACGGGATCAAGAACCTGCGGGTCCGGCTAGACGACCAGGAACTATGGCGGGAGCAGCCATGAACGAAAAAAATTATCAGCAGCAGGCGACGGCCGCTGAAATGCAAACCCTCGACTCGCTGCAAGGCCAGCTCGCTGAAAAAGCCCGCGCGCTTGAACTTGTCGATGTCGCCTATCGGATGGTCGACAGCCCAGTGGGTTCATTGCTGCTGGCCAGCACCGATGCCGGGCTGGTGCGGGTGGCATTCGAATCCGAGGGCCACGACCGGATACTTGAGCTGCTCTCGGAAAAGCTCAGCCCACGCATCCTGCGCGACAAGTCGAGCCTGGATGGGACCGCCCGGCAACTCGATGAGTACTTCGAGGGCACACGGCACAGTTTCGAGCTCCCGGTGGATCTGCAGCTCTCTACGCAGTTCCGCCGCCAAGTGCAGCTGGAACTGGGGCATATCGATTACGGGCAGACCCTCAGCTACGCCCAGCTGGCGCAGCAGATCGGCAAGCCGAAGGCGGTGCGAGCCGTCGGCTCAGCGTGCGCCACCAACCCGATTCCCATCGTGTTGCCCTGCCACCGGGTGCTGCGCACCGATGGATCATTGGGCGGCTATCTGGGAGGACTGCAAGCCAAGACGGAGCTGCTGAAACTTGAAAACCCGGACTTCGCAGGCAGCGCGGCGACGCTTTTTTAACTGGCCATAGCCGGCTTAAGCAAATGCTGGACTGTTGCTCCCCACCAGGGGAGCAACAGCCCAGCACTATCTGCCAGAAGCTAGCGGCTACTTGGCCAGCAGTTCGAAGCGATCCGCGTCCATGAGCTTGGCCCATGCAGTAGCGAAGTCCTTGACGAACTTCTCCTTGGCGTCGTCCGAGGCGTAAACTTCGGCGAGAGCACGCAGTTCCGAGTTGGAGCCGAAGACCAGGTCCACGCGGCTGCCGGTCCAACGGCCGTCGGTGGTGGTGTAGGTCTGCTCGTCAGCCGACGGGATCCACTCCAGACCGAGTTCCAGCAGGTTCGCGAAGAAGTCGTTGGTCAGAGCGCCCGGGGTGTCGGTGAAGACGCCCTTGTTCGAGCCGTCCCAGTTGTTGCCGATGACACGCAGGCCGCCGAGCAGCACGGTCATCTCCGGAGCCGACAGGCCCAGCAGGTTCGCGCGGTCGATCAGCAGGTACTCGCTAGGCAAGTTCAGGAAACCGGAGTCGTAGTTGCGGAAGCCGTCAGCGACTGGCTCCAGCCAAGCGAACTGCTCCACGTCGGTCTGCTCCTGGGTTGCGTCAACGCGACCCGGGGTGAATGGAACCTCGACTTGCTGTCCGGCTGCCAGGGCAGCCTGCTCAACACCGACGTTGCCGGCCAAGACCACAACATCGGCGAAGGATGCCTTGATCTCGGAGGTGGCGTTGAACTGGTCAACGATTTCCTCGAGCTTGGCGATTACTGGCTTCAGCTGCTCCGGCTGGTTCACTGACCAGGAAACCTGCGGCTCCAGGCGGATGCGGCCGCCGTTTGCGCCGCCGCGCTTATCCGAAGAACGGAAGGTCGCTGCGGCCTTCCACGCGGTGGAGACCAGCTGCTGCACCGAAAGGCCAGCGTCGTTGATCAGGGACTTCAGCTCGGCGATTTCCTTGGCACCCAGGGTGGTTTCTGGAGCAGCCGGCAGCGGATCCTGCCAGAGCAGGTCCTCGGCTGGAACCTCTGGGCCGAAGTAGCGGGACTTCGGGCCCATGTCGCGGTGGGTCAGCTTGAACCAGGCGCGGGCGAAGGCGTCGGCGAACTTGTCCGGGTTCTCCTTGAAGTTCTTGGAGATCGGACCATAAATCGGATCGAAGCGCAGTGCCAGGTCACTGGTCAGCATGCGCGGTTCGCGCTTCTCCAAGGTGTCGAACGCAGGCTGAACTAGGCCGGCTCCGCCGCCGTTGACCGGGCGCCACTGCTTGGCACCTGCTGGCGACTCGAACAGTTCCCACTCGTAAGCGAACAGGATGTGGAAGAACTCGTTGTCCCAACGGGTTGGGTGGTAGGTCCAGGTCACTTCCAGACCGGAGGACACGGTGTCTGCACCCTTGCCGGTGCCGTGGCCGTTCTTCCAACCCAGGCCCTGCATTTCCAGCGGAGCTGCTTCTGGATCCGGACCAATCTTGTCATCGGCGTGGGCGCCGTGGGTCTTGCCGAAGGTATGGCCGCCAGCGATCAGCGCTACGGTCTCTTCGTCATTCATGCCCATGCGGCGGAAGGTTTCGCGGATGTCGATGGCCGAAGCCAGCGGATCCGGGTTGCCGTCTGGACCCTCGGGGTTCACGTAGATCAGGCCCATCTGGACTGCAGCCAGAGGGGCTTCCAGGTCGCGCTTGCCGGTGTAGCGCTCGTTGTCCAGCCACACCTTTTCAGGGCCCCAGTAAACGTCGTCGTCAGCTTCCCAGACGTCCTTGCGGCCGCCGGCGAAGCCGAAGGTCTCGAAGCCCATGTCCTCCAGAGCCACGTTGCCGGCCAGCAGGATCAGGTCGGCCCAGGAGATGGCCTGGCCATACTTCTTCTTTACCGGCCACAGCAGGCGGCGAGCCTTATCCAGCGATACGTTGTCTGGCCACGAGTTCAATGGGGCGAAGCGCTGCTGGCCTGCGCCGCCGCCGCCACGCCCATCGTGGGAGCGGTAGGTGCCGGCGGAGTGCCAAGCCATGCGGATGAAGAACGGACCATAGTGTCCGAAGTCTGCTGGCCACCAGTCGTGGGACTGGGTCATGATCTCGGCCAAGTCGGCCTTCAGGGCCTCCATGTCCAGTGCGTTGAACGCCTCGATGTAATCGAAGTCCTCATCCAACGGGTTCGATACCTGCTGGTTCTTAGCAAGGATCTTCAGGTTCAGCTTGTTCGGCCACCATTCGGTATTGGCGTTGCCCTGGGTTGGGTGAACTCGACCCGCGCCAACTACTGGGCACTGACCTGCGGTCGTCTCAGACATGTGCTCTTCCTTCCGGATTTTTTAGGGGATTGTGCGGTTCATGTCCGCCACGCGGGAACGAGTCCTGCGTGATGGCAAATCTAGGGGGTTACTACGACATCTTTCTGCGCATTCGCGGCCTGGCAATCAGGGCAGGTGCCCCAGTAGATCACTTCGGCCTCGTCGATGCTGAAGCCGTGATCGTTGGACGCATGCAGGCACGGGGCGCCGCCGACAGCGCAGTCGACGTCCGCCAGCTTGCCGCACTGGCGGCACACCACATGGTGGTGATTGTCGCCAACGCGGGCTTCGTAGCGGGCGATATGGCCCTGCGGCTGTATCTGCCGGATGACTCCCAGCTTCGTGAAAAGCTTCAGCGAATCGTAGACAGCTTGGTGCGACACATTGGGGTGCCCTTCGCGAACGGCCGAAATGATGGTTTCGGTATCCGCGTGCGGGTGCGCAGTGACAGCGGACAGTACCGCAACGCGGGGTTGCGTAACCCGCATCGATGCCGCCTTCAGCACCTGCTCGATCCCTGCCTTTGATGTCATGTAACCAGCATGCCCGCTTATTTTGAATGAGTCAAGATAAGTTCGAATGTATTACAGGTTACAAGTTGGTGAGTGGCAACAATGCGCCGAAAGAGCTTCTGTGCAGTAAGTATGCCTTTTGAGGCATGCCTTGGCGGAGGGGAATCGAAGCTGAGGTGATTGTTGAATTCCGGATATTCGAGACGAATAAACGAAGTGGAGAATGGTTCATTCCGATTTCGGAGGTAATTCGGGGCGGGGAAGGATTTAGCGGAAGCGGAAACCGGAAATCCGAGTGAGGCGAGGAAGCTCACACGGATCGCGGCACCAGCGAAAACATCTTGATCCAGTGCGTATCCAACGTTGAAAATGGCGTGAAATCAAGGATCTGATTTGACCCTCGGTGAGATGTCGACAATGCTGGAAAAGGCCCATTTTGGATTTATCGTGTCAATTCCGTGCTAAATCGGGTCACTTCGCAGGAACATTTCGCGGGCTATTTGCGCAGAATAGCTGTTTCTTTCAGGCAGTTCTGACGCGAGATTTAGAGACAACGGACCGACACCCGAAAAGCAATTCGCAATCAATCACACTGCATGGCGATCGTTGACTCGAGAAACGATGGCTGGGCAGATTCCGTCTGGAACTTCTCCACGGGATCTCACCAGTGAAGGAAGAACGCAATGAAGCAGACGGATCAATCAATCGTAGACCTCGTCGAGGAACTGCATTCAGTTCGCCACAGGCGACCTAAGAAGTACTCCCTTTCCGGTACGGATTATTGGGTATTCGGAATCGCCGGCGTTATCGCGCTGGCATTCATCATTTGGGGTTTCTCCACCCCGTCGGGGCTGGGCAAGGCCTCCAGCGCAGCCTTGGACTGGGTTATCACCAACACTGGTTGGCTTTTTGTCATCGCCGCCGCATTATTCGCGGTCTTCGCTATTGTCGTAGCAGCGAAGAATTTCGGGCGCATCCCGCTGGGCAAGGACGGTGAATCGCCACAGTTCTCCACGGTTTCGTGGATCTCGATGATGTTTGCCACCGGCATGGGCATCGGACTGGTCTTCTACGGGGTCGGCGAACCTCTGTACTTCTACATGTCGCCTCCTCCGGGAACCGTGGAAGGCTCCACCAACGAGGCACTGAGCACCGCTATGGGCACCACGCTCTTCCACTGGACGCTGTTCCCATGGGCCATGTACGCGATTGTCGGCTTGGGCATGGCCTACGGCAGCTTCCGGCTGGGACGCCCGCAGCTGTTCTCCGCCATGTTCAGCTCGCTCTTCGGCGACCGCGCCATCCACGGCTGGGGCGGCCGCACGATTAACATCCTGGCTATCATCGCCACGCTCTTCGGCTCGGCCTGTTCGCTGGGCCTTGGCGCATTGCAGATTGGCGGCGGCATCCAGGCCACCGGGATGATGGAGAAAGTCGGTTCCGGCGTTCTGGTGGTCATCATCGCGATTTTGACTGCCTTGTTCGTTGCTTCCGCTGTTTCCGGCATTGAGCGCGGCATCCAGTGGCTGTCCAACACCAACATGGTGCTGGCAGTGATCATCGCGTTGATCGTATTCATTGGCGGTCCAACGCTGTTCATCCTTAATGTCATCCCCAACGCCATTGGCTCCTTCATTGGCGACTTGCCGGAGATGGCTTCGCGCACGGCGGCTGGCGATGTTGCAATGTCTGATTGGCTGTCCTCGTGGACCGTCTTCTACTGGGCCTGGTGGATCTCCTGGAGCCCATTCGTCGGCCTGTTCATCGCCCGCATCTCCCGCGGCCGCACGATTCGCCAGTTCGTTACCGGCGTGCTGCTGGTGCCATCGACTGTCACCTTGATCTGGTTCTCGATCTTCGGTGGCGGCGCAATCGGCATTCAGGAACGTGCCGAACGCGCCGGGGAAACCGGGGAAAAGCTGGCCAATATCGTCGATGGCGCCCCAGACATCAACTTCGATCTGATCCTCTTCGACATGCTCGGCCGCCTGCCGCTGGCAGGCTGGGTGGCTACCGTGCTGATGGTCGTCACCGTGCTGCTGATTGCGATCTTCTTCGTGACCGGCGCAGACTCGGCCTCGATCGTGATGGGTGCGCTCAGCGAACGCGGCGCCGAAGAGCCAACCAAGAAGGCGGTGATCTTCTGGGGCGTGGCCACCGGTGCTGTTGCCGCGGTGATGCTGCTGGCTGGCGGTGATCATCCGGCGGAGGCATTGAACGGCCTGAAGAACATCACCATTGTTTCGGCGCTGCCGTTCGTCATCGTGATGCTGCTGCTCTGCGTGGCGTTGTGGAAGGACTTGAGCAACGATCCGCTGGTGCTGGGCGACAAGGTGGCCCGCAAGGTGCTTGAGCATTCCGTGGGCCAGGCGATTGACCGCCATGAGGGCAGCCAGTTCAGCTTGATGACCACCGAAATTCCTTTGGTCAGTGCCGATGGCAAGGAGGCTGAAGTGAAGATCTTCGCCACCGAAGCCACCGAGGCCACCATTGACCCGGTGGAGGACGGCAAGAAAACTGAGGGCGACGGCGAGAGCCCGAAGCCAACTGCCGGGGAGTAATTACCGGCAAAGCAAGTGAAGCTTCTTCCCGATTCCGGGAAGAAGCTTCACTTTATTCAACCTCTGGAGGCTTGGCCTGGCTGATTAGCCGCGAGCGCGGCAGATCGCGTTGATCTCCGGGATGCACGGCTCATTCTGCAGACTTGTCGTGTCGCCGAGCGTGGTGCCCTCGAACAGCTGGGTGAGCAGGCGGCGCATGATCTTGCCAGAACGCGTCTTGGGCACATCTGGAACCAGGACGATTTCACGCGGCTTGGCAATCGGGCCGATCTGGACCGCGACGGTCTCGCGAAGCTCGGCGATGAATTCGGCCTGCCGGGCAGCGAGATCCGCATCAGGCGACTCGGCGATCAGGGTCTTGTCCAGCGGCACCACGAAGGCGGTAGCAGCGTGTCCGGTCTTGGGATCCGGGGTGGGGCAGACGCCGGCTTCCACCACACCGGGGTTGGTGACCAGCGCCGACTCGATCTCGATGGTGGACAGCCGATGGCCGGAAATGTTGATCACGTCATCGGTGCGGCCCAGGATGTAGATGTCGCCGTCCTCATCGAAGCGGGCACCGTCACCGGCCAGGAACCAGCCTTGCTCGACGTATTGTTCCCAGTAGCTGGTGTAGTAGCGTGCCGGATTGCCCCAAACGGTACGGGCCATCGACGGGCCGGTGCGGGTAATGACAATATTTCCCTGCTCGTTGGCCGGCATGCTGCGGCCATTGGCGCCAACGATGTCCACCGAAATGCCCGGCAGCGGACGTGCGGCGCAACCCGGCTTGAAGTGCTCATCCGTAGGCAATGGGGAAAGCACTGTCGCGCCGGACTCCGACTGCCACCAGGTATCGACCATGGGCAGGCCCGCCGCGGTGTCGCGGCCAATCTGCTGGCGGAACCATTTCCACGCCTCGGGGTTGACCGCTTCGCCCACGGTGCCGCCGATCTTCACCGACGACAGGTCGTATTCTGCCGGGATGCCGTCGGGGAACCAGCCCATCAGCGAGCGGACCAAGGTGGGAGCGGTGTAGTAGCTGGTGACCTTGTAGCGTTCGATGACCTCGAAGTGCCGGCCCGGATGCGGGGCGTTGGGCACGCCCTCGTAGATGACCTGGGTGACGCCGTTAGCCAGTGGACCGTAGATCTCGTAGGTGTGGGCGGTGACCCAGGCCAGGTCAGCGGTGCACCAGTGCACATCGTGCTCGCGCTGGGACTCGTCTGGATTGGCGAACAGCATGTTGTAGCTGGTGGCCGCCTGCGTCAGGTAGCCGCCGGTGGTGTGCACCAGGCCCTTGGGCTGGCCGGTGGTCCCCGAGGTGTACATGATGAACAGCGGCGTCTCGGAGTCGAAGAACTCCGGGGTGTGCTCGGTGGACTGGGTATCAACCACCTCATGCCACCAGACGTCGCGGCCCTCGGTCCACGGGATCTCATCTCCGGTTCGGCGGATCACCAGCACCTTTTCGATTTCGTTCTCGCCGGCAACTGCCGCATCGGCGTTGTCCTTGACCGGGACCGAGGTGCCGCGGCGGAACTGGCCGTCGGTGGTGACCAGCACCTTCGCCTTGGTGTCTTCCACGCGGAACTTCAGCGCTTCGGCAGAGAACCCGCCGAAGACCAGCGAGTGGATGGCGCCGATGCGGGCGCATGCCAAGGTGATGACGATGGTTTCAATGAGCACCGGCAGGTAGATGACCACGCGGTCGCCCTTCACCACGCCCAGGGATTCCAAGGCATTGGCAGCTTGGGAAACCCGCTCATGCAGATTCTTGTAGGTGACTGCAACGCGGTCGCCGGGTTCGCCTTCGAAGTACAGCGCAACCTTCTCGCCGCGTCCTGCGGCGACGTGGCGGTCGGCGCAGTTCACTGCCGCGTTCAGCTTGCCGCCGAGATACCAGGAAATTTCCGGGCCGCGCTGCGCCTGGGGGTCAGCCGGAATGATGCGGCTGGTGGTGTGCCACGGGGTGTCCCAATCCAAAAGGTGCGCCGCTTCGTCCCAGAATTCCTGGCGTGCCGCCTCTGATTCAGGTGCTGAGGTTGTTGCCAATTCGGTGGTCATTGCAAACTTTCTTTGGTGGGGGAAGGGATAGCGTTGCCAGCCGGTGCTAGCTAGTCCGGGGCTAGGTCCAGCGTTTGATCGCCCAGCGTTCGGCTATCGATAGCAGGGCATCGGTGATTTTTCCGAAGACGGCCAGCAGCACGATGGTCATGATCAGGCGGTCCAGGCGGCCATTGTTCTGCGAATCGGTGAGCAGGAAGCCCAAGCCCATCGACGCTCCGAGCAGTTCAGCCGCGACTAGGAAGAGCCACGCTTGGGCCAGTGCCAAGCGCAGTCCGGAGAAGATGGAAGGGACTACCGCGGGCAGCTGGACTGTGCGCAGCAGCTTCAGTCCCTTCAAGCCGAAGGAGCGAGCGGCCTCGATCAGGTGGGCATCGACATGGCGCAATGCCAAGGCGACGGTGGTGAAGACCGGGAAGAACGCGCCGATGATCACGAGCGTGACCTTGGAATCTTCGCCCATTTTCATCCAGAGCACCAGCAACGGAACCCAAGCCAGCGAAGGGACGGCGCGCAGGGCGCTGATGCTCAGGCCCAGAAACGCATCTGCCAATTTGGACAGGCCGACGAAGGCGCCCAGCGCCAGGCCGAGCAGGGAACCAAAGGCGAAGCCGAGCAGAACACGCTGGGTGGAAATGCCGATATGCTTGCCAAGATCGCCATCTTCGAGGAGCTCAAAGGCGGCGGCAACGACCGAGCCTGGAGTCGGCAGCGTCCACGGAGCAACGGTGCCGCTCACCGTGACGAATTGCCAGACAGCCAGGGTGGCCAGCGGCAGGATCAGCGCAAGCAGCCATTTGGGTGCTCGCAGGATCGTTGCGGCGATGCCTGCCTTGTGCTTGGCAGGTGTCGGATTTTCCCGGGTATCAGCTACGTTTGCGGTGCTCATCGCTGTTTACTCTCCGGAGATCTTCGTAGCATCTGCCTTGAGGGCAAACTGGTCGTCAACGAGGGTTGCCAGTGCTTCATCTACGGATTCCTGCTTGGAAACATCGCCGCTGGCCACCAGGGTGGGGCCAATGTTGCTCAGCACTCCGGTGAATTTGGCGTCGGGAACCGCCGGAACGTCCAGATTGGAGCGTTCCTCGATCACGGTCTTGGCAACTTCTGGTTCGAGCCCTGCAACGTCGGCCAGAATCTCAGCGGTTTCCCCAGGGTTCTCGGCAGCCCAGCCGCGAGCCTTCTCATAGGCGTCGACCACGAGCTGGGCCAGTTCGGGGCTCTGCTCGATGAAATCTTCGCGGGCGTTCAGCGCACCGTAGGTGTTGAAGTCCAGGTTCCGGTAAACCAGCTGCGCGCCGTCTTCTTCGGCGGCGGCCATGATTGGATCCAGGCCGCTCCAGGCATCGACCGAACCGTTGACCAGCGCGGTGCGGCCATCGGCATGCTGCAGGTTCTGCAGCTTGATGTCATCTTCGCTCAGTCCCGCGGTGTCCAGAGCCTGGAGCAGGAAGAAGTAGGGATCGGTGCCCTTGGTGGCGGCCACGGTCTTGCCTGCCAGGTCTTCAACGGACTCGATCTTTGAATCCTTGTCCACTACCAGGGCTGCCCATTCCGGCTGGGAGTACAGGGCGACGGTCTTGATTGGTGCACCGTTGGAACGGTTCAGCAGCGCTGCGGAACCGGCGGTGGAACCGACATCAATAGCACCGGCGCGAAGCGCCTCATTGGCCTTGTTGGAACCTGCGGACTGGATCCACTCGACGTCAACGCCCTGTTCCTTGGCGGCCGCATCCAGCCATCCCTTTTCCTTGAGCACCAGGCTCAGCGGGTTGTACGTGGCAAAGTCGATGGACAAGGTCTGATCACCGGAGTCGGCCGTAGCGTTTTCGCCAGCGCAGCCGGTCAGGGCAACTGCGCCCATGAGCAAAGCGGCGGCGGACAGTGCGGTGCGGCGGGAGAAGCGGTTCAAGAGCATGGAGAATCCTAGAATTATGCGTGCAAGCGGATGGACGATAGGGCAAAGAGCAAGGATCGCCGAGGATCCAATGCGTTCCCTGGATTAATGGTTGGTTGGGTCGACGCCGAGCAGGCGCAGCAGGTGCAGGCGATCGGCAATGAACTTCTCGTCCGTGTGCCGGCGCGGTTTCCCGGCGGAGATCGCTAGGTCTTCGATGACACCAACCGCGCCGTTCCCGGTGCTGCGTCCCAAGACGATAACGCGGTCAGCCAAGGTCAAAGCCTCGTCCACGTCATGGGTCACCATGAGTACCGTGGTGGGGAATGATGCGTGAATTGAGAGCAGCAAATCCTGCATCTTCAGGCGGGTCAGGGCATCGAGCGCGCCGAAGGGCTCATCGAGAAGCAATACGCCCGGGCGGCGGGCCAGCGCGCGAGCCAGCGAAACACGCTGGGCCATGCCTCCGGAAATCTCCCGCGGGCGCAGGCTGGCTGCATGGCTCAGCCCGGTCAGCTCGATCAGCTCATCAATCAGCGCGTCGCCAGAGGTCTTCTCGGTTCCTGGGGCCAGACCCAGCGCAATGTTCTCGCGCACCGATCGCCACGGCAGCAGCCGTGGTTCCTGGAAAGCAACGGCGCATAGCTCGTTGATGCCGTTGACCTCGTGGGTGCCTGTGCGGATGTCACCGGTGGAGGGGTGGTCCAACCCGGAGACCGAACGCAGCAGCGTGGATTTTCCGCAGCCGCTGGCTCCTAGGATCGCGAGGACTTGGCCGGCTGGAATGTGCAAGTTGATGTCGGCCAGCACGGTGCGGCTTTCCTTCTTTGTGGTGAAGGTCCGCGACACGTTGCTGAATTGGACGTCCAGTGCGGTTGAGGTGGTTGAAGTTGCCTCGGGCGCTGCAATGGTAAGAGCCATATCAATCTCCATCGGTCCTGGCGGTAGCACCGGCCTGCGGAGGTGGAGCTCCGAAGGTGGTTGCTGCGGCGTCAAAGAGCCAGATCTCTCGGCCGCTCGGGATGGTTACCCTTCTATTACAGCGAGTCGAACGATTTGGACGCAAATCTTGCGTAACATGAAAAAATCTTCGACAACTGCGTCACATTGCCCAGAAATTTCGTTATTTATTTTACCTAGGTCCGGTTCGATCGACTGCAAGCCAATCCGTGCAACTCATCTTCGATGGGACGGCGATTAGGCTGTGGGATTTGAGCATAGGCCCTTCCAAATCTGAGGCGAAATATGACTTCGCGGCTTGGAAGCGCCGGATTATTACCGTTACAAATGAATCACGACCCATCCAGAGCGGCTGAGAGATCTGGCTCCACGACGCCGCAGCAACCACCCGAAGAGCGGGACGGTGCTACCGCCAGGACCGATGGAAAGAATTGAGAACCCTTATGCCTATTGGCGAATCACCGAATGCCCCAGGGCTGGACTTCAACCAGCTCAGCGATCCTTCGCAAGCCAGCGCTCTGGAACTGGACGAGTTCGAGGAGCAGCTGCCCACCCGGCAGCTGCTGAAGATCACTCCCGGCCCCGGCGCGGATGAGCAGTACGACCGACTGGCCGAAATCTTCCGCCCGGTCTTCGCCCAGATCGCCGCGACCGCCAAGGACCGCGACCTGAACCGCGTGCTTCCCTTCGAGCAGGTAGGCCTGCTGAACCGCGAGCGCTTCGGCGCACTGCGCCTTCCCGTGGCCGACGGCGGCTACGGTGCGCGGCTGGTGGATGTCTTCCGCCTGCTCATCGAGCTCTCCGAGGCCGACTCCCATGTAGGCCAGCTGTGGCGCGCGCATATCGCCTTCGTCGAGAACGTCTTGGCACTGGAAGACGAGGCGCTGCGCAAGAAGTGGGTGGCCCGCATCGCCGCCGGGCAGATCATCGGCAACGCCTACACCGAGCGCGGCGGCAACGCCCTGGGCACCTTGAATACGAAGGCCAGCTTCGTGGACGGGCGCTGGGTAGTCGACGGCGAGAAGTACTACTGCACCGGCACCATCTTTGCCGACTGGACCACTGTTGCGGTGGCCCACCCTGAGCTTGCCGGACGCCAGATCGCGGTGGTGTCCACCCAGCGCAGCGGCGTCAAGATCCTCGATGACTGGGACGGATTCGGCCAGGGCCTGACCGGAACCGGCACCACCGAATTCCATCAGGTCCCGGTGGACTGCTTCATGCCGCAGCAGCGCAACGACTCCGAAGCGGCGATCTTCCAGCTGGTGCTCATGTCCGTGCAGGCAGGCATCGCCCGCGCCGCGCTGAACGACCTGCGCAGCGCCGTGCAGGCACGCACCCGCATCTTCACCACCGGAACCGGGGTGCCGGTGTACCAGGAACCCCAGGTCCTGCAGCTGGTGGGCGAGGTGTCCGCGGAGTCCTTCGCCGCTGACTCGGTGGTGATCGGCGCGGTGCTCGAAGTCGAGGCGGCCCTGGGCGATCCGGGACTGAACGACGAGGAACGCTATGCGGTCTGCGAGCTGGCCGCCAACCGTGCCCAAACCGTGGTGCAGCCGCTGGCCATCGGGGTGACCAGCAAGCTCTTCGACGGGCTGGGTGCCTCGTCCACCAGAAGCGGCTGCAACCTTGACCGGCACTGGCGCAATGCGCGCACCATCGCCACGCACAACCCGGCGATCTACAAGGCGCGCATCGTCGGGGACTACGAGATCAACGGAGTCCAGCCGCAGCGGCTGTCCGTCACCGGCGAAGATTCGACCCAGCGGGCCTGAGCGCCCGCGACGCAAACCAGATACTTTCCATGAACATCGACCTAATGGGGGCAAAGACATGAGCGAGAACAAGCGCGAGATCCTATTCAACGCATTCGACATGAACTGCGTGGTGCACCAGTCGCCGGGCCTGTGGCGCCACCCGCAGGACAAAGCCGCCGACTACAAGACCATCGGCTACTGGACCCACCTGGCCAAGGTGCTGGAAGAGGGCAAGTTCGACGGGTTGTTCCTGGCCGATGTGCTGGGCACCTACGACGTGTTCAACGACAGCAACGAGTCCCCGCTGCGCACCGGCGCCCAGGCCCCGGTCAACGACCCGTTCATGCTGGTCTCCGCGATGGCAGCGGTCACCGAGAACCTGGGCTTCGGTGTCACCGCCGGCACCGCCTACGAGCACCCGTACCCGTTCGCCCGCCGCCTGGCCACCCTGGACCACCTGACCAACGGCCGCGTGGGCTGGAACGTGGTCACCGGCTACCTGCCCTCCGCCGCGCGCAACATGGGCCAGGACGACCAGATGGAGCACGACGAGCGCTACAACCACGCGGACGAGTACCTTGAGGTCGTCTACAAGCTGCTCGAAGGCTCCTGGGAGGAGGACGCGGTGCAGGCCGACAAGGCCAGCGGCATCTACACCGACCCTGCCAAGGTGCACCCGATCGAGCACGAGGGCAAGTACTTCAAGGTGCCCGGCATCGCCATCACCGAACCGAGCACCCAGCGTACCCCGGTGATCTACCAGGCCGGCGCCTCCTCGCGCGGCATGAAGTTCGCCGCGGAAAACGCGGAAGCGGTCTTCGTGACCAGCCCTACCCGCGAAATGCTCAAGGCCACCGTTACCAAGATCCGCGACGCGGCGCAGGCCGCTGGCCGCGACCGCCACGACATCAAGATCTTCGCGATGCAGACCATCATCACCGGCGAGGACTCGGCCGCCGCGCAGGCGAAGTTCGAGGACTACAAGTCCTACGCCGACATCGAGGGCGCCCAGGTGCTGATCTCCGGATGGATGGGCGTTGACCTGTCCACGTACGGCCCGGACGACGTCATCGGAGCCAACGTGAAGTCCAACGCCATCCAGTCCACGGTCGAAACCTTCCAGAAGGCCAGCGGCGACGAGGGCAAGCCGTGGACCATCCGCCAGCTGGCCGAATGGGTGGGCGTGGGCGGCTTCGGCCCGATCACCGTCGGATCCGGCGCCGAGGTCGCCGAGAAGCTCATCGACTGGGTGGACTACACCGACGTGGACGGCTTCAACCTGGCCTACGCAATCACCCCGGGCACCTTCGAGGACGTCGTGAAGTACGTGGTTCCCGAGCTGCAAGCGCGCGGCGCATACAAGACCGAGTACGCCAAGGGCTCGCTGCGCAACAAGCTGTTCGGCGAGGGGGACCGCGTGAAGGGCACCCACCGCGCAGCCCAGTACAAGGTCGCCAACCGGCTGGCCGCCCAGGCCTGAGCGGCTGGCCAGCTCGCGCAATAGGCGGCGGCCTGCGGCAACTTCGCAAGAATGTTGCCGCAGGCCGCCGTTTTTCTGCACGCCTACTCGGTTGGCTCCAGCACCATGGCCGAACCGCCGCCGCGCCTGGTGGGCTCGGCCGCCGCGGTGAGCGTGCCATCGGCTGCGATTTCCACCGCTTCAACGGCACCGATTTCAGCCTGCGGGGTGAAGGAATCGCCAGCAGGCGTGAGCTTGTGGCCAAAGGCCTCAAGCGCAGGGCCATAGGATTCGATGAACTCGGGTTCGGCGGTGACCGCGGCCGTATTGCGCTGAGATGCCCGCGGCGCGGCGATGGCTTCGCTGATGCTCATGCCCAAGTCGATGCGGTTCACCAGGGTCTGCAGCACCGTGGTGATGATGGTTGAACCGCCCGGGGAACCGATGGCCAGCACCGGTTCGCCCTCCTGCAGGACAATGGTGGGCGCCATCGAGGAGCGCGGGCGCTTGCCAGGCTCGATACGGTTCGGATCCTGCGGATCGTAGACCGTGGAGAAATCGGTCAGCTCATTGTTCAGCAGGAATCCGCGGCCGGGAACCACCATGCCCGAGCCGCCGGTCTGCTCGATGGTCAACGTGTAGGAAACGACGTTGCCCCAGCGATCCACCACCGACAGGTGGGTGGTGGAGATGTTTTCCGTGTCCCGCTCTTCAACCGGCTCGCTGGTGGCAGCAGGGCACTGGCCATCATGGTTCTCGATATCGCCCGGAGCGACCGGCTTGGCCGCGGCCTGGTCCGGATTGATGGCGCACGCCCGATCCGCACCGAACAGCTTATCGGTCAGGGTCTGGGTCGGAACATCGGCGAAAGCCGGGTCGCCGACGAACTTGCCGCGATCAGCGTAGGCAAGAGCAGTTGCCTCGAAATAATGGTGCAACGCATCGGCTTCGTCCATGGCCGCCACGTCGAACTGGCCCAGGATGTTCAGCGATTCGCCGATGGTGGTTCCTCCGCTGGAAGATGGAGCCATGCCGAAGACATCGTAGCCCCGGTAATCCACTTGCGTGGGTTCCTGCTCAACCACTTTGTAGCCGGCCAGATCGGCGGTGGACAACTGCCCCGCGGGAACCGGGAGGGTGGTGTCTTCGCTCTTTGGCGGTGCCTGCACCGTGTGGGCGATCTCGGCGGCCAAGTCGCCTGCATAGAACCCGTCGAGGCCTTGCTTGGCCAGCATCCGGTAGGTGTCCGCCAGATCCGGATTCTTGAAGATGGTCCCGACTTGGGGAGCATCCCCGCCGGGCAAGAACAATTCGCTCGTGGCAGGGAACGCGGCGAACCGTTCCTTGTTGTCCAAGGTCTGCTCGCGGAACGTCTCATCAATGGCAAAGCCGCGGGAAGCGATTTTGGTTGCCGGCCGCAGGACCTGCTTCAGGTTCTGCGAACCCCAATTGTCCAGGGCGCGTTGCCATGTGGCCAAGGTTCCGGGCACGCCGACTGCCACGCCGCTGGTAACCAGTTCCGGGGTGAAGTTGTACGGTTCGCCGGTTTCAGGATCGATGAATGCATCTTTGGCAATGCCTGCCGGGGCGGTTTCGCGACCATCGATCGTGCTGACCTTTCCCGATTGCGCATCGTAGTAGAGGAAGTATCCGCCACCGCCAATGCCGGCGCTGTAGGGTTCGGTGACGCCGAGTGCCGCCGCGGTGGCCACGGCCGCATCCACGGCGTTGCCTCCCTTGCGCAGGACTTCGATGCCGGCGGCGGTGGCCTCCGGGTCCACCGAAGACACCGCGCCTCCGGTTCCAATGGCAGTCGGGACTTTTTCGGTGTGGCGTGGATCCGCGCTCGCCGGGACAGCCGAGAAAGCTCCCAGGCCCAAGGCGATGGCTGCAGCGCAGGCAACTGGCCTCAAACGTGCTCGTGGCATACTTTGATCTCCTCTTCAGGTGGGGATGAAGTATGCGCAAATTTACGGGAGCGGAACCTCCCAGCGAGCTTGTGACACGCAGCACAATCTATCTGGGCGTTAAATTGCACCCTTGTCGCGCGAATATTCGCGGTTGAGAAGCTTAAATGCTGCAGGGCAGGCACCGCGGCAGCGACTGCCGCGAGTGCCTGCCCGCTGGACCCTCGATGATCGGTGCTACTTGTCCAGGTTGTCCTTGATGACCTTGCCCAAGGACGCTGGAGCGCGGCCGATCAGCTTGGCCAGGTCACCGGTGCTAACCTCCAGTGCTCCTTCGCGAATGCGCACGTCGGTATCGACGAGGATGTGCGCGAAGGGTCCTGGGACTCCGGCATCAGCGTAGATCTTTTCCAGCTGCTCGGGATCCACTTCCTGGTAGGCGACGTCCTGGCCAGCGGCGGCGCCGACAGCGCCAGCAAGCTGGTTGAGGGTGAATGGCTTGTCGCTGCCCAACTCGTAGATCTTGCCGTTCTGCTCTTCATCGGACAGCAGCACCGCGGCGGCTGCCTCCGCGAAATCGGCCCGGGCGGCAGCGCTGATCTTGCCCTCGCCCGCGGCACCGAGGATTACGCCGCTATTGAGGTAGCCCATGAGCTGGTCGGTGTAGTTCTCGATGTACCAGCCGTTGCGCAGCAGCACGTACCCGATGCCGGATCCGGCCAGCAATCGCTCGGTGGCGATGTGCTCCTCGGCGAGCTCCATGCCGCCGGTCATCGCGTTGGCAATGGACGTGTAGGCGATCAGCGAGACGTCCACCTGCTTGGCGGCGTTGATGATGTTCTCATGCTGGGCAACGCGCTGGCCCACTTCGCTGGAGGAGATCAGCAGCAGCTTGTCGACGCCTTCAAGCGCAGAAACCAGATCTGGCTGGACGTTGTAATCGGCAACGCGGGTTTCCAAGCCCTTGCCTGCCAGCGGGGCCAGCTTTTCCTCCGAACGGCCGATGGCAATCAGCTGCGCGGGATCGGCCCCGCGCTCCAGCAGCGCATCGATGACGAGTCCTCCGAGTTGTCCGGTGGCTCCGGTAATTGCGATCTTCATGGCAGTCCTTTCAAAAGCAGTCGGTGATTCCAACCGTAGGCCGGCATCGAGTATTCCCGATGCCGGGCCGGGCCGCGGCATCAGCGGCCGGCGGTTGCCGGGGAAGGCTCCGGCCGAGCGCAAATCCGCCGGAGCACTTCCGACTTGGAAGGTCATATGAACGGCAATGAGACGAATCATGACGCCGAAGATGATGCCGACGGCCCGCAGTGCCGGATCGGAAATGACGTGATGTCGCAGTGTTGCGCAACTCTTGGCTTGGTCCGGCCAGGAAACGCATGCTGGGAACACCTGGCCTCCAAGGCCGGGCAACCCATCCAGAGCGACCGAGAGACCTGGCTCGTTGACGTCGCAGCAACCACCCGAACCACGGGACGGTGCTACCGCCAGGACCGATGGAGCAGTGGCTGCCACCGGGCCACGCCTGGCTACGAGCCGGCACAGCCTCGGCCCTGGGCAGTCCTTCCCGGTGCAACATCCAAGGAGCACGCAGCATGATCGAGATCAAGGACCTGCACAAGCACTATGACACCGCTCAGGGGCGCATCGAGGTGCTCAAGGGGATCGACCTGTCGGTGCCGGAAGGCTCGATCACCGCAGTAGTCGGCCCTTCCGGGGCAGGCAAATCGACCCTGTCCCATTGCATCTCGCTGCTGGAGAAGCCCAGCAGCGGGCAGATCCTCGTTGACGGCAAGGATCTCGGCGCGCTCTCTGGCAGGGCCTTGCGCGCTGAACGCCGCGCCATCGGCACGATCTTCCAGAACTCGGCCCTGCTGAGCCGGCTGAGCGTCGCCGAGAACGTGGCCCTTCCGCTGCGGAACCTCGGGGTGGTCCACCACGAAATGCAGCAGCGGGTGGCCCAGCTGCTGGACCGGGTCGGGCTGCTGGAGAAGGCGAACGCCTATCCCGGGCAGCTCTCCGGCGGCCAGCGGCAGCGCGTCGGCATCGCCCGGGCCCTGGCCCTGCGGCCACGGCTGCTGCTCTCCGACGAAGCCACCTCGGGCCTGGATCCCGAATCCACGCACCAGGTGCTGGGGCTGCTGGATTCGCTGCGCAGCGATCTGGGCTTGTCCATCATCCTGATCACCCATGAGATGGATGTGGTGCGGCATGTGGCCGACGAGGTCGCCCAGCTGGCCGGCGGGCGCATTGCCGAGCACGGAGCCCTGCATGAGCTGGTGGCCTCCCCAGGCTCGGCGACCGGGGAGAAGCTGCTGCCGCTGCGGGCCGAGGACCTGCCGGCAGGCTTCGACTATGCCGTGACGGTGGCCTACCGCAAAGACCGGGTCGATCCCGGCTGGATCTCCCGGCTGGGCATCGAGCACGGGATCGCGGTGGCCCTGCTTGGCGGTGCCGTCGAGGCGCACCACGAGGGGACCTTGGGCCGCGTGCGCTTGGGCGTGCGGGGCACGAGCCCTCAGGACCTGGTCCGGTTGCTGGACGGGTGGGGCCTGCAGGCCGACCCGGGCAGCCTGGTCCGCAACAATCGCGAACTGGTGGAGGCCAACGCATGAGAATCCCCTTTGAAAGCGCAGCGGTGGGCACCGACACTCCGTGGCAGCAATTGCCCGAGTTGATGCTGCCGGCCTACGGCCAGACCTGGGCCATGGTCGGAATCGTCATGGCCCTGGTCATCAGCCTCGGAGGACTGATGGGCATCGCGCTGTACAACACCGATCGACAGGGGCTCTTCCCGCGGGCGCGCCTGCATGCGGTGCTCAGCTGGATCGCCAACATGGGACGCTCCCTGCCGTTCCTGGTGCTGATGGCAGCGATCATCCCCTTCACCAAATGGGTCACCGGCACCACCATCGGCATTGCCGCGGCTGCCGTGCCCATGACCATTGCCGGCATCCCGTTCTTCGCCCGGCTGGTGCAGAACGCGCTGAACGACCTGCCGAGGCACAACCTGGCCGTAGGGCTGGTGACCGGCGGTTCGGCCGCGCAGATCATCGGCACCACCCAGATCCGCGAGGCGCTGCCGGCCCTGGCCTCGGCCATCACGCTGAACACCATCTCGATGATCGAGTACTCGGCCATCGCCGGGACCATCGGGGCCGGGGGCATCGGCTATCTCGCCGTGACCTACGGCTACCAGCGCTTCGACATGAATGTCATGCTGGCGACCATCGTGGTGCTGATCCTGACCGTGCAAATTGTCCAATTCCTCGGCGACCGCATCGCCCGCGCCCTGGCGCGTCCCTGAACACCATCGACGAACGAACGAACGAGCGAGACCATGACTACACCGCACACCGGGCACGACCACGGCTTCACGCTGCGCAAGAACCGCAATGCCCTTCCCTGGACCATCGCCGCCCTCGCGGCCGTGGCCGCCCTCATCCTCGGCGTGCTGCTGGGCCAGCAGCGCTCCGCCCCTGCCGCCGCCTCGGCCGCCGGAAGCCAGACGAAGTTCACGGTCCACTTCGAACCGGCCATGGCCGGGGAGGAGAAGATCCTGGATTTCGTGGCGCGCCAGATCGCGCCTGACTACGGCATCGAAATCGAGAAGGTCGGGCTGCAGGATCCGATCCAGGCCAACCAGGCGGTGGCCAGCGGCCAATTCGATGCCACCATTTTCGAGCACCAGTGGTACATGGAGCAGTCCGCCGAGGCTGCCGGAGTCGAGCTGGAACCCACGGTGGAGCTCTTCCAGTGGGGTTTCGGGCTCTACTCGAACCATTACGACTCGGTCGAGGACATCCCGCGCGGCGCCTCGCTGCTGCTGCCCAACGATGTGGCCAACCAGGGCCAGGCGCTGTGGCTGCTGCAACGCGAGGGCCTTCTCGGCCTGGACCCTGACATCGAACCGCGCACCGCGAAGATCTCCGATGTCATCGATAACCCCCGGGGCTTCGAATTGAAGGAAGCCGACCTGCTGGCGATGCCGCGCATGCTCGACGACGTCGGCGTGGCGATCGGCTACGTCTCCCAGTTCGATGCGGGCAAGGTCGACCGCGACCAGGGGATCTTGTTCCCCGAGCCGCCCAAGACCTTTGCCTCCCGCCTGATCATGGGCGCGGAGTATGCCAAGAGCGCCGATGCGCAGAAGCTGGTGGAAGCATTTTCCGATCCGCGGCTGCAGGAGTACCTGGCCACGACCGAGGATCCGCTGGTCCAGGGAGTGCTCACCCCGGTCTCCGGTTCCTGACGGCAACCCCCATTGCGCCGTACGGATCGGCGTGCGCGAAGCGGCCCGGCACCGACAGGAGCCGGGCCGCTTCGCGCTCCTGATGACGCATTGTCTCCGCCGAGGCCAGCAGCGTCAAGGATTTCCTGTCAAGGTGCTTAATCCTTGGACTTGTGACAGAGCATTACGCCCAATATGACGAACATCGGGCATTTCAGAATGCGTTGTGTGACTTCATGACCCCTGTCTTACGTAACGCTTGTCTGCTGAATTCACGGGTTGCAGACTTGAATTGTTCGGTCGGTACAGCCGGACACCCCATCCAGAGCGACCGAGAGACCTGGCTCGTTGAAGTCGCAGCAACCACCCGTGAACGGGAGCGGTGCTAAGGCCGGGACCGATGGAGATTGCTAATTTTCACGACAGTCTGCCGGGAGAAACTCGCCAAGAGTAGTCCCACGAATCATGGCAGAACGTACAGGGAATCTAGGCGTAATCCTCGGGTCACCAACCGAGAGGACATTTGAAATCATGCGTACAGCACATTTTGGACTGAAGACCACTGCGATTCTTGCCGTTCTGGGCTTATCGCTCACCGCGTGCGGCGGCAACGCCAATAAGACGGGCGCAGCGCAGGCGGTAGCCGATCCAGGGACGCCGGTTGAAGGTGGCACCTTCACCTTCGCTGAAGTCACCCCTATCAACAATTGGCAGACTCAGGCAGCACGCTTCTATGAGAAGGCGAATGTTCTGAACTCAGTGCTTGATCGCCTGACCTACTATGACGTGGAAGCCGGCAAACTGGTTGGCTGGATCGCCAGCGAGTTCGAAGCCAATGAGGACCAGACGGAGTTCACTTTCACCATTCGCGACGGTGTCACTTTCTCAGACGGCTCCAAGCTGGATGCTGAGGCTGTGAAGCTGAACCTGGACGCCCTTGGAAAGGGAATCAAGTCTGCCCAGATTGCGCCAAACGTTGATTTTGCCGCCTATAAGTCGGCAGAAGTCGTAGGGGGCAACAAGGTCAAGGTAACGCTCAAGCGACCAGATGCCAATTTCCTCAGGTCGACTTCCTCCGTAACTGCTGGTTTGGTGTCCCCGAAGACCCTTGAACTGGACAATGCCGCGCAGTCTTCGATCTCCAAGATAGTTGGTTCCGGCCCATTCGTCTTCGAATCGGAAAAGCCTGATGAAGAAGTCGTTTTCAGCAGCCGGGATGACTACGCCTGGGCGCCAGAAACTGCCCCGAACCAGGGCGATGCCTACCTGGATACCCTGGTTATCAAGTACCTTCCAGAGGTCGCTAGCCGTGCCGGCGCCGCCCAGTCCGGGCAGGTGGATCTCGTCCGAGGATTGCAGCCGGTAGACGAACAGGTGCTGGCCTCCAGCGGCGGCAAGGTTTATGCCGCCGAAGGGGTGGACCTGACCACCAACCACGCGGCCGTGCGCATTGGCTCGGGAAAGCTGGAAGACGTCAAAGTCCGCCAGGCACTGCAGGTTGCAATCGACCGCCAGGCCATCAAAGACACCGTTCTCTCGGATAGCTATGTCATTTCGGGATCGATCCTCAACCACAAGGCACCAGGGTTTGTAGACCTGTCAGCAGAATTGGCTTATAACCCGGAAAAGGCCAAGCAGTTATTGGACGAGGCCGGATGGAAGCCGGGCGCAGATGGCATTCGGGAGAAGGACGGGAAAAAGTTGGAAGTCACGGTTTCCACCTCCAATAACTCCGTAGTCATCAAGCCAGCGTTCGAACTGATTGAGCAGCAATGGCGCGAGATCGGCGTCCAGCTGATCAACCGCGCGGCGGACAATACTTTCCTGACCAACGCACTTGTCGACGACAAGGTGGAGTTCTTCGGAACTCGCCAGTTTGCGTACGGCGGACTGGGCCCGGTCTATGCACCTGCGAACAACAACCAGACCCTTCGCGCTGATCCTGAACTGAACAAGCTTTTCACCAAAGAGCAGTCGGCGACCACCGATGAGGAACACCTGAAACTGGTCGAAGAAGAACAGCGTGCCCTGGTGCTGGACAAGGCCCTGACGCTGGTTCTTTGGGACGAAGTCCAGGTCTATGGCGCCAATAGCTCGGCGAACGTCGAGTTCACTTCCGGTACCGCGCCCATCTTCCAAGGTGCTTGGAAGAGCGAAGGCTAGGAACCAAATCCATGGGCACTTACATCGTAAAACGACTGGGACAGGCGCTTCTGGTCATCTGGCTTGCCTACACAGCGGTTTTCATTGCCGTGCAATCCTTGCCGAATGACCCGGTCACGATCTTCCTGAGCACTGACTCGGCGGCGGATCCGGCCACCATTGCCCAGATGAAGGCATACTACGGATACGACCAGCCGCTCTTCGTGCAGTACTTCTCGCAGTTGCTCGGGCTGCTTCGCGGGGATCTTGGATATTCGTTATCCAATGGTTCGGAAGTGGCAACGCGCATCGGGGAAGTCGCTGGATCAACCTTGATTCTGGCTGGCAGTGCATTCGTTCTTTCAGTGGTATTCGCCCTGATTATCGCGTCGGCTGCGAGCCTGGCCAGAGGCGGGAAGTTGCGCAAGGCGCTGCTGAACCTGCCACCTTTGATGGTTTCGATACCTGTTTTCTGGTTGGGTCTGCTGCTCTTGCAGCTGTTGGCCGTGCAGCTCGGCGTGATGTCGCTGTTCCCGGATGGATCGTTCATGTCGTTGGCGGTGCCAATCTTCGTGCTGGCCGTGCACCTGAGCGCTCCGATTGCCCAGGTCCTGATCAAGAGCGTGCAGGAAGTGAATAGGCAACCGTTTATTGAAGTTTTGCGCGCCAAAGGCGCAAGCGAAGCATGGATCTTCTACAGGCACACCTTGAAGAACGCGGCCCCGGCCGCGCTATCCATTGCCGGTATCACCATTGGTGCCTTGCTCGCTGGTTCCGTCATCACCGAGACCGTGTTTTCCCGCGCGGGATTAGGCCAGCTGATCTTGCAGTCAGTGACGGCGCAGGACATTCCACTGGTCCAGGGATTGGTGCTGCTGACCGCAGTCGTTTTCACCGCAGTCAACTTGCTCGTTGATCTCATCCACCCGCAGCTCGATCCACGCATCGTCACGTCAACAAGCGGCGCAACCCGCTCGCTCGTTGCGTAAGGAAAGTAGGACTAATGAGTCTCATAACCGAACACGTTGGATCGGTGGACACTGCTGACCAGCCGCTAGCTTCAACCAAGACTGCAAGCAAAATAGGAAATCCAGCAGCACGCTGGTTTGCCGCTTGGTGGGTTCTCATTCCGCTGGCCGTATTTGTGGCGTGGGCTTTTCTTCCATCGCTCTTTACGGGCCACGACCCGATTACTGGTGTGCCGGCTGACAAGCTGCTAGCGCCATCCGCGGAACACCTGTTCGGAACCGACCATCTGGGGCGTGACATCTACAGCCGAGTTGTCTACGGAACGCGCCAGACCCTGCTGACCGCGGGCCTGGCGTGCTTGGTTGGAAGCGTTGTCGGCTCGATCCTCGGTCTGCTGGCGGGCACTGCTGGACGTTTCGCAGATACCGTGGCAATGCGATTTGTCGATATTGTCCTGGCAGTTCCGGCCTTCCTCATTGCGCTGATTCTGGTCACCGCGACTGAACCTGGACCGCTGTCCTTGGGCCTGGGTGTAGGCATCGCCTCTATCGCGGCATTCGCACGCCTCGTGCGCACAGAGGTGCTGAGGGTCCGCTCTCGAGATTTCGTGCAGGCAGCGTTAATGAGTGGCGGGAAGTACTTCACGGTGCTGCGTCGGCACATCATCCCGCATATCGTCGGTCCGGTGCTGTCCTTGCTAGCTGTGGATCTGGGTGCTGCAATTCTTGCGATCTCCGGTTTAGGGTTCCTCGGCTTCGGGTCGCCACCGCCAACCCCTGAATGGGGACTGCTGATTTCCGAAGGCCGCCAGTACCTTTCGGTGGCTTGGTGGCTGACGACATTGCCGGGATTGGTCATCGTGTCGGCGGTCATGCTGACAGCCGTACTGGGACGTGCCATCAACAAGGCATTCCGCTTCTAGCTCTACACTTCGATGAACGGACAAGACCATGAACGCAACCAGCAACGCTTCTTCTGCGGTGATCCGCATAGAGGACTTAACAGTCCAGTATGCCCAAGGCACCGTAGCTGCTGACAGCATCAACTTGGAAATTCCAGCGGGACAAATCGTTGCCATTGTCGGTGAATCCGGCTCGGGCAAATCAACGCTGACCAAGACCCTGATTGGCCTATTGCCACAGGGGACGGAGGTCCAGGGAAGCGTGCGTTTCGGCGGTACTGAAGTCACCAATCTTTCTTTGTCCGACTGGCGTGCCATTCGTGGTGCCGGAATCGGCTTAGTCCCGCAGGATCCGGGCGCCTCGCTGGATCCCGTGAAGACCATTGGCTCCCAGATCATCGAAGTATTCCGTTTGCATCCGTCACGCTCAGTTCCAAAGGCCCAGTGGCGCTCTAAGGCAATCGAACTGATGCAGAGCGTTGGCATCGACCGGGCGGAAAGCCGGCTGGATCAATTTCCGCACGAGCTTTCTGGCGGGCTGAAGCAACGTGTATTGATTGCCATCGCCTTCGCGTTGAATCCTCAACTGCTCATTGCGGATGAACCCACCAGCGCCTTGGACGTCACCGTCCAGCGCACAGTTTTGGAAGTTTTCGTTTCGCTGGCTCGGAAGAAGGGAACCACTGTACTCTTCGTAACTCACGATCTGGCTGTTGCGACTGACATCGCAGACCGGGTACTGGTCATGAATTCGGGGAGGCTCCTCGAAGATCGCAGCGTTCCGGCGCTGGTTGCACAGAGCACTGAACCGTACACCAAGGCACTGCTCGACCAGGCCTATGCGCATCAGGACCGGCAGCAACCTTCAACCTCAGACGACATCGCGATCACAGTGGAGGGACTCGGCAAGGTCTTCGGCAAAGGCCGCAACGAGCACCAGGTTCTTTCCGACGTCAGTTTCGAAGTGCAGCGAGGCACCACGTTCTCGCTGGTAGGCGAGTCCGGTTCCGGAAAATCCACAACAGCAAAAATCATCATGGGAATGCATCCAGCCACCGAAGGATCGGTGCTGGTCAACGGCAGAGAAGTTGCCAACATCAGCGGCAAGCAGCGCTATGACCTGTGGAGGGACGCGCAACTGGTCTATCAGAACCCCGACTCTGCCCTGGACCCGCGACAGTCGATCGGCTCGATCATCGCTGAACCAATGGTCAACTACCGTCTGGGTGATTCCGCTTGGCGTGCCCAGCGAGTAGCGCAGTTGATGGATCAGGTGAACCTGCCAGAACAGCTGGTCGGAAGACGCCCAGGAGAGCTTTCCGGGGGACAACGCCAACGCGTCGCCATTGCCCGGGCTCTGGCAAGCGGTGCCAAAATTCTCGTCCTCGATGAAGCATTGAGCGCACTTGATGTACTCACCCAGGAACAAATACTTGAGTTGCTCGACCAGTTGCAGCGCGAAGAACAACTGACCTACCTGTTCATTTCCCATGATCTGCATGTGGTGGAACGGATCAGCCACCGCGTTGGCGTGATGTGCCATGGGCAAATTGTCGAGTCGGGAACCGTCGATGAAATCTATTCCAATCCCCAGCATGAGTACACCAGAAGCCTGCTTGCGGCGAATCCCGGCAAGGTACTTCGCGAATTGGCCGATACGCGTACCGCCTAGCCATTTCACACCAATTCCAAAATCTACAAGGAGCATCCATGAGCACTGAAGCCTTGGCAACATTCCGTCCTTCCGCTCAGCAGCACACCGAAGCCGCTTACCAAGAACTTTTGGCACACTTCAGCCAGGTATTTGCCCGTATCGCGCAGGGCGCTACCGAACGTGAGCAGCAGCGCATCTTGCCTTTCGAGCAGGTGCAGTGGCTCAAGGACGCAGGATTCACCACCTTGCGTGTGCCAGCCAGCCACGGCGGTTCGCCGATTAGCCATGAGCACCTGTTCCGCCTGCTTATCGAGCTGGCGGCAGCCGACTCCAACGTAGCCCACTTGCTGCGCAGCCACTTCTCGTTCGTGGAAACCATTGCCCTGCAGCCGCAGGAGTTCCAGGACCGCTGGTTCCCGCGGGTGCTCGCGGGGGAGATCTTCGGCAATGCCGCCACCGAGCGCGGCGGCAACGCCCTGGGCAGCACCAACACCAAACTCGTCAAGACGGACGCCGGGTGGGTGCTGCGCGGCGAGAAGTACTACACCACCGGATCGATCTTCGCGGACTGGGTTGTCGTCATGGCCACCACCGAAGGCGTTGAGGGGCGGCAGTACGCGGTAGTCGAACGCCACGCCAAAGGCGTCGAAATCCTGGACGACTGGGACGGATTCGGCCAGCCGCTGACCGGCACCGGCACCGCGATCTTCACCGACGTCGCGGTTGACGAGCAGAACATCATCCAGCGCAAGGTGGCTTCCACCCTGGAGCCGGCGTTCTTCCAGCTCTGCCTGCTCTCGGTACTGGTTGGCATCGGCAAAGCAGCCCGGAACGAAGCCGCCCGAATCGTGGCGACCCGCACCCGCACCTTCAACACCGGCTCCGGCGCGCTGTTCAAGGAGGACCCGCAGATCCAAGAGCTTGTAGGACGCCTTGCCTCGAACGTATTCGCCGCAGAATCAATTGTGGTGTCGGCGGCCCGCGACCTTGACGCAGCACTGGACCCGAGCCTCGGCCTGAATGCCGAGGAAGCCTTCCTGCGCGCCGAGCTCGCCGTGCAACAGGCGCACGTGGCCGCACCGAAGCTGGTCTTGGACGCCACCAGCGAACTCTTCGACGTCACCGGCGCCTCGGCAGTATCCACTTCCAAGTCGCTGGACCGTTTCTGGCGCAACGCGCGCACCGTCGCCACCCACAATCCAGTGGCCTTCAAGGCACGTTCGGTGGGCGATTACTTCATCAACGGAACCATCCCGACGGGTTTGCACTCGATCGGCGAGGCCAAGGGAGCCAAGTAGCCATGGGAACCTTTGAATCACGGCCGCGCTTCCTGCTTTCGGCCTTCCTCATGAACACCTCAAGCCACATCCTCGGCGGCATGTGGCGCCACCCTGAGGCGCAGCAGCACAAGTTCAACGAGCTGGATCTGTGGGTGGACCTGGCGAAGAAGCTGGAAGACGCCAAGTTCGACAACTTGTTCTTCGCCGACGTGGTGGGCCTCTACGGCGACCACGAAGGCGGCTGGGCCTCCCACGTGCGCAAGGGCATGCAGGTGCCCAGCCACGACCCGATGGTTCTGCTCTCCGCGCTGGCCGCTACCACCAAGGATATTGGCCTGGCGATGACCAGCTCGGTCATCCAATCCCACCCATTCCAGTTTGCGCGGCAGATCTCCACCTTGGATCACCTGTCGCAGGGCCGCGTGGCGTGGAACATCGTCACCAGCGTGCTGGAGAACTCGCACCGCAATTTCGGCGGTGCGAGCCTGGTCGCGCACGATGACCGCTACGCCTGGGCCGAGGAATATGTGGAAGCGGCCTACAAGCTGTGGGAAGGGTCCTGGGAGGACGACGCGCTGCTGGCCGACAAGGAGTCGGGCATCTTCGCCGACCCTGCTCGGGTCAATAAGATCAACCATCGTGGCGAGCTGTACTCCATCGATGGTCCGCATCTGGCTCTGCCCAGCGCACAGCGCACCCCGTTCCTATTCCAGGCAGGCTCCTCGCCACGCGGTTCCCAATTCGCCGCGACGCATGCGGAGGCGACGTTCCTGTTCGCCCCGCACCCGCAGTATGTGGCGAAGAAGAATGCGCAGTTGACCAGCAACCTGCAGGCCGCTGGCCGCACCCGCGAAGACATCAAGGTCTTCGCCGGACTGTCCTTCGTGGTCGGTTCCACGGAAGCTGAAGCCAAGGCCCTTGAAGCTGAATACGACCAGTACCTGGATCCGCACGCCATCATCGCCCACATCGGCGGAGGCATCGGAGTGGATCTGGGTGGACTGGATCTGGATACCCCGCTGGGGGATGTGAAGACCGAAGGCGCCCAAGGCGTGCTGGAAGCGGCGCTTGCCTCGACCCCGGGACGCAACCCAACCCTTCGCGACCTGGCGCACTACCGCGCCAAGGCGCAGCAGATCGTCGGCACTCCGGAACAGATCGTTGATGAGCTGGAACAATGGCAGGACGCGGGGATTGATGGGTTGAACATCATGAACCACGTACTGCCCGGATCCTATGACAACTTCATCGAAGGCGTCCTTCCGGAGCTGCGTCGCCGCGGCCTGGCGCAAACCGGGTACACGCCGGGGAGCCTGCGGCAGAAGGTGTTCGGCCGCGGGGACAAGCTTCCGGAAAATCATCCGGCGGCCCAATACCGCGGAGCGTTCACGCAGAACAGCGCAGCATCCACCCAGAAAGCAGCGCAGCTGCAGCACTGAATTCCGCAAGCTTGAAAGGCCAGTGGCATGGATGGGTCCGAGCCACTGGTCTTTCTTTGATGCCCGGAAGCTGAATCGCCGGCAACGCGGTATGGTGTCGTGCATGGGCACCCATCACGTAAATGATCCAGAGACGATCCGCAGGCTGTTGAGCACACCGGGACGCTGGGCCGTTGTCGGCCTGACCAATAATCCCGTTCGCGTGGCTCCTTCCATCGCACGGTTCCTGCGCGACGAGCTGTCGATGAAGATTTTTCCTGTGTCATTGAGCGGGGAAACCGTGATGGGCGAACCGGGATTCACGAAGCTTGCTGATATCCCGGAACCCATCGATGTGGTGGATTGCTTCGTGAACTCCTCCAAGGTGGGGGACATCGTTGACCAGGCGATCGCCGTGGGCGCCAAAGCGGTGTGGCTGCAGCTCGGCGTGATCGACGAAGCCGCTGCCCAGCGGGCCAGGGACGCGGGATTGGACGTGGTGATGGATACCTGCCCTAAGATTGAGTACCCATTCCGATAGCGAGGCTTTGATGGCGATATCAGCTGCTCAAGATGAACTGGAAAATGCGTGGGCGCAGCTGTGCCTGAGCATGCCGTGCGCTTATGCCGATTATCCTTTTGGCCCTGAGAGCACCGTATTCAAGGTGGCGGGCAGGGATCCTGGCAAAGGCAAGATGTTCAGGCTGATCATGCACCTGAATGGTGAATTGGTGCTGAACCTGAAATGCGAGCCTGCCCTTGCTGACCAGCAACGCAGCGAGCATCCGCAGATCACCCCGGGCTATCACATGAACAAGAAGCACTGGAATTCCGTGCGTGCTGGACTCGACCCGAACCTGATGCGTGAACTCATCGAGGATTCCTATGATCTGGTGGTCGACGGCATGCCCCGGAGGGACAAAGAATACATCCGCCTGCAAGGCACAATTAACAAGGGGAGCATAGAATAGAGGCATGTACTTCATCGTTGTTAAATACCAGGTAAAGCCAGAATCAACCCCGACCTTCATGGATCAGGTCGCTGAATTCACCGCGGCTACCCGCGCCGAGGAAGGCAACATCTTCTTCGACTGGTCCGTGAGTGTCGAAGACCCCAACGAATTCGTGCTGGTCGAGGCCTTCCGTGATGACGAGGCCGCTGCGGCACATGTGAACTCGGCGCACTTCGCTGCAGGTCTTGAATCCATGCGGCCACACTTGGTCTCCACCCCGAAGATCGTCTCCCGCAAGGTGGATGGCGAGGGCTGGGATTCCATGGGCGAATTGGTCATCGATTAATTTACCGGGATAAAGGCAAAGGGAAGAACCTCAACGGTTCTTCCCTTTGCCTTTGCCTGTGGACCTTAGCGGCCGGCCTTGTTGCCGAAGCGGCGTACCAGAATCAAGGCGATGCCGGCCAGGACAACTACACCGGCGATGATGCCGATCCAGCTGGCGTTGAAGCCGGTGTCGGCCAGATCATCGGTGTTTTGATCCGGGGAGTCCTTCTTTGGCTCGTCAGAAGCATCTGGGGATTCGCTTGCATCCCCAGTTGGCTCTGGCGAACTGGTTGGCTCGTCGGTCGCATCTTCAGATGGTTCCGGCGAAGCGGTTGGCTCGGTTGGATCCTCGGTCGGGTCATCCGAAGGAACCGGCGACTGAGTTGGCTCTTCCTCTTCGAGCAGGACCGCGCGGCCCAGGGGAGCCGGCTCGACGACGTCGTGCGCCTTGAAGTAGTTCACGGTGGCGTCCAAATCGATCTGGCCGGAGTCGGCGTGATCGGTGCCGTCTGCGAAGGCGATGAAGTTATCGCCACCGGTCGCCAGGAAGGCGTTGGCCGCGACCCGGAAGGTTGCTTCCTCGTCCAGCGGCTCGCCGTTGAAGGTGATGTCCTTGATGTGCTCGCCCTGGGCGGCTTCCTCAACGTAGGTGTAGGACAGTCCCTCGGAAATGCCCAGATGCAGCTTGGAGCGCTCCGAGCCAGCCGGCTGCCACTGCTGCTCCAGCGCCTCGCGGATCTGCGCTCCGGTGAGGTTGAAGGTGATCAGGGTGTTGGCGAATGGCTGGACTTCGGACGCGTCCTTGTAGGACACGGTGCCGTCTTCGCCGTAGAGCAGGTCGGCACGCAGGCCGCCCGGGTTCATGAACGCGATCTCGGCTGGTTCGCCGGCAAAGTCGTCGTTCGAGGTGGCCCACAGGTGGATGCCGGCTACGGTGTTGCCCAGGGTGGATTCGACTCCACGGTCTGAGCCTGGTTCTTCGCCGCCGCGCAGGATGTCTTCGGAAATGGCGCCGATCTTCACGCTGCCGACCACTTCGGCTTCGGCTTCAGCGTTGCTGACGATCTCTGCAACCTGGGCGTTGGCCTCGAAGTTGCCCGCCCATTCGCCGTCGGCGCCCTCGGTGGCCAAGGCGATTCGTTCGGTGTCGGCTTCGGTGACTTCGCCGGTTTCGGGATCCACCTGCAGGGAAACCTTGCCCAAGGTGGTGCCGTACTGGTGGGACTGGATCACTGGGCGGTCCGCGATGTCGCAGTCGTAGGACTGGTGGGTGTGGCCCGAGAAGATCGCGTCAATCTCATCGCTGGCTTCGCGGATGAGCTTGCCATAGGTGCTGTCTTCGGCAGCAATATCAGCGCACTGGTCGCCAGCGGAACCATTATGGGTCAGCAGCACCACCACATCGGCCTCGCCGTTCGCTTCATCGCCGTCGGAGAGCTGGGCTGCTACCCGGTTCGCTGCTTCCAGTTCGCTGCCGAAATCCAGGTCGGCAATGCCGGCTGGGGAAACCAGCGAGGGCATGTCCTCGGTAACGGTGCCGATGAAGCCCACGGAAACGCCGGAGACTTCGCGGATCGCAAATTCTTGCAGGGCAGGAGTCTTGGTGCCCTTTTCGTAGACGTTGGCGCCCAGCGCGAAGTCTGCACCGTTTTCACCGGTGGAATCAGCGTAGCTGTCGATGACGCGTCCAGCCAGATCAGCAAAGCCCTTGTCGAACTCGTGGTTGCCTACTGCCGAGACATCCAGGCCGCCGGCTCCGAGCGCCGCGATGGTTGGTTCATCATCCTGGGACGCGGAAGCGAAGGTCGAAGCGCCAATGTTGTCGCCGGCAGAGACGAACAGGGTGTTCTCGTTTTCTGCGCGCAGTTCATCAACGGCGCCGGCGAGCACCGCGGCACCGGCGGAGCTTCTGTCTGCGGAAATGCGCCCGTGGAAGTCGTTGATGCCGACTAGGTCCACGGTGACTGCTTCGGCACCCGCGGCTGCGGAAGAAGATGGGCTCTGCGTGGATGTAGCCTGGGCTGCTGCGGCACCGCCGGCCGCCAGCGAAATCGTCGCCAGCGAGGCGAGACCGAGTTTGCTTATCTGCCTGAATGCAGACATGGGTACTCCTAAATGCGACGAGTGTGACAAGGTATATGTCTATCGCATCTGAATGAACATGTCGATGCTTTAGCGTTAAATTTAGGTGCAGAAGTACAAGTTCTGGCGGTTATTCAACAGAAGCAACCTCCCAGCCATAGGCCGAGAGGTTGCTTCTGAAAATGGAAGTTTGCAGCTATTGCCGACGCTTTCGCGGAGGGTCTCCCGCGGTAACGGTGGAGGAGCCGACAATCGCTTTCAGCAGCAGCATCGCTGCTCCAATGAACATGAGGGTGGAGACGACCCAGCAGGCAGTGGCCGTATCGCGCTGCGCGGTGTTCAGGGCAAAAGAGAAGATGAATCCGCTGGAAACCAGCAGGAGGACTCCGGGAATTCGTGTCTTCATCATGCGCCTTTGCAGTGGAGGATTAGGCCAAACGATCGCAGAACATAATCGCTATCGTGTTGAATAACATCCATCTTGCCACAAATCCATCGACTTTACGATAGGCCTTAAGGTGGATATTACCTTGGGATATCCTGTGTCCGGCTATTGATGCAGGCAAAGCTGCTTGGCTGCTAGATGCAGGAATTCAGCAGTTTCCCGATCGCGGCGTGCTCTGCCTTGGTCATCCAAACTCCGTATTTGGCTTTTACCTGGGTCTGCCGCGAGACATAGTCGCAGCGGAAATTCTTGTTCGGCGGCAGCCACGATGCGGCGTCCTTGTCGCCCTTAGCGGCATTAGTCGGCCCATCGGAAGCCAGCAGGTTCAACGGGTCGTTGGCAAATTCCAGTCGGGTGTCGGCATCCCAGCCCTGCGCTCCCTTTTGCCAGGAATCGGACAACGCGACAACATGGTCGATCTGCACCGCGGTGCTGGTGCCTTGGCCACGCTTGAATTCAATGGTCTTGCCCGTATAGGGATCATCGAACCGTCCCCTCAGGACAACGCAGGGTCGAGCGGCCGACTTATAGGTCACGTCCACCAAATCTCGCGACAGGATGTCGTTGCGCGCGTCGCATCCATTGCGGTCCGGATATTTCCACCCCTTGCCGAACTTTGCTCTGTCGTAGCCGGTTTTCGGCGCGCGGCCCTTCACAGCAATTTCGTCGAGCAGTTCGAGGGATTCCGCATAGATCTCACGTTGCACTGCGGTGCTTGGGGCAGGTGCGCCTTGCGCATCAGGCAGGGGAGGGAACTCTGCGCTATCCAGTGAAGAGCACGAACTGAGTACAAGAGTGGATACGAGGGTGAAAAACGCTAAGGTGCGACGCAGCAAACGCATGCGGTGGTACTACTCCTAAAAGTGGCCGGTGCTTGAGCATGAAAATGTCTCTGACTTGAACTATAGGCAGTGGGGCTGACGATTTAGCCGTGCCTGCTTCGTGTGGTGGCGTGACTTTGAATGCACAGGCATAAGAGACTGCTGCTATTCAAGCTCGGAAGAACTCAGCCCTGGGAAATCGTGCTCGAAATAGTCCAGGATCTCTTGGGCTGCGTAGTAATCCAGCAGGTGCGGGGCGCTGAGCGGGAAGACGGAGCCGCTTTGCACCGAAGGCAGCTGGGCTAATGATTCATCCGCGGTAAACTCCATGGCGGTTTTCTTGTTCGCCGCCAGCAGGAAGGTGGCATCGCCAGTGAGCGCCGCTGGCAGGTCTTGGTAGCTGACGAAACTGAAATCCTCCCTTGGCTGCGTGGACGTGTCGAACTGCTTTGGCGTTGAAACCATCGTGAAGCCGAGTCCGCTCAGCAGCTGCGCGTACGGCCCGGCGGCCTTGGCGATCGGAGAGGTGCCACGGGCAGCATAGGAAATGAGCGAGGCGGTGGTTCCGGGAGGGATTGACAGCTTCGCTCTCAGTGTTGAGATCCGTTCGGCAACGGCTGCGGCGTTCTGCTGTGCCTTGTCTTCGGTGCCGGTGGCTTCCCCCAGCAGTTTTGAAAGTTCGTTCCAATCCTCATCCGCATAGTCCAAGACAATGGTTGGTGCAATCTTTCGCAGCGCACCAATCTTGCCTAATTCGGAGTCTGCGCCTGTCGCCGCCACAATGATGAGGTCAGGCTTCTGCTCAGCGATTTCTTCCAGATCGAACTTTCCAACTTCATAGAGCGGATCGAGTTTGCGAGCCGAGGCAACATCAGCCCAGTGCTTGAAGAAGCCGTCGCGATCAGCGTCTGGTCCTTCCGGTGCCGTCGCGCTGGCAATGACCGGCGCGTCCAGGGCCAGCAGAGAGCCCGTAAGCCCTACTGAGGTCGAGACTATGCGTTCAGGTTTTGCCGGAATCCTGACGGTGTTCTGCATTGAATCCGTGAACGTGCGAGGCCAGTGCCCGACGTCGAATGCCGCTGTGCCCGTATCCCGCGCTGGCTCGGCAGGTGTCGTCGCGCACGAGCCAAGGGAGAAGGCTAATGCGCTGATCAACAAGGCAACTGCGATTCGTGACAAGCTGGGGCGCACTAAAGTTCTCCTGGGCCGATGGCCAAAAACTGGCCAGGCGGCATATGACGGCAATGTATTACTCGAAATCTCTTTCCGAACCCATTTTATGTTCCCCAGCCGCAGGCGCGCCCCTTGGCGCAAGAACAAGCGGATCACGTTGACTGCGTAAACCGCTGCTTCTTGCGCAGGGGAGCCGCGGAAGAGCCATTGCCGATGCCGATGCGCATGCAGCCTGGTCTTTAGCGGCGCAACCTCTCTTCACGGAGGGTCCAATATGAGGCGATATGGGTGGAACGCTTGTCGAGGTGCCAGTGCCGGGCAACGTGGCTGATCTCCTTGACCGCGGAACGCTCTGCATAAGCGATTAACCCAATCCGAAGATGAGGCAGCGGCAGGGAACGGAGCTCATCGGCCAGCAATGTGCTGCGTCCCGCCGAAATGCCATCGCGCGGCAACCAGCGTAAATCAACTCCAGGAGGATGTTTCACGTCAAACATTGCGTTCTGATCCGCAACCTCGAGCAGCGCTATGCCGTGCGCATCGGCGGGCAATGCTTCCAGGGCCTTGCAGATCGCCGGGATGCCGGCTTCATCCGCTGCCAGCAAATAATAGTCGGCGTTCAGCGACAGCGAAGACTTGCTGCGCGATGGCGAAATGACCAGCGGAGCCCCGGGCTGCACCGTTCCAGCCCAATGGCCAACGGTGCCCGGCTCGCCATGAACAACGAAGTCGATAGCGATTTCCGGGACCAGTGCGTCGATCCATCGGATCGTGTACGACTTGGAACGTGGGACATGTTCGCGGGGCAGGCGTTGTCGCAAGACCCGCAAATCATAGGGAGGCTCGAGTCCAAGGGCAGGATCAGCGACAAAGACTTTGACATATTCGTCGATTGCTCCATTGGAACGGTAGCCATCCAGATCTGGGGCACCGGCGATGATGCGCACCATCTGGTCATTCAGCCGCTCTACCCGGGTGATCGTCAGAACGTGCTGATCAACCTTTTTCCTTGGCGGTTCTTGATATCCCAGGGCAGGGGTGTGCCTGGCGAGGGGCTCCTCATAGGTTTCTGCGTAGCTGCGCGTTTCCGAAGGGACTGCGGGTGGCGGAGCAAGAGGGGCGGGCGAGGCCTGCGCCGGCGGGTGGTGGTAGTGCTTGAAAGAGGTGCGCAGCGTCTTATCCAGGACTTTGCGTGCAGCGGCGAGCGCTGCGGCGGCACCGGCACGTTCGGCAGCTGCCAGCAGTTCGTCGGTTTGCTGCTCGTTGAGCACCGCGTTGTCGCCAATATTCCGGTATAACTGCTCCTTGGCCACCGCATATCCGGCCTTCGTTCCGGCCTTTTCTGCTTGAGCGAGGATTTCCAAGGTGAGCCCTTCCCTAGGTGTCACCGTATATTGCGGACCGTAGCTCTTGTACTTGTGATGCTTAGACATGGTTTGCCCCTAACCCGGCCGGTGTGAGCACCCGCCTGTATGCCTGAGTATGGAGGATACCGCGCATGGAAAACAAGTGATTTTAATCTGCAGAACGCCAAGCGCTCCGGGCTAGTTGGCCGGGCCATTTCTACCGCGGAATTCCGCGGATTATTCGATATTCGATTCATTCGACAATGAGCAGATCTGGTCACTAAAATTAGCTCCATGTCTGATACCTTGCTGCCATGCCCTGAATGCTCCAGCGAGTACACCTACGCAATGGATGCTCTGCTGGTCTGCCCAGAGTGCGCGCATGAATGGAACGCTGAGGCCGAAGAAGCCGAAACCGCCGAAGCAGTGATCAAGGATGCTGTCGGCAATGTGCTGCAGGACGGCGATACCGTCAGCATCACCAAGACCATGAAGGTCAAGGGCGCGCAAGGCGCGCTGAAGGCTGGAACCAAGGTCCGAGGCATCCGTTTGGTCCAAGGTTCGGGCGACCATGACATCGCCGCCAAGGTCGATGGCTTTGGACAGATGGAACTGAAGTCTTCCATTGTGAAGAAGATCTAGGCGTTCCGCCCGAAATTCCATAGGCTCCCAGCATCCTCGGATGTGAAGCGCGCCTCAAGAGTTTGGCTGCATGCCCGCAGCAACTTTTGTGGAGCGTTTCGCAATTCAGATGGTGGGGGCTTTTCGTTTTCAATGCCAGTCGGCGGGTGCCACGGTCGGCATATTGGTGGGTGGTGCCGCTAAGTGGAATCTTCGTTCCGTCGCCTAGCCGGCAGGAGAATCCTGCCGGCTCTTCTTCTTGGCGTACGAGCGGGCTGCCCGCACGCGATCGCCGCAGCGTGTGCAGCACCAATGCCGACGGCCATGGGTCTTGAGCAGGTAACGGGTGCAAGGCTCTGCCTCGCATTGGGCCAGTAGACCCGCTTCTTCGCTGCTCAGCAGTGCCGCCGCGTCCTCGGCAAGCCGTGACATGGCGTGCTCAGTCAATTGCGTGGCGGGGTGTTCCAACGTGCGGAAGAATCCCTTGCCCTGCTCTTGGCGCAGCAATGGAGTGCTCGGCGCTGCTAAGAGCGCGGCGTTGATGCCCTGCAGTACTTCCGCGGCCACAGGCGTACCCGAGGCACTGGCATGGAAAGCTTTCCTGATCTGGCTGCGAAGGGTGACTAGCCGATTCTGGCAATAGCTTTGCAGCGCCGCATCCTGGGGCACGAGGCCCCGCGCGATGAGCCATTGCGTGGTGCCCTCCGGGCTGGCCAGCGCGTCGAAGCTCTTGCCTCCGGGCAGCTGGATTTCGCTATTAGCCAGATCGATGCTGCAGTGCTGCGCTGTTCCGGGACTTGGGGGAAGCGGCATCTGGGACATATTCCTCATGGTATCAGTATTGCTTTGCCGTGATCACCTGCTAGTGTAGATATCACGGTAAAAACTAGAAATAACATGAGAAAAGAGTTGGCCTTGCAACCAGCGCCACGATTCGGCTCCGCTCCCTTCGCACTGTCGGTTCATACCGGTGGTGGCCCCGGCGTGGGGCAAACCGCCCAGCAGGGCCTGAATGACACCATCGGCATCGCCAAGGCCGCGGACCAGCACGGATACCACCGATTCTGGATGTCCGAGCACCACGCCATGCCCGCACTGTCCGTGGCTTCACCGCTGCTGATGATGGCCCGGCTCACCGCTGACACCCAGCGGATCAGGTTGGGTGCCGGCGGAGTAATGCTGCCCAACCATGCACCGTTAGTGGTCGCGGAGCAGATCGGCATGCTCGAAGCGCTGGCCCCGGGACGCATCGACCTGGGGGTCGGGCGCGCGCCAGGCACCGACGGGGCCACCGCGGCCGCACTGCGCCGCGGCACAGGAGCCAACGAAACCTTTGACGAGCAGCTGGCCGAGCTCGTGGGATTCCTGAATGACGATTTCCCCGCAGGGCACCCCTACAGCGAAGTCCATGCCGTGCCCGGCCCTTGGCAAAACGAGCAGAACCGCCTGCCGGCACCGGAAACGCAGACCCCGTTGTGGATCCTGGGTTCCTCTCCGTATTCGGCGCAACTGGCCGCGCGGCTGGGCCGTCCCTACGCATTCGCCTTGCAGTTCGGCGACGCCGATATCGACACCGCGTTGCGCATCTACCGCGAGAACTTCGTGCCCTCGGCAGTGCTCGACCGTCCCTACGTGCTGGTCAGCCAGAGTGCCATTGCGGCTGAAGACCCCGAATTCGCCCGTGCCGAGGCCTCCACCGCGGCCATGGCGATGCTGCGGATGTTCAAGCGCGAGCCATATGCGCTGCTGTCCGCCCAGGAAGTCGCGGAATATCCCGCCACGCTCAACGAGCGGGCGATCCTCGACATGTACACCAACCGCACCCTGGCCGGCACGCCGTCCCAGGTGGCGCAGCGCCTCGAAGCGCTGCAGCAGAGGACCGGAGCCGATGAGCTGATGATGGTCACCGGAAGCCATACCCCAGGCGCAGCGGTGCAAACCGTGCAGCTCATGGCACGGCACTACCAGCCGGCCGAATAATCCTGGACCACCTGGCACCCGATGGTGCCAAATCGACAAATCAGAAAGAGGAATACACCATGTCCGCACCACGCAGAGCACTGATCGTCATCGACGCGCAGCAGGAATACTTTGATGGCCTGCTGCAGATCCAATACCCGGATCGCGAGCAGTCGGTAGCCGCCATCGCCAACACCATGGACGAAGCATCGAAGGCGGGCATCCCGGTCGTCGTCGTGCAGCACCAGGCGCCCGCAGGATTCCCCGTCTTCGCACCCGAATCCTCCACCTTTGCCCTGCACCCGCAGGTACGTGCACGGGTGGAAGCCGCCGACCACAAGTTCACCAAGGGCTACGCCAGCATCTTCGCCGGAACTGGGCTGGAAGAGTGGCTGCGCGAGCGCGAGATCGACACGCTGACCTTGGTGGGGTACATGACCAATAATTGCGTCATCGGCTCTGCAGCTGCCGCCGAGCCGCTGGGCTTCTCGGTGGAAGTGCTTTCGGACGCCACCGGCGCCATCGGCATCGCCAATGCCGCCGGTTCCATCCCCGCCCAGCAGGTGCATGAAACCCTGATGGCCGTGCTGAACTCCAACTGGGCTTCCGTGGCGACGAGCGCCGCATGGGCCAGCGCTGCAGCTGAGGGCAGTGAGCTGCCCGGAGGTAATCTCATCGAATCCGCCGCTCGTGGCAATTCCCTTCGGTAGCGCGCCCCGCGCGCATAAGGCGGCGGATCGCAGGCTTCGGCAGCTGCGGTCCGCCGCTCTGTTCTTGTACTGGAGAAGGCCCGCTAAGGGTTGACGGGAGCGGCTTGCAGGAACAAGACTCGTGCTGGAATGAAGGAGCCAGCAGCGAGGGGTTGATCATGGATTCAGCAAGCTCGGACGGAGAGCTCGATGCGATAATCATCGGGTGGGGCAAGGGCGGCAAGACCTTGGCAGGTACCCTGGCCCGGGCAGGACAGCGGGTGGCAATCATCGAGCAGTCATCCCAGATGTATGGCGGCACCTGCATCAATATCGGTTGCGTACCGACCAAGGCCCTGATCCACGATGCCGAATCCCGGGATGGTGCCGGCTACGACCCGCAGATTTTCCAAGCGGCAGTCGATCGCCGGGATAAGCTCACCGCAATGATGCGCGCCAAGAACTTCTCCATGCTCGACGAGCTGGACTCGGTGCTGGTGGTCAACGGCACGGCGGCATTCAGCGGACCGAAGAGCCTCAGGGTTGCCGTCGGTTCCGAAGAGCTGGAGCTGAGCGCAGAGACGATCATCATCAACACCGGCGCGCTCCCTGCGGTCCCGGAAATCGATGGCGCGCAGATTGGGGGACGGGTGCATGACTCCACGACAATCCAGCATGCCCCGTTGCCCAAGACCCTTGCCGTGGTCGGCGGCGGATATGTCGGCATCGAGTTCGCCTCGATGCTGGCACAGTTCGGCTCGAAGGTCACGGTGCTGGATCGCGGAAGCCGCACGCTGTCCAAGGAAGACCCGGATGTGGCCGCCGAAGTCCAGGCCTGCCTGGAAGATGCCGGAGCCGACATCATCAACTCGGCTTCGGTGGACTCGATCAGCCAGGACGAGCACGGTGCCACTGTCAGCTATGAACGCGAGGGCCAAACGCGGAGGCTGAAGGCCGACGCGGTGCTGATCGCGCTGGGGCGTGTGCCGAATACTGCCGGTCTGGGCCTGGAGGCCGCCGGGATCCAGACGGGTTCCCGCGGGGAAGTCGTGGTGGACGAGTTCCTGGCCACCAGCGTCCCGGGCATCTATGCCGTGGGCGACGTCAATGGCGGCCCGCAGTTCACCTACATCTCGCTTGATGACCACCGGGTGCTGGCCAGCCGGTTGCTGGGCGACGGATCGCGCAGCACCAAGGACCGGGTGGCTGTTCCCTACACCATCTTCACCACCCCGCCGCTGGCACGCGTCGGCTTGAGCGAAGAGCAGGCTGCGAAGCGCGGGCTTGGCACCAGGATCGCGGTGAAGAAGGTTGCCGAGATCGCGGCAATGCCGCGCCCCAAGATCGTGGGCGACCCGCGGGGAATCATCAAGTTCGTCGTCGATGCGCGCAGCGAGGAGATCCTCGGCGCGGCGCTGATGCACGTGGACTCCCAGGAGGTGGTCAACCTGGTGGCGCTGGCCATGCGGCAGGGCATGACGGCTGCAGAGCTGCGCGACCAGATCTTCACCCACCCCTCGTCCACCGAAGCGCTGAACGAGGTGCTCGCGCAGCTAGGCTGAGGCCTGGACCTGCGCGGCGTTGATCAGCTCGGCGAGCTCGTCCAGCTGCTTGTTCGCACCGAAGGCAGGCTGTCCAGGCTGCAGGCGCAAGCCTTCAGCCAAGGAGCCGATGGGCAGCGGGTCGAAGCCGAATTCATCGACAATCCGTGCCACCTGCTCAACGTCGGCGTGCAGATCCCCGGCCACCGCAATGGCCTTGCGGCGCTCGGCGCCGGCCGGACGGGCCTCGTCCTCGAGGTCGTGGTACCCCATGTGGTTGAAGGCCTTGACGATCCGCGAAGCTGGCAGGAACTCCTGGACCAGGGTGCTGGTGGACACCGCAGGATCGTTCAGATCCTCGCGGATGCCGTCGGTTTCCCACCAGTAGTTCATCGCATCGATGACCAGCTTGCCCTCGAGCTCGGCAACCGGAAGGTTCCGGTACTTGCCCAGTGGCAGGGCAAGGATGGCGATGTCGGCGTCCCGTGCGGCGGTTGCCGAGTCCACGGCCACCGCTCCGGGAGTGAGGATCTCGATGGTCAGGGCAATGGGGCCGGGGTCGCCGGAGCCGGCGATGAGCACCTTGTAGCCGGCTTGCACCGCGCGGCGGGCAAGGACCGTGCCGATCTTCCCGGCACCGAGGATGCCGATGGTCTGCTGAGCCATTATCTCTCCTTCAGGCATGTTCGCGAATCCGTTCCTAGCTCTGGGCGAGCATGTCGCGCACCAGCGGGATGACCTTCTCGCCGTAGAGCTCCACGGCACGCAGGCGGGCGCCGGCTTCCACCGCGCCGCCGGAGTAGATCAAATCGAAACGGCCGATATCCAGGGACTTGATGGTCTTGGCGATCTTGCGCGCCACGGTTTCCGGCGAGCCGACATACAGCGAGCCTTCGCTGATCTCATGCTCGAATTCGCCGCGGCTCATCGGGCTCCAGCCGCGGCTGGCACCGATGCGGTCGCGCTGCTCCTTGTAGGCGTCGAACATATGCTCGCGGGCCAGCTCGTCGGTTTCCGCCACGAAGCCGGGGGAGTGCAGGCCCACCGGCAGGGTTGCGTGGCCGAACTGGTCGTTGGCCCGGCGGTACAGATCGATGTAGGGTGCGAAGCGCTCGGGCGAGCCGCCGATGACCGCGAGCATCATGCGGAATCCGTAGTGCGCGGTGCGGATGACCGACTGCGGGGAGCCGCCTACGCCCACCCAGGTGTTCAAGCGGCCTGACTCGGTCTTCGGGAAGACGTCCATGTCCACCAGCGCCGCACGCTTGGTGCCCTGCCAGGTGACCGGCTTCTCGTCGAGCAGCTTGTGGAACAGGTCGATCTTCTCGTCGAAGAGCAGATCGTAGTCGGCCATGTCGTAGCCGAACAGCGGGAAGGATTCGGTGAACGAGCCGCGGCCCAGCATGACCTCGGCGCGGCCGTTGGACAGCGCATCCACGGTAGCGAAGCGCTGGAAGACGCGCACCGGATCATCTGAGGACAGCACGGTCACGCCGGATCCGAGGCGGATCCGCTCGGTCGCCGTGGCAATGCCGGCCAGTACCGTTTCGGGGCTGGAGATGGCGTACTCCGGACGATGGTGCTCGCCGACGGCGATCACGTCGACGCCTGCCTGGTCGGCCGCGATGGCCTCCTGGACGGTGGCGCGGATCCCCTGCGCGTGGGTTGCCAGCTTGCCCGTCTTGTCGCTGGGCACGTCGCCGAAGGTGTCAAGGCCGAATTCGATAGTCTCGCTGGCGGTCATTGCCTGTTCCCCGTTTCAAATACTTGGTTGATGCATCAATTATCACTCAATGTCATTGACGTGTCAACCACTTTAATTTGGCCTTCTTGAGCTGATTCATTGGGGGCTGCAAAGGAGCCAAACTGCAACGGATTCGTGCTGGATTGGGTTCACCGCGCATGGCTAAGGTAGGAAAACCATTCGTTCGAGTCTGGCGAGGAGGAATCACCATGCGAACTCAACGAACCTCCCCAGCGCCACTGGCGCTCGTTCTTGCGGTGCTCATGCTCGCTGCCGGCTGCAGCCAAGGCCCCGGTGGCGAAGTGCCCGAAACCTCGGCGTCGCCAACTAGCCCTGGCGGCTCTACACCGGCGCAGAGCACGGAGCCGGCGGCAAGCGTCGCGGAGCCAACTACAGCGGCCCTGACGCTGTTCTATGTTGCCGTGGGCGATGAAGGGAAAGCAGGGCCGGAGATCGGCTGCGGCGACTCGCTGGTCGCGACCGAAACGGGGCCAGAGGAATTCACCAACCAAATTGAGGCCTCGATTGACGCGCTGCTCGATGATGAGGAGGAAATGCTCGGAGAATCCGGGCTGCGCAACGCCTTGGCCGGTTCTGACCTCGACTACGTTTCATCGGCAGTGGATGGCGATGTGGTGACCGTCGAATTGAGCGGAACCGTGAGCTCCGGCGGCACTTGCGATGATCCGCGCATTATCGGACAGCTCCAGTACACCGCGATGACCG
The DNA here is from genome assembly GCF_001906485.1 of Glutamicibacter sp. 0426. Lineage (NCBI taxonomy): Bacteria > Bacillati > Actinomycetota > Actinomycetes > Micrococcales > Micrococcaceae > Glutamicibacter > Glutamicibacter sp. 0426. The sequence continues at coordinate 112,581 of NZ_MPBI01000004.1, forward strand.
CGGCCGGTACCGGCGAGGCCCGGATCCTTGTTGGCGGAAAAAAGCTCGAAGAAGTGCTCAGCGCCAAATAACCAGCCTAGGCAAAACGGCGGCCCTCCTCAATGAGGAGAGCCGCCGTTGACAGGTTGGCTGGAGCCTAGCCGAAGTACTTCTTCATGGTGCCTTCGGATGCTTCGCGCAGCTCGTCCACCGATACGGTGAACTCGCCCTGGATTTCCAGGGCGCCGGACTGCGCATCGACAATGCCGAGGCGGGCCACGGTGACGCCGCGGGCGCCAGTCATGTCGTTGAAGCGGACCTCTTCGCTGCGTGGAACCGCAACCAGGGCGCGGGCCTGGGACTCAGAGAACAGGGCGGTGAAGGAATCAAGCCCGTCACGCTGCTTGATCTCGTCCAGGGCCACGCGGGCGCCGACGCCGTAGCGCAGGACCATCTCGGACAGCGCGGCAACCAGGCCGCCCTCGGACAGGTCGTGCGCCGCGTCGATCATGCCGTCGCGGCTGGCGTTGATCAGGATCTCGCCCAGTTCCTTCTCGGCTGCCAGATCGACCTTCGGCGGCAGGCCGCCGAGGTGGCCGCGCAGGTTCGCGTACTCCGAGCCGTCCAGCTCATCGGCGGTGGTGCCGATCAGGTAGATGGCCTGGCCGTCGGCCTCTTCGCGCCAGCCCGACGGGGTGCGGCGGGCGACGTCATCCAGCTTGCCCAGGGTCGCAACCACCGGGGTCGGGTGGATGGCCTTGTCGCCGGTCTGGTTGTACAGCGAGACGTTGCCGCCGGTGACCGGGACACCCAGCTCCATGCAGGCGTCCGACAGGCCGCGGATGCCCTCGGCCAGCTGCCACATGACATCCGGGTCCTCGGGGGAGCCGTAGTTCAGGCAGTCGGAGACGGCAGCAGGAACGGCGCCGGAAGTGGCGACGTTGCGGTAGGACTCGGCCAGAGCCAGCTGCGCGCCGGCGTACGGATCCAGGTAGGTGTAGCGGCCGTTGGCATCGGTGGCGATGGCCACGCCGAGGCCGGTGGACTCGTCGATGCGGACCACTCCGGCATCATCCGGGGCGGCCAGCGCGGTGTTGCCGCCGACGTAGCGGTCGTACTGGCTGGTGATCCAGGACTTGTCGCACAGGTTCGGGCTGGCGATCAGCTCCAGGGTGGCGGCCTTCAGCTCTTCGCCGGTGGCCGGCAGGTTGGCGCCGGCTGCCGAGGACTTGAAGGTGTCTGCCTGCAGCGCGTCCTGCCAATGGGGGCGGGCGTAAGGGCGGTCGTAGACCGGGCCGTCGTGGGCGACGGTCTTCGGATCCACGTCGACGATGACCTCGCCGTCCCAGGTGATGATCAGCCGGTCGGTGTCGGTCACCTCGCCCAGCCAGGAGTACTCCACGTTCCACTTGGCCATGACCGCCTCGAATGCCTCGACGTTCTCGGGGGTCACCACGGCCATCATGCGTTCCTGGGACTCCGACATCAGGATTTCGCCCGGGGTCAGGGTGGAGTCGCGCAGCAGCACGTTGGTCAGCTCGACCTGCATGCCGCCCTCGCCGTTGGAGGCAAGCTCGCTGGTGGCGCAGGAGATGCCCGCGGCGCCCAGGTCCTGGATGCCCTCGACCAGCGAGGCCTTGAACAGCTCCAGGCAGCACTCGATGAGCACCTTCTCGGCGAACGGGTCGCCGACCTGCACGGCCGGCCGCTTGGATGGCTTGGTGTCGTCGAAGGACTCGGAGGCCAGCACCGAGGCGCCGCCGATGCCGTCGCCGCCGGTGCGCGCACCGAAGAGCACCACCTTGTTGCCCACGCCCGAGGCGTTGGCCAGGCGCAGGTCCTCGTGGCGCAGCGCGCCGACTGCCAGCGCGTTGACCAGCGGGTTGCCCTGGTAGATCGGGTCGAACACGGTTTCGCCGCCGATGTTCGGCAGGCCCAGCGAGTTGCCGTAGCCGCCGATGCCGGAGACCACGCCGTGCACCACGCGCTGCGAATCCTCGTGGTCGATCGCGCCGAAGCGCAGCGGATCCATCACGGCGATCGGGCGGGCGCCCATGGAGATGATGTCGCGCACGATGCCGCCGATGCCGGTGGCAGCCCCCTGGTAGGGCTCCACGTAGGACGGGGAGTTGTGCGATTCGATCTTGAAGGTCACGGCCCAGCCGTCGCCCAGGTCGGTGACACCGGCGTTTTCGCCCATGCCGACCATCAGGTCCTTCTTCATCTCCTCGGTGACCTTCTGCCCGAACTGGCGCAGGTGGTTCTTGGTGGACTTGTAGGAGCAGTGCTCGGACCACATGACCGAGTACATGGCCAATTCAGCGGCGGTCGGACGGCGGCCGAGGATCTTGACGATCTCGGCGAACTCGTTGTCCTTCAGGCCCAGCTCTGCCCAGGGCAGTTCCACGTCCGGGGTGCCCGCTGCGTTATCGACGGTGTCGATATTGAATTCCTTAGTGGCTTCCTGGCTCACTTTTTGCCTCCAACAAGGTGGGTCAGAACACTGGTGAAGAATGCCAGGCCGTCGGTGCCGCGGTGATCCGGGCCGAAGCCGGCTTCAATGGCATGCTCCGGGTGCGGCATCAGGCCGACAACGTTGCCCGCCTTGTTGCTCACGCCGGCGATCGAGCGGCGCGAGCCGTTCGGGTTCCAGCCCACGTAGGAGAACGCGATGCGGTTCTCGGCTTCGAGCTCGTCCAGCACCTTCTCGTCAGCGACGTACTGGCCGTCCTGGTTCTTCAGCACGATGGTGATCTCCTGGCCGGCTTCGAACCCGTTGGTCCACGCGGTCTGGTTGTTCTCCACGCGCAGCAGCTGGTCGCGGCAGATGAACTTCAGGTGATCGTTCTTGATCATCGAACCGGGCAGCAGGTGCGACTCGGTGAGGATCTGGAAACCGTTGCAGATGCCCAGCACGGGCAGCTTGGCATCGGAGTTCGCGGCATCGGCGATCTTCGCCATCATCGGTGCGAAGCGGGAGATCGCGCCGGCACGCAGGTAGTCGCCGTAGGAGAAGCCGCCGGGGATCACCACGGCGTCGACGTCTTGCAGGTCGGTGTCGGCGTGCCACAGGGACACGGCCTCGGCACCGGCGGCGCGCACTGCGCGCGCGGCGTCGCGGTCATCGAGGGTGCCCGGGAAGGTCACCACGCCGATGCGCGCTCCGGAAATTTCGGTGCTTGGCGTTGAATAGTCGCCAATCAGGGGAAGTTCGGCGCTCATTAGTCTTCGACTACCTCGACGTTGACGACATCTTCGATCACCGGGTTGGACAGCAGGGTTTCTGCTGCCTCGCGAGCCTGTGCGAGGATTTCTTCGGTCACCTCGCCGTCCACTGACAGTTCAAAGCGCTTGCCCTGGCGGACAGCTTCGAAGGAGGTGAAGCCTAGGCGGGGAAGCGCTCCCGCAATGGCCTTGCCCTGTGGGTCAAGGATTTCTGGCTTGAGCATGACATCTACAACGATGCGGGGCATCCGGCATATCTCCTGTTGGCGAGGTTAAGTTAAATGCCACACGGAGATGCCGTCTCACACCAGGGGGATTTGGCGCTCCGCGAGCTTGCCCTCATAGTCTACCCGTGAATGTGACAGGGAAAACGTGCCTGTGTGCGATAGCACCGATATCTCGCGGTTTAAGTCATGTGATCTTTGGCTCACGGGATTCCGGGCAGCGCTTGGCGCGTATGCTGAAACTGTGAAAAATGCTAGTCAAGCCGTCTGCGCCTGCCGTGTTCTGGACGCCGCAAAACTGTCCTACGAAAACTGCTGCAAACCGTTGCATGACGGACGGGAAGATGGTTCGGTGCTGCCTGAGACCGCAGAGCAGCTGATGCGCTCGCGCTACAGCGCCTTCGTGCTCGGCTTGGAACGGTATTTGCTGGCGACCTGGCATGAGAGCACCAGGCCCAAGGAGCTGGGATTGGATGCGCAGCTGCGCTGGAGGGGTTTGGAGATCATTTCAACCCGCGCCGGCGGTGCAACAGCCTCCCGCGGGGTGGTGGAATTCGCCGCGCACTACCGCGATGGACGGCATGAGGCGCAGCAGCATGAGGTGAGCACCTTCGTGAAGCAGGACGGCGCCTGGTACTACCTCGACGCGCTCTAGGGCTGGGGTTCAGCCGCTCAGCGCTTGGCCGCGGCCTGCAGCATGGTCAGCATCTGGGTCTGCTGGCGTTCACGGGCCAGCTTGAACGCATCGGAACCGGAATGGTCCTCCAGGTGCGGGTTGGCCCCGTGGGTAATCAGCAAGCGCGCAATGGTGATGGCGTTGCTGGTGCCTTGGCCCAGGACAATGGTTTCGTGCAGGGCAGTCCAGCCCAGGTCATTGACCTGGTCGACAGGGATGCCGGTGCGCAGCAGGTGGCGTACGGCCTGGACCTGGCCATTCTCGCTTGCGACTGCCAGCGCGGTGCCGCCCATGCGATTGACCGAGGCGAGGTCCGCTCCGCCGTCAATGAGCATCTTGAGCGTTTCAACTTGGCCGTTGGCGCTGGCACGCAGGAACGGGGTCTCGTAGAAGTCGTCCTTCTTATTGGGATCCGAACCGGCCTTGAACAGTTCCTTGGCAATGGCATGGTTCTTGTTGATGACAGCACGCATCAACGCGGTGCGGCCGGACTGGTCTTGCGCATCAACGTCGGCGCCCTTCTTCAATGCCGCCTTGACGTCCTTCAGCTTGCCCTCGTTCACCGCAGCGAAGAGCTGGGTAGTGGACTTGGGCATGCCAGCCGATGCGCTGGGAAGGGCCTTGATGGAAGCGCCGGTGTTGGCGCCCGAAGCCAGTGGCGAGAGAGTTGTCTCGGAGCTTTCCGGGGCGGCAGGGCTGCTGGTCTGCTGGGCCGTATTGCCCGGCGTCGTGGTCGGTGCGGTGGTGCCGCTTTGGGAGGAAGCCGGAGCCGGGAGGCTGGAGCCAGATGCGGCCTTGCCCGGGGTAGGCATGGATGCCTGGGCTGAAGCGGTGGAGGCAGGGGTGGGAGCCGGGTTGGAAGCAACTTCTTGGGCCTGGGGCGAGGAAGCGGAACAGCTGGCGCATGCGCCCATGATCGCGGCCAGCGGTAGCGCCAGCAATGCCAATCCACGGCGGTTCGTGGTGGGACCGGTATGAAGTGCCATCTGTCCTTTCGCGGTTCAACAACCCATCCCGGAATGGTTTTCGCACCATCCAGGGACTCTGCTCAGTAACTTTTGATCACTTGCGAGCTTAGCGGCCAAAGCTGAAAATTTGCGGTCAATCGGCGCCGAGATTGCTCTGTGCCCGGCCCCTGCCGATCTTCGCTAAAATCATTAACACCATGGAATGCCTTTACTTTTCTGCCTCCCGTTGCCGCTCGTGCACCTTGATGACGGTGCCCTACGCCCGGCAACTGCAATCAAAAGTCGAGGATTGCCAGCAGCTGCTCTCCGGCTTCCAGTCGCTGGAATTCCTTCCGCCCCAAGCCAGCAACGAGCAGGGCTTCCGCAACAAGGCCAAGATGGTCATTTCCGGGACCACCGAGCAACCGACCATCGGCATCCTGGATGCCGACGGCCACGGTGTCGATCTGCGCAACTGCGGCGTCATCGCGGCACCGCTGCGGGCAGTGTTCCCGGTCATCGAGCAGTTCATCCATGATTTGAAGCTCATTCCCTACGATGTTCCCAAGCGCAAGGGCGAACTGAAGCATGTGATTCTCACCCTGTCGGATACCGGGGCGGTGATGGTCCGCTGGGTGCTGCGCACCAAGAAGCATTTTGTCGCGCTGCGCGATTCGCTGCCGCAGTTCCTCGAGCAGCTTCCGCGCCACAGCGTGGTGTCGGTGAACTTCCTGCCCGAGCACAAGGCGGCGCTTGAAGGCGAAGAGGAAATCATCCTGACCCGCCGCAGCACCTTGGAATTCGGGCTGAACGGCGTCCCGATGCACCTGCGTCCCCAAGGCTTCTTCCAGACCAATAGCGAGATCGCCGCCGCGTTGTACCGCCAGGCCCGCCAATGGATCAACGATGCCAACCCGGAAAGCGTGTGGGATTTGTACAGCGGGGTGGGCGGTTTCGCGCTGCACTGCGCCGCCGAGGACCGCACCGTGTACGGGATCGAGACCAGCACGGAAGCTGTCGAAGCGGCCAAGACCAGCGCGAAAGCCATGGAATTGGAAGACGTCCACTTCAAGGCCCAGGACGCTACCGAATTCGCGCTGAATGCCGGCTGGGCACCGGACGCGGTGATCGTGAATCCGCCGCGCCGCGGCATTTCCGCGCAGCTGGCGGCGTGGCTGAACGAGTCGGATGTCCAGCACGTCATCTACTCCAGCTGCAATGCGAAGTCGCTGGCTAGGGACCTGGAGTGGCTGGATAACTACACCCCGCAGCTGGCCCGCGTGATGGACATGTTCCCGCAGACCAGCCACTACGAGGTCATCGTGAAGCTGGAGCGCAAGGCCGCCTAGCGATCCAGGGTTGCGGTGCGCCGGTCGAGGCGCCCGACAATCTCATCAACAAGGTGCGGGTCGATATTCGGTTCGCGGCGGGCCTTGAGCAGCTCGTCGCGGGCGGCTTCCAGCGCGATGGCCTGGATCGAATCCGCCTTGGCGATCACCGCACGGATCTGCGTGTACTTCTCGTCCGAGATCGCATCATGCGGATCCGGGTCCTTGGCCAGGATGGTGTGCAGCGAGTTCATGCGCCGGCGCACCGCCTGCTGGTAGTTCTCCGGCAGCTCTTCCAGCTCGACGTTCTTGCGCAGCGCCGACAAGGCGACGGCTTCGGCACGGCGGGCCAGGGCGCGGCGGGCGCGCTTGGTGTCCTGTTCGTTATTGCGCAGCTTCAGCACGCGCATCAGCGCCGGCAGGGTCAGGCCCGGCAGCACCAGGGTGCACAGCAAGACCGAGCAGGCGGCCACCACCACGAAATTGCGGCCCTCGATGGCAGTTCCATCGGCCGTGACCTTTGGCAGCGCCAGCGCCAGGGCCAGTGTCGCCAGGCCGCGCATGCCGCACCAGGTGAGCACCAGCGCGTCCTTGCGTGCAGGAATCGCGGGCTTGGCGCGGTTGGGCAGGTAGTAGGTCCCCAGCATCCACAGCGCACGCACGGCGATGACCACGAAGCAGATCGCGGCAATGCCCGGGATGAAACCGATCAGGTTGCTGCCTTCCTCCTGGATCACCTGGTTCATCTCGATGCCCATCAAGCCGAAGGCCAAACCGGTGGCCAGCAGCTCGAGCACTTCCCAGAAGGACTGCCGGGTCAGGCGTTCGGCCGAGTCCTGGGGACGGTCGCGGCGCACCATTTCAAGGGCCGTGACCACGACCGCGATGACGCCGGAAATATGCAGCTCCTCGGCAATCATATAGACCGCATAGGGTGCCACCAAGGTGGCTGCGCAACGTGCCGCCAGGTTGGGAACGAAGCGGTTCAGTGCGCCGATGGCCCAGCCCATGGCCAGGCCCAGGACTACGGCGCCTGCGGCGCCAAGCAGGAATTGCGGAATGATCTCGAGCCCGACCTCCGAGCCATTCAGGGTTGCCTGCACTGCCAGCTGGAAGATCACGATGGCCATGGCGTCGTTGAACAGGCCCTCGGTTTCCAGCAGGGAGGTCAGGCGCCGCGGCATCTTCACCTTGGTGGCAATGGCATCCACGGCCACCGGGTCGGGCGGGGCGACAACGGCTCCCAGCGCCAGGGCCAGCGGAATGGAAACGATCGGGGAGAACGCCAGCGCGGTGGCGGCCACTGTGCCTGCTGTCACTACGATCAGCACCACAGCCAGCCTGATCAAGGCCTTCCATCGGAAGCGGAATACTGACCAGCTGCTGCGCTGGGCCGTAGCGAAAAGCAAAGGGGGCAAGAAGATCGGAAGGATCAGTTCTGGCTCGATGTGCATTTCGGGCATGAACGGCAAGAAGCCCGCCAACGTCGCGAAAATCAGCATCAAGATCGGGTAGGGCAATTTAATGCGTTCCCCGACGCCGACAATCAGAATCGTGGCGAATAGCAGTGCGATGATCAGCAGGAAAAACTCCATAGTCTAACTATTCTAGTTTCTCCACGTCCCTAATCGGGATTATTGACTTATCGTTTCACTGGACCGAGGAGAAATGCCGCGGTGTCCCAGCGCTCGATAGCGCAGCCGTTATGCCGCGAGAAACTCGCATCGACCGGATCGCCTCGCAGCGTTCCACTGACTTCGGCCCGCTGCGGCCCGCCATAGATTTCGGTGCAGATCTCGTCCGGACCGGGCTTTCCGGTGATGACGCCGGGTTCAAGCTCGAGCTGCAAGCAGGCCTTGGACGCGTCGGGAAGGGTGCTGGAATCAGTGGCTTGCTCGCCAGAGCATTCCAAGGTGTACTGCTGCGAGATTTCGGTGCCGTCATCGCGGATGGTGATTTCCAGTCGGGTGCGAGTTTCATGGCCGCTGCCGGCGGCGCAAGAAGCCAGCAAGAGGCCCACGGCGCTGGCCGCGATGCTGGCCAGCAGCAGGTGGTTTCCGCGTGCTGCGCCCATGCATCCATGATGCCCCGGCCCTAACCAGAGTTCTAGTCTTCCCGGGAGATTGGCAGGTTGTTGGCGACGTCCAGCAATTGCTTGCGCAGCGCATCGGCGCGCTGCGCAAATTCCTTTTGCAACCGCACATACTCGGCCTTGCCCTCGGGAGTTTCAATCCGGATGGGTTCGTGGCCCCAATCGCCCAAATCATAGGGGGACGCCTGCATGTCCATGGTGCGGATGTCCCAAGCGAGCTCGAAGCAGTCCATGACCAGTTCGCTGGGTACCGCCGGGGAGAGCTTGTAGGCCCACTTGTACAGGTCCATGTTGGCGTGCAAGCAACCGGGCTGTTCCAGATCGCGCTGGGTTTCCCTGGTTGGCTGCAGCTCGTTGAGCTCGATGGCCTGGGGTGCGTAGAAGCGGAAGGCATCGAAGTGGGTGCAACGGATCTTGTGGGTTTCCACCACTTCATCGGTTCCCTGCGCGCCCAGGCGCAGCGGAAGGTATTCATGGCGGATGCCGTTTTCCTCCGACTTGTAGGCCATCGCCCACTCGTGGAGGCCGAAGCAGGAGAAATTGCCTGAACGCTGAGAGGCGCCGGCCAGGATGATTCGGGCGAACTCGATGGCGCGTGCGCGCGCCTTGCCGAACGCCGGCGCATCAAATTGGTAGCCCGTGCCGTGGCTGCCCTGGACAACGCGGTAGAACTTCCAGTCGCGGCGTTCTTGGGCGGCCTCTCCGGTGAGAACCACGTCCATTCCGGGATGCCATCGGTAGAGCTGGCCAGGCTTTTGCGTGTAGTAGGTGAACAGGAAATCCTCGATAGGGTGCTTCTTGCCTTTCATGCGCCGATCCACGAAAGGTTCGCCAAAGGCCCGCGCCCGTGCTTCATGCTCGGCGGCATCAGGCATCCACTGCGAGGGTTCCAAAATGGTGGCGGTCAGAGGCATACTTCTAATTATTCAATTCATGGGCCGATGAAACCAGTTTGGTACGCCAACTCACACTTCCTGGAAAAGGGGGACGCGATGCAAGACTTTCCTGTCTGGGAACCGCCCATGGGCGGTACCGAGCAGCAGCATCTGTTCGGGATGCTCGACAGGCTGCGCACCACTTTCCGGTACAAGGCCGACGGGCTGGACATCCGCCAGCTGGCCACGAAGCTGCCCAGTAGCCAGCTGAGCCTGGGCGGATTGCTGCAGCACCTTGCTTTGGTCGAGGATGAGAAATTCACCTACTTCATCGCCGGGCAACGCCCCGAGGTGCTCCTTGAGCTCACAGCCGACGGGCGTGAGCAGTTCGTTGTGGATCTGGACGAAGATCCGGAGGTCCTTTACCAACGCTACGACCATGCGGTGGCCAAGAGCCGGAAAATCCAGCAGTCGATCATCGAGGAAGGGACGCTGGATGCGGACTCGGGATTGGAATTCGAAGGCAAGCATGCGTCGATACGCAGAATCATCTGCGATCTGATCGAAGAGTACGGCCGGCATGCAGGGCATGCAGATCTCCTGCGGGAAGCAGTTGACGGGCGAGTGGGCGAAGATGCTCCGTGGGATTATCTGCCCGCGTGGTACCGGGAGTAGCGCCTGGAAGGCGGAACTTCCCTTCCTCCGCTGCAGTTTCCAGAGGCCTGGAACCTTGGTGGGCCTTTGAGCCGGTGCCGGTTCAGCGCGACTTATGGAAGAAACCTGAAAGCCCATGGGGAAAACATGTCCCCGCCCCTACGATGGGGCCATGAACATTGAGCGCTCCAGCCAGCTGCCGGTATCTGCCCCTGTCGTCTTCGACTGGTTCTCGCGACCCGGGGCCATCCACCGGCTCCTGCCACCGTGGCTTCCGCTGAAGGTCATCGAGGAAGCGGGCTCGCTGAAAGACGGAACAGCCGTCTTGGGTCTTCCCGGCGGATTGCTGTGGAACGCCAAGCACCAGCCCGAAGGCTTCGCTCAGAACCGCAGCTTCGTCGACCAGCTCGAACCCGTTGGGCTGCGCGGCCTTCCTGCACGTGCCGTGAGGTGGCGGCATGAGCATTACTTCGAGCCCTCTGGCCAGCAGTCCACCATCGTGCGCGACTGCATCGAGTCGAATATGCCCGGGCGGCAGATCGAATCGATGCTCGCCTACCGGCACCGCCAGTTGGCGGGCGACTTTGCCGCCCACCACCGTGCGGCGCAGGCCGGGCTGCAACCCCTGGTGATCGCGGTGACAGGTTCAAGCGGACTGGTCGGCCAGGCCCTCTGCGCCTTCTTGTCCACCGGAGGGCACCGGGTCATCAAGCTCGTGCGGCACGCGCCGAACACGGCTAGCGAACGGCGCTGGGACCCGGCGGACCCCGACGAAAGCCTGCTCGAAGGGTGCGATGCGGTCATCCATCTGGCTGGGGCGAGCATCTTCGGACGATTCAGCCAGGGTCATCGCCAGGCGATCGCCTCCAGCCGGATCGAGCCCACCCGCTCCCTCGCCCTGCTGGCGGCACGTTCAGATGTCCGTACCTTCATCAGCGCCTCGGCCATCGGGTTCTATGGCGCTTCAGCCGGAGCGGACCCGCTGGACGAGTTCGATTCCCCGCCGGCCGGCACCCCGGACTTCCTCTCAGGCGTCGTGCAGCGATGGGAGCAAGCTGCCGAAGAAGGCGGCGGTTCAATGCGCCGGGTGCAGATCCGCACCGGTGTCGTGCTCAGCCCCAAGGGCGGGATGCTCGCTGTTCTGCGCCCGATATTCTCCGCAGGCCTGGGCGGACCCTTGGGCGGTGGACAGCAGATGCTGTCGTGGATCGGCCTTGATGACCTGCTGGACATCTACCATCGCGCGCTCTGGGATTCACAATTGGCTGGCCCCGTCAATGCGGTAGCGCCGCAGCCGGTCAGCAACGCCGAATTCACCCGGGCCCTGGCGCGCGCGGTGCACCGGCCCGCAGTAATACCGGTCCCCGGTGCTGCCCCGAAATTGGTGCTTGGCGCCGAAGGGTCGCAACTGCTGGCCATGGCCGATCAGCGGATCGTCCCGCGCAAGCTGCTTGATTCCGGGCATCAATTCCGCAACGAGCGGATAGAGCTCGAACTGGCCCATAGCCTCGGCGCGAGCTAGGTGCTGGAACCCCCTGCCACGCTTCGAATGCTCCAGCGCTAGGTCGCTGCAGGGAACCGGGCTCGCCCAGCCGGGTGCAGGCGAATTGGAGATATGCCAGCCAACGGATTATCATTAGCTTAGCTAGATAATAGCCAATCTAGATAAATTTTTGCATCTGCCGGCGGCGGGAGGAGCTTGCCCATGCCGGCAGTTGTTCCAGGAGAAAGTGTGGAAGATCCTGATGGGAAACATGTCGGTAGCCCCGTTCGATGCAATCCTGTTGATGTCGTTTGGCGGACCGGAGAAGCCAGCTGATGTCCTTCCCTTCCTGCAGAACGTCACTCGGGGACGAGGGATTCCAGATGAACGCCTCGAAGAGGTGGGCGAGCATTACTACATGTTCGGTGGAAAATCACCGATCAACGAGCAGAACCAGGCTTTGCTGCGGGCGCTCCAAGATGAATTCGCGAGCCGCGGCATTGATGCGCCGCTGCTCTGGGGCAACCGGAACTGGGAACCGTATCTCGCTGAAGTGGTCGGTAACCATGCGCGCATGCACGGCTCGCGCAGGTTCCTGGCTATTGACACTTCGGCATACTCCTCGTATTCCTCTTGCCGGCAATACCGGGAGGATTTTGCAGGTGCCGTGGCCGCACTGGAAGCAGAAGGCATCGAGGTGATGATTGACAAAGTCCGCCAGTACTATAACCACCCGGGATTCGCCCAGGCCCAGCTCGAATGCCTCCGGCGAGGGCTGGCAGATCTCAAGCGGCTTGTCGGCAGCCTGGATCGCGGTCGCCACAAGATCCTCTTCGTAACCCATTCAATTCCGACGGCGATGCAGAAATCATCGGAGAAATTCACCGCTGGCTACCAGGGGCAGCATGAAGAGCTCATGGCGTGGCTTAGCGGGGAATTGCATGGAGATGAACAATTGGATGCCGAGCTGGTGTTCTGCTCCCGATCCGGATCTGCGCACACCCCTTGGCTGGAACCGGACATCAATGACCGCATGCGCGAGCTTTCGGAATCTGGAATTGAAGCGGTACTGGTGGTTCCGCTAGGTTTCGTCTCCGACCACATGGAGGTGAAATTCGATTTGGATACCGAAGCGGCGCAGACAGCGCGTGAGTTGGGGATGGCGTTTCTCCGTGCCGATAGCGTCGGCATTTTGCCCGCCTTTGTCAGCGGCTTGGTCGATTTGGTCCTGGAACGCGCAGCTCAAGTGCGTGGAGAGCACCCGGAGCAAAGAACCATCTCCGGCAGCAAGGCGCTGGGCCCGGGCAGCGGTGCCTGCTCCCGGAATTGCTGCGAAGGCACCAGGGGAAAAAATACTGTTCCGAATTGGAACCTCGATAAGTCCGCAAGCTAGGCAGGCAGTTGCTTGCTGGCCATCACTGTTGGCTGGCAAGCCACCGGAACTGCAACGGTCCCCGTTGGGTCCGGAATTCGTGTGCTCGCGATGATGATCCCGAGTGCCGCGGGCTGCGAAACAGGGCCGGCTTTCCGAATCATCGATGATTGGTTTCTGCTGGATCAAGCCTGGCTTTGCCGACCCTGCGTGGCCCGCGGCCGCCCGGGCACCTGAGAGCGAAGCCAACTAGGTGCTTTCGTCGTCAAAGGGAGCCGGGCCGGAAGGCGCTGGCGGTGGCGGTGAGCGAGGCGGAGCCGGCTTCCTCGCAGTAGCGGAATCCGACAGCGCCTGGCCTGTCAGTTCATCGAGATTCTCGCGTAGCGCGTCGCTGATGATCCTGCGAGGATCATATTGCCGAGGGTCGAGCCTTTTCAGATCCAGATCCTCGAATTCATCACCGAGATCCTCGCGGAGCTGTTCCTCGGCATCAGCGGCGAGACGGCGCAACTGCCGAATCAGCGTGGCAGTTTTCCGCGCATAGTCCGGCAGTTTCTCGGGCCCGAGCAGAACGGCCGCCAGAATGGCCAGGACGATGAATTCATTGCCGTTGATGCCTGCAATGCTCACGGGGAACCACCTCGCAATGTAGAGCTTGGACAGACGAAAGCAGCCGGGATTCCCGGTCTTGCCCGCCTTGGCGCCGGGCTAGCCGCAAAGATCCTGGTCGGCGTTGCGGCTGTCCATCTGGACGGGCTTCTTCTCGGGCCGCTCCAGATCCTGGTAGTCCTGGCCCAGGATTAATTCGATGCTTTCGACCTCGGCGACCGAGGCCTTGATATCGAGATTCATTACTTTTGCGAAAGCAGCGGCCGTTCTCCTGGCATCATCGGTGTCCGGAATCAGCAGCTTGGACTGCGCCTGCAAAGTCGCGGCGGTAGCGATCGAGATGACCGTGTAGCCCTGCTTCGTGGCGTCGTTCGCGAACTGTCCGGCAAGACCGCTTACGTGCGCGCCGTTGACGATGCTGAGAGGCAACTTCCGGTTGGCGGATTGCTCAGCAGCAGATGCTCCGGTCGCGGAATCGGAATCGGGATTAACTGGGATGCCTTGCTTGATGCGTTCGAAGATGAGGGTTGCGTCAGGGGCCGGGACCACCCGGTTGGCGTTTGATGGCGCAGGCTGGTTCGGCATGGTCATGAAGACGATCTTGTCAGTGGGGACCTCCTTGATCCTTGCAGCCAGTGACGCAAGGTCCTGCAGCGAACTGAGCTGCGGGTCGACGGTCATCGAAGAGGTGGTGGCGTCGAGGAAGGAATAGAGCCGGTCAGGGCGTGCGAGGACTTCCTTGCTCGTGGCACGCTGGACGATGGCGGACATGACCTTCTGCTGGTTTCCCAGCCGGGCCAGGTCGCTGCCATCGCCAACTGCATGGCGCGTCCTGGCCAAGGCCAGCGCGTCGGTTCCGTCCAGTTCCTGCCGCCCGGCGGGAAGATCCAGATTCGCTTTCGGATCCGACATCGGCTGGGCAAGGCACACCTTGACACCTCCCAGCGCGTCGATGATCGAAATGAATCCTTCGAAGTCCACTTCGATGAAATGGTCGAGGCGAACTGCCGTGAGGGCTTCCACCGCTGCGACGGAGCACGCGGGCCCGTAATTCAGCGCGGAGTTGATCATGCCGTAGCCACCGGCATAGGCACCAGATCCGGTATCCGCGCAGGCGGGACGCTGCATAACGGTATCGCGGGGAATCTGGATCGCTTCGATGCGCTCATTCCCGGGGGACACATGGACCAGAAGCATCGAATCGCTGCGCCGGGAACCGGTGTCGGAGCCGAAGCCGGTGGAACTGAAATCCCGGCTATCCGAACCGAGCACCAGCACATTCAGCCCTTCGCTGGAATCGGGGATTTCCGAGTCGGATGCCCTGAGCGCAGACACCGAAATGTTCCCCTGCAGCCGCAGGAACGCGAAGCCCGCAGTCACGAGGAGAGCCAGAACCAGGGCAGCAGCCATGATGGCGAACATCCTGCGCCGCGTCCGCTTGGAATTTCGCATGGCAGCGGATGCCGTCCGCAGGGAATTCACGATTCTGCACTCCTTGGTCAAGCCTTGGCTGGATTATCCCTCCAGCTGACCACGTCAAACGCGGAAGGAACCAATAGCAAGGCTGGGACGATCCATGCATTCAGCGCATGAAACGCCAATTTCCCGCAGAAGCCCAAGGGCACTGCAGCCGCACCGAGACTTCGGTCTCAGAGGAACTTGAGGAACTCGTCCACTGCCGGATTGCGGTACTCGTCGCGTCGATAGATCACGCCCAGCGGCCTGCTGGCCGGCAAGAGCAGTGGAACCTGCTTGCCGCCGAAGATCACGGCGGTGCTGGCCATGATTCGCGGAACCAATGTGATCCCGCCGGTCGCGACACTCAGATGCACCAGCGCGTCACGTTGCGTTGTGGTGATGAGCCGTGGAGCGGTGGCCTTGAAGCTGCGGTACACCTCGTCGGTGATCTTGCGGATCGAGGTGCCCTGCGGGAGCGTGGCAAGGGTGAGGGAATTGAGCAGTTCAGCGCTCAGCCCGGTATCGGGGTCCACCTCGGTCTCCTCGGATACGACCGCCGAGAACTGCTGATCGCGCAATGATTTTCCGATGAGATCTGCAGGGATGCGCTCGTTCACGCCGAAGGCCAGATCGGCGCGATTCAAGCGAAGCGAGTCGGCAAGCTGCTCGCCATCCTCCACGCTCAGGATCTCGATCCGGACGCCGGGATGGCGGCGATGGAATGGGCCGATGAACTCGGGCATGATTCCGCCAACCAGCGAGGGCAGGCCTGCGATGCGCAGGGACCCGGTGGCCAGCGCACGGGTGGAGGAAGCGATGCTTCCGATCGCGGCGACTTCGCGCAATGCGCGGCGTCCGGCGGGAATGATGCTCCGGCCGATCTCAGTCAGGACCATGTCCCTGCCGGAGGCCCGGAAGACGGGCAGGCCCAAGGTGCGTTCCAGGGCGCTGATGCGGCGGGACAAGGAGGGCTGGGAAATGCCGAGGATATCCGCAGCGGCCGTGAATGAGCCGTAGTCCACGATCATGACCACGGCTTCGAGCTGGGCCAGGGAAATGCTGTTCTCGAGAGGTTCTCTTTCCATGCGCTGGATGCTTCCTTCGCTTGGGGACGGGGTGGGTGAATTCCTCGAATCCCGGAGGGTTGGGCCTGACTCCAGCATTCCACGAGAGGCCGAGCTTGCCGAGCGGATGCGAAGTGGCGGTTTGCGGAGAGCCGCTATGGGTGTCCGGCTCAAAGTGCTGGGCCCAGCTTAAACACCGGGCTCCGCGCTGCCCGAATCGAGTAATCCGGGTGGCGCGGAGCCAGGCTGACGACGGACCATCGGTCCTTGGGGCATTAGCCCATGTGGATGACACCGAGGAGCATGCCTGAAGCAAGCATGACCAGGGAGACCACCAACGCGCGCCACAGCACCTTCTTGTGGTGATCGCCCAAGTCCACACGAGAGAGCGACACCAGCAGCAGGATGGCTGGAACGAGCGGAGACTGCATGTGCACCGGCTGACCGGTGATGGAGGCGCGAGCCATATCCACCGCTGGAACACCGAAGTGCGCGCCAGCTTCGGCGAGAACCGGCAAGACACCGAAGTAGAAGGCGTCGTTGCTCATCAGGAAGGTGGCAGGAATCGAGATCAAGCCGGTCAGCACCGCCATGTAGGGGCCCATGGAGGCAGGAATGACATCCACCAGCCACTGGCTCATGGCGTCAACCATGCCGGTGCCGGAGAGCACGCCGGTGAGCACTGCCGCTGCGAGCACCATGGAGACCACTGCAATGATTTCGCTGGAGTGAGCGGCGATCATCTTCACCTGGTCGGAGACCTTCGGGAAGTTGGCAATCAGCGCGATCGCGGTACCCACCATGAACAGATATGGCAGCGGCATGACATCGACCACCAGCAGCACCATGATGGCGACGGTCAACGCAAGGTTGAAGTAGAACACCTTGGGACGCAGGGTCTCGCGGTCCGGATCCAGCACGGTGCCGTCCATGGTGGAGAATTCGGTGCCATCGCCCTTGCGGGCCACGGATTCCAGAACTGCCAGGTTGCCACCGGCAGGGGAGGTGCCACCCGGGGTCTTGCCTTCGGTTGGGGTGGCAACGTTGCCGCCGCCGAGCTCGGTGCCCCAGATTTCCGGACGCTCGCGCTGCAGGCGGCGGCGCTCGGAAACACCCATCTGCCAGGCGAACAGGGCAATGACAATGAGGGCAATGCCCAGCGAAGGCAGCATCGGCACGAAGATTTCCGAAGCGTCCACACCCAGTGCCGCGGCGGCGCGGGCCGTTGGGCCGCCCCACGGAACGATGTTCAGGGTGCCGTTGGTCAGGCCGGCGACACAGGTCAGGACCACTGGGCTCATGCCCAGGCGCTGGTAGATCGGCAGCATGGCGGCGGTGACCACGATGAAGGTGGTCGATCCATCGCCATCCAGCGAGATGACTGCGGTGAGCAGCGCGGTGCCCATGACGACCTTGGCCGGGTCGTTGCCAACCAGCTTCTGGATGCCGGAGACCAGGCGGTCGAACAATCCGACGTCGATCATGATGCCGAAGTACATGATCGCGAACATCAGCAGGGCTGCGGTTCCGGACATGTCCTTGACTGCGTCCATGACCATGTCGCCCAGGCCGAATCCGGCACCGGTGAATAAGCCGAAGATGGTCGGTACCAGAATCAATGCCAGCAAGGGCGTCATGCGCTTTGTCATGATCAGCACCATGAAGGTGGCGACCATGAGGAATCCGAGTGCAACAAGCATTGACCCGACCTCCATTTCAGTGTGAGTGAATCCTTTGGCCCCGCAAGCCGGGCGAGGCACTAATCCAAGGTACGTGGCGGTGCTCACTTTGCGCGTCTTGTGCTTATTGTTGAACGGTTAAGTTCTTTGCCATCTTTTTGCTCATTAAAATCACGAGCGTGGGAGGATGGGTTTATGCTGGGTGGCATGTTCCGTTCTGGCGCCGGCACCCGGCATTTCGCCTCCCGCATCATGCGACTGCAATTCCTGGTCGTAGGTGTCTTGATTGTCCTGGTTACCGCAGGAACGCTTTTCGCCAGCTATGACCGGGTGTATTCGAAAGCGGAGGACACTTCGCTGACCATCGCCCGCACCGTGGCGGTGCTGCCGGAAGTCGTCGAGCAGGTTTCACGCTACGCCCAGCAGGACAAGCTGGATCCGCAGGCGCTCGCCGAAGGAGAGCTGCAACGTCTTGCTGACGCCGTCATCGAGCAGGAGCAAGCCTATTTCGTGGTGATCACCGAAGACCGCGGACTGCGCCTGAGCCATCCGAACCCCGAAGAACTGGGCCAGATGGTTTCCACCGACCCGGTCGCTTTGGAGGGCATTGAAGCGGTTTCCCGGGAACACGGAACCCTCGGGGAATCGGTGCGCGCCAAGGTCCCGATCTATGCCGCCTCGGGTGCCGTTGTCGGCGAGGTTTCCGTGGGCGTGACCACTGATTCCCTGACCGGGGCGCTGCTTGAATCCTTCGCCTGGATCGTCTTGTTCGCGGTGCTCGCCGCGGCCGTGGCAGTGTTCGCCGGACGGGTGACCGTCCGCCGCTTGAAGCGCCAGACCCTGGGGCTGGAACCGGCCGAAATCGCCCAGCTGGTCAGGGACCAGCAGGCTGTGCTCTACGGTGTCACCGAAGGCGTCATGGGCATTGGCGCAGACAAGCGGATCACCGTGCGCAACAAGGCTGCCCGGCAGCTGCTGGGCCTGCCGCACCGCACGGAATTGGAAGACGTGGTGGGCCGCCACTTCGAATCCGCTGGCCTGGATCCCCGGCTGGTCAAGGCGATCAAGGAATGCGACCCCGCGCCGGTGCGCATCGGGGCGAATGGGAATTCGCTTATCGCCCGCGTGAACAAGGTGGTCCGTGACGGGGTGGATCTCGGGCTGGTCGTGCTGCTGCATGACGTCACCACGCTCGAAGCGCTGGGCACCAAGCTCGACGCGGTGCAGGACATGGCCGACGCGCTGCGCGCCCAACGCCATGAATTCGCCAATCGCATGCATGCGGTCCTCGGGTTGATCAATCTGGGGAAGATTGAACAGGCCGAAGACTACCTGCGCGAGGTGATGGAAGCAGGGCCGAAGATCGCCCAGGTTCCCGGGCTGGAGGCCATCCAGGATGCCTACCTCGCGGCGTTCATTTCGGCGAAGGCGGTGCGTGCCCACGAATTGGGTATCGAACTGCGGGTGTCCCCGCAATCCATGCTTTTCGGGCAGATCGCCTCGGCCCATGATGCCCAGGATGCCACCGCGGTCCTGGGAAATCTGCTGGATAACGCCTTCACCGCGGCGCTTAGTGCGGAGGCTGAACCCTGGGTGGAAATCGATCTGCTGTCCGAGGGGAACACCCTGCACATTGCCGTGGCCGATTCGGGACCTGGCATCACCACCGACGAGGATGTCTTCGCGCGGGACGTCAGCACCGGATCCCATCTGGGCAACGAGCATGGGCGTGGCGTAGGACTGCCGCTGATCAAGCGGCTCGCCCAGGCCCGCAGCGGGGATGTCTGGATCGCGGATCGCGGCACCGATGGTTCAGGTGCAGTGTTTGCAGCACGCTTGCCGGCGGTGCTGGCTGAACCATCCAGTTCAGAAAATGACCACAGTGAAGGAGTGCAACTTTGAACGAGAACAGCAGCGGAAATTATCGGGTGCTGATCGTTGATGACGATTTCCGGGTTGGCGAGCTGCATGCGGAGATGGTCAATGCCATCCCCGGGTTCCAGGCTTTGGAACCTGTGCAGGATCCGCGCGTGGTCCCCAAATTGGTGCAGAGCCTGAAACCCGATTTGGTCCTGCTGGACCTCTACCTGCCGCATGTGAGCGGAATCGAGCTGCTCAGAGAACTCGATGTCGATGCGATCATGATCTCCGCGGCGATTGAGCCGAAGAACATCGACAAGGCGCTGCGCTCAGGCGCGCTGGCCTTCATCATCAAGCCTTTCGATGCCAAGACCCTGGCTTCCAAGCTCAAAGGCTGGGCGCGCTACCGCCGCCAATTGGCCGGGACCACGGAGTTCAACCAGCAGGGCGTGGACCGGTTGTACCGGTCGCTCCAAGGCGGCGAGGAATCCAGTGCGTCAGTGGGCGCCGCCCCGACCGAGCACGCAGTGCTTTCCTGCGTGAAAGAAGCGGCCGAACCGATGAGCGTTGCCGAGGTTGCAGAAGCGGTGGGGGTTGCCCGTGCGACAGCGCAACGCTATTTGGCGGCGCTGGTGGCCAATGAATCCCTGGAGCTCCAGCTTGGATACGGAACCCGTGGCCGACCTGAACACCGATACGTGGCACGTTAGCGAAGGCACCCTAGGCGGCGTCCCAGACCCGGCGATAGAAAGAGATCTTCCGCTCATCCGGTTCGATGCCGTAGCCCGCGTAGACGTACTGTTCGAAACCAGGCCCGTAGTTCCACTCGGTGCTCCACGCGGCAATGGCCAGATCTGCCCAGCGGTCTGCGAGTCCCAGCATGCCCAAATCCACATGCGCGCTGAATTCATGGTCGTCGGTGATGATCGTGTTTGGCAGGCACGCATCGCCATGGCACACCACAAGATCCAGTTCCGGGGCGTTGTCGAGAAACTCGGCCTGCTGATCGGCTGGCAGATGCTGAATACGGGATTCCAGATCCCAGTCGAAGGGACATGCTCCAATGGGCAAGGCATCGTGCATTTGCCGCAGTCCGTGGCCGACAGCGTGGGCTGAACGCGCAGGGTCGCTTTTGCCCAGGCTGCTGGCTGCGCTGTGCCCGTGCAATGCGGCGGTGATGAGCAGCTGGCCGTCAGCCTGTTCTTCGCAGGAGAGCACTTCCGGGACCCGAATGAATTTTCCTGCCCATGTCATGCGCTGGGCTTCAGTTTTCAGATCGCCTTCCGCTTCCGGAGGGCATCCCGGTGACCACTTGGCGAAGCGTATTTGTTCGCCCGAGCCGATGCGGTAGGTGACTCCGCCAAGCGCGTTTTGCCAGATACCCTCGATTTCTGCCGGACCAGCTGCTGCGCGCACCGCCGGGGGAACAGGATGATCCGCCGAGGGCGGGCCAGAAATCACTCGCGTTGAACTCATTGTCCAAGTCTGCCAGCATTCGGAGTTCCGGCGGCAGGCTGGAGGAACGCCAAGCGGCTTGCAAATTCGCGCAGGTGCGCTCGCTCGTGCACAGCCACTGGATTGCCAGGAATTAATTTCTTCTTGTGTTCATCTTGGCTCAATGAAACGGCTGATCGAGTCGTGAACACTGAGGCGCATGACTGATATTTCGCGTCGCAAATTGCTCACCGGTGCTCTCGGTGCCAGCGCCCTGACCTTGGTCGGGCCGACGGGAGCAGCGCTGGCTTCCAGCAGCCCCCGCCTCGTGCGTTCCCGACTTGGCCTGACCAGCGGGTTTTCCATGGGTGATGTCTCCACGAGCAATGCCGTGCTCTGGGCACGCAGCTCCGGCGAAGGCCGCTTGCGTGCTCAACTGCGCGCGGTAGATGAGACCGGGGAAATCATCCGCGGCCGTGGATCATTCGCCAGGACATTGCACGGCGCCTACGCCCGCGAGGCCACCGACTTCACCGCAAAGATCAATGCCCAGCACCTGCCTGCCGGAACCCGCTTCGCAGTCACCATCGGTTTTGAGGACGACAACGGAACCCTTGGCGAGACGCAGGATGGCTGGTTCAGCACCGCACCTGCACTGACCGGTCGCCGCAATCATGACGCCTCCCGAGCCCAGAGCTTTGTCTGGTCCGGCGACACCGCTGGCCAGGGCTGGGGCATCAATGAAGAGATCGGCGGCATGCGCGCCTACGCGGCCATGCATGCGACCAAGCCGGATTTCTTCGTGCACAGCGGCGACACCATCTACGCCGATGGCCCGATCGCCGCAGAGGTCGTGGAGCCTGATGGCCAGATCTGGCGCAACCTGGTCACCGAAGAAGTCTCCAAGGTGGCCGAAACCCTGGACGAGTACCGCGGCCGGCACCGCTACAACCTGATGGACCGCAACGTGCGGGCCATGTATTCCGAAGTTCCGGTGATTGCCCAGTGGGATGACCACGAGACCCACAACAACTGGTGGCCGGGCGAGATCATCGAAGATGAGCGCTACACCGTTCGCGATATCAACACCTTGGCAGCTCGCGGACGCCAGGCCTGGCAGGAATACCAGCCCATCGCCGACCCGCGCGCCCTGCGCCCAGGCACCGGTTTCGAGGCGGCTCGAATTTACCGCAAGATCTCCCGCGGCCCTGCGCTTGACCTGTTCGCGTTGGACATGCGCAGCTACAAGTCGGAGAACACCGCTGGAATGGAAGGGAAGTCCACATCCATTCTCGGCGAAGATCAGCTGAATTGGCTGGTGGATTCCCTAGCCAAGTCCAAGGCCACTTGGAAGGTCATTCTCAATGACCTTCCGCTGGGCATCATCGTTCCAGATGGCAAAGCCCAGGAATCAATTTCCAACGCTGACCACGGGGCACCGCTGGGCCGCGAGCTGGAATTGGCCCGGCTGCTCAAGGCGGTCAAGGACTGCGGCATCAAGAACGTCGTTTTCCTGACTGCCGATGTCCACTACTGCGCAGCCCACCACTACTCGCCCGAACGCGCGGCATTCCGCGAGTTCAATGAGTTCTGGGAATTCGTGGCCGGGCCAGTGAATGCCGGTTCCTTCGGGCCGAACCAGATGGACGGTACTTTCGGGCCGCGTGTGGACTTCTCGCTCGCAGGCACCACGAACCAGTCGCCGCGCGATGGCAAGGGCCAGTTCTTCGGCCACGTCGATCTTGACGAGCAGGACTTGTTCACCGTCACGCTGCGCAATGGGCTGGGCGACATCGTCTACACCAAGACGCTGGAACCGGCCAAGTAGAAACCAAAATGAAAAACGCCTGCGAAACAGAAATTGTTTCGCAGGCGTTCTTCGCTTGGCTAATCAGCGCTTAGCGTCCGGTGCCGCCGTAGACGGTGGCTTCCACGTCGGTGTCCAGATCGAACGCGGTGTGGATTGCGCGTACTGCGTCATTGAGCTTGTGGGCATCGGTGACCACGGAGATGCGGATTTCGGACGTCGAGATCATGTCCACGTTCACCCCTGCACGGTGCAGTGCTTCGAAGAAGGTGAAGGATACGCCTGGGTTCGAGCGCATGCCTGCGCCGATCAGCGAAAGCTTGCCAACCTCGTCATTGTGCTCGATATCCTCGAAGCCAATCTCAGGCTTTGCGGTATTCAGCGCTTCCAGCACGTGCTTGGTTTCGGTCATCGGCAGGGTGAAGGAAATATCGGTGGCACCAGAGCCGCGGGTCGAGATGTTCTGCACAATCATGTCGATATTGGCTTGCGCAGCGGCGATCACACCGAAAATCTGTGCGGCCTTGCCCGGAATGTCAGGTACGCCAATGATGGTGACCTTGGCTTCGGAGTGGTCGTGGGCGACACCTGAGATGATTGGCTGTTCCAAGGGTTCTCCCTCTTGAATTTTGATTTTGTCTTCGGGATCCGGGAGCACCCAGGTGCCCTCGTTGGTGCTGAATGAGGAGCGCACGTGCAGCGGCACGCCGAAGCGGCGGGCGTATTCAACGCAGCGCAGGTGCAAGATCTTCGAGCCGCTGGCGGCCATTTCCAGCATTTCCTCGCTGGTGATCTTCTCGATCTTCTTTGCCGAGGCGACCACGCGTGGGTCGGCGGTGTAGACGCCGTCCACATCGGTGTAGATCTCGCAGACATCGGCGCCCAGAGCCGCGGCCAGTGCCACGGCAGTGGTGTCCGAGCCGCCACGGCCCATGGTGGTGATGTTCTTGGATTCCTTGCTCATGCCCTGGAATCCAGCGACGATGGCAACGAATCCGCGGTCGATGGCCCGGCGCACCCGCTGCGGGGAGACCTCCATGATGCGGGCCTTGCCGTGGGTCGAATCGGTGATCAGGCCTGCCTGCGAGCCGGTGAATGATGCGGCCTGCTCGCCGAACTGGTTGATGGCCATTGCCAGCAGCGACATCGAGATGCGTTCACCGGCGGAGAGCAGCATGTCCATTTCGCGGGCAGGTGCATTGTCGGTGAGCTGGCCTGCCAGATCCAGCAGGTCATCGGTGGTGTCGCCCATTGCGGAAACAACGACGACGACGTCATGGCCCTTGGACTTGGTATCAATAATTCGGCGCGCTACACGCTTGATGCCTTCGGCATCTGAAACGGAAGAACCGCCAAATTTTTGAACAATTAGGCCCATGGGCACTCACTCCACCTGTTGAAAGCTGTGCCTCGCCGCCGGTGGTTGCTGATAGAACTTTGGCGTGAGGCATCTACCAGATAAATATTGTGACAGCTACGAGGTGCCATGTCCTAGTTGGCGCGGTAACCATTGGTCATATTGCCTAGAAACCCCAGTGTGAGTTGTCGAAAAGCACTGGCTATCCCTTGAATTCAGCCAAAATTTGTCGCCAAAAGCTCTTCCATTCAGACACCTGCTCAGGCGATTCAGCCTTAGTGATGTTTATGGCTACCGAGGATTTTTCGCCCTTGAGCCCAATGTCTACCTGTGCCTTGGTGCCATCGCTGAAGTCCGCCCGCCAGTACCGCCAGCGCTCGGAACCGCTGGTGCGTGCAGGTTCGGATAGTTCGTTCCCGTTGAATTCCTTGCGGTCTTTCACGCAGGCGACCCAGCGCTCCAGTGCCGTATCCAAATCGGCATCGATGGTGCTGCTGACCGAGCCCTGGAAGGTGCCGTCCTGGGCTTGGCCAGGTACGCGCCTTCCGATGTGCTGCTCATAGGCCACCGCGACGGATTGGGCCCACCATTCTGGATTTTCGACTGCTGCGGGAATGCCGGTGATGGCCAGTTCGGCCATCTCCTTATGCGTCATCTCGTCGGCTCCGCCGGCACGCAGTTTGGCGCACCACTGGTCCCACTCGATGCCGGTGGCATTGGCGATGGCTGACGTGTTGCTGCTTTTGATTGCCATGAGCTCAGTCTACGACCCGCTTAGAGCTGCCGGTACTCGGAGGCAATGCGCCGGGCCCAGAGAAGCCTCTGGCTTTCATCACGGTCCTTCATCAGTGGAAGCAGCATCTGCACCTGTTCGCTCTGCTTCAAGTCGCGCAGGCCGGCGGCGTCCATTGTGCCTACCCATTCGCCCATGCTTGAACCGGTGTGGTCTTCGATTTTCTCTGCTTTGCTCAAGGATTCGCTCATGTGCATGAACGTAGCAACCCGAACCGACAGGATGGCTGCTGCACATTTCAGCGCGGAGGAATGCCCCTGCAAGCAAGGGAATTTAAGCTTCTCTGGCCGGTCTTCTCGGTATTTCCGAGAAGACCGGCCAGAGGGTGAAGCGAACTAGAGTGACTGGATTTCCAAGTTCAATCGACTGAGCAGATCGATGAGTTTCGACAGATCCTCATCGTCCCAATCGGTCATCCGCGAGCGCAGTTCCGTGCGCCACCCGTGGAAGGTTTCATGCCACCTTTCTGCCGCAAATTCGGCAGGCAGGAGGTGGAATACCCGACGGTCGTCCGGGTCGACTTCTCGCTTGACCAGTTCCAGCTGTTCCAGTTTCGTGATCATTCGCGACAGCGAGGCCTTGTCGACCAGCAGCCTTTCGCAGATTTCGGACTGGGTGATGCGCTGGCTGCGCAGGATCATGCCCAGCACCGGTAGATAGCCTGGGGTGAGCCTGCTGTCGAGTCGGGTGGCCAGTTCCCGCTTGGCGCGCGCCGTCAGCGCGATCAGCGAGAACAGCTCCTGTTCGGCACTGGCGTACAAATCGGGACGTTCCGCCACCGGGGCCTCATCGGCTTTGCTTGGAACCTGCACTGGATCTCCTAGTTGCCAGCTGGCTTTTCTGCCTTGGTTGCGCCCTTGTCCTCCGCGTCCAGATCCTGCATGCGTTCGCTTGCGGTCTGGGTCTTCAGCGACTGGTTGGGGATCAGGCAGACAGCCACGACGACAATCAGCGACAGCGGAGCGGCAATGGCGAACAGCGAAGGCACTGCATCGCCGTAGATGGACTCGAAGATCACGCGGACCGGTTCAGGCATCGCGGCCACCGAAGGCAGGTTTCCGGATCCCAGAGCCGCGGTCAGTTCCTTGGCCTGGTCGCCCAGGGAGGCCAGGGCTGCGGCCAAATCGGACTGGCGGTCGGCGATCATGCTCGGCACGGTAGTCGCCAGTACGGCGCCCAGTCCCGCGGTACCTGCAGTGCCGCCGAGGGTGCGGAAGAAGTTCACGGCCGAGGAAGCTACGCCCAGTTCCTTGACGTGGACCGAGTTCTGCACCACCAGCACCATGTTCTGCATGACCAGGCCCATGCCGGCGCCGAGAATGAACATGTAGGTAGCGACCAGCGCATAGTTGGTGTCGTAGTGGATGGTTCCCAGCAGGAACAAGCCGATGACAACCAGCACAGAACCGGTGACGACCAGCGCCTTCCACTTGCCGGTGCGCGAGATCAGCGCACCGCCGATGGTGGAGATGACCAGCAAGCCGCCCATCAGCGGGAAGGTCATCAGGCCGGCCATGGTGGCTGATGCGCCACGGGCCATGATCATGTACTGGCTGAGGAACACCGAGGTGCCGAACATCGAAACACCAATGGCCAGCGAGGCGATGACCGCGAAGGTGAAGGTGCGGTTCTTGAACAGGCCCAGGCTCAGCAGCGGCTCCGTAGCCTTGGTCTCAACCAGGATGAACAGTGCCAGCAGGACTACCGCGCCGGCAATCATCAGGTAACTGGTCGCCGAGGCCCACTCGAACTGGGAGCCGCCCAGCGACATCCAGATCAGCAGCAGCGAGACGCCGGCGGACAGCAGGACGATGCCCCAGTAGTCGATCTTGACTTTGCGCTTGGCAATGGCCGGCAGGTGCAAGGTGCGCTGGATCAGGATGACCGCGGCGATGGCGAACGGCAAGGCGATGAAGAAGTTCCAGCGCCAGTTGATGGCATCGGTAACGAAGCCGCCGATCAACGGGCCGCCCACGGTGCCAACGGCCATGACAGCGCCGAACAGGCCCATGTACTTGCCGCGTTCACGAGGGGAGAGGAAATCGGCCATGACAATCTGTGCCAAGGCGCCAACGCCACCGCCAGCCAGGCCCTGGACCACGCGCATGGCGATCAGGAAGCTGGTGTCCTGCGAGAAGCCTGCCGCGGCCGAGGCCAGGACGAAGATGGAAAGCGAGATCTGCAGCAGCAGCTTGCGGTTGCCCAGGTCGGCGAGCTTGCCCCAGATCGGGGTGGCGATGGTGGTCGCCAGCAGCGTGGCGGTGACCACCCAGGTGTAGGAGGTCTGGCTGCCGTTGAGATCCGAGACGATCAGCGGCAGCGAGCTGGAAACAACGGTGTTGGCCAAGATGGAGACGAACATGCCCATCAAAATGCCCGTGAGGGCAGTGAGGATTTCGCGGTGAGTCATCTTGGGCTTGGCGACCGGTGCGGTTGCGGTCATTAAAGCTCCAAAAAAAATAGGGTCAGGCGTAGAAAGCCTGAATGGTTGATTGATGTCAACTATACGACGATAGTTGACCTTTATCAACTAAGCGTGTTTCACCGCACATCGCGCTGCAGGAATGGAAAAACGCCCTGCACTCATGCCGGTGAAGCGGTCGAGTGCAGGGCGTTCAAGAACTGCGGGAATTAGTGGCTGCGGCGGCTGTCCATCTCGGGAACAACTGGATGCGACGACGCTTCGCCAGTGTCGCCGGCAACGCGCAGCAGGCGTGGCTCGGAAAGCTGCGCTTTCGGCTTTTCTGCGGCATCCCCGGCTTCTGCCTGCGGTGCTTCCTGCTCGGATTCCTGCTTCTCTGCCTTGAGCCGGGCCGGGCCGGGTGCGGTGCGGCCGGCGGACCGGCGTCCTTCGAAGGCGCGGGCCAAGGTCACTTCATCGGCGTATTCCAAATCGCCGCCCACCGGCAGGCCGGAAGCCAGGCGGGTAATGCGGATGCCCAAGGGAGCCAGCGCGCGCACCAGGTACACGGCGGTGGCTTCGCCCTCGAGATTCGGGTCGGTGGCAAGGATCAGCTCGGTGATCGAGTCATCGGCCAAGCGGGTGACCAGCTCGCGGATGTGCAGCTGTTCCGGGCCAATGCCTGCCAGCGGATTGATGGAACCGCCGAGCACGTGGTACTTGCCGGAGAACGCCCGGGTGCGTTCAATGGCCAGGACGTCCTTGGACTCCTCCACGATGCAGATCTTTGTTCCATCGCGGCGCTCATCGCGGCAAATGGCGCAGGTATCCTGCTCCGAGATGTTGAAGCAGATCTCGCAGAATTTCACCTTTTCCTTGACCAGCTGGATCGAGGCGGCGAGCCGGGTCATGTCCTCGGCATCGGCATCGAGAATGTGGAAAGCAATGCGCTGAGCCGACTTCGGGCCGATGCCAGGCAAGCGACCGAGCTCGTCGATCAATTCCTGTACAGCACCTTCGTACACGTGCGCCTACTTTCTAGTTTGCTTCACTACCTTGAAATTGTTCCGTGGTACACCCTAGTGTCTCACTCCGACAGCTCGCCGTGGTGCCGGCTACAAGCTGCGTTTGATTTCCACTACATTCCCGTTCACGTCGCGCTGCTCGATGACCATCCCGCCAAGCAGGCGCTCCACGGCTGGAACGCCGATCAGTGCCGAATCCTCGACCTCGATGTCATCGTCGCTGGGGACGAACTCCTCCGGCTCCTGCGCCGGGGCAGGGTCGGGAGCCGATGCCGGGCCGCCCCAGCCGCGGGCCGACTGGGCAGGCGCTGGCGCGCTTGGTGCGTTCTTCGCCTGGTTCATCAGCTGCTGGTACCGGCTCATGCGGCCCGTGCTTGCCGGTGCCGGTGCAGCGGGGGCTGGTTCAGGCTCAGGCTGCGGAGCACCCCAGCGCGGTGCCGCCTCCGGAGCGGGTGCCGGGGCTGCTGGCGAAGGCGCCGGTGCAACCGGCTCCGGGCGGGGCTGCTCCTGCTCGCGTGGGCGAACCTGAGGAGGCTGTGCAGGGGCGGGCGCAGGCTCCGGAACCGATCGCTCTGGAGTTTGCGGAGCCGGCTGTTCTGGTGCATCAACCGCCAGATTCTCGAAGGAATCGGTGGTGCTGTCCGGGTGCAACGGAGTCGAAGACACCGGGCGCGCAATATTCGGAACTCCGCCTTCGGCCTGGCGCGCTGCCATGCCGGCAGTCATCCGGGGCTTGGGGGCCACCGGAGGCCCGTCGAAACTGCGTGGCGCACTGGTTGCCGGGGCGGGCGCCACCGGCTCTGGCTGGGTAGCCGGAGCCGGAGACTGCTGCTGCGGCTGAACCTGCGGTGCCACCGGGACGGGGCCAGCCGGCGAATAGTACGGGTCATCCGGGAACGGCGGCTCGTCGAAATACGGCTCTTCCGCGGGTGGCGGGACGTCATCGTAGGAGCTGGCGTACCCCTCATGGGCGCGTGGCGCAGGTGCGGCTGGTGCCGAGGTCTGCACTGCAGAGGCAGGACGCTGCTGCGGTGCCGGAGCGGCAGCTTGGGCCCGCGCTGCGGCGCGCGCAGCAGCCCCAGCAGAACTTACAGCCTTGGTGAACTTAGTTGGTGCTGGGGTTGGCGCCGGGATTGGCCGGCGCTCACCTTTTGGGGAACCACCACCGTTGGGGTTGGATCCGCCTTCGGTCAGGACCACTTCGATTGGCGAACCTGCGACCTGGGAGAGGACTCCGGTCAATGTATTCATCAAATCCGGCCGGTTGCGCAGATTCACAATGGGGCCGGTGTTACTGAACGCCAAGGTAAGTGTACGGCCATCGAAGCCTGCCACGGAGCCATAGGTGGCGACCATGGAATGCAGGACACGCGAACTGCCCTGCAACTGCTGCAGGATCGTAGGCCACGCCTGCTGGAACATCGCCACCGGCGAGCCGGCGCCCTGTGGTGCTGGCTGCTGGCCCTGCGGGGTTCCGCCAGGCGCGCCGTGCTGCGGCTGCTGGGGAGACTGCGGCCGTTGTTGCTGTTGTGCTTGCTCGCGTTGTGCTTGTTCTTGTGCGGCGCGCTGTTGTGCTTCGCGTTCTGCTTGCTCGCGTTGTGCTTGTTCTTGTGCGGCGCGCTGTTGTGCTTCGCGTTCTGCTTGCTCGCGTTGTGCTTGTTCTTGTGCGGCGCGCTGTTGTGCTTCGCGTTCTGCTTGCTCGCGCTGGGCATGTTCCTGCGCCGGATGGGCAGCGTTGCGCTGGGCATTCATGCCAGGCTGGCTGGCCTCCGGCGCCTGTTGCGACTGCTGCGGCTGGGCAGGCTGCGGTGCTTGTGCTGCGCGGTTGGCTGCCGCGCGACGTGCGAATTCGGCCATGGCAGGATTCTGCTTCACGTCATCGATGGAGACACCGGTGCCGAACGACAGATCTTCACCGCTGGATGGATCAGGAACCAAGCTGAATGGTGCCACGCCTTCCGGACGGGCTGCCGGAATGCTCGGACCAGGCTGCACCTCGGTGGTCACCGAGTAGTTTTCGCCCTTTGGCCCCCAAGTGGCGCCCCAGTCAGCGGCTTCGCCGGTGTTCAGGGAAGCTGCCGCGCCAGGATCCAGCGGTGCATTTGGGTCATCATCAGCCGGCTGCGGCTGCGGCTGTGGCTGTGGCGGCATGGACTGCTGCGGCTGCTCGGTGCGCTGTGCCTGCGCTGATTCTGCGTGCTGCGCAGGCTGCTGTGCCGGTGCGGGAGCCTGCTCATCCTGCTGCGGCTGAGCCTGAGCCGACTGGACCTGTGGTTCCTGCTCTTCAGCCGGTTCCGGGGCGCCTCCTCGACGGGACTTGGCAGCGGCCAAGGCCTCGCGCACAGCGGCAGCACCCTGACGCGCGGCGCCAGGATTCGGGGCAGCATTCGTTGAGGGTGCAGCACCCTCGGCGTCGTCTTCATTAAGCGCAGGCAGCGCTCCACCGGTCATCGCATGGCGCTCCAGGCGATCTAGACGGGCAGCGAAGGAGCTGTCGGAGTTCTGCGAACCCGGCAGCATCAAGCGCGCCGCCAGCAATTCCAAGTGCAGCCGAGGCGAGGTAGCGCCGGTCATCTCGCTCAGGGCCTTGTTGGTGACGTCTGCCCATCGCGACAGTTCGCCTGCGCCGACCAGTCCCGCCTGCAAGCGCAGGGCTTCGAGCTGGTCTTCTGGCACGCCGCGCAAGATCTTCTCAAGGCCTTCGGGCATCGCCTTGGCGATGATCAGATCGCGGAAGCGCTCCAGCACATCTTCAACGAAGCGCCGAGGATCCAGACCGGTCTGGATGATGCGGTCGATCGCGCCGAACAGCCCGGCGCCATCGGATTCGTGCAGCGACAAGGTGACCTCGTCGAGCAGCGTCGAGTGGGTGTAGCCCAGCAGCGCAACCGCGGTCTCGTAATCAAGGCTGCCATCGCGGGCGCCAGCGATCAGCTGGTCCAGCACCGAGAGGGTATCGCGGACCGAACCGCCGCCAGCACGGATCACCAGCGGCAGCACGCCTTCGGCTACTGCGACGCTTTCCCGTTCGCAGAGCACTTGCAGGTACGCCAGCAGCGCCTCGGGCGGAACCAGGCGGAATGGGTAGTGGTGGGTACGCGAGCGGATGGTGCCAATGACCTTTTCCGGCTCGGTTGTCGCGAAGATGAACTTGATGTGCGCCGGTGGCTCTTCAACGATCTTCAGCAGGGCGTTGAAGCCTGCCGCGGTGACCATATGGGCCTCATCGATGATGAAGATCTTGTAGCGGTCGCGGGTAGGCGCGAACGTTGCGCGCTCGCGCAGGTCGCGGGCGTCATCGACGCCACCGTGGCTGGCCGCGTCGATCTCGATGACATCCAGCGAACCTGGTCCGCCATTGGCCAGATCCACGCAGCTTGGGCAGGTGCCACAAGGAACCGGAGTAGGACCTTGCTCGCAGTTCAAGCAGCGGGCCAGGATGCGGGCAGAAGTCGTCTTGCCGCAACCGCGCGGGCCGGAGAACAAGTACGCATGGTTGACGCGGTTCTTCTCCAGAGCCGTCATCAAGGGCGCAGTAACGTGCTCCTGCCCGATGACGTCGCCAAACGTATCGGGACGATATCTGCGATAAAGCGCTGTACTCACACCGGTTCCCTATCAGTTTCCTGATGCCCTGGGCATCAGCTGTTGGACAATATTCTCTGGTTCGACGATCCACGGCTCGCGTGGCAGATTCGCCGGATCGAAAGCTTCCAAGGCTGCCTGCAAACTTGTGCTGGGCAAGCCCAATGACTCTAGCAAAACCGCCACAACGTTGGCTGGATGCACACCTTGTTCGGTGATCTCTTCGAGTGTTACCGCGCCATCGCGCTTGGCCAGGCGCTGGCCTTTGGCATTCAGTGCAAGCTGGACGTGTGCATAGGAGGGGATTGGGTGGCCCAGAAGCGTTGCCAGATAGGCCTGACGTGGCGCGGAAGAGAGCAAATCATCTCCGCGTACGACCTGGTCGATGCTTGAGAAAGCATCATCGACGACCACCGCAAGATTGTAGGCTGGTGCGCCGTCGTTGCGCACCAGGACAAAATCATCAACCGCGCCGGTGTAGTCGCCGAATAGTTCATCGTGAACAGAAAATTCGTTCACTTCTGAACGCAGGCGCAAGGCGGCCGGGCGGTTCTGCGCTTTGGCCGAGCGCTCGCTGGCGCTCAGATTGCGGCAGGTTCCCGGGTAGGCACCGGGCGCAGCATGCGGAGCGCTTCCGGCTTCGGCAATATCCTTGCGCGAGCAGTAGCATTCGTAGACCAGACCGCGCGCTTTGAGCCGCTCAACGGCTTCAAGATATATCGGAAGGCGGTCGGACTGGCGGAGCATGTCACCGTCGAAGTCAATGCCCAAGGACGCTAGCTCGGCAATCTGGGTGGCTTCGGCGCCGGAACGAACACGGTCCAGGTCCTCAATGCGCAACAGGAATTCGCGTTGCGTGGAGCGGGCGAAAAGCCAGGCGAGAATTGCCGTGCGCAAATTGCCAAGATGGAGCGGCCCCGAAGGGCTAGGGGCGAAACGGCCAGCGCCCACGTGGACTCCATTCGGCTTGCGTAAGAAAGTAAAAGACCCCTCATGCACCTGCCAGAGCCCATCTACCCTTGCTACCTTCCGGTCCTGGGGGAGTTCAACAGGATGACACCACACGAGGGGTCACCCAAAATACTACCTGAGGTTGGCGCTTGGATAAAATCGGCAGGCGTGCGCTTGATCTCAACTGGCCAATCCTGAGCAGGGTTGCTGTTAGTTCTCAGGCGGTGCTTTCTTCAGGCGGTTCTAACCAGCCAAGCACGCGGCGAACACGGTCATTGAGTTCGATGGTCGGCAGCATGGGCGTTTGCTCTTTCTCGAAATCGAAGTTCTGCACGCTGGTGACGCTGCCGGGAAGCTCAACGCAGATCATGCCGTTGGGGGAGCGCCAGTTCACCGAACCGTCCGGAAGGTATGTCGCCTGCCACCCCAGCACATGCTTGAACATCTGATGCCGCTTGCACAATAGATGAGTGTTGCTCCGGGTGGTATGCCCGCCCTTGGCCCATGCATCGATATGGTCTATCTCAGCTGATTCGGCTGGCCGATTGCATCCTGGGAATCTGCAAACCACATCCCGGCTCGGCAGCAGATCACGCAGTGCCTTCGACGGACGGTACTTTTCGCGGCCGACGTCTATGGCCGCCCCGGACCAGGGGTCGGTGAGCACCTTGATGAAAGACGGGGCATCCTTGGCAATCAGCAGTGCCGTCCCTACGGGGATGGGTCCGTAGCCTTCGAGATCCGCCAATGCGCGTTTAGGATCAGCGAGCATTTCCAGGGCAGGAATCGTGACAGCGACACGGGCTTTCAGCGGGGTCCCTTCGGTTGCCGGCCAGCCATCGAGCAAGGCATCGCAGATAATATCCAGCCGTCGTTGCTGTTCGGTCCGGTGATCATCTGGATCAGCATTGCGTACTGCATGCCAATTGACCGTATTGATGATGGCCAATGCTTTTTCTGCTGGCAGGTGGAGTTGGATGACGCTCATGCCATTGGCCTCGTGCCAATAGATGACCTTGCGGTCCTCTGCACTTTTCTTGTGGCGTTCCTCGATCGGCTTGGGGTGCAGGCGTTCATGCATTTTCCGAGCGCGTTGGGCAACTGCGGAGTCGGTGGCCTGCCGAGCTAACGGCAGCAAGGTTTGCTGCATCAGCTGCACATCCTCGGGTGCTAGATCCTGGGAGTGCTTGACGATCTCTTGCGCGGATCTCGTCGTGATCTCGCCGACGCTCAGCGCGTCCAAGATATCTGGGCAAAGATGGCGCAGCCCTTCGGCAAAGAATAACTTGTCCTGGACTTTCCTTTCTGAGGATCGCAGGGCCACCGCTGCTTCGGCGACAAAAGATGAACGGATCAGCGATTCATCGGAACGATTGACGCCGTAGAAATATGCGGATTGATCTTCAACGGGCTCTTCAAATTCCCCAAGGTCATCCAGCAGAGGTTCTTGGGATCCCTGGCTGACTGTCTCGGCAACCAAATATTCGTAGCTATCGGCCAATACTGCTGCCTCGGCAGCATCGAGCATGCTGTGCAACCGTGCAATGGCCTTCAGCCGTTCCAGCCCTTGGGCGGAACTTGAGACCGGTGGCTGCTCGTAGAGGTGTGTGGCGGTGGCGGCAATCTGGGTAAAGAGATTGTCCTTATCCAGGTTCGCTGCCCAAAGCCCGTCAATTCCGGGGATGCGCCTTGTCCCCGGAGGGCTAATGGGCAGCCGCCGAGGATCATCTTGGCTGTGAAATGCCTCTCTTTTACTCATGCTTACAGTATCGATCTGTTCAAACTGCGGTTCTCAAAGAAAGAATCGAGGTGGTGAAAAGGTGAAATACCGCCGAATTTCAGGGGTTTGGCACCTTGGAGATGCTCCGGGGATCGTCGGGCGAGTGCTCGATTCGTGATTGAGCGAGAATTTAGATATGCTGGATCCTGCTCCTCGGAGCAAACTGAGGAGGATTCGCCTAGCGGCCTATGGCGCACGCCTGGAACGCGTGTTGGGTTAACGCCCTCAGGGGTTCAAATCCCCTATCCTCCGCCAATGTAATGTCTCGGGACATCGTACGAACGATGTCCCGAGACATTATTTTTTTGCTTGCCGGCATTGCCCGAATCTGAGGGGTAGTATCCGTGGCAACTGTTCAGCAATCTTTCGACAAGGTAAGACTATGGCAAGTGTATTGAGCGAAATCGCTGTCGATTGCGCCACCCCGATGCTGGTGGCCAGGTTCTGGTGCGAAGCACTGGACTTCGAGGTGCTGGAAGAAGAAGCCGGATTGGTCAGCATTGGATCCGAAGCCCAAGGCGAGCACGGGTTGAAGCTGACGTTCGCTCAAGTGCCTGAAGCCAAGAGCGTCAAGAATCGCCTCCATCTGGATCTGCGTCCTCAAGGCTCCAGCCAGCAAGAAGAAGTCGACCGTCTCCTTGCCTTGGGGGCCAGCTATGCCGAAGTGGGCCAGCAAGAGGACGAGAGCTGGATCGTGATGGCTGATCCTGAGGGAAATGAATTCTGCGTGCTTTCAAGCCTTGAATGAGCAAGCCGCTTTAATGACCTGTGGCGCCGGGTCGGCAATTTCTCACCGGCTCGACGCCAACAGGATTCGCGGTTGGGCTCCTGATCCCCGCAGGAGCTCAATGCCTAGGCGCTCTTGCGCCCTTTGGCCAGCTCCGGGTAGTGGATGGCCGCGGTCTGCGGGTGGGCTCGCAGCCAGCCCTTGAGCACGTTTGCGCCATAGGAAGCCAGCATTGGATTCTCTGGATCATCGGAAACGCCACGGGCGTCGGCAGCCAGGTCGGCTGGCAGCTCGACTTTGTCGATCACTGCATCCAGGCGAGGGGAGTAGAAGAACGGCACCGAGTAGCGGTCTACACCGGCTGGAGGAGCAATGACGCGGTGGATGGTGGCCATCAGGTAGCCATTGGTGGCCACTTCAAGCATTTCCCCGAGGTTCACTACCAGTGCACCTGGGGTAGGCGGCACCTCGATCCACTCTTCCTGGCCGTAGGGCTGCACCTGCAGGCCTCCAACCTGGTCCTGCAGCAGCAGGGTGACGAAGCCGTAGTCCGCGTGCAGGCCAACGCCCTGGTTGCCCGACTCCGGGACAACGTCGCCCGAAACGTAGTGCACCAGCTTGCCCATCCATGACGGGGTATCGGCGAATGGCTCATCGAAGTGGTCTTCGGGCAGGCCCAGGCCTACGGCGATGGCCGAAAGCAGCTCGTGGCCGGTCTTGTTCATCAGTTCGGCCCACGCCATGGCGCGCTCTTCGAGCTGGGGGAAGTCTGCAGGGAACTGGTTAGGGCCCTGCAGGTTCAAATACGGCTTGTCCTCGGGAACGACGCTCAGGGTCTCGCGTTCCGGTCCGTAGTCAATCTGCTCGCGGGCGTCGGCGCGGCCGCGGGTGATTTCCGTGCCCATGCGGGTGTAGCCGCGGAACTGGGCGCTGTTGCGGTTATCGAGCTTGACCTTCTGCTCGACCGGCTTGCGGAAGAACTCCGCGATGGTGTCGAGCAGCTCCTGGTCCTGGCCGGCGTACGCGCCGTAGCCGACGATCTGGAAGAACCCGACGCGGTGTGCGGCATCGCGAAGCGCGGTTACGAATTCCTCGTTGAAGGAGCCGTCAGCATTGCGCGCGGTAGAAATATCGAGCAGTGGGATCTCGGTGACTACGTTATTCATAAACCTAGAGTGCACCTTATGACGCGATTGTTACTAGCTAAAGTTACGCCCGGTTCCCCCACGTTTCCCGCAGCGTAACAATCCTTGCATTTTCCCATTGCGTGCCCGATTATTCGCATTCACTTGTATTATGTTCCCGGCGTTCGGGGGCCGAGCCCGGGTGCTGGCGGCCAGCCCGCACCGTCTTCGGAACCGGTGTCTCCGGCAACCGCGAACCCCTCACTGATCTGGAAATATGGGGCTCGCAAGAGTTTGTCCGTATGCTTGAATAGTGATTTTTCGAGCGGTCGGTGAGGGCCGGCCATACCCAGACCACGGCTATTCGTCGACGCGTGATTGGAGCGGCCTTCCCCCTCAGCAGGTGAAGTTGGCCGACCTGGTCACCACCAAAGCGACCCTGGATCTTGAAACATTGCTCTCCGAGGATTCCACCTTCTACGGCGACTTGTTCCCGCACGTGGTGCGCTATCGGGGCGTGTTGTATCTGGAAGACGGGATGCACCGTGCGCTGCGTTCGGCGCTTCATCATCGCTCCGTAATACACGCGCGCGTATTGGATCTGGACGCCAGTTAGATAAGCTAGCGCCACGAGGATGACGATGAGGTCTCCTTCAGGCCAGCGGCTGCCGAAGGCTGACCAGAGCAAGGTGGAATGATGCGTGATCGCGATGATCCGGGGCAATGGCACGGTGCGCATATTGTCGACGAGCAGGAATTGAGTTTCAGCTCGGATGGACAAGCAAAGAAGCGTGCCCGCAGACGCCAGAATATTGTTTTCTCCGTGATGGCCCTGCTGGTGATCGCGGTACTGGTCGGCGCCGTGCTGGTTTTCAATGGAACGATCAAATTGGGTGCCGAACCCGCCGCAGTTGAGAGCCCGGAGCCAAGCGAAGCAGAAATCGAGAATCCAAACTGCCCGGCCATCGACTTCAAGTACCAGACGCCTGCAGAAGTAGAAATACGCGTGCTGAATACGACCAGCATTCCAGGGCTTGCCGGTGACACCGCCAAGGCACTGGAAAAGCGCGGCTTCAAGATTTCTTCGCTGACTTCCGGGTGGAAATCGCTCTCCGATACAGCCGGTGCAGTCATTGCCGGACCTGATGGCTATGCCCAGGCATTCACCGTGCAGCGCCAGATCCCCGGCATCGTCTTCATCTACGACGAGACGAAGTGGGGAAGCCGGGTGGACCTGGCGCTGGGGGAGAAGTTCGAAGGCCTCGTAAAAGAACGCAAGCTCGATACTTCGGATGGCAAGCTCGTCTGCGCTAAATAGCCCGCTACCGGGTCTGCACGTTTCCGGAGTGGACCTGGGTCAGGGCGTTGGCAAAGACCTCGGCTGGCTGCGCGCCGGAAATGCCGTACTTCCCATCGATGATGAAGAAGGGGACTCCGCTGATTCCCAGCTCACGGGCCTGGGCGATATCTGCGTTGACTTCTTCGGCATAGGCGCCGGAAGCCAGATCTGCGCGGAGTTCGCCAGTATCCAAGCCTAGCGATCCGGCCAGCTGTAGCAGGGTTTCTTCATCCCCGGTATCCAGGCCTTTTTCGAAGTGCGCAGAAAGCAGCGCTTCCTTCATTTCGCTTCCAGCGCCATGCTGCTTGGCATATTCCAGAACTCGAAGCGCGGTGAAGGAATTAGCGACCTTCAGATTGGCGAAGTCGTAATCCAGGCCTTCGCCAGCTGCCTGGGCGGTGACATGATCAAGCATCTGGGACACCTGTTCCTGGCCCAAGCCCTTCATCTTGGAGAGGTATTCGGCTTCGCTGCCGTCGTAGTTCTCTGGCAGGCTTGGATCCAGCTGGTACGAATGCCAGTAGACGTCCACGTTCTGGGAGTATTCGAACGCTTCGACACCCCGCTCGAAGCGGCGCTTGCCGATGAAGCACCATGGGCAGGCAATGTCGGAGAAGATATCGACGCGGATGCGCTTTTCTTCCAGGGATGGGGCAGCAGTATTTTCACTCATGCTTGAGGTAACAACTTTTGCTCCCCGGGCATTCCGCATCCGTGGTTGCCGACTCCGGCTAGAGATAATGGGAGGGTTCCTGCGGAATGGGGACAACGGCGATGGCGAGAGAAAGCGAGACAGGTGGCAAAGAATCTTCGATGGCGGGGGATCCTTTTCGCCGGGACGATTACGGCGATGGCAGGGTTCGTCGATGGTGTCGGATTCGTGCACTTCGGCGGCTACTTCCTGTCGTTCATGTCAGGCAACTCCACCCGTTCCTCCGCAGCTCTGATGACAGGAGATTTTGCCGGATGGGCCCTGGCCATGTCACTGGTCGGCTGCTTCGTTGGCGGCGTCATCCTCGCAACCCTGCTGACTCTCCGGCTGGAGAAGCTGCGCCGGCCAGTGGCCATGTACTTCAGTGCGGCACTGCTGCTCGCTGCGGCCATTTCAGGGCAGGCCCTGCCGCAGCTGACGGCGCTGCTGCTGGCCGCCGCCATGGGAGCGGTGAATGTTTCCTACACCCGTTCGGGCGAGGTTGCCTTGGGCCTGACGTATATGACCGGCACATTGGTCAAGCTCGGCCAGGCGTTGGGCGGAGCAATCATCGGGCTGGCCACCGGCTCGGATCGTGGCGGCTACCGAATGCTATGGACACGCTACGCACTGCTGTGGCTGATGATCACCATCGGATCGCTGGGTGGCGTCCTGGCCTATCTGCGGCTGGGTTTGGGCAGCCTGTGGATAGTTGCTGCCGGCATGCTTGCTTGGGCGAGCTTGGCGCTAATCCAGGAGCAGCGCGCATCCAAGGGCCCGGATGCTTCCCCGGGACCGCGGAACGGATCCCTGACCGAGATCGAGTAAGAAGAAAAAATATGCTTGGCTTTGCTATATGCGAAGCCAAGCATATTTTATTTCTCGGTGGTTAGCCCAGCAGCGAGTCGCTGTCCTGCTTGACCGGAGCCGCAGGGCGAACCAGCAGCTTGAAGAGCACGGCCAGGAGTACGAGCCAGGCGATGCCGGTGTACAGGGCTACGCGTGTAGCCGGGCTCAGGGCCAGGAGCACAACGACGAAGACCATGAAGACCAACGCGATCCACGCGGCTACGGTACCGCCGGGCACCGCATACTCGCGGGCAACACCCGGTCCACGGCCCGCCGCGGCTTCCTTGCGCCGCATCGACAGGTACGAGGTCAGGATCATGATCCACACCCAGACGGTGGCGAAGGTGGCGATGGAAGCGATGATGGTGAAGAGCGCTTCGGGCAGCAGGGCGTTGAGCACCACGCCGACCAGCAGCACGATGGCCATGACGACCACGGTCATCCATGGCACGCCGTTGCGGGAGATCCGGCCGAACGATTTCGGGGCATGGCCGATTTCGGACATGGCGAAGAGCATGCGTCCAGCGCCAAAGGTATCGGCGTTGATCGCCGAGACGGCCGCGGTGATCACCACGGCATTGAGCACGTGGGCCGCGGCCGGGATGCCCAGTCCGTCGAAAATCTGCACGAACGGCGACGCCGAGCCGTCGATCTGGCGCCAGTCGAAAAGCATCATGACCACTGCCAGCGAAGCTACGTAGAAGAGCAGGATGCGCCACGGCACGGTGTTGATGGCAGCCGGAACCGACTTGGCCGGATCGTCAGCTTCGCCTGCGGTGATGCCGATGGTTTCAATGCCGCCGAAGGCGAACATCACCACGGAGAAGGACAGCAGCAGGCCCACGAAGCCATTGGGGAACAGGGTGCCGGCGCTCATCAGGGTGGCGAAGCCGGTAGCGGTTTCGGTCTCAGGGGAATTGAAGCCGAAGATGATCAGCGCCGCGCCGCCAACGATCATCGCGATAATCGCGGTCACCTTGACGATGGCCAGCCAGAATTCGGTTTCGCCGAAGACCTTCACCTTCATCAGGTTGATCGCGGCGATCAGCAAGACAATGGCCAGGACCCAGATCCACTGCGCGACCTGCGGGAACCAGAATCCCATGTAGATGCCGAACGCGGTGACATCAGCAATCGCGACAATGGCCATCTCGAAGGCGAAGGTCCACCCGGTGACAAAGCCTGCGAAGCGGCCAAGGTAGCGCGAAGCGTAGTGAGCGAAGGATCCGGACACCGGATGCTTGACAGCCATCTCGCCCATGGCGCGCATCACGATGAAAACGGCAGCGCCGCCAATCATGTACGCGAAGAGAACGGCAGGGCCAGCAGCCTGGATGGCAGAAGAGGAGCCGTAGAAAAGGCCCGTTCCGATAGCTGAGCCGAGGGCCATGAAGCGGATGTGGCGGGCAGTCAGCCCGCGGGCGAGAGACGCCTTTATTTCGTTCACGATAGTAATGCTCGGATCCTGTAAGGGGTGCGTTCGATGGGGCGGGCCCGTGCAAATGGCAGGACGCAGCCGTGAAAATCTTATGTGTTCCCAGGATTTTTGACGCACTTAAGTGTTGCAGATCTATCGTGAGCTTTGCCACCAGCCAGTACACGGGCCACTGGACAGGGTGGAAGAATGGGGCTCATGAAACTTGGATTCGTCCGCCACGGACAGACGCAATGGAATCTCGAAGGCCGCTTGCAGGGTTCAAGCGACATCCCCTTGAACGACACGGGGCGCGCCCAGGCCCGCGAGGCCGTCTCCGTGCTGGAGCCCGGCCAGTGGGATGCCATCGTCTCCTCGCCGCTGTCCCGTGCGCGCGAGACCGCGCAGATCATCGCCGACGGGCTTGGTCTTGAATTGGGCCCGAGCTATGACTTGCTGATCGAGCGCGACTACGCGCAGGGCGAGGGCATGGTGGAAACCGAGGCGCTGGCTCTGTGGCCGGATAAGCACGGCGGCGGAATCGAGCCGCTGGATTCGGTGGTCGAGCGCGGATTGCGCGCCATCGAGCAGATTGCCGCCGACTACCCTGGCAAGAACGTCGCGGTGATCTGCCACGGCACCATTATCCGCTACACGCTCTCGCACTTCGCCGGCTACAAGCTGGACACCATCCGCAATGGCTCGGTAGCAATCATTGGCAATGAGTCCGGGTCCTGGCAG
Source organism: Glutamicibacter sp. 0426 (assembly GCF_001906485.1). Lineage (NCBI taxonomy): Bacteria > Bacillati > Actinomycetota > Actinomycetes > Micrococcales > Micrococcaceae > Glutamicibacter > Glutamicibacter sp. 0426. The sequence continues at coordinate 154,124 of NZ_MPBI01000004.1, forward strand.
CTGGAACTGGTCAACGACCAGGTGCCCAACCGGGTAGCGGGCTAGGCCATGCTAGCTGCCGGAAGGAAGGATCCGGCGGATTGCGGAGGCCAGCTGCGAATCCCGTTGGCGGTTCTTGACCACCGCCAGCCATGAACCCAGCGCCATGTAGGCCTTGGAGCAGATCTTCGGCGACGAGAGGAACACATCGTGCAGCGCGCCGGGCAGGCGCACCAGATGCAGTTCCCGGCCCAGATCAATGCTGCGCTGGGCAACGACCTGCACATTCAGCGCCACATCGGCGCGGGTAGCGGTGTCATGCCAGCGGGGCAGCAGGTAGTCTTCCGCCGAGAGCATCACCAGCGTTGGCATTTGCAGGTCCAACCCCTTCTTCACCTTGGCTTGCGCTGCGAAGACCGCAGAAATGAAACCTGCGGTGAGCTTGAAGCCGTTGGCTGGACGCCAGCCCAGGTCGTAGTCCCATTCCCCGGAGAACTGGCTGGAGACCGTGCGGGTGTAGAACCCGGGGTCCACGGTGGGCAACAGGCGGTGCGGGTTCCGGTTGCTGGCAGCCTGGACGATCCGGGCCAACGCGGTGCGCCCGATCTCGCTGGCCTGGAATTCCAGCCACGGGCTGTTCAACGCCAGCGCATCGACCTTCTGCGGGTTGGCTGCCGCATACAGTGACGCGCTGAGCCCGCCGGTGGAATGGGCGAGCAGCACGAAGCGGGTTCCCGGATGCGCGCTGGAAATGATCCGATGGGCCGCGTCGAACTCCTCGAAGTACTCTTCCAGATCGGTGGTGAAGCCGGGGCTGCTGTGCTCGGCGATGCCCGTGGCCCGGTCCAAGGGCAGGTTCCGCCCATAGTGGCGCAGGTCCAGGGCGTAGAAATCCGCGCCGGCCTCGGAAAGGAACTCGGCCAGCTCGGACTGGAAGAAGTAGTCGGACCAGCCATGCACATAGAGCACCGCGATTCCGCGCAACGGAGGCGGCCAGCGCAGCGATCTGCGCGGACGGTGCCTGACCAGAGTCGCGGTGGAACCATCGGACATCGGCAGCGGCCGTTGCGAGAAATCCTCGCCAAGCAGGTCTGGCTGCCACAGGTCCTCGGCCGGGTTCTTGAACTGGAAGGCCATGGGTAAAGCGTATCCACTTTTGCGCACGAAAAACGGCACTCACCCGTTGGATCGGTTGCCAACTGGTGAATGCCGTTTCCCGCGGCCGGTGTTCAGGGACGACTGTTTCTTGCCGGCCAGGTCTGGCGGTTGCCTAGCCTGCCATTTCCAAGGTGCGCGCTGGTGCGTCCAGGTAGCGCAGGTAGGCGTTCTTGGTCAGGAAGGTCGGGAAGTCGTCGCGCAGTGCGCAAGCCTCGAAGATCTCCACGGCTTCCTCGAAGCGATCGCCTTCGAAGCGCTCCAGGGAATCCATGGTTTCCTCCGTCAGTTCCTGTACCCAGCGGCGGGTGATGATCTCGCCCTCGTCGGTGATTGCCGACTGGTGGATCCACTGCCACAGCTGCGAACGGGAGATCTCCGCGGTGGCGGCATCTTCCATCAGGTTGCGCAGGGCCACCGCGCCATTGCCGCGCAGCCAGGACTCGATGTAGCGGATGCCGATCTCGATGTTGTCGCGGATGCCGCGTTCGGTGATCTTGCCGGTCACGCTTTCCACGTTCAGCAGGGCAGCACCCGACACCTCCACATCTTCGCGGGTGCGCTGCAACTGGTTGGGGTTCTCGCCCAGCACCTCGTCGTACACCTCGCGGGCCACCGGCACCAGGTCCGGATGGGCCACCCAGGAGCCGTCGAAGCCGTCAGCGGCTTCGCGGGCCTTGTCCTCGCGGACCTTGCCGAAGGCCATCTCGTTGATCGAGGCGTCCTTGCGGTTCGGAACGAAAGCGCTCATCCCGCCAATGGCCGAAGCGCCGCGGCGGTGGCATGCACGCACCAGCTGCTCGGTGTAGGCCCGCATGAACGGTGCGGTCATGGTGACGGTGTCGCGATCCGGGAAGACGAAGCGCGGTCCGCGGGAACGGAAGTTCTTGATGATCGAGAAGATGTAGTCCCAGCGTCCTGCATTCAGCCCCGAGGAGTGCTCGCGCAGCTCGTAGAGGATTTCCTCCATCTCGAAGGCTGCGGTGATGGTCTCGATCAGCACGGTGGCACGGATGGTGCCGCGATCGATATCCATCAGGTCCTGGGCCAGGTTGAACACGTCGTTCCACAACCGCGCCTCCAGGTGGTTTTCCAGCTTCGGCAGGTAGTAGTACGGACCGCGTCCGGCGGCCAGCAGACGCTTGGCGTTGTGGAAGAAGTGCAGTCCGAAGTCCACCAGCGCACCGGACATCGGCGTGCCGGCAACCAGCAGGTGCTTCTCCGGCAGGTGCCAGCCGCGAGGGCGGACCACGATGGTCGGCAGCTGCTTCAAGTCGTAGGTGTTCAGCTTGTACTCGCGGCCATCAGGTGCGGTGAAGTCCAGTTCCTGATCCAGCACGCGGATCAGGTTGACCTGGTTCTTGATGACGTTTTGCCAGGTCGGCGAGGATGCGTCCTCCATGTCGGCCAGCCAGACCTTGGCGCCGGAGTTCAGCGCGTTGATGGCCATCTTGCGTTCGATCGGGCCGGTGATTTCCACCCGGCGGTCTTCCAGCCCCGGTGCAATCGGGGCCACCTGCCATGAATCATCGTCGCGGATTGCGCGGGTCTCGTCCAGGAATTTCGGATCGCGGCCGTTGGCAATGCGGGCCCGGTTGACCTGGCGGCGCTGCATCAGTTCGGCACGGCGCGGTTCGAATGCGGTGTGCAGGGCCGAAAGGAAGTCCAGGGCTTCGCTGGTAAGGATCTGCTCCTGGTAGCGAACGGGGGTAGCGGTAATGGTGATGTTGTTCAGGGTGATGGGGGAGTTCATGGCAGCGTCCTTAAAAACTTGTAAATGGTGTTGGTGCTAGCCGGCGCCTTTGCCGGCTAGCACCATCGACCCATCAGGGTCTAATGGAATTGGCCTTCTTCGGTGGATCCCACCAGGGCCAGGGTGGAGGCGTTGGGATTCAGCGCCGTGGAGATCGCGTCGAAGTAGCCGGTGCCGACTTCGCGCTGGTGCTTGGTGGCGGTGTAGCCGGCAGCCTCGGATGCGAATTCGCGTTCCTGCAGCTCGACGTAGGCGCTCATGCCGTCCTTCGCGTAGCCCTGGGCCAGATCGAACATCGAGTGGTTCAAGGCGTGGAAGCCGGCCAGGGTGATGAACTGGAAGCTGAAGCCCATGGCACCGAGTTCGCGCTGGAACTTGGCGATGGTTGCGTCGTCCAGGTGCTTCTTCCAGTTGAACGATGGCGAGCAGTTGTAGGAAAGCATCTGGTCCGGGAAGTCCTTCTTGACTGCTTCGGCGAACTTGCGGGCCAGCTCCAGGTCAGGGGTGCCGGTTTCCATCCAGATCAGATCCGAATACGGTGCGTAGGCCTTGGCGCGGGCGATGCATGGCTCGATGCCGTTGCGGACCTTGTAGAAGCCTTCGGGGGTGCGCTCGCCGGTGATGAATTCCTGGTCGCGCTCGTCGACATCCGAGGTGATCAGCGTTGCCGCTTCGGCGTCGGTGCGGGCGATGACCACCGAAGGGGTGCCAGCCACATCGGCAGCCAGGCGGGCCGCGTTCAGGGTGCGGATGTGCTGCTGGGTCGGGATCAGCACCTTGCCGCCGAGGTGGCCGCACTTCTTTTCGGATGCCAGCTGGTCTTCCCAGTGGACGCCCGAGGCGCCCGCGGTGATCATGGATTTCATCAGCTCGTAGGCGTTCAGCGGGCCGCCGAAGCCGGCTTCCGCGTCGGCGACGATCGGGACCATCCAGTCCTCGACGGTCTGGATGCCTTCGGAGAATTCGATCTGGTCGGCACGCTGCAAGGCGTTGTTGATGCGGCGGACAACCTGCGGCACCGAGTTCGCCGGGTACAGCGACTGGTCCGGGTAGGTCTGGCCCGAGAGGTTGGCATCTGCTGCCACCTGCCAGCCCGAAAGATAGATGGCTCGCAGGCCGGCTTTGACCTGCTGCACTGCCTGGTTGCCGGTCAGTGCGCCCAATGCGTTGGTGTAGCCGCCGGTAGGGGTTTCCTCGGTGAGCTGCTTCCACAGCTTCTCGGATCCGCGCTTGGCCAGGGTGTGCTCTTCCTGGACCCGGCCCTGGAGCTTCACAACGTCTGCGGCGCTGTAATCGCGGGTGACGCCGGCCCAGCGGGGGTTGTTTTCCCAGTCGGTTTCGATGGCTGCGATGCGGTTGTCGATCGAGGTTTCGTTGGTGTTCTCGGTAGTCATTGCCTTGGCTCCTTCGCACAAGCTGCGGGTTCATGTTGATCGGAAGGTGATCTTGTGAACTTCTTCGTGACAACTACTTTTCCGCAGGGGCAAGGGGTTCACCAGAGGTTTTTTGAATTAAGATTTGCGGTTCTTCGCGAAAATGAAAATTTTCGGGTTCTTGCGGTGATTGTGAGCCAAAACATGGAAAATTAGTGAAAGTGACCGATTCGGCTGCGAAGAAGAATGAAATTTAACTCAAACCTCGGGCAGCTGAAGGGGGAAGGGCCTCTCAAAACGGACCTTCGCAGAAGCCCACGAATCGCCGGTGAGCTGGCAATTCCGGTAATCCGCAGGTGCTGGCTCGCCCATTAGTTCGCCGTGGAACGAGCCAGGAAACGTGAAATGTCCGAGTTTCGGACGGGTCGCGGACGCTTTCGGATGAGCGATGGGGATTGCACTCATACCTCGGGATGGCTGGCCGGAGCCGCAAGAGGCGGGCGCGAAGATCCGCGGATCTTGCGAAAATGGGTAGGAGCGCTGGAACGGGTTAAGGCTGGTCGAAAGAGACTACGGCCATGAAGCCGCGGCCCGAGATGCGTGGTTCAGCGGCATCGGAGCCTACGACGGTGTCGCGCAGATTCAGCTGCTGTTCGCTGTCGCCGAGCAAGAGCTTGGCAGAACCTTGAACCATGATGCCCAGCTGCCCGTCAAAGAGGTACTGCTCGCGCTTCTTGGACAGTTCCACAATGCGAACGGTGGCCCGCACCTGCGCCGGTTCGGCAGCCACGTGGACGATGAGCAATTCCTCGGTGGGCTGGCTCGCCTCTACGGGCTTGCCGGTGTCGAACTTCAGGGGGCGCAGAGGTTCCAGTCCGTGCTGGTGCCCATCAACTTCCAATTGCGCGAAGTCGCCGGCGATCAAGGTGAACACTTGAGCCGAGGGCGCCGGCGTGAAGCTTGCGGCTTTCTCTATGGAGCGAATCGACAGCTGCCAGGTGCCTTCGCGCGGGCTGCTGGGCTGCAAAGTCCCGTCCTGCGCCAGGGTGCCGCTGGCAATGAGCCGGACCTGGCCCAGCTCCCACTGCTTCTTGGTGCTCTGCGCCAATTCGAGGATGGAACCTGGTGCTAGAGATGCCTGTGCTTCGCTCATAGGACGAGTCTACTTGCCGGCGATCATGCGAAGCTGTTCAACCAACTGGGGTGTGGGCATCGAGGCATCAAGGATGATCCAGCCATGATGTTGCGCCAGGCGGAGGTATTCAGCTCGGCTCGCTTCAAGGTACTCCAAGCTTTCTTCGTCTGTGCCGCGGGTATTGATTCGCTTTAAGGCAAGGTGGGGATCCACATCGAGCAGGACAATTCTCGCCTCCTCGGTACTTTTCCGGGCAAGCCAGGGCAGGAGCAATCCGTCAGGATGTCCACGCAGGCGCCGCAGCACCAGCTGGCAATAAAGGTGGCGGTCCATCACGCTGAGCCCGGGGGAATGCGCGGCAATGAACGTGTTGCGTGCAACGTTGAAGCAGCGGATGGACGTTTCGAGGAAATCCTGGGTGAAGGTCGGGAAGGCGATTCCCGCCGCGCGGGAGAATTTGGTCAGCCAGCTTCGGGCGGCGACGTTTGCGAGTTTGCGTGCTTGAATGCGTTCGTTGCGCAACTGATGCACCAGGGCATCGATGCTGTTGCTCTTGCCTGCGCCATCGGTTCCGACGATGACCAATGTTTGGGGTGGGTCGTGGGCAGGGCACGTGACGGGTAGCGGGCTGGTAGAAATTGCGTGCATGCTCCTCCTCGGAAAGCGTCTTTGAAGTTTCAACGTGTGTGCGGCAACGATGATTCCGCAGAACGGCTGTGTGTTTGATGAGAGAAGCTCGTCCCGGCATGAAAGAAGAACTGGAAAGTTTTGATGCCGAACTCAGGATGGGTCAAAGAATTACCGTCAAAGCAGGAAGATCTGGTAAATTTCCTGGTTTTTGGCCTAATCTTGATATGTGACTGCAACCACATGGAATCGCTCAGTGAACTCAGCGGGCAACGACGCTGGCAGCGAAGATACGGAACTCGACTCCATCGCCCTAGGCCGGAGAATCCGTTTTCTGCGCAAAAGCAAGCAACTGACCTTGGATGATGTTTCGGCCCTGGTCGATACCGCGCCGAGCCAACTGTCGTTGATTGAAAACGGAAAGCGCGAACCGAAGCTCTCTTTGCTCAAATCCTTGGCAGGCGCTTTGGAAGTCGGCGTCGATGATCTTCTGGGGACCGAACCGCCATCGCGACGCGCTGCCTTGGAGATCGAATTGGAACGTGCCCAGCGCGGCCCCTTGTACGCTTCCTTGGGATTGCCGACTGTGCGCGTTGGCGCACGCCTGCCGATGGATGTTCTCGAGTCGTTGGTGGGTTTGCAGAATGAATTGGAACGCCGTTTGAATGAGCAAGCCGCTACCCCTGAGGAAGCGCGGCGGGCCAATACCGCGTTGCGCCATGAGATGCGCCAGCGGAATAACTACTACAAGGACATTGAGCAGGAAGCCGCCAAGGTCCTCGCGGCTGTTGGGCACGATGCAGGCCCGCTCTCGCATCATCGAGCAGCGGATATTGCCGAGCATCTGGGATTCAGCCTGCGCTTCGTGGGCAATCTTCCGCATTCCACGCGTTCGGTGACTGATCAGAAGAACAAGCGCATCTACCTGACCCAGACCAACCGCTCGGAACATGATCCCCGCTCGGTGCTGTTGCAGGCGCTAGGGCATCATGTATTGGGGCATAAGCCGCCAACCGATTATTTCGATTTCCTCTCGCAGCGCGTGGCGACCAATTATTTTGCAGCGGCATTGATGATGCCGGAGAAGTCCACGGTGGAGTACCTGCGGCGCGCCAAAGACAATCGTGAATTGGCCGTCGAGGATCTGCGCGATGCCTTCGCCGTGTCCTATGAGTCCGCGGCCCACCGCTTCACCAACCTTGCCACCGAGCATCTGGGAATGACCTGCCACTTCCAGAAAGTCCACGAATCAGGCATTCTGCACAAGGCCTATGAAAATGATCGGGTGAATTTCCCGGCCGACCACACCGGTGCCATTGAGGGGCAGACCATCTGCCGCTATTGGACAAGCCGAGTGGTGTTCGAGCAGATGGACAAGTTCCGCTCCTTCGAGCAGTACACCGATACCGTCAATGGAACCTTCTGGTGCACCGCACGCACCGAGCGCCACTCTTCGGGGCTGTATTCATTATCCATTGGCGTGCCTTTTGAACACGTGAAGTGGTTCCGGGGACGCGATACCAAGGAACGCTGCCAGTCCACCTGTCCAGACGAGAATTGCTGCCGCCGACCACCTGCCGACCTGTCCAGCCAATGGTTCGGCAATGCGTGGCCTGCAACGCGTGCCAATACGCACCTGCTGGCGGCCATGCCGACCGGTGCCTTTCCCGGCGTGGATGAAACCGAGGTCTATCGATTCCTGGAAAAGCAGGTGGACTAGGGCTGCTGGGCTACGCGGTGTGCTTGGCGATGAAGTCGAGAGCAGGATCCGCGAGCCATGCGCCGTCCTGGGACACAGTGCGGCCGGAACGGGCGACCTTGAAGGAATGGTTGCCACCTTCGAACCAGGAAAGTTCGCTGTGCGAGTTCAGCTTGCTGACCACGTTCTCCATCTTTTCGGGGTTGGCAAACGGATCACGGGTGCCTTCGAGGAAGAGCATCGGCACTTCAAGCGGGTAAAGGTGCTCATCGCGCAGCTTCTCTTCCTTCTTCGGCGCATGCAACGGGTAACCCAGGAAGATCAAGCCTGCCGATGGCATGCCCTCGGCAACTGCAAGCGAGGCGATGCGTCCGCCGAAGGACTTTCCTGCAGTGAAGATGGGCAGGCCCTCAGCAAGGTTTTCTTCCACCCAATGGCGGACTTGGTGCCAAACTGCAACCGCTACGGGAGACTTGTCGGGAAACTTCTTTCCGGCATCCATGTAGGGGAAGTTGAAACGCAGGACGCTGGCACCGAGATTCGCAACGGCTAGCGCAAAGCCAGCCATGAAGTCGTGATCCTTGCCGGCACCTGAACCGTGAGCGAGCACCACAACAGCTTTCGCATTCTCTGCGCGGTCCCAGAGGGCGCTGAGTTCGGAGTCGTTGTACGGAATGGAGTAGGGCGTGCTCATGGGACCTAGCGTAGGTCCGTCGGCGGGCATCCGGCGAAATGGCGCGAACTGTTACTGCTGCCAGTTCTCGCGGAGCTCGGTGTCCGATTCCTTGCCGTCCCTCGCGGTAACGGTGATTTTCTTGACTTGTTCGTCGCCATGGGCCTTCTGGTTGATCTTGAGGATCATGTTTCCCGCAACGAAGTCGACGCCCGGAATCTGCGAGGAGTCGTATTCCCCGTCGATCCACGGCCCGTCGGCCAAGGTCACTACGAGTTCGCCGGGCGCCGGGGACTCGACCTTGCTCACATAGGCATGCGGGTCCGACGGTATGCAGTCGCGATAGACCTCCAGCTTGGTGATCGTCGCGTGGCACATTGACTCGTAGATATCGTTCATGCCGCTGAGCCACTGGACATATTTTTCGTTCGCCCAGGCTTCGCGGTCAGTAGGGTCGGCGCCGGTTCGGGCACGCGTATAAGTTCCGGAATGCTTGCCGTTCTCAGTCGCGAAAGTGACGGATTCCAACTCCGGCGAGGCCTCGCCTATGCTCTCGAACATGATTCGTCCCATCGTGCGCAACTCGTCCTCGGGTCCTTGGTAAGGCTCCTGCATGCCGTCGCGGTTGAAGACCATGTGGTTGGGGAGCTTGATGTCGATCACGCCCGGTTCGGGCGAGGTCCAGGAGGTCATGAGGTTGTAGGGATACAAGAACCCTTTTGTGGACTTGATACCGGAGTTTTCTTTCCACATCTCAATCTTGGAATCTGCCCAGGCTTGTCCTGAATTAACGTTGGCGTCGGCTTCAGTGACGGTAGCAGGACTAGTTTCAGCAGATTCAGCAGTTTCACGAAATGCTGCCGTGGGTTTCGCAGCTGGACTGGATTCAGCGACCGCAGATACCGTCGAATCAGCGGGCGCTGCTTGCTCAGGAGCGGCGCTGCACCCTGCTGCAAGCAAAGCCAACGATGATAGGGCAATAACCGACCTGGCGCGCATGAATAACTCCTCACAAGTGATGAACGGCCAGTCTATATAGGCCAGGCCACGAGGAGCGATCTGTTAAGAGAATTTGGCGAAGAGCCGGATGACGCCGGGACGGAAGTCCGACCCCTCGGTGAGTCCCATGGATTCGTAGAAAGCCCGTTGCCCGGGTTCGTCATCGGTGATGAGGACCAGCTGGCGAACATGCTCATACTTCGCTTGAACGGCGGAGAACAAGGCGCGGCCTACGCCGGAGCGATGCGCAGACGGGCGCACCAAGATGTCCTGGACATAGCAGATGGTGGCGTTATCTGAGACCACACGCACAAGACCGATGAGCTGGTGTTCGTCATCGTAGGCATAGATCGCGCAGGCTGAGTTCTTCAGGCCTTCGAAGAGCACCTCTGGCTGGTCTGTGTAAGCGCTCCAGCCGACCGAGTTGTAGAGCGAGAGCACTTCTTCTCCGGAAGGCACCTTGGTGGTAGAGAGTTCCATCGAGTCCTTTTACTCCTGAGGGGAAACCGGAGCGATTTCGGCCTTGCTAAGCAACGGATGCTTGACCAGTTCTGCTTCCAAGGTATGGATAATGGCCTGGGCGGAGTTGCCGTTATAGACGAATACCGGGCCATCGTGACGGTAGTAGACATCCTCGTGCCAACCGATGCTGCCGTCGCCCAAGGCATGCTGCAGCGCCCTGACGGTTGGCTCCAGATGCGCATCCGATACGTCTGCGAGCCTGGTTCTCAGCAAAACGTACTCGCTGTCGCCTACGTCGGTGCGCTGGTCATCGATGACTAACCAGGATCCCCGCCCCAGCCCGCTCTCGGTGAGCGAAGAGAGCAGCTTGGCAAACACCTTCTTCGGATCGGAGGTGGTCACTTCGAGTTCAATGTCGCTGGAGATCGGTTCTTCGGCAGCGTCCAGCGTGGACTTGGCGTTGGTGATGGACCCGGAAGAATTGCATGCGGGCAGCAGCGTATCGATCAGGCCCGCCTCATGGTCTTTGCGCAGCCGTTCGGTCATTGGCTGGGCAAAATGGATGTGCACCCGGTGCGTTGAGGCTTCTGATGTTTTCCTGGCGAACAGCGACATGGCGTCAATCCTCGTGCGGGTCTGAAACGCAAAAGACGATGCCGTAGGGATCACGCAGTATGGTCCAGCCGAAAGAGGGATCGTCGGTGTGGTCCTCAACGCGGGTTGCGCCGGCGGCAACGAAACGGGCGACTTCCTGTTCACGGCTCGAGCCGGCTTCCAAATCCAGATGGACGCGATTCTTGCCTGCGGTTACCTCATCGACTTTCTGGAACCCCAGTCGCGCGCTGAAGCCAGGGACGCTGATCATCGTGAATCCCGGGTACTGGCCCAGATATTGCCCGCCCAAGACCGCCCTCCACCAGGCAGACGCTGACCGTTCATCAAGGGCATCGAGGGTGATCATTCCAATATTCGCCATGCTGACAAAGGTACCGCCAGTCTCTCCGCTTAGCTAGAGGCCGCCTGCAATCCGCGGGTCGACGAGGCCAAATGCGGAAAAGCAAAAGACGCTGGTTTGGCTGGGATTCCAGTCCCAGCCAAACCAGCGCCTCAACTGGCGACGCCGACTCAGCTATCGAAGTAGCTTGGCGCATGCTCGCTGTGGGCAGGTGGCGTCGGCAGGTCGACTTTCTTCTGCACCTTCAGCTTGTCCGCGACATAGTCCACCGACACAGTATCGCCAGCGGCAAGCGCATCGCTGATCAGCAGGTCCGCAATGGCATCTTGCACCTTGCGCTGCACCAGCCGGCGCAACGGGCGGGCGCCGAACTCGGGATCGTAGCCTTCGCCAGCCAGCCACTGCACGGCAGCGTCGCTCACCTCCAGCTTCAGCTCCTGGTCTGCCAGCCGCGCCTCGGTCTCGGCGATGACCAGCTTGACGATCTGGCCGATTTCCGATGGCGAGAGCTTGGAGAACAGCAGCACCTCGTCCAGGCGGTTCAGGAACTCCGGACGCATGAACTCGCGCACCTTGCCCATGACCTTGGCGCGGATCTCGCCGGCTTCGCTGGCCGCATTCGCGGAAGTGAAGCCGAAGTTCCCGGCCTTGTTGGCCAGGTACTCGCCGCCGAGGTTGCTGGTCATGAGGATCAGCGTGTTGGAGAAATCGACGGTGCGGCCGGCCGAATCGGTCAACCGGCCGTCATCGAGCACCTGCAGCAGCACGTTGAACACGTCCGGGTGGGCCTTCTCGATTTCATCGAGCAGGACGACCGAGTACGGGTTGCGGCGGATCTTCTCGGTGAGCTGGCCGGGCTCGTCGTGGCCAACGTAGCCCGGAGGCGCACCGATCAGGCGTGCCACGGTGTGCTTCTCCCCGTATTCGCTCATGTCGATGCGCACCAGCGAATCAGCGGAGCCGAACAGGTTTGCGGCCAGGGCCTTGGCCAGCTCGGTCTTGCCGACACCGGTTGGACCCAGGAACAGGAACGAGCCGATCGGGCGGCCAGCCGGGGACATTCCAGTGCGGTTGCGGCGAACGGCGCGAGCCACCGCGGCGACGGCATCGTGCTGGCCGATGACCGAAGCATGCAGCGAATCTTCCAGTGATGCCAGCCGCGCCTTGTCGTCGCCCGAGATGCGCGAGGTCGGAATGCCGGTGGAGCGGGAGATCACTTGCGAAATCTGCATTTCGTCCACCACGCGGGTCACTTCGGCATCGCCGGATTCCTCGGCGGCCTTGATCCGCGCGGTCATTTCCGCGATGTGGTCGCGCCATGCGCCAGCTTCCTCGAACCGCTCCTCGCCGATGGCGCGCGACTTCTCGCGTTCGGCATCCACCAATTCGGCGCGCAAGGACTGCACGTCTTCGGCATCTCCCGCGGCGATGGAGCGGCGGGCGCCGGCGATGTCGATCAGGTCGATGGCCTTGTCCGGAAGCTGCCGGTCGCTCAGGTAGCGGGCAGAGAGCGTGACCGCGGCCTTGAGCGCTTCGGGGGTGTACTGCACCTGGTGGTGCTCCTCGTAGGATTCGCGCAGCCCTTCCAAGATGGCCAACGCGGTTTCCTCCGATGGCTCGGCGACAGTGACCTTGCCGAAGCGCCGTGCCAGCGCGCTGTCCTTCTCCACCTTGCGGAATTCATCCAGCGTGGTGGCGCCGATCATGTGCAGCTCGCCGCGCGCCAGGCGCGGCTTGAGGATATTCGCGGCATCCATGTTTCCGGACTCGCCGGAACCAGCACCGACCAGCAGGTGCATCTCATCGATGAACAGCAGCACCTGGCCTTCGGCGGCGGCTACCTCGTCGAGCAGGCCGGTTAGCCGTTGTTCGAAATCGCCGCGGTAGCGGGTGCCGGCGAGCATGCCCGGAAGGTCCACCGAGATCAGGGCCGCATTGCGCAGCTGCGCTGGAACCTCGTCGTCGATGATGGCGCGGGCCAGGCCCTCGGCAATGGCGGTCTTGCCCACGCCGGCCTCGCCGATCAGCACTGGGTTGTTCTTGGTGCGGCGGGCCAGGATCTCAACCACCTGGTCCAGCTCCTCTTTGCGGCCGATCACCGGATCGATCTGGCCGTCTGCTGCCAGCAAGGTCAGATCGGTTCCGTAGCGTTCCAGCATGGACACGTCGGACTCGGTATCGTTCTGGTTCTGGGCATCATTGCTGCCCCGCTGGGCCTGCTCCATGGCAGCTTGCTGCAGCGACTGGCCGGTGACACCGTGCTGGGCCAAGAGCTGGCTGACCGGCGATTCCGGGTTGAAGACGAAGGCCAGGAAAAGGTGATCCGGGTCGATGTAGGTCGAGCCGTAGTTGCGGGCAACCTGGTAGGCGTCAAAGAGGCTGCGCTGGGCTGCCGACGAGAGGCGGGACGGCTTCTCGCCCCGCTCTTGTGCCTTGGGCATGCGTGCGATGGCGTCGGCACTCAAAGCCTCGATGTCGATTCCCATGGCGGTCAGGTGCTCGCCAACTGGTTCGGTGCGCAGCAAAGCCATCAGCAGATGCAGCGAATCGATCTCGTCATGGCCGTGCTCTTGGGAAATCGCCGCCGCGGTGGCTACCGCTTCGTGGGTACGGGCAGAAAGCAGACGCGTGATGTCGATGGGGCGCGCAGCTTGAGCTCGCGACGAGAGGAACCGAGAGAGGAATTCCTCAAACGAGCCATCTGACGGTGCGCCGAAGAATGCTGGCAAGTGAGCCTCCTAATAGAAACTTGAGCGGTCTATGCTCATGTTCAACGCATACGGCGCGCAAATATTCCCGGACCAAGCGGGAGAGGTGTCAAAGAGGTTGAGTTCACACAAATGGCAGGCAGCCAGCGGCTAGTCCTTCGGGATTTCGATGAGTCCCATGCGGGCGGCGGCAACCAACGCCTGGACCCTGTCGCGAACATCCAGCTTAACGAAAATCTTGGCCATGTGGGTTTTAACCGTTGTCTCGGAAATAGCCAGAGTTCTTGAAATCTCGGTGTTGTTTAGCCCCCGGGCCAGCAGCTTTAGAATTTCGAATTCCCGATTGGTGATTCCCAGATCATAGGCAAGATCTTGAATGTCTTGGGAATTGTCGCGGTAAGCCTCGCGAACGGCAGAAACGAGATCGGAAGAAACCGACGGGGAAATGGCTGCCGTTCCTTGATGAACGGCATGAACCGCGCGGATAATTTCATCCGGCTCAGAATCCTTGACCAAGTATCCACTGGCCCCAGCGCTCAGAACAGGAACCAGATATTCATCGGAGGAAAAGGCGGTAATAGCAAGCACTGATGGGCTGTCTTCGACGGATTTGATGGCTTTAGTAGCGCTAACTCCATCCATAATTGGCATCTGCAAATCCATGAGCACAACGTCTACTTGATGGTCTTTGCAATAATCGACGGCGGCCTGCCCATTTTCAACAGAATTAACCGTTACAATTCCGCTATCTGTTGCTAGGATTGTGCCCAACGCATGACGAATAAGGGGTTCATCATCGACGATAAGAACCTTGATCTTTTCCACTTGATTCCTTTGATCGATGGTGAAGTCCCTGCGACGTCCTGCTCACCTGAAAGTATATAAGTAGACGTGATGGGGGTTTGTTATGAAAGGTCTTAAAATGCTGGCAATCGCCGCATTGGCACTGTCGCCTGTAGCAGTGGTTGCTGCTCCGGCCTCCGCTGCTCCGGCATCGGCCATTAACGGCGGTTCGGTTGCCACGCCTGCTGGTTGGGGAGCTGACTTCGCCGCTTGGTTCTGCAGGAACTATGGGGTGGCCTGCTCCTAGAGCATCGACATTTGACTTGACTGACGTCGCCGTGAATTATTCGGCATATGAATGAACGACTCAAAGGCACCCTGGCCAAGCTATTCGCTGGCCGGGGTGTCATTGTCTGGGTAGGGATCGTAGTGCTGCTGGCAGTGTCCAGCAGCGAGGTCATCACGCTGTTGCAAGACGGCCTAGAGGGCTCACCTGAGATTTCGGTGCAGGGTTCTTTGGTTGGCCTCGGGCTGTGTATCATTCTCGCTCTGGGTTTGCGCTGGACAGCTGCGGCGCTGGGGCTCTTCATTGCCGTGGCTTTCTTTTTCCTGGCCAATGGCGCGATGTTCTTCTGGACCATTGTGGCCTTCATGGCATTCTCCGCGCTGGCTGCCACATCATCGGCGCGCAGCATCCGCGCTGCCTACCTGACGCTCTGTGCTGCATGGGCCGTGCAATTTGCATTCCAGGCGCATGGCGATGCGGTGCTTTTAATCGCGGTGGTTCCCTTGGCTGCGATGGCCTATGTCGTGACCAGAAGCATCTACCTTTTGCGCGAGAAGAACGCTGTTGCGCTTCGGCAAATGCAAACCGTCGAGGAACAGACTCGTCTTGCTGTCGACCGGGAGCGAAAGAATATCGCACGGGACCTGCACGACATTGTCGCCCATGACATTACGGTAGTGGCCATGCAGTCGAAAGCTGCGAAATTCGCCAACGATGGGCAGAAGGCTCTCGAAGCGCTCGATATCATCGCCAAGCTGAGTACTGAAACCTTGCATGACCTGCGCCTAATGCTCAATGTCCTGAGGGCTGACGGAACCATGGCTGATTCATTGTCACGCAGCAATGACAAGCCGGCTGCTACAACTGTTTATGCGCTTCAGGGTGCAGAACTTTTTGTCCAGAGGCTAAAAGATGCAAATTTCAAGGTGATCTCCACCACGGATGAGGAAATTTCCGAATTGCCCCGTTCTGCCCAAACTGCGATTTATCGCGTCATGCAAGAAGGTACAACGAATGTGATAAAGCACGGGGCTTTAGGTGGGGAGTGCACTTTCAGGCTCACGGTCGTTGGAGCTGAAGCTGTCCTGGAAATTACTAATCAGATAGAGAATTCAGGAAAGAAGTCGAACGGTTTGCCCGAGGGTGGAACAGGGCTGATTGGCATGGGTGACAGGATGCGGGCATTCGGTGGAAGGTTTGCAACCAGTTCCGAAAACGGCGTTTGGGCGCTGCGCGCAAGTATCCCATTCTGACTCCTGCCCTCCTACTAAAGTATGATTTCGGAATTTTGCAGGACGCGATAAGTTAGACATGTATCGGTGAAGACCGATCACCGAGAAGGTACTCGGTGGTGTTTTGCGAGTGGCATCACTGAGGATCCAAGGGTGATTAAAAGGTACGTTGCATTGCGTAAACGGACTGATCTTTCATCGGCGCTGTGCCCCCATCGCACGCCGCTGTCTGTCAGTAATGCAACGTACCTTTTATAACTTAACTCCAGACCACAGTTCTGTGCTCTGACTCACATTTTAGCTTGGAATTGGCTTGAAGGACGTGGCGTTGTGCCTAGGGAGAGAACTTCCCGTCTTGAAAGCGAGTCCGCATGAGCGTCCAGGCAGAAACCAACCTTTACGAATCGATGGCTATCGGCCAGGCAGCCGCAGATCAGCTGTTCTTCGAAGCCCGCAGCGCCAATTCGTTCAGCGATGAACCGGTGACCGACGACGTGCTGGACGCAATCTATGAGGCCATGAAAATGGGGCCGACGATGATGAACAACCAGCCGTTGCGCATCACCTGGATCAAGAGTCCTGAAGCGCGTCAGGCAGTAGCGAGCACCATGCCCGGAAGCAATGCCGCGAAGGCGCTTTCGGCACCTGCCTTGGCTGTTCTATCGTTCGATACCGAGTGGCACGAGGAATTCGCGAATTTCTTCCCCCACGCTCCGGAACGCAAGGAGATGTTCCAGGACGCTGGAGTCCGCACCGCAGTGGGCAGCAATAATGCGTGGCTGCAGGCTGGCTACTTCATCATGGCTGTCCGCGCAGTTGGTCTGGCGGCTGGCCCGATGGGTGGCTTTGACAGCGATGCGGTAGATGCCGCGATTAACGCAGACAACAACCATAAGTCCTTCCTGGTCGTCAATGTTGGCAAGCCGGGCGAGAACCCATGGTTTGATCGCCTGCCACGGCATGATGCCGAGTTGGCGACGCGCAGCATCTGATCGATGATTCAACGACGAAGGTGCGGGAACTTGATCGTTCCCGCACCTTCGTCGTTTTTGGAGCCCTAAGCCTGAGGATCTGCTGCTTCTTCGGCGCCCTTCAAGACGTGATCCGAAACCTTGGCCAGAGCGCGTTCCAGCGAAGAACGCAAGACAACGGGAACCGTGATCTCGTCGTTGATCTCGACAAGGCCTTCGCGTTCGAAAACCCGCAGCAGCGACTCGACCTGGGGGACCACCTCTTCGAGGCTGGCAATCAGGTGATGCTGCTCGGCGGGCAGGTCTTCTTCGGTTGGAACCTGCAACGCAAACTCGGCACGCGGCGGGGTTGATGATGCGGCATTGCTCAATACGCCGGCTACCATCTCGGCGATCTGCGCCTTGCCCGGCTCCTCCAAGGTGTTGATCAGGATATGCGAATAGAGAACCTCGGCAATCAGCTCCTTGACCAGGCGTGCGCCTTGCCCGCTGGATGCCAGCAGTGCATCGCTGAGCGACTCCGTGGGGGTCGCGTTCGGTGCCTCGTAGCGCAGCATGGCCGTGCCGATCAATGCATCCCAATATGCCGACAGGCGTGGAACGTCGGCCAGCGACGAAACAACCGTGCCGTCTTCCGGCTCCCACTGGGAATCCTCTGGAATGCCGGCTGACTCATCTACCTTGACGAATAAGCCAAGTGCGCCGGCTGCATCCTGCAACGTCTCCCCGGTGAGCACTCCAGCAGGGGTCGTTGGCTTGCCTTCGCCAACCCAGTCGATCAATTCGCGAGCCGCGAAAACGAAAGGCATCGCTTCGAGGTTGCCGTTGGCCTCGTCATCTTCGAGGTAAGGGGCCACAATTGGCGAATCCCCGGCCATGCGGGAGAGGAACTCGAAGGTCTGCTTGAACTCATCCACGCTTCCGCCGAAATTAGCGGTCGTGCCCAGGAAAGTCAGGTAATGCTTGAGGATCGCAGCGCTGGCTTCCGAAACTTCCTTGCCCAGCGAGGTCAGGTGGCCGAGCTGCTCGCCCAGAATCGTCGGATCCAGGGTTTTGACGTCAACGCTCTTGCGCAGCTGGGCATGAACGGTCAGCAGGGTGGTCAGGCCTTCCAGCGCTGCACGGGTCTCGCTGGCTGATTGGCCCTCTTCATGGAAGTGGCGGAAGAGCGAGGACTTGAATGGCTGAAGAGCTTGGCGCACTTCCGACTCGAAAGGCACGTTGCTGGCGCCGGTACGGCGGGCTGGGTGGCCCTGGGCAGGCTTCTTCTTGGCTGGTTTACGTGAGGCCATAAGTGTGGTGCGGTTCCTTAGAAATGGCTGATCGGCAGGGTTGGCAAATCGCTTGCCTCCAGTCTACGCAGGACGCGATTCGGCAAAAGTTCCCGATGCGCCATGGTGACGCAGTCAATGGGGAAAGTTGTCATGCACGGCCAAGTCTTTGTTGGAAATTCGGGGTAAGCCATAATTTCCCGCAAAAAGAGCGAACTTGGCGCCACTGTGGTGGCGCTCACCGTCGAATCGTCAGCACGCGTTGATTTTCCCTGGGGATCGCGCGACAGTGAACACATGCGGGCTCGTGTGGAGAGCCCGCCGAAATGCTAGGAGAGTGGATCATGGCTGGAGGAAACGTGCCAGATCATGTAGTTGTTGTGGGCGCCGGCTTTGTTGGACTGTCGACCGCGTGGTATCTGCAGGAAGCGGGCATTAAAGTCACCGTTGTGGACCGTGGCGGCGTCGCATCCGGATCCTCTTGGGGCAATGCCGGCTGGCTGACCCCGGCCCTGACCCTGCCTATCGCCGAGCCGTCGATTTTCAAGAACGGCCTGAAGATGATGCTTGACCCTGCATCGCCGCTCTACATTCCGCTGAAAGCCGACGCCAAGCTGCTGCGCTTCCTCATCGGCTTCGCATGGCACTCGACCCCGAAGAAGTGGGAAGAAGCCATGCGGGTCTTCTCGGAAATCGGCGCAACCGGTCTGGATGCCTTTGACGAAATCGCGCAGTCGACCACAGCAGGACCTGGCGTGCAGGAGCTGACCAAGCCCGCCGAACCATTCTTGACCGGTTTCACTTCGCTCAGCGACCGTGATGCGCTGCTGCACGAATTCGAAATGATCGAGAAGACTGGCGGCAATGTCGAGTACGAATTGCTCACCGGCGATGAGCTGCGCGGCATTGAACCGACCCTGTCCAATAAGGTCGCTGCCGGTGTGGCCATCAAGAACCAGCGCTACATCAACCCGCCGAAGTTCATGGATTCGCTGGCCGAGTCCGTGATTGCCCGCGGAGGCGACATCATTGGCGCGTTCAATGTCACTGATGTGCGCGACAACGGCGGTTCGGTCACCGTCATCGGTTCCGAAGGCCGTGCAATCACCGCGGATCACGTGGTGCTGGCAACCGGCGCGTGGATGACCGACATGGCCAGCAAGTTCGGCGTGAACGTCGTGGTCCAGGCGGGCCGCGGCTACTCGTTCACCGTTGAGCCAGAGGACATGCCAACGCATCCGATCTACTTCCCGACCCAGCGCGTTGCCTGCACCCCGCTGGGCGATCGCTTCCGCATCGCCGGAACCATGGAGTTCCGCGACGCCAACCACAAGCTGGAGCCGAAGCGCATCGAGGCCATCGTTGCCGCGGCGACCCCGGTCTACAAGGGCATCAACTGGGAGAACCGCAAGGAGGAATGGGTGGGCGGACGCCCATGCACCGCCGACGGCCTGCCGTTGATCGGGCAGACCGCATCTTCGCGGGTTTCGGTCGGTGGCGGCCACGGCATGTGGGGCGTTGCCCTCGGCCCGCTGACTGGCAAGATCCTGGCCGCCCAGATTGCCTGCCAGCAGGTTCCCGGCATTGCCCGGCACTTCAACCCATTGCGCAAGGGTTTCTAGGCGTTTCGGTCCACACCCGGAACGAAATAAGGGAACCGGCTTGCGGTGCATCGTTCAGATGCGCCGCAAGCCGGTTTGCTTTTATTGCTGTCCTTATTGCCCTTTACGGATGTCGGACTGACGTCCCGGCAAGGATCGCGCGGTAGCCCTCTGCATATCCCGGATACTGCAGTTCAAGCCCGCTGGCGAGCAGTCTGGCATTATCGAGCCTGCGGTCGGCGGCCCTTCGAACCGGGGCCTGTCCCGCCATGTCCGGCTCCGGAAGACCAAGTTCCTTGGCCAGGAACTGGTAGACCTCGCCCAACTGGGCGGGGGTGCTGTCGCTGGCAAGGTAGAGGCCGGCAGCATGCTCGCCCAGCCCGGCGACGTGGACAATCGCCGCTGCCAGATCATCGCGGTGGATGCGGTTGGTCCAGTGGGACTGCGTTGGCAGTTGAGCGGTGCCCGCGCGGACTTGGTCGATCAGCCGCGTGCGGCCCGGACCGTAGATCCCGGAGGCCCGCAGGATGGTGACCGGCAGGCCGCTTCCGGCGAGCGCCTCCTCGGTTTGCGCAAGGACCTTCGCGGTGGGGGTGGATGGTGCCAGTGGTGCTGATTCGTCGACGAGCTCTCCGTTGCCGCCGCCCATGACCGCGGTGGAGGAGACATAGATTAGCCGGCGAAGAGCGGGGCATTGCGTTTCCAGCCGGGAAACCAGTTCCTGGGCGACCTGCAGATAGCTGCGCGTGTAGCCCTCGGCATCGCGGGTTGCCGGTACAGGGGTGAGCACGGCGATCTCGGTGCCGGGATCAATGCTTGGCCACTGGGACGCATCGAGCAGATCCACGCTGTGCCCGTCGAATCCGGCGGGCAGCTTGCTGCTGTTGCGCCGCCAAGCGGTGACACGATGGCCCTGCTGCTCGAAGCGCAGGCCTGCCTCGGTGGCGACATCTCCGCAACTGACCAGTAAAATTTTCACGAGACTCCTTGGGTGAGAGATGTCCTTGGAGGAGGTTCCTCCTACCCATAGGATAGAACCTTCAGGTCCATGCGGCATGTGCGAAGGGGCGGGGTGCAGGTGCGGTCGTCGGTGCGTTGCGTCCTGTTCTGCGTGATTGCGCTGCTGTCCATGCTCGGTGAGGGGATGGCGCTCTTTGCCTTGACCCTTGAATCCGCGGACCAGCTGGGGTCGTGGGGCGTGACAGCATTATTTTTGATTGGCCTGGTTCCGCCGATCCTTGCCGCTCCAGCCATCGGGCGGTGGGTTGACGGCGCTGCCCTGTTCCGGGTGTGGATCCTGAACCTCTGCGTGCATATCGGGATTTTTGCGGTGATGGCTATTTTCGCCAATATTCTCCTGAGCCTTGCCCTGATGTCCGTGGCCAGCGTTTGCGCGGTGATCAACGGTGCGGTGGTCTTCAAGATCATTCCGCGCATCCGCGGACGCTTCACCCTTGCCCGTGCCAGCAGCTTCCTTGTCGTGGCTACCTCCCTGGCCGGGATTATTGCGCCGGCAATCGCTTCGATCGCCTTCGCGAGGGCAGGGATCGGTGCGGTGCTGTGGTGTGCGACGGCGGGATTCCTGGGATTGGCAATGGCGGCCGTGGTCCTGTCGCGCTCGCTGGCAGCCAGAGGGCATGAGGTTCAGACAGGTTCTGAGCCCGCTCCCAATGCCAGGATTACTGGTGGCGGTGCCTCGCTTGTACGCCATCCACGACTGCGGATCCTGCTGCTGCCAGTAGCGGCGATCGTCCTGTTTACCGCAGCAGAAGGGGTTGCGGGGGTGTTCTACCTGCGCGAGATCACCGATTGCGACACGGGATATGCGGTGTTGCTCGGTGCCTGGTCCGTCGGCGCGGTGCTCGGTTCCCTGTTGGGAGGCAATCGGCGCTTCGGTGCCTGAAGCTCCCTGCCGATTTTGCTCGGTGGCGGGCTGGTGGGTGCAGCGATCCTCATCGAAGGGCTCTGGGCCAACGCGGTCGGCTTGGCGATGGTGTTCCTGGCCGGCGGCCTGGGCAACGGGCTGCACAACACCGGTGTGCGCACTGCCATCTACGAGCATGTGCCGGAAAGCCGCCATGGCGCTGCCTGGGCCCAGCTGCGGATGCTCATCAACATCATGGTTGCCCTGGGCTACCTGATCGGCACCCCGGGACTGCTCGTGGGCCCCGCCCGCACGATCATCGTAGTCTCCGGTGCCGTGACGCTGCTGGCGATCATCCTGTCCGCGGTGCTCCTGGGCCGCACGGCGCGGGGCGGCGTTCGCCGCCAGCGCGCCGTGGCCGAGTCCGAGGGGTAAGCGCTCGCCGGAACCGTGAAGCTGATTAACGCGCTACAATTCTAGTATTCGAATATTTGTACTAGAAAGTGGTGGGGTGTGGCTGAAGAGCATGAGCTGATGCCTCCGGGAGCATCCCAAGGGCCGGTGCAAGCGGTTTCGGCGATGGGTTTCCCTTCGCCAGCGCGCGATTACTTCGACGGCGGACTGGACCTGAACCGGTTGCTGGTCCGCGACCGTGTATCCACCTTCATCATGCGCGTTTCGGGCCATGCCATGCAGTCAGCGGGGATCTTCGATGGCGATGAGGTGATTGTGGACCGGTCCCTTTCCGTGCGCCACGGATCGGTGGTCATCGTCAACCTGAATGGCCAGATGCTGGTGCGCCGCTGGCAGATCGACGGCCAGCAGGTCGGGTTGCTCAGCGATGAATCGCCCCTGCCGGTCATCCTGGCCGAAGGCGATGAAGTCAGCGTCTTCGGCGTCATCACCAGGTGCTTGCATCATGTCCGCTGATCACGTCTCCCTGGTGGACGTCAATAATTTCTACGTCTCCTGCGAGCGGGCCTTCGACTACTCGCTGCGTAATCGCCCGGTAGTGGTGCTGTCGAACAACGACGGCTGCGTGGTGGCGCGCTCGCAGGAAGCCAAGGACCTGGGCATTCCCACCGGCGAGCCGTTCTTCAAGGTCCAGCGCTACATGGACTCTCACAACCTCGCGGTGCGGTCGAGCAACTATGAGCTGTACGGGGACATGTCCGCCCGGGTCATGAACCGTCGACTGTTGTGCGAAATGCAACTCGCAATCATTCTTTGACTCGGCAATAAGCGATCATTCTCATTTGCGAGGGCAGTTTACCCAGTGTAGTTCAAGTCTTCTCGGTCGGCTATTGACCGTTGATGCATGCGCCCTTACATTGTTGTATGTGGTGCAACATTCAGATGATTTAATGCGGACTCTTCGCGCCGTGTCGGACTCGTCCAATGTGGCGTTTGTGACGCCGGAAGCGACGGTGTTTGAGGCCATGCTTGGTGGTTGGGAAAGCCAACAGCGCAGTCGGGGGCTGCGTTCCACGACTATTGCGACTCGGCGGCGTCTGATCCTGCGGTTGCAGGAGTTTTCTGGAAGGATGCCGTGGGAGTGGAATGCTCAAGATGTCGAAGAGTTTATTTCGGGGCCAGATCAACGGCTCAAGTCGCTTTCAACTATGCGGCACAATCACAATGCTATTAAGACGTTCTGTGCGTATTTGATTGATCCGAATTATGACTGGGTGGAGATTTGTGAAAACCAGTTTGGTAGCCACCCGGTACAGGTTTGTCTGTCCTGGAATACGGTGGCACATAAGGCTCAATATGAGGGGTCTGGAAAACGTCGTCCTCTGTCCTTCGACGAGGTTGAAACCCTATTTGACACGGCCGATGCCAAAGTCGAAGAACTCGCTGCGTCAGGGAAGAAGGGCGCGCTGGCCGCGCTTCGAGACTCTCAGATATTCAAAACAGCTTATGCTTTTGGGCTACGACGAAATGAGTTAGCCCAGTTGGATCTTGCGGATCTGCACTACAATCCCGAAGCTAAACAGTGGGGACGTTATGCGGCTTTGCATGTGCGATGGGGCAAGGCCGCCGGCGGCGGTGCACCTCGACGTCGTACTGTTTTGCTCGTGCCAGAATTCGATTGGTGGGTACCGGGTATGCGGCAGTGGGTTGAACAAGGCCGTGATCGGTTTGATCCAGGAGAACTCGATGCTATTTGGGTTACCGAGCGACGGACTCGCATCTCTGGGGGTTATCTTGATCGCCGATTTGCCGAGCTTCGTGCCGAAGCTGGGTTGCCGGAAGAGCTGACGTTGCACAGTCTGAGGCATTCGTATGTCACGCATTTGATTGAACATGGGTATGCTGACCGCTTCGTGCAGGAACAAGTGGGGCACCAGCACTCGTCTACCACCTCGATTTATACCTCCGTGAGTGGAGATTTCAAGAATAGAATTTTGGCCCAGGCGCTGCGAAAAATTACCGAGGAGGAGGAGGGGTAGGAATGATTGAGCTTCATACTACGTGGAACCTTCGAGCCATTATGGCTTCGAAAGGGCTATTCCAAACGACTGATCTTCGCCCTTTATTGGCCGAGCGAGGCGTTGAGCTGTCGCGGGAGCAAGTGTATCGGTTGGTCACAACGCCACCTCGCCGCATTAGTCTGGAGGTGTTGTCTGCGCTGTGTGATGCGCTGGAGTGTTCTAAGGATGAGTTGATCGTGACGGAGCGGCGTGAAGTCGAAGCGCCGAAGACTGCTGTGGCTGAAGGTAGTAAAGCGCCTATTGGTGATCTGCGTCCGGTGCGGGCCAGGATCAGACGGCCTAAGTACTAACGAAAGCTCCTTATGGATACAGTGACACAAGACATTGTCTTGATTCTGGAGCCTTATGTCCCAGAAATTGCGCCGAGTGTTCTGGCCGCCATGATCGATTCTATTGCGCCGGTCCATCGGACGCGTCGGAGGCTGTTCATCGCGATCAGTAAACGGCCCGGGATTCTGACTGGTGAGGACCCGAACGTGCCCGTGACGGTTCAAGCCTTGACCGCTGCTCTCAGGGAGGCTGGGGCCGTGGCGATTGTGGTGCCGGGATGTGAGAGTTGTGGCCGAAAGATGCAGTTGCCGCATCGAGCTCCTCAAGGAGGTCGCCACTGTTCTCGATGCGAGAAAAATTATCGAGCGAGACCATGTGTTGGCTGCGGGCAACGGCGACCCATCCATAAAAACCTTGATGGACAGTACTTTTGCAGACCGTGTTGGAGGCTCGATCCACGCTCCTTTGGCGCATGCCATCGCTGTCAGGAGACAACCTCTGTTAAGAATGCTTTAGACGGAACGTTGGTCTGCAATCGCTGCTATGAGCGTCCCAAGGCTGATTGTTTCGGCTGTCAACGTCTTCAACCCATAGCCCTACACCTGCAAGGGAAGACGATCTGTCCCAATTGCTACTACGGGATGCGTTATCCTCGGCCTTGCCCAGGCTGTGGTGAACAGAAATTCCTCACCCACATTGTAAACGACCAACTGTGCTGTGCTTCGTGCGCAGGTCAACCCGAAGTTTTAGCATGTCCGGGATGCGGTTCAGTGAAGAACGTGCGCAAGTTCCACCTGTGCATCGAATGCCACCGCCCTGAAACAATCCGAACGATGCTGGCAGATGCCGACGGGGCTGTGCGGCCTGAGCTTCGACCGTTAGAAAAGTATTTATTGGAAGGGCCTGCGCGAGCTGACTCCCTCATGGGGTGGCAATACACCAACCGTGTCAGTGCTGCGGTGCTGCGAGAATTAGCCACCGGGCAGTTGCCCCTAGAATTCGAGGCAATCTTTACCCGATGCGGAGGAAAACAAGGGGCAACGTTCTTACTGAGCCTGCTCGTGACCTCCGGCGTGCTCCCAGACATCGATGTCAATGAGGAACGATACTACCCCTGGTTGACCTCGTGGCTCTCGGAACAGACCAACTCGACTCATCGGTTGTTGCTGCGCCGATACGCGCAATGGGGGCTCTCGACCAAACCCTGGGCAGGGTACGCGATACGACCTACCGATCCCAATAACCGGTTTCACCGGCTCCGATCTCGACTACAGACCTGTGCTGAATACCTTCAATTCGTCGAGGAGCAGGGATATACGACCTTGACCTTGCCCCAACGCGTGCTCGACGCCTACGTTGCTGGCTCAGCGAACCGGCATGATCACATAAGCCACTTCACGCGATGGCTTAAAGACAATGGACTTGCTACAGCTGTCTCATCATATCGTCCAAAAAGAGAACCCGTAAGTTCGATGCCTCCGGATGAACGCTGGGATCTAGCGCGCTGGTTGCTCCGAGATCAAACCCTAGAACCGCAAGACCGTGTCGCAGGACTATTTGTGTTGTTATACGGACAACCACTGACTCGTATTGTCGCCATTCCACGTACTGCGGTGCATTTCAGCAAGCAAGGCGTTTCCGTCACCCTCGCCGATGATCCTATTGAGCTGCCTGAACAACTCGGGCATGCTGTCACGCTGTTGTACCAGAACCCACCCAGAACTCACCGGGATATAAATGACACATGGATATTCCCCGGAAGGTGGCCAGGTAGACACCTCACCGCAGGGGCCTTAGGAAGCCGGTTGAATCGATTGGGTATTCCGGTCAATCGTTCTCGTTCGGCCGCACTCCTGGAACTTGCCGCTGAAATACCTGTGCCACTCTTATCGGATCTGCTCGGTATCTCCACCGTCTCAGCTGCAGCCTGGGCAACAGCAGCAAACCGCGACTGGTCAACATATCCTGCACTACGCACGAAGGCTTGCCCGGCAAGATATCCGCCACGGAACTGATACAATCCAGGGTATGGCAGGTTCCTCTGCGGCTGCAGCCGCCGTGACGAAGATGCTCCGCTAGCGGCGGAGCACGTAGTCCTTTAATCTTTAGATGCTTCGCCGCTCTACGGCCAGTCCGGAGCGGCGCTTAGTGCTGCCCGGAGTTCTTCTGAACGATGGAGCACGACTTGGTTCCCACTAATCTTTCTTCTCAATCTAAAACCACGGCGGTGCGGGCTTGGGTGACGCTCGCCTGTCTTTCCATGTTGCAATTCTTGATCGCGGTAGATGTGACCGTAGTGAACGTTGCCCTTCCGTCCATCGGTGCCGAGTTCGGTGCCAATGCTAGACAACTGACATGGGTTGTCGTCGGGTACACGATCACCGGTGGCGGTCTATTAATGCTTGGCGGCCGGCTCGGGGACCTACTCGGGCAGCGCCGGTTGTTAATGATCGGCACAACTGTGTTCGGCCTCGCTTCACTGCTGGCGGGACTTGCCCCTACGTATCCTATTCTTGTAACCGCGAGGCTGCTTCAAGGGGCAGGCGAAGCAATGGCTTTGCCAGTCGCAATGGCTGTGATTGTTCTCTTGTTCCCCGAAGGTCGTGGACGATCACGCGCGCTGAGCGTGTGGGCGGCAGTTGCTAGCTGCGGGCTTGTGCTTGGCTTCATTCTCTCCGGAGTCATCACTGAGTTTTTAGGGTGGCGCTGGATCTTCCTAGTATCGGTACCCTTTATCGTGTTCGTCCTCATCGCTTCGGGCATTCTCATCCCGGCAGACCAGCCAAGAAGGCGTATGAAACTCGACCTTCCTGGTTCGGTCCTGTTGACAGCTGCGCCACTTCTGTTGGTATTCGGGATCGTCGAAGCAGGAGAGACTGACGGAATCCCCCGTTGGGCGGCCGTGGTCGTGCTAGTTGCAGCTGTGATAGCAGCCTATATGTTTGTTGTCGTTGAACGACGGGCCACGAATCCGCTGATACCCCTGGAGTTCTTCCGCAACCGAACGCGAGTGGGGGCCAATCTTGCGACTGCTCTGCTCAGCGGTGCTTTGTCCACATCGTTTTTGCTGTTCACTTTCTACCTACAGAACCGGCTGGGGCTCAGTCCGTTGACCACAGGACTGACGCTGGTGCCACTAGCGATCTCGCTTATTGCTGCCGCAACCTTGGTACCTCGATTCCTCGGACGATGGGGCGCGCGATTTTGCGCCGTGACCGGCATCGGGTTTACGGCTCTCGGGATGGTGGCTATCGCCATCGTCACCTACGTAGAGGCTGCGGCTATTGCGATGATTCCAGCTATGGTTCTTATCGCCGTAGGGATGGGTTTTGGGCTAGTCGGACTTCAGTACGCGGCTGTTACTGGAGTGACCGAATCGGATGCCGGTACAGCTTCTGGAGTCCAGCGGGCGGCAGATCAGCTCGGCGGGTCAGCAGGCATCACCCTCTACATCGGTCTCGGCTTTTCTGGAGCTTCTTTCGGAATAGACCCATTTCTGCTCAGTAGTGCGTTTGCCATCATCGGGTTAATCGGGGCAGGACTGATAGCCATGCGGATATCCATGCCGCGTCATGGTGCTGAGGAATACGCCTAGCAACGAAACCATCCGAGTCAGCCCCGTGAAAAATGCTGGGCGCATCGTGAAACCGTCTTCTCCGTCTTGGCACAGCGCAGTGATAGGCCCACGACGCGCCCAGCAGGGTATATCCTGCTGGGCGCAATCAGCACAAGCCAATAGTGAACAAATCGATATTCGCCATTACCAGTAGAACTGCTCGGGCGCTTCGGGACCTGGCATGAGGTGTATTCCATCGATGAATCGTTCGTCGGGCTGGAAGGCAACCTGGAGCAGGTGCGCAGCACCGCCGCCCAGATCCGTGCCGCCATCGACAAGACGATTGGCGTGCCGGTCTGCGTGGGCGTATCTTCCACCAAGACCCTGGCGAAGCTGGCCAACCACATCGCCAAGCACAATCCGGGACTTGGCGGCGTCTGCGTCCAGCAGCTCATGGATCCCGAGGTTTTGGGCAGCATCATGAACCGGGTCCCGGTGACCGATGTCTGGGGCGTAGGCCGCAAAACCGGTGCCAAGCTTGCGGCCATGGGCATTGAAACCATCGCTGACCTCCAAGCGGCTGACCCATTGGCGATCCGCAAGAAATTTTCGGTTGTCCTGCAGCGCACGGTATTCGAGCTCAATGGGCAACGCTGCATCGGTCCGGTGGAAGAACGCGCGGACCGCGGCCAAATCATGTTCACACGCTCCTTCTCCACGCCGGTGCGCACCTATGAGGCGATGGAGGAAGTCATGTCCATCTATGCGCAGAAGGCCGCCAGCCGATTGGCGAGCGAAGGCCGCTACGCTTCACTGCTCACCGTCACCGCAGGCACCAGCCGCTTCGCGCGCGGAGAGGCGTCATTCCCCAGTGCCCAGGTGCGCCTGCCACGGCCGACCCGGGATCCGATCCTGCTCAGCAAGCTGGCCATCGCCGCGATGCGGGATCTGATGCAACCGGGAATGGACTACGTCCGCGGGGGAGTGATCCTCTCCGGGCTCAGCGACACCCCAGGCGAGCAGCAACTGGATCTCTTTGGCCAGAATGTGGACCCAGCTGCGCAGGAGCAAGAAAATGTCTCCTCGGTAGTCCAGGACATTTCGCTTCGATTCGGCGCCAAGTCCATCGGCCTGGGCCATGCCGGTCTGGCCAGGAGCCCCGAATGGTCAATGAAACGCGAGCATATTTCCCAGCGCTACACCACCGACTGGGACGAGTTGCTGGTGGTGCGCGCCTGAAGCCTGCCCACGGCAAATGTTGATGGTTCTCCGGGAACTTCGCAGTTTCCGGTGGGAAGATGAATTCATGATGACCCGTGCCAAGCAGATCATGTCAGCCGGAATCCTGATGACAGCAATGCTCGCCAGCTGCAGTGCGCCGAATGCCGGAGAACCAGCTCCAAGCACGTCCGCACCCAGCGCCAGCAGCCCGAGCGGCACGAGTGCTCCCGCGCAATCGTCCACACCAAGCCCGTCCCGATCTGCTGGCCTCGATGAGAGTTCAACCCCTAGCCAGAGCAAGGAGCCTTCGCTGCGCCAGCAAGCCGAAGAATTGGTTGACGAGTTGAGCGCCAGCGAACAGGCAGCGAGCCTGGTGATGGCGGGTGTTCCGGCAACCGGCGCATCCGCCGCGGAAATTTCCGCGATGAAGAAGCAGGGGATTTCCAATGTCTTCCTGCGCGGGCGTTCCCAGCTGGCGGTCAAGCAGACTGCTGCCCAGGTCCAAAAAATTACCCAGGACCTGGACTCCAATATTCCCGGGCAGCTGCCGGTCTGGGTGGCCACCGATCAGGAGGGAGGCTTTGTCCGGGTGCTCCAGGGCGACGGTTTTGCCGAACTGCCCACGGCGTTGAAGCAGGGCCAGTGGTCCATCTCAAAGCTGGAAAGCGAAGTGGGCACCGCCGGAAAGCAGCTGGCTGAAGCCGGCATCAACGTGAATCTGGCTCCGGTGGCTGACGTTGTTCCATCCAGCATCGGCACCAGCAATGCACCCATCGGCTACTTCGGCCGCGAGTACGCCCATGACGCCGCCGGTGTTTCCAAAGCCGTCGCAACGGTCAATGAAGCGCTGCACGCCCAAGGAGTGCAACCGGTGGTCAAGCACTTCCCAGGATTAGGCAGGGTTGCAGAGAACACCGATACCAATACCGGGGTGACCGATACGAAGATCGATGCCGGCTCCAGCGATCTGCAGCCTTTTGAGCAGGCTATCGAGCAGGGCAAGTCCTGGGTCATGGTGTCCAATGCCCGCTATGCCCGTCTCGATGCGAAGAATGATGCTCCGTTCTCCTCGAAGATCATCAGCGGGTTGCTGCGTGAGCAGATGGGGTACGAGGGAATCGTGATTTCCGATGATCTCTGCGAAGCCAAGCAGGTCGGCCACGTGCCGGTGGGCGAGCGTGCCGTGAAATTCATTGCCGCTGGCGGAACGGTTCCGTTATGCGTGAATTCGGCTCCGGCCATCACCATGGCGAAGGCGCTGGCTGCCGAGGCGAAATCCGACAGCAAATTCGCGGGCAAGGTCAGGGAAGCGGCGGTGCTGGTCCTGGAAGAGAAGCTGCGCGGCCAGTAGGCCGCAGGGCTGGATTTTAAAAGTGATAGGCCCGGGGCTCTTCCTTACTCGCTAGGAAGTGCCCCGGGCCTGGTTTTGGGAGACGTTAGGCCTACTTCTTGCCCTTCGTCTTTCCGCCAGTCACGTCCAGTACCTGGGCGCGGTCGCCGCTGCCGTTGTGCAGGTGCAGCAGCAGCGCCTTCGATGCCTTGGAGCTGTCAGCGACAGTTACCGGGATGCTGGTTCCGGACAGATCGGTGAACAGGGTGCCTTCTGCACCGAAATCAACCTGTGGCGTCGCCACGTTGAAATCGATCCAGTCGGTCTGGTCAACCGGGATCATTGCACCGTTCTCATCGGTGTTGTACCAGGAGTAGCCCAGAACACGGTAGGAGATCTCTGCCGAATCCTCATCGAGTCCCAGTGCCGCCAGGGAGATCGGGAAGATCGCCGCGTTGGTGTCGAAGGTGTTGGTATCGACATCGCCCAGCACGCCGTTCACCGGCTGCAGGTCAACCTGCTCGCCGGTGGCGAGATTGAAGGTCGCCGCCAGGTCCAGGTCCACTTCATCAAATGCCGTATTGAAGGTCACGAAGTCGGCTTTGCCGTCGCCATTGGTATCGATCTCGACATCCAGCTCGGTGCCGCCGGCCAGGTGGGCCCAGTTTTCCCAGGTGGAGATGCCGATATTCAGCAGTCCGTCAGCGATGCCGGTGCGGCCCGCGGTGCTCGAAGCGCCAACGTGCTGCAGGTCCATCGAGCGGGCAGCTGGGATGCTGTCCAGCGAGTCATCGCCGCGTTCGCTCGAAGCGCCGAGCTCGAAAGCGCCGAGCAGCGAGGTGACCGAGGTAGCGCCCTCGCCTGCGGTGATGTCCTTGCCCTTCAGGCTCAGGCTGGTGGTATCCGCGCCCTTCTTCAGCTTCTTGAGCTTGCCTTCCATGTCAGCAGCCCGCTTTGGTGCTGCCTGGACTGGAATGCGCAGGGTTGGAGCATCGTTAGCAGTCAGCTCGACACGGCCGGTTGCATCGGCGACCCAGGCACGGGCCAATCCGGACTGGCTGGTAGCCATGGTCGGATCGATGGTCTTGGCCCACTGCTTCGGGTCGACCTTCAGGGTGACATTCAGCTTGGCGCTGCCGCCGGCCGGCACGGTGACGCTGCTGCGATCCAGGGTGAAGGTTGCACCCGGGATCTCGGTAGCTGCCACGTAGTTGGCATCGTAGGTCTGCGCCTTGCCGCTGGTGTTCTCGATGGTGATTTCCCGCTTCGCGGTGAACGGCTTCTTGCCGTCCAGTTCCATGACGCCGAAGACCACGCTGGTCAGGTCCGCTGCTTCGGAATCGTAGGCGAAGGCAGGAGTCTGCAGTGCCGCATCGGCCATGACGCGACCGGAACCAACACGGTTAGGACCGTAGGCTTCGCCGTCGGCGTCCTTGATGTCGGTGGCCGCGGTGTTCATGATGATGCTCTTGGCTTCGTAAGGGGTGTAGTCGGTGCCTTCCAGCACCAGTGCGGCGATGCCAGCGACCAGCGGGGTCGCCATCGAGGTACCGGTCATCACGGCAGTGCCGGTACCGGTGCCGACGCCAACCGAGCCGATCTGGGTGCCTGGGGCAGCCACATCCGGCTTGACCACGCCGTTGGAACCATGGACGCCGCGGGAGGAGGAGGAATTCAGCGTGTCGCCAACGCCGGACTCGCTGGAGGAACCGCCAACGAATTCAGGGGACAGGGTCACCTTCAGCGTGCCCGCTTCAGCTGCTGGGCGCAGCCGATTCGACTCGTCCAAGGTGAACTGCGCACCCGGGATGGTCGCGTTGCCGGCGATGCCCGCATCGAACAGGTTGCTTTCTGCATCCAAGAGGACGCCGGTGGCACCGGCGGCTTCAGCGTTGTTGAAGCGGACGCCGGAACCGCAAGGGAACTCGCCGCCTTCGCTCCACTGCAGCCAAACCCACTTGCCTTCCAGCGAACCCTCTTCGAACGCCTCGCAACCGAATGCGTTATCGGCCGGAGCCATCACAGCTTCTCCGGACAGGGCAGCCGGATCAGCATTGGTGTAGTTGAAGTTTGCCGAGTACTGGCCCGAGGCCGAGCCGGCAACATCTTCTGGAGCGTCCACCTGGATCTTGTCCAAGGTGACGTGCGAGCCGACGGAGTTGGCGACGGTCAGCGAGGAACGGGAGTTGCCCGGGGAGCCGCCCACGTCGGTGACATCGCCGGCGTTGCCGGAAGCGACAACCGAGAGGATGCCGGCTGCGCTCAGGGCGTCGACAATGTCGTTTTCAGGGTCATTGGCCGGGGAATGATCCGACCCGAGGGACATGTTGACCACGTCGGCACGGTCGGAGAAGTCGCCGTCGCCATTCGGGTCGAGGACGTAGTCCAGCGCCTGGCCGACGACGGCGGAGGAGCCGCCGCAACCGAACACGCGGATGCCGATGAGCTGTGCGTCAGGAGCCGAGCCAGGGCCGACCTTCATCTCTGCCAGTGCGTCGGCGTCCAGCGAGGAGTAGTCCCCGGTGAAGGTCGAGCCATCGGCGTTGACGCCGTAGCCTGCGGTGGTGCCGGCAACGTGGGAGCCGTGCCCGGCGGCCTGGCAGTCAAGCGGGTTCGGGTCGGGATGGGGGATTGGCTGGTAGGTGGGGTCGTCGGAGTTGGCGTTGTAGTCGTCGCCGACCAGGTCCCAACCGCCAATGAACTTGTCGGGGTCGATCAGGCCGGAGTCTGCGCTGGGCAGCTCTTCAGAGCCCTGGGCTTCCTTGTAGGCCTCCAGGGTGCCCGGGCCGCCGAAGCTGGCGTGGGTGTAGTCCACGCCGGTGTCCAGCACGGCCACCTTGACGCCTTCGCCGGTCTTGTCCAGGGCCTTCCAGGATTCCAGGGCTCCGGTGTCAACTACCGAGCTGCGGTTTGACGGCTTCTTGGGAACGATGGAGCTGATCTTGGCAACGTCGCTGCGCTCGGCCAGCTTGCGCAGGTCTGCGGCATCGCCGGTCAGGGCGACACCCTGCAGTGCGTTATGCGTGGTGTAGATGACCTTCGAGTTGGACTCGGCGGCCAGCTTCTTGCCCTTGGCCTTGACCTCCTTGTCCATCTTCTTGACCTTGGCGGCATCCTTCTTCTTGCCGGACTTCTTCACCGTCTCGAAGGCGCCATCGCCTTGGAGCTGAACGTAAACCGACACCTCGCCAGTAGCTTTGGCAAGCGGTCCGGAGACTTTCAAATTGGAGAGCGCTGATGAATTGGTGATTGGCAGGGAAGCGGCGTTTTCGCCGTCGCCTGGTTGGGGGATTCCTGCTGCGCTTGCCGGTCCTGAGAGGGTAACGGCCAATGCAAGTGCAGTGGCTGATCCCAAAATCAGGCGCGGCACTCTCTGCGTGCGGCGAGTGACCATGATTCTCCTAGCTGGGCTGGATAGCGGTACTGCTCCCGTCATGGGCGGGCGACATTAAAGCAGTGCGAGCCTTGATGATCGTCCGGGGTAAACGTCCGCTAGTGCGTATACCCCTAGCTGGAATCTTAGGTGACCCAGCTCATATATCAAGGGGTTATTGAATAGTGACCTTTGGCCGGATATCGAGCTGGCTTGGGAATTTCATAATTAAATCCGCGAACCACTGCGACAAACCCGCCCAGCGAGGCCTGATGAGCGCGCTAATCCTTGAGAAAATTTTAGACGCTTTGTTACTCATCAGTTCACTACTTGCTGGGCGGGTTGCGCCGGGATCGGCTTGGCTCCTCCTGCCTTCTAGAGGCGGTTCAGGAAGCTATGCACGCGTTCGTCGAGCAGCTGGATTCGCTCGGCAACGACGACCATCGGATCCGGATAGATCGGATTCTTCGGAGGCGGAATCCGCACGTTGCGGGAGCATTCGAAGTTCAGGCAGATCAAGGTCCCCAAGGTGTTGCCGTCGCGCCCGGCCTGGCCAGCGCGCTTGGTCGTCCACATGCCTACCGCGCTGGGGATATTCACATCGCGGCACATCTCGCACATAGTGGCGTTATTCGGCTTGCGACCGCCGTCGGTGGGACGCAGCAGGATGCCGCGGGTCCGGCCCGTTCCATCGGTGTGGAGCAGGTAACCGCGCTGCATCATTTTCGGGTCGCGCCAGCCTAGGTAATCCAGCGAATCCCAATCGAGGGAGTCGAAGTTTTCGGGCAGGGTCAATTTCTTCGCTTCTTGGCGGCTGGCGTTGATGAAGGAAGAGCGGATGGTTTTTTCGGTCAATGGCTGCATGGGAAATCCTCAAATGGTCCGCGGGCACTTTACCGGCGCGCGGAGTCTCTAATCGTCAAAGGTTTTGAGGTCTGCGAGGCATCGAGAATTCGGGGGGCGCTAGAACGACGCCCAAGGCAGGTGCCCTAAGCGGAAAATACGTTGACAACCCCGTTCGATGCGCAGACGAACGGGCAGAGCGTCAAAGTGGCTTGCATAGCCGACCGCCCCTTCCTGTGGTTCTCCACGCATTGATTCCGAGCACTTCCGAAATAACGATAGCAAGTGCGGTTGGCTTAGGCCAATGACTGCGATCACGCTTAAAGCAATTTGCTGGCCACCGCCGTGAACGGCGGTGGCCAGCAACAAGTCCAGCGGCTGGGGCCTAGCGGCGGCCGCCCTGCCACAGTGCGTCAAACGGGGTCTTGCCGGACACGCGGTTGCGGATGCCTTCGGTGACAAACGCCTTGGCGGTGCGGGCAGCCTCCAGAGGGGTCGCGCCCTTGGCCAGCTCTGCAGTGACGGCGGCGGCCAGCGAGCAGCCCGCGCCGGAGACGGCGACTTCGCCGATCTTCTTCTCGCGCAATACCTCAAGGGTGCTGCCGTCGTAGAACACGTCCACGGCGTCTTCGCCGGCGATGCGGACCCCGCCCTTGGCCAGGACCGCTGCGCCGGAGGCCTCGTGGATCTTCTTGGCGGCTTCGACCAGGTCATCTTCGGTGGTGATCTTGATTCCCGAGAGCTGCTCGGCCTCGAAGTGGTTCGGGGTGACAAACGTAGCCAGCGGCAGCAGGGTGGACTTGAGCGCTTCGTCGGTGTCCAGCGCGTGGCCTGGTTCTTGGCCCTTGCAGATCAGCACCGGATCCAGCAGCACGTTCTCCCAGTCCTGGGACTTCAGCGCAGTGGCGACGGTGTTGATGGTTGCCGGCGAGCCCATCATGCCCAGCTTGACCGTGCCGAGCTTGCCCTCGTAGCACGCCTGGATGGCTTCGAGCTGATCGGCGATGACCTGCTGGTCAACTGGAACGAAGCGGTGGTTCCAGGAATCCTTCGGGTCGAAGGAGACGATGCAGGTCAAGGCCACGATGCCGTAGGTTCCCAGTTCCTGGAAGGTCTTCAGGTCGGCCTGGGCGCCAGCGCCGCCAGTGGCTTCGGAACCGGCGATGGTCAGGGTCATTGCTGGAGAAGCGGTGTTTGTATTAGTCATAGTCTCAATTGCAGGTAGTGCGGGTAGGGAATGGGTTTAGTCGTGCTGCCAGAAGCTGAGCGTTGTT
The DNA here is from genome assembly GCF_001906485.1 of Glutamicibacter sp. 0426. Taxonomy (NCBI): domain Bacteria; kingdom Bacillati; phylum Actinomycetota; class Actinomycetes; order Micrococcales; family Micrococcaceae; genus Glutamicibacter; species Glutamicibacter sp. 0426. The sequence continues at coordinate 190,012 of NZ_MPBI01000004.1, forward strand.
GCCTTGGACCAGCCTTCTGGAAGCTGCTGGGCATGTTCTGCGGTGGCCACCAGCAGCAGCCAAGGCAGTCCATGGCCGAACGCGGCGCCAGCGAAGTTTGCCAGCACTGCACGGCGGGCCGTATCGGGATCTGCAGGAGAGAAAAGGTCCGGGTCGGTGAGCAAGCCGTAGTTCTCACCGTAGCGCATGCGTCCTCGGGCTACCGGGCGGTCGAAGTCGGTCACCTCGACAACGTCGTAGTTGTCCATGGGAGCTTCGAAAAGCCCGGATGTGTCGGCGAGCTTGACTACCTGCTCGACATCGTCAGGCTTGCCGGCCAGCAGGTGCATGGTCGTGCTTTGCTGCCAGCCTGCCTTGGCGAGTTCTGCAGCGGTGCTGTCGTTGGGCGGGCCCAAGAGGATCAAGCGCTGCGCATCCTTTGGCACTGTCCAGGAAGCATCAGGCCAGTAGCGGAGGATTTCCACGTCCTCGCCGTCCTGGTTGACCGAGCGAATCTCATGCTGGTTCGGGAAAGAAGCAATGCGATCACGCAGCGTGGCGTAGTCGTGGGTCCAGCTTGGCAGTGCTCGTGCCGTTGCGCTCATAGTGCTGCGCTCTCCTTTGGTTCGCTAGGGATCACCTATCGGCATCTTTGACTTTACGCCTTAACCCGCGGTGATACGGAACTCTGTGTCTGGGTGTTTGCCAGCTAGCGCGATGCGCAGCATTTCAGGAGGCCTTGGGTCTTCTTAGCTGGGCAGGTTTCGACTCGGCTGCATCGGCGAGTTCTGCTGGTCCGGGATCCATCAGTGCGAGGACATCTTCAAAGAGCGAGCGCACCACGGGCAAACGGCAGAGCACGGCAAACTTGGCGGCAACCGGTGCCATATTCTTCATCAGCAGCCTGGAGCGGCGCTGCTGCGGCGACTGGTCGAAGGCCCATGCGGAGAAGATCTGGCGGGAGACGAGCAGCAGGAACTTCGGCAGATCCCGTCGGATGCCCATTGGCGGCAATGGGCGGGATCCGGCAACGACCTCCTCCCAGAGCTCCAACTCGATGCGCCAGATCTCGTCGTTGCCCATGTCGCGCGAGAGCATCAAGCGCAGGAATGCCGGCCCGAAATCGTGATACCGGGCCAACGCTTCGACGCCCGAATCGAGCACGGCGCGGATATTGGCTTCGAGCGTGTTGCCTTCATTGAGCATTCCCGAACATTGCTCATATTGCTCCCTGCGCAGGTTGAGCAGCAGTTGGGCAACGATGTCCTCTTTGGACTTGAAGTAGTAGTAAGCATGCGACAGGGAGACCCCTGCCTTCGCGGCGATGACACGCATGCTCGAGGCCTTATACCCATCCTTGGCAAAGCACTCCAAAGCAGTAGCCAAGAGCTTGGCTTGGGTCTGCTGACCTTTTTCGGTGCGGGGTTGCGTTGTCATGGGGCCTTTGAATGGAAAGCGGGTGGATTCGATTCTAGCAATTATTTGAACGCGTTCAAAAAAGGAAAAATTTAACGCTCAAGTACGGGAGAGCGGTCACTGCTCCATTTGTTTCCTCGAATTCATAGTCCGAAGAATGGCTAGTGAGATATGAATTTCAGAAAATCCTTATTCTCGAAACATGGTTGGCCGGCAACAGGTGAGAACTTGGCCCCAGCTATGCGTGGGATACTTGTTGCGTAAGTGCTAATACAGCGGGACAGCGCGTAGGCATGCAACTCCACCCTGTTGATTCATGGGTTGGGCTGTGCCATGTGAGCGGTGTTCTGGCGAACCACTTTGACAAGGAAAATTTCATGGGCGATTCCACCGCCGGCAACAATTTGATTCGAACCAAGAACGCGGTATTCGCTTCTTCGGGTTCCCCTTACTTCTCCACGGTGCTCACGTTGATGGGTGCCGTCGTGATTCTTTCGAACATCGGCGCCTCCAAAGGCGTCAGCTTCGGACCGCTCATCACCGATGGCGGCTTCTTCCTCTTCCCTCTGGCCTATATCCTGGGCGACGTCATTTCGGAAGTGTATGGATTGAAGGCAGCCCGCCGTTCGATCCTCGTGACGTTCATCTTGGCATTCTTCGCGGTGTTCTGCTTCTGGATCATGATCCAGCTGCCGGCAGCCGAGTTCTACGACGGGCAGGAAGCTCTTGAACGCACGCTGGGCCCGATCTGGCAGATCGTCGTCGCCTCAGCCTGCGGCTTCCTGGTGGGCCAGTTCGCCAATTCATGGGTGCTGGTCAAACTCAAGGAACGTTCCGGCGAGCGTGGACTGATTCTCCGGCTTATCGGTTCCAGCGGTGTTGGAGAATTCCTGGATACGCTGATCTTCTGCGCCATTGCCGCGCCGGTGATTGGCATCGCCGATGTACCGAGCTTCATCAATTATGTGGTGGTGGGCTTCATCTACAAGACTGCAGTGGAAATCCTGTTCGTTCCGGTGACCTCAATGGTCATCAAATGGTTCAAGAAGCGCGAGCCAGGCTACAGCCAAACGGCTGTCGAAAGCTGATCATCCTGTAGGCATCATCCGTGAGGGCGATGCGCTCAGCTGTATCCGGACATTAGAGTCGAGGATATGCAGACAGGTCAAGACGACACGTTCGAGCTGGAAACCAGGGGCCTGGCTATCGGCTATCCCGGCCGGGTAATCTGCGGGCCAATCAACCTGAGGCTGTCTCCGGGCGCTGGCGTGGGAATTATCGGTGCCAATGGCAGCGGGAAATCGACACTGATCCGCACAATCCTGGGGCATCTCATTCCGTTTGAAGGCAGCGTCTCGTTCCAAGGCCTTCCCGTGGATGAAAGCGCGGCGCATTTTCGCCGTACCGTCGCCGTCCAGGTCACCGATGGCGCATTCTTCGACGAACTTACGGTGCGCGAGCATCTGGAAATGGTCGCTCGCGGGCACGGACTTCAGGACTGGGGCCAGGCTGTCCAAGCGGAACTCGACTTCTTTGAAATCACTGCCGTTGCCGGTCATCTGCCCGGCGAGCTGTCTTCCGGCCAGCGTCGCAAGCTGCTGCTGGCCGCGGTCCTGATCCGCCCGGCAGAATTGCTGATTCTCGACGAACCGGAACAGCGCCTGGATCTGCGCATCAGGCACAAGCTCTACCATCGGCTCGCCGGGTTGCGCGGCGGCGGAACAGCGTTGCTGGCGGTGACCCACGATCCGCTCATGCTGCGAAGCTGCATGGACCGGGTACTGCTGCTGGACGCCGACGAGGGCGAGTTGCTTGATCCGCACCGAGGGGCGCAGTGGCTTGAACGCTAGTCCAGCCACCAGCCAAAGCGTTGCCTTCGATCCGCGCGAACTGCTTCATCGAGCCAGGAAGCGCAGGAACTTCGCCGAGAAATTCGACAGCTTTTCCGATGCCTATGTCTGGGTGCTGGCCGCGTTGATTGCGTTGGCCTACCTCTTCAGTGCGCTCTTCGGCATGCTGTTCGTGCTCCTGGGCGAAGGCGTAGCCCACCAAGAGCTGCCCAGCGCCGTGTGGCGGATGCAGGATCTGTCCTTCGTGCTTTTGATGCTGTCAGCTTTGGCAATCTTCAGGCTCATGATTTATCTGGGACCGTGCGGGCTTAGCGCGGCCAAGGCCGACTGGTGGCTGCCGCTGCCGGTCACGCTCCGGGCAATCCGCCGACCGGCGTGGCGAAATGCGATGCTCACTGGGCTCTTCGCAAGCAGCTTCGCAGGCGCGCTGTGGCTGATCGTGATGCTGGGGCTGGCCGGATCGCTCCCGCTTCCAGTCGCTGTCCTGGGGCTCGCCTGCTTTGCGGCGGCCGGGGCAGGGCTTGCCAACGCGGCCACGGCGATCCAAGCAATGAACCGCCAAGCTGCTGCACGACGGATCTGCGATGGGGTGGGCCTCGGACTGCTCACCGCAGTGTCGGTGTTGTGGTTGCTCTTGCTGTACCAGATTCCTTGGGCGCAGGATCTGGTTGGCGCAGTGGCTGCCGCCACATTGGATCCGGCGGCGTGGCTGTTCGCCTTGCTTGTCGTCCTGGCATTGGGCACGGTGAGTACGTATTGGGCGTATCGCCATGTCGAACGGATTCCGGGCCCGGCCTTGCGCTTGGCAGGAGAGCACCAGCAACTGGCCATGGGGACGTTGATGCAGGGCGACTCGCGGGGCATCGCAGCTCCGGCGCAGTCCGCCATCAGCCGCAGGATGACCCTGGGCAGCAAGCTCACCGCCGCATTGCCCGTGGCCTGGCGCATCCTCTGCCTGCGCTTGCTGCGGTCAGGCGGCTGGCATCCGGTGGCCGGGTTCCTGCTCCTGGCTTTTTCGCTGGCCGCCACGGTCCAGCGGATTGCCAATCCGCTGAGTGCAGCGGCTTTCTATCTGGTGCTCTGCCTGATTCTGGCCTTCAGCATTTCCGCGACCATTGCCCCGTTGGTCTCGGAGAAACAGTTGACCCAGCCACTTGGGATATCGGAAGCAGCTCTGGTGCGGGAAGCAACGCTGTACGCGATGCTCTTCTCGGCCATCAGCCTGCTGCTGTTGACCGGAGGGCTGGGACTGGTTGGCATGATCCAGCTGGAGCGTATTTGGCTCTGGATCGCAGCAATCGTGGTTGCCGCGTTGGGATGCGCTGCTGCCAGCATTGCGCATGCAAGGAGAGCAGAACGCGATTGGTCCGCAGTACTCGGGGGAGCGACCAATGACGCGGCCATGGCCACACAGCTCTTCATGGAAACCGCTACGTTTATTCGGGCGGCCGCCACATTCTCGCCAATCTTCTGCCTGGTGCTCAGCCCGGCTACTCCCATTCCCCCATTGCTGTGGGTTGCCGCGATGCTCTTCGGCGCAAATTCGTTGATTCACGTTGCCGGCAGGAAACTGGGAGGAGCGGCGTAGATGGTCTTGTGCGATGAACGACATGATTTCCATCTATAAGCCCGATGAGCTGTCCATGGATTTGCTCTACTCAATCTTGAAATTGCGGGCCGACGTCTTCATCGCCGAGCAGCGCTCGTGCTATCCGGACATTGACGGCCGCGATCTGGATGCCGGCACGGTGCACCTGGTTGTTGCCGAGGACGGAAAAGTGCTGAGCACGGTTCGAATCATGGATATCGACAGCTGCGCTCCGCGCATTGGGCGCGTTGCGACGGCAGCGGAGGCCCGCGGCCGCGGCCTTGCCGGGGGAAATCACGCAACGTGCCGGGGACCTGTGCGCCCCGGATGCTCAGATCCAGCTTAGCGCCCAGACCCAGCTGGAGGGCTGGTATGGCAAGTTCGGGTTCCAGCGTTCTGGGGAAGACTGTGATGACGACGGGATCATGCATTTGCCGATGATCCGGGCAGGGCAGGGCATTCCAGCCTAGAAAAGACCGAGGCATCGGTTCTCCACACGCTGGCTGGCGCGTTCAGAACCGATGCCTTGGCTTTTCTAGGAATCCTCGTCTACTGGGTAACTGGCTGGCCCTGCGGATCGGGCTTGCCAGCGTAGTAGCTGGAGAGCACCTTGTCCTTCAGTTCGAAGAAGGTTCCGTCTTCGATGGCCTGGCGCGCGGACTCGACCAGCGAAACAGTGAACTGCTCATTGTGGATGGAAATCAACGTGTGGCTGAGCAGTTCCTTGGACTTGTACAAGTGGTGGATGTAGGCACGGGTGAAGTTTCTGCAGGCATAGCACTCGCAGCCTTCCACCAGTGGGGTGAAGTCGCGCTTGTAGCGTGCACCTGAAAGGTTGAAGCGGCCCCAGGGGGTATAGAACGCCGAGTTGCGGGCCACGCGGGTGGGCGAGACGCAGTCAAAGGTGTCAGCGCCGTTCTCAATGGCGGTGAAGATGTCATCCGGCTCGGAAATGCCCAGCAGATGGCGTGGCTTGTTCTCGGGCAGTTCTTCGGCGCACCAGCCGACGATGGTTCCCAGGTTCTCCTTTTCCAAGGCGCCGCCGATGCCGAAGCCGTCGAAGGCCATGGCTCCCAGATCCTGGCAGGCCTTGCGGCGCAGGTCTTCGTACTGGGCGCCCTGGATGACTCCGAACAGCGCCTGGTAATCCTTGCCCGCCCGGGAATCTGTCAGGGCGAAGTGCTCGGCAATGCAGCGCTCGGCCCAGCGCCGGGTACGCTCCAGGGACTCGACCTGGTAGCCGCGGGAATTCTGCAGGGTGGTCAACTCGTCGAAGGCGAACATGATGTCCGCGCCGATCTGGTGCTGCACGCCCATGGAGATCTCAGGGGAGAATCGGTGCTTGGTGCCGTCGAGGTGGGACTTGAACCAGACGCCGTCCTCATCCACATTGGCCAGGCGTTCCTTGCCCGGAGCCACAGCATCATCCGGACCCGACTGGTCGACGGACTTCATGTCGATGACCTTCTTGAAGCCCGAACCCAGGCTCATGACCTGGAATCCGCCCGAATCGGTGAAGGTTGGACCTTCCCAGCCCATGAACTTGCCCAGGCCGCCGGCCTCATCGAGGATGTCCGCCCCCGGCTGCAGGTACAGGTGGTAGGCATTGGACAGCACTGCCTGCGCGCCAAGCTCCTCGACCTGAACGGGGGTGACCGCCTTGACGGTGGCTTTGGTGCCTACGGCAATGAACGCTGGCGTCTTGATTTCGCCGTGCGGGGTACGGATCACGCCGGTACGCCCGAGCATCGGGGAACCGTCTTCAGCGGTCAGCCGGGTTCCGACTTCAAAGCCGAATTCGTTCTGGCGGGCATGCGGGGCACTGGGGTCAAAGTTCTTTTCGGGCACGTAACAAGTTTGCCGTATTAATCGCGCGGTGAGGAAAACGACAGGGTCAATGTGCGCCAAAACCTAACGTGTCACAAGGCAAAGCGCGAATAATGGGGCATACGTGTTGTGTCCAACGCGACGGAAGGAAGATGTGGCCCTGCAGAATCTGAAGGAGTCCGCCAAGGCGCTGGTGACGCTGGGGCCTGCCCGCAAAGACCACTGGATCGGCTTGCGCACTGGCATAGGTGTTTTTGCGCCACTGCTTGCCCTTTTCGCGATTGACCGGCTGGACCTGGTGGTCTTTGCCGTTTTCGGTGCCTTCACCGGCGTGTATGGGCGCGTGGATGGCTACTGGAACCGCTTACGGATGCAGGTCCGTTCCGGTGCCTTGTTCTTCGCGGTGATTGCCTTGGCGCTGGCCGCTTCCCACTGGTGGATCGACCATTCGGACCCCGGGATCAAGCAGTGGCAAGTCGTTGGCGCGACGACCCTCGTTGCCGGTGCCTGTTCGGTGCTGGTCGGTTTCATGCGGTTGCGGCCTGGCGGTTCGCTGTTCCACATCTTCGCCTTTGCGGCGATTGCCTCGATTCCTGGGCCCGTGCCCTTTGGCGAGGCCCTGCTCGTGGCGGGCTTGACGATCTTGCTGTCGATAGCCATCGGCGCTGCCGGGGCGCTCGGGCAGTGGACCAGCCTGTGGAAGCGCACCCCGTTGCCGCCGCTTTCGGATAACGTCCGCAAAGCCATCTGGTGGGAAGGGCTGTTCTATATCCTGACGGCCGGCGTCGCCGGTGCCCTGGCCAATACCTTGGGCAACAACCTGGAAGCCGGGCACAACTACTGGGCGATGGTGGCCGCGGTGGTTCCCATGGTTGGGCACACCACTAGCCTGCGCATCCGGCGCGGCATGCACCGTATGCTCGGCACCTTGGTGGGGGTGATCCTGATGGCGATCTTGATCTTCCTGAATCCGCAGGTGTGGATCCTGCTTGCCTTCATCGGCTTCTGCCAGTTCATGGCCGAGCTGCTGGTCATGCGCAACTACTTCTTGGCGCAGGTCTTCATTACCCCGATGGCACTGGTAGGCGTCTCGCTGGCCACAGGCCTGAGCGGCTCGGTGATGTACGACCGCGTGGTCGAAACACTGATCGGCTGCATCGTGGGCATGCTCGGCGTGCTCTTGGGAAGCTGGGTCGGATCGATCGTCAAGCGTCGTCAGGGAATCGTCCCCAAGGGCGGAAAGCAGAACTAGATATTCACTCCGACGTGGGCTAATGCCTGACGGAGAATATTTTCACGGCCGCCTGCGAACTCGCCCTGGATATCCGAGCTGAGCGCTTCGGGTGGCGAAAGCCAGGTCAGTTCCAAGGCGTCGGAGCGCGGGCTGGTCTCGCCGCGGACCGGCACGATGTAGCACATGGACACTGCGTGCTGGCGATCATCGGTCAGGCCGGTTTCGCTCGGCGCCGGGAAGTACTCGGCAACGGTGAATGGCACCGGTGAGGCCGGAAGCTGCGGCAGCACCATGGTGCCCAGATCCTTTTCGATGTGGCGGATCAACGCTGCGCGAATGGTCTCGCGGTACATCACCCGGCCCGAAACGAAGGTGCGCAGCATGCGGCCATCGTCATCGCCGGTCAGCAGCAGGCCCACCTCGTTGACGTAGCCCAGCGGATCCAGGCGCACGGGAATCGCCTCGACGTAGAGCATCGGCAGGCGCTGGCGTGCCTCGTAGAGGTCTTCCTCGGAGAGCCATCCAGGGTATGGGTCAGGTGTGCGCACGTTCATGGTTCTATCTTGGTACACAAACCCCCGACATTCCATGAAGCTGGATCTGTGTTGCCGAACTCACTGATGCGGATTTCCCGCAACCCTAGTGCGCCGCATTCCCTAGCGATAAAATCGGTAGAGCTATTTGAATTTCTAGTCCGGCGAACAGCTGCAGGCATCAAATGGCATTTCCTTTTTCCGAATCCTCGTGGAAGCAGATTCCTGCCGTGACGAACGCTCCAGAACGACTGAGCAAACAGAATTTCACCACGATTGCGGTGCTGATTGTTTCCAGCTTCGTGGTCATCCTGAACGAAACCATCATGAACGTGGCCCTGCCTGTGCTGATGGTTGAATTCAATGTCACCGCTGACGCAATCCAGTGGCTGTCAACCATCTTCATGCTGACCATGGCCGTGGTCATTCCGATGACCGGCTTCTTGCTGCAGCGGCTGAGCATACGCAATGTCTTCGTCTTGGCGATGGGCCTATTCACCCTCGGCACCCTGCTGGCTGCACTCGCGCCGGGTCTGGGTGTCCTGCTGCTGGCCCGTGTCATCCAGGCCAGCGGCACCGCCATCATGATGCCGCTGCTGATGACCACCATTTTGCATCTGGTCCCGGCCGAGCGCCGCGGCGTGCTGATGGGCAACGTCTCCATCGTGATTTCCGTAGCTCCGGCCATCGGCCCGACGCTCTCCGGCCTGATCCTGCAGTTCCTCTCGTGGCGCTTCATGTTCATCGTGATCATCCCGATTGCGGTAGCAGCCCTGCTGATCGGTACCCCGCGGCTGTCCAAGGACGTCGACGGCGCCTCGGCTCCGCTGTCCATTCCTTCCTTGATCCTGGCGATCCCTGGATTCGGCGGCCTGGTCTACGGACTGAGCGGCCTCTCGGCAGGAATCACCCCGCTGAACCTGGGCATCCTGGTCGGCGCGGTCCTGTGCCTGGTCGCCTTCGTCTTCCTGCAGCTGAACCTGCAGAAGGAGGACAAGGCGCTGCTGGATTTGCGTCCGCTGAATTACAAGGATTTCACCCTTTCGCTGGTGCTGATGATGTTCTCGATGATCTCGCTGTTCGGCGTGATTATCCTGCTGCCGATGTTCTTCACCAGCGTGCTGGGCATTGAGACCCTGACCACCGGCCTGATCATGCTTCCGGGCGGCCTGCTGATGGGCATCCTCGCACCGATGGTCGGCAAGCTCTACGACAAGGTCGGCGCCCGTCCGCTGATCGTTCCCGGCGCCCTGGTGCTGCTGGTATCGCTGCTTGGCTACGCCATGATCCTGAACGCGGATACCCCGATTTGGCTGCTGGTTGTCATGCACCTGGTGATGAGCTTGGGCCTGGCCTTCATCTTCACCCCGGCGTTCACGACTGCGCTGAACCCGTTGCCGCACAGCCTGCACTCGCATGGTTCGGCCCTGCTGTCCACCTTGCAGCAGTTGGCTGGCGCCATGGGCACCGCGCTGCTCGTTGGAGTTGTCGCCGCGGCCACCGCCTCGAAGATCGCGGACGGCGTCGACCCGCTAACCGCTTCGGTTGAAGGCTTCCAGCCTGGCTTCCTGGTTGGTGCCGCCTGCAGCGTGGGCATCGTGGTCATCGGCTTCCTGCTCGGCGGGAAGAACAAGTCCGTTGCCGCTGAAGCCGAACCTGCAAAGGTTCCGAGCCACTAGGCATCAGAAGCGTGCGAGAGCCGCTGGATCCCATCAAGGGATCCAGCGGTTTTTCCATGCCTGCTGGCAAGCTTCTTCGCCTGGACGCAACTGGCCAGTAATGTAGATCACAGGTTCACTGTCTACGAAGGAGCAAGCATGCAGTTGCAGGATTCAGTCGCACTCGTCACCGGAGGCCTGTCGGGATTGGGGCGTGCCACGGCGCACACGCTGGCCGGCCGGGCCAAGCACGTGGTGGTGCTCGACCTGCCGCGCGAGGACGGCGATGAAATCGCGGCTGAGATCGGGACGAATGTCCGCTTCGTGCCTGCCGATGTCACCGACGCGCAGCAGGTGGCCGCCGGCATCGAACGCGCCAAGGAACTGGGCACCCTGCGCGTGCTGGTCAATTGCGCCGGTGTTGCCACCCCGGGAAAGGTGCTGGGCCGTGACGGGGTGCTGCCGCTGGAACGCTTCGCCAAGGTGCTGGACATCAATGTCAACGGCACCTTCAACGTGATCCGCCTGGCCGCAGAAGCCATGGCGCATAGCGAAGCGCTGAACGACGAACAGGGAACCACCGAACGCGGCGTCATCATCAACACCGCGTCGGTGGCCGCGTTTGACGGGCAGATCGGACAGCCCGCCTACGCGGCATCCAAGGGAGCCGTAGCCGCGATGACCCTGCCCCTGGCTCGCGAGCTGGCAAGCCACCAGATCCGCGTCATGACCATCGCCCCGGGCATTTTCCACACGCCGATGATGGCAGGATTGCCGCAGGCAGCCCAGGACTCGCTCGGTGCCCAGGTGCCGCATCCATCGCGCCTGGGACGTCCGGAAGAATACGCGGCCTTGGTGGAGCATATCGTGGCCAATCCGATGCTCAACGGCGAAACCATTCGCCTTGATGGCGCCATCCGCATGGCACCGCGTTAAGCATTTGTGGCGGGCGTGGCAGAACCTAGAATTCGACGGTTTTGCCGCGCTGCGCACGGTGCTCGGCATGGCTGATTTGGAACCGGCGGTTCTCGGCCATCAGGAACACCAGCAGGGCCATGAAGATCCAGACCGCGCAGACCCACAGCGGCGCTGAATCATTGAGCCAGCCCTGGATGGCGGCAGCAATCATGCAGATTCCGTAGCCGCTGGACAGCGCATGGCGGCCGCGCTCCGAATGGGCGAAAGCGCCGGCGGCCACCGAGATTCCGGCCGTTATCAGGGCGGCCTGGATTCCGTGCTCGCCGTCATGCCAGCCGGCCGCGGCAAACCACAGCTGCAGGGCGTAAACCATGCTCGCACCTGCAAAGAAGCAGATCGGGGCGTCGGTGGCCCAACGCTCCAAGCGGTTGCGCGCAGTATTCTTGTTCAGCTGCAGTACGCCGTACAGTGAGAGCAGCGAAGCGATGGTCGCCAGGATGGCAGCGCCGACGGGCATGAAGCCGGACGCCAGGGTGATGGCGCACGCCATCAACGCTATTGCCGGGATCGAGTAGATGGAAATGATCCGCTGGCGCCGGGCCGACAGCTGGTCGCTGCGCAGCGAGAACGCTGCGCTGAGGACCAGCGCGATGGCAATTGCCGGCCACAGCACCGAGTGCACCAGGCTGGTATCCAGCAAGCTGGATTGGGCTCGTCCATGCAAACCGGAAGACAACGCCAACGTGGTCAGCAACAGCAGCAGGCCCGAAGCGCCCAGCAGATATCCGCGGATCTTGTCGAAGGGCTCCACCACAGGGTTGGGACGATGATCCGGCGGTGCATAGGGCAACTCGAAGGAGGTCCGTTCGCTGGCCGATGCCATGGCGGAACGGGCCGAGGCCACGAGGGAATCAAGTTGCGGGGTCGACTCGTGTTCGGCCATCTTGCCTTCATCCTTATGGGTCACGGGATATTGGGCACCAGCTTAGGCCAATTCCTCCCACATGAGAAGGGGTTATTGAGCTGAAGGGGCTTCCGTCAGCCGTTGTTCACTGCTGAAGCTGCGTTCGGCGCCGGTCAACGGATCGGTGAAGGAAATGGTGTGCGCCAGCAGCTGCAGCGGGCGCCGGTAGTCATCAGGAGCCAGATCCCACAGCCGTGGATAGAACGCATCGTTGATGATGCCCAGGCCCAGGGAAGCCAAGTGGATCCGCAGCTGATGGGTCTTGCCCGAATGCGGTTCCAGATCCATCAAGGCAACCTCGGTCCCGGAATGGAAACCATGGCTGGTTCCAATGGTCTCGACGTTGATCAGTGTCTGCGCGTTCGGCTCGCCTTCTTCCACAATTGAACGCAGCTGGCCCTTGACCTTGGACATCCGGTTCTCGAAGACAAGCGGCATGCGCTGCAGCAGACCACGCAGTTCTGTTTCGGTTTTGACCTGCGAATGCCCGCCGTTGGGTTGCAGCACCCGTCCGGTTTCCAGGCCTTCACCGGGTTGCAGGGCGACGACCGCCTTGTAGCGCTTGGCAATCTCCCGGCGCTCGAAAAGCATCTGGTAGGCACCCCGGGTCTGCGGATTCACCGCGAAAAGAATGACGCCGGCGGTGGCGCGGTCCAGCCGGTGCATCGGCACCAGGTCGTCGATGCCGGTCTGGTTGCGCAAGCGCACCAGCGCGGATTCCTGGATGAAGCGTCCACCGGGTGTGGTGGGGAGGAAGTGCGGCTTGTCCACGACCAGCAGGTGCTCGTCCTGGTGCAGGATTCTGGCCTCGAAGGGGATCGGGGTTTCTTCCGGCAAGGAGCGGTAGTACCAAATGAATTCATGCTCGCCCAGGGGAGTCTGGCGGGTGAGCGGAGTGCCGCCCAGGCCAACGATCTGCTGCTCATCGAAGCGGCGCAGAATGCCCTCGGGGTCGACATGGCCAAAGCGTTCGAGCAGATAATCGGCGACAGTTGCCCATGAACCGGTCCGCGGGAGTCGAAGCCGAGTTGCATTGACGCCGTTGCGAACGGGAAGCGGGGATTCCATAGCCATATGGGATATTCTCCCATCTTTGCCGGGAGCACGCTGATCCGCGGCCTCAGCTGCGCGGTGCCGGCTGGCAGGACGGGCAGAGGTAGCAGTCGCGTTCCAGCCCCGAGTCCTCGGCGGCGATCTTTAAGACCTGGATGGTGGTGCCGCAGCGCAAGCAGGGCTTGCCGGCGCGTCCATACACCCAATAGGGTTCGCGGGTGCGCGCCAGGCCGGTGGTGACCCGGCGCGGCCGGTCCTTGTTGACCTCCAGCAGGCGCCGGGACATCTCGATGGCTTTCTCCAGGCCCACCACCTGCCCCACCAGAGTGAGCGGATGCAGCCGGGTGAGGAACAGGACCTCGCTGCGGTAGATGTTGCCGACCCCGGCCATCAGCCGTTGGTCCAGCAGCGCCTCGCCGATCCCGCGCTGCGGCTGGGCGCGGAAGTTCGCGGCCGCCTGCTGCGCATCCCAATCCGTGCCGAGCAGGTCCGGGCCCAGATGGCCAACAAGTTCCTGCTCGTCGGCGGTGGGCACGAGCTTGACCTGGGCGATGTCGAATCCGACCGCGGTGATCCCGGTGAATTGCAGCACCACACGGGCGGTGTGGGCGGGGCGCTTGAAACGGTCGCCGGAGCCGTAGAGGTCCCAGCGGCCCTCCATCAGCAGGTGCGAATGCAGGGTCAGGGGAGGATGCTTGAAGGCAGGGTCTGGGTCCGTGGGCGGATGCAGGCGCACCAGCAGGTGCTTGCCGCGCGGGACCACTTCGGACACCATGTACCCGGCCAGGTCCACGGTGGACAGCGACGGAACCCGGAAGTCCGAGCGAACGATGGTTTTTCCGGCCAGCGCGCGGTGCAGCCGCGCGGTGGCCCGGTAGACGGAATCTCCTTCTGGCATGCGTCCTCCCTAGAATCAATCCAGGAACCCATCCTACGGTGCAGCCGTAACGAGGCGCAGTTCGTCGCGGCCGTGGCCTACGCTGGGCGCATGACAGTGCAGCAAAAGAGCAGATCGATCCAACCGAACCGACCGTCTATGCCGAGAATCTGGCAGTCGGGGATGTAGTCGATTTGAGCTCGTACAAGATGACCGCGGAGGATCTGCACGAATTCGGCGTGCAGTGGGATCCGCAGCGGTTCCACATCGACGAGGAATTTGCGCAGCAGGGGCGCTTCGGCGGCATTATCGCCAGCGGCATCCGCTCGTTGGCGATCTTCCAGCGCCTTGCCGTGTTGGGAGCCTACCGGCACTGGTGGGTAGTGGCCGGAAGGGTGATGGAGAAGATCCAGTTCCATGTTCCGGTGCGTCCCGGCATGGAACTGCACGGGCAACTGGAAATCACCGGTATCCAGTTCAAGCGCGAGGACCGGGCCCTGGTCACTCTGCATGGCTCGCTCGGCTGCGATGGGCAGGTTCTCTTCGAGGTCACCAATGCTGCCTGGATCTGGGGCAGGGCGCGCAAGTAGCGCCGGTGCTTGCCTGCGCTGCGGCTTAGCGCCGGAAGCGGATCCCCTGCGGGGTGGAATAGAATCCGGCCGCCAGCAGCGCGTGAGCGAGGGGATGCTCAAGGACCGGCTCGCCGTTGACCGTGGCGATGGCCAGCTTGTCCACCGTCGCGGTGCGCAGCACTGCCACCAGATTTCCTGCCAGCAGCCGCCATGGCTCTTCGCTTGGCTCGCCGAAAGCGAGCACGGTGCGCCCGCCGCGTTCCAGATAGAGCGCCAGTTCTCCGTCCAGCAGACCCACGATCGCTCCGGCCTTGCGCCCCGGGCGGTGCCCGGTCTGCGTGGCCGGCCACGGCAGGGCCGCGCCGTAGGGGTTGGCCGGGTCCGTGGAGGCGAGCACCACAGCCTGCGGCTGGCGCTGCGGGTCATCGGGCAGGGTGAAGGTGCGCAGCCGGTCGATGGTGTTGGCGGTGGAGAACTGCGCGGCGCCGAGCTTCTCGATGAAGTAGCCGCGGCGGGCATGGCCCGCCTCTTCCAGCTTGGACAGCACCCGGTAGAGCTGGCCGAAGCCGCCGGGCACGGATTCGGCGGCCACCGAACCGCGGGTGAGCACCCCGTAGCGTTCAAGCATGATTTCCGCGGTTGCATGCGCTGCGATGGTCTGGTCCAGCGCAGGGGCGGGCAGCAGCGACCAGCGGGCCGAGCCGCGGGTGTTGCGTGCCAGCTGTCCGGCCGTCTGTTCCCGGGCTAGCCGGGTAAGCCCGGATAGCCGATTCAGCCGGGCGGCACGGGCACGCGGCGCCGGCTTGGCGATCTTGTGCGCGGTGGTGCCGCCAGCCAGGTAGCCGCGCACCGGAGCGAGGGTGTCGGGGGAGATGAACCCCGCCCAGAACAGCTGCCAGCAGGCCTCGGTGATCTCCTGCTCGGTGGGCGGCAGCCCCTCTTCCGGGTGCAGCCGGGCGGCGAGTTCCTGCACGAAGTAGGCCCCGGTAGCGTCGAAGGAATCAAGCACCCGGCGGGCCAGCGAATCCAGCTGGGACATGTCAGGGGCTGGCAGGCTGAGCGCAGCGAACTCTGCGGTGTGCAGCGAGAGCCAGCCGTCCTTGCCGCCGGCGGCCCCGGCCCCGCAGATCAGCACGTCCCCGCTGCTGGTCAGCTCATCAAGCCACGATGCCTGGTAGCCGTGCAACCTGGCGGGCAGGATGAATGATTCCAGCGCCGAGGCAGGAACTTCAACCCCTGCCAGCTGGGTCAGCACCTCGTAGAGCCCGTCGCTGCCTTCCAGCCGGGAGCCCACCTGCTGCCAGGCGGGCAGGAACCGTCCGAAGGCGGGCTGGTCCACCGGCTCCACCTCGGCGCGCAACGCGGCCAGCGAACGGGTGCGGATGGTGCGCAGCACCGAAACATCGCAGTATTCATCCCCGCTGATTCCAGGCGGGATCAGCTCCACCGGACGGAACGCGCCCAGCGACAGGCGGCCGGCCGCCACCAGCTGGTCGAGCACCGGGCGCAGCACCGCGACGCCCAGGCCGAGCGCGGCGGACAGCTCGGAGAGCGTGAACGGGGCGTGGGTGCGGGCGAAGCGGGACACCAGGTCCTCAATTGGCTGGGCCGCCGGTTCGAGGAAGGCGGTGGGGATGCCGGTGGGCAGCGGGGTGCCCAGGGCATCGCGCAGCTTGCCCGCGTCCTCGATGGCCGCATAGGCCAGTTGCCCGGCGACCCGCAGGGTGAAGGCGCGGCGGGTGGCCACGAGGGATTCGGCATGGGCCCGGGCGGTCTCGGCATCAAGGGCTTCCTGCTCATCCTCCGTTGAGCGCAGGCGCTGCGCCAATTGTTCTGCGCTCAGCGGGCCGAGCAGGCGCAACAGGTCCGCGGCGCCCTCCATCCCGGATAGCCGGCGGTTGGGCGCCAGGTGCTGCAGCTGCTGTTCGAGGGCGGCGATGACCTGCGGGTCGAGGATTTCGCGCACGTCGTTGCGTCCCAGCAGCTCGCCGAGCAGGACCGGGTCCAGGCTCAGCGCGGCGGCGCGGCGTTCGGCCAGCGGGGCGTCGGTCTCATAGAGGAACTGGGCCACGTAGCCGAAGAGCAACGATTGGGCGAAGGGCGAGGGAAGCTCGGTGGTGACTTCCACCAGCCGGATGGCGCGGGAGGAGACCTGGCCCAGGATCTCGGTCAGGGCCGGCAGGTCGTAGACGTCGTTCAGGCACTCGCGTACGGTCTCCAGGATGATCGGGAAATCCGGATAGTTGCGGGCCACGTCCAGCAGCTGGCTGGCCCGCTGGCGCTGCTGCCACAGCGGGGTGCGCTTGGTCGGGTTGATCCTCGGCAGCAGCAGGGCGCGGGCCGCGCATTCGCGGAATCGCGCGGCGAACAGCGCCGAGTTGGCCACCTGCGAGGTGACCACGTCCACGATCTCATCGGCCTCGAAGGCGAAGAGGTCGGCACCCGGCGGCTCATCATCCATGGCCGGGATGCGCAGCACGATACCGTCATCCGCGGCCATCGCGGAGGCGTCCAGGCCCCAGCGTTCGCGCACCCGGGCGCCGATGGCCAACGCCCATGGGGCGTGCACCGCCAGGCCGAAGGGCGAATGCAGGATCACCCGCCAGTCGCCCAGCTCGTCGTGGAAGCGTTCCACTACGAAGTTCTGGTGGTTGGGCACCTGCCCGGTGGCCTGGCGCTGCTCGCCCAGGTAGTTCAGCAGGTTCTCGGCCGCGAAGGGATCCAGCCCGTGCTCGCGCAGCGCGGCGGCGGAGGCGCTGCGCTCGCCGGCCAGCAGCCCGGTAGTGAATTCGCCCAGCGCCGCTCCGAGTTCCACCGGGCGGCCCAGACCGTCGCCGTGCCAGAAGGGCAGCTTGCCGGGCTGGCCGAAGGCCGGGGTGACCAGCACCCTGTCGTGGGTGATGTCCTCGATGCGCCAGCTGGTGGCACCCAGCGCGAACACGTCGCCCACGCGGGACTCGTAGACCATTTCCTCGTCGAGCTCGCCCACCCGCTTGGGGGCCTTGTCATCCTCGGATCCCGCAAGGAAGACGCCGAACAGCCCGCGGTCCGGGATGGTGCCGCCGGAAATCACCGCGAGGCGCTGGGCGCCGGGGCGGGCGCTGAGCACTCCGGCGTCACGGTCCCAGATCAGCCGCGGCTTGAGGGTGGCGAACTCGTCCGACGGGTATTTGCCCGCCATCATGTCCAAGGTCGCCAGGTACACGCTGCGCGGCAGCTGCTGGTAGGGCGCGGCCCTGCGCACGGTGTCGTACCAGGCTTCGACCTCAAGGTCCTCCATGGCCACCGCGGCCAGGGTCTGCTGGGCCAGGACATCGAGCGGGTTGGCCGGGATGACCATCTTCTCGATCTTGCCCTCGCGCATGCGGGTGACCACCAGTGCGGTGGAGAGCAGGTCCGCGCGGTGCTTGGGGAAGAAGATGCCCTGGGAGACCGAGCCGACCTGGTGACCGGCACGGCCCACGCGCTGCAGCCCGGAAGAGACCGAATTGGGGGATTCGACCTGGATCACCAGATCCACCAGGCCCATGTCGATGCCCAGTTCCAGCGAGCTGGTGGCCACCACGGCGCGCAGCTTGCCCAGCTTCAGGTCTTCTTCGATTTGGGCGCGGGCATCCTTGGAGACCGAGCCGTGGTGGGCCCGGGCCAGCAGCGGCGCCTCTGGGTTAGAAGCGGCGGTGGACCCGGCTTGGGCCATCAGCACTGCCGGGGTGGACGTGGAAGTATCCTCGGCGCTGAACCCCTCGCGTTCGGCGTAGATTTCGTTCAGCCGCCCGGTCAGGCGTTCGGCCAAACGCCGGGAGTTGGCGAAGATGATCGTGGAGCGGTTCTCCAGCACCAGATCCACCAGCTGGTTTTCCACGTGCGGCCAGATGCTGGCCGAGGCCGCCGGGGAGGAACCGGGTCCCAGATCGTGGGCGCCGGCCGCCGACGGCAAGTCGGTCATGTCCTCGACCGGGACCCGCACCGCGAGCTCCCACTTCTTGGTGGATGGTGGGCGCACGATATTCACCGGTGCCGAGCCTGCCAGGAAACGCGCGACTTCTTCGGGCGGTTCCACCGTGGCCGAAAGACCGATGCGCTGGGCCGGGGCGGCAAGCATCGCGTCGAGCCGCTCCAGGGACAGGGCCAGATGTGTGCCGCGCTTGGTATTGGCGATGGCGTGGACCTCGTCGATGATGACCGTATGCACCTGGGCCAAGGTCTTGCGGGCCTGGCTGGTGAGCATCAGGTACAGCGACTCGGGCGTGGTGATCAGGATGTCGGGTGGGTCCTTGAGCAGCTTGCGCCGGTCATTGGCCGGGGTATCTCCGGAGCGCACGCCCACGGTGACCGATGGCTGGGAGAGCCCCATTTCGTGGGCGGTGGAGCGGATGCCGGCCAGCGGGGAGCGCAGGTTGCGCTCCACGTCCACGCCCAGGGCTTTCAGCGGGGAGATATAGAGGACCTTGGTTCCGGTGCCTGCCGGGTGGTCCGCATCGGATTCCATGCCGGGCAGCGCCGGTGTGTCGAGTTCCGCATGATGCAGCCGGTCCAGGGCCCAGAGGAACGCTGCCAATGTCTTGCCTGAGCCGGTTGGGGCGATGACCAGGGTGTGCTTCCCGTCGGAGATGGATTCCCAGGCGCCGCTCTGCGCCACCGTGGGCGCCGAGAAGACGTCGGTGAACCACTTGCGGGTGGCCGCACCAAACCGGGAAAGCACATCACTCATGGAATCGATACTACGTTCTGGACTCGACAGTTCGGGAACAGGAACCGCCCAAACTGAAGCGGTGGCCAAGTAGCACCCTGCTCAGGCATTCACATGAATCCGCCATGCCAATGGTTGTTGGAATAAGCGTTGGCATGAGTAATGCTTGCCATCGATTAGCGAAGCCAAAGCTATGTTGCGGGGTGCTGTGGTGCCGTTTCACATGCTCAGCGCGCGAGAATTCTTATCCTGCGGTAATTTCACGAAGGGCTGTGACGTGGCCAACATATGCGCGACAGCCCGTCTTCGTCAGCGAAACGCGCACATGGCTGCGGCCCAGCTTGGTGAATCGCTCGATGCCGACATAACCGGCATCGGCGAGCTGCTTGAGGTGCTTGCTCAGAACCGAGTCGGCGACATCGAGGAGACCGCGAAGGTGCGCGAATTCAGCCCACTGAACCGGAGCCAGGCTGGCACAGATGCGCAGCCGCAATGGAGCGTGGATTAATTCGTCGAACCGGGCGTCGCTAGACGACTTGGTCATTGCCGTCCTCCAGGCGCGCCACGTTGTAGGCAGCTTGCATCTTGGCCACCAAGAACATGCAGGATATGAAGGTGACAAGAATCTTCGCCAAAACTTCCTCTGCCTGTGCCGCTTCCCAAAACCTCAGGCAATTGACCAGCAGGATGCCGAGGAAGAAATATCCTGCATAGGCGCCCGCCAGCAGGCTCGGGGTATCGGCCAATGTCCGTGGCTTTGCGCGACGGCGCCGGGCCAGCACGTACCAAAGGATCAACGGTATATACAGCAGTGCTGTCCAAAAAGCCTGGGGTGGGTAAGCCTGGAACAACGTGAGGACTACGGCCGAGACTGCGACCAAGGTGGTGGTGAAGCCACGGGGACTCCCGGAAGTCTGGACCATCTGCTGTGAGTCCTGCTCAGCAGATGCCAGCAACTTGGCCGCGTGCTTCTTGTCCATGAAATCCCCTGATGAAGCCATGAATACACCACTTTCCGTTACGGAAAGTCTCGTCTTTCCATGTTGGAAAGTCAAGGGGTTGGCTTAAACGTGGTGGTACTTGCCGCCGGCCAGGATGTCCTGCGCCCGGTAGAGCTGCTCGGTGAGGATCAAGCGCACCAGCTGGTGCGGGAAGACCAGCTTGGACAGCGACCAGGTGAAGTTGGCGCGGGCATGCACCGTGGGGTCCACGCCGTAGGCGCCGCCGATGATGATCACCACATTGCGCGAGGAATCGATCGGTGTGCGCAGGGTGTTGGCCAGCGCGGGGGAGTCCACGTTCTTCCCTCGTTCATCGAGCAGCACCACGAAATCGCGGTCATCGATCTTGGCCAGGATGCGTCCGGATTCCTCGCTGCGGGCCGCGTCGTTCTCGCGCGAGGAGTGGCTCAGCAGCTGCCAGGACAGGTCGAAGGGCTTCTTCAGCCGCTTCTCATAGCGGGAAATTCCCTCGTCCACCCAGGACTCGTGTTTCTTGCCAACTGCCAGCACCTTGATCGTCATGCTTCCATTGTTCCGCATCCGTCGGGTTCAGCGCTTCGCTTCCACCCCGATACGATGGAAACCATGAGATCCTCTTGGTATTTCCGGCACGGCCAGCGTCCTGGCGGCGCACAGGTGCTGTGGATCATTTTCGGGCTGGTCGTCGCCATGTTCTACTTCACCCGCAGGGTGCTGGTGTCCCTTCATGCGGGCGGATGGGCCAAGGACCTGGACGCCCCGGCATACCAATGGACGCTGGAGCACCAGTCGCCGTTCCTGTTCGCGGTCTCCGACTTCCTGTACTTCTGGGGATCCACCCCGGGAATGACCATGATCATGCTGGTGATCACCGGGCTGCTGTGCTGGAAAACGCGCAGCGCGTGGCCGCTGGCGGCCGTCGCGTTCACGGCATTGGTCTCGGTGCTGCTGACCGTCATCCTCAAGGCCAACCTCCAGGTGCCGCGTCCCCAGGGCATCCCCGGGGGACCTGCGCCGCCTGAATCCTATTCATTCCCCAGTGGGCACACGCTGAACTCGGCGGCGCTGATCGGCATCGCCAGCTACCTGGCGATCATCTACGGGCTGCGCCGCTACGCGTACCTGATCGCCATCATCGCGGCGCTATTCGTGCTGGCGATGGGCGCCTCGCGCATCTACATCGGGCACCATTGGGTTTCGGATGTGCTGGTGGGACTGCTGATCGGGGCCGCCTGGGCCGCCGTGGTGGCAATCCTGCACTACTTCTTCGTGCCGCGGCCCGCAGCTACTAGGCCAGCACGCGGATCGGCGCGCCGCTAGCCCATGCGCGGAGATCTTCCACCGCATCGCGGTAGAACATCTCGAACTGCTCGATGGTCACGTAGCCGATATGCGGGGTGGCAATCACGCCCCTGGTGTTCGCCAGCCGGTCCTGGGCCGGCAGCGGTTCCACATCGAAGACATCCACCGCAGCCAGGTGCAGCCGCCGGCTTTCCAGCGCGTCGATGAGCGCGCCGGTCTGCACGATCCGGCTGCGCGAGGTGTTGACCAGGATGGAATCAGGTCGCATCCAGGCCAGCTGCTTCGGGCCGATGACCCCGGTGCTGCGTTCGGAGAGCTTCAGGTGCACGGTCACGATGGCGCTGGTGGAAAACAGTTCGGCCTCCGAGACCAGCTCCACGCCCGCTTCGGCGGCGCGCTCCTTGGTGAGGTTCTGGCTGTAGGCGATGACCCGCATGCCGAAGGCCAGGCCAACTTTCGCCACCCTCGACCCCAGATTTCCCAGGCCGTAGACGCCCAGGGTCTTGCCGGACAGGCCCATCCCCAACGTGGTCTGCCAGCCCGAGTCGGCCGCCAGCGGGCGGTCCGCGGAAAACAGTTCCACATCCAGTCGGCGCGCGGCGGAAAGGATCAGCGCCCAGGTGTGCTCGGCGGCATCGGTGGCCACGTAGCCGGTGTGGCTGACCACGATACCCCGGGCCTGTGCAGCCTGCAGGTCAATGGATCCGTTGCGGCGACCGGTGGTGACCAGCAGCTTCAGGTTGGGCAAGGCATTCAGCCGGGCGGCCGGAAAGGGCGTGCGCTCGCGCATGGCGACAATGGCGTCGAAGGGCAGCAATGCCTCGATGACAGTGTGGTCCTCATGGCCCAGGTGCTCGGTGAAGACGGTGATCTCGGCGTCCAGCTCGGCGGCGAGGCCATCGAAATCGGCCAGCGAGCGGGCCACGTTGTGGTAATCATCAAGGATTGCAATGCGCATGGCTTCATCCTAGGCATCTGCGGCCGCTGCTGTCCTGTCGCTGGCGTAACAAAAAGCTGGCGCCTGCATCATGCAGGCACCAGCTCAAAGCATCGATGCTACTGGACGACGGTGAATTCCAGCTGCTCGGTGTAGGAGCGACCATGCACGTCGGTGGCGGTCGCCGTCGCGGTGTGCTCACCAACCGGGAGGTCATCAGGCAGTTCCAGGCGCCACAGGTGGCTGGTCTTCTCGGCGAGGCCGCCGCCGTGGACGAACTGCTCTGCGATGGCGGACGGGTCCGAGTACTCGGCTCCGGTCAGCGGGCGCTCGCCCGCCATCTGCTGGGTCCGCTCCGCGGCCACCGGATCCTGGCCATCGATGGAGACCTCGACGGTGGAACCGGTGCTGCCCATCCAGAAGTTCGTGGTCAGCCAGGTGTCCTGGGCCAATCCCTGCCGGCTCACTGCCAGCGGGTCGGCCAGGGGCTGGACGGTGCCGCGTTCCTTGTCCAGATTCTCTTCGTACCACTGCCGGTACTGAGGGGTATTCAGGCCTAGCGACATCTGCTTGCTGGGATCCTGGCCGGTGGCGGTGAAGCGCTCCACGATGTCGGTGTTCTTGATGTCCAAGGTGAGCACGCCCGGCGGGGTGCCGTCGCGCTGGATGGAGGTCGGGTAGCCGTTCTCGGAGACCCGGCCGTCATACCATTGCCCGGAAATTGCCGGGACCGTCAGATGGGTGAAGGGCAAGCCTGCTTCGCCGACCTCATCGCGCCAGCCGTCCATCAGGTCCCCGGCGCGCAGGTTCTCCGACATGTGGGTGTGCCCGCCCAGAGAAACGGCCTCGCGTCCCTCAAGCAGCTCGTAGATCTCCTTGACCTGCTTGGTGGAATGCTCGTCGCTGTAGAAGAACTCGAGCATCGGGCTGTGCCCGGCCAGCACGATGGCCTTGTTCTTGGGAACCTTGGCCAGATCCTCGCGCAGCCACTGCAGCTGGCGCTGCCCCAAATCATAGGTGTAGTCGCTCTTCTTAGCTGGAACCGCAGTGGGGTAATCGATGGTGCTCAGTGCAATGACGTGCGTTTTGCCGGTGTCGTAGGAGTAGTATTCCGGGCCGAACTGGGCGCGGAAGGAATCGAACTCATGCTGCCCGTCCAGCGAATCGTAGTCGATGTCGTGGTTGCCCGGCAGGAAGCGGGCCGGGCCGTTGAGCATGGAAGAAAGCTCGCGGGTCTGGTGGAAGAAGGTCAGGTCATCGCCCACGAGGTCGCCGATGAACAAGACGCCGCACCCGGTGTAGTCGGTGCGGGCCGCCAGATCGGCGAAGGCGCCGTCCCTGGCGTATTCGACTTCCTGCTGGGTGTAGGTCTGCACGTCCGCGCCGATGACGCAGCTCTGCTCCGGTGATTGGGTGGCGCTGCTGCGCACCAGCGGGAAGTTGACCGCCTCGGGCAGCGGGCCGGTCGGGGCGATGCCGTCGTACTTCAGTTCCGGGGAGCCTCCGGGCAGGTGATTGTAGAAGAACTGGGCGACGTTGTCCTCGTCAACCGGTACCTGGAAGCCACGCGGCTGGGTGACGAATGCGGTCATGTTGTTGTAGGCCGGCAGTTCGTAGCGGCCCTGTCCGTCGGTGGACACAACGTCGCGGCCGTTGGACACCGTGACGTTCGGCAGGCCGGGTTCACCGGCATCCTGCTTGGAGTTCTTGTTGCGGTCCTCGAAGACCACGCCGTCCAGCGTCTGTTGATCGGCGGCGTTGCCGCTATTTTTAGCAGGGATGACCTCGACGGACCCGCGGTAGGCCGAGGAGCTCCAATCCGCGGTGGTCTTGGCGGCAGGCGCCGCTTCGACTTCTGGGCTGGCGCTGATCAAAGCGGTGGAAGCGGCAATGGCAACCAGGCTTCCGGCGGTCAGATGCAGTGGGGTGAGATGATTGGTTTTGCCGGGTCGAGCGAAGAATTTCACGTACGTTCCTCCGGGTGGGGGCAATCTGCCGGCCCGTTGGCCAGCCGTATCCCACGGTGCCAAGGACAGGTGAATTGCAACCCATGCCCAGGTAATGTCGATTCATCGATCCCGTAAATAGTTATCGACTGTCTTGGCAGGATTTAGGTATCTCCAGCTAATGAAATGAAGTGGTGGCGATGGAACTGGTGCAGGCCCTGATGGCAGGCGCGCGGGGACGCAGGCTACTGTGGGAATTCGCAATTGCCAGCGAAGAGCAGCTGCAACCGGAATTCGCGGAGCATCCACTGCGGGCGGCGATGTACTATGCCGCGCATCGGGTCGCGGTCGAACGTGGCGAGAGCGTTGGACTGTTTGGCATGGACGAGCCAGGCGTGCCCGATATCAGTGTCGAGGAGATTGCACGGCTCCTTGATGTCGCCAGCCTGGTGACGCCCACTGCGGCGCTCCTGCAACACGCGCTAGTTCGTTCGGTGGACTACGCGCGCTATTGGCAGGAACCGGATGGGGAAGACACCCTGCTGGCGTTGCCGGCTTTCGCCGCGCCTCTTGAGCGCGTCGCCCGGCATCTGGCGGACAGCGGGCTCGCGGACTGGTGGATGGATCCCGTGGATCTGCGCAACCAGTTCAAGGTGGAGTTCGACCAGCATGATCCCGTGGGTAAGTCGCAAGCTCCCGATGACGATGCTCTTGACATTTTGCAGGACTGGAGGGGCGCGGTTCTGGCGACGGAAGCCCGCGATGCCGCGGAACTGCATAACAGCCAGCTGGGCAGCTTCAGTGGCGAATGGTGGTCCAAGCCCAGCAGCCGCCTGCCCGCCAGCACCGGTATCTTCCCTGGCGGCGAGCCTGTGGGCCTGAGCTGCGTGGAAGACGGTTTCGGGTGGGAACAGGCCAGCGTCAGGCACGCTAGTGTGCCTCCCGCAGCGAACATGCTGAAGATCGCCACGGCGGAGGACTGGATCCGTCTCTGCCGCGAACACGGCCTCGAGGTGTCCGCGCAGAAACGCCACGACTGGTATTTGGCTACTGGGCGCGACGGCGCATGGATGATCCCTGATTGGCTGGCAGTGGCGCGCGACTATGACGGGGTGCATCTGGGCATTGGTGCTTATCTGGCGCTCGCCGGACAATGCCTGGAGATCGATGAAAAGTACGCCAGCGTGATTGCCGGCTGGGATCCGGACCAGACGTTCTGGTTCACCGATGAGCTGCGGTGCTACGGGCCAGCGCAGGAATGGATTTGCCTGGACGCCAGCAACGAGGAAGCACGGTGGGTGCCTGCTGGCAAGGTTCCAAGTTCATGAGCTGTCACGGGCGCAGTGGCCTGCCCCGGTTTCTGGTGCAATGGGTTTCATGAGTGAAGCGAAAAACGATGAACTGGCCGCCGCAACCGAGATCATCTTGCAATTGCGCTGGTCGGATCAGGATGCCCTGGGCCACGTGAACAATGCGCGCATCGTGACCTTGATGGAAGAAGCGCGCATCCGCTGGACGCGCGAAGACGGAACCACAGGCCGTTTCGAATTCGGCACAGTGGTCGCATCCATCCAGATCGACTACCTGCGCCCGCTACACTACCAGCCCGAGATGCTCATCCGCATGGGCATCAGCCGGCTCGGCAACAAATCCTTCACCGTGCGCGGCATCGGCTACCAGGATGGGCAGCCGGTATTCGACTCGACCACGGTCATGGTGCCACTGGCCGCCGATGGCGTTTCGTCCCGGCCGCTGAACGAGCTGGAGCGCAGCTGGCTCAGCGAATCGCTGATCCCGGCACGCGGCTAGCCTCTCGGCGCCGCACCCGGGCTGTTGAGCCGCGCTGCTAGATCGCGCAGCTTCGCTTCGGACTCAGAGCCCGGCTCGGTGGTGTAGATGAATAGGGTCTGGTCGGTTGCCCCGGTTACGTCCAGCGCCTCGTAGTTGACCTCCAGATAACCCACGTCGGGATGGTTGAACCGCTTGATTCCGTCCCGCCGCTCGACCACCCGGTGGTCGGCCCACCAGGTGCGGAATTCTCCGCTGTTCATCGATAGCTCTCCGACCAGCTGCGCGAGCAACGGATCATGCGGATGGCGCCCGGCATCCAGGCGCAAGGTGCCGACCATTGACGCGGCGACCTGCTCCCAGTCGGCATAGCGCTGCCTGGCTTCGGGATCCAGGAATGCCCAGCGGATCAGGCTGCGGTGGCGCACCGGCTTGGCCAGGAAATCGGTGAGCAGGCTGGCTGCCAGCGGATTCATGCCCAGCACCTCGGTGCGCCGACCACGGATGAAGGCCGGATGGGCGGTGAAGGAATCCAGCAGTTTGTGCAGGGATGGGCGCACCCGCTGGACGCTGCTTGATGGGCTGTCGCGCCCGGAGCCGGAGAGCGAGCGCGCCAGATTGAACAAATGCCCGGTCGCCGCCTCATCCAGTTCCAAGGCCTTGGCCAACGCGCCGAGCACTGATTCGGAGGGGCGCTTGTGACGGCCTTGCTCCAGCCGGGTGTAGTAGTCGGTGCTCACTCCGGCCAGGACCGCGACCTCTTCGCGGCGCAGGCCAGGAACGCGGCGCCGGGGACCACCATCGCCTGCCGGGCTGACCAGCGCCCGGCGCGCCTTGAGGAACTCGCCGAGCTCTGTATTGGAATTCATCGGAGCAGTCCTTTCATCCGCGGGCCGCATCGCCCCGGTCTCATCCTAGCCCTGCCTGCGGTGCTGGTCCGAGGCCAGAACTATCCTAGGACTGGCATACCCCGGATCAATGTGCCACTTCCCACGGCCCCCTAAGCGGTGCATTAGTGATGGACTATTAATGCCACTGCCACCGTCATCCAGGAGAGCGCATGCCCAAGCCAGCCAATTTCTTGCCCACCGACGAATCGGCTCCAGCACCCGCGCGGTCACCGCGCGAACCGCTGCTGGAGCGGCCCGCGAGCAGGCCTGCCGGGATCCGCGCCCTGCTGCGCGATCTGGGCGCGGTCTATGCCAGCAATGGGGTGATCGGCCTGGTCTTCTCAGCCTCTGGCCCCATCGCGGTCACCCTTGCCGTGGGTGCCGCAGGCGGGCTATCCCAGGCCGAGATGGCTTCCTGGGTTTGCGGGATCTTCCTCTCCGCCGGGTTGGCGACCATCGTGATGTCCCTGCTCTACCGCCAGCCGCTGGGCTTCGCCTGGTCCATCCCCGGCACGGTGCTGCTGGGTCCTTCGCTGCAGCACCTGTCTTTCGCCGAAGTGGTCGGGGCGTTCTTCTTCTCGGGGGTGCTGGTCCTGGCGCTGGGAGCCACCGGGGTAGTGCGCCGGATCATGGCGGCCATCCCGATGCCGATTGTGATGGCCATGGTGGCGGCGGTCTTCCTGCGCTTTGGCACCGACATCGTCTCAGCCACCCAAGCCAACCCGGTGGTGGCCGCTCCCATGGTGCTGGTCTTCGTGCTGCTCAGTGCGGTGCCGGCGCTGGGCCGAAAACTGCCACCGGTGCTGGGCACGCTGATCGCCGGCATCATTGCCGTGGCCGCCAGCGGGCAGTTCGCATTGGATGCCGCGGGCGGTCCGGTACTTGCCACCCCGGTGTTCACCGCTCCGGAATTCACCTGGGCCGCGCAACTTGAACTGGTGGTACCGTTGGCCATCACCGTGCTGATCGTGCAGAACGGCCAGGGCGTTGCGGTGCTGCGTGCCGCCGGGCACCAGCCGCCGGTCAATGCCTTCGCCCTGGCCTCCGGCGGTTTCTCAATCCTCAACGCCTGCTTCGGCGCGGTATCCGCCTGCGTCACCGGACCCACCAACGCGCTGCTCACCTCATCGGGCGAAAAGCACCGCCACTACACAGCGGCGGTGGTCTATGGATTCCTGTCCCTGGTCTTCGCCCTGCTGGCTCCGACGCTGACCCGCTTCATGCTGGCCACCCCTGAGGCATTCGTGCTGGCCTTGGGAGGCATCGCCATGCTCAAGGCCCTGCAGCAGGCGTTCGTGACGGCCTTCGCCACGAAGTTCTCCCTTGGCGCGCTGGTGACATTTGTCGTGACAATTTCCGGTCTGGACCTGTTCAACATCCACGCGGCCTTCTGGGGCATCCTCTTCGGCTATGCCGCCTCCCGGCTCATGGAGCGCGGCGACCATGCCTCCGCGGCCGGGTAATAGCGCGGAGCTCCTGTCGTTCCGGGACCACGCCGGTTCGTGATGGTCGCGCCAGCTGGCTAAGCTGGCGATAGCTGGCATCAAAGGATTCGGACAGGACGGTCATGGCCGCGGGCAGCATGTATCGGGTGGGAGTAATGGGCTATGGCGCCATCGGCTCCGTGGTGGCGGATCAATTGGCTGCCGGGAGCGTGGCGGGCGCCCAGCTTGAAGGGGTGATCCTGCGCCGGCATCAGCCGGGGCTGGAACATGAACAGTTGAATCTCCAGCAGGCGCTGGAGCGCTGCGACCTGGTGGTCGAATGCGCGGGCCAGCACGCTGTGCGGGAGCATGCGGTGCGCATCCTGGAGGCAGGGGTCGACCTGCTGGCCAGTTCCATGGGAGCGCTGGCCGACCCGGATCTTGCCGCATCAGTGCAAGCTGCCGGGCCAGGCCGGCTGATCAGCACCGCCGGGGCCATTGGCGGATTGGACCTGTTTGGTGCGGCGGCACGAATGGGCGGCATCGAGCAGGTGCTGGTTACGACGCGCAAGCTGCCGGCCACCTTGGTGCAGCCGTGGATGGATGCGCGGCGGCGCCGCGAACTGGAGCAGGCCAGCGGCCCGGTAGAGGTATTCAACGGTCCGGCTGCGGTGGCGGCCCGCGACTTCCAGAAGTCGCTGAATGTCGCCGCGGCAGTGGCCTTAACAGTGGGGGATTGGGACGCGGTGCAGGTCAGGCTGCTCGCCGATCCGGCGGCAGAGCTGACCGAGCACCTCATCGAAGCGCACGGGCCAGCCGGCGAGTACAGCTTCTCGGTCAAGAATTACCCATCGCCGCGCAACCCGCGCACCAGCGGCATCGTCCCGTGGGCCTTGCTGCACTCGATCCAGCAGGCCGCGGATGCGCGGCGCTAGCGGCTAGTTGCCTTCGGCCGCCGCGTACTCGTCCAGCACCTTCTTGCCGATCTTGAACGCCACATTCGCTGCCGGAACGGAGCAGTAGATGGCGCACTGCAAGAAGACTTCCTTGATCTCTTCCGGGGTCATGCCGTTGCGGAGGGCGGCGTGCACATGCATTTCCAGCTCTTCCCAGTATCCGCCGGCAATCATTGCAGTCAGCGTGATGGCGCTGCGGGTGGTGCGTGGCAGGCCTTCGCGGGTCCAGATGGTGCCCCAGGCGTAGCGGGTGATCATCTCCTGGAATTCGTCGGTGAACTCGTTCGAGTTCTTGGTGGAACGATCCACGTGCTCATTGCCCAGGACCTGGCGGCGCACCGCCATGCCGGCATCATAGGTGTCGCCAGGAAGGCGCGATGATTCAGTCATTGTCTGCAAATCCTCGCTGCTAGTTGGCCAGGAAGAAGTCGACCAGCAAGGCCGCAGTTTCTTCCGGTGCCTCGGCCGGGGCCAGATGGGCTGCCGAATCAATGACCGCCATGGTTCCGTGCGGTGCATTTTCGGCAATGAATTCAGCGTCTGCAGGAGGGCAGACCTGGTCCTGCGCGCCGTTGATGGCAATAATCGGGTCGCTGGTGGAGGCCAGCTGCTCGCGCACGTCGAATCCTGCCAGGGCGCCGCAGACGTGGGCGTAGGCGAATCGGTCGGCGTCCTGCAGGCTGTGCAGCAGCTCGGTGCTGATCACCGGCTGCTTCTCGATGAACCCCGGTGCGAACCAGCGTTCGGCGGAACCGGCGACCATGGTCGGGGTACCCGCCTTGGCGACCAGCTCGGCACGGTCGGTCCACGCTTCCGGGGTGCCGATTTTCGCGGCCGAGCAGATGGAGGATAGCCCGTTGAAGAAGCCCGGGTGGTCTACCGCAAGCTGCAGTGCGGTTGCCCCGCCCACCGAGACGCCCGCGTAGTACAGCTTGGAGCCTTCGGCAATGACGCCGTCGGCACGCAGCGCCTGAACAACTTCGGTGACAGCGGTGGCCAGCTCGGCCAGCGTGAATTCCTCCGTGGATGGCTTGCTTTCGCCGTGCCCCGGAAGGTCCCAGGCAATGACCTGGAAGTGCTCTTTGAGGTAGGGCAGGGCCGGTGCCCATAGCGGCAGGGCGGCGGTGCCCAGCGAGGGGCCGGCAATGAGGGTGGGAAGTTCCTTGCTGGTATGCAGCAAGGAGGGGGTTAGTTGCGGGACTGCCATAGTTCCTTCCGTGCCGAGTAATCGGCGAGTACGGTATCGGTGAAGCGATCCGCGGCACCGAGGTAGCCGGCTGGATCAAGTAATTCGTCGAGGTCCTGGTCGCTTAGATCATGGGTGGGGATTTCCAGGCGCAGCAGTTCGCGCAGGGAAACATCCTCGTCCAGGCTGCGGCGCACCAGCGCCTGGATGGCCGGTTTTCCGCCAACCACCAGTGGAGCCAGAACGGCAGCGAGGCGCTCGGAGAGCACCGCATCCCCGCCCAGGGCGAGGTTCCGCTCGATGGCAGCGTGATTCACCGTCAGGCCGTTGGCCAGGAATGCGGCGTGGAAGGCGGCACCCGAGGCCAGCCGGGCCAGTTCGCGCAGGGCGCTCCATTCGGCATGCCAGCCGCCATCCGGGCGTTCATCCACTGCGGTGCCGGCGGCGGTGAACAGGGTGGAGAGCAGGCCGGGGGCACTGAACGCCGCATTGCGCAGCAGCACCGAGCGCACCGGGTTCTGCTTCTGCGGCATGGCCGAGGAACCGCCCTTGCCAGCCTCGCGCGGTTCGGACAGCTCGCCGATTTCCGGGCGGGAGGCGGTGAGCACATCCGCGCCGAAGGTCCCCAGCGCGGCAATGGCCGAACCCAGCGCGGAGCCGAGTTGGAGGATAGGCATGCGGTTGGTGTGCCAAGGCGTTCCCGGATCGGCCAGGCCCAGCAGATCCGCCAGTTGCGAGGCCAGCGACTTGCTCGTGGCTGTTGTTTCCGTATGGCTGGAGAGCAGCTGCTCCAAGGATGCGAGCGTTCCCACCGCTCCGCCCCACTGCAGGCGCAGCTGCCCGGTGGCGGCGTCCAGCTGCCGTTCGGCATCCAGTACGGCAGATAACCAGCTGGCGGCCTTCCACCCCAGGGTTGTAGGCAGAGCATGCTGGGTCAGCGAGCGGGCAATGCACACGGTGGACCGGTGCTCGCGC
Organism: Glutamicibacter sp. 0426; assembly: GCF_001906485.1. Lineage (NCBI taxonomy): Bacteria > Bacillati > Actinomycetota > Actinomycetes > Micrococcales > Micrococcaceae > Glutamicibacter > Glutamicibacter sp. 0426. The sequence continues at coordinate 221,555 of NZ_MPBI01000004.1, forward strand.
GCCAGGGCCGCCAACCCGTCAGCGGTGCTGCGCAGATCGGCCAGCGTGAGCGTGATCGTCTTGGAGAGCACCAGCATCAGCGCGGTGTCGATGATGTCCTGGCTGGTCGCCCCGCGGTGCAAGGCGGTGCTGGCAGTTTTCGCCGCGCCATCATGTGTGAGCAGCTCGCGCATCATGCCCAGCAGCGGGATCAGCGCATTGGCCCCGTCCGGTGTCTTGGACGCCAGCAGCGCCAGGTCGTAGCGGTCCACGCTGGCCACCTCGCGCACCGCCTGCGCATCCTCGATGCTGCACAGGCCGGCGTCCGCCTGGACCTGCACCCAGGCGGCTTCGGCATCCAGCATCCCCTGGACGAAAGCCGCGTCGCTGGCCAGCGCCGAGGCCGCGGTACCAGCCCAGGCAGGGGCCAGTACGCCGTAGTCTGCGCCTTCCATTCGGTCCCTCGATTCTTAACTGTAAGCGTGCACGCCGTTCTTCTAGAACTCTAGTGCCCGGCAACGGGCGAAACCCCGCCGGGTGCTTCAACGCCCGTAACAGTACGGGCGCCGGGGCAGCCTGGCGGGGTGGTGCGATGGGTTCTAGCTTTCGCGCGGGTAGGACAGGAACACCGTCTCGTTCTCGCCCTGCAACCGGATGTCGAAGCGCAGCGAGCCGTCCTGTTCGCGGGTGGCGATCAGCGTGGAGCGTTCTGCTTCGCTCAGCGATGCCAGCAGCGGGTCATTGGCCAGCGCTTGCGTGTCCTCCGGCAGGTAGATGCGGGTGAACAGCCGGTTGAGCAGGCCGCGGGCGAAGACCGTGAGCATGATGAACGGCGCCTTGCCTTCTTCGGTGGGGCCAGGGTTCACCGTGGTGAAGGTGTAGTGCCCGACGTTGTCCACGGCCACGCGGCCCCACCCGGTGAAGGTGTAGCCGTCGCGGACCAGCGAACCGTCGCGCGAGACGACCTTGCCGTGCTCGTCGGCCTGCCAGATTTCCAGCAGCGCGTCCGGGATGACCTCGCCGTTGCCATCGGTGATGACCCCGTGCAGGCGCACCGAGTTCGGGTTGGCCTGGCTGGCCAGCTCGTTGTCCTTCTCGAAGGGCAATGCATAGCCGTAGAACGGGCCGATGGTCTGTCCCGGGGTCGGGACGAGTTTCAGTTCAGGTGCCTGTGCCATTTAGTGCTCTCCCTCTTCGTCTTCCATCCAGGTGCGGTTGCTGCCGGTGAGCACGATGTCCCAGTTGTAGCCGGTGGCCCATTCGTGGCTGGTCAGCGAATGGTCGTAGGTGGCGACCAGGCGGTCGCGGGCCTTCGCATCGGTGATCGACTGGTAGATCGGATCCAGCGCGAACAGCGGATCGCCGGGGAAGTACATCTGGGTGATCATGCGCTGGGTGAAATCGGTGCCGAACAGCGAGAAGTGGATGTGCGCCGGGCGCCAGGCGTTGTGGTGGTTCTTCCACGGGTACGGCGCCGGCTTGATGGTGGTGAACGAGTATTCGCCGTTCGGGCCGGTGATCGCCCGGCCTACGCCGGTGAAGTTCGGGTCGATCGGGGCCGGATGCTGGTCGCGCTTGTGGATGTAGCGGCCGGCGGCGTTGGCCTGCCAGATTTCCACCAGCTGCCCGGCCACCGGGCGGCCGTCGCCATCCAGCACGCGGCCTGCCACCACAATGCGCTCGCCGATCGGCTCGCCGTTGTGCTGGATGGTCAGATCCGATTCCAGTGCGTGCACGTCGCGCTGGCCGAAGGCCGGGGAGTGCAGCTCGATGGTTTCCGGATCCGCGTGATGCAGGTTCTTGGTCGGGTGGCGCAGCAGCGAGGAGCGGTAGGGGGCGAAATCGATGCGCGGCTGGGTTTCGGCCTTCTTGCCGGCCAGGACTTCCTGGCGGTAGGCCTCGTGGATGTCTGCGATTTCGCCGCTGATCTCATCCTGGCTGGCGGTGGTTGCCGCCGGGTCCAGCAGATGCGAGTTGGCGAAGGATTCGGCCTCGGTGCCGTCCTGGTGCGTGGTGCCGGTGCTCAATGCGGGCTCCTTTCAAGGATGCGGTGGTAAGTCAGGGAGTTCAGGCGTGGGGCCAGCCGGTGTAGGACTCGGCCAGGTACTGCTGGCCGAACCGCGAGGAGGTGACGGTTTCCAGCTCGCCCAGGGCGCGCTTGGCCATGAACGGGTCGCCGCCTACCGGGGTGTGGAGCATGGAGGTCATCCAGTAGGAGAAGTTCTGCGCCTTCCACACCCGCTTCAGCGCGAGGTCGGAGTAGCCTTCCAGCAGCTGGTCGCTGCCGGTGGAGAAGTAGGAATCCAGCGCTTCGAAGAGCACCTTCACATCGGCGAAGGCCAGGTTCAGGCCCTTGGCGCCGGTGGGCGGGACGGTGTGCCCGGCGTCGCCGATCAGGAACAGGCGCCCGTGGGAGAGCGGTTCGCGCACGAAGGAGCGGAAGCCCAGCACGGTCTTGTCGAAGATCGGCCCGGTCTTCAGCTGGAAGTCATCCGGCCCGTCCACGCGCTTTTGCAGTTCGGCCCAGATGCGGTCATCGCTCCAGGCGTTCACGTCTTCGTTCGGATCGCACTGGAAGTACATGCGCTGCACGGTTTCGCTGCGCTGGGAGATCAGCGCGAAGCCATGCGGGGAGTTGGCGTAGATCAGCTCGGGTGCGGACTTCGGCGCTTCGGTGAGGATGCCGAACCAGGCGAAGGGGTAGGTGACCTTGAAGTCCTGCTTGACGGTCTCGGGCATCTGGCGGCGGGCGAAGGAGCGCGAGCCGTCGGCACCGACGATCACATCAGCGTGCACTTCGAACTCGGTGCCCTCGGCGTCGGTGAAGCGGAACTTCGGGGTGGTGGTCTCCATGTCGAGGATCTCGGTGACCTCGCAGGAGTAGCGCACGTCGCCCTGGTCGCGGTGGCGGGCCGCGGACAGATCCACGAACACCTCGTTCTGCGCGTAGAGGGTGACGGTGGCGTCCACCAGGTCGCGGAAGTCCAGCGGGTGGGATTCGCCGTTGAAGCGCAGGTCGATGCCTGCGTGCTCGTCGCCGTCGGTGAGCACGCGGCCGTCGACGCCGGACTCGGTGAGCATCTGCACCGCCTGGGCTTCGAGGATTCCGGCGCGGTGGGTGTTGCGGATGGTTTCGTGGTCGCGCATTTCCACGACGATGTTATCGATGCCGGTCTTGGCCAGCAGATGCGAAAGCATGAGCCCGGCCGGACCGCCGCCGATGATGCCGACCTTGGTCTTGAGGATGCGTGGATTCTGGACCATGGGACCTTGCCTTGCTGTCGTCTGGGCCGTGAGCCGTGCGGCCGGCTGCGTTGCCGGGCGGGGTCATATGGCCGAGGGAAGTATTGGGGAACTTCCACAAGCATGCGATGCGGGTGACCTGGCCGACAGCCAAGTTCTCAATGAATGAGAATAATCAAGGAATGGCTACTGCGTTTCGGCCAACGCCACGCGGGATAGCAGGTCGCGCAGCTGGAGGCGTTCATCGGGGGTGAGCGCCTCGAGGGTTTCGTTTTCGTTCGCCTTGGTAACCTTCCTGGCCTGCGCGTAGAGCTTGCGCCCGGCGTCCGTGGCCACGATGACCTTGGAGCGGCGATCCTTGGGATCCGGCATGCGCGTGACCAGCCCGCTGGATTCCAAGCCGTCCACCAGAGGGACGATCTGGCTGGGATCCAGGGCCAGGAATTCTGCCAGATCGCGCTGGGTTGGCACGATGTCGCTGCAGGCCAGCGAGAGCACCGAGTAGGACCGCACCTTCAAGCCCAGGGGCTTCAGTGCTTGGTTGGCCCGGCTTGATCCCAGGGAGCGCATGCGCGCCACCAGGAAGTTCAGCTCCTGCACGAGATCGCATTTCATGAACTGTTCTTCCTTCGCTGATTTGGCGGTGATTTTATTGCTCACTCCACTATCCCCACTTTTCATGAAAAAATAAACCATTGACTTTCTCAAGGATTAAAGATCTTATGTATGTAGTCAAGGTTCCCACTTTCTACCAAGGGGGAGCAATCGAAACACCCATTGAAATGGAGAACTCATGTCGCTAGCAGGAAAAGTTGCCATCGTCACCGGAAGCGGACGCGGACTGGGTCTGAGCTACGCGCAAGAATTGGCTCGCCAGGGCGCGGCGGTCATCATCAACGATGTTGACCCAGCTGCTGTGGAAGCTGCAGTTTCCTCCATTGCCGCAGCCGGCGGCAAAGCCGCCGGCATCGTCGCGGCCGTCGGCTCCACCGAAGCCGCCAAGGCGCTGGTGGCTGGCGCAGTCGAGAACTTCGGCCGCTTGGACATCCTGGTGACCAATGCAGGGGTGCTGCGCGACAAGTCGCTGCTGAAGATGACCGATGAGGATTTCGACCTGGTCATCAACGTCCACCTGCGTGGCACCTTCACTTGCGTCCGCGAGGCCTACGCCTACTTCAAGGAGAACGATATCCGCGGCCGCATTATCGCCATCGGTTCACCGACCGGGCAGCGCGGCAACTTCGGGCAGACCAACTACTCGGCAGCCAAGGCCGGCATCGTGGGCATGGTGCGCACCTGGGCGCTGGAAATGAAGCGCGCCGGCATCGCCGTCAACGCTGTCATCCCGGTGGCTGCCACCGAAATGACCAAGACCGTTCCGTATTTCGCCAAGGCCGTCGAGGCTGATGAGCGCGGCGAAACCATGCCTGACTTCTTCCGCAAGGATCTGGGCTTCGGCACCGCAGACGATGTGGCCGGACTGATCGCATTCCTGGCTTCCGAGGAAGCAGGCGGCATCACTGGCCAGGCTATTGGCGCCGGCGGCGACCGCCTGCAGCTGTGGAGCCACCCAGAGGCCATCGCCTCGGAATTCAACGACGGCGGCTGGGACTATGCAACACTTCAGGAACGGTTCCCCTTCGCGGGCAACCAGCAGTCCGTTGGCGAGAAGTTCCCGGAGCTTCCTGAAGAACTCCGCCCAGAACCAGCCAAGTAACCTCCGGAGGAAAACCCGTGACTGCACGCTATGAATTAGGAGTCGACTTCGCGGCTTTGGACGCCATCGATATGCACGTGCATCTTGAAGTCGACGAATGCGGCCACAAGGCCATGCCGGAAGACCTCTTCGATGCCTCGGCGGCCTATTTCAAGTCGGAGGACCGGACCCCGTCCATCGACAGCATTGCGCAGCTCTATCGCGAGCAGAAGATGGCAGCGGTGGTCTTCACGGTCGATGCGCGCACCGCACTGGGCCATGAGCCGAACTCCATCGAGGACCTGGTGGAAGGGTGCGCGCGGAACAATGACGTGCTGATTCCCTTCGGTTCGGTGGATCCGCGCCGCGGCAAGCAGGCAATTGAAGACGCACGGTACCAGGCCGAGACCTTGGGCGTGCGCGGCTTCAAGTTCCATCCGTCATTGCAGGGTTTCGACCCGAGCGATGAAAGCTTCTACCCGCTCTGGGAGACGCTGCAGGAACTGCGCCTGCCCTGCATCTTCCACACCGGGCAGAACGGAATGGGCGCAGGGCTTCCCGGCGGCCGAGGCATCAAGCTGCGCTATTCCAATCCGCTGCTGCTGGACGATGTTGCCGCGGACTTCCCTCACCTGGTCATCATCATGGCGCACCCTTCGGTGCCGTGGCAGGACGAGGCGAACTCGATTGCCACGCACAAGGCGAATGTCTACATCGACCTCTCGGGCTGGAGCCCCAAGTACTTCCCGGCCTCGCTGGTGAAAATGGGGAATAATGTGCTTTCGCGCAAGTTGCTGTTCGGCACCGACTTCCCGCTGATCACCCCGCAGAAATGGCTGGGCGCATTTGCCGATCTGGAGCTGAGGGACGAGGTCCGGCCGGGAATCCTGAAGGGCAATGCACTGCGCGTGCTGGGGGTGGAGGGCTGATGGAAGCCGTAGCCACCAGTGACTTCTACGGATTCACGGACTTGCTCAGCGAGGCCGAGCGCAGCGCGTTGTCGCGTCTGCGTGGCCTGCTTCAGGAGTACGTGCGCCCGGTGCTCGATGAGTACTGGGAACGCGGGGAATTCCCGGAGCAGATCGTCGCGCCGCTGGTCGACGCCCAGCTGATGGAACCAGCCGAAGTGCTCCAGGCTGGCGAGCGGCCCACGGGCCTCTACGCCGGTTTCCGCAACTTCGAACTGGGTCGTATGGATGCCTCGGTCGCCACCTTCTACAACGCGCAATCGGGACTGTTCCGCACCACTGTGAATCTCGGCGGAAGCCCAGAGCAGGTGGCGCAGCTGGAACCGCAGATCACGTCCTTCACCTACAAGGGCGTGTTTGCCCTGACCGAGCCGGAGCACGGCTCGGACATCGCCGGCGGGCTGGCAACCTCAGCCAAGCGGGAACAGCGCGACGGGGAAGACGGCTGGCTGATCAACGGGGCAAAACGCTGGATCGGCGGCGCCGGCCAGGCAGATGTTCTGGCGGTTTTCGCCCGCGACGAGGCTGACTCCCAGGTCAAGTGCTTCCTGGTGCCAACGAATGCGCCGGGCGTGAAGATCAGCAAAATCCCGGGCAAGACCAGCCTGCGCATCATGCAGAACGCGGATATCGAGCTGTCCGGAGTCTGGGTTTCGGCCTCCGCCCGTCTGGAGAAGATCAACTCCTTCGCGGATGTCGCGGCCTGCCTGCGCAATATGCGCTCGGATGTCGCCTGGATTGCCACCGGCGTGTGCTTCGGGGCCTATGAATCGGCCCGCGACTATGTCGCCAAGCGCAGCCAGTTCGGCAAGCCGCTGGGCTCCTTCCAGCTCGTCCAGGAAAAACTGGCGCATATGCTCTCCAATGCCACCGCCAGCTTGGCCATGGTGGTGCGGCTGACCCAGCAGCAGGAAGCAGGCATCTACCGCGACGAGAACTCGGCGATGGCCAAGATGTTCACGGCCCGGATGCTGCGCGAGACCGCGGCGCTGGCCAGGGAAGTATGCGGCGGCAACGGGATCTTGCTGGAGAACAGCGTGGCCCGCCATCACGCGGATGCCGAAGCCATCTATTCCTACGAGGGCACCCACGAGATCAATTCGCTGATCATCGGCCGGGCCATTACCGGCGTCAGCGCCTTCCGCTGACTTCTGCAGCACAGCTCATTAGCAATCAACCATTACAACATCAGGAGAAATACCATGGCACCGACCATTTTGGATTACGCAGACCTCGCCACCGCCGAGGGCAAGGACTTGGGGTACAGCGAATACCGCGTGGTCACGCAGGAGCAGGTCAACACCTTCGCTGACGCAACCGATGACCATCAGTGGATCCATACCGATCCGGAAAAGGCCAAGGACGGCCCCTTCGGCGGTCCGATCGCCCACGGCTACTTGACCTTGAGCCTCCAGATCGCCTTCTGGAGCGAGCTCTTCGACGTCACCGGCGTGAAGACCAAGGTCAACTACGGCCTGGAAAAAGTCCGTTTCCCATCGCCCGTGCCAGTGGGCTCCAAGGTCCGCATGAAGGCTCAAATCGCCGAGGTGGAAGAGGTCAAGGGCGGCTACCAGATCGCCGTAGACCAGGTGGTTGAGGTGGAGGGCGGCACGAAGCCGGCCGTCGTCTCCCGCGGGATCTACCGCTTCTACGCCTAGCGCGCAGCACTGCTGGGCCTGTGCTGCACCGCATCGATCGACCTAACGAAAAGAGTGACAGATGTTGAATAAGGGGTTTGGCAACTGGATCCACCGGCGCCGGGTGAAGTCCGCGCAGCAGGTTGCAGTGATCCATGCGGGAGTCAGCCTGACTTACGCTCAGCTCGCCGAACGCATCGACAAGCTCAGCAGCGCCTTGGCCGCCCAGGGGATCACCCGGGGCAGCCGGGTGGCGTTCCTCGGGGCCAACCACGCCGCCTATCTGGAGACCATGTTCGCCGCCACGCAGCTTGGAGCGCTGTTCGTTCCGCTCAACGTGCGCTTGGCTCCGAGGGAACTTAACTTCGCCTTGCGCGATTCGGGCAGTGAGGTGCTGATCTATGTCGAGAACTTCGCCGCAGAAGCGCATGCAGCCATCGAGGGCAGCCCGGTGGCCCAGGCATGGGACGTTGCGCTGGTCCCCTGCGAAGACAGCTCCTACGAGCTGGCTTTGCAGTCTGGCGACGCCACGCACCGGGATCTGGCCGTGGAACTCGAAGACCCGGCCATCATCCTATATACCTCGGGCACCACAGGCACCCCCAAGGGTGCGGTGCTCACCCACGCGAACATGACCTGGAATTCCTATAACGTCATCGTGGACTACGACATCACCAGCACATCGGTGGTCCTGCTCATCGCTCCGCTGTTCCATGTGGCGGCCCTTGGCATGGGCGCGCTGCCGATGCTGCTCAAGGGCGGAACAGTAGTGCTGCAGGAACGCTTCGAACCAGCGGCGGTCCTGGATGCTGTGGAACGCTATCAGGTCACTCAGCTTTCGGGAGTGCCAACCACCTTCCAGCTGCTGGCCGAGCATGAGAATTGGGCGAACACGGACTTATCCTCGCTGCAGATGCTCACCTGCGGTGGCTCGGCCGTGCCGCTGCGCGTGCTGGAAGCCTACGAAGCCCGCGGACTGGGATTCAGCGGCGGGTACGGGCTGACCGAAACCGCGCCGGGGGCCACGTTGCTGCAGGCGGTGCATTCGCGTCCGAAAATGGGTTCGGCCGGCTTGCCGCACTTCTTCACCGATATCCGTATCGCCGATTCACTGGGCAATGAATTGTCCGCCGGCGAGGTCGGCGAAATCCTGATCAGCGGTCCCAACGTCATCAAGGAATACTGGAACCGTCCCGAAGCGACGGCTGGGTCATTCTACGAACCCGACTGGTTCCGTTCAGGGGATATCGGGCATGTGGACGAGGAGGGTTTCCTGTTCATCTCGGACCGCCTGAAGGACATGATTATCTCCGGCGGAGAGAACATCTATCCGGCAGAAGTCGAGCAAGCCATCATGGAGCTGCCCGAAGTCGAGTCTGTCGCTGTCATCGGGATCCCGGATGACAAATGGGGCGAAGTGCCGCGCGCAATCGTCGTGCTCAAGCCCGGCAGCTCAATGTCCCAAGAAGGCATCATGGCACATCTCGATGGTCGGTTGGCACGCTACAAGATTCCGCGTACAGCAGTATTCCTCGAGGAACTGCCTCGCACGGCCAGCGGCAAGATCCGCAAAGCGGATCTGCGCAAGCAGTACAGCTGAGGATTCCCAGCCCGGGCGCTTCCGGAAGCGCTCGGGCTGGAACGCGTTGGCCATCGGACAGGATCTGGCCAGGAATCCCTGAAGTTAAATCGTTATAAGATCAACCATTGACTTTTTCAATGATTGATCTAGTCTGGATATGTGTCTCAAATCACACGCAATTCGCGGTCCGCCAATGGGGACCGGGGCACTGGCTTTCTAGGGGGAAACATGAATAAGCGCTGGTCTACATTGCTCGCAGGTGCGGCGGTCCTGTCATTGGGCCTGGTTGGCTGCGGCGGAGGGTCGCTCTCCGGCTCGGAGGGATCCGAGGGAAGTAATTCGGCAGCTGCTGAAGACGGCTCGTTGACCAAGATTACCGTGGGCATCCTGCCCATCGCGCCGTCGGTAGCAGTGCAGCAGGGCATCGATGCCGGCACCTTCGAGAAGCACGGGTTGGATGTAGAGCTGAGCACCTCCAATGCCGGCGCGGCGATGCTGCCAGCAGTGTCCACCGGCGAATTGGCGATTGCCGTAGGCAACCCGCTGTCGGTGATGACCGCCGCGGACAAAGGCCTGGATATGAAGATCGTCACCGGCTACTCCGCTTCCCGCTCCTCCGGCGAAGACGTCAACGGCGTAGTTGCCCGCAAGGGCTCGAATATCGGCGGCTGGAAGGACCTGGCCGGGAAGACCACGTCGGTCAACGCGCTGCGCACCCAAGGGGATCTGACCATCATGGAATCGGCGGAAATGGACGGTGCCAATCCCGAGGACCTGAAGTTCAGTGAAATGCCGTTCCCGGATATGGAAGCCCAGCTGGACCGCGGCAATGTCGACGCGATCTGGGTTCCCGAGCCGTTCCTCTCCCGTGCGCTGGCCAACAAGGACAACGAATTGGTGGGCTACCCGAACCAGGACGCCATTGTCGGCATGCCGACCATGGTCAGCTTCACCAGCGGCAAATTCGCCGCGGAGAACCCCGAAGTCATCACGAACTGGAAGGCCGCAATGGCAGAAGTGCTCGACACGGCTGAAGGCGATCCGGACGCAGCACGCGCCATGCTCCCGGATTTCATCAACATGGACGCCAAGGTGGCCGAAGGCCTGGTAATGGAAACCTGGAACGCCGAGACCCCGATTCCCGAACTGACCAAGCTCGGCGATCTGGCAGCCAAGTTCGGATTCCTGGACAAGGCCCCGGACATGGACCAGCTGGTCATCAAGTAATCCAACCGCTTCGCATTCGCGCTGCCGCGGACCCAGAAGCCGGGTCCGCGGCAGCAACCGCACCTCAATGGGGGAATTTGCCATGAAACACTCGTTCAAGCTCGCGCTCGCTTCCATCTCAGTTCTCGCACTGGCCGCCTGCGGCTCCGGCTCGCCCAGTGGCGGGGCGGACAGCTCCGCCGATGCCCAGGGATCCCTGGAGCAGATCACCGTCGGCGTGATCCCGATCGTGGACACCGCACCCATCTGGCTCGGGGAAGCCAAAGGCTTCTTTGCCGAGGAAGGCCTGGACCTGGAAATCGAAACCGCCACCGGCGGTTCGGCCATAGTGCCGGGGATCCAGTCCGGCAGCTACGATTTCGCCTTCTCGAACCTCATTTCCGTGATGGTTGCCAACGACAAGGGCTTGGACATGGAATTCGTGGCCAATGGCATCTCCACGACGGGAGATGAAAGCTCCGATGTCGGTTCCGTGCTGGTCAAGGGCGATTCCAAGATCTCCTCGCCGAAGGACCTGGCCGGCAAGAAGGTTTCGGTCAACAACCTGTCGAATATCGGCGACACCACCATCAAGTCGATCGTCGAGGCTGACGGGGGAGACCCGGAGAGTATTGAATTCGTCGAGGTCCCGTTCCCTGATGCCCCGGCGGCGCTGGAGAACGGCATTGTCGATGCGGCCTGGATCCTGGAGCCATTCCAGAGCTCGGCCATGGACGCAGGGGCGAAGATGCTCTCGGCGAACTTCGCCGAGTTCGATCCGGAGCTCGATGTTGCCGGATATTTCACCTCCGCGCAGTATGCGCAGGAGAACCCCGAGGTGACGCTGAAATTCACCACGGCGATGAACAAGTCGCTGGACTACGCGCAACAGCACCCCGATGAGGTCCGCGACATCGTGGGCACCTACACCAAGATCAGCGAGGACGTCCGCGCCGGGATGGTGCTCCCGCGCTTCCGCGCGGACTTCAACCGCGAAGCAGTGCAGAAGCTCGGCGACGCGGCGCAAAGCTACGGAACTTTGTCCAAGCCGGTTGACATCGAGAAGCTGCTGCCATGAGTGCCGCAAGCGCAGTACCGGCACGGGTGCGCAGGGCCAAGCGCGCTAGGACCGGCTCAGCTGTTCCCAACGCCGTGTGGGGGCTGATCGGCATCGTGGTCTTCTTAGGCATCTGGGAATTGCTCCCGGCCCTGGGGATCGTCCAGGCCGCGTACCTTCCGCCAGCCTCGGAAGTGCTGGCGACCTTGGCTTTCGACCTCACGCTGACCGTCTTCTGGGTGGCCGTGGGCGAAACCTTGCTGGCCTGGTTCATCGGCCTGCTGGCTGCCGTGCTGCTGGCGCTGGTGCTCGGACTGGTCATCGGCATGTCGCCCTTCCTGCGCCGCGCCACCAACTCCACGATTGAATTCCTGCGCCCGATTCCTTCGGTGGCGCTGATCCCGCTCGCGGTGCTGCTGTTCGGCACCAAGATCGAGTCCTCGCTGATGCTGATCATCTACGCCTGCTTCTGGCAGGTGCTGATCCAGGTGCTCTACGGCGTGGCGGACGTGGACAACGTGGCGATGCAGACCGCGCGTTCCTACGGGTTCTCCCGTTTCCAGCGCATCCGTGACGTCATTTTTCCCACCATGCTGCCCTACCTGATGACCGGCATCCGCCTGGGTGCCGCGGTGGCACTGATCCTTGCGATCACGGCTGAACTGATCATCGGCTCCCCGGGTCTGGGCAAGGAAATCCAGCTGGCGCAGTCCGGCGGCGCCATTGCCGGAATGTATGCGCTGATCGTTGCCACCGGCCTGCTGGGCGTGGTGATCAACCTGTGCATGCGCGTGGTCGAGAAGCGCGTGCTGTCCTGGCACGCCTCGGTTCGAGGGGAAATTATCGCATGAAAACCGTGAAGTCACTGATCTTCATCGTGGCCCTGCCTGTGCTGCTGGTGCTCTGGTGGGTTGCCGCCACCGCGGGCGGAGCGAGCTTCTTCGTGCCCACCCCTGCGGATTTGGTTGCGACGTTCATCGACACCTGGATTGGCGAACGCATGTTCACCGATGTGCTGCCAAGCATCCAGCGGCTGGTCTTCGGCGTGCTCGGGGCCATCGTGATCGGCGTGCTGCTGGGCCTGCTGGTGGGTATGAACCGCACCGCGCGGGCCATTACCGAGCCGGTCTTCGAATTCTTCCGCGCCTTGCCGCCGCCGGTGCTGATCCCGGTGCTGATGCTGCTGGTGGGCATCAACGACGGAATGAAGATTGCGGTCATCATCTCCGGCGCCATCTGGCCGGTGCTGCTGAACACCATCGAGGGCGTGCGCGCCATCGACCCGGTGCAGAACGAGACAAGCCGTTCCTACGGGATCAGCGGCATCTCGCGGATCCGCTACCAAGTGCTGCCCAGCGCCACACCGACCATCATGGCCGGCATCCGCCAGTGCCTGTCGATCGGCCTGATCCTCATGGTCATTTCCGAGATGTTCGCATCCTCCTCCGGCCTGGGCTTCGCCATCGTCCAGTTCCAGCGGTCCTTCGCCGTCCCCGAAATGTGGTCCGGCATCGTGGTGCTGGGTCTGATCGGTGTCATCATGTCATTTATTTTCCAGTGGATCGAACGCCGCGTCCTGCGCTGGTACAACGGTCTGAAAGAGGTTGAAAATGCTGTCTAATCAGAATGGGACTACCGGCGGCCGCATCTTGCCGGATGGCGAAGCATTGCTGTCGGTACGCGGGCTGAAGAAGGTCTACCACACCGACGGCGGCGATATCGAGGCCGTCCGCGACCTGACTTTCGACTTGGGGCATGGCGAGCTGGTCTGCCTGGTCGGCCCCTCGGGTTCGGGCAAGACCACCTTGCTCAAGTGCATTGCCGGGCTGCTGGGTGCGACCAGCGGCGAGGTGCTGCTCGATGGCCAGAAGGTCACCGGTCCGCCGAAGAAAATGGCTGTGGTCTTCCAGGAATACGGCCGTTCGCTGTTCCCGTGGCTGCGCGTGGCGGACAATGTCGAGCTGCCGCTGAAGAATGCGGGGGTGCCCAAGACCGAGCGCAAGAAGCTGGTCGACGAGGCGCTGGAGGCCGTGGGGCTGGCCCATGTGCCCAAGTCCTACCCGTGGCAGCTCTCCGGCGGCATGCAGCAACGTGTCGCCATCGCCCGCGCGGTGGCCTACCAGCCGGAAGTGCTGCTGATGGATGAGCCGTTCGCGGCAGTTGACGCGCAGACGCGTGCCGATTTGGAGGACTTGATCCGCAACGTCTGGAAGAAGCTGGGCGTGACGGTCCTGTTCGTCACCCATGACATCGACGAATCGATCTACCTGGGCCAGCGGGTGATTATCCTTTCCTCGTCGCCGACCGTGGTGCAGGAGGATATCCTGATTGATCTGCCCGACGAGCGCGACCAGTTGGAGACCCGGTCGCTGCCGCGGTTCACCGAGCTGCGCCACCACGTCTATGCCGAAATCCAGAAGGCCAAGCAGGGTCATCGCCCGGAGGAAGCCAAGACGAAGTTCCTGACGAATCCCAAGTAGCACGAGAACGCCGCCGGTCCTTGCTGGGCCGGCGGCTTTCCTGTATCTGCAGGCAGCTGCTAGGAGTTCAAGCGGTCAATGAGCTGAAGCCCGCGCTCGGCCCACTGGATTTCGGCCTCTGCCCGGGACACCAGGCCCTCATAGGTGAAGCGCTTAAAGGCGATGGTGGCGTCCCAATCCTTGCGCGGCGTGCTTTTCAGGCGCTTGGCAAGCATGGAGTTCGTTCCTTGCTCCAATTCATCAATCCGCTCCTGCCACTGCTTGAGCAGGGACTGGTAATGGGTGATATGCCCGCGCATTTGCTCGCGTGCGGCCTCGGGGTCCGCCCACTCCAGGTAGGCCGCCTTGAGATGGGCGGGGTCGCGGGTGCGCGCGTACTCCAACGGCGTGTTCATCCAGCCTTTGAACTCGGCAATGCCCTCGTTGGTAATGGTGTATTGGCGTTTCTTGCCACGCTGGCCCCACGGGACATCTTGGCCCGTAATCAGGCCTTCGGATTCCATGCGCTTGAGCTCGGGGTAGATCTGCGAGTCCGGCGCGTGCCAGACGTGGCCTACCGAGGATTCGAACACTTTGTACAGGTCGTAGCCGGTCATCGGCTCAACAACCAGCAGCGAAAGCAGCGCGTTGCGAAGACTCAAATTCGTCTCTTTCCAGAAATGTATTGCACATCACTATCCGTATAGCTAGTCTAATGGCATGCGAACTATCTATGTACATAGATAGTTTCCCACATTCCACCCTGAGCAAATCACACGCTGGATCTGCCGCAGCCGCGCACTGCCGGATCCATGACCGAGAGGACCGTCATGACCGAGGTTGCAGCCAAGAGCACCACCACCGCCAAGATCATGGGCCATCCGCTGAACGCCTGGTATGTCGCTGCCTGGGACCACGAGGTCACTCGCAAGCCGATGTCCCGCACCATCGCCAAGCGTCCGGTGGCGCTGTACCGCACCGAGGACGGCAAGGCTGTCGCGCTGGCCGACTCCTGCTGGCACCGACTGGCCCCGCTGTCCATGGGCAAGACCGTGGGCAAGGACGGCCTGCAGTGCCCGTACCACGGCATCGTCTACAACTCCGCCGGCCGTTGCGTCTCCATGCCCGCCCAGGAAACCATCAACCCTTCGGCAACGGTTCCGTCCTTCCCCGTGGTCGAGCGCTACCGCTACGTGTGGGTCTGGATGGGTGACCCGACCCTGGCCGACCCGCAGCTGGTCCCGGATATGCACCAGATGACTTCCGACCAGTGGGCAGGGGATGGCATGACCATCGCCGCGGACTGCAACTACCAGCTGATCCTCGACAACCTGATGGACCTGACCCATGAGGAATTCGTGCATTCCTCCTCGATTGGCCAGGATGAGCTCAGCGACTCGGAATTCATCACCACCCATGAGGGCAACAAGGTCACCGTGACCCGCTGGATGCATAACATCGATGCCCCGCCGTTCTGGTTGAAGAACATGCGCGACAAATTCCCCGGCTTCGAAGGAAAGGTGGACCGCTGGCAGATCATCCACTTCGAGGCACCGGCAACCATCACCATCGACGTGGGCGTCGCCAAGGCCGGCACCGGGGCGCCTGAAGGAGACCGCAGCCAGGGGGTGAACGGTTTCGTGATGAACACCATCACCCCCGAAACCGACCGCAGCTCGCACTACTTCTGGGCGTTCATGCGCAACTACTGCCTGGACAGCCAGCTGATCACCACCCAGCTGCGCGATGGCGTGCATGGCGTCTTCGGCGAAGACGAAGCGATGCTCAAGGCCCAGCAGGAAGCCATTGATGCGAACCCGGACTACGAGTTCTACAACCTGAACATCGACGCCGGAGGCATGTGGGTGCGCCGGATCCTCGAATCCATGATCGCCGCCGAAACGACTCAGCTGGCCAACGCCTAGCGCGCCCTTCCCCCGAGATGAAAGGTTGGTGCCTCGATCGTGGCAGCGACAAATATTGAAGTCTGGCAGGACGCAGAAGTCACCCGCATCGTGGAGGTGGCCGACGGGATCAAGCGCATTGAGCTCGCCCCGCAACTGCCTAAGCGCGCCGAGCCGGGATCCCACATCGATGTGATGGTGCGGATCAACGGCGATGAAGCCAAGCGTTCCTACTCCGTGGTGGAGTCCAGCGCGGACGGAAGCACCCTGGTGATCAGTGTGCTCAAGGCGCCGCTGTCCCGCGGTGGCTCGTCCTACATGCATGAGCTGGAGGTGGGGGACCGGCTGCAGATCACCCAGCCGTTGCAGAACTTCCCTCTGCGCGTGGGAGCCGGCCATTACCTGTTGCTGGCCGGCGGGGTCGGCATCACCGCCATGGTGAACATGGCGTCGGTGCTCAAGCGGCTGAATGCCGATTACACGCTGGTTTTCGCCGGACGCAAGCGTTCGGCCATGGCCTACCTTCCGGAACTGCAGGCCGAGCACGGTTCCCGGCTGGAGGTGCACGTCGATGACGAAGACACCTCGCTGAAGGTCGATCAGCTGTTGGCCCGCGCCGGCGAAGAGACCGAACTGTACATGTGCGGGCCGATCAGGCTCATGGATGCGGTGCGCCGGGGCTGGCTCGAGCGCGAGCTGGAACCTTCGGCGCTGCGCTATGAGACCTTTGGCAACTCGGGCTGGCATGACCCGGAAGAATTCATAGTCCGCGTTCCCAAGCTGGACCTGGAAGTGAGGGTCCCGCAGGGCCGGTCCATGCTCGAAGCCCTGGAAGATGCCGGCGCGGACATGATGTCCGACTGCCGCAAGGGCGAGTGCGGCTTGTGCGAGGTGCGCATCACCGAGATCACCGGGCGCATCGACCACCGCGACGTGTTCTACTCCGAACGCCAGAAACGCCAGTCGAGCAAGATGAACTGCTGCGTCTCGCGCGCCATCACCTCACCCACGGGCGCCAAGGCCGATGCCGCCACCGGCAGCGGGCTCGCCGTGGTGACCATCGAACCGAACTAGCCGGACATTTTATCCTGGCACCTCCGCCCGCGCACCGTTATTGGCCCGCGGGCGGCTCGGTGCACCCCGAAACTGGAGACAGCTCCCCATGGACATCAAGCAGAGAATCGAGAATTCGCCGATGTCGGCCTTCCAATGGCTGGTCGTCGCAGTCTGCACCTTCCTCAACGCCCTCGACGGGTTCGACGTCTTGGCGATGGCATTTACCGCGAACCAGGTTTCCGAAGAGTTCTCCTTGAACGGAGCGCAGCTGGGCGTGCTGCTGAGTGCCGGCCTGTTCGGCATGGCTGCCGGGTCGCTGTTCCTGGCCCCGTTTGCGGACCTGTTCGGACGCCGGCCGATGCTGCTGGGCACCACCGCGCTCGCCGCCGCGGGCATGTTCCTCTCATCCACCGCGGATTCCATGACGAGCCTTGCCATCTGGCGCATCGTCACGGGGCTGGGCGTCGGTGGCATCCTGGCCTGCACCAACGTGATCACCAGCGAGTACTCCAATGGCCGCTGGCGCGGCATGGCGGTGAGCATCTACACCGCTGGCTACGGCGTCGGCGCCACCCTGGGCGGCATGGCAGCGGTCTGGCTGCAGGCGCACTACGGCTGGCGTTCGGTCTTCATTTTCGGCGGCGTGCTGACCATGGTCGCCTTCCTCGCGCTGCTGGCAGTCGTCCCCGAATCCGTGGACTTCCTGCTCACCCGGCGCACTGTGCGCACTACCCAGAAGCTGGGCCGGCTGGCCCGCAAGATGCGCCTGGGAACCGAGGATGTCGTGCTGCCCGAGCAGGGCGGCACCGCGTCCGGCTCGGGCCGCAATGCCGTCTTCGCGCTGTTCTCCCCGCAGACCCGACGGGTGACCACGGTGATCTGGGTGGCCTTCTTCGCCGTGATGTTCGGCTTCTACTTCGTGAACAGCTGGACCCCGAAGCTGCTGGTCACCGCGGGCATGACCGAAAGCCAAGGCGTGGTCGGCGGATTGATGCTGACCCTGGGCGGCACCTTCGGCTCGTTGCTCTTCGGTGCGCTCACTGCCAAGTGGGCGGTGCGCAAGGTGCTCATCGCGTTCACCGTGCTGTCTTCGGTGCTCATGGTGGTCTTCATCTCGGCAGCTGGCATCCTCGCCCTGGCCTTCGTGCTCGGTGTCCTGGTCGGCATGCTGATCAACGGCTGTGTTGCCGGCCTGTACACCCTGGCCCCGGCCTCCTACGCCCCGCAGTCGCGCGGCACGGGCGTTGGGTGGGCCATTGGCATCGGCCGGTTCGGCGCCATCCTCGCCCCGCTGGCCGCAGGCACGCTGCTCGACGCCTCGTGGACCGCGGGCCAGCTCTACCTGGGCGTGGGCGTCGTGGTGCTGGTTGCCGCGGTGGCCCTGGCGCTGCTGCGCTCGCCGGGAACAGGCAACGCGCAGCAGCCAGCGCCCGCGCAAGCCGCAGTTCAGCCTGCCAAGGCAGAATAGGCTGTGCCTGCCGAAAACCGCAGGCAAGCGCTCTTGGAAGGAGACGGAATGCCGCACATCCCAACCCCGCCGGCACTTGAGTTCGTGGCCAGCATCGATGTCGAGGTCAGCGAAACCATCCAGATCGGCAGCACGGCCCAAGGCATCCGCAGGGTGGCCCCGATCCGGGGCGGACGCGTCGCCGGCCCCGGGCTGGCCGGGAAGGTGCTGGACGCCGGAGCCGACTTCCAGCGCTACCCATCCGCGGATCTGGCCCTGCTGGAAGCGAACTACGTGCTAGAGCTTCAGGACGGGCAGCGCATCCTGGTGGAGAACCGGGCGGTGCGCGTAGCGGCCCCTGCGGACCTGGAGAAAATGATGGCCGGGGAACGCGTGGATCCGTCCCGGGTCTACTTCCGCTGCGTCCCGCAGCTCTCGGCCGATGAGTCGGGTCCGCATGCCTGGATGAACCGCACGCTGTTCCTCGGCGTGGGCGAGCGGCGTCCCGACGGCGTGCGCATCGATGTCTTCAGGGTGCGCTAGGGCGTCCCGCAGGTTGAAGCCAACGCAATTTCACCCAGAGATCTAGCGAATCCGGCAGCCATTCCGCCATGGCGCGCATCCCGAAATAGGAACTGATGCTGGGGTACGCCGTGCGGCTCGTCAGTGGGCTTACTCTGGCTTTCGACGGCAGGTTGTTCCCTTGCTGCGGCTCCTGCTGAAGCAGCTAGCAAGTTCGGGCCCGGTATGAATTGTCGGCACATGTGCCCATGGCGTTTCGGCCACGCGGAACACCTTCGACGGGCTGGAGTCGCCCACATGCTGGTGGCTGATGACATGGAGCAGAATTTGGAAGTGGTCTGGTCGCCTGGCGCATGTCGCCACGGTGAGTGGCCGATGCGCTGGAACAGCTGCGCGAAGATTCCCGGCGTCAACCAAGAGCCGCGCAGGAGCAGGGCGAAGCCCGGGGTGATCCGCACTGATGGATCGCCCCGGGCTTCGCCCTTTCCTCGGCAGTGATGGAATCAGCTTCGCATTGCGGCGGCTTCCTGGCTTTGGGCCTCGCTGGATTTGCCGACCGCCACGGCCGAGCCCATCTCAGCGTCCAAATTCTGGATCTCTGAACCGGAACGGTCCTGCGAGCGCAGCAAGGCAACTAGGGACATGCCGGAGAATGACATCCACAGCATCGCTACCAGCCAGAGCTTCCCGCCGCCAGCTATCACCAGGGCGGTGGCGATCATCGGGGTGAAACCGGCACCGAGGGTGGACGCCAGCTGATAGCCCACCGAGGTTCCGGAATAGCGCACTGCGGTTGGGAACAGCTCGCCGGCGAAGGCGCCGTAAGGCCCGGACGTAAAGCCCTGTACCAAGCTCAGTCCCAGCACGATCGCAAGCATGAAGGCCACGGTGCTGCCCATCTCCAGCAAGGCCATCACCGGGAAGGCCAGCAGGATCGCTGCGATATTGCCCCAGATGAGTATGCGGCGGCGGCCTAGCCGGTCGCTGAGCTTGGAAGCAGTGATGATGGCCAGCACGGTGAATACCCCGCCAATGGCCTTGATGTTCAGCACTTCGGTCTGAGCGAGGATGGCCTGCTGCACGGCGAAGGAAATCGCCCACGCACCCATCAATCCCTGTGCCATTTGGCCCGATAGTCCGGCCACCACGGCGGTCAGCAGCGGCGTGCGGTGATCGCGGAACAGCTCGGCGAGGGGGATGCGCTTCTTGGTTTTCTTAGCCGCTGCCGAGACCTCGGTGAAGATCCGCGACTCGGAAACGCGCATGCGGATGAAGATCGCCAGCATCATGAGCACAGCGGAGAAGAGGAACGGCACCCGCCAGCCCCAGGCAAGGAATTCGGCTTTGGGCAGCAGCGACATCCCGGAAAGGATCAGCGTGCCCAGGATGGTGCCCGCAGGCGCGCCCATGTAGGCGAAGGCCGAGGCGAAGCCGCGTGAGCTCTTTTTCGAGTTCTCGAAGGCCAGCAGCATCGCGCCGCCCCATTCGCCGCCCACGGCAAGGCCCTGGAAAACGCGCAAGCTGACCAGCAGAATCGGTGCCCAGACACCGATCTGCGCGGTGGTGGGCAGCAGTCCCATGAGTGTGGAAGCGATGCCCATGGCCAGCACCGTGGTGATCAGGATGGCCTTGCGCCCGATCTTGTCGCCCAGGTTGCCGAAGATGAACGCGCCCAATGGGCGGGCGATGTAGCCCACGGCCAAGGTGCCGAAGGAAACGAACAGTGCGGCGTTCGGGTCCAGGCCGGCGAAGAACACTTGGTTGAAGACGATGCCCGCGGCGGTGGCATAGAGGATGAAGTCGTAGTACTCCACGGCGGTGCCCAGGAAGCTGGAAAACAGGATCCTGCGCATCTCCTTGGGGTTGGCATGGTAGGTCGTGCCTTGTGGTGCCGGTGTGGGTGGCATTGCCTGCGGGTTCTGGCTCATGGCTCTGTCCTTTCGGTGCGTGCTGGGGATGCTAGTTGTTGCTGGTGCGGGCTGTTGCCGGCGCCAAGGAGGCGCGGGCAGCCGGTCCGAAGGGGATCACGTCGAGGTCATCGGGAATTGAGAGCTGCCCGCTGAAGCGCGAGCGCGCCTCCTGCCAAGCCTCTGGCGGGCTGTAACTGGGGACCAGATGGTGCAGGGCCAGATGGGCGACCCCCGCTTCGGCAGCGATCTGCCCCGCCTCGGCTGCCGTGGTGTGCGCCCGACGGTGGTGGTCCATGGTGGCCTGCAGCATTTGCGCGTCGGAGTACTGCGCTGCCAGGATGTCCAGATTGATGGCCTCGTGCAGCAGCAGGTCGGTGCCGCGGGCCAGGGCCGCCATGTTGGCGCAGGGCGCGGTATCCCCAGAAATCGTCACCGAACCGCCGGTGGTATCGAAGCGGAAGGCGTAAGCCGGGGCGGTGGGGTGGTGGGAGACCAAGATGGCTGTCACGGTGACGTTGCCATCGCGGAAGACTTCGATGGGTTCCATCGGTGGAGCCACTTCGGTGTCGGGGTCGAAGCCAATCGATTCGGGCAGGCGGATTTCTCGCGGCTCGAATTGCGTGGCGGGGGAGAGTGCCAGCGAATCGAAGATCCGGTCATTGCAGTCGGTGGCGTAGGCGGAAAGGATTCCTGAGACCAGGCCATCGATTCCGGGGGTCGGACGCGTCGGGGCGATGGGCTCGGGCACGGAGGTCGCCCGGGGAGAGAGCGGCGGCAGCTTGCCGCGGTCGCCTGGACCGATGATGGGAATTGGCCCGCGAGTGGCGTTCTTCAGCTCGAAGGCGCCGAAGAGCAGCAGCGAAGGCAGATCCACGGTGTGGTCCGAGTGCATGTGGGTGATGAAGATTCCGCCCAGCTGCGACATCTGCAGCCCTGCCGCGTTGGCTTGGCGCCCAGCCCCTTGGCCGCAATCGACCAGGTACCAAGTCTCGCCGACCACCACCGCAGTGGCGATGCCGAATCTCGGGGTGCCGCGGTGGTCTTTCCACCAGCGCGGGCCGCCGGCGGTGCCCAAGGTGACGACGTATGGAATCAGGTCGGCGGGCTCGGAATGGCTCATGCTGGATCTCTCGCTTTCAACGGATGATGCCGGGGATGGACTGGTTTCCCGGGACGCTCACTCCAGTTTGGTGTCCGCCGTCACATTTGCCTAGCTAGAATTACTGCAGACTGACATAAGGAGAACTAATGAGCGAACTGACATTGCGGCAGCTCGAATACTTCGCGGCAATCGCCGAAACCCAATCTGTGACCCAGGCAGCGCGGTTGTGCCACGTCAGCCAGGGTGCGGTCAGCCTGGCCCTCGGTCAGCTCGAGCAGGCGCTGGGAGTCACGCTCGCCATGCGCCAGCGTGGCCGCGGCGTCGCGCTGACCGCCGAGGGCCAGGAGGTTGCCACCCGGGCGAGGATTATTACCGATCAGGTGGAGCATCTGCGAGATGCGGTCTCCCAGGTGCATACCGGGCTGGCCGGGCGGCTGACCGTGGGAGTCTTCACCACGTTGGCGGTCCATGTCATCCCGCACCTCATCGAGTGGTTCAGCAGCAGGCATCCGAAACTGCAGCTCAGTTTCATCGAAGGCAGCGGCCCCGAAATACAGGAGGCACTTTTCTCCGGACGCACGCAGCTGTCCCTCGGTTATGAAACCCAATTCGGTCCCGACTGCGCGCTGGTGGTGCTCAAGGAATTCCACCGGCAGGTGGTGGTGAGCCCGGAACATCCGCTGGCCCGGCATGAGCAGATCAGTTTCGCCCAGCTGGCCGAGTATCCGGCCGCATTCCTTGATTTGGAGCCGGCGCTGCAGCATACGCTGGACGAGTTCAAGCGCCACGGTGCTACGGCGCAGGTCAGCTGGCTGCTGTCGAATGTGCCCTCCATTCATGCGGTGGTGGGCCGGGGGTTGGCGTACTCGCTGCTGATGCAACCCACGCAGAGCAGCATGGAGGACCGGCCGCTGGTCTTCCGGCCGCTCGCCGAGCACACCGAGCCCAATTCGCTGGTGGCGGCCATGCCGAAATCGGTCAGCCGCAGCGCCATAGTCGTGGAGACGCTGGCGGCCCTGCAGGGCCAATGGGCCTAGCTGGGCAGGGAACCGGCGGAATCAGGTGGTCGGAGCCAGCGCGCGGGAAATGCCCCGGGCCGCGGTGCGCAGCGCCAGCGCGGCGGAGTGCAGGATTCCCGAATCCCTGGGTACCACGACCGAGATTACCGCGATCTGGTAGCCCGACTCGTCGAGGATCGGGGCGGCGACGCCCGTGGTCTGCGGGTCGATGAAACCATCGAAGGAGGCGTAGCCGTTGCGGCGGATCTCCGCGATCTCGGCACGGAAGTCCGGGTGGGTTGCATCCATCGATGCCTGATGGCGGGCAAGATACCCGGCGATCGCATCCGGCCGGGCAAAAGCCAGCAGGGCCATGCCCATCGAGGTGCGGTGCACCGGCATCCGGCCTGCCACGTTGGCCTGGTTCACCACGGAACCTGGTCGGGAGAGCCGCTCAATAATGAGCACCTCGTCCCGGTCCAGCACCGAGAGCTGGGTATTCTGGCCGATGAGCTGGTTGATGTCCTCCATGAAGGGCAGGGCCGCCTGGCGCAGGCCAAGCGTGGACGCGCTGCGATTGGCCAGCTCCCAGAGCCGCAAGCCGAGGCGCACCTGCCCGTCCGCGTCGCGGGAGAGCAGGTCGTGGGCAGCCAGCGATTCGACCAGCCGGTAGGCCGTGGCCAGCGGGACATCCGCCCGGCGGGACAGCGCGCTGACGGTCAGCTGCGGGTTGTGCGCGTCGAAGGCGTCAAGGATCCGCACCAGGCGGTCCAGCATCGAATCCCCGCTGGGCGAATTGGCCATGGCACTACTCTAGACCAGCAGGCCAGCGGCCTGGCGGCAGGCGAAAGAGAGCGATTCAACTCCCGGGATGCTAGACCCGCGAATCGCAACGTGCCTAGGCTGAGCACAGGTACACCGATGACCACGGCCTTGCGGAGGGGGTCACGCGCCCGCCGGGCGAGTGGCGCAGTATAGGCGGGCGAGGGGACCGGAGCCGTGATTGCACCTGGACTTCAGGGAGATCATGGTGGCAGAGCGCAGCGGTACGTCGCCGGATCCAGATGAGAAGCCGAATCTTACCGTTGGACGCAGCAAGTTCGGTGTCAGCAAGAAGCCGAGGAACCCCGAAGCCGAGGAATTCAGGGCGCCGATCACCAGTACTGAACTGAGCAAGGGCCCCGGGGAACTCATCGAGCACCCCGGCACCAAGGTCAACTGGCGGGTGTTCGTGATTGCCGCCGCGGTCATTCTGGGATTCTCCCTGTGGGCGATGCTCGCCCGGATGCCGCGGCCTCGGCGATGCGCTCGGCGGTATCGTGGATCTCCACGAACCTGGGCTGGTTCTACGTGCTGGCGGTGACCGCGGTGGTGCTGTTCGTGCTCTGGGTGGCCTTCTCCAAGGAAGGCAGCGTCCGGCTGGGCCCGGACCATTCGCGGCCGCAATACAACTTGGTCACCTGGGTGGCGATGCTCTTCGCCGCCGGCGTGGGCATCGACATGCTCTTCTATTCGGTGACCGGGCCGATTACCCAGTACATCGCCCCGCCGGCGGCTGATCCCGAATCCGCCGCGGCCGCCCAGGACGCGGTGGTCTGGACGATGTTCCACTACGGCATCGCCGGCTGGTCCATGTACTCGCTGCTGGGCATGGCCATGGGCTACTTCGCCTACCGCTGGGGCATGCCGCTGTCCATCCGCGCGGCGCTCTACCCGCTGCTGGGCAAGCGCGTGCGCGGCGGCACCGGCGACGTGATCGACATCTTCGCCCTGGTGGGCACCGTCTTCGGCGTCGCGACCTCCATGGGCATCGGCGTCGTGCTGCTGAATGTGGGCTTCTCGATGATCTTCGGGCTGCCCGAGGGGCTGGCCCTGCAGATCGCCCTGATCGGGGTGGCAGTGGTGCTGACCATCGCTGCCTGCACCTCCGGGGTGGACAAGGGCATCCGCATCATCTCCGAGCTGAACCTGTGGTCCGCGGCCGCCATGATGCTCTACATCCTGGTCACCGGCAAGACCTCCTTCCTGCTCAGCGCGCTGGTGGAGAACATCGGCCGGTTCATCTTCACCCTGCCCGAACGCACCTTGCAGACCTTCGCCTACGAGGCCGACGGGCCCGACTGGATGGCCAGCTGGACGCTGTTCTTCTGGGCCTTCTGGCTGGCCTGGGGGCCGTTCGTCGGCATGTTCCTAGCGCTCATCTCGCGCGGGCGCACCCTGCGCGAATTCGTCATCGCGGCGATCACCGCCCCGGTGCTCTGCGACTTCTTCATCGTCTCGATCTTCGGCAACAGCGCGCTGAAGGTGGTCATGGACGGCAATACCGGCTTCGCCGAGCGGGCCATGGCGGAGCCGGAGCACGGATGGTATGCGCTGCTGGAAATGTTCCCTGGCGCGCCCTTCCTCATCGGCCTGGCCACTCTTTCCGGCCTGCTGTTCTACCTGACCAGCGCGAACTCCGGCGCGATGGTGATGTCCAACTTATCCTCGACCATCCCGGACCCGTCGCAGGACGGGCCGAAGTGGCTGCGCATCTTCTGGGCTTTGGCCACCGCGATGCTGACCATTGCCATGCTGGTGGCCGGCGGGGTGACCACCATGGAGCACGCCACGCTGATCTTCGCGCTGCCGGTGACCATCATCGCCTACCTGGTGATGGCTTCCTTCTCCAAGGTGCTGCGCATGGAGCGCGCCGAACGCGAGGGCCGGATGAACCGGCGCAAGGCCACCGCCGCGCATGGCGGAGCGGCCCCGGACAAGACCTGGCGCCAGCGGCTGGCCCAGCTGCGCTCCTACCCGTCGAACAAGCAGGTGGCCCGCTACGTGGAGAAGGTCATCCACCCGGCGCTGGTGGAAGTGGCGAAGGAATTCGAGGAACTCGGCTACCAGGCCGAGCTGTCCACCACGCCCAACGAGCAGACGAAGATCCCCGAGCATGCTCTGGTCATCCACATCCCGGACCACCGGGATTTCCATTACCAGGTGGCCGCGGTGGAAGCTCCTGTGCCGATGTTCGGCGCGCGTTCGATGTCCCGCGAAATCGACGTGTATTTCCGGCTCGAGGTCTTCACCCAGACCGGCCCCGAAGGCTACGACCTGATGGGCCTGGAACGCGACCAGGTCATCAACGATGTGCTGGACCGCTACGAAACGCACCTGTCCTTCCTGCGGTACTCGGACGAGCACGACTATGCCTCGGTGCTCACCCCGCCGCGTCCCGCCACGGGCATGGCGCCGCGCGTCCCGGAGCCGGGAACGGAGCCCGACCCGGGTGCCGGCAATCCGCCCGATGAGCAGCCTCCAACGCCTCCCACTCCAGGCCGCGGCCAGTAGGCCGAAGAAGCGGAGAATGAATTAGCCTCTCGGCATCCTATTTTCCAACCGATTGATGTATTGTCGGTTGCAGGTGGGGGCGTACCTATTGAGGAGCGGGTGGACATGGTTCGAATTCATAAAGTGGAACTGGTTGCGCTGTCGGCTGCCGTGGCGCTGGCCGCCAGCGGTTGCGTCGGAGTGTCCGAGGAGGGTGCCGGCAATCAGCCGGACGCCACGGCGGCATCCGGCTCGGATTCTGCGCAGCAGGCTGCCGAGGCGCCGCAACCGCCTGCGGGCTTGGAGGAGGAAACCGAGGAGGGCCTTGAAGCCGCTGTCGACTACTGGGTAGCCCTGCTGAACCATGCGGTGGCCACCGGAGACACTGCGTCGCTCAAGGAATTCTCCGCTCCGGACTGCTCGCTGTGCCAGGAGCAGATCGCCGCAATCGACCGGGTGTACGCCGAGGGCGGGAGCATTGCCGACGGGCAGTTCAGCATCGTCGAGATCTCCAGCAGCCTGGACCAGTTCCAGGAAGAAGATGGCGATGACAAGGTGGCCTTTGCCAACTTCGGGATGGAACGCGCCGCCGGCGAGGTGCTCGATTCCGAGGGTAAGGAGAGCGGCCAGATTGAGCCGGTGTCCTGCCAGGGCATCGACAGCACCTGGGACGAGGTCGCCTACGACAAGGATGGGAACTTCATCGGATCGATCTGCCGGCTGGCTTTGCAGGAGCCGGAGTTCGACGAAACCACCGGGTGGCAGCCGCTGGATGTCGCTTTCAACGCCCAATAGCAGTGCACAGGTGAAAGGCGCCTCGATCGCAGCATGAAGAACGCCGGGCCCCTTGGGAAGGGGCCCGGCGTTGCGTGCAGGGAACAGCTGCTGCGCGCGGCTACGCGCTCTTCGGCTTCGGGATCTGCGCGATGACCAAGACTGCGATCAGAGCCGCACCGCCATAGAGGAAGAACGCGCCCGGGTAGGCAGTACCCGCGGCAACCATCAGGCCGGTGACGTAGGGGCCGATGATGGCGCCGAAGCGGCCGATGCCCGAGGCCAGGCCGATGCCGGTAGCCACCATGTCGCGCGGGTACACGTGCCCGGCATAGACATACATCAGGCACTGGGCGCTGAACACGAAGATGCCGGTGACGAACAGGATCGCGGTGAGCAGCACCTGGCTGCCGAATGGCACGGCCAGCAGCAGCAGGAACACCGCGGACGCGGCGAACCAGAGCAGCGAGATGAGCTTGATGCCCTTGGCATCCGCCGCGTAGGCGCTGATGATCAGGCCGGCAATCGCGCCGAGGTTCAGCACGAAGAGCATGGTCAGCGAATCGGCCACCGGGTAGCCGGCAGCGCCCATGATCTTCGGCAGCCAGGCATTCAGGCCGTAGACCAGCACCAGGCCCATGAAGGCGGCAATCCACAAGCCGATGGAGCTGCGCAGGTACTTGGGCTTGAGCACATCCATTGCCGAGGTCCGCTCATCCGCGGCAGCCACTTCGCTATCCGGCAGCTTGAACCACAGCAGCGCCAGCAGCGCCAGGCCCAGGCCGCCGCCCAGGTAGTAGAGCAGCGACCAGTGCACGCCGGCGGCCTTGCCAGCCAGCGAGGCCAGCACCGCGCCGAGATGGTAGCCGACCATCGGCAAGTTGTTGGCCAGCGCGCGGCGTCCCACCGGCGCGTTCTCCTGCATCAGCGCCAGCGCTACCGGCATGCAGCCGCCCAGCCCGAGGCCCGCGATGAAGCGCACCAGGCCCATCAGGAACGCCGAGGGCATGAGCGGGAAGACCAGTGTGAAGATCGAGAAGACGAGCACTGCGAGCAGCAGTGGGCGGCGCCGACCGAAACGGTCGGCCAAGCGGCCCATGAATGCGGCGCCCACGCCCACGCCGATCAGCGAGAAGGTGTTGACCCAGTTCATGGCTCCGACGCTGAAGCCGCCGACATCCGGGTCGGTGAGCATTGGGATTGTGGCGCCCAGTGCGACGATGTCGTAGCCCTCGAAGACCACGATGAAAAAGCAGAGGGCGGCGATCCAGCCACCGAGTCGTTGTGGGGAGGTGCTAGTGGTGGGCGCGGACAATCTTGATCCTTTCGAAGACGCGACGCCATGGCAGTGATGCAGTTCATGACCAAGTGAGACTAGCACCTCATTCGCATAGTGACCAAAAGTTCGCACAGCGAACAGGTGGGACTGGCCAAACCCTTGTGTCCGATGGGTGGAAACTGGTAAAGTTCAACATACGAACATAAGTTCACAATGTGAACATCTTATAGCGATGGAGCAGTGAGACGATGCAGCAGGCCTACCTATACGACGCAATCCGCACGCCATTCGGCAAAATCGGCGGCTCCCTGTCCAGCCACCGTCCCGACGACCTGGCCGCCCACGTGGTGCGCGAACTGGTAGCCCGCGCTCCGCAGCTGGACAGTGCGCAAATCGACGAGTCGATCTTCGGCAACGCCAACGGCGCCGGCGAGGAAAACCGCAATGTGGCCCGCATGGCCACCCTGCTCGCTGGCCTGCCCACCTCGCTGCCGGGCACCACGATGAACCGCCTGTGCGGCTCCTCGCTGGATGCCTCCATCGCCGCCTCCCGGCAGATCGCCACCGGCGACGCGGACCTGGTTCTGGTCGGTGGCGTCGAATCCATGTCCCGCGCCCCCTGGGTGCTGCCCAAGACCGAGCGCCCGTTCCCGATGAGCAATATGGAACTTGCCAACACCACCCTGGGCTGGCGCCTGGTCAACCCGGCCATGCCGGGTCAGTGGACGGTGTCGCTGGGTGAGGCCACCGAGCAGCTGCGCGAGAAGCACAACATCTCCCGCGAGGACCAGGACGAGTTCTCGGCCCGCTCGCACCAGCAGGCGGCGGCCGCCTGGGAGGCCGGCAAGTACGAGAACCTGGTGGTTCCGGTGCCGCCGGCAACCAAGCGCGGGGTGGAAGTCACCCGCGACGAGACCATCCGCGCAGATTCCACCACCGAAACCCTCTCCAAGCTGCGCACCGTCTTCCGCACCGGGGAGAACGCCACGGTCACCGCCGGCAACGCCTCGCCGATGAGCGACGGCGCCTCGGCCGCCTTCCTCGGCTCCGAGCGCGGCGGGCAACTGCTGGGCGCAGACCCGATTGCCCGCATTGTCTCCAACGGCGCTGCCGCCCTGGACCCGCAGTTCTTCGGCTTCGCACCGGTCGAGGCGGCCAACAAGGCGCTGGCCAAGGCCGGCCTGAAGTGGTCGTACATCGCCGCGGTAGAACTGAACGAGGCTTTCGCCGCCCAGTCGCTGGCCTGCATCCGCGCCTGGGATATCGACCCGGCGATCGTCAACGCCTGGGGCGGGGCCATCTCCATCGGCCACCCGCTGGGCGCCTCGGGCCTGCGCATCCTGGGCACCGTCGCCCGCCGGCTGCAGGAATCCGGCGAACGATACGGCATCGCCGCGATCTGCATCGGCGTGGGCCAGGGGCTGGCAGTCGTCGTCGAGAACGTGAACGCAACCAAGTAGCTTGTAGAAAGGCAGCATCATGGCACCACGTATTGCCACCTCGGCCGCGGACGCCGTCGCCGAGATCACCGACGGATCCACCGTGCTGATCGGCGGCTTCGGCAACGCCGGGCAGCCGATGGAACTGATCGACGCGCTCATGCAGTGCGGCGCCACCGACCTGACGGTGGTCAACAACAACGCCGGGCAGGCCGATGCCGGCCTGGCCCTGCTGATCAAGGAGCGCCGGGTGAAGAAGATCATCTGCTCCTTCCCGCGCCAGTCCGACTCCTGGCACTTCGATGCGGCCTACCGGGCCGGGGAAATCGAGCTGGAACTGGTGCCGCAGGGCAACCTGGCCGAGCGCATCCGCGCCGCCGGGGCCGGCATTGGCGGGTTCTTCACTCCCACCGGCTACGGCACGCTGCTGGCCGAAGGCAAGGAAACCCGCATCATCGATGGCAAGGGCTACGTGCTGGAAACCCCGATCCACGCGGACTTCGCACTGATCAAGGCGCTGAAGGCCGACACGCTGGGCAATCTGGTCTACCGCAAGACCGCACGCAACTTCGGCCCGATCATGGCCACCGCGGCCAAGGCGGCCATCGTGCAGGTGGACGAGGTCGTGCAGGCCGGTTCCATCGATCCGGAAAACGTCATCACCCCGGGCATCTTCGTGGATACCGTGGTGGAACTGGGAGGGGAAAAGTAATGAGCGCATTCAGCACCACCGAGGCGAAGCTCACCCGCGATGAAATGGCGCAGCTGGTGGCCGCCGACATCCCGGCTGGCGCCTTCGTGAACCTGGGCATCGGCCAGCCGACCAACGTCTCGAACTACCTCACCAAGGAGCAGGGGGTTACCCTGCACACTGAGAACGGCATGCTGGGCATGGGCCCGGTCGCCACCGGCGAGGACATCGACGAGGACCTGATCAATGCAGGCAAGATCCCGGTCACCGAGCTGCCCGGCGCCTCCTTCTTCCACCACGCTGATTCCTTCGCGATGATGCGCGGCGGGCACCTGGACGTGTGCGTGCTCGGCGCCTTCCAGGTCTCCAAGGCCGGCGACCTGGCCAACTGGCACACCGGTGCCGAAGGCGCCATCCCCGCAGTGGGCGGCGCCATGGACCTGGCCATCGGCGCCAAGGCGACCTGGGTGATGATGAGCCTGTTCACCAAGGCCGGTGAATCCAAGCTCGTCGAGGCGCTGAGCTACCCGGTCACCGGCCTGGGCTGCGTCTCGCGGATCTACACCGAAGTCGCGGTCTTCGAGCTGCGCGATTCCAAGGTCTTCGTGCGGTCCACCCATGGCATCAGCTTCGATCAGCTGGCGGCCAAGGTTCCGGTGGAACTGACCAAGGCATAGCAGACACAGTAGATTAGTGGGGTGCGCATCGGGGAACCCGGACGCGCACCCCGCAATCATTTGAGCACGCGCAAGGAGCACGGTGAGCGAGCAGGCAGCACCAACCGCATCGGTCCAGTCACTGGCCCGGGGCTTGGCGGTCATCAGCAGTTTCGACGCAGAACACGCGTCGATGACCCTCTCCGAGGTCGCCGCCCGCACAAACCTGTCCCGGGCCACCGCCCGGCGGTTCCTGCTGACCTTGGTGGATCTGGGCTATGTGCGCACCGACGGCAAGCACTTCGAGCTGACTTCCAAGGTCCTGCAGCTGGGCTATGCCT
Organism: Glutamicibacter sp. 0426; assembly: GCF_001906485.1. Classification (NCBI taxonomy): domain Bacteria; kingdom Bacillati; phylum Actinomycetota; class Actinomycetes; order Micrococcales; family Micrococcaceae; genus Glutamicibacter; species Glutamicibacter sp. 0426. Next base: position 252,813 of record NZ_MPBI01000004.1, read on the forward strand.
ACCTGTCCAGCGCCACCTTGCCGCAGCTGATCGAGCCGGTGCTCGAGGAACTCTCGGCCGCCGTGCACGAATCGGCTTCCGCCTCCATCCTTGACGGTTCGGATATCGTCTACATCGCCCGCGTGCATACCCGTTCGATCATGCGGGTAGGCATTTCGGTGGGCACCCGCTTCCCTGCGGCCAATACCTCCATGGGCCGGGTGCTGCTGGCCCACCAGCCGGCGGAAATCCAGCAGGAGGTGCTGTCCGCCGGGGTGCAGTCGATGACCGGATTGGGCATTGGAGATGCGGCTGCGCTGCGCGAGGAACTGGAGAAGATCCGCGCCCAGGGCTATGCGGTGGTGGACCAGGAACTGGAAATCGGGCTGCGCTCGGTGGCGGTGCCGGTATTCAGCGCCGATGGCACCGTAGTGGCCGCGATGAACGTGTCGATGAGCGTGCATCCGAATACCGCTGATACTGCGCAGGATGCCGCCCAGGCGGTGCTGCCGCGGCTTCTCGAAGCCGCGCAGCAGGTGCGCGAGGCGCTGGCCGCCAGCCGCTAGCGGCCGCCGTGGATCAGCCAGCGGCCGGATCCCATTGGATGTCGGCGCAGCCGGTGATCGTGGCGAGCAGCCCGAGCGATTCGATGCTCGCCGCATGGGCGGCCTCGGCGGCCGCCGAGCAGGCATCTTCCACGATCACTACCCGGCAGCCGTGGTCCACAGCCGCCCGGGCGGTGCTTTCCACCGAGATATTCGTCGCCACCCCGGCAATCAGCAGGGTGTCGATGCCACCGGATTCTAGCAGCCCAGCTAATTCGGTGCCGAAGCCGCCGACCTGCTGGTTGGTGATCACCGCGTCGCCGGGGCCAGGCAGCAGCGGCTGGATGATGGCCGCCGATTCGGTGCCGTCCACCAGGGCGCCTGCCTGCTGCACCAGCTGCAGCAGCGGGGAATTGGGCACCAGGTCGCTGTAGTCCGGGGCGAAGGCGATACGGGTGTAGATGATGGTGGCGCCGGCCGTGCGGGCCTGGTCCAGCAGCCCGGACAGTTTGCCCACCACGTTCCGGGCGGTGATCTGCTCGTGGAACAGGTGCGCGAAGGCGCCATCGGGCCCGATGATGTCCCTTTGATTGTGGATGGACACCACTGCAGTCCTGGACGGGTCGAAACGCATGGCATGCCCCTTTTCCACGGGCCGCCGACCTCCTCAGCGGCGCTCGGTTTCAGCTTGCCACGGGCACGGCACGCACGCCAGCTTTTATTTTCGCGGCCCGCGCACGTCCCGGCGCAGCGGATGATCTGCCGGCACCTGCACCAGCACGATCCTGGTTCCGTCGGGATCCTCGATCCATGCCTCGACCAGGCCCCAGTCCTCCTGGCATGCCTCGCGGAGCACCTTCGCGCCGCGGGCGGACAGTTGTTCCAGTTCCGCGCGCACATCCCGCACCTGCATCCAGAGCACCAAGGTGGAGGGCATGCCAGGCGCCCTGCGCCCGGAGACTTCCAGCTGGCCATTGCCCAGGAAGAACACCATGCCTGGTTGCTCGGCCGGACCGAATTCCCGGGCCACGGCCAGCTGCAGCACTTCGCGGTAGAACCGCTGGGTTGCGGCCAGATCCACCGGCCGCAGCAGCACCCTGCTGGAAAGTACGTCCATGGCCACCAATCTAGTAGCTGGCTGGCGCACTGCCTAGGGGTGCTCCGGGTGCGTCCCGGCACCGGGAGCCGATGCCGGGACGCGTACTGGCCTGCTTACAGGTAGCAGGATGGGCGGTAGCCGGGGTCTGCCGGGCCATCGGTGGCCAGGGCGTTGAGCACCCAGCGATGGACCACCGGATCAACGTTCACGCCGAGGTGTCCTGAGATATTCAATGGGCATTTGTCCTGCAGCAGGACGTTGGTCACCTGTTCGCTCTCTCCCTTCAGGAACTGCGATTTGTAGGGCATGACGATCTCGTCGTACTTGGTGGCAATTACCGTATAGTCCGGGCCGGCAACGGTGTCGCCGATGGCATTCAGCTCGGTCATGAAGTCGCTGCCGGACACCTGGTCGGCGCAGGAATCGCAGATCCAAGTGTCAATGCTGTTGGCAATTGCCACACCAGTGGCGGTCGGGACCAGGATGCCCTGGGTGCCGTGGCTGGATGGGGCGATCGACACCAGGTCGTTGACGTACTTCGCACCGCCCATGTGGCCCATGTACCAGCGCGGCATCATTCCGCCTTGGCTGTGCCCGACGATGTCCACTTTCTTGGCACCGGTGGCCTGGCGGACGCGGTCAATGAAATCGCCCAGTTCGGCCGCCGAGTCGGGGACATGCGCGGCCCCGGAAAGCCCGTTTTCAAAGCCGTAGTTCAGTGCGAAAACGCAATAGCCGTTGCGCTTGAGCTTGGGAGACAGGGAGATCCAGTTGAGGTCCATCGTTTCAAAGGTGCCGTGAACCAGGACTACGGGGTAGGGGTGTTCTGCATCGGGCGTGCAGTCCCAGTCGTTGGCTCCCACTGGGCTGATGCCAAGAGTGGAAACCGTGCCGGCTTGCGCGGTGCTTGCCGGGCTTGGCGCGACGGCCGGAGCGGCGAGTGCTGCGGCGGCCAGGCACAGTGCGCCCAGACCGGAGAGTATGCGTCGTTGCATGGTTGTCCTTCGGGTAAAAGTTGGAAGAAACTTGCTACCGGCCAGTAGTAAAACGAAATGATCACAGTAATTTTGATCTCTGTCCAGAGTTTTCTGCCGCCGAATTCTTGCGTGAAGTGGGATGGGATACCTCCGGATTCAATGATTCCGCCAAGGCGAATCCCCGAGTTTTCGCATTCGCTTCGGGCCGATTCCGGGCCGGGATTAGCTTTGTTGACCAGCAGGTTCGTACTGCTGCCGCGCGGCTCTTGGCAGAGGGTGAACTGGATCGCAGTGTAGCTCGCTTCAGAAATTCCGAATGGGCCTGGTCGGGTGTATGTGACGAGTTGGATGGAAAAAATTTACTTGTACCTTCAATCAATTCCAGTATGCTTGGACTATGAACTTTGCCGGGAAGGCTGCCGTGAAAGCTGAACTTCCGCCTCCGGCACTGCCCCCGGCAACTGATGAGGAGCTGACCTGCCATGAGCAACCTGTTGAGCGATGTGCGTTCTTCCAACTGGGATGACGCCGGGGAATCCGGCGCCGTGCTGGTCTTCCTGCATGGCTTCGGCTCCAATGAGCACGACCTGGCTTCGCTGGCCGAACCGCTGGGCCTTCAATTGCCGTGGGCTTCGCTGCGCGCACCGCTGGAATTGGGCCACGGCGGGGCCGCCTGGTTCCAGATCACCACACCGGGCGTCCCCGACGCGGCACCGGTGGACGCGGCCACCGCAGCCATCTGGGCCTGGATCGACGCAAATGCGGACGCCTCCACCAAGATTATTCCGGTCGGTTTCTCCCAGGGCGGGCTGATGGCCAGCCAGCTGCTGCGCACCCGTCCCGAGCGCGTCCTGGCCACCACGATCCTCGGCGGTTTCGTGCTTGGCGGCACCCAGCCAGCCGATGAAATCATCGCCGCCCAGCGACCCGCCGTCTTCTGGGGCCGCGGCACCGAAGACCGGGTCATCGCCCCGGTCGCCATCGAACGGACCGCCGGGTTCCTGCCCGAGCACTCGACCCTGAATGAACGGACCTACACGGGGCTGGCCCACGGCATCAACATGGATGAGCTGTACGACGTGCGCAGCCATATTTCCGCGCAGCTGGATGAGATGGCGGCAGGCAACGCATGAGCCAGGGCGCGCACTTTGAAATCGGCATCTTCACCTTCGGGGAATTGACCAGGGATACCGACGGCAAGCCCATCGATGCGGCCACCAGGATACGCGACATCCTTGAATGGGCGCGGGTCGCAGACCAGGCCGGACTGGACGTCTTTGGCGTGGGCGAGCATCACCGCGAGGACTTCGCGGTGTCCGTCCCTCCGGTAGTGCTCGCGGCCGCCGCGGCGCAAACCAGGAACATCAAGCTGACCAGCACCGTCACGGTGCTTTCCTCAGCCGACCCGGTACGCGTCTTCGAGGACTTCTCCACCGTGGACCTGATCAGCGGCGGCCGCGCCGAAATCACCGCCGGCCGCGGGGCGTACCTGGAATCCTTCCCGCTCTTCGGCCAGTCGCTGGAACGCTACGACGAGTACTTCGAGGAAAAGCTGGATCTGCTGCTGAAGATCCGCGACGAAAACCCCGTGACCTGGAGCGGCAACACCCGCGCGCGGCTGGATGAGGCGGGGGTCTGGCCTCGTCCGGTTCAGGAGCAACTGCCCATCTGGGCAGCCGTGGGCGGCACGCCGGCCTCGGCGGTGCGTGCCGGCCGGCTAGGGTTGCCGCTGTACCTGGCGATCCTCGGCGCACCTGAACGCTTCGGGCCGCTGGCCCAGCTCTATCGCCGTGCCACGCACGAAGCCGGGCGCGAGCCAGGACGCATCGGGGTAACTTCGCACTTCTATGCCGAGGAAACCTCGCAGGGCGCCCGGAACAGCTTCTACCCGCATTACAGCTCCTACATCGGGCAGAACATGCCGCGTGCAGGATTTCTGGATCGCGAATCCTTCGAGGCATGGGCCTCCCCGCGCGGGGCGCTCTTTGCCGGCAGCCCGGCAGAAATCGTGGACAAGATCCTGTGGGAGTACGAGATCCTGGGCCACACCCGTTTCCTGGCGCAGGTGGGTCTGGGCGGCCTGTCGCAGGCGCAGACCTTGCGTTCCATCGAGCTGCTGGCCACAGAAGTCCTGCCACAAGTGCGCGCCGCGTTGGGCCAACGAGGGGACTCATTTAAATATGCCCGCGAAACAGCCCCGGTGACTCACGAAGGAATGCCCGCGTAATCCCTGAGTTTAGCTGGCTTGTTTCTTCCTTGTTCGGGCGGGTTTGACCCCGGCGGTCGGGTCGGGCTGCTTCGCAAGTTCGGCGGCTTCGAGTTTGCGGGTCTTGTCGGCGGCGAGCCAGGTGAGGCGCTGCTGGATCCGGTCGATCTCACGGGCGATATGCGCGGGATTCAAACTGTCCCGGTACGCGGTGAGCTCTGCAGTTCTCTCGCTGGTGAGGACACCGGAACGTAAGAGCCGGTCGAACGGGGTCGCAAGCGTGTCATAGACACGTCTGCGTCGGCCTTTGCCGTCGGTGTCCCAGCCGATGGGTTTCTTCGTCGGGGTGAGGAAGTTATGCCGGTCGTTTACCAGCGGCCAGAGCTCGCCCAGAAGCCGCAACTGTGCGGGAGTGTCGTACCGCCAGTAGAAGCCATACCTGCGTACGATCTGGTTGTTCTTGGACTCGACCGTGGCCTGATCATTCTTCTTGTAGGGGCGTGATCTGGTGAAGTAGATGTCGAGTTCGGCGGCCCACCCGATGACGTCGTAGTTGATGAATTCGCTCCCGTTATCAAAGTCCACCCCGGTGACCTCGAACGGGGTGTCGGCGATAAACCGGTCGAGCGCGTCACGCAGGTGTAGGTGCGCGTTGTTTCTGATCGACCGGGTGTAGGTCCACCCGGTGTGCATGTCTGTCATGTCCAGGGTCCTCGCGAACTCGCCCTTGAGCACAGGCCCGCAGTGAGCGACGGTGTCGCCCTCGAAAAACCCGGGCACGGCTTCGATCTCGTCCCCAGCTTTCCGGACGGTGATCGAGTTGCGTAGCAAAGGTCCTGGTGTGGTCGTGGTGATGCCGCGCAGCGGGTCCTTCGCGCGGGCGGGTGCGAGATAGCGGTCGATCGTGGCGGGGCTCATCGCCAGCAACTCGTCACGCACTCCGTCGGAGTAGCCGCCCTTGCCGGGGACTAACTCCCCGTGTGTTTCGAGGAGCATCAGCTGCAGTTCCATCGTGGCGGCGAGGTACTTCCCGCTGATTCCACCCGCGAACGCCCACACCCGATGCAACACCGCGATCGCCGTATCGGTGTACTTCAGCGCGCGTGGCTTGCGTTTCTTCGCGTTGACCCGGCGCGGCTGCAATGCGAGCTTCAACTGTCTGCGTGCGTTATCTCTGGACCAGCCCGTGATCGCGCACACCTCGTCGAGTAGTTTGCTCTTGGTGCCTTTTTCTGCGGCCGAGTATTGCCGCGCGAACTTCCTGGTTATCTCGTGTTTGGCTCGCATTGATAGCCCACTTCCCATGAAATAGATGATTCCGTTTCGCGGGCATATTTATGTGAGTCACCGGAACTGTTTCGCGGGCATATTAGGTGAGGCACGTCGGCCAATTGCGCCGGCAGCAAGGCGGCGGCTAGCCTAGAAGCATGCACGCAGTAGAGAAGCGCCTGCGCGAGATCCGGCAAGCCATCTCGAATCTGCGCGAGGCGGCGGCAATGGACGGCGATGCGCAGCGGGCGGGCGTGGCACAGTCGCTCGGCGAGCTGTTCGGGCAGGTCTCGACCCGTGAGGAATTGCGTGAGGCCGCCGCGCAGGCGATGCGGCACTACCAAGGCGGCATGGGATCATTCCAGGATGCCGGCACCCCGGCGATGGGTGATGCGGTCGACGGACTGCGGCGCGCGCTGGCCAAAGCACGATCAAGACTGCCTGCCGGCTAGGCCGCGACAGCCTCTTCGACGTCCTGGATCGCGGCATGCTCGTTCGCGATGCGGGTTCTGCGCACGCTCCAGGCGTGGGTCAGGATCACCAGCAGGATCCCGGGAATGAGCCACAACAGCAGCCGCAGGATATCCATGCTAATGGACTGCTTGGGAAAGTAGACCAGGGTCTGCACAGCATGCAGCCACCCTGCGCCATTCCAGAACGAGTTCAGTGCACCATAGAAGCCGGGCTGCATCTGGGGCTGGAAGATGCCGCCGGAGCTCGTGAAGTTCAACGCGACGAAGCATAGCGTCAGCACTGGGGTGGTCCAGTGGCGCAGCAGCGGATGCAGGCCCAGACCCAGCAAGGTGATGCCGGCGGCATAAACCCAGGAAGTCAACCAGATGCCCGTGAACCGGGACTCGATGATCCCGTAGACCGGGCCTGCGATGATCACTGCGATCGTGGCAACCACTGCGGCGGCGACCGCCGCCAGGACCAGGCGCACCGGCAGCTTGACCTTGCCCATGAACCCGGCCAGCGGAACGGCGCTGGCATAGCCGCCAATGCTCAATGCAACCAGCAGGAAGAACAGGCCCTGCCCGGTGGTGTCCTGCGCTCCCGTGGGCACGACATCCTCGATGCGCAAGGGCAGGTCCTGCTCATAGGCCACGTCCATGAAGATCTTCTGGGCGATATTCGCCGACGTTTCCGATGCTGCGCTGGAAATGTACAGCGTTGCGGTGCCGTTGCCTGTTTCGTAGGCGGCCGCGAGCTCGCGCTGTCCGACCAGTTTCCGAGCCTGCGCGGCATCAGCGACGGTGCGCACTCCCAAGGCGCCGTCGGATTCATCCTGCAAGGTTTGGGCGAAGACCTTGGACTGCGCGGAACCGCCGACGACTGCTACCTGCACGTTGTGCGGACTGGGCGCATGGAACGCGCCCAGATAGAACAAGCCCATGATTGCGCACAGGAAGAACGGGATCAGCATGGTCAAGGCCAGCTTTCCCCAGCCCAGCGATGCCCGCTTGGGTGCAGGGGACGGCTTTGCGTCCACGGAGACGGTCTGCGTGGAGTCGGAGGATGGGCGCGGGGCGGTGTCGGTGAGAGTCATCAGCACCCAAGAATACTCTTAATGTTGCATGATGCAACTTTAAGATTCCGATGAAGCCCTGGGTACTAGACTCGGTACATGGGCAAGGAACAGCGCGAAGCCGACATCCAATCGATTTTCCACCACATGCAACTGATTACCCGGCGGGCAAATTCGCGCTCCCGCCAGCTGGCCGAGCCGTTGACGCTCGTGGAGCATTCCCTGCTGCGCTTCATTGCCGATACTCCCGGAACCCGGGCTACCGACATTGCCGAGGCATTCTCGCTGAACCGGTCGACAGTTTCCCGGCAAGTGGGCACGCTGCTGGAGTTGGGATACATCGCCTATGACGCTGCCGAATCAGGGCGCGGGCGCGTACTGGAACTGACTGAGCTGGGAAGCGATCGGCTTCAGGCATCCGCCGCAGTGCACCGCGCCGCGGTAGCCGACCGCCTGGATGGCTGGAGCGAAGAGCAGATCTCCACCTTTGCCGAAGCCTTGGCACGCTATAACGAGGCCGACTCGCAGTAGAGCCAGGGAATTCCGCGACCGGACCTATGCGATCCTGGCGAACCGCGGTCCGCTGTAGCCTGCGCGTTCAACGTGTTCCGCGAACATTTGAAGCGGCCGGGCCCAGAAGCTGTAGTCATCGTAGAGCTTGCGGTAGAAGACCAGCGGCTCTTCGGTCTCGCTGTGCTTTCCCACGGCCAGCACCTCATAGCGCTGTCCCTTGAAATGCTGGTAGATGCCGGGTTCGATGCTCACCGTGGCGGCCTTTCTGGTCAATTGGGATGCAGGAAAACTTCAGCGCGAGCCGTGCCCGGCACCGACGCCGCTGCGCTGGGCCAGCAGGTGCTCAAGGATCGGTTCCAGGACCGCCAGCCCGTCCTTCACTCCGCCGGTGGATCCGGGCAGCGTGATCACGAAGCTGCTGCCAGCGAATCCTGCCACCCCGCGGGTAATGATGGACATCGGGGTTGAGGCCTCTCCGCGCCGGCGGATGGCCTCGATGATACCGGGCAGCTGGACATCGAGCAGCGGGGCAACCATTTCGGGGGATTGGTCATCGGGCGAGACCCCGGTCCCGCCGGTGACGATCACTACCTGGCTGCCATTGGCCAGCAGCTCATCCACGGCGAAACGCACCGGCTGCCCGTCGGCTACCACCGTCGGTTGCCCGGTGTCGAAACCGCGCTCGGACAGCCACCGGGTGATCAGCGGGCCGGTCTTGTCTTCTGCTTTGCCGGCCGCGGCGCTGGTCGAGGCGACCACCACCGCCGCTGTGCGGCTAGTCTCCACGAACCCAGTCTCCGCTCTTGCCTCCGGACTTGGACAGCACCTTCACCGAGCGGACCTCGGCGTGCTTGTCCACGGCCTTGACCATGTCGTAGAGGGTCAGCGCGGCGACACTGGCGGCGGTCAACGCTTCCATCTCCACTCCGGTGACACCCTTGGTGGTCACCTGGGCGGTGACGCGCACTGCGGATTCCTCGGCGGTGAAATCAATGGACACTTTGGAAATCGGCAGAGGATGGCACAGCGGGATCAGTTCCCAGGTCCGCTTGGCCGCCATGATGCCGGCGATGCGTGCGGTACCCAGCGCCTCGCCCTTGGGCAGGTCTCCGGTCATCAGCATCGGGACGACATCCGGGCGGGTGGCAAAGATGGCCTCGGCGGTAGCCACGCGCTTGGTGACCGCCTTGTCGCTGACGTCGACCATGTGGGCGCTGCCATCTTCGCGCAGGTGGGTGAGTTTTTCAGACATTCATGCTCCAAGTTTCAATGCTTTGGCCGGCGGCCAGCTGGCTGACACCAACCGGGATGTGCACCAGCGCATCGGCGCGGGCCAGGTCGTGGACCAGATGGGACCCCGGATCCAGGATAGTGACCTGTCCATCGCGGATCACTGCCCTGCGCACTTGGTGCTTGTGCTCGGGGGAGCTGGCATCGGCTGCCAGCGGGTAATGATCGGGCAGGGGTTCCGGCAGGCCATTGAATTCCCGCAGCAACGGGACCAGGAACAGCTCGGCAGAGAGCAGCGCGCTGACCGGGTTGCCCGGGAAGCACAGCACCGTTGCGTCTTCCAGTTGCGCATAGCCCTGCGGTCCGCCGGGTTGGATGGCCACGTGGTGGAAGTTGCCGCCGCGTTCGGCCAGGGCCTGGCGGACCACCTCGTAGGCGCCGGCGCTGATGCCGCCGACGGTCAGGATCAGGTCCACTTCTGCCTGCAGCCTGTCGATTGCGGTGGCGAAGCCTTGCGGATCATCGGGCAGCTGGATGGTGCGGACCTCGACCTGGTGCCGGCGCAGCAGGGCCGCGAGCATCGGCGAATTGGCATCCGGGATCTGCCCTTCGGCCAGCTGGCCATTGCTCAGCTCATCGCCGGTGGTGCACAGCGCCACCTTCAGGGCGCGGCGCACTGGGACTTCGGTCAGCCCGCTGGAAGCCAGGGCCGCGATCATGGCAGGGGCCAAGCGGGTGCCGGCCGGTGCCACGAGGGCGCCTGCTGCCAGATCCACGCCGGCCGGGCGGATGAAGCGCCCTTCGGGACTCGGTGCGGTGAATGCTGCCTGGCCGCTGGGAGTGCCGTGGCCGCTGCGCACGAGTTCGGGAAAGGTTCCGGCGGCGCTTTCCTCCACGGGAATGACGGTGTCGGCTCCGGCCGGGATCATTGCCCCGGTCATCACCGGGATGGCGGTGCCCGGTTGCAGTTCCAGCTGCGGATCCCCGGCGGCAGCGGTGAAGCCCAAGGGCAGGGAGACTGGGGCATCGGGTGCCGCGGACAACAGATCTGCGCTGCGTACGGCGTAGCCGTCCATCTGCGAATTCGTGAACGCTGGGATGGGCAGCACGGCGAAGGTGTCCTCGCTGGTGATCCGGTCGCACAGCTGCTCGCTGGTTACGGGCAGCCATTGCGTGCCCAGCGAATCGAAGACCGGTTTGAGCAGGCTAGCCAGCTCGGCGCGATGGTTTTCAAGGGTGCAGGTCATGGGCTATCCGCCTGCAAAAGGCGGCAGCACGTCCACGGTGAGCTCCCCGGTCGGACCCAGCTCGCCGGCATCGCGGCGCACCACACCGTTGACCAGGAAGCTTCCGGCACGCAGCACCTGGGCCATCTCGGTCCCGTGGGTGTCGATGAGCTGCGTGCGCAGCTGCGCCAGGGTTTCCGGCCGATCCCAGGTTTCCTGCTCGGTGCCCGCCGCCGCCGCGGCGGCAGCGAAGTAGCGTATCGTGATCTTCGACATGACTTCATGCTATCGCGCTAGAGCGAACAGGACACGATGATGAGCGAAGGCTACTTCCCAGCCCTAGTCGCACCCGGTGCGGAACTCAGCGGCGAACAGGCTAAGCGGGCCGCACGCCAGCTCTCGTTGGCCGGATTCGATGAGGTATCCCAGCGCCGCTTGGCCGCCGCCCGCGTGCTGGTGATCGGCGCCGGAGGCCTGGGCAGCGCCTGCATCCCGTATCTGGTCGGGGCGGGGGTAGGCACCATTGGCATCGTGGATGACGACGTGGTGGAACTGTCCAACCTGCATCGCCAGGTCACCCATACCACCGCGAATATCGGCAAATCCAAGACCGCGTCGCTGGCCCAGGCGGCCACCGCGCTGGATCCGAACGTAAAGATCATCGAGCACAACCTGCGCCTGGATTCCTCCAATGCGCTGGAGATCTTTGCGAATTATGACCTCGTGATCGACGGCAGCGACAACTTCCCGACCCGTTACCTGTCCAATGATGCTGCGCAGCTCACCGGCATCCCGCTGATCTGGGGATCCATCCTGCAGCACCACGGCCAGGTCTCCGTGGCCTGGCATGAGCAAGGTCCGGGCTACCGCGATCTCTTCCCGGTTCCTCCAGCCCCGGGCACCATCCCGGACTGCGCGGCCGGGGGAGTGCTGCCCGGATTATGCGGAACCATCGGTTCGCTGCTCGCCACCGAAGCGCTGAAGCTCATCGCGGGACTGGGCCAGCCGCTGGTGGGCAAGGTGCTGATCTATGATGCGCTGGCCGCCAGCACCCGCACCCTCGGATTCTCCCGGGATCCCCAAGCAGCTGAAGTCACCGAGCTGATCGACTACGTGCTCTTCTGCGCGGGATCACTGCCTGAGGCCGAGGCCATCGGAGCCGAAGCGCTCGCCGAAGCACTGGCCGGTGCAGATGCACCGGTGCTGCTGGATGTGCGCAACGAGGATGAACGCGCGCAGCAGCACATTTCTGGTTCTTTGCACCTGCCGTTGCCCCTGCTGGAATCCGCGATCGAATCCGGGGCAGAGCTGGAGCAGATCCCGGAACATGTCACCGTTTATTGCGCACGCGGACCGCGTTCGCTGCGCGCGGCCTCCTTGCTCGCCACACGAGGCATCAAGGCAAATTATCTTGACGGCGGGTTGCCGGCCCTGGCCGAAGTTGACCCGAACTTGCTGGCTGAACCAGCAAACATTGAAGGAGCTTGAGCATGAGCTACGCACTGATTACCGAAGAGCCGATTGATGAAGCTGCGGTGAAAGCTGCCGTGGAATCCGATACTTCGGGAGCCTTGGTGATGTTCCATGGCATCATCCGCAACCATGATGGTGGCCAGTCGGTGAATTCCTTGGACTACTCCCACCACCCGCAGGCACAGGAGTTCCTGGAACAGATCATCGCCGAGGAAGAAGAACGCACAGGGCTGAAGCTTGCGGCAGTTCACCGCGTGGGTCCGTTGAAGATTGGTGATGCGGCGCTGGTAGCTGCCTCGGCCGCGGCGCACCGCAAGGAAGCCTTCGACGCCATCGAGAACCTGGTGGAACGCATCAAGGCCGAGGTGCCGATTTGGAAAAAGCAGCACTTCACTTCCGGCAGCTCCGAATGGGTGGGGCTTTAACAATTCGGTTGGTTCCGTGCGCTAGCACGTGGAGATCCGGACTTCGCGGGGGCGTGGCCATGGCCAGCTTCGAAAGCATTTAATCTTGGCAACGGCGCAATTGAATCGACCAGCAGCCGAGCCAAGTCACCAGGTTGACGCTTCACGGTTCAACAAGCCCACGTTTCGTGGTCTGTTCATTGCGCGCGGCCTCCAGGCCAGCGAGCAATCGTACGGCATTTTTCGGCGAGCACAGCAGCTAGCTGGTTTCGACAGCTGGAATTCTACGTGCCAGGCTCTTGTGCAAGTCTGGCCGACCATTCCGACAGCAACTCCCGCAATTCCTTTGGCTGCACCTCGCTGACCGGTGCTTCGCTCAGCGCCAGCCCGAAAGCCGCCCACCGCAAGTCGGCATTCTCCGTGCGCACCATGCAACTGCGGTCATCGATCGGATCGATCTCGAACCACCGGCCAATGAGGGGTGCCAGCGCTTTCGCGCTGGAGTGCACCCGTGCGCTGACTGGTTGCACTCCGGAGCCGCGCAGCCCATTGCGGACAAACTGGGCTGCATCGCCGCCGGGGATCTGCCGCGGCGCAAAGCGCAACGCCCGCGGATCTGCGTTCTCGGCGCGGTCCACGCGGAAGCTGCGCCAATCATCGCGATCCAGATCAAAGGCCACCAGGTAGTAGCGGTTGCCGACATTCACCAACTGGGCCGGCTCGACCCTGCGCGAGCTGGCAACTCCCTTGGCATCCTTGTAGTCGAAGGCGATTCGTTCATGGTCGCGGCATGCCTGGGCAAAAGCCACCAGAACTGCCGGGTCCACGGAATCAGGTGAGGACGACGGGGAGTTCAGCGGGACGGTGCTGGAAGCCAGCGCTTGCACCCGCTGCCGGAGCTTGGACGGCAGCACCGGGACCACCTTGGACAGGGCACGCAGCCCCGCCTCCGCAAGCGCATCCTCGCCGCCGTGGACCGTCGACTGCAGTCCGACAACCAGCGCGACCGCTTCCTCGTCGTCAAGCACCAACGGAGGCAGTGCGGCGCCAGAAGACAGCTGGTAGCCGCCGCCCACACCGCGATCCGCCTGCACCGGGTAGCCCAAGTCGCGCAACCGGTCGATGTCGCGGCGAACGGTGCGCAGGCTGACGTCCAAGCGTTCAGCCAGCTCGTCCCCGGACCAGTAGCGGTGGGTCTGCAGCAGGGACAGCAAACGCAGGAATCTGGTGCTGGTACTCATGCAACAAGTCTGCCTTGATTTAGGACAAAAAATGGCACTTTTGGCTTCTACTCTGGTTACTACCAGCTGGAAATACCCGCTGCAGCTTATGCCAGGAGGAAACCATGAGCACCATGGCCAACACCAACACCACCCTCACCGGGGAACGCGCCGACCTGTTCCAGGCCCTTGCCAATGCCCGGCATTTCCTGCGGTTCACCACCCAGAACCTCACCGATGAGCAGGCAGCTACTCGAACCACCGCCAGCGAGCTGACCCTCGGCGGGCTGATCAAGCATGTGACCGGAGTCGAGCAGCAATGGCAGGAATTCATGGTCAAAGGGCGGGCCGCCATGGCCTGGGACGGCATCGACTTCTCCGAACCGACCTCGGAGATGATCGAAGCCTTCCAGAATGAATTCAACATGCAGCCACACGAGACGTTGGACGAGCTCCTGGAAAACTACGCCCTGATAGCCGAGCGCACCGATGCCCTGCTGGCAGAAATCGATCTGGACACGGTTTACGAATTGCCCTCTGCCCCGTGGTTCACCGACACGCACTGGTCGGTGCGCCGCACTTTGCTGCACATCATTGCGGAAACCACCCAGCACGCCGGGCATGCGGACATCATCCGCGAATCCCTGGACGGGCAGAAATCGATGGGCTAGCCCCCGATGTAGGACATTTCGATGCGCTTGCGGTTCCCCGGGGTCAGCGCGGCCCTCAGCTCGGAGTAGTTGTCGTTGCGCTTGCGCCAGTGTCCGGCCAGTGCGTTGGCCAACTCCTCATCGCTGATGCCGTCGCGCATCAGGGCGCGCAGGTCATAACCGGAGCCGGCGAACAGGCAGGTGTACAGCTGGCCTTCGGCCGAGACCCGGGCGCGCGAGCAATTGCCGCAGAAGGCATTGGTGACACTGGAGATCACGCCGATTTCCCCGGCGCCGTCGGTGTAGCGCCAGCGGTTGGCGGTTTCACCCGGCTCGGTCTTGCTGACCGGTTCCAGCGCCCAGCGCTTATTGACCATGGCCACAACCTCGGAAGAGGGCAGCACCTCGTCCAGCTTCCAGCCGTTGGTGGTGCCCACATCCATGTATTCGATGAAGCGCAGGATCGCACCGGTGCCGCGGAAATGCTCGGCCAGCGACAGGATCTCCGAATCGTTGACCCCGCGCTTGACCACCGTATTGATCTTCACCGGGCCCAGGCCCACCTCTTGAGCCACATCGATGGCGTGCAGCACCCGGGAGACAGGGAAATCCACGTCATTGATCGCCTTGAACTTCTCGTCATCCAGAGAATCCAGCGAGATGGTGACACGGCGCAGCCCCGCGTCCTTGAGCTTCTGGGCCATGACCGGCAACGCCGAGCCGTTGGTGGTCATCGCCAAATCCACCGGCTGTCCCTCGGGGGTCTTCAGCTTCGAAAGCATGCTAACCAGGTCCACGATTCCGCGGCGCAGCAGCGGCTCGCCTCCGGTCAGGCGCAGCTTGGTGACCCCCAGCGAAACGCTGATACGAGCCAGCCGCTCGATTTCCTCGAAGCTGAGCAGCTCGGAGCGCTCGCGGAAGACGAAATCGCGCCCGAAGATCTCCTTGGGCATGCAATACACGCAGCGGAAATTGCAGCGGTCAGTCACCGAGATCCGCAGGTCGTGCAGGGGCCGTCCACGGGCATCGCCCAGAGCGCCGGCCGCTTGTGCTTTCATACTCTCCACAGTAGCTTCCGGCATCCTCGCGTGGAAGACGGTTAACCTGAAAGTAACAAATCAGCTACGCAAATGGATCGGCATGGCAGGTGCGACGGTAGCATTGGCACCAGCCCCGATTTCAAGGAGAACCCATGCAGCACCGCCCTTTCCCACGGTTCCGAGCCCTTGCCGGGCTGGCGGTGGCCGTGCTGGCGGTGGCGGGCTGTTCGGCCAGCACCCCATCCGAGGATGCAGCAGCCGAACCCATCACCATCTCCGCGGCGGCCTCCCTGCAAAGCGCCTTCGAGCAGATCTCCGAAGAATTCAGCGCAGAACACCCGGAGGTGCAGATTTCCAGCATCTCCTACGACGGCTCCTCGACCCTGGCCACGCAGATCCTCGAAGGCGCCGACGTGGACGTCTTCGCCTCGGCCGATGAACGCAACATGTCCGAGGTAACCGAGGCCGGGTTCGGCCACGAGCCGGTGATCTTCGCCAGCAACACCCTGGTGATCGCGGTGCCGCAGGACAACCCGGCGGATATCGATTCGCTCGATGACCTGGCGCAGGCCACCACGGTGCTGTGCGCGCAGCAGGTGCCATGCGGCTCGGCCTCCCGCCAGCTGCTCGAAGACCAAGGGGTTCAGGTGACCCCGGCCAGCGAGGAGCAGAACGTCACCGCGGTGCTGCAGAAGGTGGCCGCCGGTGAAGCGGATGCCGGGCTGGTCTACGCCACCGATGTGCTCAACGAAGAGAACGTCGCCTCGATTGTCCCGGACGGAGCCGAGGACGTAGTGAACACCTATCCGATTACGACGCTCGGCGAGAATCCCGGCGCGCAGGCGTTCATGGATTTCGTGATCAGCGAGCGCGGCCAGCAGATCCTTGCCGAGCACGGCTTCGGCACCGGCGCTGAGCAGGCCAATGGCTAGCGATACCGGGGTACGGGTTCCCGGCTTCGCCATCGCTCCGGCCCTGCTGGGCGTCGGGCTGCTGGTGCTTCCGCTGCTGGCGCTGATCACGCGCGCCAGCTGGGCCACGCTGGTGGACGATGCAACCAGCCCCCAGGCCCTTTCGGCGCTGTGGCTGAGCCTGCGCACCGGGGTGGCGGCCACCGTGCTGTGCGTGCTGCTTGGCGTGCCGCTGGCGGTGCTGATGGCCCGCAGCCCAGCCCGGATAGCCCAGCTGCTGCGCGCGCTGATCGCCGTCCCGCTGGTGCTGCCGCCGATGGTAGGCGGTGTCGCCTTGCTCTTCCTCTTCGGACGCACCAGCCCCATCGGCGAATTCATCGATTCCCTGTGGGGGATCACCCTGCCCTTCTCCACCGCGGCGGTGGTCATCGCCCAGAGCTTCGTGGCCCTGCCTTTCCTGGTGCTCTCCGTGGAGGGCTCGCTGCGAGCCGCCGGGGCCGGCTACGAGCAAGCCGCCGCCACCCTGGGTGCCGGACGCTGGATGGTGCTCACCCGCATCACCTTGCCGCTGGCCGCCCCGGGCCTGGTAGCCGGGGTGATCCTGTGCTTCGCGCGGGCCATCGGCGAATTCGGGGCCACCGCGCTGTTCGCCGGCAACGCGCCGGGCATTACCCAGACCATGCCGCTGGCCATCTACACCGCATTCAACGGGGCCGGCACCGGACGGGATTCCGCGGTCGCCCTGTCGCTGCTGCTGCTGGCCACCGCCGTGGTGGTGCTGCTGCTGGTGCGCGCCTGGCGTCCGGGGGCCTTGAAATGACACTGGAGGTTGCCCTGCGCGTGCCGCGCACCGGATTCGACGTGGACGTCGAATTCCAGGTGCCTGCCGGCAGCACGCTGGCGATGATGGGACCCAGCGGCTCAGGCAAGTCCACCATCGTGCATGCCATCGCCGGGATCCAGAAGATTGCCGCCGGGCGCATCGAGCTCTCCGGCACCGTGCTGGCCGATGCGAAGCAGCACCGCCCGCCGCACCTGCGCGAGGTCGGCCTGCTGGGCCAGGACCCGCACCTGTTCCCGCACCTGGATGCGCTGAAGAACATCGCCTTCGGCGCCCGGGCCGGGGGACTGGACAAGGCTGCCGCCAAGGCCGCGGCCGCCGAATGGATCGCGCGGCTGGGCCTGGAAGAAATCGCCACGCACCGGCCCGAGGCCCTCTCCGGCGGCCAGCGCCAGCGCATCGCGCTGGCGAGGGCCTTGGCCGCCGCGCCCAAGATCCTGCTTATCGACGAGCCGTTCGCTTCGCTGGATGTCGAAGCCGCCATGGACATGCGCGCGCTGGTGCGCGAAGAGCTGGAACGCACCGGAACCAGCGCCATTGTCGTCTCGCATTCGGCCGCCGACGCCCTGGCGCTCGCCGATGACCTGCTGGTGCTGGAGCGCGGAAGAATCATTGCGCAGGGAACGGTGCAGCAGGTTTTCGCTGAACCTGCCAACCGCTTTGTGCGTGCGGTGGCGGCCACCTTGCCAGCACAGCATCCGATGAGCATCCAGGAAGAGCAACCATGAGTACCGGCATCCAACCAGTGGAACTTGAAGTGCACCGTGAGCGGCTTTTGTCGCAGGCTGTGCCGTTGGCCCCGCGGCAGATCGAGGTGGCTGGAGGCTTCGCCGCCCTGCACGGTGCGGTGCTGGCCGAGGATGTGTGCTCCACGCATCCGTTGCCGTTATGGGACAACTCGGCAATGGACGGCTATGCGGTGCGCTCGGTGGATACCGCTGCAGCGCCGGTTGCGCTGGACGTCATTGGCGAAGTGCCGGCCGGAAGCGGCTGGGACCCGAAACTGGAACCGGGCCAGTGCGTGAAGATCATGACCGGTGCCCCGATCCCGAGTGATGCCGATGCGGTGGTGCGCATCGAGGACACCTCCGCCGCGGTGACCGGCTGGGATGCGGCGACCGTGCAGATCCACGTGCCGGTGCAGCCGGGCAAGGACCTGCGCCGCCGCGGCGAGGACAAGGCCGCAGGCCAGCCGGTGGCCCATGCCGGCGAGCAGCTCACCGCCGCCCGTCTTTCGGCCCTGGCGGCCGCCGGGGCCAGCCGCTTGCCGGTGCGCACCGCTCCCAGGGTGGCGGTGCTGATCACCGGAGCGGAATTGCTTGAACCCGGCACAGCGCTGTCGCGCGGGCAGATCCCGGAAACCAACTCGCTGCTCATGGCAGGGCTGCTGGCCGAATCCGGCATCCAGGCAACCACCGTGGTGCACTGCGTGGATGACACCGCAGCGGTCCGCGAACAGCTTGAGGTGCTCGGCTCCACGCATGACGCCATCCTGAGCACCGGGGGAGTCGGCCCGGGCGCCTATGACGTGATGCGCCAGGTGCTGGATGCCGAACCCGGGGTGCAGGCGGCCCGGGTGAAGATCCGCCCCGGCCAGCCGCAATGCGCTGGACGCTTGCAGGCCGGAGCGATGGTCTTCGCCCTGCCCGGCAACCCGGTCAGCGCAGCGGTCAGCTTCGAATTATTCGTGCGCCCCTGCCTGCGGGCCATGCAAGGGCACCGCGAGGTGCTGCGCCCAACCTTGCGCGCCATCGCCGCGGTGGGCTGGAAAGCGGCGGCCGGACGCCTGCAAGTCATTCCCGTCATCTTCGAGCACGGGGAACAACTGCGGTGCGCCCCGGCAGTCCAAGCCAGCAGCATCTCCCACTCGGTGGGCGGCTTCGGCGCCGCCGAAGGCTATGCACTGGTTCCGGCTGGCGTCGACCGGGTCAACCCGGGCGATGAAGTCGAAGTACTGAGGATGATTCCATGAGCGCCGCACAGCTTCCCGGCTTCAACGCCCTGGTGCTGGCCGGCGGCAGGGGCACGCGTCTCGGGGGCGAGGCCAAGGCCGAAATCCAGCTGCACGGCCAGCGCCTGGTTGACCGCGTGGTTGCCGCAGCCCGCAAAACCGGCGCACGACGGGTGGTTGTGGTTGGCCCGGAATCCACCGGTACCCAGGCCGATTCCGTGATCCGCGAGGACCCGCCATTTGCCGGTCCGCTGGCGGGAATCGCCGCTGGACTTGCCGAACTTGCTGGCAGCGTCCACGCGGAATGGACCATGGTTCTGGCCTGCGACCTGCAACGGCCGGCCGCTGTGGCCAGCGCGCTGCTGACGGGCTTCGGGCAACGCGCAGACGACGGCCTGCTGCTGGTTGACGCGGAAGGACACACCCAATGGCTGGCAGGAATCTACCGCACTTCGGCACTGGCGGCCATCTGCGCCCAGCTGGGCGCGGACCTGGTCAATGCCCCGGTGCGCCGGGCTTTGAATCAGCTGCAGTTGGCGCGGGTGCAGGTGGATGATGGAATCAGCAGTGACATCGATACGCCGCAGGCGCTGGAAAGCGCCCGCATGAACCGAAGGGAAGCCATGGCACAGCATCTGCCGCCAGAAGCATTGAACGATTGGCTGGAAGCAGCCGCCAAGGAATTGGGCTTGGACTCCGGCGAGGTGGACATCGCCACCGTGCTTGATGTTGCCAAGCATGTAGCCCACGAGGTTGCCCGGCCAGCAGCCCCGCTGAGCACCTTCCTGCTCGGACTGGCCATGGGCAGCGGCAAGGGTGAGCTTTCTGGCTTATCCGAGCAGCTGGTCTCGCGCGCCCACCGCTGGGCTGACGAGCACCCGGACGAATAGCCTAGTCCGGCTGCTCGCAGCCTCCCCGGAATCGCAATTCTCCGGACAGCCGGCAACCCGCGGTGCTACCGGCTGCGCCGGCCGCGGGTCTGCGGCGGCGTGGTGATTGGATCCCAGCCGCGGCGGATCGGACGGCTGCCGGCGCCACGGGAATCATCCCGCGAGCGGTACACGATGTAGGGGCGGAAGAAGTACGGGATCGGCGCCGAGAACACGTGCACCAGCCGGGTGAACGGCCACAGCGCGAACAACAAGCAAGCGGTGATCACATGCAGCTGGAAGAAGAGCGGCACCTCCAGCATCATTTCCGGGTGCGGCTGGAAGATGATCATCTGCCGGATCCACGGCGAGATCGATTCGCGGTAGGAATAGCCTGGCCCGAAGACCTGGTACACGACCGTCGCCAAGGTGCCGAAGAACAGCGTGGCTCCCAGGAACACGTACATGATCTTGTCCATCGGGGTCGTGGCGAGGAAGACCGGGCCCACCGTGCGGCGGCGGTAGATCAGGATCGCCAGGCCGGCCAGCGTCAGGATGGCCGCCGCGGTACCGAGCCAGGTGGCGCCGAGGTGGTAGATGTGCTCGTTGATCCCGATGGCGTACAGCCATTCGCGTGGAATCAGCAGGCCGACCACGTGCCCGGCGATCACCATCAGGATGCCCAGGTGGAACATGGGCGAGCCCCAGCGTAGCAGCCGGTTCTCATAGGTTTGGCTCGACCGCGTGGTCCAGCCGAATTTGTCGTAGCGGTAGCGCCAGATATGGCCGACGATGAACACCACCGCGCAGGCATAGGGCAGCACGACCCAGAGCAGAATCGCTGACGTACTCATCCGTTCCCCCTCGGGCTGAATGGCGGAAGATTTCCCAGGAAGGACAATCCGACGGTTTCCGTCGGCGGTCCCTCGCTGACCAGGGCCAGCACCCGTTCCTGGGTTTCCTGGTCGACTGGCGGCAAGGACAGGGTGACGCAGCGGACCAGCGGCGCCCAGTGGCTGTCCATGGATTCCAGCGCCGCGCGCAGCACCTCGATGCCCTCGATGTGCGCCGCGAGCAGTGCCTCGGCGATCGGGTCATCGCTGCGTGCGGAGAATTCCAGCACGGCCGGCAAATAGTCCGGCAGCTCCTCGGCCTCGAATTCCCAGCCCGCGGCCCGGTAGGCCTCGATGAAGGTCACCAGCGCGGTGCCGCGCTTGCGGGTATCCCCGGTGGCGAAATAGCTCAGGTACAGGCTGCACTTGCGCTTCAAATCGAAGGTCTGCACGTAGCGGCGCTGCACCTCGGCGGCACCCAGCTCGGTGGAGGCATCGATGAACTCGGCCAGCAGGCCGGCCAGCGGCTTCGGCACCGCACCCAGATGGCGCTCCAGCTCCGGCAGCCGGGCGAACCATGCAGCGTCCGGGTAATCCAGCAGCAGGGAGACCAGCATGTGCACCTGGGCGCGTTCCCCGCGGGCCATGGGAACCGGTTCGAGGGCGCCCGGCAGCCGGCGGCGCGGGGTGCCCCGGTTGAACAGTCGTGGAATCACTTTTCATCCTCCGGTGGAAAGAGTCCCTCGGGCCGGCCGTTGCCGTCCCAGTTCAGCAGGTTCACGCGTCCCGGGCTGGAAGGCCGGTCCGCGGTCTGCCGGTTCTTCAGCGAGTGGAAATTCTCCACCGCCACCGGCACCGACTCGCCCGACGAGGAGCCGAACGGGCCTGCCCCGCCCATGCCGGGGCCGCCCTCGAAGTCCAGCGAGCAGCCCATTTCCTCCAGGTCGTGCGCCTGCTCGGCGTGGGCCGGCGGGATCACGTAGCGTTCCTCGTACTTGGCGATGGCCAGCAGCCGGTACATTTCCTCCATGGCCGGCCCGTCCATTCCCACCGCCAGCGCGATTGACTCGTCACGGACATCATCCAGCGAAACGCCGCGCATGTAGGAGCGCATGGCTGCAAGCTTGCGCAGGGCCAGGTCCACCGGGGCGGTGTCCCCGGCGGTGAACAGCTCGGCCAGGTAGCCGATCGGGATGCGCAGCTTGTCGATGGCGGCGAAGAGGTTGTTGGCGTCCTCGCCGTCGTTGCCGGTATTGGTGACCACGTCCACTACGGGGGACAGCGGCGGGATGTACCAGACCATCGGCATGGTGCGGTACTCAGGGTGCAGCGGTAAGGCCACCTGGTAGTCGCGGATCAGCTTCCAGATCGGGCTAGCCTGGGCGGCGGCGATCCAGTCTTCCGGGATGCCTTCGGCGCGGGCGGCCTCGATGACTGCCGGGTCGTTCGGGTCCAGCAGGACATTGCGCTGGGCGTCGAGCAGCTCGTGCTCGTTCTTGACGCTGGCCGCGGCGGCTACCGCGTCGGCATCGTAGAGCACCAGTCCGAGGTAGCGCAGGCGGCCTACGCAGGTTTCGGCGCAGACGGTCGGCAGCCCGACTTCCACGCGCGGGTAGCAGAAGGTGCACTTCTCGGCCTTGCCGGTGCGGTGGTTGAAGTAGACCTTCTTGTACGGGCAGCCGGAGACGCACATCCTCCAGCCGCGGCAGGCGTCCTGGTCCACCAGCACGATCCCGTCCTCGGCCCGCTTGTACATCGCGCCCGAGGGGCAGGAGGCCACGCAGGAGGGGTTCAGGCAGTGCTCGCAGATGCGCGGCAGGTAGAACATGAAGGCCTTCTCGTATTCGGCCTTCACCTCTTCGCTCATCTTGGCCAGCAGCGGATCCTGGTCCATGGTCTCCAGCGAGCCGCCCAGGTTGTCGTCCCAGTTCGCCGACCAGCCGATCTTCATGTCTTTGCCGGTGAGCAGCGACTTCGGGGTGGCTACCGGGGTGTGCTCGCCGGAGGGCGAGTTCAGCAGCATGTCGTAGTCGTAGGTCCACGGCTCGTAGTAGTCGTGGATCTCGGGCAGCTTCGGGTTGGAGAAGATGCGGCTGATCTTCTTGAAGCGCCCGCCATCGCGCAGGGTCAGCCGGCCGCGCTTGTTCAGCGTCCAGCCGCCGCGCCATTTCTCCTGGTCCTCGTAGGTGCGCGGGTAGCCCACGCCGGGACGCGTCTCGACATTGTTGAACCAGACGTACTCCACGCCGGTGCGGTTGGTCCATGCCTGCTTGCACGTCACGGAGCACGTATGGCAGCCGATGCACTTGTCCAGGTTCATCACCATGGACATCTGGGCCATGACCTTCATCGGTACTGCACCTCCTGGTTGCGGCGGCGGATCGTGGTGACCTCGTCGCGCTGGTTTCCGGTGGGTCCGAGATAGTTGAACGCCCAGGCCAGCTGGCCGTAGCCGCCAATCAGGTGGCTGGGCTTCATCAGGATGCGGGTCAGCGAGTTGTGGATGCCGCCGCGCTTGCCGCTGGTTTCCGCGATCGGCACATCCACCGTGCGGTCCTTGGCGTGGTACATGTACACCGTGCCCTCGGGCATGCGGTGCGAGACGATCGCGCGGGCCACCACCACGCCGTTGCGGTTGTAGGACTCGATCCACTCGTTGTCCTTCACCCCGATCTTCGCCGCGTCTTGCGGGGACATCCAGATGGTGGGCCCGCCGCGGGAGAGCGAGAGCATGAACAGGTTGTCCTGGTACTCGGAGTGGATGGACCACTTCGAGTGCGGGGTCAGGTAGCGCACGGAGACCTCGGCATTGCCCGACTCATGCTGGCCGGTGGCGCCCAGCTTGGCGTCGTTGAACAGCCGGTGCATGTCCAGCGGCGGCCGGTAGACCGGCAGCGACTCGCCCAGTTCCTGCATCCAGTCGTGGTCCAGGTAGAAGTGCATCCGCCCGGTCAGCGTGTGGAAGGGCTTGAGCTGCTCGACGTTGATCGCGAACGCGGTGTAGCGCCGGCCGCCGTGCTCCGAGCCGGACCACTCCGGTGAGGTGATGACGCTGCGGGGCTGGACCTGCACATCGTGGAAGGAAATCCGCGAGCCCTCATGCTCCTCGGCCAGGAAGGCCAGCTTCTGCCCGGTATGCTCTTCGAGCTGCTTGAAGCCCGCGGTGGCCAGGCGCCCGTTGGAGGTGCCGGAGAAGGCGAGGATCATTTCGCAGGCCTTCTTGTCGGTGTCCAGCAGCACCGCGCCGGTGGCCGAGACCCCGTTGGCGTGCTTGAGCGCCTCGATCTCAGGCCCCACGCGGTAATTGATGCCCTTGGTGACCATGCCCAGTTCCTGCGTCAGGGGACCTAATGTGCTCCATTGCCGGTAGAGGTTCGGGTAGTCGCGTTCCACGACCTTCAGCTTGGGCATGCTCAGTCCCGGAACCAGCGGAGCGCCCTGCGCCACCTTGCCCTTGACGGTGGCCATGGCATCGGGGGTGTCATGCTGCAGCGGGGACGCCACCAGGTCCTTGCGCACACCCAGGTGCTTGGCGGAGTACTCGCCGAAGCGCTTGGCCATGGACCCGAACAGCTCGAAGTCGGTCTTCGTCTGCCATGGAGGAGCAATGGCCGGGTTGAAGGAGTGGATGAACGGATGCATGTCCGTCGAGGACAAATCGTATTTCTCGTACCAGGTGGCCGCCGGGAAGACCAAGTCGGAGAACAGCGTCGTGCTGGTCATCCGGAAATCCGCGGTGGCCAGCAGATCCAGCTTGCCTTCCGGCGCCTCATCGTGCCAGGCGATGTCCGCCGGGCGGTGGCCAACGGCAGCTTCCGGGGCGCGTACCGACGCATCGGTGCCCAGCAGGTGCTTGAGGAAGTACTCATTGCCCTTGCCGGAGGAGCCGAGGATGTTAGCCCGCCAGATCAGCACGACCCGCGGGAAGTTCTCCGGAGCGTCGGGGTCCTCGCAGGCGAAGGACAGCGAGCCGTCGTTCAGCGAATCGACGACATGCGCCGCCGGATCCTTGCCGGCCGCTTCGGCCTCATCCACCAGGTCCAGCGGATTGCGGTTGAAGGTCGGGTAGTCCGGCATCCAGCCGCGCTTGATCGACTCGACCAGGCAGTCCGCGGTGGTGCGCCCGTCGAATTGGCCCTTGGCCAGCGGCGAGGCCAGCTGGTTGGCCGGCAGGCCGTCGTAGCGCCACTGGTCGGTTGCCAGGTACCAGAAGGCGGTGCCGATGGTGTGGCGCGGCGGGCGGTTCCAGTCTCCGGCCGAAGCATATTGCTGGTAGCCGGTGAGCGGGCGGACCTTTTCCTGGCCCACATAGTGCGCCCAGCCGCCGCCGTTCACGCCCTGGCAGCCGGTCATCATGGTCAGCGCCAGGAAGGTGCGGTAGATCGTGTCCGAATGGAACCAGTGGTTGGTGCCGGCACCCATCAGGATCATCGAGCGGCCGCCGGATTTCTCTGCGGTATCGGCGAATTCGCGGGCAATGCGGATGGCCTGCTCTGGCGGGACCCCGGTGTGCTCTTCTTGCCAGGCCGGGGTGCCGACGGTGGAGGCGTCCATGAAATCAGTTGGCCACTGGCCGGGAAGGGATTCGCGGCCCACACCATACTGGGCGAGCATCAAATCGAAGACCGTGGTCAGCGTCTTGCCGGCAAGCTGCACCACCGGGACACCACGCTGCACGACGCCCGAGCCTCCGGCATGCTCCTGGCCGGCCTCCGGGGCCAGATCGAAGCGCGGCAGGTTGATTTCTGCCGTTGCGCCATCCCAGCTTTCCAGGTCCATGACCGACAGGGCAGGGGTGATATCGCCCAGGTCCAGATTCCACTGCCCCTTGTCCTGTTCGGAGTAGCGGTGGCCCAGGGTGCCGCGCGGAACCCGGGCGTTGCCATCCATGTCCAGCAGGGCAGGCTTGAAGTCGGCGTTCTGTTCCTCGGACAGCCCGAGGTCGGTGGCGGTGAGGAACTTGCCAGGCACCGGGGTGCCGGTGGCCGCATCGATTTCCACCAGGAACGGGGAATCGGTGAAGCGCAGCATGTAGTCCTCGAAGGCCTTGGTGCGCTTGTCGACGTAGTGCTCCTTGAGGATCACATGCCCCATGGACAAGCCCAACGCCGCATCGGTGCCGGGCTGCAGGGCCACCCATTCGTCGGCGAACTTGGTGTTGTCCGTGTAGTCCGGTGATACCGTGACCACCTTGGTGCCTTTGTAGCGAGCCTCGGCCATGAAGTGCGCATCCGGGGTGCGGGTCACCGGCACATTGGAGCCCCACATGATCAGGTACTGCGAGTTCCACCAGTCGGCCGATTCCGGCACGTCGGTCTGGTCGCCGAAGACCTGCGGGCTGGCGACCGGAAGATCTGCGTACCAATCGTAGAAGGAGAGCATGGTGCCGCCGACCAGATTCATGTAGCGCGAGCCGGCCCCATGGGAGACCATCGACATGGCTGGGATGGGGGAGAAGCCTGCAATGCGGTCCGGCCCGTACTTCTTCACCGAATAGACCTGCGCCGCACTGGCGATTTCCAGTGCTTCATCCCAGGTGGTGCGGATCAGCCCGCCCTTGCCGCGGGCCTTCTTGTAGCGCTTGGCCTTGGCAGGGTCCTCGACAATCGATGCCCAGGCATCGACCGGATCCGGGTGCTCCTGCTTCGCGCTACGGTACAGCTCGGCGAGCACATCGCGGATGTAGGGGAAGCGCACGCGGGTCGGGGAGTAGGTGTACCAGCTGAACGCCGCGCCACGCGGGCAGCCGCGTGGCTCGTATTCGGGGGAGTCCGGGCCAACCGAGGGATAGTCGGTCTGCTGCGTTTCCCAAGTGATGATTCCGTCTTTGACGTAGACCTTCCAGGAGCAGGAGCCGGTGCAGTTCACCCCGTGGGTCGAGCGCACCACCTTGTCATGGGACCATCGGTCCCGGTAGAAGACATCGCCCTTGCGCCCTCCCTGGAGGAACATGGCACGCAGGTCGTCACTGGTGTCACCGCGGCGCAGGAACTTTCCCATCGAAAGCAGTGAATCAGCAATCGGTCCATCAGTGGCAGGCTGAGTGTGGTTTGGACTATCGCTCATTGCCGGATCTCCTCCAACTGTGGCTAGTATCCCTAGCTTCGTCTTTTGGATCGCGAGTTTCAAGAGTATTTTCCAGAATTATCCGTTAATGTTTTTCCCTGTCATTCGGTAAATAATTAACCGGATCAACTCTTCCAATTCCGTGATGGAAAGGAATATACTACTGGCTTAAAAGGCTCTTCGACGTTACTTGAACCGTGCGACCAGGGGGTCCAATGAGCGCAGGATCTGACGCAAACACCACTGTGAATGAGCCCGATTTGCGGGGAGGGTTCTTCCAACTGCTGCTGGCCACCTTCGCAAGCGCCGTGGGCTTCTGGGCATGGATGCTGATTTCACCGATCCAGCGTTTCTATGCCGAGGGGATGGATCTGAGCGAGGGACAGGTGTCCCTGATGCTGGCAACACCGGTGCTCGTAGGCGCTATCGGACGCATTTTCACCGGTGCGCTGACCGACCGCTTTGGTGCCCGGAAAATGTTCACCGCCGTGCTGCTGGCGACGATTCCGGCGGTGCTGCTGGTGGCGCTCGCCGGCAGCATAGGCAGTTTTGCGCTGTTGATTATCGCAGGAACTTACCTTGGTGTTGGCGGTTCGATCTTTGCAGTGGGCGTCCCTTTCGCCAGTGCCTGGTATCCGGCCAATAGGCGCGGCTTCGCCAACGGCATCTTTGGCATGGGAATGATTGGCACCGCCATTTCGGCCTTCCAGACACCTCGTCTGCTGCAAGATTTCGGCTACTGGGGAACCCACCTGTTCCTGGCCGGTCTTCTGCTCGCCGCCGCGATCCTGGTGTGGTTCTTGATGCGCGAGTCTCCGGCATGGAAGCCGAGCAGCCAACCGCTGTTCCCAAAGGTTTTCGGTGCATTGAAGCTGGCTATTACGTGGGAAATGTCCTTCCTCTACGGAATAGTCTTTGGCGGTTTTGTCGCATTTTCGACCTTCTTGCCCAAATACCTGATGACCATCTACCCGGAGAATGTCGACCCGATCGGTGCCGGTACCCGTACGGCGTTGTTTGCTGTGGCCGCAGTGATTGCTCGACCTGTCGGCGGCGTGCTGGCCGACAAATTCGGTCCGAAAGTCATTGCGCTGATCTCGCTGGCCGGCATCGTTTCGCTCGCCTATATTGTTGGACAGCAACCTGCTGAAGGCATCCTGACCGGTGTTACCTTCATCTTGATGGCTTCGGCCATGGGCCTTGGAATGGGCGCGGTCTTTGCTTGGATAGGCCCGTCGACACCTCCGGAAAAGGTTGGCGCCGTTTCCGGTGTCGTGGCGGCTGCCGGTGGCCTGGGCGGTTACTTCCCGCCGCTGGCCATGGGCGCCACCTACCATGCCGAATCCAACTCCTACGCTTTAGGTCTCTGGCTGCTGGTGCTCGTGGGAACTTTCGCCTTGGTGGTTGCCGGCATGCTGCGCGGCACCAGGGCCCGTGATGGAAAATGAATCGTGGAAGAACAAGCAGCGTTATTTGATGAGCACGGGCAGGTAATCGGGCAAGCCCCGCGCTCACGCGTCAGAGCGGAAAATCTGCGTCATGGCGCTACCGGGATTCTGGTGTTCAACCCGCAGGGCGAGGTCTTTGTGCATCAGCGCACGATGACCAAAGACGTGTACCCCGGACTCTTCGATTTCACCGCTGGCGGTGTGATTCAAGCAGGCGAAGATCCCGACGAATCAGCAATACGCGAAGCCCAGGAAGAATTGGGCATCGACAGTGAGCTCGTGCGCTTGGAACCAGAGAACTACGCAGATGCGCATACCCGGTACCGGGCTTTTCGGTATTGGACGGTTGCCCGCGGGGAGCTCAGCCTGCAAGCTGAGGAAGTCGCTAGCGGACGCTGGATGGAGCATCGTGAGCTGCTGGCAGACATTGAGCGGAATCCCGGCAGCTATATGCCCGATGCTGTTGAGCTCTTTGGCCAATGGCTCAAAGACCTGGATGGAAAGTTCCCACCTGCTGGATAGATCAATCATTTGCGCGCTGGGTCAGTTAGGGTCTAGTTATGAAAACCCTGTTCATTGTTTCCGCGATCCTTTTTGCTGCGTTTTCGATACTATCAATTGGCGGGAATCTGCTGGTTGGCATAGTTGCAGCCGTGGCCAGCTTGTCTTCGCTGGCAGGTTTCTTCGTAGTTCGAAGCCGCGGGGCGAAAGCCTAGAAAGCCGGCTGCTCGTCGGACGGGCCATGGCATTCGCGGTAAACTCGATGACTATGGCTATCGGCGCGACTATGCACACCTTTGAAATCCAGCTTGCTGATGTGGATCGCGGGGTGTACGAGGATCTTTCCCTGCGGGTTGCGCAGCACCCTTCGGAAACCGATGCCTATCTGGTTACCCGCGTGCTGGCATACTGCCTCGAATACGAGGAAGGCATCTCCTTCTCGGCCGGCGGAGTTTCCACCGGGGAAGAGCCTGCCATCTTGGTCAAGGATCTGACCGGCCTGATCACCGCGTGGATTGAAGTGGGTGCTCCTGATGCCCAGCGGCTGCATACGGGAAGCAAGCGGGCAGGGCGCACCGCCGTCTACACGCATCGCGACCCTGCCAAGCTTCTGGCCTCCTGGCGTGGAAAGACGATCCACCAGTCGGAACAGATCATGGTGCGTTCCTTCGACCCCCAGTTCGTCGATGCGGCAACCCAGGCACTGACACGCCGCAACACCATGTCCGTCTCGGTGACCGAGGGGCAAATCTATCTTGAATTGAATGGAACGAATCTGGAAACGCAGTTCAGCTTGCATGAGATTGAGTAGCAAAGGTTAATCTCTGATTTAGCTCAGTGTGCCGCCGCCGTCATCAGCGAGCGGAAGCATGGCCGGTGTACATCAATGACACCAACGGAAGAGCTCCATGAAACTGCGCAAAATCATCCTCGGCACAGCAACCCTGGCTTTGGCCTTCACCTTGGCCGCTCCTGCAGGAGCCGCACCGATTGAACCGACTGGTTCCGATCCACTGATCATCGGCCACCGCGGAGCAGCCGGTGTGGCTCCGGAGAACACCTTGCCAGCCATCAAGGCAGGCAGCCAGTCTGGCGCCGAATTCATTGAAATCGACGTGCAGCTGTCCAAGGACGGGGTGCCGTTCATCTTCCATGACGGAACTCCTTCGCGCACCACGAACGTGGCAGAGGTATTCCCTGACCGCGTGAATGACCCCATCACGTCATTCACCTGGGACGAACTGCAGCAGCTCGATGCCGGTTCCTACTTCTCGGACGAGTTCAAGGGAACCAAGATTCCCCATTTCGATGAGGTCCCAGGTGCACTGGCCGGCGGTACCGGCGTCTTCATCGAAATCAAGGATCCGGCCAAGTCCCCAGGCGTGGAGAAGCTGGTAGCGGACGCGCTGGCCGAGGATCCGGAGTGGAAGGCGCTCGCCGACGCGAACAAGATCGAGGTGCTCAGCTTCGACGCGGCATCCAACCAGATGTTCGCCCAATTGGCTCCGGAAGTGCCTCTGCAGCAGCTGACGGGAACCGTGCCAACTGCCGCGGAACTGGCAAACTACGCGACCTACGCTGATTCCTTCGGCACCAACTACCGCACGCTTGATGCCGCCGGTGCCCAGCGCGTGAAGGACGCAGGCTTGGGCTTGGGCGTCTACACAGTCAACGCCACCGAAGCTGCTGACGATGCCATGGCTCTGGGCGTCGAGCGGATCACCGGCGACTTCCCAACACAGATTAACCGCCATATCGGTGGACAGAAGGACTTCCCGGCCAACAACGGCGTGGTGATTGCCGACGTGGTCAACGACGTGCCTGGAAACGACGTCGCTCCGGAAAATGGCGAGCACGTGATCCTGGAGAACACCGGCAAACGCACCATCGATGTCAGCGGCTACATCATTCGCGATGCCGCCAACAACATCTTGGAAATCGGCCAGGGATACGAGCTAGAGCCAGACGAGCAGCTGCGCGTGTACTCGGGTCCGGGCACCAACAGCGACGAAGCTTTCTACGTGGACGGTCCGGGCATCTTGAACAATGCCGGTGATTCGCTGGCACTGTGGGATGCCAAGGGCAAGCTCACCGATACCTTCGCGAACTAGCGCTAGACAAGGCAAAACCCCGGTAATCACTGATTACCGGGGTTTTTCTGGCGGTGACGGTGGGATTTGAACCCACGGTACGGGGTTACCGTACACAACATTTCGAGTGTTGCACCTTCGGCCGCTCGGACACGTCACCAGACCTGATAACTCTATAACGAACATCAGGTGAAAACAAAAACGAGAACGCTGTTTTTGGCTTGAAGTGTTCCGAAACACATCAACGTCGGCTCCTAGCCGCGCTTGCCCCGGAAGAATTCACGCAGCAGCTCTGCGCATTCGTCTTCCTTGACCCTCGAGTACACCTCGACCCAATGGTTCAAGCGCGGTTCACGGACGATGTCGAAAACCGAGCCGCAGGCCCCGGCCTTCTCGTCCCAGGCCCCGAAGACCAGCTTGGGAATGCGCGAAAGGACGATGGCCCCGGCGCACATGGCGCAGGGCTCCAAGGTCACCACCAGCGTGCAGTCCGATAGGCGCCAGCCATCGTCTTGCCCTGTGGCTTCCAGTGCCTTGACCGCATTGCGGATGGCGACCACCTCGGCATGCGCTGTAGGGTCCTTGACGGCCTCGCGCTCATTGCGGCCGGTGGCCAGCACTTCGCCTTCGGGGGAGAGGATAACGGCGCCGATGGGCACGTCATCGGTGGCTAGCGCTTTGCGCGCTTCAGCCAAGGCGAGGTCCATCCAAGCATCAAATTCGTGCACCATAGTGCTTTCACTTTACGTGTTTTGCGACGGCTGCCGGGCTCCGGGAGCGTGGATCACCGCCCACTGCACTGAAGTTTGCTGTTTCCTTGGGCACACCAAAGACCTTTAACAGCGTGAAATCGAGGATTTCTCTCGATTTGGCCGAGGCGGTGCTGATAGATTTCTACTTATGCGCGTACAGGTAGTCGACCACCCACTGGTGGCACACAAGGTTTCGGTTCTTCGTGATAAGAACACCCCCTCCTCGATTTTCCGCCAGCTGACCGACGAACTGGTCACCCTGCTGGCTTATGAAGCCACCCGCGAGGTGAAAACCGAAAACGTTGAGGTGCAGACCCCGGTCGCCACCACCACCGGCACCTCGATTGCCAAGCCAACCCCGCTGGTTGTCCCGATCCTGCGTGCAGGCCTGGGCATGCTCGAAGGCATGACCCGCCTGGTCCCAACCGCTGAAGTCGGCTTCCTGGGCATGGCCCGCAACGAGGAAACCCTGGACATCATCACCTACGCCGACCGCGTGCCAAACGACCTGACCGGTCGCCAGGTCTTCGTGCTGGATCCGATGCTGGCCACCGGCGGCACCTTGGCCGAGTCCATCAAGTTCATTTTCGAGCGAGGCGCGGAATCCGTCACCTGCATCTGCCTGATCGCAGCTCCTGAGGGCGTCGAGCGCCTGAAGGAAATCCACGGTGGCGACGACCGCGTGCACATCGTGCTGGCGGCGATGGACCAGAAGCTGAACGAGAAGTCCTACATCATCCCAGGCTTGGGCGATGCCGGCGACCGCCTGTATGGCGTGACCCCGCCGATTGCCTAGCATCAGCTAAGCCTTGCGCCCGGAGGCTGCGGTGATTACACCGCAGCCTCCGGCGTTTCTTCATCGGTTTCGGGTTCGTCCAGTGGCAGGCGGACCTCGAAGACGGTGTCTCCTGGCGTGGACGCCACCGTAATGCTGCCGCCATGGGCTTCGACGATGCTCTTGGCGATCGGCAGGCCCAGCCCGGTGGTGCCATCGGAGCCAGAACGCGCCTTGTCGGCTCGGGTGAAACGCTCGAATACCCGGGGCAGGAATTCGGGGGCAATGCCTTCGCCGGTGTCGTGCACCCGGATGACGGCTTCATCGGCGTCCTCGTCGCGGTCCACCGATACGGTGACGGTGTTCCCGGCGGTCGTGTGCTTGCGTGCATTGGCCAGGAGATTGGTAATCACCCGGCGCAGCGAGGACGAATCGCCGTAGACGAAGGTCTGCGGCGCCTGGCAGTCGAACTCCCAATGGTGGTCGCTCGCGGTGAGCTTGAAGTCTTCGGTGATATCCGCGGTGAGCGAGCACAAATCGATCTTGCTGCGCTTGAAAGCATTCTCTTCATCCAGACGGGCCAGCAGCAGCAGATTCTCCACCAGCGAGCTCATCCGGCTGCTTTGCTGCAGCACCCGATCCACCGAGCGCTGCCCGTCAGGAGAGAAATGCTCGGTAGCGGAGAGCAGTTCGGTGTAGCCACGGATCGCCGAGAGCGGCGTGCGCAGCTCGTGCGAGGCATCGGCGACGAACTGGCGCATCTGGGCCTGGGATTTCTCGCGGGCGGTCAGTGCGGTGGCGACGTTGCTGATCATCGCATTCAGCGCATTGCCGACATTGCCCACCTCGGTGCCGGGGATGGCATCGCGTGCAGGCACGCGCTGGGTCAGGTCCACTTTGCCCGAATCGAGATCTTCGGCGGCGACCGAACCTGCCACGGCGGCCACACGCTTGAGCGAGGCCAGCGAACGCGAGATGAGCCATGAGCCGGCCAGGCCTGCACCGGCGATCAGGATCAAGGCAATGAACAGCGTCAGCCACGCCATGCCGCGCAGCGCCAGGTCGGTGCCGTGCAGGGGCAAGCCGACGATCAGGATGCCGTTGGAGCCGGAGTCCTTGACTGCGACCAGGTAGTAGTCACCCACGGTCAGATGGGCGCGTACCGGCTTGAACTGCCCGCCGGCACGCAGCGTGCTCAATTCGAGATCCACCATCGGGATGGCGTCTTCCTGGCTCAGCTGCTTCAGTTCGCCGGTGCGTTCATCGAGCACGCCGCCGTTGAAGACGTACTTGTCGACGAATCGGGCGGTCAGCGTGCCGGCTGACTGGCCCGGAGCATCCAACCGGGAGTTCACCGCTGGCGCGCCCTGCGAATAATTCAGCGCGCGTTCGGTGGTGAGCCGCAGCTGGCTGTTGAGCTGGTCCATCAACGTCTGGCGCATGCCGGCGTTGTAGAGCAGGCCGAGCAATACGGATACTGCGGTGACCGAGGTCAGCAGGATGAGCAGCAGCTTGCGCTGCAGCGCGTGCGGCGAGCTCACCCTGGTATTCGGGGAAAAGAAGCTCATGCAGCCGGCTTCAGCACGTAGCCGACACCACGCACGGTATGGATCATCGGCTCAGCATCAACATCGATCTTCTTGCGCAGGTACGAGATGTACAACTCGACAATGTTCGCCTGCCCGTCGAAATCGTAGTGCCAGACGTTGTCCAGGATCTGCGACTTGGACACCACTCGGCGGGCATTGCTCATCAGGTAGCTGAGCAAGTCGAATTCGGTGGCGGTCAGCGAAATTTCGCGGCCTGCACGCGATACGTCGTGCGAGTCCATGTTCAGCACCAGGTCGCCGACCACTAGTTCAGCGGAATCTGCGGTGGCCGCGCCTGAACGTTCCACGAGACGGTGCAACCGGATCAAGACCTCTTCGAGGCTGAAAGGCTTGGCGACATAGTCGTCTGCACCCGCGCCCAGGCCTTCGATGCGATCCTCGACCGCGTCCTTGGCGGTCAGGAAGAGAACTGGGATCTCCGGGAAATGGGTGCGCACCTTGCGCAGCACTTCCGGGCCGTCGAATCCGGGCAGCATCCAGTCGAGGACCAGGACGTCAGGGGCCAAGGAGCGGGCGGTCGCCACGGCTTCCGGCCCATCGTGGGCCATCGTGGCTTCCCAGCCGAGCATGCGGGTTCCCATGGCGACCAATTCTGCCAGCGAAGGTTCATCATCGACCACGAGAACTTTGATTGCCGTGCCGTCAGGGTGGGTCAGCCGAGGCAATTGCGAAGGTGAAAATCGAGATTCATTCATGTTTATCAGCTTGTCCTATTGCCATGGGCCGAGAATATGTTTTTGCTGTGTGCAAGCTATGACTGCAAGTCGATTTTATGCGGAGAAAACCGAAACCGATAGTGGTTAATTTGGTCAACCCCTAAGAACGACGAATGATTGAAGCGTGGACAAGCGGGAGTGATGAATGGATATTCAGGCCTCTGAATGGACTAGGCGAAATGACGAAGTTCAATTGATAGCTTGAGCATATTGTTTAGTTAAGCGCTTAGACAGTCCAGAATTGCCTAAAGTGGCGTGCGTCACGTTTGGAAACATTCGTCTCACTATGTGGACATGGGTGTCCATTGTTACTTGCAAGTTGTCAATGTTACGAGGAAACTAGAGGTGTGAGTACGGCGCAGAACAGCAAAGGCACCTCGAATAACGACCTCGAATTGCCCGTGATTGTTCTCAACGAATGCTCGGCGTCCTTGGCGTCCAGATCGAATTGCGAGTGATTCGCAATCCGGATTTTGGGTGTTATTGACGGGAAACCCAACTGCTGAACGTGGACGAAGGCCGCGGACAGCGCAAGCAAAACCCGAAGCATGAGCGCCAAACCACTTGGCCTTCGCACTAAAAGAGGAAAAAGATTATGTCGGCTGGTTCCGGATACGTCCACGTTTCAATTCGCAATGCGCAGAACCGCGCAGCAGCTGCCCAGCGTGCAGCTTCTGGCAACTATGCACCAGCGGGCTATCGCCCACTGCGCGCAGTTTCCAATGTTCATGAAACTCGTGATGCATCGCATCAGCCAGCTCAGGCTCCAGTGCAGCCAACCGGCCAGCCGAGCGCCGATACCTCAGCACGCGGCTTCGTGCTCTACGTAGGCCTGGATGAAACCGCAGCCCAGGCGCAGGGCACCTCGCTGGGCAAGCTTGCCACCCAGGTGCGCGCCTTCCTGGCCACCCTGTCGCCGCAGGCACAGACCCACGCCGCCGTAGCGCTGGCACCAACCAGTGCGCAGGGCGAGCCAATCGATGTTGTTCGCCAGGCACTGGGCGACCCGACGATTTCCCGTCGGCCTCGCGCTGAAGCCCGCCCGTCCACCCCGCGCCCATCGGGTGTGCTGATTGACCTCTCGCGCCGCGAAGTCTACCTGGATGGCGAAACCCTGAACCTGACCTTCAAGGAATTCGAGCTGCTGAACTTCCTCGTGGAAAACGGCACCCGCACCGTAGGCCGTGAAGAGCTGCTGGAAAACCTGTGGCGCAACGCCGAAGAAGTCCCCAATGAACGCACCATCGACGTGCATATCCGTCGCCTGCGTTCGAAGCTGGGACGCCTGGCCAACACCGTGCGAACCGTGCGCGGCCAGGGCTACCGCTTCTACGAGCACCCAGAAGTGGTCGTCTGGGCTGCTCCGGAATACTCCATCTAGCAGTTGCTGCCAGCAGTGGCGGGCAAACCGGGTTCGGTTTGCCCGCCACTGCTGTCTTAAGCTTGGACAATGAACACCATTCACTCCCGCAAGCTCATTCTGATGCGCCACGCCAAGGCCGACTACCCGCTAGGCGTCGCGGATCACGACCGGCCGCTGGCAGCCCGCGGCCACCGCGAGGCTCCCGCCGCCGGAGCCTGGCTTGTAGAGAATGGCCTGATCCCGGACTACATCATCTGCTCCGATGCGCTGCGTGCGCGCGCCACCTGCGCGTGGGTGCTGTCCGAGCTTGGTGAAAAGGGTCCAACCCCCTACATCGACTCGCGCATCTTCACCGCGGGCGTCTCCCAGCTGTGCTCCATCATCAATGAGGTCCCGGATACGGTCAGCTGCCTGCTGGTGATCGGGCATCAGCCGGTGCTGCAGGAATTGGCGTTGCGCTTGGCCGCTATGGACTCGGATGAAGAAGCCGTCTACGAGCTGGCGATGAACTATCCGACCCTGGGAACCACGGTGCTGGAAACTTCGCACCCGTACTCGCATTTGGATGCCCGTGATGCGCGCGTCACGCATTTCACCGCACCTCGGCCTGCATGAGAGAAGTCTCATCAAGATTTTTCTAACGCACTAGTCAGCATGTAAATAAGTGATGATCTGGATGTATGAGAAGCAGATGATAACCCTCTCATCGAATCCACCTCGTCGTCTCATGAACCGTTCACTTTGAGTTCACTATTGCTCGTTTCACTAGGAATCGTTGGCAGCACAGCCAGCACCGGCGCACGGCAAACGCAGGCCGGAAACAGTGAAAGAGGAACAGGCAAATGGCCATCATCGCAGAATCGCTTCCAACGCAGACCACCGCAGCCCGCAATGAAGTGCAGCAGCAGATCGATGCACAGCGTGCTCGCACCATCCGCGCCGCCTACACCACCCGCTTTGTCGCAGCCGAGCTGCAGCGCAACCCCCAGGATTTCCAGGTCGTGCGCCGCGCGAACATGGCGCCTCGTGCCGGCGACGTCGTGATTGCCACCGTCACCGAGCTGGGCAAGCACACGCGCCTGCAGTCCCCGGTTTCCCGCCGCCAGCTGATGTTCGTCGGCCAGGAGATCATGGTCGCCTACGGCGACCGCTACGCACCGGACCAGTTCCTTGCCCATGTGCCGCAGAACCTGGGCCCCTGCCAGCTGGTGGCCGGCGGCGGCGTCGCCAGCGAAGTCATCGAGCAGCACGCCTCGATCGACATGGCGACCCAGCTGCAGCCAACCGGCCTGCTGATGCGCCACGGCAAGGTCGTGAACCTGGCGGACTTCGCACCGCTGGGCATCGAGGACGATTCCCCGCGCCCGGCGCAGGCCGGCGCCCAGCGCCCGCCGGTGATCGCGGTGCTGGGCACCTCGATGAACTCCGGCAAGTCCACCACGCTCGGATGCCTGGTCAACGGCCTGGTCAACTCCGGCATGGCAGTTGCCGCAGGCAAGGCCACCGGCACCGGAGCAGGCAACGACCCGGACCTGTTCACCGATGCCGGCGCCTTCAGTGTCTGCGACTTCACCGACTTCGGCTTCCCGACCACCTACCGCCTGGACTACGAAACCGTCCGCGACCTGCTGGTGGCGATGATCCGCGAGCAGAGCGCCACCGGCGCGGACGCAGTGGTCATCGAGATCGCCGACGGCCTGTTCCAGGGCGAGACCTCCCGCTTGCTGCTCGACCCGGTCTTCTCCGAGCACGTGGACCGCGTGCTGTTCAGCGCCCAGGACGCGCTGGGCGCGCTGGCCGGCGAACGCATCCTGCGCGAAGCAGGCCTGGATGTTGCCGCGGTGTCCGGAGTGCTCACCGCCTCCCCGCTGGCCGCGAAGGAAGCCCAGGCGCAGCTGGCCACCCCGGTCATCGGGACCTTCGACCTGTGCCAGGCCGAGGTTGCCGCCGCGCTGCTGCCAACCCGCTAGGAGCCGCAATGCTGGACCAGAAGACCGCCGCCGCGCCGGTGGCCCAGCCCGAGCGCCTGCCGCCACTGGTGGCGCCCGGCCGGCGGATGCTCCTGGCCGGACTGCTCAGCCTAGGCATTCTCGCCGGCCTGCTCTCGATTGCCATTGGCTGGCTGATCGGGCAGCTCTCGGCCAGCCTCAGCGCCGGGGCGCTAGCCGCGGTGCTGGGCCTGGTGGGCTGCTTCTTCCTGGCCAAATACGCTGAACGGGTGCTGGCCGAGAAGCTGGGCCAGCACTATGTGGCCCAGCTGCGCCGCGGGCTGGTGGCCCACGCTTTGCGCAGCGCCCGCGGCCCGTCCATGGGCATCACCATTGCCCGCTCCACCAACGACCTGTCCTCGATCCGCAACTGGATTGTGCAGGGCATGGTCCCGCTGGTGGCCGGCCTGCCGCTGCTGATCGTCAGCGGCACGGGGCTGTGGTTCCTGCATCCGCTGCTGGCCCTCAGCCTGGGCGCGACGCTGGTGCTGGAAGGCATCCTGCTGGCGGGCCTGGCCGGCGGGACGTTCCTCAGCGCCCGGACCCTGCGCCGGCACCGCGGGAACCTGGCTGCGCGCATTGCCGATACCGTGGCCGCGCGGACCGCGATTGCCGCCGGGGGCGGCATCGAGCGGGAAGTGCAAAGGGTTCAGGACACCTCGCAGAAGGTGATTGACGCGTCGGTGCATCGCGCCCGGTTCGCCGCGGCCCTGCGCGGCGGGGCGCTGGCCATTCCGCTGCTGGGTACCGCGCTTCTCGTGGCCGCGGCCGCGCAGGCACAGCTTCCGGCAGCCGCCGTGGCGACCGCGCTGACGCTGATGGGAATCTGCGCCGGAACCCTGGGCGAGTGGGGCCGCGTGGTGGAGTACCGGCAGAATTACAAGGCCGGCCGGCGCATCATCGCGCCGCTGCTGGCCGAGCAGGAACGCTGGCAGGCCAGCGAAGCATCGCCGGCGAGCACCCGCGATGCGAAGGAGCTGATGCTCCAGCCGTCCTCAGTGCGCATCCAGCTTCCGGAATCGATGGCCGGGAAGTTTCCCATGCTGCGAGCCCAGCCCGGGCAGCGCATCGCGGTGCGCGGAAACCAGGGGGACTGCGCCGCATTGCTCGCGGCCATCGCCACCGGCAGCCTGGCTCATGACGCCGACCCGCAGGCCGGGGTGTGGATCGCCGAGGGGCGAAGCGAGGATTTGCCTGCGACCGGCCGCCGCAAGCTGATCGGCGCCGCATTGGAGTCCATGGTTCCCGAGCGCGGCAGCGTTGCCCGCGCGCTGCGCTACCGCCATCCGGGCGCGTCGCTGCGCAAGGCAGTGGCACTGGCGGAAACCTGCGGGCTGCAGATGGCCCACCTGCCCGATGCGGAGGAAACCCGCTTGCGCCGGGGCGGAGAACCGCTGAATTCCGCGCAGCAGGCCTCGCTGCTGGTGGCGCGGGCGCTATTGCGCGAACCGCCGCTGCTGGTGCTCGATTCGCTGCTGGCCCGCCTGCCCGATGCTGCCTATGCCACGGTGGCCGAACTGCTCAACGACTATCCCGGGGTGCTGATCTTCAGCGGCGAACTGCCGGGCATCAGCGAAACCGCCAGCTGGGAAGCGCGGG
Organism: Glutamicibacter sp. 0426; assembly: GCF_001906485.1. Classification (NCBI taxonomy): domain Bacteria; kingdom Bacillati; phylum Actinomycetota; class Actinomycetes; order Micrococcales; family Micrococcaceae; genus Glutamicibacter; species Glutamicibacter sp. 0426. The sequence continues at coordinate 292,485 of NZ_MPBI01000004.1, forward strand.
CCTAATTGCTGGCTGGTGGACGGGTGGCACGCAGCCCGTCCACGGTGAGCAGCACGGCGCGCACCGTCTGCTCGCGGTCCAGATCGGTCCGTCCCGAGGCGCGCATGCGGGCGGTGAACAAGGCGGCGCCGAAAATGCTGGTGGCTACCGACAGCTTCTGCTCCGGGGCGAGCACCACGAGGCGTTCGAGGACCTCGATGATCAGCCCGGTCACCTGCGTATTCAGCGGGGTCCCGGCGAATGCATTGGCGGTGTCGGCATCCAGCTGCTCCTGCATCCACAGATGGGCGAAGGCCGGGTAGCTGGCCACGAAATCCATGGCGAATTCCAGCATCTGGCGCAGCGCCAGGTAGGGGTCTTCCGCGGAAGCAACGCGTGCCAGTTCGCCCATGAGCTTCTGCGCGCCGTAGCTGAGCAGCTGGCTGACCAGCTCGTCCTTGGAACCGAAATTGTAGTAGACGGTGCCCTTGGAAACGCCGGCGGCCGCGGCGATCTCGTCCACCGAGACGGACTCGGGGGAGCGCGAACCGAGCAGCCTCATGGCCGCTTCGAAGAGCTTTTCCTTCGAATCCGTGGCGCGCACGCGGCGGCGCTGGCCGGTTAGCGTTGTCATTCTTTCAGCTCCGGTTGCAGTGTTGCCAGGCGCCAAGTCTTGTTCTTGCGTACCGCAAGCATACTCAAGACTAGTCCAATGGCGGTGTAGATGAGCAATGAGCCTGCGACCGCGGAGAGCACATTCAATTCCGCTCCGTACACCAGGTGACGCAGTCCGACGACCACATTACCCATCGGCAAGATCTGGTGCAGGAAGTGCAATGGCGCTGGCAGGGTCTCCCACGGGAAGGTACCGCCGGCGGTGACCAGCTGAAGCACCATCAAGACGAGCACCACAAACTTGCCGGCAGTTCCTAGCAGGGCGAAGCAGCCTTGGATGAGGGCGCTGAAGCACAGGGCGGCGAGTACCAGAAGGAACCATGCCATCCATGGGTGCGCCGTGTGTAGACCCAGTCCGAAGTGCACCACTGCGTAGAGCAAGCTGGTCTGGATCACGGCAACGGCCGCGAATGGTATCCAACCACCGAGCGAGATCTTCCAGTTGCTGCCGTTGGACAGCAGTGCGCGCTTGGTAATGGGGCGCATCACCTGCGTGAGGATCAGTACACCGATAAAGGTCGCCAGCGTCATGAAGAATGGGGCTAGACCCTCACCATAGACTTGGGCTTCGGACTGCTTGGTGTTCTCCACCGTCACCGGGTTACCGATCACATCGGAGAGCTCTTCACTGGTCTTCTTATCGGGGTTAGGAACCTGTTTGACGCCGTCATCCAGGCCCGTGGCCAGCTCGTTGGAGCCATCTTGGAGCTTGGTGGTACCGTCGGACAGATCGCCGACACCATCGGAAAGCTGGACCAAACCGCTGTGGAGCTGGTCGGCGCCGGTCACCAGGGAACCGGCTCCGGAATCCAGCTTCTTGGCACCCTCGGAGGCCTGGGTCGCACCGGTCAGTGCGGACTTCTGGCCTTCGGCCAACTGCTTGGCACCGTCGTGGGCACTGTCCGCGCCGGTGGCAAGTTTCGCTGAGCCGTCAGCGGCCGAGGAAATTCCGTCCACGAGGCTTGGTACCGCAGCGTTCAGCGTCTTGGTGCCCTGGGCAAGGGTGCCCAGACCGGTAGCTAGCTGTTCGTTACCATCGGCGACCTTGTCGGCACCATCCGAGAGTGTGTGCAGGTTATCTTGCAGTCCTGCAAGGCCGGTGTTGACCTTGTCCACCTTGTTCTTCAAGGTGTTGCTCAGCGTCGAGTTCTCCACGCTATCGCTGACCTTGGACTTGATGGTGTCTGCTTGCTCTTGGGTCAACACACCGTCGGCCACCAGCTTGTCCAGCTCGGCCTGCGTATCGGTCTTGACGTTCTGCAGTTGCTTGTCGGTTTCGTCCTGCAGCTCGTTGATCACCGAGATGGCGTCATCGGCGGTGTCGGAGAGCTGCTTATTTCCATCGGCGACTTGACGTGCGCCGGTGGCCAACTGGTCGGCAGCGCTCTTGGCGCTCTGGGCGCCATCGTTGAGCTGTTTGACCGAGCTTGGCAGGGTCTTGGTCTTGGATTTCATGGCGCTCAAACCATCGCTGAGCGTATCTGCACCGGTGGCTAGCTCTCCGGTGCCATCGGCCAGAGAATTGCTGCCATCGAGCAGTTTCTTCTGACCTGTGACCAGCTGAGAAAGGCCACTGGAAAGTTCGCTGGTTCCATCCTTGAGCTGGACAGCACCGTCGGAGAGTTCACTACTGCCATCAACAAGCTTGGTGGTGCCATCGGCCAGGGTCACGATGCCATCACCTAGGGTGATCGTGCCGTCGTAGAGCTGTTGTGCGCCGTCCGCGGCTTTATCCATAGAGCTGTGAATGTCTACAAAGCCGGCGATCATCGCCGACGCGGTTTCGGTGCCGACTTCTTCGGAGACCGAAGTGCGCACCGAGGTGGTCAGGGTCCGTGCGAAGTTGGAGACCATGAAGTTATTCGCGTCATTGGTCAGCAACTCAATATTGGCCTGGCTGGCATCTTTGAAGTCGCCGGGGGACAGCAGCGCAGCGGTGAAATTATCGGGTAGAACGAGGGCGAAGGCGTATTTGCCGCTGGCCACCGCGTCGGCGGCTTCGTCTCTCGAATCGAGATGCGCCCAGCTGAAGGTTCCATCGTCTTCGAGGTTCTCAACGACATCGTCGGCGACACGGGTGAATTTGCCGTCCTTTTCCCCGCCGTCATCGAGATTAACGACGGCCGCGGTGACCTTGTCTAAGTTTCCCTGGGGGTCCCAGTTGGCGTAGAGGTAGAGGGCACCATAAAGCAGAGGTACACAGGTCACCGCGATGAGCGCCAGCTTTGGCAGGGTGCCACGGGTCATGCGCTTTAGCTCGGAGAGCGCAAGTTGCAAAGTGGTCATTCTTTTTCCTTCGCGTCGCTATCCTCTGCGACAGTTGGTACTGCGTCGCTGTGTTCTGCCGGTGTGGATTCTTGCTCCGCGGACTTGGGCTCCACTGTTTCTGGAACGTCTAGATCCAGCTCATCTTGAACAGATTCTTGCGACAAAACCTCTGTTTTATCGGGTTCCTCTAGTTCTGCAGGCGCTTCAGAATTTTCGGGCTCTTCTGGCTCTTCTACTTCTTCGGGTTCTTCTGGCTCTTCAACCAGAGGTTCTCCGGAGATGAGCGCGGTGGCTTCTTCCGGTGATTCAAATTCTTCGTACTCGTTGGATCCCAGGTAAGTGATCGGTCCATCCCACTCGTAAGGGGCGTTACTGACAATGGCGACGATCGCGAATGCGCGGTTCGAGCCAGCAAATTCAAGCAGGAGATCCAGCCAGACATCATCTTGCATGTCGTGGCGATCAGGGGAGTCAAGGACTATAAGTTCGATGCGGGAGTCTTCTGCGGCCAGTAAAAGTTGCAGTTCCAACCGGCGGGCGGGATCTAGGGAATCTGCCCAATCCTTGGCCACATCATCGAATCCGTGCAGTGCCGTCCACTTTTTATTGCGTGGTTTTTTCCAGATCGGGCCCGGCAGAAGGGCGAGGTCTTCGGCGATGAGATCGCGGACCTTCATATGTGATTCAGGTTCGTTGACCTCTGGAGAATCCAGGAGGGCAGTGTGCTGGCGCAGGGTTTTCAGGGAGTCAGCGTGACCCCACGAGACGGTCCCCGTAGATGGTTTCATGCGCCCGCTCAGGGCTAGGGCCAAGGCGGTACGTGAGATTTGCGGGTCGGCCACCACAAGGTGTACCTCTCCGCGAGTTACTTGAAGCGAGGTGGGGGACACCAGTAAATCGTGGCGTCCCTTGACGGAAACTGAATCTGCGATAAGCACAAAACAAGACTAATTGAACTGACCGGTCAGTTCAAATAGGGAAAATATTCCTTTAATCACGTCTAGACGTAAACCGCTTGATGCTCTTGGATGGTTCTTGGCTAAGCCTTATAAACGCGGTGTGGAGTTCACGAGTAGTTCACTGAGCTCTGATTACCTCGAAGCCTAGTCGCCATTGGCGGTTCTGACTACCGCCCAACGATCATCAACCGAGGGAAACTATGAGCAAGAGACGAACTACCAGTATTGCGGCAGTTCTGCTGTCCGGGGCTGTTGTTGCATCCACCTTCACCGCAGCTCAGGCTGACACGGTGGAGATCACCCCCATCGAGCAGGTGCAAGGTACGGGGGATACCTCCCCATTGGTCGGCCAAAAGACCACCGTGCGTGGCGTGGTGACCGCCGCCTATGCAGAGGGTGGAATTCGCGGATTCTACCTACAAAGCGCCGGTAGTGGGGCACAGATTCCAACAGAAGGAAGCTCGGCGGTGTTCATTTACGCCCCGGACGATGTAGCTTCAGTTGAGGTCGGGGACCACCTGCAGGTCTCTGGAACGGTCAGTGAGTACTACGGGCTCACCCAGATCAAAGCCCAGAGTGTGAAGTCCCTGAGTGAGCCGGCCGAAAGCATTAAGCCATTGGCCATCACCTTGCCTAGCGACGAAGCCGGGCGCGAGCAGATCGAATCCATGCTCATTGAACCTCAGGGTGAGTTCACTGTCTCGGATAACTATTCGCTGAACCAATATGGTGAACTGACCCTAGCCATGGGAACAAGCTCGATCCTCCCAGGCGAAAAGCTGCTGCGTCAGCCCACCGACGTCTTTGCTCCGGGCAGTGCGCAGGCCGCTGAGTTAGGGAAAGAAAACGAGCAGCGCTCGATCGTGGTGGACGATGGTGCCACCTTGAATTTCAGCACCGCCAAAAACACCACCGTTGCCCTGCCATATATTGATTCTGCCCATCGCGTCAGTGTTGGAGCGGAAGCCACTTTCACCGGACCGATGATTCTGGACTACCGGTATGACCTGTGGCGACTACAGCCTCAGGGGCAGGTGATCGGCTCCGATGACGCAGATATCGCCTTGCACTTTGAGCAGATCGATAATAGTGCCCCACAGGATGTCGGCGGCAACGTGTCCGTAGGCAGCTTCAACGTACTGAACTACTTCACCACTACCGGCGATGAACTTTCCGGTTGCAGCTACTACTCGGACCGCGAAGGTAATCCAGTGACCGTCCGTCGAGGATGCGACGCTCGTGGAGCTGCCAACCAGGCCAGTTTTGAACGTCAGCAGTCCAAAATTGTTGCTGCGTTGAGCAAATTTACCGCGGATGTCGTGGTACTTGAAGAAATTGAAAACTCGGCCCGTTTTGGTCAGGATCGTGATGCTGCCCTAGCTCATCTGGTTGATCAGTTGAATTCGGCAGCCGGTTCAAAGATCTGGAAATTTGTCCCAAGCCCGGATGCTACCCCGGCTGATGAAGACGTGATCCGCACCGCGATCATCTACCGCAACAAAGCTGTGAAGCCGATCGGCGAATCGGTCATTCTCGAAGACGAGGCCTTTGATAATGCGCGCGAACCACTGGGTCAAGCCTTCCAGAAGGTCGGCGGAAATCAGAAGACTCGTTTTGTGGTCGTAGCCAATCACTTCAAGTCGAAGGGCTCAGACCCGAAAGACGGTTCGGGCAACGCTGACTCCGGCGATGGCCAGGGTGCCTGGAACGCCGATCGAGTAGATCAGGCTAAGGCGCTGGTCAGTTTTGCTGATCAGCTGAAGAAGTCACGCAACACCCAGAAGGTCTTGCTCGCTGGCGACTTCAATTCCTACGCTGCCGAAGATCCAATTCGAGTGCTCGCCGAGGCGGGCTACGTTGATCTCGGTGCCAAGGCTGACTCGCAGAGCTACGTTTATGGTGGGCTGAGCGGTTCCTTGGATCATATTCTGGCTTCCCCAGAGCTGGCTTCCAAGGTCACCGGCCAGGATATCTGGAATATCAACGCCATCGAATCCGTCGGCTATGAATACAGCCGCTACAACTACAACATCACCAACCTGTTTAGCTCGAACCAGTACCGTTCATCGGATCATGATCCGGTTCTGGTTGGATTGCAGTTGAACAAGAAGGGCTAGTTTCAGCTAGTTTTATCGGCCAGGCAACTCCCAATGGGGCAGTTGTCTGGCCGATTCTTTCGTTAAGGGTTGACAAGCAGAATCTATTGTGGAGAATTATGGAAGAAGTTTTGTGAGAGCGCTCACAAAATAGCTAAGCGGAGTTGCTGTCATTGCTATGGCAAATGGGGTTCAGGAAGAACCCTCATATTTTTGCCACATTTTGAGAGCGCTCTCAAAATATGTTGGTCTCACCTCACTCGCACAAACAAGACTTGAATGGAGTCACCGTGAACCCCTCACAAACAGCTCGGCTAGCCAAGGTTGTAGCCCTGAGCTCAAGTATTGCCCTGCTCGCAGCAGGCTGCGCATCGGGCGATAGCAAGGACGCCGCCCAGCCAGCCTCCGCGGATAATCCTGTCACCCTGACCATCACCACCTTCGGCACCCAGGGTTTGGATTCTCTGTACAAGCAGTACGAAGCCGATAACCCAGGCATCACCATTGAAGCCACCAACATCGACACCGGTGGCAACGCACTGACCGACTGGAAAACCAAACAAGCCGCGGGCGCAGGCCTGCCGGATGTTCAAGCTGTGGAAGAAGGCTGGCTCGGCCAAGTCATGACCGTTTCAGATAGCTTCACCGACCTCAACGAATACGGTGCCAAAGATATCGCCGGCGACTGGGTGGACTGGAAAGTACAGCAGGCCACCGACGCCGATGGTCGCACCATCGGCTACGGCACCGACATCGGACCTATGGGCCTGTGCTACAACAGCAAGCTCTTCAAGGCAGCCGGTCTGCCCAGCGATCGTGAACAGGTTGCAGAACTCTTCGGCGGCGCCGACTCGACGTGGGATGACTTCTTCTCCGTGGGCGAGGACTACGTGAAGAAAACCGAAAAGGCCTTCTATGACCAGTCCGGCTTCGTCTGGAACGCCATGGTCAACCAGCTCGATGAAGGCTACTACAAGGCTGATGGCTCACTGAACATTGAGGGAAACACGGCACTGCGTGAGCGGTGGGATCAACTGTCGGCTGCAGCGTCCAAGGGCCTGTCCTCGGCGCAGACCCAATGGGACTGGGGCAAGGGACAAGCATTTGTCGACGGCTCCTTCGCAGTGATGCCATGCCCAGGCTGGATGTTGGGCAACGTCAAGGGTCAGGTTGAAGGCGCCGGTGGCGACGCATCGGACGGTTGGGACTTTGCCGATGTCTTCCCTGGCGGCGCAGCCAACTGGGGCGGTGCATTCCTGACGGTGCCAAGCACTTCCAAGCATCCCGCTGAGGCGGCCAAGCTCGCGCAGTACCTGACCAACGCCACCTCGCAGGCGACTTCCTTCGAAGAAGCAGGAGCCTTCCCAAGCAACATCGAAGCACAGAAGTCCAAGGCTGTGACCGGTGAGAACGACCTGACCAAGTTCTTCAATGGTGCACCGATCGGTGAAATTCTCTCGAACCGTGCCGAGGGCGTAAAGGCACAGTACAAGGGCGCGGATGATTCGGTGATTCAGGAGCAGGTCTTCGGTCCAGCAACTATCGCCATTGACAAGGGCACTGACGGGGACACCGCGTGGAACACGGCTCTGTCAACGCTGCAGGAACTGGAAATCAAGTAATCGGATTGGCCGACATAGCGCCCTGTGGGGTCAGCGTTCATCACTGACCTGGCCCCACAGAGCGCAACTGCAGCAGAAAAGAAGACACCGATGAGCACCACGACACCCATGTCACGGCCGAAACTACGGGCCGAAAAACCCAGTACGCCCACCCCAGAAAGGCTGCAGGAAGCCAAGGCAGAACGCAAAATGCGACGCCAGCACCTGCGTGGCCGACTGGATTTTAAGTACTCCCCATACCTTTATATCTCGCCCTTTTTCATCCTCTTCGCGCTGGTTGGGCTCTTCCCACTGATCTACACCTTCGTGGTATCAATCAACGACTGGGACCTGCTAGGTGGAGCCGGTGACTGGGTGGGGCTGAAAAACTACCAGGCAGAACTAGCCTCACCGCTGTTCTGGAATTCGCTGTTCAACACTTTCAGCATCTTCCTGCTCTCTGCGATCCCGCAGCTGGTGGTCGCCACCTTCATCGCAGCGATGCTTGATCAAAATATCAGGGCCAAAACTTTTTGGCGGATGAGCGTGCTGGTTCCCTACGTGGTGACTCCGGTGGCTGTCACGCTGATCTTCTCCACTGCCTTCGACGAGAAATACGGACTGATCAACAACCTGCTCGGTGCACTGAACCTGGACACGATTGCCTGGAAAACCGATGTGTTCCCCTCCCACATGGCTATTGCCACCATGGTGAACTGGCGTTGGACTGGGTACAACGCGTTGATCTTGCTGGCGGCCATGCAGGCCGTACCTCGCGAATTACACGAATCGGCGGCGATCGATGGGGCAGGAATGATTCGCCGTTTCTTCTCCATTACCCTGCCAAGTATCCGTCCCACCATGATCTTCGTGATCATCACAGCGACCATCGGCGGTTTACAGATCTTTACCGAGCCCAAACTCTTTAACCCCAGTAGTTCGGTTCCGGGCGGACCTGATCGGCAGTATCAAACCACGGTGCTTTATCTGTGGGATCTGGCCTTCAACCGCGGGGACTTTGGGCGGGCCTCGGCCGTGGCTTGGATGCTGTTTTTGATCATCATCGTGATCGGAGTGATCAACTTCTTGATCTCCGGCACCATCGCCTCGTCTTCAGATAAGCGCGGACCTCGACGGATTCCAGGCCGAAAAGCCAAACGTATCAAATCCCATCCTTCCGGTTCACTCAGAGAAAGTGCCAACGATGAGTAACGCTACCTTGCAATCAACTGCTAGACCCAAGTTGATGCGCCAGGCCCGAAACAAGAACTTTTCTGCCGACCGGCGTCCAGGATTTCTCACCTACGGTATCCTGCTGGCCTTCCTTATCGGAAGTACCTATCCGCTGTGGTATTCCTTTGTGATTGGTTCTTCTACTGGTGCAGTCTTTTCTTCGGCATGGCCACCGCTGCTTCCGGGCGGACAGTTCTGGACTAACGTGGCTGAGGTCTTTGACTCGGTGGAGTTCTGGGCTGCGCTGGGTAACAGCTTGATTGTTTCTTCAGTTATTACCTTCTCGGTGGTGATGTTTTCTACCCTTGCCGGTTACGCCTTCGCCAAGCTGCGCTTCCGCGGGCGCCAGGGACTGCTGGTTTTTGTCATTGCAACACTGGCGGTGCCGACTCAGCTCGGGATTATCCCGATGTTCATGATGATGAAGGAACTGGGGTGGACCGGTTCTTTGGGAGCGATCATGATTCCAACCCTGGTGACAGCCTTTGGCGTCTTCTTCATGCGCCAGTATCTGGTGGATAATATCCCCGACGAGCTCATCGAGGCTGCCCGAGTGGACGGCGCCTCCATGATCGGAACCTTCTGGCATGTCGGTGTTCCAGCGGCCCGGCCCGCGATGGCGATCCTGTCGCTGTTCACCTTCATGACCGCGTGGACCGACTACCTGTGGCCGATGCTGGTGGCGCCGCAGAACCCGACCTTGCAGGTGGCGTTGAGCCAGCTGCAGTCTGCACGATACGTTGACTACACCATCGTGATGAGCGGAGCCTTGATGGCGACCATCCCGCTGCTGGTGCTTTTCATTCTTGCAGGCAAGCAACTTGTATCCGGAATTATGGCAGGAGCTGTAAAGGGCTGATGATGAACCACCTATCCCAGCAATTCGCATGGCCGAAGGACTTCTTGTGGGGCTCGGCCACCGCGGCAGCCCAGATCGAAGGGGCGGCGCACTCCTACGGGAAGGAGGATTCCGTCTGGGACGCCTTCGCCCGCAAGCAGGGGGCCATCGCAGGCGGCGATAATCTCGACGTTGCGGTGGACCACTACCACCGCTACCGCGAAGATGTGCAGCTGATGCGCGAACTGGGCCTGGACTCCTACCGCTTCTCCACCAGCTGGGCCCGCATCGTTCCGGGCGGGCGCACGGTGAACCCCGAGGGCCTGGACTTCTACTCGCGGCTGGTCGACGAGCTGCTGGAGAACGGCATCCTGCCGTGGCTGACCCTGTACCACTGGGATCTGCCGCAGGCCCTGGAAGAGCGCGGCGGCTGGGCCAACCGCGAGACCGCGTACAAGTTCCTCGACTACGCCGAAGCGGTGCATGCAAAGCTCGGCGACCGGGTGAAGCACTGGACGACCTTCAACGAACCGCTGTGCTCCTCGCTGATCGGCTACGCCGCCGGCGAGCACGCCCCGGGACGCCAGGAGCCCGAGGCCGCGCTGGCCGCGGTGCACCACCAGCACCTGGCCCACGGGCTGGCCGCATCCCGGCTGCGCGAACTGGGCGCCGAGCAGATCGGCATCACGCTGAACCTGACCAACGCGGTGCCGAACGACCCGAAAGATCCTGTGGACCTGGAAGCCGCGCGCCGCATCGACGCGCTGTGGAACCGGATGTACCTGGATCCGATCCTGCGCGGCGCCTACCCGGAAGACCTGCTCGAGGACGTCAAGGGACTGGGGCTGGCCGAAGCCATCGAGCCCGGGGACCTGGAAATCATCGCGCAGCCAATCGACTTCCTGGGCGTGAACCACTACCACGACGACAACGTCTCGGGGCATCCGCTGCCACCCGGCCAGCCGCCGGCCATCGTGCCCACCGATGCGCCGAAGTCCTCGCCGTTTGTCGGCAGCGAGTACGTGAGCTTCCCGGCCCGCGACCTGCCGCGCACGGCCATGGGCTGGGAGGTGAATCCCGAGGGGCTGCGCGTGCTGCTGAACCGCCTGAAGCGCGACTACAGCAATATGCCGGCGCTGTACATCACGGAGAACGGCGCGTCCTACACGGATACGGTCACCGAGGCCGGAACCATCGAAGACACCGAACGCGAGGAATACATCCTCAACCACCTCGATGCCGTCGCCCGCGCGATCGGCGATGGCGTGGATGTCCGCGGCTACTTTCTCTGGTCCTTGCTGGATAATTTCGAATGGGCCTGGGGCTACGCCAAGCGCTTCGGAATCATCCACGTCGATTACCAGACGCAGGAACGGACGATCAAGAATAGCGGCCGGACCTACGCGGGGTTGATTGCCGCGAACCGTACAATGGCATAACACCTGAGCATGGTGGCCCGCAGCCCGCAGCCGGTGCTGCGGGCCACCATCGCGTTTCCACGACGAACTACTGCAAGGCACCTGGGTACAGAACATGAGCATGCACGAAGCGCGCAGTCCGAAGCCGACCCTAGAGTTGGTGGCAGAACGCGCAGGTGTCTCGCGCGCCACGGTTTCCCGCGTGGTCAACGGCTCGGATCGGGTGAAGCCCGCGGCCCGCAAGGCCGTTGAATTGGCGATCCGCGAATTGAATTATGTGCCCAACCGCGCTGCCCGTTCCCTCGCGCAGGGCCGGACCAATTCCGTTGCACTGGTTGTCCCCGAGAACACCGCGAAGTTCTTTGCCGATCCCTACTTCGCCAAGGTGGTCCAGGGCGTGGCCCGGTACCTGGCCGGCACCGAATTCATGCTCACCTTGCTGCTGTCCACCGAAGCGGATCCGGCAAAGACCACCCGCTACCTGCAAGGCGGCAACGTGGATGGCGCACTGGTGCTTTCGCACCACGCAGATGACCGCTCCTATGCTGATCTCGGAAACGTGCTGCCCATGGTCTATGGCGGTCGCACCATGAGCACCGACCAGAAGGACATCTATGTTGTCGATATCGACAACATTGCCGCCGCCAGGCAGGCGACGGAGGTCGTCATTGGCCAGGGCCGCACCAAGCTGGCAACGATTGCCGGGCCGCAGGACATGGGTGCGGGACTGGACCGGCTGGTGGGTTTCAGGCAGGCGGTTGAGGACGCCGGGCTGGAACCTGTAGCTATCGAGATCGGCGACTTCACCCCGGCGAGCGGACGGCGGATCATGCAGCAGCTGCTGGATGCTAATCTCGCGGTCGACGGCCTGTTTGCCGCCAGCGCCCAGATGGGCTTCGGCGCCCTGCAGGCCCTGGCCGAGGCCGGCGTGAAAGTTCCCGAGGACATTTCGGTCACGTCGGTCGATGATGATTCCTTCGCGCGGAGCTCGACCCCGCCGTTGACGACCATTGCGCAGAACCCGGAGCGCCAGGGCGAGATCATGGCGGAGCTGCTGATCAAGCGCATCAACGGGGAACAGGTACCCGAGTGGAGCATCATGGACACGAAATTGGTGCTGCGCGCCTCGCACTAGTCCCTCGCGGTGCCTGCGTTGAATCAGCAGGAATAACAAAAAAATTCCCACTCGAATGAGTGGGAATTTCAACTTGTGCGCCCAAAGGGATTCGAACCCCTGACCTTCTGTTCCGTAGACAGACGCTCTATCCAGCTGAGCTATGGGCGCTTATTCAATTGCTTGCCGTCTTGACGACTTGAATAACTTTACACGAGATTTTCCGGGAGCAATAACCAAAACGGCCAAAAGTGCGGTGTTTCACAAAATAACTAGTCGACTTCGGAATCGACGGAGCTGGAAGCCTGCTAATCGTGCAAGATCGCCTGGTAGAGGTAATGATCCTGCCAGAGTCCGGCGATCTTCAGGTAGTTCGGTGCCATCCCTATGCGGACGAAGCCGTTCTTCTCGAGAACGCGCTGCGACCCGCGATTGTAGGGGAGGGTGCTGGCTTCCAGCCGGTGCAGCCCCAGGTCGTTGAGCGCAGCGGTGCGCAATTTGGCCACGGCCCGGGAAGCCAAGCCGCGGCCGGTGTGCTCATGATCGATCCAGTAGCCCAAACTGGCGCTTTGGAATGCGCCGCGGACCACGCCGCTGATGTTGAAGCGACCGATGAGCTTCTTGTGCTCGAAGAGTCCGAAAGGGAAGGCTAGTCCGCTCCGCCGCGCTTCTGCGGCTGCGGCGAGGCTTGCCGCCTGATGGGCTTCGGTAAAGAACTCGGCGGGACGGGCCGGTTCCCAGGGCTGAAGGTGCTGCCGATTGCGCCGGTAGGCCTCGGCGAGTTGCCGCGCGTCGGCAATTTCCAACGGGCACAGGCTGAGTTGGCCATCCAAGGCGACGTGGTTCATCGGCTCATTCCTTGCGGGAAACAAAAAATTCCCACTCGACCGAGTGGGAATTTCAATTTGTGCGCCCAAAGGGATTCGAACCCCTGACCTTCTGTTCCGTAGACAGACGCTCTATCCAGCTGAGCTATGGGCGCATATTCTTTTGTCCAGCTCGTTCTCACGAACCTCGAATAACTATACAGGTCGATTTCGCGCTGTACAAATCGACGGGCAAAGCTACTGGGCCCAGGTGAACAGAAGGTTATGTGAAGACATTGAAAGGGTACCGGTCTACGTGACCTTAGTCACTTAATGCGGGTGCGCTGGTTAGCCTAACCCCCGGAATTACGGGAGTTTCCTCTTTTTGGTCCCCGGGGTTTCACTTTCATGAGGTTTCGATCACACGGCGCGGGCATCGAGCACACCCTAGCCTTGATTTATTGCAAGTTCAGCCCAATGGAGGGAATGGATAATGAGCACGAGCTCGGATCAGAACGTTATCGACGCAGCACCTACTTCGCACGCGAAGTTGGCATCCTGGGTCGAGGAAGTTGCCGCACTGACGAAGCCGGATCGTGTTTATTGGGTTGATGGGTCTGTCGAAGAGAATGATCGCCTGACTGCCGAGCTGGTTGAAGCCGGTACCCTGGTCAAGCTGACCGATCCGAACTTCCCCAACTCCTACGCCGGTTTCTCGGACCCCAAGGACGTGGCCCGAGTCGAAGAGCGCACCTTCATCTGCTCCGAAAAGGAAGAAGATGCGGGCTTCACCAATAACTGGGAAGACCCGACCAAAATGAAGTCCATGCTCAACGGCCTGTTCGATGGCTCGATGCGCGGACGCACCATGTACGTTATCCCGTTCGTCATGGGACCGCTGGACGCAGAAGTACCTGCCTACGGCGTGGAAATCACCGATTCCGCCTACGTTGTCGCCTCGATGCGCATCATGGCCAAGATCGGCAATGAAGTGCTGCGCAAGATGGAAGCCGAGAACGCCTTCTTCGTTCCGGCCCTGCACTCGGTCGGCGCACCCCTGGAACCAGGCCAGGAAGATGTTCCATGGCCATGCAACGAAGACAAGTGGATCGTGCACTTCCCTGAAGAGCGCGCCATCATGTCCTACGGTTCGGGCTACGGCGGCAACGCGCTGCTGGGCAAGAAGTGCTACTCGCTGCGCATCGCCTCGGCCATGGCCCGCGATGAAGGCTGGCTCGCAGAGCACATGCTCATCCTGAAGCTGACCAGCCCGCAGAACAAGTCGTACCACATTGCCGCGGCCTTCCCATCGGCCTGCGGCAAGACCAACCTGGCGCTGCTGGATCCAACCATCGAAGGCTGGAAGGCCGAAACCCTGGGCGATGACATCAACTGGATGCGCATCGGCAAGGACGGCGAGCTGCGCGGCGTCAACCCTGAGTACGGCCTGTTCGGCGTGGCTCCAGGCACCGGCTGGTCCACCAACCCGAACGCCATGCGCGCCATCTCCAAGGGCAACAACATCTTCACCAACGTTGCGCTGACCGATGAGGGCGGCGTCTGGTGGGAAGGCATGACCGACGAGGCTCCAGCGCACCTGACCGACTGGCTGGGCAACGACTGGACTCCGGAGTCCGGCTGTCCTGCAGCGCACCCGAACTCGCGCTTCTGCACCCCGATCGACCAGGTCGACATGCTCTCGGACGACTACTACTCGCCAAACGGCGTGAAGATCGACGCGATCCTCTTCGGCGGCCGCCGCAAGACCACCATTCCGCTGGTGACCGAAGCCCGCAGCTGGACCAACGGCATCTTCATGGGTTCGACCCTGTCCTCGGAGACCACCGCGGCCGCTGCCGGCGCAACCGGCGTGATCCGCCGCGACCCAATGGCGATGCTGCCATTCATCGGCTACAACGCAGGCGACTACCTGAACCACTGGGACAAGATCTCGGACAAGCTCAACCCGGAGCAGATGCCGAAGATCTTCCTGGTCAACTGGTTCCGCCGCACCGCTGACGGCGGCTTCGCATGGCCAGGCTTCGGCGACAACTCGCGCGTGCTCAAGTGGGCCATCGAGCGCATCGAAGGCACCGCTGACGCCCGCGAAACCATCATCGGCAACGTCCCGACCGGCGAGTCCCTGGACCTGACCGGCCTGGAAGGCTACACCCCAGCCGACGTCGAAGCGGCCGTTGCTGTGAACAAGGACGAATGGGCCGTGGAAGTCGAAGGCATCGAGGAATGGTACGCCAAGTTCGGCGACGCCCTGCCTGCTTCCCTGCGCGCCGAGCTCGACGGCCTGAAGGCCCGCCTGAGCGCCTAGCAAAACTGGTTCTCCCGCAGATCCGCACTTGGGAACGCCCCGGCCACTGGAATTCCAGTGGCCGGGGTATTTTCATGCGCAGCCAGGGAATTGTCACAATCTGGGTACAGTTTCCACACGCCGGGCCGAAGTGGGTGCAAAATCAACTATGTGTGAAAAGATTGCCCTATGGTTTTGGCACGATTGATTCTCGGGCTGCTGTGCTTGTCGCCCATGACCGGCTACGAGCTCAAGAAGCACTTTGACTCCTCTATCAACCACTTCTGGAACGCGGACAAGGCGCAGATCTACCGCACGTTGGCGCAGCTGGTGGACAAGGGATACGCCACCGTGCGCACCGTCGCGCAGTCGAACTACCCGGACCGCCAGGAGCACCACATCACCGAAGCAGGACGCGAGGCCTTGGCCCAGTGGCTTTCTGCCGGGGCAGTGCAGTCTCCCGAACGCGACCCCTTCATGGGGCAGGTGTTCTTTGCCGCCGAACTCGAGCGCGATGAGATCCAGAATCTGCTGGAGGAACGCCGCCAAGCCACGCAGTACACCCTCGATGACTACCTCTCCCAGCGCGAAGGCATTGACATGCGCGCCGCTGCGGATCGTCGCAGCTTCCTGATGGCCGCCACACTTGACCATGCAATCCGACAACAAGCCGCAGAGCTGGAATGGCTCGACGCGGTATTGGAGTACTTGCCATGACTGCAGCCAAAGACCAGAACAAGACCCCTACAAGCGATGCATCACGCGATGCCACCGATTATCCCGAAGTGCATCCCGGCCGGCATCACGATGCCCAGCGTTCGATGCAGACGCTGGTGTTCCTCCATGGCGGAAACGTCGGCAACTGGAGCTGGGACCCGCAGGTGCTGGCCTTTGGCGACTACAACATCCTGACCCTCCACCTGCCGGCCTTCGGCGCCCGGTTCGAGGAAACCTGGGAAGGACTGGAATCCGCCGCCGATGACGTCGCGGCCTTGATCGCCGACGAAGTTTCCGAAGGCGGCGTGCACCTGGTGGGCATGTCCCTCGGCGGCGTCATCGCGCTGCACGTGGCGGCACGGCATCCGGAACTGGTTGACTCCGTGATGATCACCGGAACACCGGTGACCGGCGTGGGCCAGGCGGCCAGGGCTTTCCAGCGGATGCAGCTCAAGCTCATCGGCAGCGAGTGGTACTGGCGATTCCAGGCCGGAGCCTACGGCATGGTGGATGACGAGCGGGAGCTGTTCACCGAGCATGGCGTGAAACTGAAGGCCGAGAACCTGCGGGCCATCATGGACGAGATGGATCCCGGGGGACTTCCGGAGAAGCTCGACTCCTACCAAGGTCCGGTGCTGGCCCTGGTCGGAGCCAAGGAGCCGAAGGTGGTGCAGAAATCCTTCGAGGCGCTGCGCGCCAAGCTCCCGCAGGTGATCACGCGCGTGGTCCCTGGCATGCACCACCAATGGAACATCGAGAACCCGATCCTGTTCAACTCGGTGCTGCGCAAGTGGATCTCAGAGGAAGGGCTGCACCAGATCCTGGTGGACCCGCAGGCCGCGAAACCGGCACGCGGCGCCAAGGCTGCGCCAGCCGAGCAGCCTGCCGAAGCTCCGGAATCCGAAGACCGCGATGCCTATCTGCCGGCACCGCCAGTCCAGGAGGCGGAGGCGAAGAAGCCTGGAAAGCTCGGCGGCAAAATCGATCCGCGGAAGCTGGATCCGAAGAAACTCGACTTCAAGAAGAAGGCCCCGCAGAAGGGTGATCACCCGGAATCTGCCGCGGATACCGGAAAATAGCGGCAAAAAAGTGCTGCAGGTGGATCCCCCATGATTCCACCTGCAGCGCAGTTGCAAGACCTGGATGCTAGGCGGCCAGCCACACATCCGGGCCGAAGACCTCATAGTGGATCCGCTCGGCTGGGATGCCGGCTTCCAGTGCCTGGCTGCGCGCGGCATGCATGAATGGCAGCGGGCCGCACAGGTACACCTCGGCGTCCTCGGCCAGTGCATCGGTCAGATCCATGTAGCCGGCCTTGGCGTTCAGCTCTTCCGGCAGTTCGCCGCGTTCGAACCAGGTGCCCAGGGTGGCCTGGGGCAGCTTGGCGATGGAATCGAGCATCTGCTCACGCAATGGCCAGGCACCCACTTCCTGGTCTGCATGCAGCACGGTGACCTTGCGGTTGGAGCCGCGTGCGGCCAGGGTCTGCAGCGCGGCGGCGCTCGGGGTGCAGCCGATGCCAGCGGTAGCGATCACCAGCGGCGCGCCCTCCTCATCGATGACCAGATCGCCATACGGATTCGACAGCTCGAGCACGTCGCCGAGCTTCAGGTCGTTGTGGATGACCGGGGAGAATTCGCCGTTCACATCCAGCTTGACGGTGATGGTGCGGCGGTTGGTCTGCTCGATATCGCCGCTCAGGGTGTACTGGCGAACCTGGCGGATGCCGTCGGCCATCGGCATGCGGACCGAAACGAACTGCCCTGGCTTGGCGACCGTTGCCGGGGTGTCGTCAGCTGGTTCGAAGCTGAAGCTGACCGAATCGACACCGGTTTCGGTGCGTTCGACAAGCTTCCACGGGGTGTAGATCTCGGCGTTGGCCTGCTGCGCGTACAAGCCCTTCTCGATCTTGATCAGCGCATGGGCCATCAGCCAGTACACCTCGGTCCAGGCCTCGGCGATCTCCGGGGTCAGTGCATCGCCCAGATCTTCGGCGATGGCATCGAAGAGGTGCTTGTAGACGATCGGGTACTGCTCCTCGACGACACCGAGGGAGGTGTGCTTGTGGGCCACGCGGGCGAGCATGGTTTCCGGGGTGACGCCCGGGTGCTTGACCAGGTAGGTTGCGAAGACCGCGATGGATCCTGCCAAGGCCTGCTGCTGGGTGCCGTTCTTCTGGTTCGAGCGGGAGAAGATTCCGTCGAGCAGTTCAGGGTGGGCGGCGAACAGGCGGTTGTAGAAGTTCGGGGTAATGCTGGAAATGCGCTCTGCGATGATCGGCAGCGTGGCTTCAATGACCGGGAAGGACTTGGTGGACAGCATCGGGTCTCCTTGGGCGTAGGTGATTACTTGTATCTGAAATACAAGATTTATGATTCATTTCTACGCTCAGTAGAAAAGGATTGCAAATCAATTGGCCGGTTTCGCAACAGAAGTGACCGGTATCACTTCATGGGTGAAGTGGAACTAGGAAATGCTGCGCACCGTAGGGAAGGGGAGCAGCGTGATGGGCTCCGCTGCTGACGTCGGGCAGATATCCCTGATAGTCAGCGGATCCAGCGAGGCGTAGAAGGCTTCGCGTGCCTGGCGGAAGACCGCCCGCAGGCGGCAGTTGCCCGAGAGCGGGCAGTTGGATTGCGCGTCATGATCGGTGCAGTCCACGATATCGGTGCGCTTGTCCAATTTGCGCAGCAGCCCGCCGAGGGAAAAATCCAGCGCTTCTCCGCTCAAGGCGGCGCCGCCGTTGCGGCCGCGGGTGACCTGCAGGATGCCCAGCGTGCGCAGTTCCAGCACTGCCTTGGCAACGTGGTTGTAGGGAACCCCGACCGAATCGGCGATCTCGCGGCTGGTCAGTTGCCCGGTGCCGGGAGTTGCCAGGACCATCACGGTCCGCAGGCACACGTCGGTGAAGGCACTGAGTTTCATGCTTCCCACTCTACGCGGGAAAAGCGCCTCGGGGTCGGCATAGTGACTATGCCGACCCCGAAAGCACCCGATGCGGGCTAGAGCGCGTTGGCCCAGATGGCTTCCGCCGACTCCGCCGCCGGCTCATCGAAGTGCCATTCTCCGCCTGGCTCGGCAGGCATGGTGTACGGCTGCACGATGGCCAGCGCGGCACCGATGCGGTGCTCGGCAACAATGTGGATGGCGTCCTGGTCATTGTCCTGGAGCAGCACGTCGGAGGCGACGGCGATGGCCTGGAAGTGGGTGCCCTGCTGGTTCAGCACCTGCATCAGGTCGGCAACCATGGCTTCGGTGTCGATGTCGGCTTCCGGATCCTCGGGATCATCCGTTGGCGGAACCGCAATCAGGCGCAGCTCCGGCTCATCTTCGCCTTCCTGCGGTTCCAGCGCGATGGCGAAAGGCAGGAACACGCCCTGCTCCTCGAGCTGTTCGCGGGCTACGCCCAGGGCGGTGCCCAAGACCTTGTTCAGCGCGTCCTTGACGCCTTCATCCAGTTCTTCGAGGTTCATGTCTTCCCTTTGCTAGTTGGCGACGGTGTTCTCACGCACGATAGCCAGCACGGCATCGCGAATGGGCTCAATGATCTGCGCGGTGCGGCCCTCGCCGTTGAAACGCAGGTACGGTTCGGTGTTCGACGGGCGCAGATTGATCCACCAGCTTCCGTCGGCCGCCGAAATGGTCGTGCCGTCCATGGTCGTCACGTCCACGGGCTGGTCCTGGAAGTGGGACACCACGCGGGCGGTGGCTCCTGCCTTGTCCTCCACCTCGGAATTGATTTCACCGGTGGCAACGTACGGTTCGTATTCGGCGCCCAGCTCGGAGAGCGGCAGGTCTTGCCCGCCCAGGGCGGCCAGCACATGCATGGCGGCGAGCATCCCGGTATCGGCATTGTAGAAGTCGCGGAAGTAGTAGTGGGCCGAATGCTCGCCGCCGAAGACCGCGCCCTGGGCGGCCATCTCGGCCTTGATGAAGGAGTGGCCCACGCGGGTCATCACCGGGGTGCCGCCGGCCTTGGCGACGAATTCCGGCACAGCCTTGGAGGTGATCAAGTTGTGGATGATCACCGGGGATTGTTCGCCGGCGGCCTGCACTCGCGCGATTTCGCGCACCGCAACCAGTGCGGTGATGGCCGAGGGGGACAGCGGCAGGCCGCGCTCGTCGATCACGAAGCAGCGGTCGGCATCGCCGTCGAATGCCAGGCCGACGTCGGCGCCGTGCTCCAGCACCGCTGCCTGCAGGTCCTTGAGATTCTCCGGTTCCAGCGGGTTGGCGGGGTGGTTGGGGAACGTGCCGTCCAGCTCGAAGTACAGCGGGATGATCTCCAGCGGCAACTCGGCCAGCACCGTGCCCCCGAGGACTGCAGGGGTGGTCATGCCGCCCATGCCATTGCCGGCGTCCACCACGATCTTCAACGGGCGAATGGCTGACAAGTCCACTAATTCCCGCAGGTAGGCTGCGTAGCCGGCCAGCACATCGCGTTCGCTGATGCTGCCCTGCGGGGCATCGCCGGAGACCGGCAGGCCCTCGTCCAGGTACTGCTGGGCAAGATCGCGAATGTCGAAAAGGCCGGTTGCCGAGGAAATCGGGCGGGCGCCGGCCTTGGACATCTTGATGCCGTTGTACTGGGCGGGATTGTGGCTTGCGGTGAAGACGACACCGGCGGCATTGAACTTGCCCGAGGCGAAATACAGCTCATCGGTGGAAATCAATCCGAGCATGACCACGTTGGCACCGCGGTAGGTGGCGCCGCGGGCGAAGGCCTGGGCGAATTCCGCGGAGGACGGACGCATATCGCCGCCAACCAGCACGTCCTTGCCGGACAGCGACAGCACGTCGACAAAGGCGGCGCCAATAGCTTCAATTGCTTCGGCATCCAGGGTCTCGCCGACCACGCCACGCACGTCGTAGGCCTTAAAGCTCTGATTCAGGTCAATCTGTTCACTCACGCCTTTCAGCCTACCGGCTAGGCCGATTCAAATCATTGAGATGCAAGCCAATCCAGGTGGGAAATGCCTAACATTTCTGCTGATGGATCCTTGCCGCACCTCCGCCGGGCAGAGCCCATCCACAATCAGCGGGCGCCGCGAGCCAAATCGTAGGCGGGAACTGAAATACTGGAGGCATGGATGGCTCAACGCAAGTGGATCTGAAAACGCTGGCACTGCAGAAGCTGCGCGCCCTGGTGCAAAACCCGGACGCGCAGTTCCATGACGGACAGTATGAAGCGATCAGCGCGCTGGTGGCCCAGCGGCGCCGTGCACTCGTCGTCCAGCGCACCGGCTGGGGCAAATCCGCGGTGTACTTCATCGCTTCCCTGCTGCTGCGCGAACAGGGCTACGGGCCAACACTGATCGTTTCGCCGCTGCTGGCCCTGATGCGCGACCAGGTCGCGGCCGCGGAGCGTGCGGGCGTCCGCGCCTCGGCCATCAACTCGGCCAACGTGCTCGAATGGCGCGAGATTCTCGAAAAGCTGCAGCGCAATGAGCTCGATGTGCTGCTGGTATCCCCGGAGCGCTTGAACAATCCATCCTTCCGCGAGCAGCAGTTGCCGATGCTGATGCAGCGCCTGGGCCTGCTGGTGATCGACGAAGCGCACTGCATTTCCGACTGGGGCCACGATTTCCGTCCCGACTACCGCCGCATCCGGGATCTGATTGCCCGGTTGCCCCAGGGCCTGCCGGTGCTGGCGACTACCGCCACCGCGAACAGCCGAGTCGTCCAGGATGTGGCCGAACAGCTGGCCGGAGGCACCGAAGAGGTCTTCACGCTGCGCGGCACCCTGGCCCGCGACTCGCTGCGCCTGGGTGTCCTGCGCCTGGCTTCGCCGCGGATGCAGTTGGCCTGGCTGCTCAGCCACATCGAGGACTTCAAGGGCTCGGGGATCATCTACACCCTGACGGTTTCTGGCGCAGAGGATATTGCCCGACTGCTCAAGGACGCCGGGCACGAAGTTGCCGCGTACACCGGACGCACCGATCTGGAAGAACGCGAACGCCTTGAGCAGGCGTTGAAGAACAATGAAGTGAAAGCGCTGATCGCCACCAGCGCCTTGGGCATGGGCTTCGATAAGCCGGACCTCGGCTTCGTGCTGCACGTCGGTGCGCCCAGCTCGCCGGTGGCCTACTACCAGCAGGTGGGCCGTGCCGGACGTGGAAGCGTCAACGCGGATGTGCTGCTGCTGCCCGGGCCCGACGACTCGGAAATCTGGGAATACTTCGCCACCAGCTCCATGCCGGACCAAGAGCGTGCCACCCAGGTGCTCGAGGCCCTGGCCAAGGCCGACGGGGCGATGAGTGTCCCGGCGTTGGAAAGCGCGGTGAACCTTCGGCGCTCGCCGCTTGAGCTGCTGCTGAAGGTCCTGGCGGTGGACGGCGCAGTGGAGCGCGTGGCTGGCGGCTGGATGCGCACGGACATGCCGTGGACCTATGATGCCGATCGCTACAAGCGGGTGGCGCAGAGCCGGGTCCATGAGCAGAACCTCATGGTCAGCTATGAGAACACGCGTGGCTGCCGCATGCAGTTCCTGACCGATGCGTTGGATGACCCGCAGTCCGCGCCGTGCGGCCGGTGCGACAACTGCGCCGGCGTGTGGTTCGACGACCATATTCCCGACGACTCCAAGGACAGTGCGCAGGCGGCCTTGGGCCGGGTGGGTGTGCCTATCGAGCCGCGCAAGCTGTACCCCTCCGGACTGGATCGGCTGGGCTACGCGCTCAAAGGCAAGATCCCTGTTGACGAGCAGGTGGCCATGGGCCGTGCGCTGGCCCGGTTGACCGACCTCGGCTGGGGCAACCGCTTGCGCCAGATCTTCGCCGACCCTGCCGACAACCCGATCGACAAGGCGATGTTCGAGGCCTGCATCAAGGTGCTGGCCGAATGGAACTGGGAGGAACGCCCGGTGGGTGTGGTGGCCATGCCATCGAATAAGCGCCCCCAGCTGATCACCTCGCTGGCCCAAGGCCTGGCCGAAGTAGGTCGGCTGCGCTATCTGGGCCAGCTCGAATATCGCGGTCCCGGACCGCAGAACGGTCCCGGAGGAAACTCGGCTTTCCGTGTTGCCGCGGTAGCTGATGCGTTCGAACTTCCAACCCAGCTTGAACAGCTCATTGCCAATGCTCCAGGGCCGGTGCTGCTCGTTGACGACCTGGTCGATTCGCGGTGGTCTATCGCGATGGCTGGACGGGCTTTGCGGATCGCCGGCGCTCCGGGTGTCATGCCTTTCACTTTGGGCGTAGCTGGGTAATCGCACAGTTAAACGAAGTAGTCTGGAAGCATGGAATTTCTCATCTGGCTCGTTGTCCTCATTGCAGTGATTGCCCTGGGCTACTTCGGTCTGCAAGCGCTTCGCAAGAAGAACACTGCGCAAATCGCGCAGGCGATTTCCCGTGAGGCGGCACAGGCCGCGAACGCGAGACTAGATGATGCTTCCCGCAATTCGGTGTACCGCAATTTGGCCAAGGGCGACATCATGGGCGCGGTCAAGGACTTCCGCGAGGCTACCGGCGACTCGGTCAAGAATTGCGTGATCGCAGTCCGCAGCCTCGACAAGTACCCGCAGACTGCCCCTGCCAAGGAAATACCGAACGATGATACCGAGCTCAAGGCCCTGGGTGAGAAGCTCGAAGCCCAAGTTGAGCGCGAAGATCGAGAAGCGGCGGCAACTGCCGCTGCCGAGTCAGCGCCAGCATCGGCCGATGATCCCTGGGTTGTTCCCCAGGAATGGAGCGAGCAGTTCAGTTCCCTCCAGGAACCCAGTGCCACGCATTTCAAGATGGCATTTGAGCTTGATGGCGAGAGTCGCGAGTTTTCCAGCGAGCAGCTGCCGCCCAATGAATACGACCAGCTGTTCTCGATGCTGCGGGATTCCAACTTTGAAGCAGCGGCAAAGATTCTCCACGGCTATACGGACCTGCCGGTCGAGGATTTGGAACGCATGATCTCCACATCCCCAATGTCTGGCGCGAACGCCAACGGGAATGTCGCAGACTTCCGTTTTGAAGGCCAGGGACCGGATGGCCCTGTGCATTTTGATGCTGCCGAGCTTCCGGAAGCTGAACGCGAAGCGCTCTTCGATGCCATCGCAGATACCGATCTGGAACGGATGTCGGAAATTATCGTCCGCCATACGTCGTTGCCGGAAGATATCGTGCAGAACATGCTGCGGACTTTCGTGAAGCGCGAGGATTAGCAGCGGCAATCCAGTGACGTTGGATGGTCAGCCATTTGCGCCCCCGACTGGACCGGCAACTGGCCGAAGTCGACGCGGTGTGCTCGCCCGTTCGCGTTTTCTGCTCGCAAGCTATTGGCACTGCAGGTCAGTGCGACGGCGAAAAAGAACGTCACCGCAATCAGGCCGGCGCTTCGGGTGATTGCTTCTAGTGCCCTAGGATGCCCAACGTGTACTTGTGCCCGGGTGGCGCATGGACGTGCCTAAGGCGCGCCAAACGACTGTTAGCGATTCCCAGGGCATGTTTGCCGAAACGGACCACTTTACGAAATGCTGGTCAACTTTCAATGCGCCAGTCGGGAATTTTCTTCGTTAAGCAGGCAACCCGCCAGTTTTGGGGGAGACTGACGGGCTTCACCATTTCGAGGTCGCGTTTGGGGGCTGCGAACTCGATGCCTGACTGGTGATTCTTTGATTGGCATAAGCCAATGGCAACTGTAATACCAGAAGAGCAAAATTAGAAGTGGAACGAAGAAATTAAATACTTTTCCCAGTTTGAAAAATTGCTAGGCGTTAAAGGTTTAACGACGTATCCTAGGCTTAGGTTTCACGCTGGGCAATCGTTTTTGGGGAATCGAAAGTCCTTGAAGAAACAGAATGGGGATTCTGTTTCTTGGCGCAAAACTCGCACCTGGCCCCCGCTGATGCATCATCAGCGGGGGCTGGACTAATTTAAACAGCAAATCTTGTGGCCAATATAGGCTTCCGCATGGCATTTAGTTGATGTCGAATGACGGTGAATTGAACTGCACCGGTTGTTCTCCATCTGGCCCTGCATTGGGTGTGGCCAAGCGGTGTTGAGTATTTCTCGCGGTTCGCTACGAAAACAGCATGGAGAAGTATTCCGACTGTTTTGACCCACGGGTCTTATCCTTGACCTGGAAACGAAAAAACCCCTAGTTGACTAGGGGTTTTTTGGCGGACACGGGGGGATTTGAACCCCCGGTCGAGTTTTAGCCCGACCCTTCATTAGCAGTGAAGTCCATTCGGCCGCTCTGGCACGTGTCCATCCGCTGTTTCCAGCAGAATCTAGCCTACCTGAAGATGGGTGCGTGTTCCAAAACGAGAGAGCTAACGCACCTGTCGCCACAGGAATTCGTAGCTGGTCGCCAGCATTTTCGCGGTGGACTCGTTGTCCGTTGAGCCGGCATGGCCGCCGTCCTGCGGCTCGTGGTACCTGACGTTGCCAATGCCCAGATCCATCATCTTCGCTGCCATGATGCGTGCCTGCGATGGACCTACACGGTCATCGGACGTCGTGGTCCAAATCAATGAGGCCGGATAGTCATCGACTCGATGAGGCTGATCGGTGAGCCGATGGACGGGGGAGAAGGTCCGCAGGAAGTCCCAGTCCCCGGGAACCTCCGGATCGCCATACTCGGCAATCCAGGAGTGGCCGGCCGCCAACTGGGTATAGCGCTGCATGTCCAAAAGCGGAACGCCGCAGGAGATTGCGCCGAACAAGTGCGGGTAGCCGGCGATCATGTTGCCCATGAGCAATCCGCCATTGGACCGGCCGGTGGCAGCCAAATGCGCTCGGGAGGTTACCCCGCGGGCCACAAGGTCTTGGGCGATGGCGGCGAAGTCCTCATAGGCGCGATGGCGCTTTTCACGAAGCGCCGCACGATGCCAAGCTGGGCCGTACTCGCCACCACCACGGATGTTCGTCATGACGTATACCGGCTTGCGGCCGTCATCGGTGCGGCGCGATAGCCACCCGGTGCCCATCGCCGCTGCGTAGCCGGGCGTCATGCTGTGCTGGAAACCGCCGTAGCCATCCATCAGTACCGGGTTCTTCCCGTCGTGCACCAGATCAGCTGCCGCGACCTGGAAATAGGGAACCCTGGTTCCGTCCGCGGATGTCGCGAAGTGCTGGGTGACTTCAAAACCGTCGGCATCGAAACGATCCGGTGATTTCTTCACAACTTCTGCCTGGGCGCCGACAGTGCCGCGCAACAGGGTCGTCGGGGTGATGAAGCCGGTGATGGTCATCCAATAGTCATCGCCGTGCGCCGGATCTTCATCGTCAACAGCTCCCACCGAGACGCTGAGCATTGGATCCTCCAACGGCATGTTGGACTGGCTGAACTGGTCTGCCAGATCGATGATGCGCACCTGCGAAGCCACGTCGTGCAAGACGGTGAGCAACAGGTAATTGGCGGTGAAGCTCAGTGACTCCAGAGCCGTGTGCGCATCCGGGGTGAATAGGACCTTCTCGATGCTGCCGGACTCTAGGAATGCGTCCAACCGGGCGATGGCCAATGAACCGGCAGCGATCTGCTGGCCTTGGTGTTCCCATTGGGTTTGCGGGGCAAAAAGGACCCACTGTCGGTGGAGGCTCACCTGCACATCGGTTGGTACATCGATCCGATGGTGTTCCCCATCGATGAAGACCCCGGCAGTGGAATTGTAGAAGTCGATGGCGTCGGTGGTGACGATTCGTTCGAATCCGGGAGTCGAGTCGTAGTAGCCGAATGCTGCGACATGTTCCTTGTCGACTTCGAAGAGAATTGGGGCTTGTTCAATTTCCATGCCGCGGCTGAGCCGCCGCAAGGTGTTCGCGTAGGTTGAACGGGTGGTGTATTGCTCGCTGCTTGCGGAACCGACCAGCAAGGTATCGCGGTCAATCCACGAGGCCTGGGTCTTCGCAACAGGAAGGTCGAATCCGTCGGGAACAAAGCTCTTGGACGTCAGATCGAATTCGCGAATGCGTACTTGGTCGCCGCCGTCAGGGCTCAAACGAAGCAGCGCACGCTCATACGTATCACCGGAGGCGGGCCGCAGCAGTGCTGAACCAGCGAAATGCCATTCGTGGCCTTCCTGCCGCGCATGCAGGTCAAGATCCAGCAGGACTTCCCACTGCGGGTTGTCGCTGAGGTAGGAATCCCAAGTGGTGCGGCGCCACAGCCCAAGGCGATGGGCCGAGTCGCGCCAGAAGTTGTAGTAGTGCTCGCCGCGCTTGGTCACCATCGGAATGCGGTCCTGGGCATCGAGAACCGTCTTGATCCGCTGCGCATTTGCGTGGAACGTGCCGTCGTAGAGTTCAGACTCTGTGCGCTGGGTCTGGTTCCGCACCCATTCGAGTGCCGTTTCGTCGTGGATTCCTTCAAGCCAGGAATATGGATCGGTGCTTGCAACCTCAGAAACATGCTCAGTCATGGCCATAGTCTATGCGCCTGGCCCATGACGTGGTCCAAAGGTAATAACCTAGAGAAGTGAACAGCGAGAAAGCAGCACCAAAGAACGAGTTCAGCCTGGTCCTGGTTGGGGCAGGCCCGCGCGGCACCAGCGTGGTTGAACGACTCGCCAATTTGGCGTTGAACCTCCCGGAACAAGGCACCGTCCTGAAAGTGACGGTTTTCGACCCATTCACTCCGGGTTCGGGCCACGTGTGGAACCCGAAGCAGTCCCAGAATTTCCTGATGAACACCCCGTCGTCATTTCCGACGGTTGCCCCCGAACGGGAAGGCGCTGAACCGGGGCTGAGCTTTCGCCAGTTCGTGGAGCTTCGCGGCGACGGACGAAAACTCACCGACGAGCACGCCAAGCTGATCGAGCGGATTGAACCCGGGACCTATCCCTCACGCGCAATCTACGGCGAGTACCTTGAGCATGTCTATGACCGCAGCGCCTCCATTCTCGCCGCCCACGAGAATTTCAGCATCCAGCATGTTGCCGCAGAAGTGATCGCTGTCCGCCCCGTAGGCAACGCCTACCAGGTCGATTTCAGCAGTGCCCAGGACAGTGCTGAAACCCGTCAGCTCGACGCCGACGCCGTGGTGCTGGCCCTGGGCCACCAGCCGGCTGAGCTGAACCCGTGGCAGAAGCAGCTCGAGGAAGCAGCCGCGCAGGCAGGGGCGACCTACATGCCGCCGAACGTCCCTGCAGACCTCGACTATTCCCGCTTCAAGGAAGGCCAGCCGGCATTGATCCGCGGGTTGGGGTTGAATTTCTTCGACGGCATGGCCGAGCTGACAGCGGGCCGTGGCGGAATCTTCCGCGAGTCCAGCACCGAGCCGGGGCACCGCCTTGAATACATTGCCTCAGGTCGGGAGCCGGCACTGATCGTGGCTTCGCGGCGAGGAACCCCGTACTGGGGCAAACCAGTGGTGGACCAGTTCATTCCAGATGAAATCGAGCTTCGCTACTTCGACGCGCCGGAACTGATTGGACGCCTCGCCGAAGCCCGCGCCACCAATCCTGCCGCGTCCTTGGTGTTCTCACGCCATATTTGGCCGAAACTGCATCGCGACATCCTGTTCGCCTACTACAGCAGCTGTGCCCGCGTGCATGGCGCCCCTGATGGCTTAGGCGAGCGCGAGTTCGTTGAGCGGCTCGAAGCGATTCTCTCTGCCGAGCATCATGAAGGAAGCCAGGTGTGGCTTGGCGGACTGCGCAAATTCATCGAGCAGTTCCCGCAGCTGCAGTGGCTCGACGTTCCAAAGCTGGCCAAGCCATTCGAGGAAGTCGGATTCAACTCCGATGAGCAGTACCAGCAGAGCGTACGCGACTACCTCGTCGACAATGCCCGGCACAGCACCGGTGGACTTGACGACCCGTTGTCCTGCGCGATCATGACGATGAATGCCGGGCGCATGCTGATCAAGGAATTGATCGCTTCGGGCGTGATCGACGAGCAGTCGCGCATCGAGGAAATCCAGGCGCACTTCGAGCCATTGGTCGAAGGGTTGTCATCCGGTCCACCGCTGGAACGCATTGAGCAGCTGCTGGCGCTGTCGCGTGCGGGAATCGTCTCCTTCGTCGGCCCGGATCCGGAGTTCGGCTTCGATGAGGTGTCGGAGCGGTTCACGGCATCCTCGCCGTGGGTCGATGCGGAGGTGCACACCGCGAAGACCATGTGCGAGGCGATGATGCCGAGCAACCGCGTCTTGCAGAATAGCTCTGCGCTGATCAAGCAGCTGTTGGGTGATCATGTGGCGCGCGTGCACAGGTGGAAGAATGCGGAAGGCGAAAGCCTGCCCGGATCTGGTTTCGACGTGGTTGGCGAGCCATACCGTCTGGTCAACAGCGAGGGACTGGCTCACCGTGGGCTGTTTGTGCTGGGATTGCAATTGTCATCTGCGCAGTGGGGAACGGCAATTGCCGCCCAAGCTGGCGACCTGCGCAGGCCTGCGGCCCGGACCTTGCACGACGCGGCCAACGTGGTGAACGAAGTGGCGCGTCTAGCGGGGCTGAACGGCAACGGAGGGTTGAGCGCAGAACAGGATTAAGCAGTTTGGCGGGCTGATCCGAAGATCAGCCCGCCAAATCTTAGAACGCGGATGGTATGGGATTTGAACCCATGAGACGGGGTTGCCGCCTACTGGTTTTCAAGACCAGCTCCTTCGGCCGCTCGGACAACCATCCAACCCGAAAAAGTATACGGCATGAACCCCGCTCGAAAGGAATTGAAGGCCATGAACGACGTTATGAACGCCTATATCTACAACGGTGCCGGTGGGTCAGAAGTCCTCGAGCTGGTGCAACGGCCAATTCCGGTTGCCGCGGCGGGAGAAGTGCTGGTCAAAGTCGAGGCGTTCGGCCTGAACCGCGCGGATGTGCAGCAGCGCAAGGGCGTGTATCCGCCGCCTCCCGGGGCCAGCGACATCCCTGGGCTGGAAGTTGCCGGCACCATCGTGGGCATCGGCGAAGGCGTCAGCGGATGGAAACCCGGAACGCGTGTTGCAGCCCTGCTCGCTGGCGGCGGGTATGCGCAGTACGTCAATGTTCCGGCAGAGCTGCTCATAGAAATCCCCGGGTCGGTATCGACCATCGACGCCGCCGGGTTGCCGGAAGTCGCTGCCACCGTGGTTTCCAACCTCTTCATCGAAGGCGGACTGGGCCAGGGGCAGACGCTATTGATCCATGGCGGTGCCGGCGGCATCGGCTCCATGGCCATACAGCTCGCGAAGGCCGCCGGGGCCCGCGTCATCGTCACCGCTTCGTCGGCAGAAAAATTGGACTACTGCCGTGCGCTCGGCGCCGATGAAGGGATCAACTACCGCGAAGAGGATTTTTCTGCCCGCATCAAGGAACTGACCGATGGCAGGGGCGTTGACCTGATCCTGGATGTTGTCGGCGCCAAGTACCTGGGGGAGAACGTCAAGGCGCTCGCCGTCGGCGGGCGGATGGTAGTCATCGGTTTGCAAGGCGGTGCCAAGGCGGAACTGAATTTGGGCCTGCTGATGAACAAGCGGGCGCGGATCATCGGCACGACTTTGCGTTCCCGCCCGCTGGGCGAAAAGGCGGAAATCGTTCGCCAGACCACCACCAAGGTGCTGCCGCTGCTGGAACAGGGAAAACTGGCCCTGAATGTCACCAAGACGATGGACTTCGCGGAGCTGGCCGCCGCCCATGAATACTTTGATTCTGGCGAACACACCGGAAAAGTTGTCATAAAGGTTTAATGCAACGGGGGAACCGGTTGTAAGGTGACTGCGTAGTCATTAAAAACGTGACTTGTTTAATAACCACTGGTCACTCACATCACTTGCACCGTTCCTAGGAGGTTGCTCAAATTGAGGACCCAAAATACCTTGCCACCAGCGGGTGTCGATCCTGAGGTTGCCGAACGCGAAGAAAAGCGCTGGACTCCGGCCAAGATCGGCATCTGGGTTGCCATTGCACTGGTCGGCGGCATCGCATGGTCGATCCTCGCCTTCTCGCGCGGGGAAACCATCAATGCCATCTGGTTCGTCTTTGCCGCTGTCGCGACCTACCTGATTGCCTACCGCTTCTATTCGAAGTTCATCGAGCGCAAGATCGCCAAGCCGGATGATTTCCGCGCTACCCCGGCCGAATCGGTCAATAACGGCCGCGACTTCGTACCCACCGACCGCCGGGTCCTCTTCGGCCACCACTTCGCGGCCATCGCCGGCGCCGGTCCGCTGGTTGGCCCGATCCTCGCAGCCCAGATGGGCTACCTGCCCGGAACCATCTGGATCATCGTGGGCGTGGTGCTGGCCGGTGCGGTCCAGGACTACCTGGTCATGTTCTTCTCCATGCGCCGCGGTGGACGCTCGCTGGGCCAGATGGCTCGCGAGGAACTGGGCTTGATCGGCGGCACCGCCGCGTTGATCGCCACCCTGACCATCATGATCATCATTACCGCCATCTTGGCGCTGGTGGTCGTCAATGCGCTGGGCGAGTCCGCTTGGGGCGTCTATTCGGTGGGCCTGACTATTCCTATCGCTCTGTTCATGGGCATCTACCTGCGGTTCATCCGCCCGGGCAAGGTCCTGGAAATCTCCGTCATCGGCTTCGTGCTGCTGATGTTCGCGATCATCTCCGGCCGCTGGATTGCCGAATCCGCGTGGGGTGCCGAGTTCTTCCACCTGGAACGCACCACCATCGCCTGGGCGATCATCATCTACGGCATCATCGCCGCGGTGCTTCCGGTCTGGTTGCTGCTCGCTCCGCGCGACTACCTGTCGACCTTCATGAAGATCGGCGTCATCGCCCTGCTGGCCGTGGCGATCATCGTTGTCCGCCCGGAAATCGATGTTCCTGCCTTCTCCGAGTTCGCCGGACGAGCTGATGGCCCGGTCGTGGCCGGGCATATCTTCCCGTTCCTGTTCGTGACCATCGCCTGCGGCGCGCTCTCCGGCTTCCACGCCCTGATTTCCTCTGGTACCACCCCGAAGCTGGTCGAGAAGGAAAAGCAGACCCGCTTCCTGGGCTACGGCGGCATGCTGATGGAATCCATGGTGGCCATCATGGCGCTGGTTGCAGCGATCTCCATCGACCGCGGCATCTACTTCGCGATGAACTCCTCGGCTGCCGCCACCGGCGGTACGGTGGAAACCGCCGCGGTGTTCGTGAACTCGCTGGGCTTGGCCGGCGTCAGCCTGGATCCGAACCAGCTGACCGAACTGGCTAATAACGTCGGCGAGAACTCGGTGGTCTCGCGTACCGGTGGCGCACCGACGCTGGCTGTGGGCATTGCGCACATCATGCACCAGTGGTTCGGCGGCACCGCGATGATGGGCTTCTGGTACCACTTCGCGATCATGTTCGAAGCGCTGTTCATCCTGACCGCGGTTGACGCCGGTACCCGTGTTGCACGCTTCATGCTGCAGGACACCATCGGCAACTTCATCCCGAAGTTCAAGGACACCTCGTGGCGTCCGGGCGTGTGGCTGTGCACGTTGATCATGGTCGCCGGCTGGGGCTACATCCTGATCCTCGGCGTAACCGATCCGCTGGGCGGCATCAACACCTTCTTCCCGCTGTTCGGCATCGCCAACCAGCTGCTGGCAGCGATTGCGCTGGCAGTGGTGATGACCATCATCGCCAAGCAGAACAACTTCAAGTACCTGTGGGTTGTCGCCCTGCCGCTGGCCTTCACCGTGGTGATCACTTTCGTGGCCAGCTGGCAGAAGATCTTCTCCGCAGACACCAAGGTCGGCTACTTCGCGAACCACAACGCCTACAAGGAAGCGTTGGCCAATGGCGAGACTTTCCTCGGCTCGGCGGGCAGCGTTGAAGCAATGGAGGCCGTGGTGCGCAACACCGGTGTCCAGGGCTGGCTGTCCGTGGTCTTCCTGCTGCTGACCGCGATCGTGCTGGTCTCGGCTGTCGTCGCAACCATCAAGGCCAAGCGCAACGGCGGCGGCACCAGCACCGAGGATCCGGCCGTGCCATCGAAGATGTACGCACCTGCCGGCTTGATCTCGTCGCCTGCTGAAAAGGAGCTTGAAAAGGCCTGGAAGCAGGTCCCTGCCGAAGCCCAAGTCCAGCGCGGCGGCCACTAGCCATGGCTACGCTTTTGGAACGCCTGGGGCAAGCCAAGAAGTTTGTCGACGGAGTGCTCGGTGCCGACAAGTACCAGCACTACCTGGAACACCACGAACGCAATCATCCCGGCGCCAAGCCGATGACCGAGCGTGAGTTCTGGAAGGACTACACCGACTGGCAGGAAAAGAACCCCGAGGGGCGTTGCTGCTGAACCCGACTGGAACCGGCCGTGAGGGCCATCCGCGACAGCGGATGGCCCTCACGGCCGGTTTCGTTTTATGTCGACTGCGTTGCCGGGAACACTGCGGTGATCCCGGTAGGCTAGAACCAGTAATCCATCGGAAACCACCGGCAGAGAAGTGTAATGGCGTTCTTTTCACGACTGCGCGCTGAGCGTGCTGCTACTCGCGAACTCGGCGAGGGCGTCTGGCGTCGCGCGCATGACCGTTTCCAGCGGTCATTGGACCGGGTCTTCCAGGTGGTTGAAGGCATCACTGATGTCCAGGCGTACAACGAGCTCGTCAAGGAAGCCAACGAGATGGCAGTGCTCCTGCCGACCGTGCGCCAGCTATGCTGCGCGGCGCAGCGGATCACCCCGAGCAATGACGACACGATCCCGCAGCTGACCTCGGCGGCGCACCGTTCGCTGACCAAGGCGGCCAACGATTTGGCGACGACCGCACAGGTGATCGCGATGATGCGGATGCAGGCGGAAGCCGGCCGGCCGATCGACATCGAGGCGGTGCGCCATCGGGCCAAGCTGGTGGAAGAAGACGTCAGCCGGGCCGCGCAAAATCTCGCTTCCAGCGAATAATTGGGTTTTCCCGATCGCTGGCGTGGTTTTTCGCCGTGCCGCACGCATCGGTGAACTAAATTAGTTGCATGACCCAAACAATCCCTGAACTGAAGTTCCTTGACGGAAACACCATCGACCAGCTTGGCTACGGCGTCTGGAAGGTCGCCGACGCCGACGCGGAAGTGGTCGTTGGCAAGGCCATCGACGCTGGCTACCGCCACATCGACACCGCGCGCATCTACGGAAACGAAGCTGGAGTCGGCCGTGCAGTTGCCGCCAGCAGCGTGCCGCGCGAAGAACTGTTCATCACCACCAAGGTCTGGAACTCGGACCAGGGTTATGAGAAGACCATGGCCGCAGCGGATGCTTCGCTTCAGCGTCTTGGCCTCGAGTACGTCGACCTGTACCTGATCCACTGGTTGCAGCCGAAGCGCGGCACCTACGTGGACACCTGGAAGGCGCTGATCCAGTTGCAGAAGGACGGCAAGGCCAAGTCCATTGGAGTTTGCAACTTCACCAAGGAAGCACTCGAAGAGCTCTACACCGAAACTGGAGTCCGCCCGGTCATCAACCAGGTTGAAACCCACCCGTACTTCCCCCAGACCGAGCTGCGCGCCTACGAAGCCGAGCACGGCATCCTGCATGAGTCGTGGTCCCCGCTGGGCCACGGCGGTGAACTGCTGAGCGACCCAGTACTGGCGGACATCGCCAAGAAGCATGGCGCATCGGCGGCGCAGGTAGTCATCGCCTGGCATCTGGCCCTAGGCAATGTCGTCATCCCGAAGTCGACCACCGAATCGCGCATCGTCGAGAACTTCGAATCATTGAATGTGAAGCTGGACAAAGAAGATCTGGCAGCCATCGCTACCCTGGATCGCGGCGCCGAAGGCCGCATCTCGGCTGACCCGGCCACCGCCGACTTCGAATAGAACACCGACCCCAAGAACGGGCCCTTGGTTTCATCTGGAACCAGGGCCTGTTCGCATATCCCAAGTTGTCGTTGGGGCATATATGGGACGCGAATGAAGTCCGTGGGGTGCAAAGGCCGAACCCAGTTGGCAAGAACCGCTGAAGATGGCGAAAACCCCGGAACCACGAGTTGTTCGCGATTCCGGGGTTTTCTTCACGTGGAGCCCCCTGCCGGATTTGAACCGGCGACCTGCTCTTTACGAGGGAGCTGCTCTACCCCTGAGCTAAGGAGGCCTGTGCCTGCAAACAGGCACCACGTCACTTTATCCGAGGAATTGTCTGAACGTCAAAACGGCGATGACATCATCAGGCCCAATCAGCAGCGGGTGCCGGCTTCGGGGACTTTGCCGTCGATCAGGTACTCATCCACCGCCTTGGTAATGCACTCGTTGGAACGCCCATAGGCGGTGTGGCCATGGCCTTCATAGGTCAGCAGGGTCGCGTTATCCAGCTGCTTGGCCAGGGCCTCGGACCACTTGTATGGGGTGGCTGGATCACCGACGGTGCCAATGACGAGGATCTCATTCGAGCCTTTCGCGTCGAGCACCTCAGGCTTGCCAGTGGATTCGAAGTCCAGGGCCTCGCAGGCGATGCCGCTGTAGGCCAGATACTTGCCCAAGGTCGGAGCCGCACGCATCAGCTCGGTCGCTTCGGCCTGCATGGCTTCTTGGCTGCTGTCCGTTGGACGATCCAGGCAATCAATGGCTACGTAGGCGTCGCTCGAATTCGAAGCATAGGTGCCGTCGCTCTGGCGGTCTGCCGAGAGATCCGCCAAGCTGAGGATGATGTCTACATTCCCTTCGTTGACCGCGGCGTTCATGGCGTCGGTCAAATAGGACCAGCTGGCATCATCGTAGAGCGGCAAAATGAAGCCGTTGACGAAGTCGATGATCGGAACGACTCGCCCATCGCTGGCGGTCATCGGCTCGTTCTCCACCTGAGCAAAGAACTGCTGCAGCTGCACCTTGGCCTCTTCGACGGTTCCGGTGAACGGGCAATTGCCGCTTTCAAGGCAGCTGGCGAGCCAAGCGTCGATTTCCTTCTCGAACCCAACCGCCTGGGCCAAGGTGAGGTCCGAAGCTGACAAGGTTGGATCCATGGCGCCGTCCAGCACGAAACGCCCCACATTCTGCGGGAACAAGTCAGCATAGGTTGCGCCCAAGAAGGTTCCGTAGGAGACACCGAGGTAGTCCAGCTGCGCATCACCGAGCACAGCACGGATCACGTCCATGTCCCTGGCGGCCGATACGGTATCGACGTGGTCGAGCAGTTCGCCGGTATTGGACGCGCAGTCAGCCGCATAGTCCTCGGTGCTCTCGATGATCTCGTGCTGGTCTTCAGGAACCCACGCACGGAGGTTTTCCTGGCGCCCCTTATCGGTTTCGGCAGCGCTCTGGCACGTGACCGGAGAGCTTTCTCCCACGCCTCGTGGGTCGAAGCCGATGACGTTGTAGGCCCGCTGCAGGTCATCGCTGAACATGCTCGGGACCGTGGACGACACCATGTCCAGTCCAGATCCACCAGGGCCACCGGGGTTGACCAGGATATTGCGCGTCGCCCCGTCCACGGCGCGGCGGTTCAGGGCCAGCTCGATGCTCTCGCCTTCGGGATTGTCGTAATCCATCGGAACCTGGATGGTGGCGCATTCGATGACGCTGCCGCACTTTTCCCAGTCGAGGCTTTGGGTATAGAAGGTTTCCAATCCTTCAGGCGCACTGGTGTTCGGCGCGGGCTTCGGGGCATTCGATGCGCTGGATGGCGAATCCGCTGTGGGGGAAGAGCAGCCTGCCAGGCCCAAAGCCATGGCAGTCCCTACTGCGGCCAAGCGCTTCATCGGTGAGCGTGCAGGCACTGTTCGTGTCTCCTTGGGATGGGTTAGCGGCGTCCGGGCTGTGGCAGCAGACGGGTCATGAGCGCTTCCAGCGCCATGAGCTGGTTGACGTTGGCGGCCAGGCGGCCGCGGGTTTCATTGATGGCATCAAGCTGGGCCAAGGACTTCTCGCTGGACTGTTCCGCAGCGAACCGCTCCAGCTTCTCGCGCAGGTGCTCGTTGATCAGCTCGGTACCGGTTTTCAGCTGGATGCTCAAGACATCGCGGAAGAAGGTGGTCAGGTCAGTCAGCGTCCGGTCCAGGGCATCGAAGGCAGCACGCCGGGCAAATCGCTTGGCATCATCCTCCAGCGCCTTGAACTGCCCGCGCAATCCAGGTGGGATGGTCTCTTCCGGACCCAAGCCATTGGCATGGCGCAGCTGGGCAATCTTGTTCTGCAGGTCGGTGCCGGTGATGTTTTCGGCACGCTCGCTGGCCAGCTTGGAGATTTCTGCGGCCGCCGCCATCGCCTGCGGCAAGGTCGTGGTGCGCAGCGGCAGCGTAACGACCTTCTCGCGCTGGATGCGTGCCTGCTCGTCACGAGCCAGCAAGCGGGCCACACCGATATGCGACTGCGAAACCCGGGCAGCGAACAATGCTTGATCCGGTTCCAGCCCATCGCGGCGCACCAGGAGATCTGCAACGTCCTGGGTGGAAGGCACGGAGAGGTTTACCGCGCGGCAACGCGACCGGATGGTCACCAGCACATCGGCGGGAGACGGGGCGCTGAGGATCCAGATCATCTTGGCTGGAGGCTCTTCGATGGCCTTGAGCAGCACGTTGGTGCTGCGCTCGGACATGCGGTCTGCATCTTCGATGATGATGATGCGCCAGCGGCCGGTGCCAGCGCTTTCCTGCGCACGGGT
Organism: Glutamicibacter sp. 0426; assembly: GCF_001906485.1. Classification (NCBI taxonomy): domain Bacteria; kingdom Bacillati; phylum Actinomycetota; class Actinomycetes; order Micrococcales; family Micrococcaceae; genus Glutamicibacter; species Glutamicibacter sp. 0426. The sequence goes on from NZ_MPBI01000004.1 coordinate 329,922, forward strand.
AATCAGGTGGCGGACATCGGCAATCTGGTACTCGAACTTGTCGGTGGAAACGAAGGACACATCAGGGTGCTCCGAATTCATCACCATTTTGCAATTGGCGCACTCACCGCAGCCGGCCGGAGTCTGGGTGCACTGCAATGCCGCCGCGAAAGCACGCGCCGCGGTGGTGCGGCCCGAACCCGGGGGGCCGGTTACCAGCCAGGCATGGGTGGGGTTGCCGCGATCAACCTCGGCGGTCAACGTGTCAATGACGCGTTCCTGCCCGGCGAGGTCCGCGAAGACCGGCCGGGTCACAGCAGGCCTGCCAGATGCTGCGCAACCGATTGGTGCAGCTGCTCCACGCTGGCGGTGGCATCCAGGACCAGGTAGCGCTGCGGCTCACGGGCAGCCAAATCGAGGAAGGCGTTGCGGATGCGTTCATGGAAATCATCCGGCTCGGATTCCAAGCGATCCGACTGCTCCACCCCGCCGCTGGCCGCAATGCGCCGGGCGCGCCCCTGCTCGGCGGAGATGTCGAGGATGATGGTGGCATCTGGCTTCAAACCGCCGGTTGCGAAGTCGTTGATTGATGCGACGGCATCAATTCCGAGTTCGCGGCCCATGCCCTGGTAGGCCAGCGAGGAATCGACGAACCGGTCGCAGATGATGTGGGTTCCGGCCTCCAGCGCGGGGGAGATGACCTGCTGGACATGGGCGGCACGCGCCGCCGAGTAGATCAGAGCCTCGGTACGCGCATCGATGTCGCCGTGGCCGTGGTCAAGCACCAGGGAACGCAGCTCTTCGCTGATCTGGGTTCCACCTGGTTCGCGGGTCGTGGCGACCTTGGCTCCACGGGATTCCAGCCACTGCTTGGCCAGCGCGACCTGCGTGGACTTGCCGGCGCCGTCGCCGCCCTCGAAAACGATGAACAAGCCACGGGTTGGGGAACTCGAATCTCTACTCACCCCACTAGCCTATCCAAGGACATTTAAAGATGCGTACTGCAACGGCTGGTTGGGCATTGGAAATACGTCAAGTGTGGTGGATCAGTCACATGAAATGTAGTGAAATCCACCGTTTGGCCGTACCCGATCCAGCGTAGAGTTTTTTCCATGAACCCCCGCACCGCAGAACAAGGCTCCAACCCGGCCTGGGACCCGAAGACATTGCTCGTTGCCGGTGGGCGTCCGGCCCATGGCTACGACGTTCCAGTCAACCACCCGGTCACCTTCACCTCTACCTACCATTCCAAGGGCCAGGCGGCGCCCGGCGAACGCGTCTATGCGCGGTTCTCCAACCCCACCTGGGATCCCTTCGAGGAAGTGCTGGGCCAGCTCGAAGCGGCAACCCTGCCGGCCCTGGTCTTCTCCTCCGGCATGGCAGCTATTGCCGCGGCATTGAGCCTCGTTCCAGAGGCCGGCGTGCTGGTGATGCCACGGCATTCCTATAACGGTTCGCTGGCGCTGAGCTCGGAACTGCAAGAAGCTGGACGGCTGAGCATCCGCCCGGTGGACATTGCCAACACCGACGAAGTGCTCGCCGCGTTGGATGGGGCCGATGTGCTCTGGGTGGAATCGCCGACCAACCCCATGCTGGAAGTTGCAGACCTGCCGGCACTGCTGGCCGGCGCGAAAGCGAAGAACGTGCTGAGCATCGTGGATAACACTTTTGCCACCCCGCTGCTGCAGCAGCCGCTGGTCCACGGCGCCGACCTTGTCGTGCACTCGGTGACCAAGTACCTCTCGGGCCACTCGGATGTGATCATGGGCGCGCTGGTCACCAGCGACGAACAGCTGCACAGCCGACTGCACGGATACCGGACCTTGCATGGCGCGATCGCCGGACCGATGGATACCTTCCTCGCCCTGCGCGGGGTGCGCACCATGGCCGTACGCCTTGAACGCTCGCAGTCGAACAGCCAGCTGCTGGCCGAACGGCTGGCGGCGCATCCCAAGGTGCAGGCAGTGCGCTACCCGGGATTGGCCAATGACCCGGGCCACGCGCGCGCTGCCGAACTCATGGGCGGGTTCGGTTCGGTGATCGCCTTCGAAGCGGGCGGCTCTGCCGAAGAAGCCGACCGGGTGCTGGATGCATTCACGCTCATCACCGGTGCCACCTCGCTGGGAGGAGTGGAGTCCCTGGCCGAGCGGCGGGCACGCCACGCTTCCGAACCGGCCAGCGTCCCTGCCAGCCTGATCCGCCTGTCGGTAGGCATTGAAGAAGTGGAAGACCTCTGGGCAGATCTGAAGCAGGCCCTGGACCGGCTCTGATGCCGCGGGGCCAATTTCCGCGCGTGGCACAGTGCCCATCAAATGCGTCGCAAAGGTAGAGTGAAGGCATGAACATGATGCACGTAGCCCGACTGATCGAGTACTACATGATGATCGCCCTGAGCGTTGTCATCGTGGCGCTCGCCGTTTGGGCTCTGGTTGATTGCCTGCGCCATGGCGCGGATCGCTTCGCCCAGGAAGGCAAGCGCACCAAGGGCTTCTGGCTCGGTCTGACAGTGGCCAGCACCGCTGTAGCCTTGCTGGGCATGCTTGGACAGGGCGGAATCGGCTTCCTGCAGCTAATCGGCGCCTGCATCGCCTGCGTGTACCTTGCGGACGTCAAGCCAGCAGTGAGCGGCAAGGGCGGCGGCTGGTACAACTACTAGGCCGCGCCAAGGCACCCAAGTTTTCACGAAGACCTGCATCCGCTTGATGGCGGAGCGCAGGTCTTCGCACTTTAACCACGGGCCTTAACTTTCGCGCGAGTGGGCTTGCGCATTGGTTAGGATAGATTCCATGAGCCACACTTTGATTTTGCTTCGCCACGGACAGAGCGAATGGAACGAAAAGAACTTGTTCACCGGTTGGTACGATGTCTCGCTGACCGAGAAAGGCCGTGCTGAAGCAGCCCGCGGCGGCCAGCTGCTGGCCGAAGCAGGCTACAAGCCGGAGGTGCTGCACACCTCCTTGCTGACCCGCGCAATTGTCACCGCGAACCTGGCTCTGGAAGCCGCTGGCCGTTCCTGGATTCCGGTGAACCGCGACTGGCGCCTGAATGAACGCCACTACGGTGCGCTGCAGGGCAAGGACAAGGCGCAGACCTTGGCCGAATTCGGCGAAGAGCAGTTCATGGAATGGCGCCGCAGCTACGACACCCCGCCACCAGCACTGGACGACTCCTCGGAATTCAGCCAGATCAATGATGAGCGCTATGCGGCGCTGGGCGACTCCGCCCCGCGTACCGAGTGCCTCAAGGACGTGCTGGAGCGCATGCTGCCGTACTGGGAGAACAACATCAAGGCCGATCTGTCGGCAGGCAAGACCGTCATGGTCACCGCCCACGGCAACTCCCTGCGCGCACTGGTCAAGCACCTGGACGGCATCAGCGATGAAGACATTGCCGGCCTGAACATCCCGACTGGCATCCCGCTGGTCTATGAACTGGATGACAACTTCCAGCCAATCACCAAGGGCGGAACCTACCTGGATCCAGAGGCCGCGGCCGACGCTATCAAGGCCGTCGCCAACCAAGGTCGCAAGTAGGACACGCTTTTCGGCGGTTTCGCGATGACCGGCCATGGGCCGGTGATCGCGAAGCCGCCGTCTGCTTATTAACGCGGGGATAACGCCAGGCATCCGGCTGTGAGCGAAACAACTGCGCACGATTGTATTTTTGGCATTAGTATGCTGTAATCTCCTATTTCGAATAGGCTCAATGGCTCACGTTAGGAATGCAATTCGTGGCAACTGATTACGATGAAGTCCGCCCAGACGTTGCTGAGGCACGCAAGGCTTCTCTGGATGCGGTGAAGTCCGCAAACGCACCGGACGCCAAGTCGGTGGTGCGCGAGCTCGACGAGACCGATCATACCGATGGCATGGATCTGCCGGGCGCGGATCTCTCCAACGAGGAATTGACCGTTACGGTCATTCCGCAGAAAGACGACGAGTTCATTTGCGGCTCGTGCTTCTTGATCCGCCACCGTTCGCAGCTGGTGCGCGAAGAAGGCAACGTAGGCTTCTGCGTCGAGTGCGAAGGCTAGAAACCCGCTAGACACTGGCGCCATTCGTGCGCCGAGAACGGGCAGAGGGCAGCCCACCGATCGGTGGGCAGCCCTCTGCCCGTTTAACGAGCTGGAATCCTTGGCTGGGCCAGCTTCCTCATCGGGGCCCAACAAGGACGCACAGCGTGCTCTCTGGAGCGCCCAGCCGGAAGTCCCATGCCCCGTCCAAGCAAAATTGAAGAACAAAAAAGGCGCCTGCCATCCGTTGGTACCGGATGGCAGGCGCCATGGCTATGCAATCGAGCCGATGCTCCGAGAAGCTAGATTTCGGTTGGATCCCATTCGCCGGTCACCAGGTAGGTGACCTTGCGGGCTACGGACACGCCGTGATCGCCGAAGCGCTCAAGGTAGCGGCTGGTCAGCGACACATCCACGGTGGTTGGCGCGTTGGCGTCCCAGTCCTCGGCCGCGACCTGGGTGAAGACGCTGGAGTGCAAACGATCCAGCTCGTGGTTCAGTTCGATGATTTCGGTGGCGATCTTCAGATCGCGGGTGTCCAGCAGGCGCGCGACCGCCTTGGCGATGTCGATATCGATCTTTGCCATCTGGGCAAAGGTGTCGGAAATCTTGGCCGGGATCGCCGGGTTGGGGAACCGCAGACGAGTCAGCTGCGCCAGGTGGCGGGCCAAATCGCCCATGCGCTCGAGCGACGCGCTCATGCGCAGCGAACCGACAATCATGCGCAGGTCGCTGGCTACCGGCCCCTGCAGGGCCAAGGTGTCGATGGCCCGTTCGTCGAGCTGGTTCTGCAGGAAGTCGATCTTCGCGTCCGCCGCAATGACTTCCTGTGCCAGATCGACGTCCACGTTGGCTAGCGATTCCCAAGCGCGGTCCATTGCGGTTGCTACCTGGTTGGCCATCTCAATGAGTTCTTCGCCAATTTGCTGCAGGTCTGCCTGAAATACCTTACGCACAGCAGTTCCTTTCGAGTGTCGGTATCCATGCCGGATGGTGGACTGCCGTGGCAGCCACCCGCCACGAGACAGTTTTGTGGCATGGTGGAGGGTCTTGCTCCAGCTTGTCAGCGGGTGATTAACGAATATGCCACGAAAGGTGAACGTTTGGTGAACAGCGCGCCGAAATCGACTAAAACACGTCATTTAGGGCTGGAGCCGCCCACAGGTGAAGCTAGTCTAAAGATGTGAACGAAGTGATCTCGACTCTTATAGCCGGCGTCCTCGGCCTGGCTCTGGGGATCGTTGGCGTCATCGCCTTCCGGCTCTCCCAGGCCCGCTCTTCGAAGCTGCCGCAAGTCGACGAGCCAGTGCTCCCCGAGGGGGCGGCCGCCGTCCTGTCGGTCATCGGGCGAGCTTTCGTGATCCTCGATGACGTTGACGGAGTGGTCCGGGCCAACCCTGCCTCCTATGCCTACGGGCTGGTGCGCGGGCACACGCTGGTCCACAACGAACTGCTCTCGCTTGTGCGCCAGGTGCGCGCCGATGGCGTGATTGCCGAAAGCCAGTACGAGCTGCAGCGCTCCACGCTCGGTGCCGGGCAGCTGATTGTCCACGTGCGCGTCGCTCCGCTGGGAGACGAATACATCCTCCTGCTGGCCGACGACCGCACCGAAATCACCCGTACCGAAGCGATGCGCAATGACTTCGTGGCCAACGTATCCCACGAGCTGAAAACGCCGGTCGGCGCCATCGGGCTGCTGGCCGAAGCCATCACCGAAGCCGCCGACGACCCGAAGGCGGTACGCCGCTTCTCCACCCGGATGGACAAGGAATCGCGGCGCCTGGCGGCCCTGGTGCAGGACATCATCGAGCTCTCCCGGCTGCAGGCATCCGACGCGATCGTGCAGGGCCAGGAAGTGAATATCGACAGCGTCGTGGCAGAAGCCGTGGACCGCAGCCACCTGATTGCCGAGGAAAAGGGCATCACCATTACCGTGGGCGGCCATCTCGAAGAGCCGATCCTGGGCGATGCGGACCTGCTGATGACCGCTATCCGCAACCTGATCGACAATGCCATCCGCTATTCGCCGGAGCACACCACGGTCGGAGTGGGGATCCGCCAGCGCGATGGCTACGCCCAGATTTCGGTGACCGACCAGGGACCGGGCATCTCGCCCGAGGAGCAGGAACGCGTGTTCGAGCGCTTCTACCGCGTGGACTCCGCACGCTCGCGGCAGACCGGCGGCACCGGGCTGGGCCTGAGCATCGTCAAGCACGTGCTGGCCAACCACGGCGGCGAAGTGTCCCTGTGGTCGCAGCCCGGCCACGGATCAACATTTACCCTAAGACTTCCCCTAGCGGACGAAGAACCGGCGACCAGCAATGCGCTTGCCGGCCAGACGATGAAGGAACGAACGATCGAGGCGAGTGCGTCCGATCGTGAAGGAGGACGCCGATGACCCGCATATTGATCGTTGAGGACGAGGAGTCGCTCTCAGACCCGCTGTCCTTCCTGCTCGAACGCGAAGGCTTCGAAGTCCGGATCGCCGACGACGGCCTGAAGGCAGTCACCGAGTTCGAACGCCACGGCGCAGACCTGGTGTTGCTGGACCTGATGCTTCCGGGCCAGCCGGGCACCGAGGTGATCCGCCAGATCCGCCTGAACAGCCAGGTCCCGGTCATCATGCTCACTGCGAAGGACTCGGAGATCGACAAGGTAGTGGGCCTGGAACTCGGTGCGGACGACTACGTCACCAAGCCGTATTCCTCCCGCGAACTGCTGGCCCGCATCCGCGCCGTGCTGCGACGCCAGGGCGAAGGCGAGGAGCTGATCAGCAACGTGGTCACTGCCGGTCCGGTGCGCATGGACGTCGAACGCCATGTGGTTTCGGTCGACAACACCGAGGTGTCCATGCCGCTGAAGGAATTCGAACTGCTGGAAATGCTGCTGCGCAATGCCGGCCGCGTGCTCACCCGCGGACAGCTGATCGACCGCGTCTGGGGCAGCGACTATGTGGGCGACACCAAGACCCTGGATGTGCACGTCAAGCGCCTGCGTTCCAAGATCGAGGTTGACCCGGCAGTCCCCGAACGCCTGGTGACCGTGCGCGGACTGGGTTACAAGTTCGTGGTCTAAGGCCTAATAGCCCGGATACGGCAGCAGCCCCGGACAGAATCAGTGATTCTGTCCGGGGCTGCTGTTTCGGCTTGCGGAGCCTAGTGGCCCGAAGTCGAGTGGGTCTCTTCCGGGGTCAGGTGCTCGGTGACCGACTCATCGGCACCGCCCGGTACGAAGTCGCGGTATTCGGCAAGGGTGCCATCGACTACTGGAACGCTGAATTCCACGTTCTCGCCGGCGACGGTGAAGACCGAAGGTGCGTGCTGGCCAGCAGGGATGCCCAAGTTCTTGATGATCTGCTCGTTCTTTTCATCTTCAAGCTTGATAGTGCCATCGGCAGGAACCTGGATGGAGACAGGTGCAGTGTTCTCGGCCTTGACCGACAGGGTCAGCGCGGAATCGCCGGCGTTGATTACGGAGCCGATCAGGCGGGCTTCAGTGTCGTCGCTGTTGGTGACGAACATCAGGTTGCGGACCTTGGCGTCTGCGACATCGACGTTGACGCCATCGCTGGCGGCGTAGTCCATGTTGGTGGCCTGCTCGTTGATGGCGCCACAGCTGGTGACACCGAATGCCAGGGCAGCCACAGCGAGGGACGCGGCGATGCGACGTCCAGCGGTCATGCGTGCGGTGATCACGACACTAACTCCTCGGTGAGAATAATGAGTTGCTTCGGGTTCGTGGCCGGTTGAATCGGCTGCACCTGGGGCAGGGGCAGCCGCGAAAAGGACCACGATTACCTCTAAGCCTAGCTGTTTTTCACGCAAAGACGCGATTTAGCGACGTGCAACACACGCTTTTCGACAAGTTGTAGACAACCGTCGCTGGGAAAGGGGGAGGTGTGCAATCGACTGCCTTATCTTCTTCATAGCATGTTTCTCTTGCAAGTGGAAGAGGCAATTCCGCATGAATTCGCGGTTATATGGGGCACAGTCGCAAGGCCATGAATAGCAAACATGGTAGACTAGGACGTGGGAAAGGGGTTTATCCACATGGTTTTTGAGGTTGGCGAGACTGTTGTCTACCCGCACCACGGTGCCGCAATGATCGAAGAGATCAAGATGCGCAAGATCAAGGGCGAAGAGAAAATGTATCTCAAGCTCAAGGTGGCTCAGGGCGACCTGACCATTGAGGTTCCAGCCGAGAACGTTGATCTTGTTGGCGTACGTGACGTGGTAGGTCAGGAAGGCTTGGACCATGTGTTCGATGTCCTTCGTGCTGAATTTACCGAAGAGCCGACCAACTGGTCGCGCCGCTACAAGGCAAATGTCGAGAAGCTCGCTTCCGGCGATGTCATCAAGGTTGCAGAAGTAGTTCGCGACCTGTGGCGCCGAGAAAACGACCGTGGTCTGTCGGCAGGCGAAAAGCGCATGCTGGCCAAGGCTCGCCAGGTATTGATCAGTGAATTGGCCTTGGCCAAGGATCTGGACGAGGCCAAGGCGGAAGGCCTCTTGGACGAGGTTCTGGCTTCGGCCTAACCCAGTTCCGGTAACGCATCGCCGTGAAACGCTCCCAAGCGTTTCACGGCTTTTGGCGTTAAAGCAGCCGATTCAGGATGACGCGGCACGATAAGCTGGGCGCTGTGAAGCAAAGCGAAGCGCAAAATTCAAGCCTGATCCTAGTTGCGGCCGGTATGGGAACCCGTCTTGGCGCAGGAATTCCCAAGGCGATGGTTCAGGTGGCCGGGAAGTCCTTGGCAGAACACGCAGTGGACCGGATCCTCGGGGTTGGGCAGATCACCGAAATCATTGTGGTGACCCCGCCGAAGGACGAGCGCCTGGCCGCAGCCATGGCCCAGTACGGGGAACGGGTCCGTACCGTGCCCGGTGGTGCAAGCCGCGCCGCGTCGGTTCGCGCCGGACTGGCCGTCGCCAGTTCAGAGGCCGCGAATATCCTGGTCCATGACGCAGCCCGCGCTTTCGCCCCGGCCGAGCTGCATGAAAGGGTGCTGCACGCCCTGGCCGATGAGCAGTGCAGCGCGGTGATTCCGGCATTGGACGTCACCGACACCATCTGCGTGGTCCAGCCCGATGCCTCCGGCGAGGACGAGATCATCAAGGAAACCCCGGCGCGTTCCACCCTGCGCGCGGTGCAGACCCCGCAGGGCTTTGACGCGGCGCTGCTGCGCGCGGCGCACGCCCGGCTGGATTCCTGCACCGAAGCCGAACTGGAGCTGGTCACCGATGACGCGTCGATCGTGCGGGCTTTCGGCGCCGAAGTCCAGGTGCTGCCCGGATCGCAGCAAGCACTGAAGGTCACCTACCCCGAAGACCTCGACGCCGCCGGCAAGCTCGCGGCAAGCCACCTGGCCAGCAACCCCAGTGCAAAGGAAGAAGCCATGATCCTGCCACGAGTCGGCAACGGCATCGATGTCCACGCGGTCAGCGACGACCCGGCCCGCGAAATGTGGCTGGCAGGACTGCACTTCCCGGACGACATCGGGCTGTCCGGCCACTCCGACGGCGACGCGGTAGCGCACGCTGCCTGCGATGCGCTGTTCTCCGCAGCGGGCATAGGCGATCTGGGCACGCACTTCGGGGTGGACCGCCCGGAATTCGCCGGGGCCAGCGGTGTGAGCCTGATTGCAGAAGCCGCCCGCCTGGTGCGCGAGGCAGGATTCGAGATCGGCAATGTCTCGGTGCAGTTCGTCGGCCGCCGCCCGCGCTTCGCCGCGCGCCGCGAAGAGGCCAACGCGGTGCTGAGCGCGGCGATCGGCGCCCCAGTCAGCGTCATTGCGACTACCAGCGACGGGCTGGGGTACGAGGGGGAGGGCAAGGGCGTGACCGCCTATGCCACCGCACTGGTCTATCCGGTTTCGCACTAGGCCCGTCGGCGCTGCCGCGGGCTTAGCTCATCGAGAGCGTCACAAGTGAAGCACAAAGCGTGCATCCATCGGATAACCTTAAAGGCGTGAGCCTGCGATTCTATGACACCAAAACAGCATCCGTACGCGACTTCCAGCCATTGGCGGAAGGCGAAGTCAAGCTGTACTACTGCGGCGCCACCGTGCAGGGCATGCCGCACGTGGGCCATGTTCGCAGTGCCATCGTCTTCGACATCCTGGTGCGCTGGCTCGAATACCGCGGCTTCGCCGTCACCACCGTCCGCAACGTCACGGACATCGATGACAAGATCCTGGAAAAGTCGGCGAACTCCTTCGCCGCGGACTTCGAAGCCGATGCCCATTACAAGCCGCGCGAAGAATGGTTCGCCCTGGCGTACCGCTTCGAGCAGGAATTCTCGCTTGCCTACGAGGCGCTAGGCGTGCGCCGGCCGACCTATGAGCCGCGCGCGACCGGGCACATCACCGAAATGCATGAGCTGATCGAGCAGCTCATCGACCGAGGCCACGCCTACCCGGCAGCCGACAGCTCTGGTGATGTCTACTTCGATGTGCGCTCCTATGAGCAGTACGGTGCATTGACCCGCCAGAAGGTCGACGACATGCAGGACGCCCCGGATTCGGATCCGCGCGGCAAGAGGGACCCACGCGACTTCGCGCTCTGGAAGGGGCACAAAGATACCGATCCGCTGACCGCGTCCTGGCCCAGCCCCTGGGGACGCGGCCGCCCGGGCTGGCACCTCGAGTGCTCGGCGATGGCCGGCAAATACCTGGGCAGCGCATTCGACATCCACGGCGGCGGACTGGATCTGCGCTTCCCGCACCACGAGAACGAGATGGCCCAGTCCAATGCGGCAGGCCACGGCTTCGCCAACTACTGGATGCACAACGGCATGGTCACCTACGAGGGTGAGAAGATGTCCAAGTCCATCGGCAACACCATCTCCCCGGAGGAAATGCTAGCGCTGGCCGATGCCCGCGTGGTGCGCTACTTCCTGGGCCAGGCGCACTACCGTTCGATGCTCGATTACCGCCCGGACTCGCTGACCGAGGCCGGGGCAGCGGTGGAACGCGTGGATACCTTCATCTCCAATGCGCGCTACCGCCTGGGTGCCGCCGCCGAGGCGATCGCAGCCACCGCGGTGCCGGAAGCCTTCGGCACCGCGATGGATGATGACCTGAACGTTCCCATGGCCCTGGCTGCACTGCATGAAACCGTGCGGCTGGGCAACGCTTCCCTGGACCAGCGTGATGACGCTGCCGCCGCCAAGGCCCTGGGCCAGGTCCTGGCCATGACCCAGGTGCTGGGCCTGGATGATGCTGGCAGCAATGAAGGGTCGGATTCTTCCGCAGAGCACGAGGCCCTGGACCAGCTGATCCAGGCGCAGCTGGCCGAACGCGCCGAAGCCCGGGCAGCCAAGGACTGGGCGCGCTCCGATGCGATCCGCGATGCACTGGCATCCGCCGGGATTACCGTGGTGGATTCGGCCGATGGCGCCCGCTGGACCCTGGATAACTAGTCGCGAATCAGCGCGACGCCAACGAACTCAAAAACCAAAGGACAATTACCAATGAGCAAAAAGGGCCCAACCAAGGGTAGTGGTGGCAAGGGACGTCGATCCCTCGAGGGCAAGGGCCCGACCCCTAAGGCAGAGGACCGCCCGTACCACAAGGCGTACCGTGCCAAGCAGCTTTCCGAGCGCTCGGCTGCCAAGCGCAGCGCCGGCCGCCGTACCGAACGCATCAAGGTCAACGCCGAATTCGTCACCGGACGCAACTCCGTCGTCGAGGCGCTGCGCGCCGGGATCCCTGCCAAGGCGCTGCATGTTGCCATCCGCATCGACGTCGATGACCGCGTCCGCGAATCCCTGAAGCTGGCTGCCGAGCTGGGCATCCCGCTGATGGAAGCATCCAAGCCTGAGCTGGACCGCATGACCGATGACGCGATCCACCAGGGCCTGGCCCTGCAGATCCCGCCATACGAGTACAAGGACGCAGTCCAGCTGGCTACCAAGACCATCAAGGACTTCGACAAGGGCTACACCAAGACCCAGCCGCTGTTCCTGGCACTGGATGGCATCACCGACCCGCGTAACCTGGGCGCGATTGTCCGTTCGGCATCGGCCTTCGGCGCAGACGGCGTGATCATTCCAGAACGCCGCAGCGTCGGCATGACCGCCTCGGCATGGAAGACCAGCGCCGGCGCAGCGGTCCGCGTACCTGTTGCCAAGTGCAGCAACCTGACCAGCGCGCTGAAGGAAATCAAGGCTGCCGGCATCTTCGTGATCGGCCTCGACGCTGGTGGCGATATGCAGCTGCCGAACTTCGAATTGGCAACCGGCCCGCTGTGCATTGTGGTTGGTTCCGAGGGCAAGGGCCTGTCCCGGCTGGTTCGCGAAAACTGCGACGCCATCGTGTCGATTCCAATCGACTCGGCCATGGAATCGCTGAACGCTTCGATGGCTGTCGGCATCTCGCTCTACGAGGTATCGCGTTTGCGTGCTGAGAAGGCCAAGTAGCTTCCAAGCATCATGAGTGGGTCATAACTTGCCAAGGCAAGTTATGACCCACGGTCGTTAAGGTGACCCGCTTCATAACAACGAATTTCCGTTGTTTTCAGCCGCTATTCATCTTGGAATGCTGAGGATCCGCATGATTCCGGGGATTTTAGCCCGCAAGTTCTGGAAACAGGCCGATTTTGCGTCGTGGCGGGATGCGTGTAAAGTTTTATCTCGCGCCGCTGATCCGGCCGGCCTGAAAAGGCGAGTCGGAAACAGCGGGGTGAACCAGTCTGAAACGCCGAGTTGACAATGGTCAACGCGGTGGTAAGCTGGAAAAGTTGCTCCGGAG
>NZ_MPBI01000005.1:0-313194 GCF_001906485.1 Glutamicibacter sp. 0426
ATTGTTTCTGTGATTCCTCCTGTGTCCATTGTCGGACACGAGTACTCGCATAGTCACTGGACTACTTTCCGGGGACCCAACCAGGGTCACTAATTCACCTGCGCACCGTAGGGTAGAACCATGGCCTTGAGATTCATCCGGAAGGTCCGCACCAAGTCAGGTGCGGTCGCGGTGCAAATCGTGAACCGCACCGGACGTATCGTGACTGGCATTGAACACATTGGTTCAGCACACACGGATACTGAACTCGCTGTCCTCTTGTCCAAAGCAGAAGATCAATTACGTCCGGGACAGCAGATCTTCGACTTCGGCGATATCGAGCAGACCCCGGTGAAAACCAGCGATGTCGCGGATTGGCGAGACCCGGAATCCATTCAGCAAACCGTTGCAAACCAGTCCAGAAGCATTAGCGCGACTGGCAAGGTGATTGCCTCCCCAGCCACGATCCTCTGGGAAATTCTCGAAGCCGCCTACGACCGGCTGGGATTCAACGTCTTGGATTACACAGCCTTCAAAGCCATGGTTCTCGCCAGAATTATTGAACCGACGTCCAAAGCAGACACCATCCGCGTTCTGAAAGACATCGATGCGCCTCACCCTTCGTTGCGGACCTTGTTCCGCAGCCTAGGAACCTGCATCGAACAGGACTACCGCGACCAGCTGGCCAAGGCCATGGTCACTTACCGATCAGCCACCGTCGGCTTAGCGTCTTTGGTGATGTATGACGTGACCACCCTTCATTTTGAGGCGAAAGACGAAGATAAACTCCGCAAAGTCGGAATGAGCAAAGAACGCCGCGTCGACCAACAAATCCAGGCCGGGCTCCTTGTTGACCCGGCAGGGTTCCCTTTGGAGCTGCATATGTTCGAAGGGAACAAGGCAGAAACCACCACGATCATCCCCGTTCTAGAAGCATTTCAAAAACGGCACGGCATCACCGACCTGGTTGTGGTCGCGGACGCCGGGATGCTGTCGGCGAATAATCTGAATGCGATCGAGGATGCAGGATTCAAATTTATCGTCGGATCCCGACTGACCAAGGCACCCTATGATTTGCAGGAGCATTTCGATACCAAGGGCAACAGGTTCACCAACGGTCAGCTCCTTGAATCCACCAGGGTGATGGGTACGGGGAAGAACGCGCGGGAACGGCGCATTGTTTACCAGTGGTCAGCGAAACGGTTCGCCAGGGATAACAGGAATATCAACCTCATGGAACGTAAAGCCCTGGCGGTCGCTGAAGGGAAAGCACCGATGAAGAAGGTGCGGTTCCTGAAAGTGAGCTGGGCTGAGAAAGAGCTGGACGAGAAGATCATCGAGCGTGCCAGGATGCTGGCTGGGCTCAAGGGCTACGTCACGAACCTGCCGGTCGAATCGGTGCCTGCTACGCAGGTGATTAGTGCTTATCACGATTTGTGGCAAGTGGAAGCGTCGTTCAGGATGACGAAGTCAGATTTGCGGGCTAGGCCGATCTTCCACCGGGAAAAGGATTCAATTGATGCTCATTTGACCGTGGTCTTTGCTGCGTTGGCCATTGGCCGGCATTTGCAGGAACTGTCTGGGTTGCCGTTGAAGCGGTTGATTACTGATTTGAAGGGGTTACGCGGTTCTAGTGTGTTGATCAACGGGGATGAGATTGCTTTTGACGCGCTGGTTCCAGATGACTTCGCTGAGGTGATTGGTGTTTTTGTGTGTGATCAGATAAAAGTAGGCCACTTCAGCACAAGAAGTAGGCCATTTCAGCGGCCTGATTCAGGCCACGTCAGCATGAAAAACAGGCCAGTGAGCCCCAATGGTTCCAGGCCGCTGATGATCACCACCTGAAGCCAAGACGCACCCACAACCTCCACAGCCAGCAGCAGGCCAGATCCTGGACGAAGACGGCACTTTACTTTGCTGAACGCAAAAGAGACATGGGCCCGTCTTGCTTCACGATAAATTCCTTCCAACACCCACCACATGATGTTTGCAGACAATCAACGGGTGTTGGAAAGGAAACGAAAGAGAAGTGACGGTACCCATGTCCGTTCAAGAACGTATCAGGAAATTAGACTCCCAGGGAGTTTCCGGCCGGGAAATCGCCCGGCAAGTCGGGCTTTCACGCAGCACCGTGGCCAAGTACTTGAAAATTGATGACTATTCGCCCAAGCCGCCCTCAGCAACTTCGCGGACGGGCTCGGTGATCCACGGATTCGAATCGATCATCATCGCGTGGCTCGATGAGGACCGCAACGCACCGCGCAAGCAGCGCCATACCGCCCAGCGGATCTTCGACCGACTCACCGAGGAGGAAGGCTATGAGGGCACGTATTCGCCGGTGCAGCGGTTCGTGAAGAAATACCGTGCTGACCAGCAAAGCGCCAGCGACGGGTTCCTGGAGCTCCAATGGCCCCCTGGCAGCGTTCAGGTTGACTTCGGCCAAGCAGATGCGCTGATTGCAGGACACCGGCAGACCCTGCACATGCTGGTGGTGACCTTCCCGTTTTCGAACATGCGTTTCGTACGCGCTTACCGCGGGGAAACCGCTGAATGCGTATGCCATGGCCTGCGCAGCATCTTCGATGAGGTTGGCGGCGCGCCGACGCTGATGATCTTCGATAACGCCACTGGTGTGGGGCGGCGGGTACGCAAGAGAATCACCGAGACGAAGCTGTTCGAGGCGTTCAAGAACCATTACCGTTCCCAGTCCAGGTTTTGCAATCCTGAGTCGGGCCATGAGAAAGGCAACGTGGAGAACGCGGTGGGGTTCTTGCGCCGCAACATCATGGTGCCCATCCCTGCAGCGACCTCTGTGGAGCAGCTCAATGAGCTCTTGGCGGTTCGCGCTGCGAAGTTCGCTTCGAAGCCTCATTGGAAAAAGCGGGAATCCAGCCAGGTGTTGTTTGCCCAGGATCAGGAAGCGCTGCTGGCGTTGCCGTCGGTCCAGTTCGACCCGGTGCAGTATGAGGTGCGCAAAGCCAATAAGTATGGGCACGTGCAAGTCGCCCAGAACACTTACGCAGCCGGCCCATCATTCGCGACCCGCCAGGTGAGTGTTGGATTGCGGCACGAAACGATTGAATTGCTTGATGAACAGGGCAAGATAATCCGGTCTTTCCCGCGGGTCTTCGGATACCACCCGGAGACGATCAGCGAACCGTCTGTGGTGCTGGGGGCGTTGGCGCGCAAGCCTGGCGCGTGGTCGAATTCGCCGATCCGCGCCCAGTTCGCTGACCCGCTCAAGGATTGGATCGATACTGCCGATACGGCGGACCGGCGGCAGTTCTTCACCGCGTTGGACGAGGCATCGCAGGCAGCCGGGTTCCTTACTGCACTGGATGCTGCCGAGCAGCTGGTCGTGGACGGTGCTGATCCGTCCAACCCGTCGCTAGGCATGCTGGCCCGCCGGATTTCCCAAGGCAGCCAGTTCGAATCGGGCATCGTGGACTTAGAAGTTTATGACCGGCTGTTCACGGTTCCCGGGCAGCAGCAGACCACGGTGGAAGGCAGCCCGGCCGCATGAGCGAGATCAAGATCGAGGACTTGCTCCGGGCCGGCCGCGCGGCGTCGTTGACGAGCACGGTGATGGAGGAATACGCGCGTAAGGGCACCCCGAAGCAGCGGCAGTTCCTTTACGATCTGTTGATCGCCGAGCAGCGCTCGCGTACTGACGCACGGCGGGCACGGTTGCTGCGTGCAGCCAAGCTTCCAGCATTGAAGACGTTGGATGGGTACGACTTCACAGCGATTACTTTCCGGGCAGATTACGGGCGGGAGCAGCTCACTGATTTGGATTTCCTCGAACATGCCCAGGACTTGATTCTGTTCGGTGACGTCGGGACCGGCAAAACACATTTGGCCACGGCACTGGCCGTCGCAGCCTGCCGTCGGGGCATCTCGGCCCGGTTCTTCACCACAGCGGGGTTGGTGATGCAGCTGCGCCGCGCCAAAGCCGAAGGTCGCCTGGATAAGGAACTGGCTTCGGTTGCCAAGAACGAGTTGCTGATCATTGACGAATTCGGGTACCTGCCGATTGATGATGAGGGTGCCCGGCTGCTGTTCCAGGTGATTGCCGATGGGTATGAGAAGCGCAGTTTGGTGGTGACGACGAATCTCAAGTTCAAACGTTGGGGCATGGTGTTCGGTGACGAGAACATGGCGGCGGCGGTCATCGACCGGCTGGTGCACCACGGGCGTTTGCTGCAGTTCCGGGGCCAGTCCTACCGAGTGAAGAACGCGTTGATGAGATGAGTGCGGTGGCGCCATGGCGTCGCGCCAGCAGGTGTCCTGAAGTCCAGCAGGCAGGCTTGCTCAGTGCTGAATTTCCGTCGTCGTCCTGGAACGTTCAGTGTTGAATCCTGCATTGACCTGTGTATTTGAGTATTCAGGTCGGTGCAGGGTTCAGTCCGTGCTGAAATGGCTTACTTTTGAGCCGAAGTGGCCTACTTTTAAGCGCTTTAATGGCCTACTAAAACTTGACGAAACACAGTTTTGAGAAGGGGTCACTAACCTTGGCACGAAACAGGGGGACGAGGTACCGACTAACCCTATTCATCAGGGGCTACGGCCGTGCTGAGCATCCTGCACCACGCTTAACTTTTGTGAGCCCCTATTAGCCAGGCACGCAGTACCAACAAACTCTATTCGGCACGGCCGAGCAAGCTAGAGAAACCAGTTGCCGTATTCCACGCCCACTAATCAGAGGTTCTCGATGCCATCTCGAAAGATTGAAAATGTATACGGGTCACATTCGGCACACGGACGAAAGAAGCTTCAAAACATCTATGAGAAGTTCTTGACTAGGATGTAAACCAAGCAATATTCGACCCTAAACGCCGAAGCAAGCGAATCTGAGGACGCCATTTAACTGGAGATTTCAAATAGCCCTGTAACTCATCCATGTTAAAGTATTGACGAAACTCGTCGTCCAGCCCATTAACCAATTCTCGAGAAATCAAGTCTTTTGCATATTGCGCTTCCTTAAGCGCGTGGTAAGGCATATTAACCTTTAAAGCCTGACTCTTGAGCAGACCGCTATCCGGTAAGGGTAGAACGCCAGTAGGCCGCAAAGGAATTCTGTTACTTCGTCCGTCAAACCTTGGAGCGTGTCCAGTTCTAGTTGGCTGCATCTCGATCCGAAAACGTGTGGCGAAATCTTTGCTGAATCGAGGAGTGTCGAATGGAATAGATAAAAGTGTTGGGGCCATACGGTGAAGGATTTCGAGCTGTAGTTCTCCAGAGTCCCTGTCTGCCATGGAAGAATGATTCATAATAACAACCAGCGCTGGAGAATACAGAGGATCAAATCTATTTGTAAAACGACTCATCGATCTACTAATCTCGCCAACGTAATATCTGTTCCTCGTGGCAACGTAAAGGTAGTCAAGTTGTGCAGCCCCATTAATGCCAAAGTCTGCAAAATTAGCAATAAGCCCCTGAAGACGACTACCCGTCTCCTCGACAAAACTTCGATTCCAAAACCCGCGCGTGTCAGAATCCCCGATGCCATAATTTCCGAATGTCCCAACAAAAGTCGAAAATGGCGAAGACAATTCTGGGTGGCGTCCTTTAGCGTAGAAGGACCGCAGGAATTCGCCATAACCGCCGCTGAGAATTAGATTCTCGTTACTAGCCAGGCCAGGGTCCGCTGGACCTTGGAGAACGCCGTTTGTTTCATGTAGAGACCAAGTAAGTTCGTCGATACCTGCTGGTCGAATGGCTCGATCCACGCCATCATATCTCGTCATAATAAGATCTAGGGTTGCACAGACATTCCTGGCGGTCATGACGTCTAATGAATCCTCAGCCCCACCAACAAAATATGAAAACTCTTGTGCTTTGCCTGCGCCAACCAGCCCAGCCAGCACCATTCGCGAGTCAATACCGCCTGTAAGTTGTGAAATTTTTCGCCGACTCTGGTAACGACTGGCCGCATTAATGTTTATGCTGACGTCTTCCAGAAACTGATCTATGGCTTCTTCGATAGGCACATCAGGGCTTGTTAGTTCGTTAAATTGAGGATATTTACATTCTTTAAACCTAGTATTATCAAACGAAACAAAGCTGAATTGTTCTAACACTCTAACGTTTTTAAATGGAGATTCAGTCAACCCTCCATTCCCAATTAGACTGACACTCATGATGTAAGCCAAATTCTTTTCAAGCTTGAGTCCGTGTAGAGCTACGGTTCTTTTCAACGTCTCAAGATCGGAAGCGTAAATATCTATCCCATTAGATTCGAAATGTTGAACCATACAGCCACCAAAGGGATCGGCCAAAAGATGGATATGGTTGTGCCATAAATCCCGAATCAAAACGGCGACAGAACCCCTCAACGATTGGCCAATTTGCGCAGGAGAATCTGTGATTGATGCGATCGCCGTCTGCGCCTCTGTCTGGTTGCAAACTAAAGTCCGATTGAGAATACCAACACCATGGAATCCCAAGACCTCGTAACGCTCGACTTGAAATCCAGATAATGCAAGATCGCTTTCAAAACTGATTTTACCTTCAGTTAGCGTGACAGAAAAACCGGTCAAAACCGACACCTACTCTTAGTCTGATGGTTATGGTGAGCGGATAATACTACTTAGATTCACTCGATCGGATGTATCACTTTCAAAAACTTGATCACGATTATAATTTATTGAATCTAGCAGTATAGCTCTTGGAATAATGACAGAATATTCTACATATCATTGTAGCCTAATTGAATAATGCTAGTTCGTTTCTTTATTCTAGCACTTAAACAAATAATAGTTACTGCTTAACTGCGATCTTTAATTCAGGAACACGAACTCTCGGAAGAGTTGCTGCGTCCAAGAACTGGTTAAAACGTTCAAAGAGCCTGTCAAGGTTAGAGAATAGCGGTTCATAGTCCGTTGCATTGATAAGTTCACTTATGCTGAGAACGCCGGCTTGTTCTACATCCATCGACGGTAAATGAAGCGCATCTGCCAGTTCACGTGTTCTAGAATCATGCGTAATCCATAAGGCAGGTACTCCTTCAAGCATACTTGCCATATTCACATGGAAACGAGTACCAAAGGTGTAATCAACAAACTCTCCGTTGAATTCCTTCCATGGCTTGAGATCGCGGAACAACCTAAGTCTCCGAGAAAGGTAATTACAGAATTCTTCGCGTTGCAGCTTTGGCGATGGGCCTGAAAGCAGCCGCTGGAAATGAGCTGGGGCGACAGCAGTTTCGGGATTTTCTAAGATATCTTTTAGATACCTGTAATTCGCCCTATCTTGCGGTTCAATAAAGAAACCATTGTTACGGATAGTATTCAGCAACAATAATTGTTCCGATTCCGCTGCATGGTGTGTCCCGCTAAATGCAATACGTGGAAATTCGTTAGCCCGAAGAAGCTCAATATTCTTTTTAAGCTTCGAAAAAGCATCTGGATAGCTAAAGAAACTTGGACAGCCGGTAACATAGGCATTTTCCACACCACCAAATTGCTTCAGGACTGAAAGAGTAAACTCGCCACGTACACTTACAGCGGTAGCCTTTTCAGCGATAGCTCTCATCGCTACAATTGCTTCGGGCGGGAATTTTACTTTGGATAGGTCCTGTTCCTTTGCCTGAACTCCCAATCCGAATAATATAATCGGTTTCTCATAACCATTTAGCATTTCAACGAGCTTAACGTATCTCTTTCGAATATTTTCTCCGAAATCATTCGCTCGAAAAACGTTTGCGCATGTAATAATAACATGCGTGCACTTTTCGTTTACGAAATCTTTGAAACGGTCTCCAGGCTTATAACCTGGCCAATCACGATTGATAGCAAGATACGCATCATCAAATAACTGAAAAGGCGCGTCTCCGTGGATCATATTTCCAGAATTTTCATGAGTCTCCAGCGGAAAAGTAGCGGGTAGACTATTAAGGATTCCGGTGACACCAATCATATTTATGACACTCCTAAGAATTAGTTCGTTCAAAAGTTGAGATTACATCTGCAGACTCAGGCGAACCAGGTATTGTAATTAGCAATTCTTTTGTTTTCGCCAGCTTATGATGTTCCAAAGCAATATTGGACTCTCCGACTTGAAGACGTGGGGCGAATTCAGGTTTAGTCGATTCAAATTTCGCGACACACCTGAAGCCAGGCCGCTCCAGCACAATCGTATTATTCGTCTGACCTGTTACTTGAATCGACGGGTCGAGTAAGAACCGAACTATCGGGTTTCCGAAGCGGACGGATGTGAAGGTGTCACGTATTTTGAGAACTTCTGTGCCGATTCGACGAACACGGCGACGTATAATTGGAGTCCCGTCAAATGATAGTTCTGCTAGAAAACTCAGTTCGTTTTCCGACTGTTCACGTGATAGTAAGTTTCCACGCAATCTACTCGTATTCCTGCCGTAGGAAATCGAATTTTTGGTAGTCCAAGAGTCGAGCTGTGTGTAGGTAGGCAATGAGTGGCCCTTTGGTCCGCGCATAGCTACAGCAATTGGGTCATTCTGGTCATAGCTAAGAAGTCCGGCATCACGGAATATGAAGTCGCCGCCGCGCCACCAGGCAATGCTCAGGTCATCAAGCTGTTTATGAATTACACTCCTGAAGCCAGCTACGAAAGACAGGTACTCTTCGTCACGGCTTATCACAGCAAGCCCATTATTGGGAGACCAGAGGCTACCTAACATTGGCTTAAACCGGTATTGTATGCCCCCCGGGCTGTCTCCTAGCGGAGGAACTGCACCATTTGGTAGAAGCTGCTTACGTACGCCGATTTGCGCTGCTCGCAACAATAGTTCGAACATTCTTGCTTGACCCGAAAACTTTCCGGCCCATTTAACAAACGACACAATATCTTCCAGTAGCATCACGTAGAAGACCTGGTAGATTGGCGTGTTTTCCGACGCTATACCGTCTTCGTCTATGATTTCTCCCAGAGTCGAATACAAACGCTTGACCCACTCGTGGGCGTTCGCGCCCTCCGATACCAAGCCAGAAAGTAGAGTCTCCGCGTGCAAGTGTGCGATGCCGAGCATAATTCCGTGGTTATTTGGCTGGAAAAGACTCAGCTCATCTAGCAATCGGTTCTCGACGGATAATAAGCGTACGTACAGGGTCAAGAATCGGTTAAATTCCTCTTCTCGATCTTGGCGGAAAAGAAATGACAGAATCCAAAGCAACGTACGTAACCGCAATGCGCTTTGATGGTCTTGGCTACCTGACTTAAGTTTGCCAATATCATCCGCTGCGACTGATTCAATCCAGTCAAGAAATGAATTTACGATTTTTTCTGCCAAGAGAACTTCTAGAGTTCCACTCTGGATTTGGAGGATACGTGGCAAATAGGCCAAGGAGTTGCGCCAGAGAGTCGTTGTATTAGCGTCTTTGGCAGGAACTTCAGCCCATATCGCTGGCTTAACGAGCTCTGAAGTCAACAGCTTGGCATTGTTAGGCAACGTTATTTCCCAGCCCTCGGGTAGTTCTTTAAATTCCCAGCCACGGGGCGTGCCGTCAGAAAATTGACCTGCATACGCTGCTAAAAGTTGACGGTCATTATCTGACGGCACAAATTCCACTTACGATTTCCCTACTTCAAGATATTCGTGGCTCTACGCACGAACGTGATCCAACAAATCTGCCACACGGCTAGTGACTATCTTAGTATCATAGCGCTCAAGCATAAATTCCCGACCATAGTTCGACGCACGTTCGAACGAAGTACGATCATCCTGCATTGCCAAAATATACTCGGCCATGAGTTCAATTGAGTCAAAAATGAACTCACTTGGATAGCAGGATTCCACGCCACGCCACGGCAGAAATAGCCCTTGTCCCCCGGCGCAGAATGCTTCGCCTGGTGCAACTTGCATGCCTTCAAAGTCGCTAAGCGACAAGGCATAACCAACGTTGCGGAGCGCTTCTTTAGTATTGACCCAGCCTTGGTAATGGATGGCATTTTCCAGGCCCAGCTCTTCAATGCGGGAGTCACACATCGCGTAGTACTTACGGGCTGATTCTGAATTCATGACCCAGCCGTACTCCGAGTATTTTTTCCCGTAGACGCTCAGCTCGTAGCGCTCATCAACAGCTCTGAGTTTGGCAAGCAGTTCAATGGCTCTGTGGAAACCCTTCAAAGCTGGAACGGTTCCGATCATTGCCAGCTGGAAACGGCGGGCATCTGCATCGTCTGGGTCTGTTTTGTAACCCTCAACGTCGAACGCATTAGGAATGAGCTCAAACTTTTCATAAGGGATATCAAAACGGTCGCTGAAGTCATTGAGCGAGTGCGGCGCAATAGCGATAATTTTCGCGACCTTGGACAGCTCAAGCTCTAGTCCGTAGTCTACTGTCATTTCGCTTCGATGGGCACGAATAACTAAACGGTGACGCGACTGGACGTTCTTTGAGTACCAAACGGCTGCACCAAGGAGCCATTCCACCCAGACGTAATCTGTCCATTCCAAAAGTTCGCGGCTCTGGGCTTCATCATGAGTCGTGTGCCCGGTCCACTTATCTGTGCGTACGTTGTACCGCTTCTGCAGTTCCGGAAGAATATCGTTCATGAACTTCAGGTCATGTCCGGCAAGTACGAGTCGAATCTTGCAGGCGTCAACAAACTGTTCGTAGTTGTCGTCTCGTGCGGCCAATACCAACTCGTTCAATCGGCGACTGAACTTGAACGTTGAAATGTAGTTCCAGTGCGTATTACAGAATTGGCTGAAGAAATCGAAAACCTCTCGGCTAAGATCTTCAGTCTTGAACCAGATGAACTGACGAAGCGCATAGTCCATAGCTGCGTGTCCGTGTTCCTTGATGAAGGAAACACCGCTAGCGCCAAGAATCTCATCCACGTCAGCCCAAGCCTCAATGAAGTCCTTGAAGTTGGATGAATTCAGTTTTTGAGTAACCGACGCTTCGTCATCATCGTTCTTGACGTACTTACGGATAGGGACGTCACGATATGCAACGCGTTCACACTTAACCAGGACCTCGGAACTGAACGTGATGTCCTCACCGATACGACGCGTTTCCATGAACCGTATGTCGTTGTCCATAACAACCTCACGGCGCATGAGGAAGGAACAGGTCAAGCTTTGGAACTTGGCAATGGCACGTAGTCGTGAGCTCGTATCCTTGATCTTGTCCCACCCTGGGATTCGATCCGACATCCGACTACTACCGTCTGGAGCAACAACTTCCAAGCTGTTTCGTACAGCGTCGCTCTCAAACTTGATTGCGTGTAAGTACGCGTTTTCGAGACCCAAGGGTATCAGAATGTCATCGGAGTCAAGGAAGAAGAGGAATTCGCCGGTCGCTTGTTCCAAACCATAGTTACGTGGCTTAGCCGCTGAGCCCGAGTTCTCGGGAAGTCTAAAAATCTTCCAATTTTCGTTCTCTTCACATGCCGCCGAAAGTCGATCAAAAGTGTCGTCTTTCGATTGATCGTCAACGAAGATCACTTCGTGTGGAACCTTCTCCGGAATCGCTCGAAGTGACTCTAGGGTCAGGTCCATCTTCGCGATCGAATTGTACGTAGGGATTACGATGCTAATCATGTGGTAGTCCTTCTAGATCAGGAAGATGGACGGCTCGTTAGTGCGTCCTGCCAGTACCGGGAACACTTCATTGGCGTTGACCAACACATTGTTCGGACGTGACTGGCGTGTATACCGGAAACGATTCTTCTCTGGGGTCTGAGTCACTGCTAGTGGCTCATTCATCGAACTTCCGACATCTAGCAAGTAGGCCAAGTCGTCGCCTTCTAGATGAGCCTTCTCATC
Organism: Glutamicibacter sp. 0426; assembly: GCF_001906485.1. Classification (NCBI taxonomy): domain Bacteria; kingdom Bacillati; phylum Actinomycetota; class Actinomycetes; order Micrococcales; family Micrococcaceae; genus Glutamicibacter; species Glutamicibacter sp. 0426. The sequence continues at coordinate 11,729 of NZ_MPBI01000005.1, forward strand.
CATATCGATGATGAACGCCTTGCGGGACTTGAGCACGTTACGTGAGCGCAAAGTACGCTCATCGATCTCTAGCTGACGGATCACGCGAATGCTACTTGGGTAGCGTCGCGTCAATTCCATCGCCAGAGTCTGGTCTGCGCTGTCTTTAAGCACAATCAAAAGACCGACAAACTTCTCGCGGTTCTTCTCGAAGTAAGCTCGTGCTCGTTCAGCGCCAGCTTCGTCGTCAACACGAGCGACCAACTGTACCTTGTCGAAATAAGTTGCATGAGCAATGCCAACCGCGCTGAGAATCTGTTCCGCACGATGACGGTAGGTGTTCTGGAAAGCAATATGCATGCTTGCACGCTGATGGGCCAAGTACTCGGCTTCGGTGATGTTTTTGATGTCAAAATCGTCGCGGTCAGCGTAGTAGACACTGTCACCAAAGAAATGCTGAACACCTTGGGCAGTGTTCGACAGCACCACAGCGCCACAAGCTGCGAGTTCGAATACGCGACGCGCAAACATGGTGTCCGAGTCCGCTACGGTGTTGAGGGTAATTCCGTATTTCGACTGTCGGTAAGTATCTGCAGTCTCAGCGTAGGAAATTGCCGGGCGTGTGTACTGCTTGTAACGCTCAGGGTAGGCGTAGGCCTTGTCCGGTGAAGAATACATGCGGTCATAAATGACCATCTCGTTCTCCGAAGACAGAACGTTGTCAATAATCTTCGATGCAGCCTTGGCACGCTTTGGGTAACGTCCATACCAGGTACCAGCAAAGTTGACGCTATTGCCGGCACCGTAGGAACCAACTGGGTTGAACAATTTTGGCTGAACCGCAAATGGAAGGACATCCGCATACGGAACGCCAACGTCGCGGATGTATAGATCTACACATTCGACGGCAGTAGTGAATACATAATCGAAGAGTGCGGAAGTACGAATGAAGTCATTGATACGGTCAGAGAAGTGGACAGGGTCTTCTTTGTTCCAGAAAACGGTAGGGATGCCCTTTTCGTGGCAGTAGTCGAGAATCTCGATCAGTTCCTTGCGATTTTCCTTCTTGAACTTAATCGAAGTATAAATCTTGCCCTGCCAAGGGTGTTCCTGTGGCGAGCCGCCTTGCCAGGCTGATTCGCAGATAAAGAGCTGAGGCTTATGAGCGTCCATCTGCTCACGCCAAGTTTTAGGCTTCAGACGCAAGGTCTTGAACTCCGGCTGGAAGCTGCCGTAGGTAAAATCATCGGCAATCATGGCTACAGGAATCTGGTGGCTATAAGGAAGGCTAGATCCACGGTATGCCTGATCTGCATCGTCTGCGCGCCAGGTATCGCGGCCTTCCTTGGACAACACCCACTGCACTCGTTCCTTGCCTGTGATCGGGGAATAGGCAGAAGCCTGGTTTTCAATAGGCGCAGGGCGCTTTGCACGTTTAGTAATACTGGCAGCGAGAACCGCCTTCGGTTCGTCAGTTTCATCATGATTAGGAAGAACTACAGCCTTGGCGGGACTGCCGGCCGCGGCTCCCCCAACTACAGTATTCGATGACAACGCGTTTATTCCGTGCGCAATGGACTTCTGCGACGCTAGCACCTTCTTTTCCATGCTCTTCAACTGATCTTCGACAGCCTTCGCTGCCATGGTGTTAGTTCCAGAAGGCTGCTTCGAGATGTCTACTCGAATACGTTTCATCTGGTCGCGAGTGTCAGCACGGAACTTGGCGTCAATCTTTCCGTCACGTTGCGACAGCAACGTACGCGCAAGCAAGAACCCAGCTGCCACAACTCCTGCAATTATTCCTACTAGGAGACTGGCAGCCAGTAGCCACACCGTGATCCCCAAAGCCAAGGCAAGGATGATGTCTAACAGCCCTCTAGCGGCGAGTAGTAATGTGGATTTATCGACACGTTTAGGCAAACCAACGCCTTCTCTCTGCACAGCGCGAACATTTCAGACGTCTAAATATTACCGTCTATCACCCTAGTGGAAAAACTTGTGCGTGCCGAAGGCGAGTCTGAACCGGGCCAGATACTCTTAACACTACTGCTCTATTCAACGTACGCTCAGCAAAACTTTTCGAAGTTTTAAATTAGATGTAACTTTCAAATATCTCGGATCAGTGGGCATGGCGACGGAGAAACTTCAATTTACCTAGCAACCCCGCTGATTAATATCGCTTCTTGCAGATGATGTTTATTGCGAAAGTCTAGAGTGGGCCCCGCGCGACTGTTCGGGGCCCACTTTGATTTAGCTTCAATTATTGTTAGACGCTTCGGAACAATGTGTCCACCCGGTCAACGAAGAGACTGATGTCATAGTTGCTGCGCATGTAATCTTGCCCAGCTTTAGCAACACGGTTGAAATCTTCTAGGTTTCGCATACGAAGTATGTACTCGGCCATTGCTTCCGTGTCTTCGAAAACTGAAGTTTCTGGATAGACATATTCAACTCCACGCCACGGAAGGAAAACGCCTTGATTGCCAGCACAGAATGCTTCGCCTGGGCCGACATGTGACCCTTCATGCTCACTCGTTGACAGTACAAATCCATACTCATGGACGGACTCGTAAGTATTCACCCATCCAAGATTGTGAACACTGTCGGTCAAGTCGTTGTTTTCAATGAAGCTGTCGCAAGCTGCGAAGTACGCCTGTTCCAAGGGGTCACCTGCTACCCACGAGAGCTCCTTGTAGCTTTTACCCATAACAGTCAGCGAGTATCTCTTGTCAGTTTCCCTGAGTTTTGCTAGCACTTGAAGAGCTTTCAGATAGCCTTTCCGCTGGGGAACAGCTCCAATAATTGCAAGTTGGAAGACACGATTGGCCTCGCTCGAGTCCGCCTGCTTATACGAATCCGTGAAATAGAAGTTTGGTATAAAGCGAACTTTCCCACGATCGAATTCGAAACGTTCGATCAAGTCCTCCATGCAATGAGGTGCAATAGTTACGAACGCTGAAACTGCTTCACGTTTAATCTGATCACCGTAACTGCGCCCCAATTCGTACCGGTGCATGCGAACTACAAGCGTTTGAGTCGGTTTAACTCGTTCCGAATACCAAACGGAAGCTGCGGTCAGCCACTCAACCCATATGAAGTCTGCCCACTCCAACCACTTTTGACTATGGGATTCCGTGTGAAGAACTTCGGTCGGCCACTCATCGATTTGAACTTGATACTTTTTTCGAAGCAGCGGAATCGACGGTTTCATGAACTTCAGATCGTGCCCAGCAATCAATAATCGAGGTTTAATTTCCTCGGTAATTGCTTTGATGTCGGCTTTGCCTAGTACGGAAACTAGGTCCTTGACGTGAGGGTCCGTGAAGGTGATCTCTCGAAGTGCAACCTTATGCCTCGCGAAAAATTCAGCAAAATATCGCAAGTCTCCATCGTCTACATTCGTTGGATCCAGGTATCGAATTACGAGCCTCAGCGCATAGTTGATAGTCCGGTCTCCATGAAGCGCTAAGTAGCTGAGTCCGCGTCCAGTGAAGGAATCTTCAACTCTTTGCCAAGACGTAACAAGCTCGCGCAGTTCTCGGCCAGAATAATAATGCATCGCGGAATCTCCGCCTCCCGGCTGACGCATGTAGTGAAACAGCGGATGATCCACATAGCCAATGGACGATGCACTATTCATTGCTGCCGAAGTGAAGACCAAGTCTTCGCCCATGCGAGTCGCAGGGTCGAATCGCCAATTATGGTGATTCAACAGCTCACGCTTCCAGAGAGCTGAACAGTTAAGACTTTGTCCTGAGGCGATAGCGACAATCATATCCTCAGTAGACATATGCTCAGTTAGTTTAAGCCTGTCTACAATGGTGCGTCGTTCACCCCAATAATTAACTTCAACTGGTCCTCGAACCAAATCATGATCATGCTTCAGGGCAAGGGCCAGACCTGTAGTAATACCCTTAGCGTCGATCTCGTCGTCACCGTCGAGCAAGAAAATGTACTGACCCAGAGCCCTATCAATTCCGATATTTCTCGGCGTCGATGGGGAACCCGAATTCGATTCAGTTTGATACAAGGACCAGTTCTCGTACTTCTCGCATAGCTTGGACAACGTCGTATACGTATTGTCGGACGACTTATCATCTACGAAGAGAACTTCAATTTCGCGCTGTCCTAATAATTCGACTAACGCAGGGTAATTAATCAGCTTTTCAAGCGAATCAACACAGGCACCGAGTTTATTGTCGGCGTTATGCATCGGTACGACGATGCTCAATACGTAGTCAGCGCCAGCGTTCTTTGTATTAAAGCTCATCGAGGAACCTCCAGGATCGGGCGGACAATGTTCGGCTGCAAAATTGAATTCACAACGTCAGGTGCGGCGACGCGCATTCCATGACGAATTATTCCCGCATTCCACCCGATATCTTTACGATCGGATAGAGCAATCGGTTGATGTGTGTACTCCCCGTGGAGCAAGGTTGCTTCGACAGATTGGCGTAACAGCTCTTGATTTGGGTCCACCCAGATAAGATCCCCAGTCTGCACAAAGTTGCTTGCCGGCACGTCCTCCTTGGCCATAAGTGATTCGCTTACCGCAGTTACGTTCTTAGACATATATCTGGTCAAGTAGGCACTCGACTGAGACGTCGGAACTTCGGAGGAAATCACTAGTAGCAAGCGCGAGAAAATATTAGATCTGCGCTTGTAATAAGACAAAGCTACCTCAGCTTCGTCAAAGGATCCCACACGAGTAATCATCGTAGGATTCTCACGAACCGACGTAAACGGCATACCAATGAATCTCAGTATCTCTTCGAAGCGATGCCGGTAAGTATGGGCAGCTAACGTCGAATTCAATGCGCGCATCGACATCGCAGAACGTTCATCACGACTAAAATCATCTAATCTTCGGTTAGTCCGGTCGAAGAAGATCACAGCGTCCCCATAAATACGTTCTATTCCAGGGGAATAGTTCGATATAACAGTGGCACCTGAAGCTGCCAATTCGAAAACACGTCGTGCAAACATCGTATTAGATCCAAGGACTGTATTGAAATTCAGCCCAATCGAATGTCTACGATAAAGCGCAGCGGTTGCCCGATGATTGACAGGGCGGTGAATATAATCCGCATATGATTCTGGGAATGCTAAATCACCTTTATTGCCGAAATTTCGATCGTGAATCGTCAGGTCCATTCCAGAATCTAGGACGTACCTGAATCCGGCATGCATTAAATCGCTGCGCTCTTGATGAATTTTGTACCAAGCGCCAGCAAATACTGCACTTTCTTCACGTTCAATGACACCTAGAGGGTTGAACGTACGCGGTTGTGCAGCAAATTGCATAACGCCAACTCTGTCAGAAGGCAAGAACTTACAATAGTCAGAAACGACTTCCTCTGCCGTCGTTAAAACGTAGTCGAATCGCGATGCCGTAGAAACGAAGTCGTTCACTCGATCTGAGTAATGAGTGGGATCTTCTTTATTCCAGAAAATCGAAGGAATTGAGTTCTGCTTAGTATACTTAAGGATCTCAAAAAGGGTGCTTCTATTTTCATAGGCGAATTTAATGGAACCGTAGATTTTTCCCCGCCATGGACGAACTTTGCTGTCGACCCCGGACCAAGCCGATTCACAGAGAAAAATATCTGGCTGAAATTCTTCAATTTGGTCACGCCAAGTATCCGGCAATAAAGCCACAGATTCGAATTCTGGAGAGAAGCTATTGTAGGTAAACTCATCACAAATTATTGCAACCCTTACCTTATTTGCACGCCTCGGACCACTAGTTTGGTAGTCGTCTGCAATGAAGTTCAGACCCCTAGGCTTAGCAGCGATCTCCTTGCTGATAGACCAGTCACGGAAAACCTCGGAATTTCCAGGCTCTCTTTGAGCCCGATTCGTAGCCCGTTGCAACCACGGTTTTTTAAGACCAGGGTCAGCAAACTTAGTAATCCAATCGGGAACGCATTCGGAAGTCTCCCCCGAGAAACCGTTGTCGTCCAGTGGAACAACATGAATTTCATGGATCATAGTTTGCATTTGCGGTTTCCAAGCCGCACCGGAAACTACAACACGCGAAGCACCCGGAGGAACTTCCAAGGATTTAACCGTCTTCTGAATCGGCTGCTCTTCACGATCCCGAATCGTTAGATAGAAGAACGGCCCCAATTTCGTACTTTGCGAAAAGTGCCCCGCAGGGATACAAACATTTCCAGAACCATCAAAGAATGTGTATTTAAGCAGCGCCCCACGTTCCACGAGATTCTTTGTGCACTCCGCTGCAATTGCTATAGCAATATTTCTTGTACCAGGTGGGATAGTGTACCCGAATCTCACTCCCGAAATGTCGGTCGGGACTTTAATAATCTGCATTGGTACTTTCGTCGTCATTGATCTTTCCGAAGATAGGGGCAGGTAGCGCACATCACTGGCTTTGTCGCATATTCGGCAGTGTTAGAAGTACCTGTACCGTGGCCATCGTTACTATGCTACTTCATCACATGCGGGAAAGTTCGTATGACTTAAGTATTATGAATTAGTTAATTTCAGGCTTCTGTTCATAAAAGATCGATTGCTCCTGAAGCAGTGGGCCTGGTAAGGACTCAAACCTCAGTTTTATGAAAGTTGAGGTCACCCTTAAAATTGATGCAAGTCATACCGATTCAAGGCAACTGCTGGCCCTGGTACCAACGACAAGCATTCCTCGATAACTGATAATAGTGACAGTTTTCCACTCGACGTCGTGTAGAGCAGCTTTCAGCAAATAATTACTCATACGCGCTGAGCTACAACTACTCCATCCCCACTTTTCAAAAGTAGCTAACCGCCTTCTACATCTTCGGCATGGTCTCCACTATTCGATCAAACCACCAACCATAAGCACCTTCGACATAATGGAACGGGGCCACACCCCACTGGTGGTACTTCGTAGAAACAGCCATTTTGGAAGGAAGACGGATCACGTTGAATCCGATCGAGCCTAAGTGATCGTAGTACCGAGCATACTGCTGGTTCCATACCGTAGCATTCCGGAATAGTGCTTCCGGAACAATGGTCCCGTCAAGTGAAGCATCAGTGAATGGAGCGCTTAGGACGAAGCACTTAGCCATATTTTCACTGAGCGATTGCTTCATCGCCAGGGCCGCAGGCATCCAAAGTTCAAAATGCTCATCGGTTCCAAAAGGTATATGAGTGCCCAATTGCAAACTTTGCCGAACTCCCGATTGAGCAAATTCAGCCGAAGGGGTGATGTAGCTTTCTCCAAACGGGTACACACCGAACCGATCATCAATGATGTCTATTAGAATTAGATCACTCTCAGTAGCGTTCGTATGCAATCGTTGAAACGCATCAGATCTGAAATCGCCGGCTAACATTTCATTCTGGAACTTCGAGCTCAATTCGGTATCAAGCATTGGTTCCTGAGCTTTAGAAGCTGCGCTGATCAAAGACTGCCTCGCCACGTAATCTATACAATTCATTGTTTTCTTCTGCAATGCAACGAGATCTCGTGAAACGCATGATCCATAAACTGTGACGTTAAGCATCAACTTTCCTTTCTTTTAAATACCTGAATATATTTCTATTAGTAAATTCCGTTTAGCCTAATGGGTCCAAATGCGAAAATTTTTCATCGAATTAAAGCGCAGGTAAGACTAGAGAGTCTCGTAGATCCCACACGCAAAAGAAAGAATTACCGACCATCACGGGGCATTATTCGATGATTTCCCTCCCCTTAGCAGCCATGAGATCGTTCACGCAAATTCCTTACACGTATCCAAGGAACTAATTTGTCGTTGGACCATAGATACTCATCGTGAAGCGCAACATTGCCGTAGATCTTTCCGGAATCTTCTACAACTTACTTATCCCTGTTAGAACGAAAAGTTGATTTCAGGTAATTGGTTCATTCTTAAAAACTTATTGAAGACACGATACTTTTCACTGAGACCGTCAAATACTTTTTCGTAATTCAGCGAAAGTTCTAAGTCCCGTTGGTCGTTTTCGATAGCATCGGTAAGCGTGACATGAGGGAGACTTAGTGCATCGACCATTTCCTGTGTACGTGAATCATGTACTATCCACAGTGCCGGCTTTCCCGAATTCAATGCGGCCATGTTTGCGTGGAAACGCGTACCATAAGAAAAACGAATTTGTTCCATGTTGAATTCGTTCCATGATTCCATACCTGAAAATCGCCGGTATCTGCGAATGAAATAGTTAGTTACTTGGTCTCTAGATAAAGGATGCTTCGGATTGTCAAATAGAAAGTGCATGTTTTTTGGCAACGATACCAACTCGAAGTTATGGTTTGCTTCGACAACAAATCTATAAAGATCGTCCTTTGCTACACCAACCCAAAAATGGTCGGAGTAAATTGCGCGAGCCATGAGTTCCTGTTCTGCAGGCTTGCGATAATTTGTCATATTATAAGAAACGTTACCTTTTCTCCTGCTGGTAAGAAAAGTACGTAACTCTGAAAACGCACGAGGGTTTTGGAAGAAGGAAGGGCAACCGGTAACTACAGTATTTTTCACACCGGCATAGTCACGGAAAACGCTAGACGTAAATTCACCTCTGACACTGATCGCCTCGCATTTTTGCCCAAGGAAGGACATGAAATCTATTGCTTCCTGCGGAAGCTTATGATCAGTGGGATTCCAACGGCGTGGTGCTTGTACGCCGATACCCAGGACCACAAGCGGGACGGTAAGCTTTTCCAACGAAGCTTGCAAGTCCTTATAGGACTGCTTCCTTGGATTACTCATGTCTTCGAAGAGTATAAAGTTTGCGGCCGAGAGTACATAATGGGAGGCGTTTTCATTCGCGAATTGAATGGCACGATCAAAGTCCATTGAAGAACGAGTTCGAAGTTGACGAGCATCTAGCACCTCTCCCTTTCCGGTCTCCCAAAAGGAGAAGGGTGCTTCAGCATGGATCGCATTCCCTGCGTTGTCATACGAACTATCCAGTAGACTGAATTTACCCGACGGTGCCGGTATCTCAGGCATTCTGTGGAAGACTCTTGCCACACCATCTGAAACGATCATTGAAATACCCTCTGATATCAGAAATCTACAGAAATCTCTTGAAGTGAGTGGCTTCGTAGGTATGAGTTGAAGTTCTCAAACATTGACCCCAAGTTATCGAACGTCTCCTCATAGTCGACAAAATTCTCCATTTCTGGCGTCGTCATTTCACTAGCTTGTTGAATTGTCATATTCGGAAGGTGCAAAGTTTTTGTTAGTTCTGCAGTTCGAGAATCGTGAGTGAGCCACAGGGCAGGTCGACCAGATAATAAAGCTGCCATATTCCCATGGAATCGAGTGCCGTAACTCATGCGCACGAATTCCTTATTAAATTGATACCAAGGATTCACATCGCGGAAGATCCGGTATCGTCGAGCGAAGTAGTCAACTAGTGTTTGCCGACGAATAACCGGTTCCGTTCCTTCTAACAACGAGTGAAATGTTTCTGGTACCTCAGCGATTTCCGGCGATATCTGGACGTCCGTAGCAAATTTGTGCATTTCTTTCGAATGGACTTCCAACCAAAAGCTATCTTCTTGAATCGCTCGCGTTAAGAGAATCTTCTCCTCTGCCTTATTAAAATGCGTAGCGTTAAACGATAATTGTCCACGTCGGGGCCCACGAAGATACTCCTTAAGCTCCGTAAAGGCTTCTGGGCGCTGAAAGAATGACGGGCAGCCTGTAACTTGCGTGTTCTCAACACCGGCGAAATCTGCGAAAACCTTGGCAGTAAACTCACCGCGAACACTGATGACCTCACATTTGTCACCAAGGAACTTCATAAATTCAATTGCTTCGTCCGGTAAATCCTCTCGGTTCGCTTCGCCGGTCTTCGGAGCCTGAGCCCCAAGCCCAAAAATTACCAAAGGAACTTTGCAAGCGTCCAAACTGTTCATGAGCGAGACGTACGCCTGTTTTTTTCGTTCTGTATGATTCTTGAACTGGATGAAGTTCGCACATGAAAAAATGTAATGGGAACACTGGCTGTTGATGAACTCCATTGCCGTCGGAGCTTGATAGTGGTAACGCCAACCGGAGCGTCGGACGTCAACTGCACCGCGGAACATTCGGTAAGGCGCCACGCCATGGATCATGTTTCCAGCATTTTCATCGGCGTAGGGAAAATCGTCTTCAAGGGAAGTCACGATTCCTCCGACAGCAATAGGCTTCAAGTAGGCTCCTCAGTATTTGGTGGCGTGTTCGCTAGTTCCATGTCAGGCATCTAACTCTTGTCTCGTTCAAGACTACGTGTTTGACAGCAGTCAAACTAGTCATGACGCGCTTATATGCGCTTGTCAGTCCTCAAGTCTCTTTTACTTGGTACTTACCAACTTCAAAGCATTCAATATCGGCTTGTATTCGTTTGAAGATTCTGGCGCGGTTGGTCCTGGTTTTAGCGCACGTCTAATTTGCAATTTAGCAGTTGGTAGCTGAAAATCCCCTTGGAATATCCAAGGGGATTTCATTCGCTGAATTCACCTCTGGACTCACGAGGATTGCTCCTTTTGGAGTCCAGCTGCAAAACCTAGTCAGCCAAGTTGATCTCGCGGGCAACGCTCGCGCCGATAGCTGCACCAACAACGTCTAGCACGCCGCCCGGCAGCGCCGAATCAATGTTGATGACTGCCAATGCTTCAGCCTTCTTCTCATCGCGCGATACCTGCATACCGGCGATGTTGATACCCTGCTCCCCCAGGACGTTGCCCAGCGAGCCAACGACACCAGGACGATCCGCATAGCGGACGACGATCATGTGATCCGAAATCGGGATTTCGATCTCGTGACCGTTGATGCCCACCAGCTTCTCAATCTGCTTGGGCCCGGTCAGGGTGCCAGCCACTGCAAGCTGGTTCCCTTCATTGGTGGATCCCTTGATGGTCAGCTGGTTGCGGTACTCAGGCGAGTCTGGGGTGGTGATCAGACGAGTGGCGACGCCGCGCTGCTCGGCCAGGACCGGTGCGTTCACGTAGGAAACCTGGTCAGAAACTACGTCCATGAAGACACCCTTGAGCGCCGAAAGCTCCAGGGCCTTGACATCGAGTGCCGCAATTTCGCCGGCAACCTCAACATCAATGCTGGTCAGCGAGCCGGACGCCAACGCGTTAAAGATGCGGCCCAGCTTCTCGATCAGCGGGATGCCAGGGCGGACATTCTCATCGATGACGCCACCTGCAACGTTCACAGCATCTGGAACCAATTCGCCGGCTAGTGCCAGGCGAACCGACTTGGCAACCGAAACGCCAGCCTTCTCCTGTGCTTCGTCGGTCGAAGCGCCAAGGTGCGGGGTCACGGTGACATTGTCGAATTCAAAGAATGGAAGGTCGGTGCTTGGCTCCTTGACGAAAACGTCAATGCCAGCGCCTGCAATCTCTTCATTCTTCAATGCTTCGTACAGCGCGTCTTCGTCCACTAGACCGCCACGTGCCACGTTGACCACATAGGCGGACTTCTTCATCTTGGTGAAGGCGTCCTTGCCCAGCATTCCCACGGTTTCCGGGGTCTTCGGCATGTGGATGGTGATGAAGTCGGCTTCTGCCAGCAACTCATCCAAGGTCAGCAAGGTAACGCCCAGCTGCGCGGCACGTGCCGGGGTGACGTATGGGTCATAGGCGACAATCTCCATGCCGAAGCCCTGCAGGCGTGCTGCGACGAGTGCGCCGATGCGGCCCAAGCCGATGATGCCGGCCTTCTTCTCGTAGAGTTCAACGCCAGTGAAGGAGCTTCGCTTCCATGCGCCGCTCTTCAGCGATGCATTGGCTGCTGGAATGCGTCGTGCCAGGGACACGATGTGGCCAACGGTCAGTTCGGCGGCGGAGATGATGTTGGAGGTTGGTGCGTTGACTACCATGACGCCAGCCTGGGTGGCAGCCTTGATGTCCACGTTGTCCAGGCCCACGCCGGCGCGGGCGATGACCTTCAGGTTCTTTGCGGCGGCGATTGCCTCAGCATCTACCTGAGTGGCGGAGCGCACGAGAATTGCGTCTACGTCGGCAATGGCTTCGAGCAGCTGGGAGCGGTCCGCTCCGTCGGTCTGACGAATTTCAAAGTCGGGGCCGAGTGCAGCAACGGTTGCTGGGGACAGTTGTTCGGCCAGAAGTACGATGGGCTTGTTGTCAGACACGGGTGTGGCACCTTTGCGATTTCTTGGGCTGATGGTGGCATGAAAGCAGCTGATTGTAGCTGCCTACATTTCCAGAGTAGCGCTATGTATCCCCCGTTTTCCCTTGAATTCACGCATATTACGCGAGGAAAATCTGACTTTGTGAAAACTTTCACTTATTCGCTAGACTGTGACGAGCCCTGTCTGCTGGCGCAACGGAAATGCTACTCCTCAACAATCAAAACCGCCCCGGATTCCGTAACAATTACCGGAACTCACGGTCCGGTTAGGCAGCGTCGCTGTCGCAGTCTCGTCCCAACATTTGGATGCCAAAGCGAACCCATTGATTGTTCGCACCAAAGTTATCAAACTGCCTTTAATGGGCAACTCGAGTGCGGACTCCACTGGTTCATTCAGCCCAGTTACCATCGATGAGGTTCGAGATCATCCGCTGCGCCGTGCAGCGGCGCAGCCTGGTCGACTAAAGACAGTTCATCACTGTCCTGGAGTCGTTGGAAGCAGACTTCACCGGTGTAGTGCCACTGGTACAGGATCGAAGGGGCCTGCAAGAGGATGGGCCATTCACCAAGTTCGCGCACGCGTCATATCCCCGGCCATAGACTGTTTCCAATCGTTCAGGTAGTGCAAGATCACCGAGGCGACCGTCTAAGGAATTCGTCCCGTAGGACAGCATCTCCCCCGAGCGGCAACCCGCAGTTCGACGCCCGCCCCAGCCGCACACTCGCCAGGACCATCATCGCCTCGCTCGCAACCGATATCGAGGATCCGCGCCCTGGTGACATCGCCGGCCATCTGCGGTATTACCGGACGTTGGTAAAAGAAACTGAGCAAGTCAGCTTGTGCCCGCCCGAAAACGCCCGCGCAAAGTGTGCGTAGGTGGTTCCGGCAGTCGCGGTTCAGTTCCTTTCAAGTTCTTTCTTGAGCGACTTATTAAAGCTCTTTTGGGGGCCTACAAGATCCGTTTTCCAAGAAAAACCGCGCATTCCCAGTCTTTCAAGACAGCAACGGATTCTTCCGCACCATTTTACTAATCTTCACTATTGACGTAAGTGAAATTCATCCGATACGCTGTCGCCATATCACTCGCCCGGATGTTGGGGGTCCGGCAAAACTTGGGGAAAGTCCGTTGATCGTGGGGATCAATTGGCTGCATTTTTGGCACTCGTTTTTGGGAAACGAGCGTCAGATTCTACGCACCAGTCTGCGTTCTTCAGGTCTAGCATCTCCAATGTCCTCGGATATTGGGGAATTCTTGTGTTTGGCAAACCTGTTGGGGACAGAGTTGCACGACGGAACAACGGTCGTTCAGGTAAATGCTCCTTGCTCTGGGGAACAAGGAAACATGGCACGTCGCAAAGTGCCCTTTCCAGCGTGGCGCTCAGCGCTGGAATTGTCTTCGCCCTGGCGTTCGCCGGAACGTTCGTTCCAGCTTCCGCCACGTCGTCGGGCGAATCGCCAGTCAACGAAAAGCTGGCCCCACCGGCTGCTGAATTCGATTCGAAAAGCGTACTTGCTTCTGAGTCGCCAACTAGCCCAGCACCATCACCGGCTGAATCTTCCGCGGCTGCGTCCTCTCTCGAACCCGCTGTTCCAAAAGCGAAAGCCTCAAAGCCATCCGTTGAAAAGCAAATGGCAATGACGCAGCCGCCATCGTCCGTGCAGGAAAAGGAATCCGAGGCCCCGGCCGCGCAAACGCTGCCAACCGAGGAACCGGTCGCAGAGATAGAAGCTAGCACCGAGGCAGTTACCAGCGCACCATCCTCGAAGAGCGCACCGGCAACCGTGAAAGCATCGGCCACCGCAGAATCCTCTCCTACCGAGGTTGCGAAGAAGTCACCGGAGTCGCCCACTCCGTCACCGACGCCCTCGCCCAGCAATACGGAAAACAAACTGCTCGCACCCATGGCCATAGGGGACGTGTGCAACGTCGCCCAGTCATCAACTCAGATTCTTGGGGGATTTGAGCTTGACGGCAACCTGTGCCCCAATAATGCGAGCCGGGCCGATTGGACGACCGTCCTGACGGCACCGTCGGGCAACGATGGTTTCGATGACAGCACCCAATTCACCCGCGGTGCCAGCGAAAGAAACTGGCCGTGGGCTGCGAACCAAGTCAACGGCACGGGGCAGGCATCGGGCCAGGCAGATATTGGCCGCAACTACGCTTATTCGACGACCAGCAATGGCCACGTCTTCGCCTTCTTGGGATTCGAGCGCGGGACTAGCACCGGCACCATCCGCTATATCGTGGAGCTCAATGCCAAGAAAAACGACCCCGCGGTCATCCCCACCCCGATTCGCACCAATGGCGACCTGCGCCTGAGCATCGAGCAAGATGGCAACAATAATCTCATCCTTGCCGGCGCCTACATGTGGAATGCCACGACGGGACTCTGGGTGCAGCAGCAAACCCTCAGCGGTTTTGTCGGGGCAACGAATACTCAACCCATTACCGGCTTCGATGGAACCAGCACCATCCCGGTGCGTGGCTTTGCCGAAATCGGCGTAGACCTGACCTCGCTCTTTGGACAAGCTACTTGCACCGGCAATTACGGCACGCTGAATCTGCGTTCTTCGTCTTCTATTCAGGAAACTTCCAACTTGGGTGATTGGATCGCGCCGATCTCCCTTTCCGTTCCGAGCACCTGCTCCAGCGTGATCGTCGAGAAGAATTGGGTCATTGACGGCGAAGAATTCGAGAACGGCCAGCAGCCCGATGACTACACTGCCACGCTGGAACTGACCGGCCAGGACTCCCCGCAATTCGGCACCGCCTACGCAAAGCGCAGCAATGGAGCCGATTACCAAGCCAATGATCAAATCACCATCGGCGAATCGGTCCCCGCGCTCCCCGCAGGTTGTTCCAATGTCCCCTCTGGGGATCTCGGAGCGCAGGTATTGCAACCTGGGCTGAACACCTACACGGTGACCAACACCGTCACCTGCACCACCTTGACCTTGGAAAAGGAAGTCATTGGCGCTGCGGCGGCCACCGCATGGACGCTGGCAGCTGACGGCAGCTCAACGGACCTGTCCGGCGTGAGCGGCAGCGAAGCCGTGACCAATGCACCGGTAGCTCCCGGCCAATACGCCATCTCCGAATCCGGGCCGGAAAACTACCAGCTGACGGACTTGGCTTGCGAGGGTGCGGTAGTTGGGGAAGATCACATCATCACCATCACTGCCGGAAGCAAGGCCACTTGCGTGCTCACCAATACCCAGGAAATCGACCTGACAGTCACCAAGACCTGGGTGGTCAATGGCACCGAGTATGCCCACGGCGAGCAGCCGGTCGGCGACGCGGAACTGAGCATTGACGGGCAACCAGCGGAATTCGGTGCTACAGGCACCGGACATCTGATCGGCGAGGAAGTAGCCATCGAGGAAACCCTCACCGGCACGCTTCCGGAACTATGCACGGTGACCAGTTCAACCATCGACGGAGTCGAAGGCAAATCTGCCACGCACACCATGACCGGAACACCTTCGCCCAATGCGGTGGCGATCGTGAACACGGTGGATTGCGAGCAGCATTTGACCTTGGTCAAGGTGGTGGACAACGAGGACTTCAACGGAACGTCGACCACCGGCGACTGGACGCTGAAGGCTTCCGGCACCGCTGGGAGCATCGAAGGAAAGACCGGGGATGCTGCCATCACCAATGCCGCGGTCGGCGTGGGAACCTATCAACTGGCCGAGGAAGGCACCGCTGCAGGTTATGAACCAGGCACCTGGAACTGCGTCGGCACCGGAAACGGCGAAGGTGCGAGCATCACGCTGGAGCTAGGCCAGGAAGCCACCTGCACCATCGTGAACACGGCCCTTCCCGGGTCAGTCAGCTGGACAAAGACCACCGTTAACGGCGTCCTGCTTGCAGGCGCCGAATGGACCCTGACCGGTCCGCTGGGAGATGCATCGGAAACCATCGTGGTCACCGACTGCATAACCGAGGGTTGCACCGGTCCGGACATGGATCCAGCCAAGGGGAAGTTCGCCTTGGCAAACTTGGAATGGGGGAACTATACGCTCCAAGAAACTACGGCTCCTCCGGGCTATATCAAGGACGAGACGAGCCACGAATTTGACGTCACCGGGGACGCGCTGGATATCGAGCTGGCTGCTATCACCAATGAGCAGCAGGACGGTCCCGCGCTTCCGCTCACCGGCGGCATTGGCCGAGATCAGATATATCTGATTGGCGGCGGAATCCTGGTACTGGGGCTGGGCATTTGGGGTGCACAGACCTTCCGTATCCGTCGTAGCCGGAATCTCGGCTAGATTCAACAATTTCACCAACCACGCTGACCTTGGGTAGGCGTAGAAATCACTCGCAAAAAAGGAGTAATCGTGTTCACGCAACGCAGACTCGGCAAGCTAATTGCCGGAGCAAGCGCCTTGGCTCTTGCTGGGATGGGGCTATTTGGGGTAGCTGCCGCATCCGCTGATGAAGTTTCGGATATTACGCCGGGAACCATCGGCAGCATCACCGTCCACAAGTCCTCGGCGGACCCTGTTGAAGGGCTCAATGACGGCACCCTGCTGGATCCGGATCCCGGCGCCGGCAAGGGCCTGAATGGTGTCGAATTCACCTTGCAGCCGGTGCTGTTCGACGGCGTTCCCATTGACTTGAGCACGGCCGAAGGTTGGGAACAGGCAGAAGCGTTGCCATCTGAAACTGCCGGCGAAGCATTGCCGGCAGGCTACAGCCTGGGAACCGGTGTCTCGCAGGCGACCGTCGGAGGCTTCACTACCTTCTCCGGTTTGGAATTGGGACTGTACCTGATCACCGAAACCGATTCGGGTAACAACCTGATCAATGCAGCAGCCGCTCCGTTCTACGTGAGCATTCCTTACCCGAATGCTGACAATACGTGGAACTACAACGTCCATGTGTACCCGAAGAACACGCTGAACACGATTGATCAGCACAAGAGCGTGGATGACACTGCCAAGCTGCTGGGTGATGTGGTCACTTGGACGCTGGTCACCGATGTTCCTGCATCGGACCTTCCATACAAGTCCTACACCCTGACCGATAATCTGTCGGCAAACCTGGAATTCATCTCTTGGGAGTCGGTTTCGATCGGTTCCGAGGTACTGGTCCTGGATACCGATTACACGATTTCGCCGGACAATGCGGTGATCACGTTGACCCCACAAGGCCTCGCCAAGCTTGATGGCGCCGGTGCCACCACGGTGACGGCGGTCCTGAAGACCAAGGTCTTGTCGATTCCGGAAGGCGGGGTCATCGAGAACACCGCGACGGTCAACATCAACGGCACGGAAGATGAAGGCACGACCAACACCAACCTGGGCACCCTGCAGCTGGAAAAGAAGGCTGAAGGAGAGAATGGCGCCCTGCTGGATGGTGCGGTCTTCGAGCTCTACGGAACTGCACCTGATGCCGACGGCAATGCCACCAGTTCACCTCTGGCTACCGGAACCACCGAAAACGGGGTCGTCAAGTGGGAACTGCATCTGGGCATCGAGGATGACATGCAATCGAGCTACTGGGTCAAGGAAACCAAGGCACCAGCCGGATACGTGCTCCCAGCTGACCCATGGTCCGATGAATTGGTTGTCACCAACGGCCAAATCCTGGTCGAAACGATCACCAACCATAAGCCGGCCGGTCCTGATCTGCCGCTCACTGGCGCTTCGGGCACCGTCCTGTTCACCATTGCAGGTGTTGGCCTGATGGCCGCCGCCGGTGGTGCGGTACTGGTGAAGCGCCGCCGCGCACGCACCCAGGGCTAAGCCCGCGTACTGGTTGCTGCAGCGCAAAGCCAACCAGTAGATGGCGGGAGAACTAAGCATTGCTTGGGTCTCCCGCCATTTTCTTTTTTGAACTTCCTGATTCCCACGACTCATAGGCAGAAATCATGAGCTCCACATCCAGTTCCACGCTGGCTTCTGAGCCAAGACGCAGGGACCGCTGGCGCGCCCCGGTCTCCACCTTGGTGATCGCAGCCGTCTTCCTGGCGGGCACGCTCATGCTGCTGTACCCGCCAACGGCGAGCTGGTTCTCGCAGTACAACCAATCCAAGATCATCAAGGAGATCTCCACCGATGTCTCGCATGAGGGCAGCTCAAGGATTTCCCAGGAGCTGCTGCGGGCACAGGAGTACAACGAGGACCTGGTTGGCGGTGGCTTGCTGGCTCCGGGCAGCAACGTTCCCACCAGCGACGGCTCGGTGCGCGAAGATACCGAATACGGCTCGCTGCTGAATGTCAACAGCGAGGGGCTGATCGGACGGCTGCGTGTGCCGTCGGTGGACATCGACCTGCCGATCTACCACGGTACCGATGCCGAAACCTTGCTTAAAGGCGTAGGGCACCTGCAGGGTACGGCCTTGCCAGTGGGCGGGCAGTCCAGGCATACGGTGCTGACCGCGCACCGCGGGCTTCCGGAAGCCAACCTGTTCAACGATCTGCCGCAGGTCAGGATCGGGGAGACCTTCAGCATCGAAGTCTTCAACGAGGTGCTGACCTACCGGGTCGTCGAAACGCAGACGGTGGAACCGGATGAGACCAAGGCGCTGGCCCCGCGATTCGGCAAGGATCTGGCCACCTTGGTCACCTGCACTCCCCTGGGCATCAACACCCATCGCATGCTGGTCACCGGCGAACGCGTGCACCCCACCCCGCAGGCCGATCTGGATGCGCTCGGTTCCGCTCCTGAGATCCCGGGCTTCCCCTGGTGGGGCATCTGGCTCGGTACGGTACTGGTGCTCCTGGGGATCTGGGTGTACCTTGCAGGTCGCCCTCGGAATAGCGGGAACACCGGGTCCTAAGCCCGCGGCGGCAAGTTTGACCCTCGCCTGCTAGCGCGTCGAGCGCAGCGAGAAGAACAGGAAACTCAAGAACGCATCGCGTTCGCGCAAAGCCTCTGGAATCACGTGCTCGGGCGCATCCTTCGCATAGGGCGGCTCCCAGACGCGCTCGATGGCAAACCCTGCAGAAATCAGCGCTTCAATGGTTTCATGCAGCGGACGATGCCAGTAGGTCAGCTCGGCAGGCTTCCCGTTGAAGGACACTTCATCGGTGTACTGGGTGAGCTGGAAATAGTCCTTGCCGCGGTGGTTGAACGGGTAGAGAATCGGGTGGTTCACCGACATGATGAGCCGCCCTCCGGGCACGAGCACCCGGCGGACTTCTTCCAGTGCATAGCTCCAGTCCGGCAAGTAGTGGAAGACCAGGGAAGCAATGGCGTCGTCGAAACTGCTATCGCCATATGGGAGCTGCTCCCCCAGCGTGGCCACTTGGAGATCAGCATCGTCTCCCAGCCGCTGGCGTGCCAGATCCACCATTGCCTGGCTGGCGTCGAAGCCTGAAACAGTGGCTCCGCGACGGATCAGCTGTTCGGCCAGGGGGCCAGCACCGCACCCGATATCCAGGATTTTCCGTCCTGCCACCTCGCCTGCCAACTCCAGGGTGGCCGGGCGCTCGTAGTAGGCGTTCAGCAGGCTGAATTCGTTCTCATCCGCGTAGTCCGTGGCGAAGTCGTCATAGTTGCTTTCCTGCAGCACCGGTGCGCTCCCTTGCTCGTTTCCAGCGAGTCTAGCAATCCGCTAGCGAGAATCGCACGGAAAACACGGCCTTCCGGATGGTTGTTTCCGGTGAGCCGGCAACAGGTGCTCCCACGGCGCCTGACTCGCGGACCCACCCGAAACATTCGGTTGAACAGGACATAATTCCGCGATCTGCTTCCTATTTCGGCAATGCCATTTACAATCAAGGCACGGGACAAACCGGTTCCATATCCACTCGCATCTACCTGGGGATAAATTGAATAAATTGGTTCAGCGCGCACTGGCAGTGGTTGCCACCGGTGCGCTTGCTTTCTCTGGCGTTGCCGTTTCAGCGGCTGCCCCTCTGCCATCCGCCGCGCCTTCAGTCACTGTTGCTGCCGCGAAGAAGGTACCGGCAGTATCGATAAAGAAGATCGGTACGAAAACCGTCAGCGGAGCCGCCAAGGCCACCATCAAACCAAGCTACTCCAAAGCCAAGAACGTCAAGATCAAGTCGGTGTTGTTGAAGGTGGTCAAGGGCAAGAAGACCATCGCCAACAAGAAGAAATCGGTCAAGCTTGCAGCCGGCACATACAAGGTCACCACCACGGTCAAGTACCAGCTCAAGGGCAAAACCTCGACGGTGAAGAAGACGCAGACCCTGCAGGTGAAAAAGAAGGCTGCCGCCAAGCGATCCGTGAAGATGAATGGCAAGGCCAAGAACTGCCCGGCGGGCTACCCTGTGAAGGGAAACCGGACGGGCAGCAAGAAGGAATGGAAGTACCACGTCAAGGGCCAGCGCTTCTACGACATCACCAAGCCCGAAGAATGCTTCAAGACTGCAGCTGATGCGCGCAAGGCCGGCTACAGGGCATCGAAGATCTGAGCCGGCTTGGGCCATCGCCATTTATCAATAACTGAATAGGAATTGACCTCGACCACTTTGCCAGCAAAGTAGTCGGGGTCAATTTTCGTGTTGGACCCACTAATCCAGTTCGGCTGTGGAAGTTTCCGCGTTGTCCGCGGATCGGTTCTTCCGAATGACGATTCCAAGCAGCAAAAGGCCGCTGGCCCGGACGATTGATTCAATCGTCCGGGCCAACGGCTTTAGGCTATGTGATCAGCTCATTGCCTGGAATTAGCGGGCTACCGAACCGTCTACGTAGTCATCCGAGGATGCATCCGAGATCCAGGAGAACAGCGAGCGCAGTTCGCGGCCGGTGGTCTCGATTGGGTGTGCTTCGCCCTTGGCACGCAGTTCCTTGAACTCAGGAGCGCCGGCCTTCTGGTCTTCCATGAAGCGGTTTGCGAAAGCGCCGGACTGGATATCAGCCAGGACAGCCTTCATGTTTTCCTTCACCTCTGGGGTGATCACGCGTGGGCCGGAGACGTAGTCGCCGTACTCAGCGGTGTCGGAGATCGACCAGCGCTGCTTGGCGATGCCGCCTTCCCACATCAGGTCGACGATCAGCTTCAGCTCGTGGAGCACCTCGAAGTAGGCGATCTCCGGCTTGTAGCCGGCTTCGGTCAGGACCTCGAAGCCGTACTGCACCAGCTGGGAGGTGCCGCCGCAGAGCACAGCCTGCTCGCCGAACAGGTCGGTTTCGGTCTCTTCGGTGAAGGTGGTCTCGATGACGCCGGCGCGGGTGCCGCCGATGCCTGCTGCGTAGGACAGTGCCAGTTCCTTGGCGCCGCCGGTGAAGTTCTGCTCCACGGCGATCAGGTCAGGGATGCCGCGGCCGGCTTCGAATTCGCGGCGCACGGTGTGGCCTGGCGCCTTAGGGGCAACCAGGGCAACGTCAACGTTGGCTGGTGGCTGGATGAAGCCGAAGCGGATGTTGAAGCCGTGGCCGAAGAACAGGGCGTTGCCCTCTTCGAGGTGCTCGGCGATCGACTCGGTGTAGACCTGGGCCTGGACCTGGTCCGGGGTCAGGATCATGATGACATCTGCCCAGGCTGCTGCCTCGGCAACGGTGGCGACCTTCAGGCCTTCGGCCTCAGCCTTGGCGCGGGACTTCGAGCCCTCGGCCAGGCCAACGGTGATTTCGACACCCGAGTCGCGCAGGCTCAGTGCGTGGGCGTGGCCCTGGGAGCCGTAGCCGATGATGGCTACCTTCTTGCCCTGGATGATCGAGAGGTCTGCGTCGTCTTCGTAATACAGATCAGCCACTGTAATTCTCCTTATATGTGCTTCTGGTGAAGAAGTCTTTGCTGAGGCACTGTTGCTTACTTCCAAGCTAGGTGCCAAGTATCTAAATTTTGTAGTTCGTGTCTCTTGAAGTCGTTGCGCCTAGGCGGAAATCGTCTTCAAAGCGCGGTCGCTCATGGACTTTGATCCGCGGCCTACGGCCAGGGTTCCTGCCTGGACGATCTCGCGGATGCCGAAGGGCTCAAGCACTGCCAGCAGCGCATCGATCTTCGCGGCGTTGCCGGTGGCCTCCACGACCAGCGAGTCGGTGGATACGTCGATCACCGAAGCACGGAACAGTTCCGCGGCCTGGGTGACCTGCAGACGGGTCGTTGCATCGGCGCGCACCTTGATCATGATGTGGTCGCGCTGCACCGAGGTTTCGGGCAGCAGTTCCACGATCTTGATGACGTTGACCAGCTTGTTCAGCTGCT
The DNA here is from genome assembly GCF_001906485.1 of Glutamicibacter sp. 0426. NCBI lineage: Bacteria > Bacillati > Actinomycetota > Actinomycetes > Micrococcales > Micrococcaceae > Glutamicibacter > Glutamicibacter sp. 0426. The sequence continues at coordinate 33,952 of NZ_MPBI01000005.1, forward strand.
TGGTGACCTGCTCCAGGGAATCCCCCTCGGCGTCGACCACCACGGTCATGCGGCTGATGCCGGCAATTTCCGTCGGGCCCACGGCCAGCGAGTGGATGTTGAAGGCGCGGCGGGCGAAGAGGCTGGCGACGCGGGTCAGCACGCCGGGAACGTCTTCAACCAGTACCGAAAGCGTATGCTTTGCCATGTTCTAGTCCTCCTCTTCCCATTCAGGGGTCATGCCGCGGGCAATCTGGATCTGGTCGTTGCTGACTCCCGATGGGACCATTGGCCACACCATGGAATCGGCCGAGACCACGAAGTCGATGACTACCGGGCGGTCATTGATTTCCAATGCCTTCTGGATGGTCGCATCGATGTCCTCGTCGCGTTCGCAGCGCAGGCCCACGCAGCCGTAGGCGTCTGCCAGCTTCACGAAATCGGGAATCCGGGCGGTTCCATGTCCGGTGTTCAAATCGGTGTTGGAGTAGCGGCCATCGTAGAACAAGGTCTGCCACTGGCGGACCATGCCCAGCGACGAGTTGTTGATCACCGCAACCTTGATCGGGATCTGGTTGATCACGCAGGTGGCCAGTTCCTGGTTGGTCATCTGGAAGCAGCCGTCGCCGTCAATGGCCCAGACCACGCGGTCCGGCTGCGCCACCTTGGCGCCCATCGCGGCAGGCACCGAGTAGCCCATGGTGCCCAGGCCTGCGGAGTTCAGCCACGAGCGCGGACGCTCGTACTTCACGAACTGCGCGGCCCACATCTGGTGCTGGCCCACGCCTGCCACGTACACGCCCTCCGGACCGGTCAGCTCGCCGATCCGCTGGATGACATTCTGCGGAGCCGAGAGGCCATCGTGGGTTTCGGTGTAGCCGATCGGATAGGTTTCGCGCAGGCGGTTGAGCAGTCCCCACCAGCCGGTCAGATCCTGCTGGGCTTCGTTCTCGAAGCGTGCGGCGCAGGCTTCGTGCAGCTGCGGGATGATCTCATCCAGCGAACCCACGATCGGCACATCGGCCACGCGGTTCTTGGAGATTTCCGCGGGATCGATATCGGCGTGGATCACCTTCGCGTTCGGCGCGAAGGTGGAGAGCACGCCGGTGACGCGGTCATCGAAGCGGGCCCCGAGGGTGATCAGCAGATCCGCCTGCTGCAGCGCGGTCACTGCGGACACGGCGCCGTGCATGCCCGGCATGCCCACATGCTGTTCATGCGAGTCCGGGAATGCGCCGCGGGCGGTCAGGGTGGTGACCACCGGTGCGTTGATGAATTCCGCGAATTCCTTCAGCTGCTCGTGCGCGTTGGCCTTGATCACGCCGCCACCAACGTACAGCACCGGGCGGGTTGCCGAAGCGATGAGCTTGGCGGCTTCGCGCAGCTGCTTGTTGTGGCCACGGGTGACCACGCGGTAGCCGGGCAGGTCCACCTTGGGCGGCCAGGAGAAGGTCATCTCGGATGTCTGCGCATCCTTGGTGATATCCACCAGCACCGGACCGGGACGGCCGGTCTGCGCCAGGTAGAACGCGCTGGCCAGCGTCCGAGGAATGTCCTCTGCGTTGGTGACCAGGAAAGCGTGCTTGGTGATCGGCATCGTGATGCCGACAATGTCTGCTTCCTGGAATGCGTCAGAGCCAATGAAAGCGCTATTGACCTGACCGGTGATGGCCACCATTGGGACCGAGTCCATATTGGCATCGGCCAGTGCGGTGACGAGGTTGGTTGCGCCTGGACCGGAAGTGGCGATGCAGACGCCCACTTCCCCGCTCACCATGGCGTAACCCTGTGCGGCATGGCCTGCACCCTGTTCGTGGCGGACCAAGACGTGGTTAATCTTGGTCGAATCCATCAGTGGATCATAAGTGGGAAGGATGGCCCCACCTGGTAATCCGAAGACGTCTTTGACGCCCATTTCTTCCAGCGAGCGGACGATGGCTTGTGAGCCCGTCATCTGTGTGGGAGCAACGATATTATTCGGACCCTGGACCGGGTTCGAAGCTTCCACGACGGAAGAGACAGCGGCGGCGGCATCCTTGGTTCGATTGACTGACTTCGCAACCGACGCCGGATTGGCGGGTGTTGAGTTGCTCATCGGGATCCTTTCCATTTCTATCTCTTCGTTTACGCATAAAAAACGCCCCGCGGCCGTCACTGATGACGAAAGGGGGCTTGCGCGTTACCGGTGTACCGTCCGTGGTGTTGGACAGCGCCTCAGGCTCCGCGCCTGATAACTAGTAGTACATCGGTGTTTATTTGCATGCCTCTAGTTTTCTCCACCTCACGGCAAAGAGCAACTAGACACCCTGTTTATCTCATTATATGAGATGAATGTCCAAAGATTGGACGCGTCCCCACGTTCAGACCTTGGCCATTTCGCTTCCCGGGCACTGAAAGCGCCTGTCGAAGCGGGGTTAGCTGGAGACGAGCACCAGCTGCCAGGGATGCGATTAATCCAGCTCGCAGCCCTTGCCCCAAGGAAACCGCCTGCCTTGCAGATGGTTTCGCTTGCAGCTTTAAGCCAAGAAGGGCATGAATTGGCCCAGTGGCCACACGTGCGCATGGCGTCTTGACTCAATTAGCATCTTGGCTCATTAATCCCATTCTAGAAGTCAATATGACCAATCAGATAACCCATGACGTGTCGATGACATATTTCGATAAGTGTTGCGCCTGATCAAATTGTCCAAACTTATCGGTAGAGTAAGGGGTATGGACAAGCGCCCAGACGAAAATCCGACCCAGCAGGTCAAGGACCGCCTCCACGAGGCTTTTGACTCGCAGATCCCCAATTTCGCCAGCTACAATCTCGTGGCGGGCACCGGCATCGCCGGCTCCGGGGGGCTCAAGGTCATCGGATATCGACGCCAGCCGGCGGAGCTGATTATTGCGCCAGTCAATGCAAGCAGCTTGGAAGCCTCCGAAGATGCCATCAACATCAACAACACGAACGTGAACCAGCTGGCCGAGCTCAGCGATGGCGGCTACGAAATCGCGATCTCTACCGGTCGCGTGTTCCGCTTCAGTGTTCCTGAAGCACCGAGCATCGACTTGCATGTGGATGACGCGATCAGCATTGGTGCCACGCTCGACCAGAAATCCGATGCCGAAGACTTCGCCGATTTCATGGATCACTTCATGAACACCATCGAAGGCACCGAGAACTTCGTATAAGCAGCAACAGCATCCCAAAACGAGAAGGCCATCTCGCCTGCCAGCTCCATCGCGAGCCCTGCGGCGAGGTGGCCTTTCGTTCACAGCGCCCCGGGGTGATTCCCGCGGTAGTCGGAAGCGAGCAACTCACCTTCTACGGTGATAATCTCGACCCGGTCCAATTCGCTGGATTCGTAGCCGACGGATGTGATGACCAGTTCGGCATAGCGGACGGCACTGCCATCGGCGATCCAGTCACTGCCCTCCACGACGATAGCGAGCACGCCCTGGACCGGAGAAAGCCAGCCGACGGTGGCGTATTGGATGGAATCCTTGGCGAATGAATGGAATCCCGCAGCGCCCTGGCCGTTGAGGTACTGGAAGATTTTCTGATCAGCCCATTCCTGCCGTCCTTCGACTTCCTCCAGGCTATCGGCATACTTCGGCAGCGCCGCGATCGTCGCGTTTGTACCCGGGATGCGGTCGGATGCTTCGAACTGCAGCGGCGTGCAGCCGGCCAGGCACGTTGCCAGCACCAGTCCGGCAGCTACGACGCCGGTTTTGCCCATGGCAGGCCTGGCCTTTGAGCGCCGCTTGATACCGGCAGCAAATACTTGAAGCACCATGCAATTGAGCCTAGCCCATGGCCAGGACATCTCCACAGGCCATTACCGAACCGGCATTCATGCCGCCGCCGCACTCGGGGTCAGCCTTGCGCGGCCTGGTACAGGGAAAGCTGTTCGGCCTGCATCACCAGCCACGGGCTAAAGGCCCACGGGGTTGCGCGCAGTGCTGCGCCCAGCTGCGCCGGATCCACCCAGCAGTAGTCCATGACTTCATCCGGGTTGGCGGCGATCTCGCTGTCAATCACGGCAGTGAAGACCGGGCAGATTTCATTCTCCACAATGCCCGAGGCATCCACGGCGCGATAGCGGAAATCCGGCAGCGCCGATTCGATGCCACTGACCTTGAAGCCGAGCTCATGGGCCGCATGGCGGGCAATCGCTTTCTCGAAGCTTTCACCGGGCTGCGGATGCCCGCAGAAGGAATTGGTCCATACCCCTGGCCAGGTCACCTTGGACAGTGCGCGGCGGGTCACCAGCACCTGGCCGGCGGCATTGCGCACATGGCACGAGAATGCCTGGTGCAGCACGGTATCCGTGGTGTGGACCAGTTCTTTCGGTCGCACGCCGATTGGCTGGCCATCCTCCGAAAGCAAAATGACATCCATTGAAATCCTTGATTCCCCATCCGGGTCTAGTTAGGTGAAAAGTGCCGAAAAGATCAGGAGCATGGTCAGCAGGAAACCGCACAGGTAGTTGATCCACAAGAATCTCTTCCATCCTCGATTAACCGTACCCGAGCTCGCGTCGCTGACCCCAAGATGCGGTAGGACGTTGAGCACATAGGGCAGGGCCAGCAGCGACGCCCAGCGGCCGATCCCCTGCACCCCGGCGACCACCAGCACTCCGGCCAGCACATAGCCGGCAAGGACCAGCCAGATGGTGGTGCGGGCGGACAAGGCGGTGGCAATCGAAGACAGGCCGCCCTGGCGATCGGGAATGATGTCCTGGATTGCGCCGAGGGCATGGCTGGCCATCCCCCACAGCAGGAATGCGCCAAAGACCAGCCACTGCCCGGGCTGCACGCTGGCACCAGCGAGCACCCAGCCGTAGACCGCCGGCGAAACGAAATGCACCGCGCTGGTCAGCGAGTCCAACCCGGGCCGTTCCTTGAAGCGCAGCCACGGTGCCGAATAGGCAAGCACAGCGAAGATGGACACGGCCAGCACGAGGTTGGCCACCAGGCTTCCCGCCGCTGCGAGCACCACGAGGAACGGAACGGCGCACGCAACGCAGGCGACGAGCAGCGCCTTGTGGCTCTGCCGGGACAGCAGCGCCCCCTCGATTCCGCCCTTGCGCGGATTGCGCAGATCCGATTCGTAGTCGAAGACATCGTTGATGCCGTACATCAGCAGATTGTAGGGAAACAGGAAGAACACCGTGCCCACGGCCAAGCGCCAATCAACTCCCCCGCCGGCCAGCAGAAAGGCGGCGGCAAACGGGTAGGCGGTATTCACCCAGGAAATGGGCCGCGAGCTGGCAACGATTCCGCGGATCATGAAGCATCCTCTCTGCCTGCGCCGAGCAGCCACCACAGTCCGGGGAGAAGGAAGACCGCGCAGGCGGCATAGAAGAAGTCCTCGATCGGGGCCAGGCCGATATGCACCCCGGACAGCGTGCCGCTGCCGTAGCCGAATAGCCCGGCGTAGATCATCAGGTTGTCGAAAATCGCGGTGAGCACCAGCATCACGGCCAATGCGGTGCCCAGCGGCTTGATCACCGTGAGCAGGCGCTGCTTGCTGGCGGCCAGCCCGGCGGCGAAGATGGCCATGGCCGCGGCAAGGAAGCAGAAGCTCAATTCAAGGAACATGCCGCTCACCTCGCAGCCCGCGGACCCGCATCGGCAGGCCGGCGAAGGCGATCATCGCGCAGTAGCACAAGAAGATGAGGAAGAAGACTTCTTCCAGCGGGAACTGCTCGCCCACCATGATCCCGGTCATGAGCTGCGATTCCTTGTGCAGGAAGATGCCCTGCCTGATGGCCAGCACATCCCAGAGCACGAAGAAACCGGTGCCCAGCGCAAGGGCCAGGATCCCGCGCACCGGGTGGCGGAAGAGAAACAGCTTCCCCTTGGCATCCAGCAGCACCATGCAGGCAAGCAGAAACAACAGGATGCCCAAATAGATCATGCTCCGGCCTCCTGCGCCAGCGTTGCAGTACCGCTGTCGGCCATCGGCCCGGCACCGGGGACACCGAGCACCGCCTTGGCTGCCAGCTCGCCGCTGATCAGGCACATCGGCACCCCGATTCCGGGGCGCACGGTGCTGCCGGCATAGTGCAGCCCGCGCACGGTGGCGCTGCGGTTGCCCGGACGCAGCATGGCGCTTTGCCCCAGGGTATGGGCCAAGCCCAGCGCACCGCCCTGGAAAGCGCCGTACTGGGCGGCGAAGTCCCCCGGGCCGATGCTCTGGCGCACCACGATCCGCGACCGCAAATCCTCGATGCCGGCCCAGGAGGCCAGCTGGTCGATGGCAGCGTCGGCCACCGCCTCGACCATGGCGGCTCCTGCGCCATCGGCGGCGCCCATCCCCCATCCGGGCACGGCCGGGGCTGGGACCAGGATGAACAGGTTCTCGCAGCCCGCCGGTGCCACGTCCGGGTCGGTGGCGCTGGGCTTGCAGACATAGATGCTGGTTTCTTCCTGCAGCGCCTGCCCATTGCGGATGCGCGAGAAGTTCTCGTCCCAGTCGGTGGTGAACAGCAGGTTGTGGTGTTCCAGCTGGGGCAGCTTGCCTTTGACCCCCAGGCAGAGCAGCACCGCGCTGGGGCCGGGGTCCTTGCGCTGGAAGCTCTTGGCGGTATGGGTCTGCAGTTCTTCGGGCAGCAGCTCGCCGTCCAGGTGGCGCACGTCCGCGGCTCCGATGACATGCGCGGCCTCGGTGCGCTGCGCCTTGCCGTGCTCATCGACCCAGCGCACCGCGGTGACCTGCGGGTGCTTTCCCGGGCTGGTTTCGATGGCCGTTGCGGTGGCCGAGAGGTGGATGGATGCGCCGTGCTTCTGTGCCAGTGCGGCCATGGCATCGGCCACGGCGGCGAAGCCTCCCATCGGGTATTTGACCCCGTCGGCCAGATCCAGGTGGCTCATCAGCTGGTAGAGCGCTGGGGTGCGCTTCGGGCTGGAGCCCAGGAACACCGCCGGGTAGCCGAGCAGCTGGCGGATCTCGGTGCTGGCAAAGCGCCGGGCGGCATGGCCTGCCAGGCTGGTGGCCAGCAGCTTGGCCAGCTGCGGGGCACGGCGCAGGATCTTCGGGTGCAGCAGCCCGGTCAGCGAGCTGAAATCATCGTAGAGGAAATGCTCCAGGGCCAGTTCGTAGCCTTCCTTCGCGGTGCGCAGGTAGCGCGCCAGGGCTGGAGCGCTGCCCGGTTCCAGGGCTTCGAACAGGGCGCTGGCCGCGGCACCGGTGCCCACGTCCACGGGTGCGTCGCGGTGCTGGAAGAAGACGCGGTAGCCGGGATCCAGCTCGCGCAGCTGAAGCTGTTCGCTGGTGCTGGTGCCCATGAGCCGGAACCAGTGCTCGAAGACCTCGGGCATCAGATACCAGGAGGGCCCGGTGTCGAAGCGGAACCCTTCGCGTTCCAGGCGCCCTGAGCGTCCGCCAGGATGCGGCTGCTGCTCGATGACGGTGACCTTGCAGCCCCGCGCGGCCAGCAGCCCGGCGCTGGCCAGGCCGGAGAAGCCTGCCCCGATGACGACGACGTCCGGGTTTTCGTTCTTCATCTGCGTGCTCTTTCCATGAGTTGCTTGCGGTGCGCGCTGCGGCTGGTTCCCAGCAGCACGCGGGCGGCGATCAGCGCCTTGCGCGGGGTGGAGACCGAGATGCGGGTGCGCAGCAGGTCGGCGGCGTCGGCCTTGCCCAGCTGGGAATTCAGTTCGCGGAACAGGTCATGGGCCAGGCGCACCGCCCGGGCCGCTGACGGGGCCAGATAAGGCATCCCGGCGCGGGCTTGGGCCAGGTCCTGCTCGATCTGCTCCACCAGCAGCGCCTTGGCCTGCTCGTCGAAACGGGCCGGGTTGATCCCGGGAAAGTAGCTGCGTCCCAAGTCCTGGCTGTCTTCGGCCAGATCGCGCAGGAAGTTGACCTTCTGGAAGGCCGCGCCCAGGCTGCGGGCAGCCTGGCGGGCCTGCTGCTCCTCGGCCCGGTCCAGTTCAGGTGCGCCGGGCATCGCCTGGAAGACCTGCAGGCACATCAGCCCGATGACCTCGGCCGAGCCGTAGATGTAGTCCTGCAGGCTGCGCGCGTCGTGCTGCCCGGTGGAGAGGTCCGCGCGCATGGATGCGAAGAACGGGCCGGTGAGCTCGGCGTTGATGCCGGTGGCCCGGGCGGAGATGGCGAAGGCATGGACCACCATGTTGGTGCTGTAGCCGCGGTCCATCGCGCGCAGGGTTTCGGCTTCCAGCTCGTCGAGGCAGCCTCCGATGGCCTGGTTATCCAGGCCGGCCTGGCAGGCCACCCCGTCCACGATCTCATCGGCCAGGCGCACCAGCGCATAGATATTGGCAATGTGCCGGGCACTGCCGGCATCCAGCATCCTGCAGGCCAGCGAGAACGAGGTGGAGTATTCGCCCAGCACCACCCGTGCGCTGCGCTGGGCGGCGCGCGAGTAGTGCTCCAGGGCGGCGGTGCCGGCAGCGGGCTTCAGGGAAGTATCGCGTTTCATGGTGTTCAACTGCTTCGATCCAGGATCAGGCTGGTGCATTCGAGCAGCAGCGTGCGGGCTTCTTCGGGCAAGTCCAGGAAGGCGGCGGAGCCGGTGGCCCGCGAGCACAGCTGCGCAGCCAGCTGGCGGGCGAAGCGCTCTGCTCCCTGCGCCGCCAGTTCCTGGCGGATCCTGCCGGCATCCACCGTTCCCTCGCGGAATCCGGTGAGCAGTGCGGAGAATTCTGGTTGCTCGCTGGCCAGGGACAGCAGGATGGTGCTCTTGAATTCGCGCAGATCAGATTCCACCGGCTTGCCGGTGCGCGCCGGATCACCGAAGGTGCCCAGCACGTCATCGATGATCTGGTAGGCCACGCCGAGCTGGCAGCCCACCGTGCCGAGGGCTTCGGCCTGCGCGGGGTGCGCCCCGGCCAGCAGGGCTCCTGCCTGCAGCGGCAGCTGGAAGGAGTAGGCGGCGGTTTTCATCTGCTCCATGCGCAGCACCTGGCTGGTGGTGGCAGGAGCCGGGCCCAGCGAGTAGAGCAGGTCTTCGAGTTCCCCGGCTCCTGCCTGCTCGATGGCTTGGAAGAAGGCTTGTTCCACGCCGGCTTCGGCATCGCTGCCGGCCGCGGCGCGGGCGGCGAGCTTGATCGCCTCGCTGATCAGCAGGTCCCCGGCGATGATGCCCACCGAATTGCCCGCATGCTCGGCATCGGCAGGATTCCGGCCGTTGGCCAGTGCGTGGTCGCGGTAGACCGCCGAGATGGTCGGCTCGCCGCGGCGCACGAAATCGCGGTCCACCACGTCGTCGTGGATCAAGAGGGCCGCGTGCAGCAGCTCGAAGGCGCAGCCCAGGTCGATGGCGCGGGCTTCGTTGCGTCCGCCGAACGCCCGGTATCCGAGCATCACCATCCCTGGCCGCATGAGCTTGCCGGTTCCCAGGCGTGCGGCGATGCGGGACCAGAGCAGCGCGGTCTGCTCCGAGTAGGCGGCGCTGCGCCGCTGGGCCTGGATGGCCAGAAGTTCCAGCCGGTCGCTGATAGCCTGCCGGGTGGCGTCATCGATGAGCCCGCGCGCGGCCGGTGCGGTTTGCGATAGCGCAGTGTGCGCTGGCGCTGTTGGGGCCGGCAGGGACTGGTGCGTGGTGGTGTGCGTTCTCATGATTCCCTGCTCCCAGGTTGTGGTGTGGTTGCTTGGTGTTCTTCACTGCTCCCGGTCTCCCGCTGGTCCAGTTCACGCCGGGAAGCTTCCAGCTCGGCGCGCAGCCGGAGGCGATCTGGCTCGTCGAGTCGCGCACTAAAGGTGTGCAGATGCCGAAGCAGTACCTGTCCCGGTCCGGTGGACACAGGGAAATTGGGTCCCGGGACCACCAAGGTGCGCCGGCGGTCCGAGGCGTGATGCCGTCTTTCCACCACTCCGCGAGCCTCCAGCCGATCCAGGACCGAGGTGATTCCTGCCGATGAGACCCCGAGTTCGCGGGCCAGTTGCCCGGAGCTGGGTGTTTGCATGGAGCGCAGCAGGTTCACCGCGCGCAGGTCTGTATCGTTCAGGTCAAGCCGATGCCGCAAGCGTGCCTCGCACAGGGCGTAGGAGCGCGTCAGCCGCAACAGCTCCCGGAAGAGTTCCGAGGTCGTCAGCACTGCTGGACGTTCCATGATCACTTCTCTCGGCTTGTTGATATTCAGCTTATCTAGATACATCATGGTTTAACTATCTCGTTTTGTCGACCCGATACGGGAAAAACTTTCCATCGACCTTTCAGGAGCGCACGATGAACAGTCCAGCCCATTCCCCCGATTTCCCCCTGCCTGCCCGAACGGCCACGGCATCATGGACGCTGCCGGTGATCACGGCACTGGCACTGGTTCTGGCCATCGCCGTCTCGTTCTTCGGCAGCGGCGCCCTGGGCGGGACCCCGATCCAGCAGGCAGCCGGCGGCTATCTCAGCGCCGATGCGACTTTGCTGGCACCGGCCGGCCCGGCGTTCTCCATCTGGAGCGTGATCTATGCAGGGCTGGCCGTCTACGGTATTTTCCAGCTCACGCCCGCCGGGCGCCGCTCGGCCTGGGCGGCCCGGCTGCGGATGCCCGCGCTACTTTCGGCATTACTTAATGCCGCCTGGATTGCCGTCGTGCAGCTTGGCTGGCTGGGAGTAAGCGTCGCGGTGATCTTTGCGCTGGTTGCCTGCCTGGCCTGGATGCTGTCCATCATGATGGCCGGCACCCCTGGCTCGCGCACCGAATACTGGATCATGTGGTTGACCTTCGGCATCTACCTGGGCTGGGTCTGCGTGGCCAGCATTGCCAACACCGCAGCGTGGCTGCTCTCGCTGGGCGTTGGCGAAGGCGCTTCCTGGACGCCGGGATTCGCTGTGGTGCTGCTGGTGGCGGCAGCGGGCATCGGTCTGGGCATCACCGCCTACTCGGGCAGGATTTTCACCGCGGTGGCCATCGCCTGGGGCCTTGCCTGGATCGGCGCGAGCCGGCTGGCCGGCAGCAACCAGTCCGAGCTGGTGGGCTACGCCGGCTTGGGCTGCGCTGCATTGCTGCTTCTCGGCTCGCTGGCCATCGCCTGGCGCCAGCGCGGGGTGACGGCGCCATGAGCTTGATCGCGGTAACCGGAGCCAGCGGATATATTGGCGGACGGCTGGTGCCGCTGCTGTTGAGCAATGGGCACCAGGTCAGGGTGTTCACCCGTGATGCTCAGCGCCTGCGCGATATACCCTGGCGCAGCCAGGTGGAAGTCGTCGAGGGCGACCTGCAGGACCGGGACGCCGTGGCCAGGCTCTGCAAGGACGTGGACCTGCTCTACTACCTGGTGCACTCGATGTCGGGAACCCGAGATTTCGCGGCCCAGGAGAAAGCCTGCGCACAGGTTGTGGCGCAGGCCGCGCGGGAGCAATCGGTCGGCCAGCTGGTCTATCTCTCGGGCCTGCATCCCGCCGGCGAACTCAGCGAGCATCTGGCATCACGGGTGGCCGTGGGAGAAATCCTGTCGGAGGCCGCCAGCACGCTGGTGCTCCAGGCGGGCCTGGTGATCGGCTCGGGCTCGGCCAGTTTCGAAATGGTCAGGCACCTGAGCGATGTGCTGCCGGTGATGCCGGCACCGCGCTGGGTGCTGAACCAGGTGCAGCCCATCGCCATCCGCGACACCCTGCACTACCTTGCGGCCTGCGCCGAGCTGGCGGAACCCGCGCAGGGCACCTATGACATCGGCGGGCCAAGCACCTACAGCTACGCCCAGCTGATGAAGATCTATGCCCGGGTGGCCGGCCTGCGCGAGCCGAGCATCTGGCCGCTGCCGCTGCTGACCCCGCGGCTGGCCTCGCACTGGGTGAATCTGGTGACGCCGTTGCCGCACACCCTGGCATCGGCGCTGGTGCAGTCGCTGCAGCATGATTGCGTGATGGGCTCGCGGGAGATCGATGCGCTGATTGCCCCGCCAGCCGAAGGGCTGTGCGACTATCCGCGGGCGGTGCAGCTGGCGCTGGAGAAGATGGATGCTGACGCGGTGCAAACCAGCTGGGCTACCGCCCAGCCGATCGCCGCCCCGGCCGAACCGCTGCCTTCAGACCCGGACTGGGCAGGGCGCAAGGCCTACACGGACATCCGCCGGATCAGCACCAGCGCCACCGCGGCGCAGCTATTCAGCGTGCTGCAGCGGCTTGGCGGGGATTCGCCCTATTTCGCTTTCCCCGCCCTGTGGAGGCTGCGCGGCCTGATGGACAAGCTGGCGGGAGGCGTAGGCTCACGGCGCGGCAGGCGCTCGCACAGCACCTTGGCGCTGGGAGATGTGCTGGATTGGTGGCGGGTGGAAGCCCTGGAAGAGAACAGCCTGCTGCGCCTGCGCGCGGAGATGCGCGCCCCGGGGCGGGCCTGGCTGGATTACCGCATCGGGAAGGACAGCGAGGGGCGAACGGAACTGATCCAGCGTGCGGTGTTCTTCCCGCGCGGCCTGGCAGGACGCTGCTATTGGTGGGCGGTATTCCCGTTCCATGGCGCCATTTTCCCGGCCACCATCAAGAACATCGTGCGCGCCGCGGAAAAGCAGGAGGAGGGCTGAGCAGCTCCTGCTGCGCCGGGGCTATTCGGTTTCGCCGGGGCCCGCTTCGTCGAGGCTGCTTTCCATGGCATCAGAGGTGCTGGCAAGGAACCGGATCACCACTTCCCGTTCTTCGGGGCTCAGCGATTTGGCGACTTCGAATCGCTTGGCATGATGCCGGCCGACCTGCTCGCGGGCGGCCAGATGGGTTTCCTCGGTCACTTCCACGCACTGCGAGCGACGGTCGGTTGGATGCTTGGTGCGCCGCACATGGCCATGGGCCTCCAACCGGTCAATCATCTTGGTGACCGACGCACTGGAAATTCCCAAATACTGGCTCAGGGCGCCAGGGGTGACCGATTGCCCGGCATGCTTGGCGGAGATCATCTTGCGGATGGCGCGCATGTCGGTTTCGTTCAGTTTCATGTACTGCTGCGAGCTGCGCATGATCCTGCGCTCGATCTGGCGCATCCGGCCCATTTCAGCCATGATCCGGTCGATTTGCTGCAGATCCGCATCCACGACGCCAGCCCGCTTGATCAGCTTCTGGCCAGGATCGGATTCAGCTAGCCCGTACATGGTGGGCAGGTCTTTGGCGGACATGGTGCCTCTCCTGATCGGATCTCGGTCGAGTGCCTAATTGGATCTTACGCCGTGCGTGATGGATGCATGCAGAAAACCCTGCGGCCGATGGAATCAGACCGCAGGGTTTTGTTGGTGCGAGTAGAGAGACTTGAACTCTCACGTCCGAAGACACTGGAACCTAAATCCAGCGCGTCTACCAATTCCGCCATACTCGCTAGCGCTACACCGGAAACACCGTTTCCCTGAAGGCGACCTCATTTAGTGTAGCGGAACTTGGGCCTGATATGAAATCAGTCAAGGGCAGCTGTTACTTCGGATCAATCCCCAAGTCACGGCGCAGCTTTGCCACATGTCCGGTGGCACGCACGTTGTACTGCGCGAGCGCAACCTTGCCCTCTTCATCGACCACGATCGTGGAGCGGATCAGGCCTTCGTAGACCTTGCCGTAATTCTTCTTTTCTCCCCAAGCGCCATAGGCTTCAGCCACCGCGTGATCTTCATCGGAAAGCAGCGGGAAATTCAGTTCTTCGTTGGCAACGAACTTTTCAAGCTTTGCGGTCTTGTCCGGGGAGATGCCCAGAACTGCATAGCCCAGGCCCTTCAATGATTCGAGCGAATCACGGAAGTCGCACGCCTGCTTGGTGCAGCCAGGGGTGGATGCCGCTGGATAGAAGTACACAATGGTCTTCTTGCCACGGTAATCGGACAAGGAGACGGAATTGCCGGCAGCGTCCTGCAAGGTGAAATCAGGGGCCTGGTCGCCGACGGACAGGCGGTTAGCCGTTGCGGGAGTACTCATGAGCTGATCCTCTTTTCTTTGCGGTATACAAAAAATCCGACCTGATGAATCAGATCGGATCTACTGTGCGCCCTCCGGGACTCGAACCCGGAACCTAATGATTAAGAGTCATTTGCTCTACCAATTGAGCTAAAGGCGCTTTCTCGCTCTGACTAGTTCTTTTTCAGAACCGGTCATTGCGACGTAGACAATCATAGGCAGAAATGGCGCAAAAGCAAAAATCGCCCAGCATCCAGTCCACAAAGATAAAAATCCAAGTCAGGTTCATGTTATCACGACTACGCCGATGGCGAAGTAATCTAAAACACACACAAGTTTTCACTTCGGCAATGCCCATTTCCATCGCGCACCGTAGTTGCATATTCCATAACGCCGACCACCCGCTAGAAGTTCGCCATCGCGGTCGCTGCGCCGCGAGCCGCAAACGGGCACGGGTCGAAACACTGCTCCGCCCCAGCATCGCCAGCAGACCCGCCCCGCGGCCGGTAAATTTCGGCCTGGCGCCAGGACCGGAAGCGCAGAATCGCGCATGGTCAACAAAAAAGGCCAGACCGAAGCCTGACCTTTGTTTTGTGCGCCCTCCGGGACTCGAACCCGGAACCTAATGATTAAGAGTCATTTGCTCTACCAATTGAGCTAAAGGCGCGTATTGATTTATATAAACAAGTTGCCTGGTGAACCGAACAAATTGTTCGTGCGCCCCCCGGGACTTGAACCCGGAACCTAATGATTAAGAGTCATTTGCTCTGCCAATTGAGCTAGAGGCGCCCGCTGCGATGTTCTAGAAGCTTTTCGAGCTTCGCGCTTTCGCAACGAGATAAAACTTTACCAGCAATTTCCCTCAGCGCAAATTCGATTGCCAGCATTCCGCGGTGACCTTCATTACAGGAGATGACTAGGTGTTACTACCAAAGAGCGGAAGGGGTTTGTACAGTGATTCCATGAGCACCCAACGAAGGATTTCATTCCCCACCCAAGAACTGATTGATGCGGTCGGACCGATCCCGGAAAATCTCAAGGCAGTGCTCTGGGACTTGGAGAACGACCCCGAGACCCCGCTGGAAGACATCGACATTGCCGTCCTTCCCTACATGGCGAATCCCCAGACGCTGGAGAACGTCCGCAAGGCGCCCAATGTCAAGGTGGTCCAGACGCAGACAACCGGCTTTGATGGAATGATCGACCTGATCGGCGACCGCGCCGATATCAATACAGCGGCCGGCGTCCACGCGGCGGCTACCGCCGAGATGGCACTGGGACTGGCCATCGCCTCCTTGCGGGGCTTTCCGCAATCGGTGCGCGATCAGCAGCAGGGCCGATGGAACCCCCAGCAATGGCCCGGCTTAGCTGACCGTACCGTGGGCTTGGTTGGCGTGGGCGGCATCGGCGAGGAGATCCGCAAGCGCCTGGAGCCTTTCGAAGTCAATCTCTTGCGCTTCGGATCGACCGCCCGCACCGATGAGCATGGCGAGGTCTTCGCAACCTCCGAGCTGGCGGCTCGTGCGCCGGAAATCGAGGTGCTGATCCTGATCGTGCCACTGATTGATTCCACCCGCCACCTGGTGGATGCGCAATTGCTGGCCAAGCTTCCTGACGGCGCGACGGTCGTCAACGTGGCCCGCGGTCCGGTGGTGGACACCGACGCCATCGTGGCGGAAGTCGCCTCGGGCCGCTTGAACATGGCATCAGATGTCTTCGACCCGGAACCGCTGCCTGCCGGCCATCCCCTGTGGCAGCACCCCAATGCGTTGGTCATTCCGCACAATGGCGGGAACACCAAGGCGTTCTTCCCGCGCATGGTGAAGCTGCTCAAGAAGCAGGTGCAGGCCTGGGCGGCGGGCAACGACGGCGAGAACCTCGTGCACCGCAGCTAACAATTTAGTGACAGATGACGGCTCCGGGAGTTTTGGCTCCCGGAGCAGTGGACGTGGTGCGCTATCTTTGATAAATACCTTTGCGCATTGCTCCCTGCTTGTTCCCTGCGCAAAGCAGTACCGCCTGCCGAAGGAAGATGAGCCATCCCCGTGCCCGAATTGCCACCGAAACCCGTATCACGACGCGCATTGCTGACCGGTACATTGGCGACA
Organism: Glutamicibacter sp. 0426; assembly: GCF_001906485.1. Taxonomy (NCBI): domain Bacteria; kingdom Bacillati; phylum Actinomycetota; class Actinomycetes; order Micrococcales; family Micrococcaceae; genus Glutamicibacter; species Glutamicibacter sp. 0426. The sequence continues at coordinate 49,856 of NZ_MPBI01000005.1, forward strand.
ACCGCACTGGCGCTGACCGCCTGCACCGGCAATTCCGGGCCCGCTGCCTCCGCTTCGCCCTCGGCCTCCTCCAGCGCGACGCCTGTTCCGCGGACCCTGCGCTTGGCCGCAGCCGCTCCCCCGGTCAAGCTTGATCCAGCCATCGTCGGCGATAACGAATCCTTCCGGATCACCCGCCAGGTTTACGAAACACTGGTCGACATCGATCCGGATACCGGCAGCACCGTAGCCGGCCTGGCCGAATCCTGGACCGAAAGTCCCGACGGCCTGCGCTACACCTTTACCCTGCGCCAGGGCGTGCTCTTCCATGACGGCACCGAATTGACCGCTAAGGCAGTGGTCGCCAACTTCAACCGCTGGGAGAACTTGTCGCCGCAGCTGCGCACCGCCTCCAGCCAGGGTTTCGCGAACATCTTCCACATCGACAGCGACATCCCCAAGCTGCCCACCGCCAAAGAACTTGAGAAGACCTTCAAGAGCACTGGCGAGGCTACCGAAGAAGAGCTGGCCACCCAGCAGTCGCGCACCGAGCAGCTCGAAGAGTTGTCCAAGCAGTTCGAGACGAAGCTCTTTGAAGGCAAATCCTCCGCGGGTTCGGCAAGCTATTTCGCGTCCATCGAGGCCACCGGCGAGTACGTGGTCACCTTGAACCTGCGCCGCAGGCTGCCAGGGCTGGTCGACGCGCTGACCTTGCCGGGCATGGCCATCGCCGCACCCAGCGCGTTGACCGGCGGACCAAAGCAGAATCCTGCCCAGTCGCTGTCCACCCACCCGGTAGGTACCGGGCCCTACACCTTCGTCTCCAATGGCAACGGCGTGGTGCGCCTGGAGATCTTCAAGGACTACTGGAACCAGGCGCGCCTGGACAACAACACCGGGCATCCTGAAGTCGCGCTGATCTCCGCAGTTCCTTCGCCCTACAACCGCGAAGGCGCGCTGCTGGCCGATGAAATCGACGGCTTCGACATGGTGTCGGTGGACATCATGCGCACCCTGGTGCGCAATGCCAAGGTGGTCGTCCAGCGCGACCCCTTCTCGGTGCTCTACCTCGGCATGGACCAGCGCAACAAGTGGCTGGCCAAGCCGGATTTCCGCCTGGCCATCGCCCATGCGATCAACCGCAGCTCGCTGGCCGAGAAGCTGTTCCTGCAAGGATCCAAGCATGCTTCCACCCTGCTGCCTCCCGCGCTGAGCATTCCGGCTCCGGAAGAAACCCCCAACCACGACGCCACGAAGGCCAAGGCGTTGCTGGACGAGCTGGGCTACGACGGTGAAGAAATCGAATTCGCCTATCCGCTGCGGGTCTCGCGCAACTACCTGCCGTTGCCCGAACGCACCTTCGCGCAGATCGCCGACGACCTGGCCGCGGTGGGAATCCGCATCAAGCCCAAGCCGATCGCCTGGACCGACGGCTATGTGCAGACTGTGCAGTCCAAGGACTTCAATGGGCTGCACCTGCTGGGCTTCTCCGGCGGCTACCGTTCCGCCGACGACTTCCTTTCGGGCATCCTGGCTTCCAAGGAGAATGAGTTCGGCTACACCTCGGCGTTACTTGACTCACAGGTCATGCTGGCCCGTTCCGTCCCATTTGGCGAGGAGCGGACCGCCGCCTATGCCGATATCCTCAAGACCCTGAACACCGATCTGCCCGCGCTCCCCTTGGTCTTTCCGATCTCTGCGCTGGCGTTTAACGGAAACGTCACCTTCTATCCGCCATCGCCGATGCTCAATGAGTGCTACGCGGATGTGCAGATGACAAATTCACCGTCCATCTCAAGTTAGCGACCGTTAACCCAGTTAACGATTTCTGGCCCCGGGGATATGGGTCTACTCTGGGAGAGAGCAAAGTATCACTGTCGATGGAGATCCTCGTGCCTTCTGAAACGTCAACCGAATCTTTTGACGTAGTACTAATCGGTGCCGGCATCATGAGTGCCACCCTTGGCACCATGATCAACCAGCTGGAGCCAACCTGGTCCATTGGTCTTTTCGAGAACCTGGACAAGGCCGGGCAGGAATCCTCCTCCCCTTGGAACAACGCAGGCACCGGCCACTCGGCACTGTGCGAGCTGAACTACACCGCTGCCAAGGCTGACGGCTCGGTCGATCCGGCCAAGGCCATCGGCATCAACGAGCAGTTCCAGGTGTCCCGCCAGTTCTACTCGTGGGCCGTGGAGAACAAGCGCGTAGCTGACAACAGCTTCATCAACGCCCTGCCGCACATGTCCTTCGTCATCGGCGAGGACCACTCCAAGTACCTGCAGACCCGCTACGAGGCCCTGAAGCCGAACGCCCTGTTCGACGAACTGGAAATCACCAACGACCTGGACACCATCAACGAGTGGACCCCGCTGGTTGCCCAGGGCCGCGACGCCTCGCAGAAGGTCGCCGCATCCCGCGTCGTCTCCGGCACCGACGTCGACTTCGGCCGGCTGACCCGCGAGTTGACCGACTCGCTGAGCGCCGCCGGCGCCTCGGTGAACTACGGCCACAAGGTCAAGGGCCTCAAGCGTTCGGGCGCCGGCTGGGAGCTGACCGTCAAGGACAACGCTTCGGGCGCAGTGAAGAACGTCAAGGCCAAGTTCGTGTTCGTCGGCGCGGGCGGCGGAGCACTGCCGCTGCTGCAGAAGGCAGGCATCGACGAGATCAAGGGCTTCGGCGGATTCCCGGTCTCCGGCCAGTTCCTGCGTTGCACCGACGAGACCGTCATCGACCAGCACCATGCCAAGGTCTACGGCCAGGCTTCCGTGGGCGCACCTCCAATGTCGGTGCCGCACCTGGACACCCGCTTTGTCGACGGCAAGCGCTCGCTGATGTTCGGCCCGTACGCCGGCTTCTCGATGAACTTCCTGAAGTCCACCGGCCAGCTCGATCTTCCACTGTCCCTGCGTCCGCACAACATCATCCCGATGCTGGCCGTGGGCAAGGACAACCTGGATCTGACCACCTACCTGATCAAGGAAGTTCTCAAGTCGCGCGCCAAGAAGGACGAGTCGCTGGCAGAGTACTTCCCTCAGGCAGATGGCTCCAAGTGGGAACTGATCACCGCTGGCCAGCGCGTCCAGGTCATCAAGAAGGATGCCAAGAAGGGCGGCGTGCTGCAGTTCGGCACCGAGGTCATCACCTCCTCGGACGGCTCGATCTCCGGCCTGCTCGGCGCTTCGCCAGGCGCTTCGACCGCTACCCCGATCATGATCGGCCTGCTCTCGCGCTGCTTCCCTAAGCAGTTCGCTGGCTGGGAGTCGAAGCTGAAGGACATGATTCCTTCCTACGGCCAGAAGCTGAACGAGAACCCGGCACTCTACGCAGAGGTCAAGGCAGCTACCGACAAGTCCCTGGGACTGTAGCCACTTGGCACCACGAGAACCGCCCACCAGCACTGGTGGGCGGTTCTTCGCATATCCGGGCTAAGAAGTACCGCGGGTTATTGCACCGACGCGGCGACCGCGATGTCCAGCGGGGATTCCAAGGTCTGGAGCACCACGCAATACTTTTCGGTGGCCTCGATCAGCTGCGCCACTTCCTGCTCGCTGGCCTCGGTCTGCAGCTCGAAGGACAGCTTGATCGAGCTGAACCCCACCGCGGCGTCGGGATCCAATCCCAAGGTGCCGCGCACATCCAGCACGCCGCTCGCATGGACGCTGCCGCTCACGCTCAGCGAGCGGTTGATCGCCACCGCGGCCAAGGTGACACCGGCACAGGCCACCAGCGCCTGCAGGAGCATGTCCCCCGAGCAGGCCAATGTCCCGTCCCCGCCGGTGGACGGGTGCAGGCCGGCGTCCACCAGGGCTTGGCCGGTGTGCACCGAGCAGGACAGCCCTTCTTCTCCGAGCGTTCCGCTGGCCTCCAGCACGATGCTTCCAGCATCCGGCTGCTCGCGGTACAGCTGCTTCAATGGCCGCTGCACGCTGCGTAGAGTATCCCGATCCATGGCTGCCCTGCCCCTCTGCGAAGTTCCGCGGGACTATCCCGTAGATCGAGTATGCGCGCGATTCCGCACAAAGAGCCGGGCGATCGGCAGAATCTTCGCGTGATCGACGGCAACGGCAATTCACAACGCCGGGGTCGTTTTCCAATGTTCCCCGGCCAAGGAAGCACCCGCGGCATCCGATGACGCATGGGTCAGGCCGGCAGAATGGCGTAAGCCCCCCTAAAAATCAAAAAGCAGCATCCAACTCCAGCCCCATGCGGCTGCCGGGTAGTCCATTCGGATGATTTTTGCGTGCTTAACATCTCTCGGTGACCGTTGTGCAATGGCAACCAACTAAAGTTGGATATAAGCCCTTCCCACTGCGACACAACGAGGACCACACCCGCATGCAGCGCTTGGCCATCTTGTCATTGAAGAACCGGGCGCTCATTGCGCTCATCACGGTTTTCGCCGCCGTTTTCGGCGTGATTTCCATGGGATCGCTCAAGCAGGAGCTGATCCCGGAACTGGAATTCCCGCAGATCTCGGTCATGGCAACCCAAATGGGTTCCAGCCCCGAGGTGATTGACGAGCAGGTCGCCGAACCGCTGGAAACCGCGCTGCAGGCTGTCGAGGGCCTGGAATCCTCCACGGCCACCTCGCAGACCGGCTTCACCCGCATCGGCTTGACCTTCGAATACGGCACGGACATGGACCGGGCCCGCACCCAGGTGGAACGGGCCATTGCCAACTCCAAGTCCCAGCTGCCCGAGGATGTGGAGCCGACCGCCTTCGCCGGTTCCATCGCCGATTTCCCGGTGCTGGCCCTGGCGGTCTCCTCGGACCAGTCGCTGGAAGCGCTCAACGACGACGTGGAGCGCATCACCCTGCCCAAGCTGCAGAAGATCGACGGCGTCCGCGAGGCCTCGGTCTCCGGCGGCTCCTCCCAGCACATTGCGGTGATCCCGAAGGACAGCCAGATGCGCGAGGCCGGGCTGTCCGTCGCGGATCTGAAGGACGGCATCGAGAACGCCGGCTCCCCCATGCCGATCGGCAACATGGACGTCGACGGACTGGAGCTTCCGGTGATCGCCGGTTCCACCCCGGATACCCTGGACGCCATCAAGGACATCCCGCTGGTCACCGACAACGGCCCGGTGCTGCTCAAGGACGTCGCCGAGGTCTCGGTGCAGGCCGACGAGGCCACCAGCATCACCCGCACCAACGGCGAGGAGACCCTGTCCATCCAGGTCACCAAGACCCCGGATGGCGACACCGTAGCCATCTCGCATGCCATCACCGCGATGCTCGCCGAGCTGGAAGCGGAGCTGGGCCACAAGGCCACCATGACCACGATCTTCGACCAGGCGCCGTTCATCGAGGACTCGATCAAGCACCTGGCACTGGAAGGCGCGCTGGGCCTGGGCTTCGCCGTGATCATCATCCTGGTGTTCCTCTTCTCGGTACGCTCCACCCTGGTCACCGCAATCTCCATCCCGCTGTCGCTGATGGCGACGTTCATCGGGATGAACGTTTTCGGGTACACGCTGAACATGCTGACCCTGGGCGCACTGACCATTTCCATTGGCCGCGTGGTGGATGACTCGATTGTGGTCATCGAGAACATCAAGCGCCATCTGGCCCACGGAGAATCCAAGGCGCAGGCCATCCTGCTGGCGGTCAAGGAAGTTGCCGGCGCCATTACCGCGGCGACCCTGACCACTGTGGCGGTGTTCCTGCCGATCGCCCTGGTGGGCGGCATGGCCGGCGAGCTGTTCAGCCCGTTCGCGCTGACCATGACCATCGCGCTGCTGGCCTCGCTGCTGGTCTCGCTGACCATCGTCCCGGTGCTGGCGTACTGGTTCCTGCCACACCGCCCGGGCAGCGGCGAAACCCACACCGTGCACGTAGCCGAAGACAAGTCCTGGCTGCAGCGCGCATATATCCCGGTGCTGAAGAAGACCCAGAAGCACCCGGTCATCACGCTGCTCGCCTCCGTGCTGGTGCTTGCCGGCACCGTGGCGATGACCCCGCTGCTGAACACCAACCTGCTGGGCTCAACCGGCGAGAACTCGATCTCCATCACCGCCGAAATGCCGTCGGGCACGGCCATGGAAACCACCGAGAAGGAAGCGGCGAAGATCGAATCCAAGCTCGCGGACATCGACGGCATCGAAGATGTCCAGCTGACCGTGGGCACCGCCAGCGGCATGGCGGCCATGTTCTCCTCGGGCTCGGACACCGCCAGCTTCACCGTGATCACCGATCCCGATGCGGACCAGGAAGCGCTGAAGAACACGGTGCGCGAGCAGGTCGAGGCACTGGACCTGCCCAAGGACCTGGATCTGAGCTTCGGCTCGAACTCCTCGGCCATGATGTCCAGCGATGTCACCGTCGAGATCAAGGCCCCGGATGAGGGAATCCTTCGCGAGGCGACCACCGCGACCCGCGAGGCGCTGGAAGGCACCGCGCACGTCACCGAAATCTCCGATAACCTCTCGGCCGAACGCGAGCAGGTCTCCATCGATATCGATGCCACCAAGGCCGCCGAGGCCGGGTTGACCGAAACCCAGCTGGCGGGCATGGTGGCCTCCCAGGTCTCCCCTGTTCCTGCCGGTACGCTGCGCCTGGACTACACCGACATGACGGTGCAGATCGGCGAGGGCATGGACCTGGACAGCCTTGACAAGCTGCGCGAGCTGGAAATTCCAACCGCCGCCGGCGTCAAGGAACTGCAGGACCTGGCCACCGTGGAACGCGCCAAGGTGGTCCAGCAGGTCACCACCTCCAACGGCGAGCGGATCGCCACCGTCACCCTGGCCCCTGCGGAGAACATGCTCGGGGATGTGTCCAAGAACGTCACCGAGCGCCTGGAGTCGGTGCAGCTGCCCGAGGGCGCCACGGCCGAAATCGGCGGCGCGGCCACCGAGCAGGCCGAGTCCTTCAACCAGCTGTACCTGGCGTTGCTGGCCGCCATCGCCATCGTTTACGTGATCATGGTGGCCACGTTCAAGTCCCTGATCCAGCCGCTGATCCTGCTGGTCTCGATTCCCTTCGCCGCCACCGGCGCGATCGGCCTGCTGCTGATCTCCGGCATCCCGCTGGGCCTGCCGTCGCTGATCGGCATGCTGATGCTGGTGGGCATCGTGGTGACCAACGCGATTGTGCTGATCGACCTGATCAACCAGTACCGCGAGGAGACGCCCGAGCGCCCTGCCATGGACCTGGAAGATGCCATCATGCACGGCGCCCGCCAGCGCCTGCGCCCGATCCTGATGACCGCACTGGCGACCATCTTCGCTCTGGTGCCGATGGGCCTGGGACTGACCGGCCAGTCGGGCTTCATCTCCCAGCCGCTGGCCGTGGTGGTCATCGGCGGCCTGGTCTCCTCCACCCTGCTCACGCTGATCCTGGTGCCGGTGCTCTACCGCCTGGTCGAGTCCCGCAAGGAGAAGAACGCCAAGGCCCGCTCCGCGCGCAAGCATTCGGCGCAGCAGCACACCGCGGCCCAGGACCTGACCCGTGCCATGGATAGCGCCAGCGCCAAGATCGCGCCGGAGGCTGCACCGGCAGCCGATGCCAAGTCCAAGTCTGAAGACACGGCCGGAGACAAGGACAAGGAACAGCCGAAACCAGCCGAGACCGGCAAGGCTGGCAAGGCTGGCAAGAATGAGAATCCGGCGGCACCGGCCGATCAGGTCGTCAACCCGTTGACCGGACAGATTCCGGTCTCGCGCAAGGAACGCCGGGCGTTCGAAGAGATGATGAAGCAGACGCCGCCCAAGGCTGACGGCTAGCTTTCAGCATCGATAGAACTCGGGCCTGCAACCACCGCTGTGGTTGCAGGCCCGAGTTCGTTCGTGCTCTGCCGGCGGCAATTGGTGCTACACCAGCTGCAGCTCGGTCAGGCAGGTCGCGTTCTCATCCCCGGCGGTGGACACCGTGGTCTGCGCGGTCTTTCCCTGATACGTGAACTCCAGGTCCACCGTAATTCCCCGCGGAACCCAAAGTCCGATAAATCCGTTGTCGAAGGATTCCATTTCCTTGTCCACCAGAACTTCACCGGTATCCGAGTTGACTGCCTTGACCTTCATTTCCACACCTTGCAGCTGCCCCACGCAGGTGGTGAGGCTATGGAAATGGCAACTGTGCGTCTGGTCCACGTAGGGTGCGGCTGAGAGGTAGTACTGGTCTTCGGGCAACGGCAGGTTCGCGGTGCGTCCCGATTCATCGGCCAGTACCAGCTGCGTTGGCTTCACCTGGGCGGTGAAGTCCTGAGGCCGTTGGTCCTGCGGCAAGCGATCGAGCTGGTCGATGACCTGCTTGGCGTCCAACCCCTCCAGTCCCAGCTCGGCAAGGAACTGCTCTGCGTGCTCGGCGCCGATCGCCGTCGTGGCAGACTGGCTTGCTGGCTGCCCGGCACTGCACCCTGCGAGGAGGGCCAGTGCCAGGACGGTTCCAGCGCCAGTTGCCGCCGCCTTCCAGCGTGCAGTGCAAGGGGGCGAAATTCGTTGAGTCAAGTGATATCCCATCTTCCTGGTTCGCAGCACCGTTTACAGGCCGGCCAGTAGCTGCTTCATCTCGTCGATTTCAGTGGTTTGCGAGTCGATGATCTGCCCAGCCAATTCCTTGGCCTCGGCATCCTGGCCGTCCTCCAGCTCCGACTCGGCCATGTCCACCGCACCTTCGTGATGCATGATCATCTGCTCGAGGAACAGCTGCGCCGCTTCCTTTCCGGAAGCTTCCTGCAGTGCCTTGATCCCGTCTTCCGGAACCATGCCATCGTGCTCCATGCTGCCGTGGTCCATGCCTTCTGGCATGTCCCACTCGTCCAGCCATCCATCCATGCGCTCGATCTCCGGCGCCTGGGCTGCCTTGATGCGCTCGGCCAAGGCTGTGACCTCCTGCGGGATGTCTTTCTTGCCCAAGATCATCTCGGACATCTCGATCGCCTGTTCATGGTGCACCTTCATGCCCGAAGCGAAAGCCATATCGGCATCGTTGGCTGACGCTGACTGGTCCATGGAATGGCCGGCATGCGAATCGGACGCTGAGGCGCTCGGCGCCGGGGTACTTGATGATTCCCCCGCGCATCCGGCGAGGGCGAGCGTTGCGCCCAGCACGAGGGCGCTGCAAATGAGGATCTGCTTGTTCATGGTAATTCTCCTGGTGGATATCGAACGTGAACGGCGCCCGCCTGCGGCGGCGCCGGAACCAGCCGGAGGCCGGTGCGTGGACCGGCCAAGCCCTCACGTTCGGCAGATCCCCAAGGCAACCAGATCAGGTTTTTCCGGCCCGATACCAGGCAGCGCCGATGCCGCGCACAACGTCTGCGGGAACGCCGTCGGGAGCACGGCTACGGTATGCGGCGGCCGTAAGAACAGCAGCATGGCCAGCAGCGCCAACACGCAACCCGCGGCGGCCATGCCATGGTCCATCGGACAGTCGGCGCAGCCCTGCTCCGAGCCACCCGCGTCGGCTGGCGGCGCATGTGGCGTGGGCTCGGCGTCTGCCGGATGTGCATGGGCCACCGGGGCCAAGGACTGCGCCTGGGCTCCATGGTTCATCACATGCATCGAGAACAAGCCGAGAAGCACCGCGCTGATCAGGAACAGCGAGCGGACGACCGCCAGGCGGGGGCAGTTGCGCCCGCCGGCCTTCGCCGGGTGTTTTCCGATGCTCATGGATCCCAGCTTAGCGACGGCAGCTCACGGACGCGAAGCGCGTCCACGTCCGAATCCCCGTTCTGCGTTGATTGCAGCTCCAAGCTCGGATAAACCATTAATATTTAAGTTGTGCACAATTGAATTGTGTGCAATCATTATTCCATGGCAATAGTTGACGATATGGTGTGCTTCTCCCTCTACTCGGCAAGCCGGGCAACCACTCGCGCATATACCGAACTGCTCGCCCCGTGGCAGCTGACCTACACCCAGTACTTGGTGCTCGTTTCACTGTGGACCGAAGGCGATAAGCCGGTGCGCGAGATCGGCGAAATGCTCCAGCTGGACTCCGGGACCCTGTCTCCGCTACTCCGCCGGCTGGAGCAGAAGGGCTTCATTGAACGGCGCCGCGATAGCCAGGACAGCCGCGTCGTCAACGTCAGCTTGACTCCCGCTGGCACATCCCTGCGCAAAGACTTGGCGCACATACCGGCGCAGATTGCTTGCGGTACCGGACTGCCGGATATGCAAAGCGCCAAAGCGCTGCTGGCAACCCTGCACCGCATCACCACTTCCATGCAGGAAATCCCTGCTCCGGAGGGATCCTCCGGAAAATAGCTGCGAGCTTTTAACATCAACGAAAGGCAATTCCATGGAAACCCTGTACACCGCAGAGTCCCTGTCCACCGGCCAAGGCCGCGAAGGCCGAGTCCAGACCGCCGACGGCAACCTCGACCTGGTCCTGGCCTCCCCGGCAGAACTAGGCGGCTCGGGAGCCGGTACCAACCCGGAACAGCTGTTCGCCGCTGGCTACGCCGCTTGCTTCCACTCGGCATTAAATCTGGTCGCGCGCGGCCGCAAGGTAAAAATTGACGACTCCAGCGTCGGCGGCCGTGTCCACCTGAACCGCGACGGGGAGAACGGATTCAAGTTGTCGGTAGAGCTGGAAGTCATCATTCCCGGCCTGGAACCCGCACTGGCCCAGGAACTGGCCGACGCGGCTCACCAAGTCTGCCCCTACTCCAATGCCACCCGCGGCAACATCGATGTCCTGGTGAGCGTCAGCGATGACTAGCTCCCGGGAGGGGAAGCCACTGGGCTTCGCCCGGCACGGAGCACGGATAGCGCTCGGCTCATTTCTCGGCTTCGCCGGGGTCAGCCATCTGACCTTTGCCCGCGAGGAATTTCGCTCCCAGGTCCCGGACTTCGTCCCGCTGGATCCGGATCTGACGGTCATCCTTTCCGGAGTCGTGGAAATCGGCCTGGGACTTTCCTTGCTCGCGCTGCTCAAGAATCGGGTAGCCGTGGGCTGGATCGCCGCGCTCTTCTTCGTCGCGGTGTTCCCCGGCAATTTAGCCCAGTGGCAGGAGGGACGCGATGCGTTCGGCTTGGACACCGACGCGAAACGACTGGCCCGGCTCTTCTTCCAGCCGGCGCTGATAGCGCTCGCGCTGTGGAGCACCGCAGCATGGCGCGACCGGGCCCAGCTGCGGTCCAAGGCCTAGAAAAGCGGCGGCATGCGCACGGCGGGAGTTTCGGGCATCACGCCGGATGCCCCGCCGTGCACTGCCTGCGCAATTTCGCTGGCCGGCGGCCTGGCGACCGCCCATGGCTAGGCATCCCGACGTTTCAAGCTGATGCATCCGGCGCCCAGCAAGGCCACGCTCCAGGCTACCAACACCAGCAGGGCTACCGTTGGCCCGTAGGGTTCGCTGGCTCCGGTCGCCATGAACGTCGCCGCGCTGGTTGGCAAATACTGGATCACTTCTTGGATCCACTCAATAGGGATCAGCTGCAGAATCTGCGGCAACCCGATGACCAGCATGATTGCACAGACAATGGTTCCCGCAGAATTGCGGCAGAGCAAACCCAATCCAAGAACCATCAAGCTCAGCAACGCCATGTAGGTTCCGGCTCCTAGTGCCGCGGACACCATGTCAGGGAAACTGAATGTGCCGTACTCCCCTGCGCTCAGCGCTGTGGGAATGGTGGCCAGCAAGATCATCACGACACCGGTCAGGAAGTTCACGATGAACAGCAGTAGCGCTTTGGCCCCGAGGAATATGCCGCGTCGCGGGACAGCCTGCAGGGAGCTGGCGATGGTTCCGCTGGGGTACTCGTTGGTGATGTGCAGCGCTGAGGCGGCCGCGAAGAACAGCTGGCCGAATTGCAAGGTGGCGAAGGCCAGCAAAGGGGCTGGCATCGCGGTGTGGAAGCCGTTGTCCCCGCTGGCTTTCGCGCTGATGCCCAGGACCCAGCTCAACGCGATGGTTGCCACGAACCCGGCAAGGAACAACCCGGTCAGGGATCGCAGGCCAAAGAACTTGGTGGTTTCCGCTCGGGTTGCGGCCATCAGCGATGGGGCTGACAAACCGGACGTTGCTTGGTTGATTGCTGGCGAGCTCATTTGCCCATCGCCTTTCCTGCCGTGCTTGAAGTGAATTCCACAGTGTCTCGTGTCAATTGGTTATAGGCCGATTCAAGTGATCCGTGTGCCTGGCTCAACTCGTGCAGTTCGAAACCGTTGCTGAACGCGATGGCGCCGACTTCCGCCAGGGAAATACCGGTAATTTCCAGATGGTTTCCGCCACCCTCAGTGATTTCAGCACCGTGGCCGGCCAATGCCCCGGCGAGCGCCGAAGCTTGCGGCGAACGGACTGTAAGCACGTGCTGGGCGAAGCCCTTGATGAGCTCTTCGGTAGGTGCCTGGGTGATCAATTCTCCCCGTCCGATGAGGACCAGCTGGTCTGCAACCTGCTGCACTTCGCTCATGAGGTGGCTGGAAACGAATACTGTTCCTCCCTGCGCGGCCCGGTTCTTCATGAGCTGGCGGATCCAAGCGATGCCTTCGGCGTCCAGTCCGTTCATTGGCTCGTCCAGGATGAGGATCTGCGGGTCGCCGAGCAGAGCGACGGCGATGCCCAGGCGTTGGCGCATGCCGAGCGAGAAACCGCCGATGCGTTGTGCCGCTACCGATTCGAGTCCGGCGTGGGCCAGGACTTCATCGATGCGGCTGGCCGGGATCTTGTTGCTTTGCGCGAGGGCTTTCAGGTGCGTACGAGGCGTATGTCCGGGGTGGCCGGCGGTTCCTGTGATGTGCGCTCCCACGGTGCGCGTCGGATAGCGCAGTTGTTCATAGCCCACCCCGTTGATCAGCGACTTCCCGCTAGTGGGCGCATCAAGTCCGAGGATCATGCGCATGGTGGTGGATTTGCCGGCCCCGTTGGGTCCCAGGAACCCGGTGACGGTTCCGGGCTCTATGGTGAAGCTCAGTTCGTTGACGGCTCGGTTGTTCCCGTAGTCCTTGGTCAGCGAGTCTAGGGTGATCATGGGGTTTCCTTCCATTTGGCTTCCACTGTAGGAACCCGCCCCGTCCCTGCGCCCCGGGCATTGGTCCCTACTTCGGCCCGCCATTCCCCTACTAAAGTCGGTGTTGCCTGGGCTCCAGCCTGACTAGCATGAAAACATGCTCTCTTCTCGCGTTTCCCGGGCCGGCTGGCGGGTCCAAAAATGGTCCCAGTGGCTGTGGCTGTCCGGCCTGGGCCTGGCGGCCTACCTGGTGCCTATTTCCGCATCTGGAGCCTGGCTGCTGCTGGCCCCTGCGGCCATCGCCGTCGGCTACGGGGCCGGGCGACGCGTTGCTTCCTTGTCGGCCGGCGTCACCGCCTTATGCCTGGGCGGCGCCTTGGCCGCAATCTCCCTGGTCTTCTCCGCCCACCTAAGCGTGCTGGGCTTCGTGCTGAACCTGCTGACAGCTGTGGTGCTCTTCGTGCTGCTGCCCTGGTTCATCGGCCGCTCGCGCCGCATCTCGGTGGAGTTCCGGCAGCAGGAGCGCGAGCACCTTGTCATCCAGGCGGGCCTGCGGGAACGTTCGCGGCTGGCCGGGCAGATGCATGACCAGCTGGGCCACGACCTTGCCTTGCTGGCCCTGCAGGCCTCGGTGCTGCAAGTGAGCGTGGCAAAGGACTCGCCGGCCCACGCGCAGGCGGCGAAAATCCGTGAGCAGGCCGACGCCTCGGTGGACAACTTGCACCGCATCATTGGCGTCCTCAACGATCCCCAGGCTGCGGCTCCCCTGTCTCCGGGCACTGCGGTGCCAGGGATCCTGGGTCCTATTGGCTTGGCCCCGTTGGAAATCATCGAGCGCGCCGAGTCCCAGGGGATGTCGCTGGCCTGCATCGACGAGCAGGGATTGCTGGCGCAGGCGGCCACCTCCTCCTGGGGGCCGTTGCTGGCCGTCGTAATCCAGGAGGCCCTGACCAATGCGGCCAAGTACGCGCCGGATTCGGCGGTACGGATCACCATGGCCGGGGATCTGCAGCGAGTTTCCCTCGAGATTTCCACCGACCTGCCCGACCCTGCCCCCGCCCGCCGATCCGGGGCCACCGGCCTGGCCTCGCTGCGGGACCGGTTGGAGGCCCAGGGCGGGCAGTTGCAGGCCAGTCCGTCTGCCGGGCGGTTCACCGTGCATGCGGAGATCCCCCGCAGCGCCGCGCCAGTTGCACTGGCATCCGTGCCGGCCACTGCCACGCGCAGGCCGCGCCGGTGGCTGGCTGTGCTCATCCCGGCGGTGATCGTGCTCGCCTTCTGCTTCGGGCTGTACCAGCTGCAGGCGGCTACCTACCGGGCCACCGTCCTGTCTCCGGCCAGCTTCAGCCAGCTATCAATAGGGATGGACCGCGAGCAGGTGGAGGCCATCGCCACGGCCAAGGGACTGGATGAGCCGTTGCCAATCATCGATGCCCCGCTGGCCCCGGCCGGTGCCCAATGCCGCTATTACGCCGCACGCAACGGTCCGCTGGATCTGGGCAGCGACATGTTCCGTCTGTGCTTCAGCGAGGGAACACTAGTGGCCATGGATCACCTCTACCCGCTGGACTAGGACTGTGATGATTCCAGGAAGAAGGAAGAACATGGCAGATGCACGCGTGCTCACATTGCTGCTGGTGGATGACGATGCGCTGATTCGCGCCGGGCTGGCGGCCATCCTCGGCAGCGCTCCGGGACTGCGGGTTATCGGCGAGGCAGAGAACGGGGTGCGCGGTCTCGAACTGGCCAGCCGCCTGGATCCGGATGTCATTCTCATGGACATCCGGATGCCGCAGCTGGACGGGCTCTCCGCCTTGGAAGAGCTCATCGCCCGGGATCCTGCGGCGAAGGTCATCATCTTGACCACCTTCGGGGAAGAAGAATACATCGATCGGGCCATGGCCCACGGGGCCAGCGGCTTCATGCTCAAGAGTTCTGCACCCGAGGAACTGATTGCCGGGGTGCACGCGGTGGCCGACGGAGCTGCGGCGCTCTCGCCGCGCATTGCACGGCGGCTCGTCGAACGGGTGCGCGGCATCGACACGCAGTCCGCGGCCGCCGCCGTGGCGCGGGTCTCGGCCCTGACCGGTCGGGAGCTGGACGTCTTGGCCTTGGTCGGGGCAGGGCAGTCAAATGCGGAAATCGCCGGGCAGCTGGTGCTGACCCAGGCCACAGTCAAGGGGCATATGACCTCGATCCTGCTTAAGCTCGGCGCACGCAATCGGGTGGAGGCGGCCCTGCTGGCCTATCAGGCAGGTGTTGCGCGCGCCTAGCCCCCGGCCGGAGGCTGCCGGTGCGCGGCATCCGGTGCCGGGGCGGCAAACAAGGACTTGAGCTTGTCCTCGGCGGCCGGGCCTGTGCTGGCGGCTGCTTTCTTGTTTGCCTCGATCACCGCGGCGAGCACCTCGGCCCGGTGGATTTTCACGCCCTTTGGCGCGTCGATGCCCAGTTTGAGGGAGTCGCCTTTGGCTTCCAGGACCGTGACCACGATGTCCTCGCCGATCAGGACCTGTTCTCCAACTTTTCGAGTAAGTACCAGCACCGTTCCATCCTACCGGGTGCCGCGAGGCACCGGGAGGTGCCCGGCGGCATCCAGGCGCAGCAACGGGTAGCCCAGCTCAAGCACCGAGTCCGGGGTACCGGTCAACTGCGAATGCAGCACGAGCACCCCGTGGATCCCGATCCTCCCGCCCAGCTCGCCCACCCAGCGAGCGGTGTCCTCCGACTTGTGCCGAGCATCAACCACCACCAGCAACTGGTCGGCCCCGAGGACCTCCAGCCGTTCGGCCGCGTCCGCCGCGGCGCGGATCTCGGCCAGTGAATCGGCGAGCAGCACGCTGCAGCCTTCGGCCACGGCCGCCGCCCGGGTTTTCATGGCGCTGCGCCGGTCGGTGACTGGCCGGTGCAGGGCATCTGGCTGTCCGGTGGTGCGCAGCATCACCGATCCGTCGTCCAGTGCCGCGGCCGCAGTCACGGCATCGGTGCCCAGCCCGACCAGCAGCACCAGGTCCCCCACCTGGCGGCGCACGGCGAGCTCTGCGGCACGGGCCACCGGGGCGGCTTGGCGGGGTGTTGCAGGGCGAAGCTTTTGCCCGCCTGGTGCTTCGGCGCGGCCGGCGGCACGGCGCCCGGCCGCCGGTTCCAGTGCAAAACTCTGCTCGTCGAGAATCGAGGCAAAGTCGCTGCCCTGGCTGCCGACTGGGGCGGCCTGCCGCGTTGCCAGGCGGGTCTCGGAGGACTCGGCGGCAGCCAGCAGGCGTTCCAGCCCGGATTCGGGATGGTTTCCGGGCCGCCGCGGGACCTGCATCCGCGCTCGGGTGCGCAAGCGCGAGCCGGACTGCCCTGGATTGGGCTGGGCCGTTTTGGGCTGGGCCGTTTTGGGCTGCACGAGGTTTGCCGGGGACGGTGCAACTGGCGGGAGGGCATCGCGGATCTCGATGACCGCCTCGTAATGGTGCTCGCGCAGCAGCCCTCCGACGCGCGGCGTAGTGATCTTCTCCGCCGAGACCAAGAAAGCATCGGGGCCGAATTCGGCGACGGCCCGCTCCTGCAGCTCGCGCAGGCTGCTGCCCTTAAGCAGGAAGCGCGTTGGCACCGCGGATCACCCCCACCGTCTCGATCTGTGCCCCGCCGGCGGTGGCCTCCTGGTAGGAGAGCACCGCGGCGAAGCCTCCGGCCTGCCCCAGCAGCCGGCGCACCGCAGGGCGCAGCGCCGGGGCGCACACCAGCACCGCCGAAACCGCGCGGGCCTCCAGCTCGGCGCCGAGCGTCTTGGCCGAGTCGAGCACGCCCTCCAGCCGCGGGGCATCGAGCATGATCTGGTTGCCGCCCTCGGCCGGGCGCAACGCCTCGAGCATTCCCTGCTCGAGCACCGGGTCGATCATCGCCACCTTCAGCACCGAGCCCTCCAGGTAGGGCGCGGCGATGGCGGGGCCCAGCGCCTCGCGGGCGGCCTCAACCAGCGCTTCGGGGGCGGTGCCGTTCTTGGCCTGCAGGGCCAGGGCCTCGTAGATGCGCGGCAGGTCGTTGATCGCCACCTCCTCGGCCAGCAGCCCCTGCAGCGCCCGCTGCACCTCGGCCAGCGAGAGCAACCCGGGGATGAGCTCCTCCACCGCCGAGGGGCTTTGCTCGCGCAGCGCGTCGGTCATCACGCGCACGTCCTCGCGGGAAAGCAACCGCGGCGCCTGGGCGCGCACGATCGAGGACAGGTGGGTGACGATGACCGAGACCCGGTCGATGGTGGTGGCTCCGGCCATCTCCGCATTGTGCCGCAGCTCGGCGGGCACCCACTTGCCCGGCAGCCCGAAGACCGGCTCGTGCACCAGTTCCCCGGGCAGCGCGCCCAGCTGCTCGCCCAATGCCAGCACCTTGCCGCGCGGGGCGGTGCCGCGCCCGGCTTCCACCCCGGCGACCAGGATGGCGTAGCTCGCCGGCGGCAGCGCCACGTTGTCCCTGGTGCGCACCGGGGGCAGCACCAGTCCCAGCTCCATCGCCACGCGCCGGCGCAGCGCGCGCACCCGTGCCAGCAGGTCGTCTGCCCCGCCGTTGACCATGTCCACCAGGTCCGCGGCCAACTGCACCTCGATGGCGTGCACGCGCATCTTCTCCAGCAGCTGCTCCGGGGTTTCGGCCGCTTCGCTGGCCTGCTGGTTGGCTTCGGCGACCTTCTCGGCGTCGGCCTCGCGCTGCTCGCGGGCCTTGATCCGCAGCGAGAACCAGATCAGCGCCGCGCCGATCAGCACGAAGGGCACCTTGGGCATGCCGGGGATCAGGGCCAGGGCGATGGCCGAGCCGCCGGCGATCAGCAGGGCGGCGCGGGACTGGCCCAGCTGCTTGCTGGCGGTGGCACCCATGTCGTCGGCCGCATTGGAGCGGGTGACGATCATGCCGGTGGACACCGCCATCAGCAGGGCCGGGATCTGGGTGGCCAGCCCGTCGCCGATGGTCAGCAGCGCGTAGGTTTCCAGCGACTCGGCCAGGCCCAGGCCGCGCGAGAGCATCCCGATGCCGATGCCGCCGAGCAGGTTGATGATGATGATCACCAGCCCGGCGATGGCATCGCCCTTGACGAACTTGCTGGCTCCGTCCATCGCCCCATAGAAGTCAGCTTCGGCTGCCACCTCGGCCCGGCGCTCGCGCGCCTGGCTGTCGGTGATCAGCCCGGCGTTCAGATCCGCATCGATGGCCATCTGCTTGCCTGGCATGGCGTCCAGGGTGAAGCGCGCGCCCACCTCGGCCACGCGCTCGGCGCCCTTGGTGACCACCACGAACTGGATGACCACCAGGATCAGGAAAACGACGAAGCCGATGACCAGCGAACCGCCGATGGCGATCTGCCCGAAGGCCTCGATGACCTGCCCTGCGTAGCCCTGGCCGAGCACCAGCCGGGTGGATGCCACGTTCAGGCCCAGGCGCAGCAGCGTGGCCACCAGCAGCAGCGAGGGGAAGACGGAGAAATCCAGCGGGCGCTTTGCGAACATGGTGATCAGCAGGATCACCAGGGAGAGCAGGATGCTGGTGGCGAAAAGGGCATCGAGCAGCGCCGCCGGGACCGGGACGACCAGCAGCAGCACGATCCCCACCACGCCCACGGGCACGGCTACCTTGGACAGGTTGGCAAAGTTCATTGTTCTTCCTCGCTTCCTAGCCGGCGGCCGGCGGGGCGGACGGGGCGGACGGGGCGGTATGGATTCCGGAGGCCGCTCCCCGGGCTTTCAGGCGCATCACGAAGGCCAGCACCCGGGCCACGTCGGTGTAGGCCGCCGCCGGGATCTCCTGGCCGATCTCGCAGTCCGCGTGCAGCGAGCGGGCCAGGGCGATGTCGCGCACCAGCGGCACCCGGTGCGCCGCGGCTTCCTCGCGCAGCTTCGCCGCGATCTGCCCGGCGCCCTTGGCCACCACCGTCGGTGCGGATACGCCCGGCTGGTAGCGCAGGGCCACCGCCACGTGCGTGGGGTTCACGATGACCACGTCGGCATCGGCCACCGCGGCGATCATCCGGTTGCGGCTCAGCGACAGCGCCCGGCTGCGCCGCTGGGATTTGAGCAGCGGGTCGCCCTCGCTGCGCTTGTGCTCGTCGGCGACCTCCTTGCGGGTCATCCGGGTGTGCTTGCGGTTGCGCCGCATGACCACCAGCACGTCGGCGGCGGCCAGCACCAGCCCGGCGGCCACCGAGGCGCGGATCAGCCAGCTGGCTCCCTGCCCGCCGGTGGACAGCAGCGAGGACAGCGGCAGCGCCCCGGATTGCAGCAGCAGCGGCATCATCCAGGCGATGACCAGCCAGAGCACCACCCCGATCACCAGCACCTTGGCCAGGGCCTTGGCCCCCTGCCACAGGGCGCCGAAGCCGAAGACGCGGCGCAGGCCGGACACCGGGTTCAGGTGCGCCGGGTCCAGGGTGAACTTGCGGAAGCTGATGCCCCCTTGCAGCGCGGAGACCGCCACGAGCACCACCAGGCAGACCGCGAACAGCGGCAGGATGATCCCGCCGATCGCCCCAAGCGCCCGGGCGAGCAGCGCCAGGGCCACCGCCGGCTGCGGGTCGGCGGCCAGTGCGTCCAGGGCGGCGAACTGCTCGCGGCCGGCTTCCTGCGCCCGGTGCAGCACCCCGGGGACCATCAGCGCCGCCGCCGCGATCCCCAGCCAGGCGGCCAGGTCCTGCGAGCGGGTCGTCTTGCCCTTGGAGCGCACCTCCTTCATCCGCTGGCTGGTGGCCTTCTCGCTGCGTTCCCCCGCTTCCTGGCTCATCGCGGCACCACCGCCGGCAGCGCGGACAGCCCGTCGCCCACCAGGGCGGAGACGACGGAGGGCAGCACCACGAACACGGTCCCGGCCAGGGCCAGGGTGATGAAGATCTTCAGCGGGAAGCCCATGGCGAAGGCGTTCAGCGCCGGCGCGGCCCGGGTCAGCAGCCCCAGCCCGAGGTCGGCCAGGACCAGCACCACCAGCAGCGGCCCGGCGATCTGCACGGCGGCCAGGAACATGCTGCCCAGCAGCTCGCCCAGGTTCTCCGCCATCGCCGGCAGCGCCAGCCCGGCACCCAGCGGGATCGCGGAGAAGGAGCGGTAGATTCCTGCCAGCATCAGCTGGTAGCCGTCGGAGGAGACCAGCAGGGCCAGGGCGGCGAAGTGGAACAACCGGGCGAACTGCGCGCCGTTGACCATGGACTGCGGGTCGAAGCCCTGGGCCATGGAGAATCCGCCGAACAGGTCGATCAGGTTTCCGGCCGACTGGATGGCGGAAAACGCCAGCATCACCAGGAAGCCCATGCCGGCCCCTGCCAGCAGCTCGGCCAGCAGCGCGCCGAGGTACCCGGCGGTGTCCAGCGAGCGGTAGCCTTCCAGCAGTCCTGGGGTGGTGGCCAGCGCCAAGCCCACGCCCAGCATCCCGCGGATCCGCAGAGGGATCGCCCCGTGCGAGAAAGGCGGCGCCACCACCAGGAAGGCGGTGATCCGCACTGCGGCCAGCAGCAGCACCTCGAGGAAGGCCAGCGGCAGGGTGAACTGCATCTAGCTCCCTCCCAGCAGCCCGGGGATCCGGCCGAAGAGCTCGTGGGTGAACAGCACGGCCTCGGAGATCATCCAGTGCCCGCAGACCACCAGAGCGATGGCCACGGCCACCGCCTTGGGCACGAAGGACAGGGTGATCTCCTGGATCTGGGTCATCGACTGGAACAGCGAGATGGCGAAGCCCACCACCAGCGAGGTGACGAGCACCGGGGCGGCCAGCTTGGCGGCGAGCACCAGCCCGGACAGGCCGATGTCCAGCACGGACGCGGAATCCATGGCTCAGCCTCCCGCCAGCTGGTAGGAGTCGACCAGGGCCGTGACCACCAGGGACCATCCGTCGACAAGCACGAACAACAGGATCTTGAAGGGCAGGGAGATCATCACCGGAGGGAGCATCATCATGCCCATGGACATCAGGGCCGAGGCCACCACCAGGTCGATGACCAGGAAAGGCACGAAGATCACGAAGCCGATGATGAAGGCTGCGCGCAGCTCGGAGACCATGAACGCCGGGATCAGCGTGGACAGCTGGACGGCCTCCGGGTTGGCCGGGTTGGGCAGTTCCGCGGCGCGGGTCATCAGCGCAAGGTCCGCCTCACGCGTGTGGGCCAGCAGGAATTCGCGCAGCGGCGCCAGCCCGTGCTCCAGGGCGGTGGACAAGTCGGCGGTGCCATCCAGGTAGGGCTGCACGCCCAGCTCGTTCATCTGCCCGAGCACCGGCGACATGATGAACAGCGAAAGGAACAGGGCCAGGCCGGCCAGCACCTGGTTCGGCGGAATGCTCGGCAGGGACAGGGCGTTGCGGGTGAAGGCGAGCACCACGAAGATCTTGGTGAAGGAGC
This sequence comes from Glutamicibacter sp. 0426, assembly GCF_001906485.1. Lineage (NCBI taxonomy): Bacteria > Bacillati > Actinomycetota > Actinomycetes > Micrococcales > Micrococcaceae > Glutamicibacter > Glutamicibacter sp. 0426. The sequence goes on from NZ_MPBI01000005.1 coordinate 71,088, forward strand.
TGGCCATCAGCAGCAGCGCCGGAGCCACCGAGAGCAGGGTGATGGCAATGAGCGTGACGATGCCCGAGCTCGGGGTGCCGTTGGGGCCGTTGATTTCCACCGACAGACCGCCGTTGCCGTCGCCGCCGGGCTCGATCGGGGCGGCCAGCGCCCCGGCCGCGGGCAGCAGCAGCCAGGCCAGCACCGCGGCCAGCACCAGCAGCACCCGGCACGCCGCACGCCGCGGTGTGCGGGCGCTCACCGCTTCGGTCCTTGGCGCAGCGCCTGGCCGGCATCGCGCCAGGTCTGCGCGTCCAGGATGGATCCGGCGACCAGGCTGGGACGCCCGGCACGGCGTGGAGCAAGCGGCCCGGGCTCAGGCAGTTCGGCCCGGTGGCGGCGCAGCTCGGCGTCGAAGTCGACCACCTCGGGCACGGTGCGCCGCCCGCGCAGCACCGGCTGGCTGGCGGTCGGTGCCTCGCCAGCTGCCGGCTCGATGGCGGCGGGCAGCTCGAGTCCGGCGGTCGGCTGCTCGTCCGCCCCCTCGTGCTCCGCGAAGTCCAGGGACTCGTCGCCCCGTCCGGGGCCGGCAGGATGGCTGCCGGGCATGCTGTCCAGGACGTTGACCGCGGAGTCCGAGACCCCCAGCAGGTAGCGCGAACCGCAGGCCTCAACGAGCACCACCGACGACTTGGGGCCGATGGCCTGGCGGGAGATGACCTTCAGCGCCTCGTCCTTGGGTGCGGTGAAGCGTGCCGGGAGCTTCTTGCGCAGGTAGAAAAGCAGGCCGAAGACCGCCGCCAGCGAGACGAGCACCCGCAGCAGCAGGAACAGGCTGTCCACGCTCAGGCGCCCATCGCCTCGGTGTCCAGGATCCGGGTGATGCGCACGCCGTAATCCTGGTCCATCACCACCACCTCGCCCTGGGCGATGAGCCGGCCGTTGAGCAGCACGTCGGCAGGGGCGCCGGCCGAGCGGTCCAGCTCGATCACGGTGCCCGGTTCCAGGCCGAGCACGTCGCGCACCGACATCCGGGTGCGCCCGATCTGCACGGTCAGCGCCATTTCCACATTCGAGATGCGCGAGAGCCTGCTGGCCATGTCCTGTTCTGCGGCCGGCGCCGGGGCCACGGCGCTCTGCGCGTTCTCGCGCAGGCGCAGCGCGAAGAAGCCTGCCGGCTCGCCGGATGCGGTGCGCAGCTCGAAGCCCACGGTGTCGGTGGCGGCCAGGGTGGCCTCGGCGCCGCTGGAGGGTTCCACGGTGAGCACCCCGGCCCCGAGCACGCCGGTGGCCGCATCCAGCGCCGGGCGCAGCAGGTCCTCGGCGCCCAGCCGGGCGCCGCGCCGTTCGGAAGGCTCGCCGAGCTGGCTGGAGTGCAGGTGCAGCACCACGTCGGCGGACTGCTCGCCGACGAACGTGGCGCTCACCACCGGGCCGGTGGCCGCGGGGAGCCACTGGTGCCGCGAGCCGGTATGCAGCACCGCTTCGATGCCTTCGGCGGTGGGCAGCATGGCGGCCAGGGCGCTGGCCGCGGAGGTGTACAGGGCGGTGGAATGCAGCACCGGGGCGTGCTCTGGGGTCTCGTTCATGCTCAGCTTTCTTGGGTGGTGACGATGACGGCGGCGGCCCGGCCGCTGCGCGAGCCGGCAGCCGCGGTGCCGACCCGGTGGTTGCCGGCCAGCAGGTCGAAAGGCTGGTGCACCCGGTGACCCAGCGGCAGGATGTCCCCGACAGCCAAATCCAGGATGGCCTGCGGCCTGACCGCCGATGGGGCGGTGGCCAGCTGCACGTCCACCGGCACGGTGCCCAGCGAGGCAGCCAGCAGGGCTTCGGAATTCCCGCCCGGTTCCGGCTCGCGATTCTCCCCCAGTTGCTCCAGCAGCAGCTCGGCGGGCAGGGCGACCGAGGCGCTGGCGCTGCGCTCGCCCACCCGGACGGTGAACCAGGCGGTGATCAGCAGCTGGGATTTGTCCGCGGCCTGGGCGAATTGGGACTGGTGCGCGATCGAGGAGACCTGCAGCCTGCGCGGGAGCAGGGTGCCCAGCGAATAGTGCAGATCCTCCAGCGCCTCGTTCATCAGCGAACGGATGAGGGTGGCCTCGATGCGGGTGAAGGCCCGCTCGGGCAAGGTTCCCGGGGCCGGGCTGCCGAGCATCCGGCACACCCAGCTCAGCGCCTCGCTGGCCGGGAACTGGATGACCGCCCGGGCCTCGGTGCCCTCCGGCTCGCACAGCACCATGGTGGTCAACGCGGGCAGCCCCGCGACGTAGTCGTCATAGGCCTGCATCTGCACGGAGACGAAGCCCACCTGGCACATGACGCGGATCTTGGCCGTGAGCTGGGTGCCCCACTGGCGCGCGAAGGTCTCGAAGGCCAGTTCGAGGATGCGCGCGTGCTCGCGCGCGAGCGTGGTGGGGCGGCGGAAATCGTAGACCGGGGCGGCGGCCTGCGCCGCGGCGGCGATACGCTCAGGGCCCGGTCCGCCAAGGCCCGATGGCAGGGATGTCACGGTACCCACTGTCGGCCGCTTCCGGGGCGCGGTAAGCCGGCTCGGCCCGATCCTGCGTGCGATGCGCCACACAGCCGGCCGAAGCGGCGCCGGTGGCCGGCTACCCGGTCAGTTCGGGCAACTTCTCGCGGATCTCTTCGCGCTGGTTTGAGAGCACCACGATATCCACGCGCCGGTTGAGCTGCAGTTTCTGGCTGCCGTGCACCGGGCGGGCATCCCCGTAGCCCACCGAGGAGATCTTCGCCGCATCGACACCGCTGTCCTCCACCAGCACGCGCAGCACCCCGGTAGCCCGGCTGGCCGACAGCTCCCAGTTGGTCGGATAGGGGTCGACCGGCTGGCGGACGTCGGCGAAGCCCTCCACGGCGATCTGCATCCCGGCATCCACCAGCACCGGGCCGATGGCCCGCACGATGCGCTCGGCCTTGCCCGTCAGCTCGGCGCTGTTGGGCACGAAGAAGGTCTCGGCGCTGACCAGCCGCACACTCAGCCCGCGCCGGTCGATCTGGTAGGCCGCGGCCTGCGGATAGCCTTCGGCGGCCAGCGCGCCCTGGATCTTGTCCTTCAGCGCGATCAGCCGCTGGGCTTCGGCATTTGCCAGCTCCTGGACCTGCTCGCGGCCCAGCTCTTCCCCGGCCGAGGTGGTCAGCAGCCCCTCGGTGCCCGCCAGCTCGGGCGGGACGACGATCCCCTGTGCCGTGTCCGCGCTCTGGCTGCTTTCCATGCCGAAGCCGGTGGCCAGGGAATTGCGCAGCGCGGCGTACTTGTCCTGGTCCACGCTGGACATGGCGTACAGGACAATGAACAGGCACATCAGCACGGTGACCATGTCCATGTAGGAGGCCATCCAGCGTTCGGAATTCCCCTCCTCATGCGCGGACGAGCCGGACCGCCCGCGGCGCCTGGATCGCGGGGACCGCGCTGCGCTCACGGGACTGCCTCGAAATCCTCGCGCTGCACAGGCGCGCCGGTCTTGGACGGGGCCTTCGCTGCCTGAGGCAGCAGGCCTTCGAGCTTCTCGCGCAGCACCAGCGCCGGGGTGCCCGAATGGATCGCCAGCAGCCCTTCGATGGCCAGGTTCATCCGCTCGGATTCCAATTCGGCCAGCCGGCCGAGCCGGGCGCCGATGGGCAGCCAGATGAAGTTCGCCGAAACCAGTCCCCACAGGGTGGCGACGAAGGCGGCGGCGATCATGTGCCCGAGCTCGTCGGGTTGCGAGAGGTTCTCCAGCACGTGGGTCAGCGACACCACGGTGCCGATGATGCCCACGGTCGGCGCGTAGCCGCCTAGGGTATTGAACCACTTGCTGGCGATGGCGCTGTCCCGTTCGGCCGCCATCAGGTGGTCCTCGAGCATGTCGCGCAGCTCATCGGTGTCCACCCCGTCGGCCATGGCCTGCAGGGCGCGGGCCACCAGCGGATCCTTGGCCCCGGCCACCTCGGCCTCCAGGGCCAGCAGCCCGTCGCGGCGGGCCACCTCGGCCAGCGCCACCAGCTGATCGACCAGTTCACGGGCATTGCCAACCTTGCCCCGGAAGGCCCCGGGCAGCGCCTTGGCGGCGGCAAGCATGTCCTTGATGGTGCCGCTGGCGATGCCCACGGCGATGGTGCCGAAGAACACGATGATCATTGGTGCGGGCAGCAGGATGGATGACGGGCTGGCCCCCTCCATGAACAGCATGGTGAACATGGCGCCGAAGGCCAGCAGCAGCCCGATGATTGTTGCCGGATCCATGGATCCCTCCCCTTTAGCGCGGTGCCGGAACGCGGGCGGCATTCAGCACCCGGGCCCGGTAGTCGATGGTCAGCTCGATGATTTCCTCCGGGGATTCGCGCACCACGTATTGCGCCCCGTTGGCCATGACCACCACGGTGTCCGGGGCCTGCCCGATCCGCTCGATCAGATCGGCATTCAGCGCCAGCTTCGTGGCGTTCAGCCGGGTCAGCATGATCATCGGGCCCTCACCTCGTTAGTCCACCCTTGACTGTCGGCAGCGCGGCGCCCGGGGTTAGCCGCCAGCTACCGCTTGAGGTTGGACAGCTCCTGGAGCAGCTCGTCGCTGGTGGTGATGATCCGCGCGTTGGCCTGGAAGCCGCGCTGGGCGACGATCAGGTTGGTGAATTCCTGGGAGAGATCCACATTCGACATCTCCAGCATGCCCCCGGCCAGCGCCCCGAAGCCAGGGCTGCCGGCGGTGCCCAGCTGCAGCTCGCCGGAGTTGCCGGTCAACGTGTAGGAAGAGCCGCCGGCCTTGGACAGCCCGGCCGGGTTGGCGACGTTACCGATGGCGATCTGCGCCACGACCTGCTGGGCGCCGTTGGAGAAGGTTCCGGTCAGCGAGCCGTCCGCTCCCAGAGTAAAGCTTTCCAGGGTGCCCGCGGCGTTGCCGTCCACCCCGGAGATGCTTGCGGTGCTCAGCTCCGCGTAGCCGGTCAGCCCCGCCAGGTCCACCTCGATGCCGCCCACGGCGAGCACCGCGTCGGAGAGCTCTCCGTTGGCATCCAGGGCCAGCTGCGCGGTGCCGTTGCCGCCGGCGCTGTGGGTCCCGGCCACGTTCCAGCCGCCGGCGGTGCGGGTGAAGGACAGGGTCAGGGTGTGCTCGGTGCCGTCCGCGGCGAAGACCTGGGCGTCGCGCACCAGCTGCTCTCCCACGGCTGTTTCCTTGGGCAGGTTGCCGCCCACCGAGGCGACGCCGGTGGCCGCTCCCGGGGCGATCAGCCCGTCTGGCAGGGCGATATCGGACAGTGCCCCACCGGTGGCCAGCTGGCCATCGGCCCCGGCCATCCAGCCCTGCACCAGCCCGCCGTCGGGGCTGGTGAGCCGGCCGTTGGCGTCCAAGCCGAACGCGCCGGCGCGGGTCAGTTCGGTGGCATTGCCGTTGCGGGTGACGAAGAAGCCGTCCCCGGAAATCATCATGTCGGTGGACCGGCCGGTGTTCTGGCTGGATCCCTGGGCGAAGTTCGTGGAGATTCCGGCCACCTGCACGCCCAGGCCCACCTGGGCGGGGTTGGCGCCTCCGCGGTCAGCGGCCGGGCCGGTGGCGCCCTGGGTGAGCTGCGAGAGGGTGTCCTGGAACTGCACCGAGGATGATTTGAATCCGGTGGTGTTCACGTTGGAAATGTTGTTGCCGGTGGCATCGAGCATGGTCTGGTGGGCGCGCAGGCCCGAGATGCCGGAGTACAGGGAGCGGAGCATGGTGTGGCTTTCTGCTAGGTGTTCGGTGGGGTGGTTGTCATTCAGGCGGTGAGCGCTTCTGGTCCGGCGAGGTTCTCCTCCGGGCCATCGGGTTCCGCCGGGCTTGGAGGCTCGGCGAGGTCGGCTGGCGGCTGGGCAGTGTCTGGAGCCTGCTGCACCTGGGCGATGCGCGAGAGCGGGATCTGGTTCTCGCCCACGGTCAGCACCGGCCCCTCGGCCGTGAAGGCTACCGCGGTGACCAGGCCGGTGAGCGCCGGTTCGTCCGCCGAGGTGGCCTGCTGGCCAATCAGCGAGGAGGCGGCGGTGCGCTGCTGGATGTCCAGCGAATACTGCTGTGCGGCCGCCATGGTATTCAGCCGCTCCATGGAGGCCAGCTGCGTGGTCTGGGAAATCATCTGGTTGGTGTCCATCGGCGAACTCGGGTCCTGGTTGGCCAGCTGGGTCACCAGCAGGTGCAGGAAGACCTCGGAGTCCATGACCTGCTTCGGCGCACGGGCAGGGGCGGCGGTGGCCGCCTCCCGGGACGCTCCGGCCGGTTCTATCGGTGAAATGCTCATGGTTCTCTTCCGTGGGTCAGGCCAGCAGGTCCAGTGCGGATGCGGCGAGGTGGCGCGTTGCAGGATCGTTGGGCGTCCCGGGGGCCAGCGGGGCCATGGACTGTTCCGGCTTCCCGGTGACTTCGCCGGCCGCCGGCAGCGCCGGTTGCGGTCCAGGTTCCGGTGCGGATCCGTCCCGGCCCGGCTGGCCGGGCTGTCCCTGGCCGCCGGCCGGCAGGCCTTGCTGCCCGGAGGATTGCGAGTTGGGCGAGCTACCGGCGGCCGCCGGCTCCGGCGCCGCGGCCAGCACCTGGACACTGCCGTGGCCGAGCATCGCGAAGTCGCGGCGCAGCTCGGGCAGCAGGGCGCGCAGGGCTTCGCGTCCAGCGTCGCTCGGGGCCGCCAGATCCAGCTTCATCCCCTCGGCACCCCAGTTCGCGGTGAGCACGACCGGACCCAGTGAATCCGGAGCGACCTGGACGGTGAGCGTGTGCAGCCCGTTCGGTGCCGTGAGCACCGTGGCCAGCGGGACCGCGAGCTGGCGCAGCAGCGGTGGCGGGGCTGCCGGGCGAGCAGCAACCTCCGCCGCAGGCTTCGCTGCCGGTGCCGCCTCGGTAATGCTGCCGGTGGCCAACTGCACCGCATCCACGGCCCCGCGCGCGGCTGCGTTCCCGGCAGGGTCGGCGGCGATGGCAGGGACGGTAGCAGCGTCGAGTTCTGGTGCTTGCGCGACGGAACTGCCCGGGGCCATCAAGGAACTTCCCATGGCGTGCCCCGGCAGGGCAACGGCTTGGACAGCATCGGCCGGCATCGGTCCAGCTGAAACCACTCCGCCAGGCTGCGTGCCCGCCACGGGACCGGCCGCCAAGTTGGCTCCACCGCTCGGGCCCGTTGCATTAACTGCACCGGCGGACGGGGGTTCTGCCGGCCCAGCCAGGGCCGAGGAACGTTTGCCACGGCCAGCATCCTCAGCGCGGGCCATGCCTTCGGGAACGGGCAGCGCTGGTGGCGCAGCTGTCCCCTCCGGAGTCGGGTGCGCCACGGTGGGCGCAGGGATGTGGTTCGGCGCGAGGGCTCCTGTAATCGTTGATCCAGCAGGAACCTCTGGCAGCCCTGCCGGTGCCGCGTGGATGGCAAGATCCTGGACTGGTGACATGGCTGTATCCGGTCCCAGCACCAGCGTCTCCGGCAAGCCGTCGGTATTCCCGCCGGCATCTTGCCCCGGCACTGCCGGATTGCCGATTAACGGCTGGATGCCGGTGTTCGGGCCAGGACCCGCCAGACGCTGCATGTGGGACAGGTCAACACGTAGCAGCAGGTTCTGGGCGATAATCGGCAGCATCCGGCCATTCTCCGGATTCTGTAGCGCAGGGGGGACGTCATTGCGGGGCTCGGTCCAAACGGCGGGTCCGGACGGATCAGCCGGGTCGGCCTTCCCCGGCACCGGGGCAGCATTCGGCGCATGTCCTGAGCCGCCGGCGGACTGTGCGGCGGCCTGGCGGGACACGTGGCCGGCGAACAGCTCTGCGGCTCCGCTGTCGGGGGCAGTGCCGGTGGGGGCGGCGGCCGGCGCTGTACCGAATGGCAGGACACTGCCTGCGGCAGTTGTCGCGATCATGAGGCACCGCCCGCAGTGTGGTTGAAGCTGGCGCGCTGGGCTGCGGCCAGCTGCTGGCCCTGAGCTTGGACCAGTGCCGTGTCCGCGGCCTGGGAGGGCACGATACGCCGGATCGTCATGATGTCCTTGTCGGTTTCGAACAGTTCGCGGATGCTGACCTGTTCCCCGGGGCGCGGGGCATGGATCATCCTGTTCTCCCCCAGGTAGATGCCGATATGGCCTCCGCCACGGGTGACAATCAGGTCACCTGGCTTCGCCTGGGCCAGGGTGGGCACTTCCGTGCCTTCCTTGGCCTGCTGGCGGGCCACCCGCGGCAGCTCGATGCCCAAATCGCGGAAGGTGTGCTGCACGAAGGAGGAACAGTCCAGGCCGACGGCCGGGTTGTTCCCTCCCCAAACGTACGGCACGCCCAGGTACTTCTTGGAGGCTGCCACGACGTCACCTCCATCCGCCCCGGAAACGGCGCCTTCCGGTTCCTTGGCCTGAACCTGCGGTTTCTGCTGGACTGCTGGCGGAGCGGCGGCTTCGGCCCGGGTTGCGCCGGACACCGTTCCGGCGAGCATGGAAGCAGACGGTGCGTTCTTCACGGACGCCGACATTGCGCCGGCGGCCATTGAGTTGGGGACGGCGGTTCCGCCGCCGAGCACGGCATTATCCAGAAGCTGCGCGAACCCGGCGGCCTGGGCGGCGACTTCGGTTGCGGCGACCTGGGGCGCGGTGGCCGCAGGGGTGCCGCGCGACGTGGCGCCGGGAACGGTCCCGGCCACTCTGGACAGATTCGCCTCGATAGCTCCAATGCGTGCGGCAACGGCTGCATAACTCATACGTGGCCCCTTCGTGCCGTGGTTCCTGCCATTTCATCGAGCAGCTGCTGCTCGGTGCGCAGCTGCTCGGTGCGTTCCTGCTGCTGGTGCCGTTCTTCGAGCTTCTCGACGGCCTTCAGCTCGCTGTGCGCCACCTGGTAGCGTTCGGCGGCGCGTTCGGCGTCCTGCACAAGCCTGGCGTCCAACGCCTGCAGGTCCGCCAGCGCCGCCCGCCCGGCGGAACGGGCCGCGGCAATGGCCAGCAGGCTGCTGCTGTCCACCGGGTCGTCCCCGGTGCCGTGCAGCTGCGCCAGCGCCTGTTCGCGCTGCCGCCGGTTGCCACGCACAGCGGCGTTCGCGGCGGCCAGTTCCCCGGCAGCCCGGCGCTCGGCCAGCTGGCGCACGCGCAGCAGCCCGGCCAGGCTGAAACCGCGGCTCATGGCTGGATTCCCATCGATGCCAGCAGCGCCTGCAGCTGCCTCCAGGAGTCCGTGGCCGCGGAAGGTTCTTCCAGCCGCTGGCGCAGGAAGCCGTCAATGGCCGTCCGGTGCGCCACCGCGGCATCTGCCTCCGGGTTGGCCCCGGGCTGGTAGGCGCCGACGTCGATCAGGTCCTGGACACTGGCCCGGGCGGCCAGCGCGCGGCGCAGGGCACCGGCTTGCTGCTTCTGCTGTGCGGTGGCGACCTTGCTGGCCAGTCGGGAGACCGAGCCGAGCACGTTGATGGAGGGGAAATGCCCCTGCACCGCCAATGCGCGATCGAGCACCACATGGCCGTCGAGCAGGGAGCGCGCGGCATCGGCGATGGGCTCGTTGTGGTCATCGCCGTCCACCAGCACCGTGTAGATCCCGGTGATCGAACCGGCTGCGTCCCTCCCGGCCCGTTCGAGCAGCCCGGCGAGCACGGCAAAGGTCGAGGGCGGGTAGCCGCGGGTGGCCGGCGGTTCCCCGGCGGACAGGCCGATTTCGCGCTGCGCCATGGCTACACGGGTCAGCGAATCCATCATCAGCACCACCTGGGCGCCCTGGGCGCGGAAATGCTCGGCAATCCGGGTGGCGCTCTGCGCGGCGCGCAGGCGCATCCGGGCTGGTTCGTCCGCGGTGGAGACCACCACCACGGAGCGGGCCAGGCCCGCTTGGCCCAGGTCGTCTTCGAGGAATTCGCGCACCTCGCGGCCGCGTTCGCCGATCAGCGCGATGACATTCACCTGGGCGGCGGTGCCGCGGGCGATCATTGACAGCAGCGAGGACTTGCCCACCCCGGACCCGGCAAACAGGCCCAGGCGCTGCCCGGCGCCCACCGTGCACAGGGTATCCAGGGCGCGCACCCCGAGGTTCAGGGGCTCGGTGATGCGGCCGCGTTCCATGGCCGGCGGGCTGGACTGCTCCCGGTCGACCAGCTGGTGCTCGCCCAGCGGACCGCGCCCGTCGATGGGCCGTCCCAGCCCGTCGATGACGCGCCCGAGCAGCCCGGGCCCGGCCGGAACGACGTTGCCGCGCAGGCTGGCGTGCACCCGGTCCCCGAGCTTGACCTGCTGCAGCGAAGCCAGCGGCATGCAGTGCAGCCCGTCGCCGCTGGCTGCCACTACGTCCACGGCCACCTGCTGCGCGCCGACGTGCAGCACGCTGCCCACCGGCACGTCCAGTCCCTGCACCCGCAGGCCCAGGCCCACCAGCTCGCTGACCACGCCGCTGCGTTCCGGGGCGGCCGCGGCCAGCGCCTGCGTCCAGTGCGGGTGCAGCGCCGACAGTTGCGGGCCGTTCACTGCGCCCCTCCGGCCAGTGCGTCCTTGGCCCGTTGCAGCCCGGCGGCGATGCGGGCATCGAGCAGGCCGTCGGGGAGCTCGGCGATCGCGTCCCCGGAGGCCAGCGTTGGGTCGGCGAACAGGTCGATGCCTGCTGCGGGGCCGGTGCCGCGGCGCAGCAGCTGCAGGTCCCGCGGGTTCAGCCGCACCTGGCACAGGGCGCCGGGGGCCACTTCTGCGGTGGCGCGCTCGAGCGCGCTGCGAGCGGCGAAGTGCGCATCGTCCAGCACCTGCCCGAGAATGGCTTCGGCCAGCTCGATCGCCGCCGAAGCCAACATGCCGCCGGCCTCGTGCAGGACGGGGGCGGACAGGCGTTGCACGTGCTGCACTGCTGCCTGCAGGGCTGCCTGCGCCTGGGCATGCTCGCTGGCACGCGCTGCTTCGGCGTCAGCGGCCTGCCGGGCCAGCTCGGTGCGCGCGGCCCGGGCGGCGGCCTCCGCGGCGCGAATGCCGGTGGCATAGCCTTCAGCGTATCCAACGGCGCGGGCCTCGGCCTGCGCCTTGTCCGCCTCGGTGGTGGACAGGGCGCGGAAGGCCGAGGGAATGAAGGCGGAGTCACTGGACAAATTCGTCGCCCTCCCCGCGCTTGATAGTGATCTGCCCCTCGGCTTCCAGGGCGCGGATCTGCCGGACGATTTCCGCCCGGGCAGCGTCGACCTCGGAGACCCGCACCCGGTCCATGGCCGCGCTCTCGGCGTCCAGCAGTTCGGCGGTGCGCTCGGAGATGTTCGCCCGGATCACCGTTTCCAGTTCGCTCGCCGCGCCGCGCAGCGCGTAGGCCAGGGTTCGAGGGTCCACCCCGCGCAGCACCTGCTGGATGTCGCGGCGTTCGAAGCGCACCAGGTCGCCGAAGGACAGCAGCCGGGAGGCCACGTCCTCGGCCAGGGCCGGATCGTGCTGTCCCAGCGAGGCGAGCAGCTCATTTTCGAGGCTGACCTCGGACCGGTTGATGATGTCCACCAGCGGCTGGATGCCGCCGACCTGTTCCACCGGCTCGTGGCGGGTGGCCAGGGTCCCGGTGCGCCGTTTGAGTTCCTCGGAGACCACCTGCACCGCTTCGGGCACGGCGGTGCCCATGGTCGCCAGCGCAGCCGCGGTCAGCGTCCTGGTGTCGGCGGGCAGGCCAGCGAGCACCTGCGAAGCGGTGTCCGGTCGCAGGTAGCCGAGCACCAGGGCGATGGTCTGGGGCAATTCCCCGTCGAGCAGGGAGACAATGTGCGCGGCCTCGGTGCCGTCGAGGAATTCGAAGGTGCGTCCGGCCATCGAGGAGTTCAGCCGATTCATCACCGTGGTGGCCTTCTCGGTCCCGAAGGATGCTTCGAGCAGCTCGCTGGCTGCTTCGCGCCCGCCGGTGAGCGTGCCGGTGGCCAGCTCATGGACCTCATCGAGGGCTTGATCCACCACCGCGGTGTCCACCTGGCTCAGGCGCAGCAGTTCGGCGGCGATCTCCTCCGATTCGTATTCGTTGAACTGGCGCATCACCTCGGCGGCCTGCTCCTGGTCCAGCTGCATGAGCACCACGGCGACCTTCTGGATGCCGGTCAGTTCCACCTGGCGGGACTCCTGCTGGCTCATGGCTCGCCCTTGCCGGACATCAGCGAGCGCAGGTGCTCGGCCATCTTCGCCGGGTTCTCGGCGGCCAGCGCGGAAAGCTGCTCGCGCTTGGCCCGGGCCGGCGTGGTCTCGGCCAGCTCGGTAGCCGGGATCTGGCTCATGGCGGTGGTCTGCGTATCGGGCATCGCGGTGAGAGCATCGCGGGCCTCACGCAGCTCCTGCAGCTCCCCGAGATCCACCAGCTCGCGGCGATTGCGGTTGCGGCTGCGCAGCAGCAGGTAGGCAGCCAGCAGTGCCAGCACCAGCAGCACGGCCCCGGCGATCACCAGGGTGCGCAACAGCTGGGCGTCGCGATCCTGCTTCTGCGCGTCCCGGGCCGCGTTCAGCGCTTCTTGGGCTTCGGTGGCCGCTTCGGTGGAGAAGGGCAGCACCGAGACGTTGACGGTGTCATTGCGTTCCGGGTCGATGCCGGCGGCGGCGCTGATCATGCCGGTCAGTTCCTCGACATCCAGGCCGCGGGCGGCCTCCGAGTCCAGCGCCACCGACACGCTCTGGCGGTTCAGGATTCCCGAGGGGATCATCCGGTTCTCGGTGACCCTGTTGATCGCGTTGGTGCGGTTGGCCTCGGTTGAGGAGAAGGTCCCCTCGCTGCCGCTGCCCCCGGGTACGGCAATGTTGTCCGGGCCGAGCACCCCGGCCTCGTTGCTGCCGCTGCCCTCGTAGTCCTCTTCCTTGGTGGTTTCGCTCAGCACGGGGTTGTCCTCCGGCGCGGTGAAGCTTTCCTCGACGCGTTCTGCCGATTCCAGCGAGACATCTGCGGCCACGGCCACCGAGGCGTTGCCCGGGCCGACAACGCGGTCCAGCATGTCCTGGACCATTCGGGTGATCCGGCTTTCGTAGTCGGCGGCCTGCTGGCCGGCCGAGCCTTCCATTCCCACCCCTGCTGCGGAGAGCAGCTTGCCGGTGGAATCGACCACAGAGATGTCCTCTGGCTTCAGCCCCTCAACGGCTGCCGAAGCCAGGTGCACGATGGACTGCACCTGTTCGCCGGACAGCGTCGCATTGGGCTGGGTCTGCACGAAGATGGAGGCCGTGGGATCCGCAGCGGATTCCACGAAGACAGTCTGCTCGGGGATGGCCAGCTTGACCGAGGCAGTGCTGACCGCGTCCATCGCCTGGATGGTGGAGGCCAGCTCCCCTTCCAGGGCGCGCTTGTAGGTGATGCTCTGCTGGAATTCCGAGGAAGTCACGCCCATCTCGTCCAGCAGCGAGTAGCCGCTGGTGCCTGCCGAGGGCAGGCCGGCGCTAGCGGCCTTCAGCCGGGACTCGTAGACGTTGGCCTGGGGCACCAGGATGGTGCCGCCGGCGCCGGTGATTTCGTACGGGATGGCGTCGGACTTCAGCTGCTCGACGACGCCGGCGGCGTCTTCGGCTGACAGACCGGTGAACAGCGGGGTCATCTTCGGCTGGCTGGCGAAGTTCACCAGCGCGATCGTGCCCAGGGCCAGCACGGCCAGGCCGATCAGGGCGATGGTGCGTTGGGCGAGGGTGAAGTTGCGCAGGCTTGTGCCGACCTTGGCCAGCGCCGGGGGCAAGGCGGCCACTAGGCTTGCATCCTCATGATCTCGTTGAAGGCTTCGACGCCGCGGTTGCGGAAGGTGGCCGCCATTTCCAGGGCCAGCGAGGCCCGGGCGGAGGCCAGGGTGGCGGTGTGGATGTCAGCGAGGTCGCCGGTGACGGCCTTGAGCGACAGGTCGTTGGAGGTGGCTTGTAGTTGCTGCAGCTCGTCCAACGCGCCGCCGAGTGCCGTGGCGAATTCGGAGCCGTCGGTGGTCGGGGTGCTCGGTGCGAGGTACCCGCTGGCCCGGGTTGGCGCGACCGCGGTGACCGCGTTGATTTCGAGTGCCATTATTGTGCCCGTCCGATCTGCAAGGCGGCCTGGTAGCTCTCCCGGGCGCGGTCCACCACGGCCGCGTTGACCTGGTAGCCGCGCTGCGCCATGATCAGTGCGCCCATCTGCTCGGACATGTCGATGTCCGGGTAGCGGACATTGCCCTCCTCGTCGGCCAGCGGGTGGTCTGGTTCGTGCACGATGCGGCCCTCGGCGCTGCCGCGCTCGATGCCGGCGACATAGGCCCCGGAATTCTCCGCGCCAGCGCGGGCCACGACGTATTGTGCGCGGAAGGCCTCGTCGTCGGTGGCGCGCACGGTATTGGCGTTGGCGAGGTTGTCGGCCACGGCGTCCAGCCATTTGCGGTGGACGGTCAGCCCGCTTCCTGCGATGCCGATCGCGTCAAACATCAGTTGCCCCTCAATGCAGTGCGGATGGAGTTGAAAGGCCCGGAGGCCGCCTGGGAGGCGAACTGGTAGCGCAGCATGGTGTCGATGTTCGACAGGGTCTCGGTGTCCAGGTTCACGTTCGAACCGTCCAGCCGGGTCGGTTCCAGCGAGTTGGAGATGATGGCCTCGACCTGGCCGCCGCCTTGCTCGATGGACCGCGAGAGCGCGGCTTCGAACTGCACCCGGCGGGCCTGGTAGCCCGGGGTGTTGACGTTGGCAATGTTGTTGGCGATGGCCCGCTGGCGCAGGGACAACGCGTCCAGGGCGCTTTCCAGCGACAAGGACGTCACAGAATCAAACAAGACGTGATGCTCCAGGGTCTTGGACTGGGCCCATCCGTGGGCAAAGGGGCGTACGAGCGATCCATGCTCCCCCATGACGAGTGCAACTATCGGCAGCAGCCACGCCGCCGTTAGCCGGTCTGGTCTAGGTAGATCGCCGGGGCCTCTTCCGGGCGCGGGACGCTGGATACTGCCTGCAGCTGGGCGGCGACATCGCTCTGGCGCTGCTCGTAGGCCGCCTTCAGGTCGCCCAGCTGCGCGGAGAGCTGCAGGGCCCGCGGACCGAGGCTGGCCGGCATCTGGCCCAGGTGGGCAGGCGGTTCCCACCGGGCCAGGTCCTGCTGCTGCAGCTGAAGGTCCAGGAACAGCATGGAGGCCATGCGTGCGCAGCCGGCTTCCAATTCGTCGAGACAGGTCTCCCAGGCGGAGAACTCGTTCGTCTCCGGATTAGCCAAGGTGCTCACCGATGGTCCTTTCGGTGCTGCCGGCCGGTGCGGCGGCGGCTTCATGCCAGGCGGTGCGCAGCGGTTCGAGCAGGTTGATGGCCTGGGCCACCTGCTGGGCGTCGCGCTTGATGTTGGCGTCGATGAGCAGCTGGGCCAGGAATGCATAGAGGCTGCGCAGCCCCTGGCTCCCGTCCCACTGACCGTCGATGAGGCTGGCATCCAGCTCGGTGATGATCGCCTGGGCATGCACCAGGTTCTCGGAGGATCGTTGCCAGTCGCCGTTTTGCTGGGCCTGGCGGGCGCGGTTCAGATCCACCAGCAGCCGGTCGTAGAGCATGGTCAGCAGGGTTGCCGGGCTAGCCGAGAGGATGGCCTCCCGATTGAGCTGGGCAAGCTTCTGCGCGGTATTCATGATTGCTGCTACTTCTCCTTGGTTGACGGCAGGGACGCGAGCTGGGAGGCAAGGTAGGACTGCTGGGCATTCATGTTGCTCAGTTGGACTTCGAGGGCGGCGTAGGTCCGTTTCAGGGTCGCTTCGCGCTTGTCCAGGCGTCGGTCCCAGTCGGAGATCTGTTCCTGCAGCCGGTCGACGGTCGATTCCTGGCCTTTGATCCGCGCGGTGATCCCGCCGTCGTACTGGTCTGACAATTCGTCGCTCACCGCGTGCACGCGCGAGGCGATGGTGGCCAGGATGGTTTGCACCGCGGACGGGTCCTCGGCCAGGGCAGCTGAGAATTTCTCCTTGTCGAATTCCAGGGTTCCCTGCCGGGTGATGGAGATGCCGATTTCGGAGGGCGACTTGCCATCGATTGGCATGATGGCGGCATCGATGATCCGCTGCTTGACCGAACGGACCAGGCTGTCGCCGGTGAAGATCATGCCGCGGGTCGAGCCGCCGGTTCCGACGTTGACCGAGGAGTTGGCGGTGATGAACTCGAACAGCCCGTTGAGATTGTCCACCAGGGAGGAGGCTTGGCCGGCGGTGGCTTCGGGGTCAGAGGCGATAGCCAGGGTCACCGGTTCCGTGGAAACCTTGGAAACCGTGATCTCGGTGCCCGGCAAGAGCTTGACGAAGGTATTCGTCGGCGAGCTGATGACCTGCTCGGCGGCGCTTCCGGCCCAGAGCGTGACTTCGGCGTCCTGCGCGGCGCTGGTCTGGGTGCCGGAGATGGAGGTTCCTGAAAGGGTGAACGCGTTTTCCGCGCCGCTGTCATTTGCGGTGAACTGCAGGCGGTAGGTGCCGTCGCCCATGTCGAATTTGACGGCCTTCACTCCAGAGTCCGAGGCGTTGACGGCGGTGATCACGTCTTCCAGGGAGGTGGAGGCCGCCGAGATGGCGTAGTCCTGTCCGGCACTGGTGATGGTGAAGTCGGTGGTGTCCCATTCGGTGACCGGTCCGGTGACCGTGACCTGGCTGGTGGCGAGCTGGCCGACCACGATATCCAGGGAGCTGGAGGTCGCTCCTTCGGCCACGGTAATGACGACAGACTCCGAGCTGGAGGTCGCATTGAATTTCTGGAAGGCCTCCGGCGCGGACAGGTCCTTGGACAACGTGGCCAGCCCGGCCACCTTGGTGTTCAGTTCCTGCAGCGCCGAGATCATTGTCTGGGTGGCGCTGGCCTTGTTCTTGAGCAGTGCCTGCGGGATGGCTTCGACCTGCATCAAGGAATTGATCAGCGTGGTCGAATCCAGGCCGCTGGCCAGGCCGTCAAGTGATAGCCCCATGGTTGTCGGTCTCCTGGCTCGTGCGCGAAGGTTTGCCTGCCGATTCCCGGGCCCGGCCACCGCTCCCGAAGGAACGGCTGCCGGGCCTGGGAATCAATGCTGGTCAGTAATTGGTGATTAGCCCAGCAGCTGCAGTACACCCTGGTTGGACTGGTTGGCCTGCGCGAGCATGGCGGTGCCGGCCTGCGACAGGATGTTCGAGCGGGTGAAGTTCACCATCTCGGCAGCCATGTCCACGTCGCGGATGCGGGACTCCGCGGCCTGCAGGTTCTCGCGCGAGACGTTCAGCGAGTTGATCGCGGATTCGAAGCGGTTCTGCTTGGCACCCAGTTCGGCACGCGCAGTGGAGATCGCGGTGATCTGGCCGTCGATAGCGGTAATAGCGGCTGCTGCATTGGTTGGGTTGTCAAACGTTGCAGCGCCTACCGCGGTAGCCACGGCTGATACGTCGGCACCGGCCAGGTCGACTACGATCTGCGAGTCGGTTCCTGAACCTGCACCGATCTGGAAGGACATCTTTCCATCGCTAGCAGCGCCAGCCGAGGCATCCAGCAGGTTGATTCCGTTGAAGTTCGTGGTTTCGCTGATGCGAGTCAGTTCCGCAGTGAGGTCGGCAGCTTCCTTAGTGATAGCTGCGCGAGAATCTGCATTGTTTGAATCGTTGCCTGCCTGGACAGCTAGGTCGCGCATGCGCTGCAGGATCGAGTGCACCTCGGTCAGGGCACCTTCAGCGGTCTGGATCACCGAAATGCCGTCCTGCGCGTTGCGGGCCGCAACGTTCAGTCCGTTGACCTGCGAGCGAAGGCCCTCGGAGATCGCCAGGCCAGCGGCATCATCGGCTGCACGGTTGATGCGCAGGCCCGAGGACAGCTTTTCCAGCGACTTCGACAGGTCGTTCTGGGTGTTGGACAGGTTGCGGTGAGCGTTCAGCGCCGCAATATTGGTGTTGATCTGCATACCCATAATGTTTTCCTCCATGAGAACGGGCTTACTGTTCTACGAGGTCCATCCGTGGACCTCAAAGAGGACTATCGTCAGAGCGCTGAATGCTGTTAGTTGAATCGGCAATCGAATGGTAGGTAAAGGTTCTTCCCGCCACCAGAAGCGACGCTTTACGCGACAGGCAGCGCGGTGCTAGCCGGGATGGACCGGGCGTTGAGACGTTCGAAATTCGCTAGGTATTGCTCGCGCCGGGCGGCAGCAGACTTGGTGAGCTTGGCTTCAGGAAGTGGCGCTTCCTCGGTGAAGTAGTTGCCTTGGAGTGCCTCATGCAGCAGCTTGATGGCCGCGCTACGCTGTTGCGAGATGGCCGAATGGGTCACGCCTGCTTCGGCTGCGATTTGCTTGACGGTGGCACCTTCGAAATACAGGCGGCGGATCAGGGTTCGCATCGTCTCCGGCAACGCCTCGACGGCACCGTGGATCTTGCTGCGTCGCTCGCTGTCCAGCAATTCCTCGCCGGGAATGCCGAAGGCCGCCGCCAAGTGGTTGTGGTCGGATCCTTCCAGGGTGACGACGGTGCGCTCGGCATCTTCCATGATGGAGCGGACTTCCGAGTCGGCCACGCCCAAGGCATCTGCCATTTCACGCACGCTGGGATTCCGGCCCAGTGCAGCGGTGAGACTTTCCTCGATCGACCGCAGAGCGGTGATCTTCTTCCGAGCACCACGCGTTGCCCAGTCATTGGACCGCATGTCATCGGCAAACGCCCCTAGGATGCGGCGACGGGCATAGGCTCCGAAGGGCACACCCAGAGATGCATCAAAGGCATCGGCCGCGGCAATCATCGCCAGGGTTCCGACGGACACCAGATCTTCGTGGGATAGATGCGTGGCCTTGGCGACGAGTTCGGAGGCGAGGTAGCCAACAAGTGGAAGGTTTTCCAGAACCAACTCATTGCGCGCGGCTTGCTCCACAGCTATTCCCTTAATCTACGAGTGCGCGACCCTGTTTCCGCCCCATGCAGAAATCCAGCCACGCACACAAACCTTAGAGGTTCCATGGAAAATAATCAAAGCAGCCTCACTGTCCCGCAGCCCATTCGCTCATATGCAGTTCAGCCGTGATCTTGGCCGTTCTTACCGCATTAAAGGTCCGTTCACTTACGCCTGCGCCAAGTCGACCGATAATGTTAGGTACAACGCTTTGTGGGATGGCGGTGGATTGGGGAATCATGACTACACGCATTAATGATTTATCGGCCTTGCTATTCAAGGAACGAGAAATCCTGGACCTGTTGCGGTTCAAGCTGGAGGAACAACGCCTTCTGCTGATCTCGGGGAAAACGCAATGGATTTCCAGGGCTTCGGCGGAAATCGAACAAGTGCTCGACAGCCTGCATCATGCAAGCTTGGAACGGAGCATGGTGGCACAAGCGGTGGCTAAGCAGTTGGGAGCAGCCACCGAGGCGACCTTGGCGGAGCTCGCCGACCTCGTGCCGAACCAGATGTGGGGCGAGATCCTGCGTTCCCACCTTCAGGCGCTTCGGGAACTCGCCGCATCGATTGCCGGCATTCGCGATTCAAACGACGAGCATTTGCGTGCCGCTCTCAGATCCACTCAGGAATCACTAGCCAATCTTGGCACGTCGCCTGCGACCTACGGACCAGATAGCACCCCGAAGCACGACCAGCCGGGCGCTCGCATTCTGGATACGAACCTCTAAGGACATCACGTGAGCACTTTTGGAAGCTTGAATACCGCCCTGTCCGGGCTCAATGCGGCGCGGGCCGCCATCGAGGTGGCCGGGAACAACCTGGCGAATGTCGGTTCGGCCGGCTACACCCGGCAGCGTGCAGAACTGCAGGCAGCCGCCCCGCTGGCACAGGTGGGCAAGTTGGGTTCTGGCGAATCCATCGGCCAGGGCGTGATCGTGGGCAGCATTGCCAGGCTGGCCGATGCCGAGCTGGACGCCCGCGTTCGGGGCACCGTTGCACTGGCCTCGCAGACGGATGTGCGGGCCGATGCGTTGGAAATGCTTGAAGGACTCCTGCGTGAACCCGGGGAGAACGGCCTGTCGTCCCTGCTGAACGACTTCTGGGCCGGTTGGTCCGAGGTGGCCAACCAGCCTGGCGGCGAGGCGGCCGCCGCGGTCGTGATCCAGGGCGGGCAGTCGGTCGCTGACCGGATGGCCCTGATGAGCAGCGAGATCGACAATCTCTGGGTACAGCAGCATGAAAAGCTGGAAACCTGGGTCACGGACGTCAATGTCTCGGCGCAGGGTGTCGCCGAGCTCAATGCCCAGATCCGCAGCACCCTGGCCGGCGGCGGCAACGCCAATGCCCTGCTGGACCAGCGCTCGCAGCTGGCCGAGCACATCGCGGGCCTCTCAGGAGCCACCGTGCGGGAACTGCCCGATGGCACCGTGGACGTGCTCATCGACGGCAGCCCCCTGGTCACCGGCAGTACCGCACGGTCCCTTCGGGTCTCTGGCGGGCAATCCATGGACGGCGAACCGGTGAAGGTCAGCTGGAGCCACCGGCCGCAGGATGCCGCGGCGCTGGACTCCGGACGCATCGCCGGTGCCCTGTACCTGCTCGCGCCGGCCGGACCTTCGGGCTCCGGCGGGCCGCTGGCCACGGCCGCCGCCTCCCTGGACGAGACCGCACGCACCCTGGCCACGATGGTCAACGAGGTGCACTCCCAGGGCTCCACGACCGCCGGGATGCCCAGTAGCGATTTCTTCGCCTTCGATCCGGGCAACCCCGCGGGGTCATTGCGCGTGCTGGCCACGGGTGCGGGCGACCTGGCCACGGGCGCACCGTCAACCGGCGCCCTGGACGGCTCCAATGCCCAGAAGCTGGCGGCCCTGGCCGATGCTGCCGGAGGCCCGAACGAGCTCTGGTCGACCATGGTGCTGGGCATCGGCACCGCCACCCACTCCGAAGCCCAGCAGGCCCTGTCCAGCGCCGTCGCGGCGGACAGCGCCATCACCGCGCGCCAGTCGGCCTCGGCGGTGTCCATCGACGAGGAGAACGTCGCCCTGATCACCAACCAGCACGCCTACCAGGGGGCCGCGCGGGTGCTGACCGCTGTCGATGAAATGCTCGATACCCTGATCAACCGAACCGGCCTGGTAGGACGATAGGAGCGATGACCATGCGCATCACCCCGGCAACCATGGCATTCAATGCCGAACGCAACCTGAACGCGGCAGCTTCCCGGCTGGCGGCTATCCAGGACAAGATCGGTTCCACGAAAGAGATCAACCGGCCCAGCGATGACCCGGCCGGCGCCGCGGAAGTCATGTCGCTGCACTCCCAGCAGCGGCAGAACGAGCAGTTCACCCGCAACGCTTCGAATGCCGCCGGCTGGCTGTCCACCGCCGATGTCGCCCTGGGGACCGCGACCGACCTGCTGCACCGGGTCCGCGACCTGACCATGCGGGGGTCCAACAGCGGGGCCTTGTCCCCCGAGGCCCGGCAAGCCATTGCGCTGGAGCTCGACCAGCTGTCCGAGTCAATGGCTGCGGCGGCCAACACCCAGTTCAACGGGCGCTTCGTCTTCGCCGGCACCCATGATGGCGCGGCGGCCGTCGACGCGAACCACCAGTTCCCGGCCGGCACAGCAGTCGAGCGGCGCATTGGCCCTGTCGCCACCGTGCGGGTGGACACCAGCGGCGCGGCGGCCTTCGGGGAAGGACCGGACAGCGTGTTTGCGCTGGTTGCGGGGATCGCCGCAGACTTGCGCAATGGCCTGAGTGCCTCCGGCCGGCTTGAAGCAGTCGATGCCCGGATGCAGGACCTGCTGGCGGCCCAGGCCACGGTCGGCGCCACGCATTCCACCGTGCTCGCCGCGGAGGAATCCCTGCTCGGTGACGCCGTCTCCTTGGAAGGTCGACGGGCTGGTCTGGAGGACATCGATCTGGCCAGCGCGATCTTGGAACTGAAGACCCAGGAGGTCTCCTACCAGGCGGCGCTGTCGGCCACGGCGCGCACGCTGCAGCCCTCGTTGATGGACTTCCTGCGATGAGCCGGGTCCTGTCCCTCGCCGCGCCGCTGCCCGGTTTCCCGCTGGCTTCCACGCTTACCCTGTCTCCGGTGGAAGGTGCCGCAGGCCTCTTCGCCCTGTCCTCTCCACAGGCCCCAACCTTGCACTGGTTCGCTTTGGACACTGCGGCGCACATCCGCCACTACGCGCCGGAATTCTCCAAGAACCAGCTATCTCTAGTGGGCAATCCAGGGGATGGCGACTTGCTGGTCCTGGCCGTGGTGACCACTTCGGGTGTGCGCCCGAGCGCGAATCTTTTCGCACCGTTGCTGGTCAATGCATCGAACGGGCAATGCCTGCAGGCCATACTCGAAGCCCAGGAATGGCCCCTTCGCTACGAGCTTCCGATGTAGTCGAACCTCCGGCTTTGCGTGCACTCCCAGGGCGCCGTGTGATTCCATGCTGCGCCCTGGGAGTTCCATCGTTAACAGCATTGCCGCTCAATAGTTGGCTATGGGGAAGGACACAGTCAACCTCACGGGAATATTTGACACATCAACTTGTTATTACATGCATACGCATATAAATTGGTGACAGGATAAAACGCTTGCCCCGTTGTAACAGGAGTGGACATGCAATTCGGAGTATTCTCAGTCAGCGACATCACCCGCGACCCGACCACCGGCCGCATCCCCACCGAGAAAGAGCGCATCGACGCATCGGTGGCCATCGCCAAGAAGGTCGAAGAGATCGGCATGGATGTCTACGCCATCGGCGAGCACCACAACCGCCCCTTCTTCTCTTCCTCCCCCACCACCACGCTGGCCTACATTGCCGCGCAGACCGAGCGCATCATCCTGTCCACGGCGACCACGCTGATCACCACCAATGACCCGGTGAAGATCGCCGAAGACTTCGCGATGCTCCAGCATCTGGCCGATGGCCGCGTGGACCTGGTCCTGGGCCGCGGCAACACCGGCCCGGTCTACCCATGGTTCGGCAAGAACATGCAGGACTCGGTCAACTTGACCGTGGAGAACTACCACCTGCTGCGCCGCCTATGGGATGAGGATGTGGTGAACTGGGAAGGCAAGTTCCGCACCCCGCTGCAGAACTTCACCTCGACGCCGCGCCCGCTCGATGACGTGGCACCGTTCGTCTGGCACGGATCGATCCGCACCCCGCAGGTAGCTGAAATCGCCGCCTACTACGGCGACGGCTTCTTCGCCAACAACATCTTCTGGCCGAAGGAGCACTACCAGCAGCTGATCGGCCTGTACCGCGAGCGCTACGAGCACTACGGCCACGGACGCGCAGACCAGGCAGTCGTGGGACTGGGCGGCCAGTTCTACATGGCCAAGGATTCCCAGCAGGCGGTCAAGGAATTCCGCCCCTACTTCGACAACGCCCCGGTCTACGGCCACGGCCCATCGCTGGAAGACTTCACCGCGCAGACCCCGTTGACCGTCGGCTCGCCGCAGCAGGTGCTGGAGAAGACCCTGTCCTTCCAGGAATACTTCGGCAGCTACCAGCGCCAGCTGTTCCTGATCGACCACGCGGGCCTTCCGCTGAAGACCGTGCTGAACCAGCTGGACATGTTCGGCGAGTACGTGCTTCCTGAACTGCACAAGGAAATGGAGTCCCGCGCACCGAAGGACCTCACCCCGGCACCAACGCATGAAGGCCTGGTGGCCGCTCGCAACGCTAAACTGGTCGCTGAGCAAGCAACCACCAAGGAGCCAGCAGCAAGTGACCGGGACCAGTAATCCAGCAGCCTCATTGAAGGTCACCACCGATGCCTGGGAAGCGCTTTTCCGCGCACAGGTGGCGGTCATGCGCCAGATCACCGCAATGCCGGAATTCGGCAAGCTCTCCATGCGCGAGTACGACGTACTGTTCAACTTGCGCACCTGCCCCGGAGGCAAGAGCCGGCTGGTTGACCTGAATAAGCAGCTGCTGATCTCGCAACCCAGCCTGAGCCGCATGGTCACCCGATTGGAAGACCAGGGGCTGGTAGTTCGCGAGCCCGACCCGGATGACCACCGTGCCATGCAGCTCTCGCTGACCGAGAAGGGACGCAAGCTGCAGCAGGAAATCGGGCGCGAGCACGTCAAGCACCTGCACAACCTGCTGGGCAGCGCGCTGAGCGAAGACGAATTCCATGAACTGCAGCGCCTGAGCACCAAGCTGCGAGATGCGGTGCAGTAGCGGATCAGCCGAGCCCGGAAGGACATGCCATGAGGCAGCTCCTTCCGGGCTCTTTGGCATTGCATGGGATTAAATTGATTCATCATCACCTGTTCATTCACGGCACCCAGAAGGCAGATCACTTTTGAAGGACGAGAAGCTATTCAGCTTGGAAGAAGCCGCCGGCACCCTTGGGGTAGACACCAAGCAGCTG
The DNA here is from genome assembly GCF_001906485.1 of Glutamicibacter sp. 0426. NCBI lineage: Bacteria > Bacillati > Actinomycetota > Actinomycetes > Micrococcales > Micrococcaceae > Glutamicibacter > Glutamicibacter sp. 0426. The sequence goes on from NZ_MPBI01000005.1 coordinate 95,208, forward strand.
CGCAGCTACCTGCGCCAGCATCGTCCCAAGGGCGCAATCCAGAAGCCGCCCCAGCCAGGCGGCACGTGGCATGTGTCCACCACCTTGCTGGCCCAGCTGCAGTTCGCCGGCGCACCGGGAATGGACATTGCCCTCAAGCCCGTCGATGACCAGGTCATTGATTCGCTGGAATGGTCGCCGTGGGAATCCTTCGGAGCCACAGCCGACTCGGCACCCGTGGCTCCGGGAGTCTACATGTTCCGCCGGGCCGGCGCCGGGGACAACGAGCCCATCTACGTGGGGCAGGCCGGCGAGCGCAGCGGCAAGGGCCTGCGCGGACGGCTGAAGATCTATTCCAGCGGCAAGGGTGCGACCTCCGGCATGGGCAAGTACGCCTTCGACGAAGCGTTGGCTGACCCGCAGTGGCTTCGGGAACTGGCAGCCGAGGCCGATCGCGGCGAGTCCCGGACCGTCCAGCAAGTGGCGCGCTTGGCCATTGACCGCTTGCATCTCGAAGGCCGGTGGGTGACCTGCATCCACCGCAAGGCTGCCCTGCTGCTGGAAGCCGCGTTGATCCGGAAATACCACGCTACGCTGTGGAATGTTGCCGGTGCGCCGAAGGATGCCGGGAACTGAGTCCCCCTGCTGGATTTTCCCGAGCTTGGGGTTGATTCTGCTTGCGTGCAGGTTCATTGTTGGAGTAGCCACCCTCCCGCCAGCACACAGGTTGAATCGAGGCATTTGCCATGGGCCCGGTAGTTTGCGATGTCACCGTCTCCTTGGACGGATTCTGTGCTGGTCCCAATCAGAGCATGGCGCAGCCGCTGGGCGAAGGAGCCGAAACGCTGCACCGTTGGCAGTTCGAGAATCTTGAGGAAAACCAGGCCGAAATTTCTGCCATTACCCAGGCGTCGGCTTTCATCATGGGCAGCAAGATGTTCGGCCCTCCAGCCGGAGAAGACGACGCGGGCTGGATCGGGTGGTGGGGCGAGAATCCTCCGTATCATGCCCCGGTCTTCGTGCTGAGCCATCATCCGAAGCCGATGATCTGCCTGCAGGGCGGGAACAGCTTCCAATTCATCTCGGAGGGGATCGAGGAAGCCCTTGCCGAGGCACGGGAAGCCGCTGGCGAAAATCCTGTGGCCATTGCCGGCGGTGCAAGTACCATCGTGCAATTCCTGCGAGCCGGCCTCATTGACGAGTTGCGCCTGCATATCGCACCGATCCGCCTGGGACGCGGCGAGCCGATCACGATTGAAGATATAGAAACGCATATGGATCGCGTTTCCCGCCGTGAAACTTCACTCGTGACGCACGTGTACTACCATCGGCGCCGCTAGCTCAGGCACCAACTATTTGTAGAAGCCTTCGCGCAGGTTGATCCCGTATTCCAGCCACGCTTTCATGGCGGCCAGCATTCCGGTCCATCCTTCGCAATTGCCGAAGGCGGCCTTGGCCCCTTCATCGGTGGCAATCCAGCTCGCTTCGCTGATGGTCACCTTGGTTCGGGTGCTGTCCTCCAGGGACTCGAAGTCGAATCTCACGGTATTCATGCCATCTTCAGCCGTGGATTGCTGGCCTCCCCATTGGAAGACAATGCGTTTTGGTTCTTCGACCTCCAAGACCTTGACCGGGAAAGCTCCGGGGAAATCATGGAAGTCCCAGCTAACGGTGGCACCGTTTTCCAAGTATCCTTCAGCTCCCCCGGTAGTGAAGTAATGGGAAAGCTGTTCCGGATCAGCCACAGCTTCGAATACTTGCCTGATCGACTTGGAAATGATGCCTGAGACGGAGAAGGACAGTTCGCGAAGCTCTTGATGTGTTTCCATACGTCAGGTTTACGCCCGAGGGGAACAGGAGACAATAGGAGCGAGAAAATTCCCAGCGAAAATTAGCGGCTAAACGCCGAACGGCTTGGCATAACGGTAGTCGCCGCTCGGCAGGCAGCTGTCATCGAAGACGCGTACCATGAAGTGCTCGCCCCACGACGGAACCGAAGGGTGGATACCTCGGGGCTGGGCAGCTTCGTAGCCGAAGCGGCTGTAATAGCCTGGGGCACCGAGCAGGACAATGCCGCTGATGCTTTCTTGCTCAGCCCTGTCATGAATTTCTTGCATCAGGATCGATCCGACACCCCGGTGCTGGTATTCCGGAGCGACAGCCAGCGGACCTAGCCCCAATAAGGGTTCCCCATTGACTGTGCCCCATGTCGCGATGACATGGCCGATAACCGTTGTGTCGTCCAGGGCAACGATTGAGAAGCGGTTGTCATATTGGTCGCACTCGAAGAGCTGCTGCAGCAGTCCGACTTCCTCTGGCTCAACCATCGGATCGATTCCGGCGAACGCAGCGTGCGTAATTGCATACACCGCAGCTCGGTCATCGAAGACTTCTGGACGGATACGCATGCACGCAAACCTACCAAATCTCGCCCAACTAGAAAAATTGACTCGTCGCAGTCTTCCATTTGCCAGAACGCCTGCCCAAGGCACCTCCGCGCCTGCTGGAGAAAAGATTGCAGCAACTTGCGGGCAAGTCTGGGACCGCGATTTCCCGCGCAACCGGCCTCGTAGAACTACGAGGCTGAATGGAATTCCCGCTTGCTGCTGGGCAGGGGCCACAGCACCTGGACATTTTCCGATTCCCCCCACGTGGGAAGATGCTTCTCCTGGTGCAGGCAAGGCATCGCTGATGATGGCACGTGCCTTCTTCATCGGGATAAAACGGTCCGCTTGCTTCCGCAGAAGTTCGGTCGCAATAGGCCCGCTTCATCTCCAACGTTTGCAGTAACACCTTGAATGGCTCATGGATAAGTGATGGAATGATGGTCGCATCGCTTGTCACCTCTACCGGAGAATTCCATGAAACAGCCTCGGGCGTTCAAGATTTCCATGGCTGCCGCGCTATCGGCTGCGCTGTTCGCAACAGTGCTGCCGGCAAATCCGGCACTAGCCACAGCTCCTGCCTCCGCCGTGTCAGTGCCCCAGGCACAAGTGCTCGCAGTTGACAGCGGACTGCAGATTGCTGCCAAGAAAATCCAGCGCAATCCAAGCAAGGATGATGTCTTCGTCAATAAGAAGTACCCGCTGAGTCCCGTGAAGTACGCTCCGAAGACGGTGGCCGTCAAAGGCACCAACGTCAGACTGAGGTCCTCGGCCGCCAAGGCCTACACCAAGATGGTGAAGGCAGCGGCCAAGGATGGCGTCAAGATTCGCGCCGTCAGCGGATACCGTTCATACAACCGCCAGGCGGAGCTGTTCAACTACTACTCGCGCATCTACGGCAAGAGCTACGCTTCGCGCATTTCTGCTGTACCAGGCACCAGCGAGCACCAAACCGGTCTGGCCATTGACGTTGGAAATGCCAACGGCGCTTGCGGATTGCAAGCCTGCTTCGCCAACACTCCAGTGGGCAAGTGGGTTGGCAAGAATGCGCACAAGTACGGCTTCATCATGCGCTACCAGAAGGGCCAGGAATCCGTTACCGGCTACGCCTACGAACCATGGCACTTCCGCTACTTGGGCACCTCGCTGGCCAAGAGCGTCAAGAAGTCAGGGGCCAAGAGCCTCGAAGCCTACTACGGTGTTTCCGGCAAGAAGTCTGACAGCGCTCCGAAGAAATCCAAGGGCACTGCCCAGACCACCGCGAATCTGAATATGCGCACCGGGGCGGGCACCGGCAATCGCGTGCTGCTGACCATTCCGAGGGGCAAGACCGTCCAGCTGACCGGTTCCAAGAAGTCCGGTTGGTACCAGGTTCGCTACAGCTCGAAGACCGGCTGGGTTTCAGGCAAGTATCTGAAGAACGTCTCGATGCCATCTGCGCCAAAGAAGGATACGAAAAAGAGCACACCGCAGAAGAACACCAGCAACGCCAAGTCGGCCAAGACCACGGCCAACTTGAACATGCGTACCGGGGCAGGCACTAGTAATCGCATCGTGCTGACCATCCCGCAGGGCAAGAAGGTAGCCATTCGCGGCGCCAAGAAGTCCGGCTGGTACCCGGTGAAGTACGCGGGAAAGAACGGCTGGGTCTCGGGTACCTACCTGAGCAGTTTCTCCTCGTCCGGTACCGCTCCGAAGACGACGAAGCCCAAGACTTCGAAATCTTCGTCAAAAAAGACCATCGCTAATTTGAACATGCGCACCGGTGTTGGGACGAGTAAGCGAGTCATCCTCACCATTCCAAAGGGCAAGACGGTGACTCTCCGCGGTGCGAAGAAGTCAGGCTGGTACCCGGTGAAGTATGCAGGGAAGAACGGCTGGGTCTCCGGCAAGTACCTGCGCTAAATCTTTGAACTAGCGCACCAGTGTCCGCATTGTGAAAGATAGGCGATTCATTCTCAGATGAATCGCCTATCTTTTTGCTGTTGCACTTCCCCGAGGTACGGCGAAATTGCCGCTTCATGGTCAATTACTTGCTTCGACGGTCAATAGCAAGTTCGCAAGTCGCTAACTGGCAGATACAGGATTGGCCGCTTCATGGTTCCAAACGAATCCCGTTTCCTAGCACTTATTGGATAGGCTAAGAGCAACTTGCCTACACTTCGCGCAGCTGGTTTCCAGCACAAAACTTTGGGGGAAATACATTGCAGGAAAGCACGAACCAGAAATCTGATCTCCCCAGCCAGCAGGAGGAAGAACTAGGTGCTGTGGATCCGAACGCCACAAATCCGGATCAAGGAGCGGACGAGACCCTCTCCGATATGCTCAAGGATCAGAATGTCGATGCCGAGCAATTCGCTACTGCTTTCCTCAAGAAAGTAATTCGGCTCAGAGGCGTGAAAATCGATCGTGATCATTTCCTCACGGCAGAGCTGCACAAAAAGGGATGCAGCCGCGATCAGATAGATAGAGCAGTCTCTACCAACCCAGCCGCGGCAGGCATCGGGCCCAAGATCTTGGATGAAATCGCTTCCGAATCCATTGATTTTGAAACCCGCAAATCCACTGCTTTGTCATTTGCCAGTGGATTACCCGGCGGTTTGTTCATGTTCGGAACCATCCCGGCGGATATCACGCAGTTCTATATCCATGCGTTCAGGGTCATGCAAAAAATTGCTTACACCTACGGTTGGCAATCTTTCCTCGACGACGTGGATCATATCGATGATGAAACCTTGGGCAAGCTTGCTGGTTTTCTCGGCGTGATGATGGGAGTCAGCGGTGCATCGACCACGGTAGGCCGGTTCGCTGCCCAGGTAGCAGGACCGGCTATTCAGAAGAATATAGCCAAACAGGCTCTGACAAAAACCGCCTGGTATGGTCCGATGAAACAAACGCTGAAGTTGATTGGCGTCAATGTCACCAAGCAAAGCTTTGCGAAGAGCGTCAGCAAGATTGTTCCTGTCGTTGGCGGTGTGGTCTCGGGAGGGCTGACCTTCGTTACGCTCAAGGTGCAGTCCAATAGGCTGAAGCAGCACTTGCGCGAGCTTCCGCCACCGCTAGTTGACGCAGCGGAGTATTTGGCTGCCCTTCAGGATCTGGACAATGCCGAAACCGAGAATGGTCTGTCGGCGACGCTGAGTTCAGCAGGAGCTTCTATCCGTGACAAGGCACACAAGGTATCGGATTCCGTGCGCGACAGCAACTTGGTAAAAGGTGGCCTGTCTGGAGCTTCTGCTGGCGTATCAAAGGCGAAAAATCTTGGGTCATCGTTGGCCGGTGCAGCTAGCGGACGACTTGGCGGAAAGAAGCGAGCCGAACACCAACAGGCACTCCCCGCTGCTCCGAACGATGAGCAACAGGAAACCGACGACTGATAGCCAAGCGATCTCGAACGATTCCCCAAAAGCTGGAGCAGCCGATCACAGCTTTTGGGGAAATATTCGTACTAGGACATCGCAGGATGCTGCCATGTGTCAAGAAGTCCCTCGGAGCCAATGTCACCAATCTGAAAACACAACATTGGACAACCCAGGCTATAGCCTTGGCTATTTCAGAAGCCCGGAAACGCAGGAAACGACAGCCGACGCTACCTGGCTGATCTCGTTCTCTTTCGCCGTACGTGTGAACGACAGCCTGACAGCCGTGTGGGCCAATTCTTCTTCATAGCCCATTGCGGTGAGCACTGCGGAAGGGTCGGTCGAGCCTGCCGCGCACGCAGAACCCGAAGAGCAGAGGACTCCCCTGCGGGCCAACTCAATCAGCACCGTTTCGCCAGCGGTCTTTGGGAAGACGAAAGAGGCGATGCCGCCAACGCGATGCACCGGATCTCCGGTGAGCTGGACACTTCCCGGATGCTTGGCATTGAGCTCATTGAGAATCCTCTCAATCAGGTACGGGCCATAGTTGTCGCCTAGTCCGGCTTCGCGCTGCGCAGTCACCGCTTGCAATGCCACAGCTATGCCAACGGCGGCAGCCGGGTTCTCGGTGCCCGAACGCAGTCCGCCCTGCTGCCCGCCACCGTGCATCAGCGGCACAAAGCGGTGCTTGGCTGACAGGTACATTGCTCCGCTGCCCTTGAGGCTGCCTATCTTATGCCCGGAGATGCTCAATGCGTCCACGGCGGCGCACAATGGCTTGAGATCGATCCAGCCGGCGGCCTGCACGGCATCCGTATGCATGATCGCCCCAGCCGCATGTGCCAGTTGGGCCAACTGCTCTACCGGCTGGATGGTGCCGACCTCATTGTTCACCGCCATCACCGAAACCACAGCAACATCCGCATCAATCAGCTGGCCGGCCGCTTCCAGATCTACTAGACCTGTGGCCGAAACTGGGATGATGCGGTGTTCAAATCCGTGGAATTCAACAAGATATTTGCAGGCTTCCAGCACGGCTGGATGCTCAATGGCGCTGGAGACCACCACACGTCCGCGGGGCTTTGCCAAGGCCGCGCCGATGACGGCAGCGTTAGCTCCCTCGGTGCCGCCGGAAGTGAAATACACTTCTTCTGCCGCCACACCCAGCCGGCTAGCTACTTGCGTTCTTGCCCAGTCATTGGCCCGCTTGGCTTGCTGGCCGGCTTCATGCAAGGATGCCGGATTGCCGAAATCCTTGGTCAGCAATGGGTTGAGCATGTCGAGAACGTCTTGGCGAGGTGGCGCAGTGGATGCGGCATCCATGTAGATCATGCAATAACCATATCCAGACCAAGGTCAATTGCTTTCACCGAGTGCGTGATGGCACCCGAAGAAATGACATGGACACCGGCCTCGGCGACTGCCGCTACGGTGGCCGCGTTGATGTTCCCGCTGGCTTCGACCACTGCTTGCCCGTTGATCAGTTCAATCGCTGCGGGAATGTCAGCCGGATCAAAGTTGTCCAGCATGATGATGTCCACTCCAGCGGCGAGCACCGGCGGAATCTGCTCAATGGAATCAACTTCAACTTCCATCGACGTGGTGTGCCCCAGCCGGGCGCGCACGGATTTCAGGGCTGCGGTCAGCTGCTCGCCGTTATCCAGCAAGGCCAGGTGGTTGTCCTTGGCCATGAAAGCATCGGACAGGTTGTCGCGGTGGTTGACTCCCCCACCGCAACGGACAGCATAGCGTTCGAGGACGCGAAGTCCTGGCGTTGTCTTCCTGGTATCGGCAATGCGGGCTTTGGTGTGCGCAACCAGTCCTACCAGTTCGGCGGTTGCGGTGGCGATGGCACTCATGCGCTGCAAGAGGTTGAGTCCCACACGTTCAGCGGTCAGCAAGCTCGCCGCCGGCCCGGTGACCTTCAGCAAGTTATCCCCGGTGGCGAAAGCCTTTCCCTCGGCTACCAGCTGCTCGACCTCCAGCTGCGCATCGACCAGCTGCATAGTCCGGGCGAATACAGCACCTCCGGAGAGCACCCCAGGCTGGCGGGCCTGCACCACAGCAGTGGCTCTCGCCCCCTCGGGCACAATGGTCAGGGCGGTGAGGTCGCCACGCGGATTGTCCTCGGCGAGCGCCATTTCAATGATGCGGTCCATTGCTGCGGTGGGTACCGGATGGATCAGAGTGTTCACGCGTTCAGTTCCTTGCTCAAGAAGTTCTTGTTATTCAGCTCGCTTGGGTGCAATGTCCAGCCATAGCGCACGCTCTGGCCTGGCCCGTTGCTGGTGCTTTCGGTTGAATCCAGGCGATGGTGTGCACCCAGGCTTCCGGTACGCGCCATGGAACCTGCGGCAATGATCCGTGCGGCGATCCACAGATTGCACAGTTCTGCTTGCTCTCGCGCCGTGGCGGCTACCGGGGCACTCGTCGCCAGCATGTAGGCCATGTCCTCCAGCTGCCCACCGGTGCGGTAAACGCCAAGGCTGTTGCTGGCAGCGGCTTGCAGCCGCTCAAGATCCAGTGGCGCTTCCGGGATGGGCTCGGAGATTTGCCGGATATCCAGCGCATCGGTAGCGCAGCGGGCATCCGCCGGGTCGCTGTTCAAAGCGATGATGGCATCCCGGGCGAAGACCATGGCTTCGAGCAAGGAGTTGCTGGCCAAACGGTTGGCACCGTGAACTGTCGTGTTGGCGCATTCACCGGCGGCATAGAGTCCGGGGACACTGGTTCGACCTGAGGTGTCGGTGTAGATCCCGCCCATGAAGTAATGCTGGGCAGCCACCACCGGAATCAGGTCATGAGCCATGTCCAATCCAGAACCGTCTTCGGTGCACGAGGCGAGCTTGGCCGTGATGGAAGGGAAACGGGTTGCGAGGAATCCTGCGCCACGGGCTGCTTCCACTGCCCGCGCATCAAGGAAAACCTGGTGCCCGGATTGGATTTGCCCATGGATGCCTCGGGCCACGACATCACGGGGCGCCAGTTCGGCGTCCGGGTGGAGTCCAGGCATGAAGCGGTGCCCGGCCTCGTTGACCAGGATGGCTCCTTCGCCACGCACGGCTTCGGACACCATGCCGGCCTTCGGATATTTGGCAGGGTCAACCAGTGTTGGATGGAATTGGATGAATTCGGCGTCAGCAATGACAGCACCGGCCCGGGCGGCCAGGCCAAGGCCGTCGGCGGTTGCGCCGTGGGGATTGGTGGTCGCCGAGTACAACTGCCCTATACCGCCGGTAGCCAGCAGCACCGACGCGGCTTCAAGCAGCTGCTCCGCGTCGTGGCGCAGATAGTGCACCCCGGAGACTCTGCCATCTTGCAGCTGCAGGTCGGTGGCAAGCGCGTCCTCGATGATGCTGAGCTTGTTTTCTGCCTCCAGCTGGCGCACGGCTCGAACCAGCGTTTTCACCAATGAGGCGCCGGTGGCATCCCCGTTGATATGCAGAATTCGGTGGGCGCTGTGCGCGGCCTCTAGGCCGAGCTGGTAGGAGCCGTCTGAATTTCGGTCAAACTCCACCGCGTAGGTTTCCAAGGCCTGCACCAGCTTGTCGCCCGAGGAGCACAGGTGTTCCACCGGTTCCAGACGGCAGTGTCCCGCGCCCGCTTTCAGCGTATCGGCAACATGCTTGGACACCGAGTCGCCGTGGGCTACGGATGCTTCGGTGACAGCCGACAGGCCACCCTGCGCGTGCTCGGAATTGGAGTCGCCGAGTTTGCCTTTGGTCAGCAGTACCGGGCGGATGCCCAGCTGCACGGCCTGCAGGGCAGCGCACAGGCCTGCCACGCCCGAGCCGATGATCACCAGCTTCTCTGGTGTTCGCTGCTCCTGGCTCATGGCTTGGCAGCCAGCATGCGCTCCAAGGCGATCTTGGCATCTGCCTGCTGTTCCTTCGGCACCGAAATCTGGTTGACCACACGTCCGGCAACCAGCTCTTCGAGCACCCAGGCAAGGTAGCCGGGGTGGATTCGGTACATGGTGGAACATGGGCAGATCACTGGATCAAGGCAGAAGATGTTGTGCTGCGGGTACTGGGCAGCCAGGCGGTTGACCATGTTGATTTCGGTACCGATGGCGAAACCCGTCGGTTCGGTTGCGGCGGCAATGGCCTTTTGGATGTAGTCGGTGGAACCGGCTTCATCCGCGGCGTCGACGACTTCCATCGGGCACTCAGGATGCACGATAACGCGCACGCCCGGGAAGTCCTGGCGCGCCTTGACGATCTGCGCCGGGTTGAAGCGCTTGTGCACTGAGCAGAAGCCGTGCCACAAGATAACCTTGGCATCGAGGAGCGCAGCAGCTTCGTTGCCACCCAGTTCCTTGCGCGGAGTCCACGTTGGCATTTGCTCCAATGGAATGCCCATGGCCTTGGCGGTATTGCGTCCGAGGTGCTGGTCCGGGAAGAACAGGACACGGCGTCCGCGCTCGAAAGCCCACTCCAAAACGGTTGCCGCGTTGGAAGAGGTGCAAACCAGTCCGCCGTTGCGACCGACAAATGCCTTGAGCTCGGCGGAGCAGTTCATGTAGGTCACGGGAATCACCGGCATCCGCCCGTCATCGGCTTCATCCGCGTAGAGCGCGGTGAGCTCTTCCCAGCACTGCTGCACGCTCGGGCCGTCGGCCATATCCGCCATCGAGCAGCCTGCCGCAAGATTCGGCAGGATTACCGACTGGTCCTCGCGGCTGAGGATATCCGCGGTTTCGGCCATGAAGTGCACGCCGCAGAACACGATGGCTTCTGCCTTGTCGCGGGTCAGGGCCGCATTGGCCAGCTGGAAGGAGTCGCCTACGAAGTCCGCGTACTTCACCACTTCGTCGCGCTGGTAGAAGTGCCCGAGGATCACTGCCTTGTCCCCCAGGGTTTCCTTGGCAGCAATGATGCGAGCATCAAGCTCGGCGTCGCTGGCCTTGAGATATTCTTCCGGGATGGAACCCTGTACCGGGTAGCCTGCTGGCACCGAATCGCCTTGGGAGGCGCCGGGCCCGTAGCCTGCCGGCGTGTCCCACGGGTTGGACGCCAGGTCGGTGGAGCAGGTGGAGCCCGGTGCCAGCAGATTGAGTCGAGCGATGTTCTGGGCTACCGAGGCATTGGCGTTGTCAGTGATTTGGGTGCTCATGGGTTCGTCCGTTTCTTGCAGGATGACGGTAAATAAGTGTGGATGATGCTTGCTAGCCGTGCAGCGGGTCGACTTCCAATGGGTCCGGCCCATGGCCCACGTAGCGGTAGAGCCGAGGAGGCCGGTGCTGTCCGCCGGCCAGATACTCATCGGTTTCCTCGATGGAAGCCGTGCTCTTTAGCGTGCGGCGGAAGTTCGCGGGATCCAGGCGCCGTCCGAGGATGGCCTCGTAGACTCCGCGCAGAGCCGCCAAGGTGAAGCGCTCTCCCAGCAGCCGATGCGCTATCTGCCCGTATTCGGTCTTGTTTCGCAGCCGCCACATGGCGTAGTCCAGGATCTTCCGGTGGTCGAAAGCCATCTGCGCGATCCGCGGGTCATCAATATCGAACCAGGCCACATTGTCGTCTTGGACCGTGGCGCCGACTTGGTCAGCGTTCAGCAGCGCAAAGTAGGCGATGGTGACCAGCCGGTGAGTTGGCGAGCGGTCGATATCGCCGAAAGTGTAGAGCTGCTCCAGGTAGGTGGGGCGTAGACCTGTGGTCTCGGCCAAGTTGCGCCCGGCCGCTTGGCCGAGGGATTCGCGCGGATCAACTGGACCGCCCGGCAGCGCCCACATTCCGGCGTGGGGTTGGCGAACTCGACGGACCACGGGCAAGCAGAGTTTGTCAGGGCCACCGTCCTTGCCTTCGCGGATTCCCAGGATCACCGTGGAAACCGCAAGAGCGGGTGGCAGGTTGCGGCGTTCTTCGACGTTCGCCCAGCCAGGTACGGATGACATTTTTTCTTGCCTCGTTTTCAAAGCATTCGATTTCGTTAGAGTCATTCTGACATTAACACTCTTGGCACGCTAGCCCGGATCTCATTTCGCCGGCGGATAGCCTATGATCAATGGCATGACTTTGGATCTGAATCTTCGAGTGGTTCGCGCAAACGCTGAGGTGAAAAGCCTATCCGTGCTTTTCATCCATGGCTTCGCCTCATCCGGCGAATTGAATTGGGACCGCTCGCGTTGGCTGAAATATTTCACCGATGCGGGACGCGATGTCCTTCTGATTGACTTGCCCGGCCATGGAGAAGACCCTCGACGCAACGACGGCAGCTGGGCACCAAGCCAGATTCGCCAGGCGCTGGCGGCCATTGTGATGGATCTGGATGAAGGTCCAGTCGATGTCATCGGCTACTCGTTGGGTTCACGGCTTGCCTGGGAGTTCGCCGCATACAATCCAAACCTGGTGAATCACCTGGTCATCGGAGGTCCAGGGGCCGGCGATCCGCTGGCTGCCTTCGAATTGGATCAGGCCCGCGCCCATGTCGAGACGGGCGAAAAGATCCATGATGACTACACTGCCACCATCATGCAGATTGCCAAGGCTGAGCCGTCCAATGATCTCTCGGCGCTCTTTGAGCTGATCGAAGCCATCAAGTCCGAGCCGTATGACCCTGCCGCAAAGGTACCGTCAGTCCCGACCTTGCTGGTGGCTGGAGACCAAGATGATCTCGCCACGACCATGCCGCACCTGCGTCGGTTGCTGAAGAATGCGGGGACACGCAATGAAGTGCTGTGGCTAGCAGGACGCAATCACGCCAACGCGGTTACCAGCCGCGAGTTCAAGGAAAAGGCACTGGGGTTCTTGAATTCCTAGGCGTAATCCCACAACCAGTTGGCTGCCCTACGGATCTTTCCGTAGGGCAGTTTAGCTTTATATACTCCCGAATCAGATCGGACCAGCGCCGTAGTCCGAGACTACAGCGGCGTGTACATCAACAAGGTCAGGTCGGTGGCTTCGGTAGGCGTCAGATTGTGCTGCTCATAGCGGGTCAGCCCCAATTTAGGGTGCCGGAACACCCGTTCCCCCGTGCGGAACCCAGCAACGTCCCGTTCATTCCAAATGGCGGCGAATTCCGGAGAGGCCGCCGAGACCCGGGCAACGATTCCGCTCTCTCCCGAAGGGCTGAGCCACCCACGCGTTTCAGCACGGAAGCTTCCGACGAAACCTCGGCTTTGCACTTCCCAGTCCGGCAGCATTTCGCGCAGCTGCGCGTCGGTGAACACCAGCCACAAGAGATTCCGGTCCTCGCTCTCCAGCGACTCCACCCTTGGATACAGTTCCGCGTAGGCCCGGTTCCATCCCAGGATGGTCCAGTCAGCCGAAAGCAGGAAGGCAGGGAACTGCAACGCATCCAGCAATCGCTGCAGGGCCGGGGTCATGCCGCCGTTGCCGATTGGTTCCAGCTCGCCGTGCCCTGCCAGTGAAAACAGATACGAGGATTCCACCGGGGTCAGCCGGTATAAGCGCGCCAATGACTGCAAGACCTGGCGGGAGGGATTGATGTCCCGGGCCTGTTCCAGCCAGGTGTACCAGGTAACAGAAACGCCGGCCAAGGTGGCGACTTCTTCGCGGCGCAAACCGCGCACCCGGCTGCGCCCGATCTCCGGCAGTCCGTGCGATGCCCTGTCAGCCCGGGCTCTGCGGTCCTTGAGGAAGGCCGCGAGCTCTTCTCTGCGTCTCTGGCTTGGATTCACTGGGTCCACCCTCTGCATGGTAGTAGTACTACTAGTATTGTCACCGTCTGGGTTTGACGGCAAATATATGGTGAGATTTTAGGTATGACCACACTTCGTTCACACACTGTCACCCATGGCCGCAATATGGCCGGCGCTCGCGCACTGTTCCGCGCAGCCGGCGTGAACGGCGCCGACCTCGGGCGCAAGCCGATCATCGCGGTCTCCAACAGCTTCACCGAATTCGTTCCCGGACACACCCACCTGCAGCCGGTTGGCCGCATCGTGTCCGAGGCCATCGAGGCAGCCGGCGGCATTCCCCGCGAATTCAACACCATCGCGGTGGATGACGGCATCGCCATGGGCCACGGCGGCATGCTCTACTCCCTGCCGTCCCGCGACCTGATCGCGGACTCCGTGGAGTACATGGTCAACGCCCACTGCGCCGATGCGCTGATCTGCATCTCCAACTGCGACAAGATCACCCCCGGCATGCTCATGGCCGCACTGCGCCTGAACATCCCGACCGTCTTCGTCTCCGGCGGCCCCATGGAATCGGGCCGTGCCACCCTGGTTGACGGCACCGTGCGCACCCTGGACCTGGTGGATGCCATCTCCGAGGCAGTGAACGAGAACGTCTCCGATGCCGACCTGCTGCGTATCGAAGAGTCCGCCTGCCCTACCTGCGGCTCCTGCTCCGGCATGTTCACCGCGAACTCGATGAACTGCCTGACCGAGGCCATGGGCCTCTCGCTGCCAGGCAACGGCTCCACCTTGGCCACCCACACCGCGCGCAAGGACCTGTACCAGAACGCCGGCAAGCTGGTAGTCGATATCGCCAACCGCTACTACGGCGAAGACGACGAGACCGTGCTGCCACGCAGCATCGCCACCAAGAAGGCCTTCGGCAACGCCATGGCACTTGATATCGCCATGGGCGGTTCCACCAACACCATCCTGCACCTGCTGGCCGCCGCCCGCGAGGCCGGCGTGGACTTCGGCCTGGACGAGATTGATGAAGTCTCCCGCCGCGTGCCATGCCTGGCCAAGGTGGCACCGAACGCTGCCGGCAACGGCACCATCTACTACATGGAAGATGTCCACCGCGCCGGCGGCATCCCTGCCATCCTCGGCGAATTGCGCCGTGGCGGCCTGCTGGATGAAACCGTGCACACCGTCCACTCGGCAACCCTGGGCGAATGGCTCGATAACTGGGATATCCGTGGCGGCAAGGCGACGCAGGAATCCTTCGACCTGTGGCATGCGGCCCCGGGCGGCAAGCGTTCCTCGACCGCGTTCTCGCAGTCCGAGAAGTGGGCGGCACTGGACACCGATGACGCCGAAGGCTGCATCCACTCGGTAGAGAACGCCTACTCCAAGGACGGTGGCCTGGCCGTGCTGCGCGGCAACATCGCCGTGGACGGCGCAGTGGTCAAGACCGCTGGTGTCGACCCATCGATCTGGACCTTCTCCGGCCCGGCTGTGGTCTGCGAATCCCAGGACGAGGCAGTGGAGAAGATCCTGAACAAGCAGGTGAAGGAAGGCGACGTAGTGGTCATCCGCTACGAAGGACCGAGGGGCGGTCCCGGCATGCAGGAAATGCTCTACCCGACCTCGTTCCTCAAGGGCCGAGGCCTGGGCAAGTCCTGCGCGCTGATCACCGATGGCCGCTTCTCCGGCGGCACCTCGGGCCTGTCCATCGGCCACGTCTCCCCCGAGGCGGCTTCCGGCGGCCTGATCGCGCTGGTGGAAGATGGCGATACGATCTCCATCGACATCCCGACCCGCGAGCTGACCCTGAACGTCTCCGACGAGGTGTTGGCTCAGCGCCGCGAGCGCCTGATCGCCACCACCGGCTACCACCCGAAGAACCGCGAACGCGTGGTCTCCCCTGCACTGCGCGCCTACGCCGCCATGGCGTTGTCCGCAGACAAGGGTGCGGTCCGCGACGTCGACAGCGTGGAACGCGCCATGCGCGAAGCCCATGAGCGCGAAGCTGCAGCCCAGAGCGCATCGCAGATCTAGCCTGAAGGCTTGAGCGCGGCAACAGGCCCGGACCTCTTATGCGAATAAGAGGTCCGGGCCTGCTCTGTTGATTCTGCATTTGCCCGGCACGCCGAATGCCGGCCCTGCCCCGAAAGGCAGGACCGGCATCCAGCTGGCGCACGGACTATGGGTTCCGGCGACGGTACCGAAGCAGGATCAATGCTCCGGCGATAATCACCATCCCTGCAGCCCCTGCCAGCCACAACGTGCCCTGGTCAAGGCCGGTTGCTGCGAGCGGTGCTGGCGGGGCAGGTGGTGCTGCCGGCGCTGGCGGTGCCGGAGGAGCTGGCGGTGCCGGTGGCGCTGCCTGCGGAGCCTCGGAGCAAACTTCCACGTCCGCCGAATCCGAATTGTTCGAGTCCTCGCCGGATGCTTCCGGGATTATCGAGGTATTCGTCATCGTCCGGCACTTGCCGGCAATGCCGTCCACGACCAGTTCGTACGTGAACTTCTTGCTCTGCTCTTCGGCCTTGACCTTGCCCAGTTCCCGTGGATTCTCGGGATTCGTGTAGTCATCGAAGACCGTCACCATCTCATCGGTGGCCGATGCCGCTTCGAACTCCAGCGGTGCCTTGGCACTGACCGTCTGCGTGGTTCCTTCCACGTCGGTCCAGCTGGCGTTCACCGTGTTCTCGTGGCCGGTGTAATCGGCCTCGGCAACCGGGGATTCGAAGGAGCAGCTGTACTTCACGGTCCGGGTCTCCCCGGCCAGGAGCATCAGCTTCCCATCCGCCAATCCTTCGATGGAGCAGGTGGCCCCTTCGATGGACAGCTTGTCTTCGAGGAGCACTTGCGTGTCCTTGAAGTCATTCGGGTTGGCCACGGTGATCTCACCGGTGACGGTGAAGTCCTGGTCTTCGTAGCCCTCCAGGTTTGCCTCGACCGTGTATTCGGCCGTGGCTTGCCCATCCGGTTCAACCTCGAACTTCGTCTCCTTCGCATCCTTGCGGATCGACCAGTCGTAGTCCCTGGCGTACTGGGCGTCGGCGCTCTTGGCGATCATCAGTCCCTGCTCGATGCACAGTTGCAGGTCCACCGAGGATTCGTCCTTGCCGTTGCCGTCCGTTTCCTCGTGCACTGCCGCGGTATTGATGTATACCGTGCAGGTACCCGCTTCGGGCTCCAATAGCTGTTCGTATTCGAACTGCATTGGCGCTTGCGGGACATGGACTACCCCGAGCACCTTCGGTTCGGCCTCAGGATCCATCATGTCATCGGTGACCGTCACCGATTCGTCCGTGACTGCATCGATCGTGAAGTCGATCGGTGCTTCGGCACGCACCTCGCGGTCATCGAAGGTGGCAATCACGGTGTTGACCGCTCCCTCGAAGGCATCGGTGGTGAGCCAGCTGGCCAGTTCGCATTCATACCGGGCCCCCAAGTTCTCCCCGGCATCGAGCACGACCTGCAATCCAGCTGCCGCTTCATCGGCATCCTCCGCATCGATCCGGCAGCTGGTGCCAGCGGTATCGATCCGGTCTTCCAAGGTGGCGGTGATGGAACCGAACTCATTCGGGTTCTGCACCATCACTTCACCGGACAGCCGCAAATTCTGCTCGGCGACTGCGGTGTTGCGAGCTTCCACCCAGTAGTGCGCGGTGAACGTGCCATCCTCATTCTGCGTGAGCTTGCTCTGGTCGATCCGCTTCTCTACCTCCCATTCGTAATCCAGGTCCACCAGCCCCTGTGCGGTCTTCTGCAGGCCCAGGGCCTTCTGGCCGCAGAGGGTCACGGTGGTCGAGTCCTCGGCCCCGGTCTGCTTGATCACCGCGGTGTTGGTGAACTCGGTGCAGGTGCCGGCTTCGGCCTGGTGGCGCAGGGTGTAGTCGAAGTCGATCGGGGTGCCTTCGGCATTCCAGATCGCTTCGCCCAGCACTACCGGCGACTCGGGGTGGGTCTTGTCATCGATGACGGTGACCTGCTTGTCGGTTTCGGCATCCAGCAGGTAGTCCACCGGCGCGGTGGCCGTGGCCATCGAATCCTCGCCCCAGGTAGCCGTGACGGTGTTGCTGCCGCTGAGCTCATCCGGGGTGCCCGAGCAGCTGTAGGGCAGCTGCACCGTGGCGCCGACCCCGTCGCCGCCCACCGGGACCGCGACTTGCAGGCCCTCGGTTTGCGGATCGGCATCCTCGGCTTCGATGGTGCACGTCACCCCTTCGATGCTGATCTCGTCGGTGATGGTGGCCACCGTCGAGGCCGATGCGAAGCGGTTCGGATTCACCAGCACGATCATGCCGTGCACTTCATGCCCGGAATCCTCCGAGCCATCGGAATGGCCGATACCGTGTAGGAGAAGTCGGCGGTGCCGTCCTCGGCCACGGTGACCTCGGTGCGGTCGGCCTTCTTCTCAAGATCCCAGAAGTAGGTCCGGTCGAAGCTGGCTTCGGCGTCCTTGGTGAGCATCAGGTCGAGCAGGCCGCACAGCTGCACGGTCGCGTCATCCCGCGGATCCTCACCCGCATCGATATCAACCCAGGCGGTGTTCGTGTAGCTCATGCATTCGCCGGCGGGAGCATCATGCTCCAGCTGGTATTCGATGAGCACCGGCGAATCGACGATGCCCACGGTGCCAAGCAGCACCGGTTCCTCGGGATTCGTCTGGTCATCCCAGATCTCGACCTCGCGGTCGATTTCGGTGTCAAGGGCGAACTCGATCGGCACCTGCGTGCTCGATGCCCGGTCATCGCCCCAGCTGGCCGTCGCGGTGTTGGTGCCGCCGCTGTAGGAGCCGGGATCGACTCCTGCCGAGACATCGCAGCTGTAGCCGACGGTGACCGTCGAGTTGGCCGGGATGCTCACCAGCGATTCCGAGGTGGTGCAGGTGATGCCCTCCAGATCGACCACGTCCTGGATGGTGGCATCGATACCCGTGTACTGGTTCGGGTTGGTGATGGTGATCTTCCCTTCCAGCACCCATCCCGAATCCTCGTGCCCGGTGTTCTCCACCTTGACCACGTAGCCCACCGGCTCGCTGGCCGCACCGTCCGTGGTGATCTTCTCGTCCTGGCCTTCGGCCAGCGACTTCTCGATCTGCCACTGGTAGGTGCGGTCGTACTGGGCGTCAACGGTCTTGCTGATTTCCAGGGCCGCCTCGCGGCAGGCCTCGGCGAGCGCATTGTCCGTCGCGGTGAAGCCGTCATCTCCGGTGAGCGTGGCGACGTTCTCGAAGACCTGGCAGGCGCCTGCCTCGTCCACGGTCCACGTCACCGAGTAGTCCCGGCTTTGCGGCCCATCGGAGACGTCCACGATCCATGGCGGATCGAACTCGTGGGCGCTGTCGGTGATGGTTACCGTGTCATTCAGCGGCGTCTGGGTCCAGTCGGCTTCCGAGATCCCCACGGTATCCGAGTCCTGGCTGTTGACCGTGCTCAGCGCCTGGGCATCCCAATCCACGGTGGCGGTATTGCTGCCGTCGTAGTCAGGCTGGGATTCGAAGGTGCACGAGTAGGTCATCACCCATTCGGCCCCTGCCGGGATCACCGTCTGGAAGCCGGCTTGCTCGGCGGACATGTCCGCCACCGCTTCGCCGCGCACCCCGGTGATCGTACAGGCCACGTCCCCGCCGACATCGGCGAAGTCCTGCACCGTAACCGGCGCGTCCTGCCAGTCGTTCGGGTTGCTGAGCGTGATTTCTCCGCTCATCGCCCAGTTGCCGTCCTCGTGGCCCTCGGGGGTCACGGTGATCCGGTAGTTCGCCGTGACCTCGCCGGTATTCGGGTTGGCTGCCAGCGGTTGGCCGGAGAGCAGTTCCTTGTCCAGCGACCACAGGTAGGAGCGGTCGAAGGAGGTCACGACGTTCTTCGCGATATCAAGATCCGCGCCGGCGCACACCGTGGTGCTGGCCGAGTCCGTGTTCTCTTCGCCCTCGCCGGTGGCCTCGTCGAGCACCGCGGTGTTGGTGTACTCGGTGCAGGTTCCGGCAACGCCCTGCAGTTCCA
This sequence comes from Glutamicibacter sp. 0426, assembly GCF_001906485.1. Classification (NCBI taxonomy): domain Bacteria; kingdom Bacillati; phylum Actinomycetota; class Actinomycetes; order Micrococcales; family Micrococcaceae; genus Glutamicibacter; species Glutamicibacter sp. 0426. The sequence continues at coordinate 114,532 of NZ_MPBI01000005.1, forward strand.
GGTCGTATTCGAAGGCCTTCGGCGATTCCTCGGCGGTGGCGGTGCCGAGCACCACTTCCTGGCCCTCGACGGTCTGGTCATCGGTGATGGCGACTTCGCCGTCGGTCAACGCGGCCTGCTCGAAGCCGAAGCCGACTTCCGTTTCGGCCTGGCGTTCCTGGCCCCAGCTCACCGTTGCGGTATTCGTGTACTGCGCGGTGATGTCGGTGTCCGTGGGCACCTGGCAGTCGTAGTCGAGCGTGATGCTCTCCCCGTCCGCCAGCACGACCTGGAAACCGTCCGCATTCTCATCCGCGTCGGTCCCGCCGATGGTGCAGGTGGCTGACGGGATGGAGAGCACATCGGCGACCGTTGCCGTCAGTTCCCCGACTTGCGTATTCGGGTTGCTGATGGTGATGGTTCCGGACACCTGCTTCGCGCTGTCCTGGGCTGCGCCGGCGGTGGCCACTACCGTGTAGTGCGCGGTGACCGTGCCGTCGCCGGCGACAGTGAACTCGCTCTGGTCCACCTGCTTGTCCAGCGACCAGTCGTAGTCGCGTTCGTAGCTGGCGTCCACGTCCTTCGTGATGACCAGGTTCTTCTGGTCGCAGATGGACACGTCCTGCGAGTCCTCGATGTCTTCGCCGGTCAGATCCACCCAGGCGGTGTTCGTGAAGACCAGGCATTCATCGCGTGGCACTTCATAGGTGATCTGGTAGCTGAAGCTCTTTGGAGCGTCGGCGTAGTTCACCGTGCCCAGCAGTACCGGGTCGCCGGATGGATCAGCCTGGTCATCCCAGACGTCGACGGTTGCATCGGTGGTCTCATCGAGGGTGAATTCGATGGGCACCGGCTGGCTTTCAGCCTGCAGCCCATCGCCCCAGGTGACAATCGCCGTATTGGAGTGGCCGGTGTAGTCGGCCTCGGCAACGGCCGATGCATCGCAGGTGTAGTCCACGGTGATCGAGTCGCCGCGCGGCACCACTTGCTGCATGCCCGCCATGCCCGGATTCGAGTCCTCGGCCACGATGGTGCAGGCGGCCGAGAGGGTGTTCTCGTCGCTGATCGTCACTTCGAGATCTTCGAAGTCGTTGGGATTATTCACGGTAATGGATCCGGAAAGCTGCTGCCCGGAATCCTCATAGCCGGTGTTGTCCACCAGCAACGTGTAATCGACGGTAGCTGTTCCGTCTTCCTCGACCACGACATCTGGCCGCTGGCCTTCGGCCAGCTGCTTGTCGATGCTCCACAGGTAGGTGCGGTCATAACTGGCCGTCACGTCCTTGGTAACGGTCAGGCCTGCCTGGCGGCATGCCTCGACCTCGGCGTCATCGCTCTTGACCAGCTGGTTGCTGCCGGTGATCGTGGCGGTGTTCATGAAGCTCTGGCACGTGCCTGCTTCGTCCACGGTCCAGGTGTATGAATAGGTCCTGGTCTGCGGTCCATCGGAGTAGCTGATGGTCCAGGCCCGATCGAATTCATGCAGCGGATCGGTGACGGTCACGGTCTCGTTCAGCGGTGTCTGCGTCCAGTCGTCCGCATCGACGTCAACCACCTTGGTGGCGCTGGATGATGCGGTGGACGCTTCGCTGGCTGACCAGGTGACCTCGGCGGTATTGCTGCCTTCATAGTTCGGCTGCGATTCAAAGGTGCAGCTGTAGGTGAAGGTCAGCGTTTCGGAGGCATCCAGAGTCGCCTGGAAGCCCGGAGCGGCCGGATCGGCATCCATCGTGTCCGGGTCGCCGACAATGCCGACGACCTGGCAGGTGGCTCCCCCGCCCACATTGACCTGGTCGGTGACGGTCACGTCAACCGATTGCCAGTCGTTGGGGTTGGTTACGGTGATGGTTCCGCTCATGGCCCAGTCGCTGTCCGTGTAGCTTTCGGGAGTGACTGTAACCGAGTACTCGGCGGTGAATTCGCCGGTTTCAGGATCCGCGGTGAACGGCTGCTCGCCTAGGGCATTCTTGACGATGCTCCAGTCGTAGCTGCGGTTGAAGCTGGAGACGACCAGCTTCTCGATGCTCAGGTCCTGGCCGATGCAGATTTCCACCGTGGCATCATCGGTCAGTGTTTCCCCGTCATCCGTGGCGAGGCTGGCGATGTTCTTGTAGTCGGCGCATTGGCCGAGCACGCCATCCCATTCGATGGTGTAGGCGAAGGTCTTCGGACTGTCAGCTACCGTGACCGTGTTGCCGCCCTCGATGCCCGCCAGGTCGAATTCGCTATCGTTGACAGTTACTTCGTCATCCGTCACCGTTGGCGAAACCTCCGCGAAGTCGTAGCCGGCCGAGTCGCTGGCCTGGCCATCGGTGCCGTAGTAGTCCTCCGCGTCCCAGGTTGCCGTGACCGTGTTGGTGCCGGCGCTGCCGGCGCTGGTTCCCTCGGGCAGGTCGCATTCATAAGTGAAGGACGTCTCGCCTGGCTGTATGGTCAGCGGGTTGGTGATCGGCGATCCGCCAGCGGAAATGACGCAGTTGGCGCCGTCGAGCTGGTCGACCAGGGAAACCCCTGTCATCGCCGTATCATTCGGGTTGTTCACGGTGATGGTGCCGGACAACTCGAAGTTGCTGTCCTGGGCCTCGCTGGCGGTGGCGACCACGTTGTAGTCGACCTCCACTCCGGTGGCTGTCGCCTTCACCGTGGCTTCCTGGCCTTCGGCCAGGGACTTGACCAGATCCCAGTCGTAGTCCCGGTCATAGGATGCAGTGACATCCTTCGTGAGCGTGAGTTCCTCGTAGGTGGTCTTCGTGTTGGTGAACGTACAGGTGACTTCATCATTGTCGACCAGTTCGAAGGTGATGGACGTCCCGCTGCGGATTGCGGCGGCGCCGGTGCAGGTGATATCGGTCAGATTCCATCCCGCTGGCAGGCTGTTCTCGGTGACGGTTACCGTGGACGGTGCCACCGTGTAGGTGACACTGCTGGGCAGGTCCGCGCCGGTATCTGAATCCGCGCTGTCATCGAGGTTGAATGATGTCGAGTCGCCGAAGCGGTCCTCGGCGAGGGTAAATCCGAAGTCCGTGCCGTCGGCAGGTACTGCGTCCTTGATGATGGTCACGAAGCCTGCTTGGACCGCACCGGCCTGGATCTGGTTATCGCGGCTGCCGGCTGACTTGCAATTCAGCGTGTCGATGACGACGTGGTACGGCGACCCGTTGATCGACGAAGCGCCGGTGCCCGGGCCGTGATCGAGTTCAGATGCGATGTGGGCATCGAAGAACAAGGTGACACTCGATTCATCGCCTTCTTCGCCGGGAACCTGGAACGTGATCGTGGCTGTGTTAACTTGGTCATTCCCGCTTCCCTCGGAAATCACGGGAGCGCTCATCGTAGCTCCCGTTACGCTCCAATTGAGCAGGTAATCGTAGGCCCACTTACCGGCCTGCTTCACCTGGTAGTGGATGACAAGCTCGTTCTCGCCTGCTGGCAAGGTCATCTCCACGCGCTGGTGTACGACGCCGCCTTCGTAGAGGCCCCGGTTGATATTGCCGTTGGCAAACTCGTCCATCGATTCGGACTTCTGCATGAAGGTATTGACCGAACCCAAATTCTGATTGGGTCCACAGTCTTCCAAGGCTTCTTCCGCCGTAATGGTAAGCGGTTCGCGGGCCGCTGCCGAAGACTCGGCAGACTCTTCCGATTCCGAAACTTCGGCCTTCGGCTGCGCAAGTTTCGGCGAAGCCGTGTCCTTCAGCTTCTTTTCCTGCTTGGGTGCCACCGATTCCACACGTTCGGATTTAGGTGCTGGTTTCGTGGTTTCCGCTGATTTTGGCTGGTCTGGCTTCTCAGATTCTGGTGCAGGTGCCGGGGCCGGCTCGGGTTCGGCTACTGCATCTTTGTCAGGAGCCGATGCCTTGGTACGATTTTCTGCTTCAGCAGCTGGCGATTCCTCCGCCGTGGTTGCCTCTGAAGATTCCTCAGCTTCGACCGCTGCTTCCTCTGTGGACTTCGTGTCCACGGCGGATGCGGAGTCCTCCGATTCAGTTGCCGGCTGTGTGGCCGCGGTTTCTTCCCCAACAGAAGTTTCGGCGGCAACTGCCATGCCCGGAATGGTCATGACAAAACACAAGGAAATTGACGAAATTATCGCCAAAAATGGCTTTAGGGATCCTTTTAAAATAGTTTTGCGGCGCGAATTTGGCACAAAAGTGCCACGCCTTTGATGCCTAGACATTTCTCCCCCATACAAGAATGTCCAGAGTGGATCGCGCGGCGTGTAAGTGCGATCCACCCGAAAAAGAGCGAGCGGTAGTAAGGCTCTGACCTCAGATAATAAAAGCCTGGCCTAAGATGCAGCCACCCCATGTGGCTCAACTGCTCAGGATAAGTTCCCCAATGCATCTAAAGATGCGAAATGAATGCGAGTGTTTCAATTCGTCTTTAAATCCCCCAATTCAAGACAACGATATGCCGACATCCTACGCCGGGATCCAAATTTTTGCCAGCAGTTGGAGGGAAATAATTTTGGCACAGAATGAAGCAAATGATGCACTTCTTCCTCTGTGGATTAAACCGTCTTGTCATCCCCGCTATTCTCGATCCTGGCACTGTCCGAACACCGGAATCGCGCGGTCGGGACATCCAGATCGACCCCATTTAACGGTGCACGCCATACCGCGGGGCCACGTCCGGTTCCGCTGCGCGCAGGGCTCCCAGCGCCTCCTGTTCCGTGATCCCTGCTGCGCCAGGAGGAAGGCTGGGAGTTCAGCGTGCCGATCGCCTTTGAGGGCTCCATGGCAATCGGCACCACGGTGCTCCGCACAGGCCGCCTCGCGCGCAACGAACTCAAATGCACCCTTCGATCAGTAACTTGACTAGCGGGTCTGACTAGCAAAGTAAAAATACATCTCAATCTGATAAAGGTTACGCGTTTCTCTTGATTAGGCTTGGAGGTTGCAGTTGGCTCGGGTAATTTTTGTATGGTGAAAAGAGCAACTCTATGAGCCAACGCCGCGCGTTCCGCCGCGTTTTCCTTCCCGCTGCCTGGCTGGTCATCGGCGCCTTGATCGCCGTCAGCCTCGTGAAGCTCGCGTTTGCCGGCGGTACTTCCGCCGCCGACGACGACCTGTTCCCCACCGGAGAAATCCCGGCTGAGACCGTTTTTGCCGAAAAAGCAACGGTCGAGAACAAGCTGACCATCCCCGGAACCATCAAGCTCACCGAATCCAAAGAGCTGAACGCTCCCGTGGACGGCGTCGTCAACTGGGCCTTCGTCAAACCGGGTGACAATGTGTCCCTTGGCGACCGTATCTTCCAGGTCCGCACAGAGTCCCAGCCTGAAGTCGCTGAAGCCAGCGACTCGGACACCGAGGGTTCCGAAGGCGAACAATTGACGGTGGAAGCTGCTCCCGTCGTGAAGTACCACGATGTCTACGCATCGGCCACCGGCAAGGTAGGCGCTTTCCAGATCGAGATTGGCGATGACGTCACCAAGGGCACGGGCCTCGGCTCCATCCAGCCGCAGGAATTCCTGGCGGCCGGTTCGATCGATCCGCTGGATCGCTACCGCCTGATGGACGAAACCCTCGAAGCAATGATCACTATTGACGGCGGGCCGGAGCCCTTCACGTGCAAGGATCTGTCTGTCGGGGACAGCGCGTCGAAGAAATCCAGCTCCAGCACGCAGGACCAGGATATGGAATCGTCCATGGATCCAATGGCCACCGGCGAATCCCCGGAGAGCTCTTCAAGCAGCGAGATTTCTTGTGCTGTTCCAGCTGACGTCGTGGTCTTTGATGGGCTGAGCATGAACATGGAAATCGATGCTGGCACCGTTGAGGATGCAGTGACTGTACCGGTATCGGCAGTTCGCGGCTTGGTTGGCCAGGGCGCGGTGTGGAAGCTGGATGAGAACGGCAAGGAAATCCGCACCGAAGTAGAGCTGGGCGTGACCGATGGAAAGATCATCGAGGTGGTTTCCGGGCTGAAGGACGAGACCGAAATCCTTCGGTTCGTCCCGGGATCCACCCCGGCGCCAGGTGAAATGATGCAGATGGAGCCCTACCCAGATGAGTGGTGAGCCATTGCTGAAGCTCGAGGACGTCACCCGCAGCGTCCGGCTGCCCGATGACAGCGAGCTGCACATCCTCAACGGGATCGATCTCACCGTATCCGAGGGAGACCACATAGCCATCGTCGGACGTTCGGGCACCGGCAAGTCAACGTTGCTGAACATCCTGGGACTGCTTGATAAGCCGACCAGCGGGAGCCTGCTGTGGCGCGGCAAGGATGCCGTCCGGCTGAGCGCCAAGCAGGCTGCGCATGCCCGCGGTCGCGACCTCGGGTTCGTCTTCCAGCAGTTCAACCTCCTGCCCGGACGCACAGCACTGGAAAATGTCATGGCTCCGCTGATGTATGCCAGCGGCCGCGACTTCTGGAATCGGCGCAAGCTGGCCACCGAGGCGCTGGAACGCGTAGGGCTGGGCGGGCGCCTGGATTCAATGCCGCAGACCCTCTCGGGCGGCGAGCAGCAGCGCGTGGCGATTGCCCGCGCGCTGGTGCGCCGTCCCCGCGTGGTGCTGGCCGACGAACCGACCGGCGCATTGGATGTCAGCACCGGACGTGCAGTCATGGAACTGCTGGATTCCGCCACGGTTGATTCGGGAGCGGCCCTGATCACCATCACGCACGACAGCAATGTGGCGGCCCTGGCACGTGGGCAGTTCCGCCTCGATTCAGGGCGGCTGCATCCGCTCAGCGAGGTCGTGATCCGATGAATGCTCTTGCACGCCTGGCCACCGGATTTGCCGCAGCATTGCTGGAAGCATGGCAGGAACTGCGCATCCACAAATTGCGGGTGCTGCTCTCCTTGATTGGCGTGACCGTTGCCGTGGCATCGCTGACCACCGCATTGGCCGGCGCCGGCATGGCCCGGCAGATGATGACCGAAAGCCTTGAACGCGACGGCCGTCCGGCAATGATCACCACCTATGCCTTTGATGCACGCTCGGATGGAGGTCCGCAGGGTGATGATTCGGTGGCGCAGGCTTTCGAGAAAACCAGCGAGCGATTCAAGATCGACTACACCACGATGGTTGGACGCAGCTACGACCAGCGGGTCTCATATCAGGGTATGACCCTTGAAGCGGAAACCCTGGTGGTCGACCAGGATTACGCCCCGATGCACCGGCTGGTCATAAGCCAGGGCCGCTGGCTGGAAGTCGAGGATGCGAAAAATCTGTCACCAGCCGTGGTGGTTGACCAGAACATCATGAGGGAATTGGGATTGGAAGGTCAGCGTCTGCCGCTCACCGTCGACTTGGTGAGCAACGGCGACGCCGTGTCTGTCACGGTCATCGGCACCGCCAGTTCCCGATCCTTCGGGATGTCTGGCCAGTTGTGGATGCTTCCGGCCACCTATGATCATTGGTTCGCAGGCCAATCCCCGCTGAATGAGGTGTCCTACAAGATGTGGGTCCCTATCGAGGGATCCGAGGAGCTGGCCATGCATTTTGGCCAGCAGATGCAGGCCGAGCTTCCGGGCTATACCGTCGATTCCCACCGCGAGGATTACCTGATGTGGGGTGCTGATGAAAGCCTGAAGCAGTTGGCATTGGTGGTTTCCGGCATTGCTGTGATCATCTTGCTGCTTGGTTCGCTGAGCCTGCTGAATGTTTCCATGGTGACCATGAAGCAACGCATCCGCGAAGTTGGCATCCGCCGCAGCTTCGGCGCCACCACCGGCCGGGTTTTCTTCTCGGTCATGATGGAGAGCGTGGTAGCCACCGCGGTGGCCGGCGGCCTGGGCGTGCTGATCTCGGTAGCCCTGGTTTCCAATGAGAGCCTGCTGAACATGGTGCTCGCTACCGAGCTGGACCAGATGCCGCCCTTCCCGCTCGATGCCGCACTGCTGGGCATGGGAGTCTCCGTAGCGGTGGGTGCCCTCACCGGCGTGCTCCCAGCGCTGGTGGCAGCACGTGTGAAGATCGTGGACGCCATTCGCGTCTAGGCCACGGTCTGCACTGCCAGTTGAGTAACTGAATAGCACGAAGCGTTGGCCGGGGAATTCTCTCCGGCCAACGCCGTTTTTAACGCGGCTTTCAACCTTTAAGGGTCCCTATCGGAATACCGGATCCGCCGGCCCCCGGCCTCCGAAAGGCATTCCTGTCGGCAATTGTGCACTATCGTACATTCAATCTGATTCCCAGATTTCGGCGATTCTGGAAAACTTTCGACTGCGCCAAATTTCCTGTGATTCCGCGGATTTTCCGCCCTGCCTCGCGGGCGTTTCGAAAGATTCCCGCTTCCCGCTTGACACCGTCTGAGATTGGGAGCACACTGATCGTATACGATTTGATGTACGAGATGATGTTCGACGAAAGCAGGCCGATCAACGGTGAGCAATATTGTCCCAGTAACCGAAGAGACCTTCGCGCAGGCAGGCAAGATCCTGGCCGTACACCTGAGCTACTCCTCGCGTGCGGCGCAGCGTGGACGCACCCCGAAATTCCCCAGCTACTTCATGAAGGCCACCAGCTCGCTGGCCGCCAGCGATTCCACCGTGGAACGCCCTGCCGGCACCGAGCTGCTCGCCTTCGAGGGCGAAATCGCACTGATCATCGGCAAGGCCGCCCGCCGCGTCTCGGTTGAGGACGCCTGGAGCTACGTCGGACAGGTCACCGCATCGAACGACCTGGGCGTGCACGACATGAAGTACGCGGACAAGGGCTCGAACATCCGCTCGAAGTCCGGCGACGGCTACACCCCGGTCGGCCCCAACGCGCTGGATGCTTCCACCTTGGATCCTGCCAAGCTCCGCGTGCAGACCTGGGTCAACGGCCAGCTCGCCCAGGATGCCGACACCTCCGAACTGCTCTTCTCCCTCGCCACCATCGTGGCCGACCTGTCCCAGCAGATGACCCTGCAGCCAGGCGATATCATCCTCACCGGCACCCCTGCCGGCTCCACCGTCTTCTTCCCGGGCGACGTCGTCGAGGTCGAGGTCACCGACCTGGTTTCCGGAGCATCCACCGGCAAGCTGAAGACCACCGCCACCGAGGGCACCGAAGCCTTCGCCGCATTCGGCAACCAGCCAAAGGTCACCGACAAGGACAAGGAAGACGCCTACGGCGATCGCGAGAGCGCCGGCATGGAACCCCTGATTACCGGCAAGTCGGTGCTGACCGACAAGGTCCGCGAGCAGCTGGCCTCGGTCGCCACCGCCACCCTCTCCGCCACCCTGCGCAAGCGCGGGTTGAACAACGTGAACATCGAGGTTCCCGGTGCCACCAAGGGCATGCAGCGCGTGATCGGCACCGCCCGCACCCTGCGCTACATCCCGAACCGCGAGGACCTGTTCAAGGCCCACGGCGGCGGCTACAACATGCAGAAGCAGTCCATCGACTCGCTCAAGGACGGCGAAATCCTGGTCATGGAAGCCCGCGGCGAGACGGGTTCGGCCACCCTGGGCGACATCCTGGCCCTGCGTTCCCAGCAGCTCGGTGCCGCTGGCATCATCTCCGATGGCGGCGTGCGCGACCTGGACGCGGTATCCAACCTTCAGATCCCGGTCTTCTACAACGGCGCCCACCCGGCAGTGCTCGGCCGCAAGCACGTGGCCTGGGACAAGGACATCACCGTGGCCTGCGGCGGCGTGTCCGTGCAGCCGGGCGACGTGATCGTGGCCGACTCCGATGGCATCGTGGTCATCCCGCCAGCCATGGTGGCCGAGGTGGCCGCCGAGGCAGCGGTGACCGAGTCCAATGACGAATTCATCTTCGCCATGGTCAAGCGAGGCCACGGCATCGAGGGCCTGTTCCCGATGAACGCCGAGTGGAAGGCCAAGTACAACGCCTGGAAGGACGCAGGCAGCCCGGATCTGGACTCATGGTCGCTGTAATGACTGCTTCCAAGTCCGAGGCAGCCTACCAGCTGGTCTCCGAGCGCATCGTCAACGGGGCATACTCCCCCGGCTACCGGCTGGTGCTGGGCACCATTGCCGATGAGCTGGGCTGCTCCGTGGTTCCGGTGCGCGAGGCGATCCGCCGGCTGGAGGCCGAAGGGCTGGTCCACTTCACCCGAAACGTCGGGGCGACGGTGGCCCATGTGGATTCCACGCTCTACCTGCACACCATGCAGACGCTGATGGTCATCGAGCCGGCCGCCACCGCGCTGGCCGCCGATGCCATGGACGCCAAGTGGCTGGCCAAGGCGCGGGCGCTGAACGAGAGTATGCGCCAATGCCTGGAGGACTTCGACCCGGTGTCCTTCACCCGGATGAACACCGAATTCCACCAGCTGCTCTACGGCCAGTGCCCTAACCCGCACATCCTGGACCTGGTCCAGCGCGGATGGCGGCGGCTGGCGGCGATGCGTGCGAGCTCCTTCACGCACATCCCGAACCGGGCCCGCGCCTCGGTTGAGGAACACGAGAAGCTGCTGGATCTGATTGCCGATCACGCCACCCCGGCGCAGATCGAGGCCGCGGCCCGCGAGCACCGCGCCCGCACCCTGAATGCCTACCTCAAGGCCGCCGGCATGGCACCGAGCGCCATCTAGCCGGCAGCCCCTGCACTACCCATAGTTTTGCCCAAAGCCATCCGGTGAAAACACCGGGACAACGCACGAAAGGAACTGCCATGAGCAAGCACTTCGTACCGGAGAATCTCCCAACCCACCTGCAGCACTACATCAACGGCGAATTCGTTGACTCCATCGGCGGAGCAACCTTCGACGTGCAGGAACCGGTCACCAACACCACCTACGCCACCGTCGCCTCGGCACAGCCAGAAGACGTGGACCTGGCCGTCGCCGCCGCCAGCAAGGCCTTCAAGGAAGGCCCATGGTCCAAGATGCTGCCGCGCGAGCGTTCCCGCGTGCTGCACAAGATCGCCGACATCGTCGAGTCCCGCGATGAGGAGCTCTCGCTGCTCGAGTCCTACGACTCAGGCCTGCCGATCACCCAGGCCAAGGGCCAGGCACGCCGCGCCGCCGAGAACTTCCGCTTCTTCGCCGACCTGATCGTCGCCCAGGTGGACAACACCTTCCGCGTCCCGGGCCGCCAGATGAACTACGTGAACCGCAAGCCGATCGGCGTCGCCGCGCTGATCACCCCATGGAACGTCCCGTTCATGCAGGAATCCTGGAAGCTGGCCCCGGCCATCGCCACCGGCAACTCCGTGGTCCTGAAGCCTGCCAGCTACACCCCGCTGTCCGCCACCCTGTGGCCAGAGATCTTCCGCGAAGCCGGCCTGCCAGAGGGCGTCTTCAACCTGATCTTCGGCTCCGGCGGCGTGGCCGGCGACTACCTGGTCAAGCACCCGGACGTCCCGCTGGTCTCCTTCACCGGCGACTCCTCGACCGGCGCCACCATCTCCACCGCGGCCGCCCCATTCTTCAAGGGCCTCTCGCTGGAGCTGGGCGGCAAGTCCCCGGCCGTCGTCTTCGCCGACGCCGACCTGGAAGCCGCATTGGACGCCACCGTCTTCGGCGTGTTCTCGCTGAACGGCGAGCGTTGCACCGCCGGTTCCCGCGTCCTGGTCCAGCGCGACATCTACGATGATTTCGTTGCCAAGTTTGCCGAGCGCGCCAAGAACATCCGCGTCGGCCTGCCGAGCGACCCGAAGACCGAGGTCGGATCGCTGGTCCACCCGAACCACTTCGACAAGGTCATGAGCTACATCGAGATCGGCAAGAACGAAGGCCGGCTGCTGGCCGGCGGCGGCCGCGCCGAAGGCTTCGAGAATGAGGGCAACTACGTCGCCCCGACCGTGTTCGCCGATGTCGCACCGGATGCGCAGATCTTCCAGGACGAGATCTTCGGCCCGGTCGTTGCCATCACCCCGTTCGACACCGACGAGGAAGCGCTGGAGCTGGCCAACAACACCAAGTACGGCCTGGCCGCCTACGTCTGGACCTCGAACCTGAAGCGCGCGCACAACTTCGCGCACCAGATCGACTCGGGCATGGTGTGGCTGAACTCGAACAACGTCCGCGACCTGCGCACCCCATTCGGCGGCGTGAAGGCTTCGGGCCTGGGCCGCGAGGGCGGCTACCGCTCGGTGGACTTCTACACCACCCAGCAGTCCATCCAGATCACCCTGAACGAAGCGCACTCCCCGAAGTTCGGCGTCTAGGAAGCACCAGCTTCCCACCACTAAATTTTTTGCTTGCAAAGGAGCACATCATGAGCAAAGAGATCGCAAACCCGATCCCAACCCCTTCGGTGCCAGCGCCGGATATCCTGCGCTGCGCTTACGCCGAACTGGTCGTCACCGACCTTGAGCGCTCGCGCAACTTCTACGTCGACGTGCTGGGCCTGCACGTGTCCTACGAGGACGAGAACCAGATCTACCTGCGTTCCTTCGAGGAATTCATCCACCACAACCTGGTGCTGACCAAGGGCCCAGTGGCCGCGCTGAAGGCGATGGCCTTCCGCGTGCGTTCCACCGAAGACGTGGACAAGGCCGAGGCCTACTACAAGGAACTGGGCTGCCGCACCGAGCGCCGCAAGGAAGGCTTCGTCAAGGGCATCGGCGATGCCGTGCGCGTCGAGGATCCACTGGGCTTCCCCTACGAGTTCTTCTTCGAGACCACCCACGTCGAGCGCCTGCACATGCGCTACGACCTGTACTCGGCCGGCGAGCTGGTCCGCCTGGACCACTTCAACCAGGTGACCCCGGACGTGCCGCGCGGCCGCAAGTACCTGGAGGACCTGGGCTTCCGCGTCACCGAGGACATCCAGGACGACGAAGGCACCACCTACGCAGCCTGGATGCACCGCAAGGGCACCGTGCATGACACCGCCCTGACCGGCGGCAACGGCCCGCGCCTGCACCACGTGGCCTTCTCCACCCACGAGAAGCACAACATCATCCAGATCTGCGACAAGATGGGCGCACTGCGCATCTCGGACCGCATCGAGCGCGGCCCAGGCCGCCACGGCGTGTCCAACGCGTTCTACCTGTACATCCTGGATCCAGATGACCACCGCATCGAGATCTACACCCAGGACTACTACACCGGTGATCCGGACAACCCGACCATCACCTGGAACGTGCACGACAACCAGCGCCGCGACTGGTGGGGCAACCCGGTTGTGCCTTCGTGGTACACCGAAGCCTCCAAAGTCCTGGACCTGGATGGCAACGTGCAGGAAATCGTCGAGCGCACCGACGACTCCGAACTGGAAGTCACGATCGGCGCCGACGGCTTCTCCTACACCCGTGCCGGTGACGAGGACGGCTCGTACCACGGCCAGGCATCCAAGGGCTTCAAGCTGGGCAACCAGCTCTAAGCCAGACCAGCTCTTCTAGACCCAGAGCTTGGCAGCTTCCCTGAGCTGCAGCACAAGAATCCCGGGGCATCAGCGATTTTCTTCACCGATGCCCCGGGATTCTTCTTTTTCTGGTTTCGTTCTTCCAAGGAATTCAGACCCGGGCAACGCGCCGTTCGCGCACCGCCTTGCGCCAGCCATCGGCGATGTCCCAACCGACCCCGATGGCGATCCCGAATCCGAGCAGCACCGCCAGGATCCGGAAGACTCCCCCGTTGCCTGCGGCATCCGCGTTCCCGGAAGCGAATTCCTCGCCTCCGGCCTGGGCGATGAACGAGAGGAACTCGGGGTTCACCAGCTCGCCGCCCAGCAGCAGGACCAGCACCCAGGCCGCGAAGAGCAGGGCAAGCACGGTGTTCAGCGCTGCCAGCGCGGTAGTCCAGCGGCGCTGGGCATAAAGCGCGAAAGCGAAGACTGCTTCAAGCACCATCAGGCCGAACAGCGCGCCGATCCACCACGGCCACAGTCCCGGATTGAGGATCGCGATCGGCTCGCCGCCGGTCGGGAAGAATCCGCGCACCGCATCCCACACCACCGCCACGGCGGCGATGGCCAGGAACGCCAGCGAGGCGATCAGCTCGGTGCGTCCGGCGCCATCCTCCTGGACCTCAGGCAGCTGGTCGACATCCCACTTCATGCCGGTGTCCGCGCCGGTGCGCTCGAGCACGACGAAGACCAGCGTGGTCCAGAAGACCAGATGCACGGCCACCTGCAGCCCGATGGCCAGCGCCTGGACGAGGCTCTCGCCGACCTCAGCTCCGGAGAGCAGCTGGCCCAGCAGCACCGCGCCGACCACGCAGACCGGTACGATCCACAACAGCAGCTTCAGCAGCCGCCACCAGGTCAGGTAGTACTTCGGACCGATCAGGTGCAGCGGCCGGTCCGCGTAGCCCGCGGCAAGCAGGCCGGGATCGCCCAGCTCGGACAGGACTTCGCGTTCAGCCTCGTCCGCGGCCTCAATCTGGTCCGTGCGCGCCTCGATCGCGTCGGCAATCAAGGCTTCGAGCTCGGCGCGGACGTCGTCCTGCAGTTCGGGTTTCAGGCTCCGGATGGTGGCCGAGATGTAGCGTTCGGTCAAGGTGGCAGTCATGTCAGTGCTCCTCTTTGGTGAGCGAGGCGATCGCCGTGGTCAGGGATCGCCATTCGGTGGTCAACGCGTCAGCGAGACGGATGCCGTCGAGCGAGGTCCGGTAGAACTTGCGTGGCCGCGCCTCCTCGGTGTTCCACTCGCTGGTGAGGTACCCCTGCTTCTCCAAACGACGCAGCAGCGGATACAGGGTGTTGGCGTCAGTGGAGAAACCATGATCGCCAAGCTGCTCCAGCAGGCTGTAGCCATACCCGGCGCCGCGCAGCAGCTGCAGGCAGGCCAGTACTACGGTGCCGCGTCGCAGCTCTTGCAGCTGGGTGTCGAACTCTTCCATGTCCACTACATTACTGTGTGCCACACACTACAGTCAATGACACATTAGTGGATTCTGTGGAACGACGTGTTCAGTGTCGTAGCCTGGCAGGCCAAATCCTGCCAACCCGCCTCCCGCCACGCGTAAGCTGTGAATCAGCAACAGCCGATCAGTGAGGCGGAACATGGACGAGCAAAAATCGCTAGTTGAATTGGCCAAGGCGATTGCTGTCCGCGCCCACGAAGGCCAGGTCGATAAGCTTGGCGCTGCGTATATCGGGCATCCGGCACGAGTGGCCGGCCATGCCCGCGCTCTTGGCGGTTCGCCGGAGGCCATCGCGGCCGCGTGGCTGCATGACGTGATCGAGGATTGCGAGGTGAGCGCGGAGGATCTGCGCAACTCAGGCATTCCCGAAACAGTCATCGAGGCGGTCGAGCTGCTGAGCAAGCGTCCAGGGCAGAGCCTGGAAGAGTATTGCGCAAAAGTACGCGGCAACTCGCTGGCCTTGCTGGTCAAGCAGGCGGATCTGGCCGACAACACCGACCCTGAACGCACCAGCCAACTGGACCCGGTTACCCGGCAGCGGCTGGCCGAGAAATACCGGCGCACCAGGACACTTCTCGGCCTCCTGCAGCAGCCGGGGCCCTAAGGATCGCGTGGAACCCCAAATACTGCAGCTCCAGTGTCGGCCCGCAATGCCCCTTGCGTCGACTTTGCAGACTGTCGACTCAAGCACCTGATCACCGCACGCGACATTAAATGCTGGATGTTTCCACCGATGCCCTTGCAATCGAGCGCCATTGGGCAAGACTGGAACCATGGCTACAGGTAGAAGCACAGTGTTCGAAAACCGCAGCCATGCCGGCGCCGCGCTGGGCATGAAGCTGTCCACTCTGCTGCCCGCCGGGGACTACACGGTGCTGGGCCTGCTGCGCGGCGGGGTGCCCATTGCCTACGAAGTCGCAACGGCGCTCGGCGCCGACCTGAGCGCCGTGGCGGTGCGCAAGCTCGGGGTGCCCAGCAATCCAGAGCTGGCATTCGGCGCCATCGCCCGGTATGGGTCCAGCAGCTCCCGCCATATCAACGAGGCCATTTATCGCCGGGCGCTGCAGTATTTCGGCAAGGACGAGCTCGAATCCCTGGAACGAGGCACCGGTGCCGACCTGCTGGCCCTCGCCGACAGGTTCAAGGACTATTGCCCGGATCTGTCCGGGCGCGACTTGCTGCTCTGCGATGACGGGATGGCCACGGGCGCGACGATGAAGGCCGCGCTGGATCTCGTACAGGAGTTGTCCCCTGCCTCCGTGATGCTGGCAGTTCCGGTGGCTTCCCCCGAAACGGTTGCTGAATTGGCGCCCCATGTCGATGGCATCTGCGAACTTCTCACCCCGGATAACTTTACTGCCGTCGGAGCGTTTTACGAGGATTTTGGCCAAGTCAGCCAGGACCAAGTACTGGAGTTGCTTCGCTCGAAGCGGTGAAGATCCAGTACCGCGCAGTCAAGGGCCGGCGTTGAGGATTCCAGCATGAGTCCCCACTCCGCGCCGCGACTGCCGATCGCCGAGCAAGAGGTTGGCCAGCCACCGGCTTTCGACTAGGCCAGCGACCGTTCTGCCGAGCTCACCCAAGCTGGCTACGGCGATCCAAGACCGGGCACCATGAAGCAAGGGCCAGCACCGTGCCGATCGCGCCGATCCCGACCAGAACCACGGCGACGCCCCACAAGCCGATTGACGCGCCAAGGACACCGGCCACCGGGTAGGTCAGCAAGAAGCAGGCATGGGACAAGGAAAATTGCGCGGCGAAAACCCCCGGGCGCGTCTGCTCTGTACTATTGCGGCGCAATAGCCTGGACGAGGGCGTGAGGATGCTTGCAGTCGCCGCACCCAAAGCCATCCATAAGCCAAGAAGCCCGGCCCATTGCCCGGCTCCCTGTGCCCAGCCGATGACCGTAGCACCAATGAGCAGCAGCAGCGGCATCATTACGGCGCCGGCGAGCATCACAGTGCGGTCCTCGAATCGCTCCAGCAACCCGGGCATGCCCAGTGCCACCGCCATCGAACCTGCACCATAGGCTCCGAGCAGCAAGGCAACATCCACCTGCGAACGGCCCAGCTCCCCCTTCACCAGCACCACCGTGTTGACGATGACCATGGCGGAGACCGCGGCAACGACCAGATTCAGTGCCATCAGGCTGCGCAGTTCGCGTGCCGACCAGAACGCCCGGGTTCCGCCGGTGAGGCGATGGAAGAAGAGCGTCTTCTGCGGCGGCGGGATCAGCGGGAACCGGGTCGCGGCAACAAGCAGAGCTGACGCGGCAAAGCCGATCACGGTCCCGGCAAAGAGGTTGTGGTAGCTGGTGACAGTCAACAACGCGGCCGCCAGCATCGGACTGGCCAACGACTCCATGTCATAGGCCAGACGCGACAGGGACAGGGCCTTCGTATATTCCCGTTCTCCAGGCAGGATGGAGGGAATGACCGCCTGGAATGCGGGGGTAAAGGTCGCCGATGCCGATTGCAGGACAAATATCAGCACATAGATCTGCCACGCTTCACTGGCGAAGGGGAGGCAGAGCGCCACCAGTCCACGAATGACATTGGACCCGACAAGCACCGGTTTGCGCGGAATATGGGACACCAGGGCGTTGACCAATGGTGCAACCGCCACATAGGCGACCATCTTGACGGTCAAGGCCAGGCCGAGCACCAAGCCCGCGTCGTTGCCGGCGATATCGAAAGCCAAAAGGCCCAGCGCTACGGTGAGCAAGCCAGTGCCCAGAAGCGCAATCATCTGCGCGCCGAAGAGCTTGGCGTACGCCTGGTCCCTGAGAACTGAAAGCATCTTGGCCACCCCTGTCTTCTTTAGTCCTAGGTGTTTGGCGCTTCGTGATGCAGCGGCAATTGGCCGTTGGATACAGAATGCTCAGCCTGCTTGATCGCTTCGCTGACCAGGCGCGCCGGATGGTCATCGGCAAGGCTGTAGAGAACCTTGGTTCCGTCCTGGCGTGTGGTCACCATGCGCGCCAGGCGCAGGCGAGCCAGGTGCTGGGAAACCCCCGAGGGACTCTTCTCGACGAGCTCTGCGAGCGCGTTGACAGAGAGCTCTCCGGCACGGCGCAGATGCAGCACAATCCGGATCCGCGTGGCATCGGAAAGCAAGCCGAAGACTTCCGCGGCAAGTTCCACGAATTCCGAGGAGGGCTCGGGGGCATAAATCTTATTATCTGCATGCATGCTAATAGACTAATACTCTTGCGACGTATCGCCTAGGGCACAGCGGAAATATTCCGCCTATGGCTGGAACTAGAATTGGAACCATGACTGCAACGCTCGTGGCCAAGGACCTATCTGGCGGCCACGCCCACCGGACCCTCTTCTCGAATCTGGACTTCACCGCCGCACCCGGCGATGTCTATGGCGTGGTGGGTGCAAACGGCGCCGGCAAGTCCACGTTGCTGTCGCTGCTAGCCGGGGCCGCAACCCCGCAGGCCGGAACCGTGAGCACTGCCCCGGATTCCGCGTTCATCGGCTGGATGCCGCAGGAGCACGATCGCATTCCAGGTGAAACCATTGCCGCGTATTTGGCCCGCCGGACCGGTTGCGCCGCGGCCACCACCGCCATGGAGACGACCGCCGAAGAACTGGGCAGCGGCAAGCCGGGCGCAGATGATGCCTACAGTGCCGCCTTCGATCACTGGATGGCCTCCGGCGCCATGGATCTTGAAGACCGCATCCCCGAGGTGCTGGCCAAGCTCGGCTTCGCCCTCCCGGTCGATACCGAGATGACTGCCCTGTCCGGCGGCCAAGTTGCCCGCGTTGCCCTGGCGGCCTTGCTGCTCTCCCGCTTCGATGTGGTGCTGCTCGATGAGCCGACCAATGATCTTGATCTTGAAGGTCTGGAGCATCTGGAGGACTTCATCAATTCCCTGCGCGCACCGGTGATCCTGGTGTCGCATGACCGCGAGTTCCTCGCCCGTTGCACCACCGGCATCATCGAATTGGACTTGGCCCAGAATCAGGTAGCCACCTATGAAGGCGGCTACGACTCGTATCTCGCCGAACGGACCATCAAGCGGACCCACGCGCGTGAAGCCTACGAGCAGTTCGAAAGCCAGAAGGCGGATCTCGTCTCCCGCGCCCGCACCCAGCGCGAGTGGTCTTCGCAAGGCGTGCGCAATGCCATGCGCAAGGCGCCGGACAACGACAAGATCCGCCGCCGTGCCAACACCGAATCCTCGGAGAAGCAGGCAGCCAAGGTGCGCCAAATGGAATCGCGCATCGCCCGTCTTGAGGAAGTGGCCGAACCGCGCAAGGAATGGGTTCTGCAGTTCTCCATCGCGTCGGCCCCGCGCGGATCCTCGGTGATGTGCACGCTCAACGAAGCCTCGGTGTCCCACGGCGATTACACGTTCGGGCCGGTGTCGGTTCAGGTCAATGCCGGGGACCGAATTGGCATCACCGGCCCAAATGGAGCAGGCAAGTCGACCTTGCTGAACCTGCTGCTGGGCAAGCTGGCTCCGCACAGCGGCACCGCTTCCCTGGGCAGCTCGGTGAGCATCGGCGAAATCGACCAGGCGCGCACCCAGCTTCCCGGTGATCTGTCGTTGGGCGAAGCCTTCGAAAAGGAAGTTCCCGGGTACTCCGCTGCCGAGGTCCGCACCCTGCTGGCCAAGTTCGGCTTGAAGGCAGACCAGTCCTCTGCATTGGTCGATTCGCTGTCTCCCGGCGAGCGCACCCGCGCATCGATGGCATTGCTCCAGGCACGCGGGGTGAACCTGCTGGTGCTCGACGAGCCGACCAACCACCTGGACGTGCCGGCCATCGAGCAGCTCGAAGAAGCACTGGAAGCATACATTGGAGCGTTGCTGCTGGTCACGCACGACCGCCGGCTGCTGGAGAATGTCAGCCTGTCCGCCCACTGGGAAGTTGCTGAAGGGCAACTAACTGCCCATTTCTAGGGTCTGGCTTGGGCACTTCTTACATAGGCAATTTCACAGCAATCCAACGTAGGATTGGCATCATGGGAGCCGAGTTTTTCAGTTCTTTCGACTGCGAGGTCGACGCCTAGTACCCAAGGATATTTTCTTGAGCAGCACTGCAACACTCCATTCCCAAGGGCCTACACTCAAGCCGGGCGACCCCAAGAGCTTCTTCCACGTAAAGAAGCTGGTCACCGAAGCCGGATTGATTGGCCGCCGACGCGGGCACTATCTCGGCCTGGGCATCGTGCTGACGGTGCTGCTGGCTGGCACCGTTGCCGGATTCATCCTCCTTGGCGACAGCTGGTTCCAGTTGCTGATGGCAGGGGCCTTGGGCCTGCTGCTCACCCAGTTCGCTTTCCTGGCGCATGAGGCGGCACACCGCCAGATCCTCGCCTCGCACAAGCGCAATGACAAGCTGGGCCAGTTCCTGGCCAATATCGTCGTGGGCATCAGCTACCAGTGGTGGATGAACAAGCACAACAAGCACCACGCAACTCCCAATACCGTGGGCAAGGATCCGGATATCGAGTGGGATACCATCTCATTCCAGACGGCCGATGCCCAGCGCCAGCGTGGACTTCTCAAGTGGATCACCAACCGCCAGGGCTACCTGTTCTTCCCGCTGCTGACCCTTGAGGGCTTGAATTTGCACATGCACTCGATCAAGTACCTGTTCAAGGCTGAGCGGGTCAAGAACCGCAAGCGCGAAATGACCGGCCTTTCACTGCGTATCGGAATCTACCTGGCCATCGTCTTCTACTTCCTGCCAGTAGGCATGGCTTTCGCCTTCCTGGGCGTGCAGCTGGCAGTTTTCGGCATCTACATGGGTGCATCCTTTGCCCCGAACCACAAGGGCATGCCGATGGTTCCCCAGGACGCCCGCATCGACTTCTTCTCCCGCCAAGTACTGACCGGACGCAACGTCATGGCCAAGTCCAGCTGGGGAAACCGCGTGCTATCCCACGTTTACGGCGGATTGAACTACCAGGTGGAGCACCACCTGTTCCCGTCCATGCCGCGCGCCAACCTGGCCGGCGTGTCGCGCATCGTGCGCCAGTACTGCGAAGAGCATCAGGTGCCCTACACCGTGGCCAGTGTCCGCGAATCCTACGCACAGGTGATCACCTACCTGAACAAAGTAGGGCTATCGGCCCGGGATCCTTTCGAGTGCCCGATGATCTCCGGTTACCGCGTTAGCGCATAGCGTCTGCGCCAGGCGCATGAGCTAGGAATTGCTGCCACCATAGGCAAGGGTTCCCAGCTCTTCGCCGTTGGCGTCAAGAACAAGCATCTTGTTGCCCTCCTCCAGCTTTGCGGTGGCGGCACGCGAAAGCCAGTCATCCACGCCTTCGCAGTACATCTTGGTCGAAGCCAACGCGCCGAATTCCAGCTCTTCGGATCCGCTCCATGTGCCGGTAATGCGGTTGCAGCCATCACTGCCGGCGACCTTGCCGTCCGCTGAAAGTTCCAGCCACGGCTGGCCTTGTTCCTTGCTGCCCCACAAACCTGCCGGATCCTGCAGTATCACGCTGGTCTCGCTTTCAGTTGGCTGGCTGGCGCCAGACCCGCTCCCGGTAGATGCGCAGGCGGCAACGCCACAGGCCAGAGCTACTGCTGCGCTGCTCAGGAAGAATCGCTTCATGGTCCCAGCCTAGGTTCAGAATCCTCCGCTGACCAGCACCGAATTATGGCTGGGAGTCTACTGGCTGGGTTGGTTCCTTCGGCCCGGCGATCTCGATAGCCCCTGTCACCGTACGCTGCGCGCCGGTGCTGGCCGGAACTACTTCCTCAGCTTCAGGCTTGGCGTGCGCGGCATGGCCATGGCGCAGGTCGATGACGCCGACCACGAGGGTGGCCAAGACCAGCAACGAAATGGCAACAAAGGAGAGCGACATTGCCAGCGAATAGCCGGCAATATGATTCATGCCGTAGAAGACAGCGGTGATCACCGCAATGCCCACGGCCGTGCCCACGCGCTGGGAAGTCTGCATCAAGCCTCCGGCGCTGCCGGAGTTGGCCACGGGAACTTCCATCAGGGTCAGCGCCTGGTTAGGCGAAATGATGAAGCCCTGCGCCACTCCGATGAAGGCCAGCGAAAGCAGCATCCACCAGATGCCCAGCACCCCGCGCTCTTCCAAGAGCACCACGGCAATGGTGGCCAGCAGGCCGAACAGTGCACTGAGGATGCCGCCAATAACCAATTTCCGCCCCAAGGTCATCACGTAGCGTCCGGCAATATCGGAGCTGAAGGCCGACAGCAGTGCGGCCGGAAGGCAGATCAATCCTGCTTGAAGTGCGCTGAAGCCCTGGGATTGCTGGACATAGATTGCCACCAGCACCCAGACGCTGGAAACCCCCATGAAGTAAAGGCCTGCGATCAGCGTGCCATTGGTGAAGCTGCGGATCTTGAACAAAGCCAGTTCCACCATTGGTTCACGACCGCGCTTCTTGTACTTCTTCTCCCACTGGACCCAGAGCACCAGGAGCAGGAAGGCCAAGGCCAGAAGCGACCAGAGCCACGGGGTTTCGCGTCCCTGCACGAAGGGCAGCAGCAGGGCGAAAATGCCTACTGCCAGCAGCAAACCGCCAACTGGATCCAGATCCACCTTGCCCGTTGGCTTGCTGAACAGCGGCTTGGGCAGCCACAGCAAGGCAAGGACAATTGCCAGCACTCCTA
Organism: Glutamicibacter sp. 0426; assembly: GCF_001906485.1. Classification (NCBI taxonomy): domain Bacteria; kingdom Bacillati; phylum Actinomycetota; class Actinomycetes; order Micrococcales; family Micrococcaceae; genus Glutamicibacter; species Glutamicibacter sp. 0426. The sequence goes on from NZ_MPBI01000005.1 coordinate 136,848, forward strand.
CCGGTACGTTGATCAGGAAGGTGGAACGCCAGCCGGCGTCTTCGCCAAACCAGTTGATCAGCAGTCCGCCCAGCACCGGTCCGATGGCGACCGAGAAGCCAACAGCTGTGCCCAGCAAGCCATAGGCCCGGCCACGGGCAGCGCCACGGAAATGCTGCTGGATCATGCCCATCACCTGCGGGTTGAGCGATCCGGAGCCGATGCCCATGATGAAGCGCGCAATGTTCAAGACCAATGGATCAGCTGCCAGGCCAGCCAGGACGCTGGCCGCGGTGAAGATCGCGACGCCTGCCACGAACATCACGCCGCGGCCCAGCAGGTCCCCGGCGCGTCCGGCGGCAACCAGCACCACGCCAAAGGTCAGCGCATAGCCTGCCAGCACCCATTGCAGGTCGGCCTCGGTAGCGTGCAGGGTGGAACCGATAGCGGGGAGAACCACATTGACGATGCTGACCGATACCAGGGACATGAACATCGCGGCGAGCAGCACACCCAGCAATCGCCACCGGGCCCCGGCCGAGAGTTCTTCAGCAACTGGTGCCGGATGCGGCTTGCTCTGGGACATGGGCCAACTTTCACACGAATTCCAGGCCGCAGATTCCTGCGGCCCTGCAACCTACAGCGCCAGCCGGTTGGCTATTATTCCCTGTCGACGTGCTTTTTCACTGTTCGGGATTCTCGGCGGTGCGATTGAGCTCGAGCATCTGCGCAATAGCCAGCAATCGCAACTCGATAACTTCCTCGAAGAGGTCGTCGCTGTCTTGTTGCGGCAGCTCGAGGGATTGGCGTGTCAGCGGCGTGGGAACTTCCGGATAAGCGTCAAGCAATTGGACCGGCACCAGCGAGCTCACGTAGTCCGGGCTGTCTTTCGAACGGCGGTCGTAGTAGTAATCCACATGCATCACGAAACCCAGGACGTCGCGTTCCAGTGCGCGGACCAGCGCCACAGCCTGCTTGAGCGTCAATCCGATATCCACGTAGAACGCTAGGATCCGTTCCATCAATTCGTTGCGGAATGGACCGGGCTCGACCTTGAGCTTTTCGTCTAGCGCCATTTGCGAAGCCCTGGGGTAGGCGCGGTAGGCCTTGCGCGTCGCGTTATAGGCTTCGGTCACGCCACGCTTCCAGTCGTTGCAGTCGAATTCGATCAGCGGATTGATCGATATGAAGCGCGATACGGCGAGGTTGATGACTTCTTGGCGGTCAGCCACGTAGTTGTACAACGCCCGCGGGGTGACATTGAATTCGGTCGCAAGACGATGCATGGTCAGCGCGTCATAGCCCTCGGCACCGGCTATTTCCAATGCCTTCTGGGCAATCTGATCCTTGCTCAGGGTCTGGAACTCGGAGTCCTTGCGCGGGCGCCCGCGACCTCGTTTTATAGGTTCAGGAGAGGATTTTTCCTTGTTTTCGGCCATGCCAAGAGGATATACGCATTCCCTATGGAAAATCCCATAAAGCACCACAAGACCTGAAAACGCTAGAACAGGGCCAGCAACTTCCTGGCCCGCTCATGCCACATGCCCGCGGCTACCGCGAGATGGCCTACGGCGAAGCCCATCCCGCCAGCCAGCCATGGCCACGCTAGAACTGCGCCGTAGGTTCCGGGCAGCGCGGCGACGAATCCAGCAGCCATCACCAGCAGGCCGGCTGCCACCAGGGCAATATGGGCCAGCTTCCAGCGGAACGGCAGCAGCAGCGCCAGCACAGCCAGCAGCGCGGCCGGAGCCGCAATCAGCCACGGTGCACCGCTGAATCCAGCCAGACCCTGGTAGCTGGCATACCCGACAACAAGGATCAGCAGCACGGCAGCGCAGATGAGCCAGGCTGGCCCTGGCCTGGCCATGGAACCACGCATCATCAGCAGCGGGGTGAATACCTGTGCCCAGAGCAGCACGGTGACCGGGACGAAGTAGAGAGCGAGCGTTCCGCCACCGGCCACGCAGATGGCGGTCATGATCACCGCCCCAAGGATCTGGATGATGGTGCCGGCAATATTCGGAAGCCACAACGGCACGAGGCTGAGGATGGCCGGAATGAAGGCCAGCCAAAGCAGCTGCGAGCCGATCAGCAATTCAAGTTTCCCCAGGAAGCCGCTTGCTCCCCCGGCAACAAATCCGAAGCCTTGCCCCTCGACCAAGGCGGTCTGGGGCGGGGCGAAGAGCACCACCATCAGGGTGAGCAAGGCAAGCGCGAAGATTGGCCATGCCAGGATGCGGGTGAGGAAGTGCTTGCCGCTGCTGACTTCCAGGGCTTCGGGCTCATGGCGTTCGAATTTGCGCGCACGGGATGCAGGCTCGCCAAGCAGGCGGACCAGATCGCGTTTGCGGCGTCCGCCGCCCGGCAGGCGGAGAATCTCCTGCTTGGTCGTTTCAATGACCTCGTTGCGTTCTTCCAGCGACAAGAAATCCAAGGCCCGGCGAAGTTGCTCCAAATAGTTGCGGGCGGCGCGCGGCAGGTAGGGCTTCATGCCATTTACTCTACGTGCTCCGAGCGCTTGGCCAGCACAGGAAAAGGGGGCAACGCCAGTGGCGTTGCCCCCTTTTCGAGCAGCGTAGAGGTGCTCGAGCGCTACTTGCCTGCGCCGGCGGTGAGCCCGCCGACAATGTACTTCTGCAGGAACAGGAACAGCGCCATCACCGGGATTGCTGCCAGCACCGCGCCGGCGGCGAAGACCGACCAGTTGGAAGTGAACTCCTCCGAAACGTAGGAGTACAGGCCCACGGCCAGCGTCTGGTTCTCCGGGGAGACCAGGATGACGGAGGCGATGACGAAGTCCGAGGTGCTGGAGATGAAGGACAGCAGGCCGACAACTGCCAGGATCGGCGCCACCAGGCGCAGGATCATGGTGAAGAAGATGCGGGCGTGGCCGGCACCATCGATCTTCGCCGCTTCATCGATTTCCACTGGAACGGTGTTGAAGAAGCCGTACATCAGGTAGGTGTTCACTCCCAGTGCGCCGCCCAGGTACACCATGATCAAGGCGATCTGGCTGTCGATGCCCAACACCGGGAAGACATCTCCCAGCGAGGTGAGCAGGATGAAGATCGCCACCACTGCCAGCAGCTGCGGGAAGATCTGCACGACCAGCAGGCTGACCAGGCCCACGCGGCGCCCGGTGAAACGCATCCGCGAGAAGCTGTAGGCGGCCAGCGCCCCGAGGAACACGGAGGCGGCGGCCGTGGTCAGGCCGATGAACAAGGTGTTCACGAACCAAGCACCGAAGGGACGCTGCTCGTTCTGGAACAGCTCCACATAGCTGTTGAAGCCGACGGTGGTGAAGAAGCCGTTGGAGGACAGCAGGGTGCCGTTGGGGTTCAGCGATGCCGAAAGCACATAGAGCAACGGGAACGCCGCATAGATGCACAGCGCTACGCCGATCAGGTGGCGCCAGCCGGTGGTGGCGAACCATTTGCCAAAGCCTCGCCGCGGTGCCCGTTCCCTGAGCGCGCGTGTCGCGGGACGGCCGGTGATTTGGGTGCTCATTAGTTCAGCTCCTCCAGTGCCTTTGTCTGCTTGAAACTGATAATCGAGATGATCGCGACGATCACGAAGATGATGATGGAGAAGGCGCTGGCCAGGCCATAGTCGCGTTGCGAGCCGACGAAGGCCACCTTGTAGACCATGGAGATCAGGATGTCGGTGGATCCCACGTTCAATCCTGCATCCTGCAGACGCGGCCCGCCTTCGGTGAGCATGTAGATCACGTTGAAGTTGTTGAAGTTGAACGCGAAGGAGCTAATCAGCAGCGGAGCTACCGAGACCAGCAGCAGCGGAAGCTTGATCAAACGGAAGATCTGAAATGGCTTCGCCCCATCGAGGGTGGCCGCTTCGGAGAGCTCATCCGGAATGGACTGCAGCGCGCCGGTGCAGACCAGGAACATGTACGGGAAGCCGAGCCACAGGTTCACCCAGAGCACCGAGAACTTCGCCAGCCACGGGTCGGTCAGCCACGGGATCTGCGCCCCGCCCAGCAGCACCTGGTTGATGAAACCGAAGTCGCGGTTGAGCATGCCGGCCCAGACCAGGCCGCCCAAGAACGCCGGGAAGGCGTACGGGAGGATCGAGATGACACGGTAGATCTTCCGCCCCTTCATGCGCATGTCGTTGAAGACGATTGCGAGGAACAGGCCCAGGAAGAAGGTGGTTGCCACCGACAAGAAGGCGAAGGCGAATGTCCACACGGTGACGGAGAACAGGGCGTTGCGGATCGAGGAGTCGGTGACCGCGCGGGTGAAGTTGTCGAAGCCCACGTTGATGGACCAGCCGGGCATCAGCTGCGTGCCATCTTCGGCGGTGTACGCGCCGACGCCGGTGTCCTTGTACACCACGCCGGTCTTCTGATCGGTCATGGTGTCGGCGGCTTCGTCGTATTTCAGGGACGAGGTGTACTGGTATGCGGTGCGCCCGTCGCTGGTGCGCAGGGTGCCATCGGCAGGGTTCTCGCTGACCGGAACGGTCAGCGAGGTGACCTCCTGCTGGCGACCCAGCAGATCGCCGAAGGCCAATTCGGAGTAGTCCCCCAGGGCTGCAGGATCGACCGGGGCGAACGGCTGATCCGCGTCGCCGAGCATTTGCTGGCCATCGCGCTCGATGAGCATCGCCAGCCCGTCCTGCCCGTCGAGGATGGACACCGGGTAGCCAGCGCTTCCCTCGACGCGGTTCTGGTTGGACTGCAGCAGCGCGGTGATCGCATCGTCCTTATCCGAGTTGTGTCCCGACCCGTAGTTGGTGAAGGCGATGTACCCCGTGTAGCCGATCACGAAGACCTGGAAGATCAGCAGGAAGATGGTGCCCGGCAGCAGGTACTTGGCCGGCAGCCAGCCGCGCTTGAAGTAGATCACGTTGATCAGCACGGTGATCACGGCGATCGCCGAGGCGATCACCCAGGCTTCGCGCCCCAGCGCTGTGAAAACCGCGAAGATGGCCGTCGCATCGACGATTGCCACCAGGATGATCTTGGCGAGCATGGCGCCAACGGAGGTGCTGGTGGCGTTGGCGAAGCGCCTGGCCGCCGGTGACAGCTTGGGCTTCGTCTCCTCGGTGCTTGATTGCGGCCCCTGGTGGGCAGTCTTTGTCATCTTCCAGATGTCCCTGTCGATCAAGTGCAGCTAATGCTGCTGGATTGCAGGCGCTGGGGCCAGAAGGATCGCCTTCCGTCCCCAGCGCCATCGGTGTGCCTGGTGGCAGGCGGTACTACTTGGAGATGGCCTTCTCGATGTCCGAGGTCATCTGCTTCCAGCGCTTGGCCGGATCAGCCTTGCCGGAGATGATCTCGGCCTCGGCCACACCCCAGAACTCCCATACGGCCGCCATTTCAGGGATGTTCGGCATCGGAACGCCGTTAGCGCCGACCTCGCCGAAGGAGGCGATGGTCTCATCGGACTTGGCAGCTTCGAAGGCCGCCTTGTTGGCTGGCGGTCGGTTGCCTACCTCGTACAGCTCGGTCTGAACTTCCTCGGTGCCGATGTAGTTGGTCAGGAATTCGGTTGCTGCCAGCAGGTTCTCGGTCTTCGAGGAAACGAAGAAGCCCTGGACTGCGACGAAAGGCTGGGCTGGCTCGCCACCAGCCGATGGAATCGGATCGATTTCCAGATTGATGCCAGCGTCTTCGACAGCGTCCACGTTCCATGGACCGGTCAGGAAGAATGGCGAGTCGCCGGAGACGAACTTCTCCTTGGCAATGTCTCCGTCGATGCTGGTCTTCAGGTTGCCTTCTTCGCCCTCTTCAGCCAGCCACTTGGCGAATTCGATGCCGCCTTCGTTGCCGATCTGCAGGTCGGCCGGATCGTAGGCGCCCTTTTCATCGGTGCCGAACACCGGTGCGCCGAAGGAGGTCTGGAATGGGTAGGCGTGGAATGGATCGCCAACATCAGAGACCTGCACCAGGAATGGGAATTCGGTGTCGGCCTTCTCGCCGGCGGCGATCATCTCATCGAACGTCGCAGGGGCTTCGTCGACCAGATCCGCGTTGCGCAGCAGGGCCAGGTTCTCGGTGGCGTACGGAACGCCGTAGGTGTTGCCCTCGTAGCTCATCGCGGTCACTGCCACATCCTGGAACTCGCCGGCCTTGCCGCCCAGTTCAACCGGCTGGACCACGCCGTTGTTGACCAGGTTGCCCAGCCAGTCGTGGGCACCGATGGTGATGTCCGGCCCCTTGCCGGTTGGCACCTGGCGCAGGAAGTCTTCCTGGATCTTGGAGAAGTCCTTGATCACCAGGTCCACCTTGACACCGGACTGCTTCTCGAAGTCTGCGGCGGCTTCCTTCAGCACTGGTTCGCGGTTGGCATCGACCCAGACGGTCAGCTTGCCGCCGGAAGCGGCTGCCGGGGAGGATTCCGCGGCGGCCGGGCTCGAAGATGCTGCTGGTTCGCTGGTGGCGGACCCGCCGCAAGCGGTGAGAGAGAGTGCGGCAATCGCCGTCAACGCTCCGCCAAGAAGCCAAGGGTGTTTGTTCACCTTCATGGGATGTCCTTTCGTGACAACTGTGTCATCAGGGACCGGGCTGGCCGCGATATCAGCTATGGCTACCGGTCGGGTCGTAAGTGGTGCGAGTAACACCATATTTGTAAGCGTTTACAGCGTGGCATAGATCATCAGCTTTGACAAGAGTAGCCATAAAATCAGTTTTAATCACCCTTACGTGGAATCACGGCAACTCAGGAGGCGTAATCCGTAGATCATAATTGCAAGCGTTTACATTCTGCGTTCGATCATTTATCGTTACCGTCATGACTTCAATTCGTACAGCAGCTGATTTCCCTGTGCAGGCCGAAAACGCGCAGTGGTGGCGCTCCTCGGTGATCTACCAGATCTACCCGCGCTCCTTCGCCGATTCCAATGGCGATGGCATGGGCGACCTGCGCGGAATTACCCAACGCCTGGAAAGCATCGCGCAGCTTTCGGTCGACGCGATCTGGCTTTCGCCATTCTTCACTTCCCCGCAGAAGGACGCCGGATACGACGTCTCGAATTACTGCGACGTGGATCCGCTGTTCGGAACCCTGGAAGACTACGACGCGATGGTGGCCAGGGCCCATGAATTGGGTCTGAAGGTCATCATCGATCTGGTCCCGAACCACTGCTCGGACCAGCACCCATGGTTCCAGGAGGCGCTCCAGGCAGCTCCCGGCTCCCCCGAACGCGACCGCTTCATCTTCAAGGACACCCCGGAAACCGGACACCCGAACAACTGGGGTTCGGTCTTCGGCGGCCCGATGTGGACCGCAACCAGGAACCCGGATGGCAGCACCGGCCAGTCCTACCTGCACATCTTCGATTCCTCGCAGCCTGACTTCAACTGGCACAACGAGGAAGTCCGCGCGATGTTCCGCGACGTCCTGCGCTTCTGGCTGGATCGGGGCACCGACGGCTTCCGCGTCGACGTGGCCCACGGCTTGATCAAGGCCGAAGGCCTGCCCGATTTCACGCCGGACCCCATGGCAGCTTCGATGGGCGGCACCGAAGAACTGGCTCCGTGGTGGGGCCAGGACGGCGTGCATGAAATCTACCGCGACTGGCGCAAGGTCATGGACGAGTACGAGGGCGACCGCGTGCTCTGCGCCGAGGCATGGGTCAATCCCCTGTCGCTGATGGCGAAGTGGGTGCGCAACGACGAGATGCACCAGGCATTCAACTTCCCGTACCTCTCCTGCGATTTCGATGCCAAGCAGATCCGCAAGACCATCGACGAGTCCCTTCAGGAGTTTGGCAAGGTCGGCGCACCGAGCACCTGGGTGCTCTCCAACCACGACGTGGTGCGCCATGCGACCCGCCTGGCGCTGACCGATGAGAACCCGCAGGGCGAGGGCATTGGCCCGAACACCCCGAACCTGCCAGAGCCTGCCGTCGGATTGCGCCGCGCACGCGCTTCCAGCACGCTGATGCTGGCCCTGCCGGGCGGCGCCTACCTCTACCAGGGCGAGGAACTGGGCCTGCCGGAAGCAATCGACCTGCCAGATGATGCGCGCCAGGATCCGACCTGGTTCCGCACCAATGGCGAACGCTATGGCCGCGATGGCTGCCGCGTTCCCTTGCCATGGGAGAGCGGCAAGCCGGCCTTCGGCTTCAGCTCGACCGGTGAAAGCTGGCTGCCGCAGCCAGCCGGCTGGGATTCCTACGCCCGCGATGCGCAGCTCGAAGACCAGTCCTCCACGCTGAACCTGTACCGCCGCCTGCTGCAGCTGCGCCAGGACCACGCGCTGGGCACCGGCACCCTTCAATGGATCGACGGCGCCGAGGACGAGGTCCTGGCCTTCGCCAACGGCAACGTGCTGGTCGTGGCCAACTACGCCGCAACCCCCCTGCCATTGCCGGTGCAGGCGCACAGCGCCACCGAGCTGGTGCGCAGCCAAATGGAGCAGTCCGCGGAACCGGGAATGATCCCGGGCGAAACCGCCATCTGGTTCCAGCTGGCATAGGGAGCAATCAAGTTTCCGGCAGCAGCCGCACCGGGTAACGTTAGGCAGTAGCCGCGGCCATGGGAAAGAGATTTCCCCCAGCCGCGGCTACTGGCATGAAGGAAGGACATGATGTGGCCGGAATCAAGGACGTAGCGCAAGCCGCTGGCGTATCCATTGCCACCGTCTCCCGCGCGCTATCTGGGCGGGGTTCGGTCTCGGCGGCCGCGCAGGAGGCGGTGCAGCGTGCCGCCGCGGAACTGGGCTACGTGGTCTCTTCCTCCGCGTCCGGGCTGGCATCGGGCCGCACTCGCAATATCGGTGTGCTCGTGCCGGTGATCAACCACTGGTTCTATGCCTGCGTGCTGGAAGGCATCTCCAGCCGCCTGATGGACGAGGGCTATGACACCACCCTCTACCAGCTGACCAAGGACCACACCCAGCGCGAGAAGATCTTCTCCGATTTCCTGCTGCGCCAGCGGGTAGATGCGGTCATCGCGGTCAATGTCGAGTTGGCCGAGGACGAGGTCCAGGCGCTGCTGGCGGTGGACAAGCCCTTGGTTGGCGTGGGCGGCCCGTTGCCCGGCGTGCCCACGCTGCATGTCAACGACGAAGCGATCTCGGCCCTCGCGACCGGGCACCTGGTTTCCCTGGGCCATGAACGCATCGGCTTCATCGGCGGCAACGCGGAAACCGATGTGGACTTCCTGGTGCCCACGCACCGCCGCACCGGCTATGAGCGGGCCCTGGCCGAGGCTGGGCTTGAAGTGGATGAGTCGCTGATTGTGAGCGCCGACTTCACCCTGCCCCAGGGCTACGCAGTGGCCAAGCAGCTGCTGGGCAACCCGGCGTCCCGGCCCACCGCAATCTTCGCGGCCAGTGACGAAATGGCCATCGGCGCCATCCTGGCCGCGCGCGATCTCGGATTGCAGCTTCCGCAGGATCTCTCGGTGGTCGGCGTAGACAACCATGACCTTGCCGAACTGTTCGGCTTGACCACCGTCGAGCAGCGACCGCATGAGCAGGGTCAGCTGGCGGTCGCGATGCTGCTGCGGGCAATCCGCGGAGAGGAACCGGCACAGGCCCACGAATTGGAGCATCGGCTGGTCGTGCGCTCATCTACCACCCGACCGGCCTAGCAGCCTGGACAGGGATTCACCAGCCCGCTGATTCCACTGGCTGCCATCGATATCGCCGATCGCCGAACACGCAAATGCCCGCGCGGGCACCGGGTCGCTTGGGCCGGTGCCCGCGCGGGCATCGCGCTGCTGTGGAATTAGTGCGCCACAGTCGAGTCGGCCTGTTCGCCCTCGACTTCTTCCAGATGCAGGTTGCGTCCGCGAGTCTCGCCCACCCAGAGCACGGCCGCCACGGAGATGACGGTCAGCACCATGATGTAGACGGCAATCGAGACCGAAGCGCCGGTGGTCTCCAGCAGGATCTGCGCCACGGTGGCAGCGAAGGCACCACCGAGGATAGCACCGAGCGCATAGCCGATGGAGATGCCCGAGTAGCGGATCTGTGCAGGGAACATTTCCGCGTACATTGCCGACTGCGGGCCATAGGACAAGCCCAGGCCAACGGTCAGCACGAAGATGGCGATGGTGTACAGCACGATGTTGCCGGTATCGACCAGCATGAACATCGGGATCATCCAGACGAAGACCAGCGCGTAGCCGATCACGAAGGTCGCGCGGCGCCCGATCTTATCCGAGAGCCAGCCGCCGACCAGGGTGAAGATCAGCCAGCCCACCGAACCAATGGTGGTGGCCAAGAGGATTGGCGCAACCGGCATTTCCAGCACCTTGGTGGTGTAGGAGATGAAGAACGCGATGACCAGGTAGCCGGCGGCGTTGTTCGAGATGAAGATCAGCGCAGCCTGCAGGACTTGCTTGGTGTGGCCGGTCATCAGTTCGCGCAACGGCGTGTGCTCGGCGGCCTTGCGCTGGGAGAGCTGCTTGAAGACCGGGGATTCCTCGACCGCACGGCGGATCATGTAGCCCACGAAGATCAGCGCAATGGAGAGCAGGAACGGGATGCGCCAGCCCCAGGCGATAAAGTCTTCCGGGCTCATGGCAACACGCAGGATGTACAGCAGGCCGGTAGCCAGGATCATGCCGATAGGCACACCGATCTGCGGGTAGGCGCCGAAGTAGCCGCGTCGGTGGTTCGGTGCATGCTCTACCGCCATCAAGGCGGCGCCGCCCCATTCGCCGCCGGCCGAGAAGCCCTGGATCACGCGCAGCAGCACGAGCAGGATTGGCGCGGCCACGCCGATGGATGCGTAGGTTGGCAGCAGGCCGATGGCAGCGGTGGCAATGCCCATGAGGATCAGGGTGAGCACCAGGATGCGCTTGCGTCCGTAGCGGTCGCCCAGGTGCCCGGCAACTACTGCGCCGAGCGGACGGAAGAAGAAGGAGATGCCGATCATTGCGAAGGAAAGGATCTGCGCGATGCCCGGGTTCGACTCGCCCAGGGGCTCGAGGAACAGCGGGGTTAGCAGCGTCGCGGTGAGCTGGGCGAAGATGAAGAAGTCGTACCACTCAATGGTGGTGCCCACGAGGGTGCCGGCAAGTACCCGGCGCTCCTCCTGGGTGCGAGAGACAGTCGATGACATGTGAAGACCTTTTGCGAGTAGTATACCGACCGTTCGGACGGTTATGTGTCGCACACCATCATAAGCGCAGAGTGAAGCGGATCACAAGATCTGCCCCAAACGTGACCCCATGCAGGCAGGCACTTTGCGACCTGCCCCGCCAGCGAATTCGGTGTTCTAATAGAGAACGACTAAAATCGAAGATAGATCACGGACCTTCCTGGTCCCCAGGCTCACTAAGCAGGCCTCGACGACGTTCCCGCAACGCCGCAGGCCGGATTGAAGATCAATGCCTACCTCCCAGACGCTTTCGCGTGGAATCCGCGTCCTTGAAATCGTCGCCAATTCCCCGGTGAACCTATCCATCGCGGAAATCGCCGCGAAGCTGGAAGTCCACCGATCCATCGCCTACCGGATCATCCGCACCCTGGAACAGCATCACCTGCTCAACCGCGATGAGGCCGGCCATATCCGCTCGGCCTCCGGCCTGGCCGTGCTCGCCCGCTCGGTCCAGCGCGATCTGCAGGCGGCCGCCGCTCCCGAGCTCAACGCACTGGCCAACGAACTGTCCATGACCACCTTCGTGGCCGTCTGGGAACATGACCTGTGCACCACCTTGCAGTCGGTCTCCCCGCTGAACTCCCAGCGCGCGATTGTCCACCGCCCGGGTTCGGTGCACGGCATGGACGTGGGAGCCGCCGGCATCGCAATCCAGTCGCGCTACACCAAGGCCGAGTGGGATGCGCTGGACACGGGCATCGAGTACCGTGACGCTGCCACCCAGGCACGGGTTGACGGCTATGCCACCAGCGAGAATGAAGTCATCCAGGGCGTGAAGTCCATTGCCGTTCCGATCCAGCATTCGGGGCAAACCCCGGCGGCGCTGGCCGTGGTCTTCGCGACCAGCACGGCCGGCAACTACGAGCGCATGATCGAGGAGCTCAAGCACGCGGCGGCACGCATCAGCGACAAGCTCGCGCACTAGGAATTCCCGGCACAGAACGAAATCCCGTGGCACTGCACCTTGATGGCTGCAGTGCCACGGGATTCTGCTCATCCGGCCATGGCGGCCGGATGCACGGTTCTTGGCGTTCGCTCCCTAGCGGACGCGGGCCAGCGACGGAGACTTCGCGACGATGAGCTTCATTGCCACAGCGGCCAGGAAGATCACCAGCGCGCCACCGGTGGAGACCCAGAAGGCGCCGAGATAGCCCAGGGTTTCGGCAAAAACGCCGGCCAGTCCGTTGCCGATCGCGGTTCCCACCACGATGCCGGCAGAGAGCATGGTCATCACGGTGGACAGGCGCTGCGGTGGAGCGACTTCACCGCCCAGGGTCATGACCGTGACAATCACCGGCCCCACGGCAAAGCCTGCGATGAACAGGGCCAGCAGCATCAGCGGCACATTGCCGGCCACGTGCATCCCGAAGCTGAGCACGGTCAGTGCCGCGCCGCACAGGATCCAGCGGTTGATCTGCTTGAAGGATTGCGGCCATGCTGCCACGGAGACTGCAGCAATCGCACTGGAGAAGCCCATGGCGCCATAAAGCAGGCCACCGGAGTTGGAGTCGCCCTGCGCGCCGGCAAAGGCCAGGGTCCCGGCTGCCGAGGACCCGAAGACCGTGCCCAGCGCCACCATGCCCAGGATCAGGGCTCCGATCGAGGCAACCTGCGCGCCGCTGATCGAGACCTTCGGCGCGTGTTCGGTATTCTTCACCGGCTTCACGGCATGGCCTGTACGGTGCGAGGCGAAGACCGGCACCAGCACGAGGGTCAACAGCGCGGCGAGGTAGAGCGGCAGCACCGGATCCACCAAGGAGGCCAGCAGCCCGACGGCCACCGGGCCGAAGACGAAGCCCAGTTCATCGAACATCGATTCAAGGCTCAGGGCCGCCGACAGCACCTTGTGATTCTTCTTCTGCTGGCGGGTGATGGAGATCCAGCGGACACGGGACATCGGACCGACCTGCGGGCCGGTGGCACCGGTGGCAAGGCACAGGATTGCGAGCAGCGCCGCGGACATGTCGGGGCCGGAATTGCCGAAGAGGGTCAGGGCCACCAGGAGGATCGTGTGGATGACGGCGACAGTGGTCAAGACCGGGCGCTGGCCGACGCGGTCGGCCAGATAGCCGATACTGGGGCCGCCCACGGCGGATCCCAGGCCAACCATGGCCGCGGCCAGGCCGCCCATGGCATAGGAGCCGGTGGTTGCGGTCACCAGGGTCATGGACCCGATGGTGAGCATCGCGAGCGGGAGACGTGCAAGGAAAGTGAGTGGCAGGAACGGTGCTCCCACCAAAGGAACTAACGCGGAGTATCCGGACATTTTCTCGGATTCCTCACTGTTTTCCTTCGACAAAGTATGCTGAGTCAACAAAACTCCATGACGAAGCGTGCGTCGTCCCACACCCCCCGACGCACAAATTTCCCAAACATGCCTGATGGCACTACTTTCAAGATAGCTACTGCCCCAAGGCAAGTCCAATCTATCCAGCCAAGATCACAGCGCCTTCGCGTTCAATGGTGGAACCATGCTGGGTCTTGAGCACCGATATCCGGTTGGTGATCCGCTGCTTCATCTCTGCAACGTGCGAGACCAGGCCGATGGTCCGGCCCCCTGCACGCAGGTTTTCCAAGGCCAGCATGACTTCTTCCAGCGTCTCGGCATCCAGCGAACCGAAGCCTTCGTCCACGAAGAGCGTCTGCATGTCCACGGCGCCGGAGTGGTGGGAAATGACGTCCGCCAAGCCCAAGGCCAACGCCAGCGAGGCCATGAAGGTCTCGCCCCCGGAAAGCGTCTGGGTCTCGCGGCGCTTGCCTGTCCATGAATCGAGCACCTGCAGCCCCAGCCCGGATTTGGCGTTGCCCTGCTTGGAATCATCATGGTGCAGCGAGTAGCGTCCGCCGGACATCACGTCCAGGCGCTGCGTCGCGGCGATGGCCACTTCCTCAAGGCGAGCTGCCAGCACATAGGTGCTCAGCGTCATCTTGTAGAGGTTCTCTCCCCCGCCGCGCACCACTTCTGCCAGGGAGCGCAGCCGGCGATAGGCTTCGATCACCGGACCTGCCTCGGACCGCTGGCGTGCAAGGTCGCTGGTGGCCTGCTCATGGCGAGCCAGCTGGGTCTGGGCAAGTATTTCCTCTTCCCGTGCCGCCTCGAAGCGTTCTTCGGCCTGGGCTGCCAGCACCTGCGATTGGGCAAGATCTTCCTCGCTGGGTGCGGCGATGCCTTGCCCTGCAAGTTCCTGGGCCTTACGGCAGTCCTGGGACGCTTGGAGCGTGGCGATGGCGCTGGCCAAATCCGCATCCGCGCGCTGCAATTGGCGCAGGCGATCGCGTTCGGCGCCTTCCAGCAGGGCCGCCTCGAAGGCAGCCAAGTTCTCGAAACCGGCGGCGGTGCACTGGCTGTTCCAGGTGGCTTCCGCTTTCCGCACGGCCTCGGCGGCGTCGATCAGGCGGCGCAGGTGCTGCACTGCGCTGGCCAGCCCGTTGGACTTCTTTGCCAGTTCCTCCACCAGCTCGGCCAGGTTCTTCCGGCCTTGGCGCAGCTGCGCCAGCTTGGCATCCAGTTCAGCCAGCTGGGAATCCAAGGACTGCGCCTGCTGCTTCGCCGTCGCATGTTCCAGTGCGGCTTGGTTGGCCCGCGCAGCGTGCTTTTCAGTACGCTGGCGCACCGCATCCAGCTTGGCCACGCGGGCGGCGATCTCTGCCTGCTGCCTGCGCAGCTGTTCCAGTAGTCCATGGGCCGTGGCGAGTTCTGCCCGCAGGTCAGCGACCGAGGCCTCGCCGGCCGCTTCCTGGGCGGTCTGGAACTTGGCCACCAGCATGTCGCGCGCTTGCGCGGCCTGCTGCCCGGCGGTGCGTGCCGCAGCCTCCGCGGCCTCCAGTTCCTGGATCTGCGCATCGTCGATCAGCGGGGCGTCGGCATCGGCTTGTGCCGGCGCCGGATGCTCCTGTGCACCGCAGACGAGGCAGGGTTGCCCGTCTTCCAGCGCGGCGGCCAAGCGCAGGGCGCTTTGGGCCAGCTGTTCGGTGCGCAGCTCGAGCAGGGACTTGGCGGCGCCGGCAATGACCAGTTCCTGCGCGCTGGCCTTCTCACGGGCGGCCAGCGCCTTGCGTTCCAGCGCGTCGCGCTCGGTGGCGTGCTTGATCCTGGTCTCCAGCTCCAGGACGCGTGCCTTGGCCTGCTGGAGCTTTTCATTGGCGGCCACCAGGTCCAGGTCCCCGGCTTCCAGCGTCTCGCGTTCTGCCTTGAGCAGGCCCACCTCGGTTTCGGCCTGGGCCCGGGTCTTCTCATGCTCGGCAGCCAATTCGGCGGCCTTGCGCGCCTGGCCGGCGAGCAGATCGCGGCGCTGCTCATCTTCCAGGGCGGCCTTGGCTACCGCCAGTTCCTCGGCAGCCTTCTGGGCGGGCAGGCGCAGCTCTTCCAGGCCGTCGGCATCGGCACCGGGCTCCAGCCCCGTCTCGGTTTCGAGCCACTGCTGGCTGCGCAGCCAGGACTCATTGGCCTGCTCCTGCGCCGCGGTCGCCTCATGGAGCTGGTTCAAATAGGCGCGCACCGCCCCGGCCTTGGCATCGGCCTCCAACCGGGTGCCAGCGGCCACGGCAGCCTCATGCTTTTCAGCGTAGCCTGCCTGCATCCCCTGCAGCTCGGCCAGGCGAGCGAAAATCCGTCGCCGCTCTTCCAGTGCCTGCGACTGCTCGCGGGTGCGGGTCTTCTCGGTGCGCAGGGCGGCCGCTTCGTCGGCCGAGCGCTGGAGGATCACCGCGATCCGGCGGCGATAACCGGCGAACTGCTCGGCCTGCGCCGCATCCTCGCCCGCCTCCGCCTGGCCAGCGCCCTCGGCGCCGTCCAACTCTGTGCCGTCCAGCTCGTCGGCGGTTTCGCGGCCGGCCAGGAATGACCGGGCAGCTGAGTGGATGGCTTCCTCGCTGGCGCTCAGGCGCGCTTCCACGCTTTCGCTGTGCTTGCGCGCTTCAGCAAGGCGGGCAGCAAATTCATCTTCGATCCGCGCATAGCCGCTGGTGTCGAAGAGATTCGCCAGCAGCTCTTCGCGGTCCTTGGCCTTGGCCCGCAGGAAGTCGGCGAAGCCGCCCTGCGGCAGCATGACCACCTTGGTGAACTGCTCGCGGTCCAGGCCCAGCAGGCTGCCCAGGATGTGGCCCACCTCGTCATTGCGGGTGGACAGTTCCTGCCAGCCGGCATCGGTGAATTCGCGCAGGAAGCTGGCGGCCTTCTGCTCGGTGGTCTTGTTCTTGCCGCGCTTGGAGGGGCGCATCCACGCCGGGGAACGGGTGGCCTCGAACCGCCGGTCGCCGATGGTCAGCTCGCAGACCACCTCCGGGGCCAGTCCCGCCGGGGCGTGGTCGGAACGGATCTGCCGGCTGCCCGCCCGGCTTCCGGGCAGCGCGCCGTACAGGGCATAGCAGATCGCGTCCAGGATGCTGGACTTGCCGGCCCCGGTGGGGCCATCGAGCAGGAACAGCCCGCCGTCGGCCAGTTCATCGAAATTGATTTCTTCGGTGCCGGCGAAGGGACCGAAAGCCTGGATTTGGAGTCGGTGGATTCTCACTGGCTGACCTGTGCCTCTCGGGTGGCTTGGATGACTGAGTCGATGACTTCGCGTTCGGGGTCATCGGCGGCGCGTTCGCGGACGTGCTCCACGAAGTCCCGCACCACCTGCTCGGTGCTGGTTGCCTTGGCCATGCGCTCGGCATAGCTGGCCGGCTGCTCCTTTTCACCGGTTCCTTCAGGAGCGAAGTTCAGCACCACGGTGTCGGGGAAACGGGTTCGGATCGTTGCCATCGCGTCGGCGGGGCGCTCGCTGTCGGTCAGCGTGACCTGGCACCATGCCCCGACCGCGGATTCCAGGTCCGGGTCGGCCAGCAGCTCGGCGAGCTTGCCCTTGAGGATGGCCAATTTCTTCGGCACGGGCAGCAGGATTTCTTCGATGGACTCGATGCCAGAGGCGCTGGTCTCGATCAGCCATACGCCCTTTCGCTGGGTGGCCTCGGAGAAGGAGTAGGCCAGCGGCGAGCCCGAATAGCGCACATGCTCCTTGACCTTCTGCCGTCCGTGCAGGTGGCCCAGGGCCGAGTAGTCGAAGTGCTCGAACAGCTCGGCCGGCACCACGTCGAGGTTGCCGGTGCTCAATTCGCGTTCCGAGTCGCTGCCGATGCCGCCGGCGGCGAACAGGTGCGCCATAGCGATGGAAACGACCGGCTTCTGACCCGCACGCAGCTGCTCCAGATGCTCGTCGATCTGCGCGATGGCCGCCTGCACCACCGCTTCATGGCTGGCCTTGGCGACGCCCAGGCGTTCCATCACCATGCGCGGTTCCAGGTACGGGATGCCATAGATGGCCACCTGGTGGTCGCCGGCATCGCGCAGCACCGGCTGCAGCATGCGCTGGGTATCGGCGATAATATGCACCCCGGCGGAATCCAGCAGATCGGCGCCGAAGCCCAGGCGGGAGGCCGAGTCGTGGTTGCCGCTGGTGATGACGATACTGGCCCCGGTGGCGCGCAGCTCGCGCAGCACCCAGTTGCACAGCTGGACGGCATCCACATGCGGCAGCGCCCGGTCATAGATGTCCCCGGAGATCAGCACCACGTCAACCTGCTGGCTGATGGTGATGTCGATGATTTCCTGCAGCACTGCCCGCTGCGCTTCGATCAGGGAGGCTCCGTGGAAGGTGCGGCCCAAATGCCAGTCCGAGGTATGAAGCAATCGCATGTGTCCAACCTTATGCAATGCCGCGGACAACTTGGACATTAGAATGGGGGTTGTGAATGAAACCGGTGAAACTGCACTCCTGCCAGAGAACTACTCAGACAAGGTGTTTGCGATCCTCCTCGGCCTGGCCGATGGCGCAACCCACGCCCGTGACGACATTGATCCCGGAGCCACCGAAATCCTCCCGCTCTACCTGGCCGACGGCCTGCTCGAAGCGCTGGAATGGGCCCATGACGGTGTAGCCAGCGACGAAGCGGCCTGCATGTGGCTTGCCGCCCTGCGCGGCTACCGCAAGATCACCGGTTCCTTCCCGGACCGTACCCCTGAACCGCTGGGCCGCTGGATCGACAAGGAATTTTCCAACGTCGAGATCTTCGAGAAGATCCACGACGGAGATCCGCAGAACCTGGCCGGCCTGGACAGCTCCGACATGGGGCAGCCCGGGCGTCCAACCGGTGCCGGCGCCGACTCCACCGGCGTGCTGCCGCGCGCCGCGGTGACCGCGCTGCTGGCCCGGGTCCCGCTGGGCACCACCGAGACGCTGGCCCGTTCGGCGGCCTTCCTCACCCACGACGCCCAGGCGGCCAAGACCGCCGTGGCCGCGGCGAAGATCATCCGCTCGGCCATGGAACGCTCCGAGGCATCTGCCGGAGAATGGGCCGCGCTGCTCGATGGCCTCGAAGGCCCGTCGGCCGATGCGCTGCGCGAGGTCGCCACCAAGATCGGCGAGAACATCTCGCTGTCCGGACCGGAAGCCTATGACGCCTACTTCGGCGAGCAGGCGGCCGAAGCGGACGGCGCATCGGACGTGGAAGCAGCCCCGGCGGCTGCCGCCGAGGAAGCAGCCGTGAGGGATCCCGAGGTGGATGCCTACGCTGTTGCGCTGCTGGCCGCCGTCTACGGCACCGAAGCTGTCGGCGAGCGCCCCGCTAGCGCGCTGGATGACATCATCTCCGAGCTGCATGACCGCTGGATGGCGCTGCTCGTCTAGGCGCCCGAAGGGGAGCATGACAAACCTCCGGCCGGCACAGAGCGATCTGTGCCGGCCGGAGGTTTCTTTTCTGCTTTTCTTGGCTGCTAGGCAGTCAGCCCGAAGCCGCCCACCATCTGCATGAATTCTCCTTCGGAGATGATGCTGACCCGCTGGCCCTTTTCGCGCAGCCGCAGCACGTGCTTGGCCTTGTTGGTCAGCCGCCCGGTGGCCAGGTCCTCCGGGACGAAGCCGTCGCCGACCACCAGCGCGGTGGTAGCGCGGGTGACCCGCGAGGCGGTCTGCGCTCCGTGCTCGGCCGCCAATTCCTTGGCCTTGGGGCGCGGCATGGACAGGTTGCCGGTGAACACCATGATCTGGCCGAACAGCGGGTGGCTTGGATCCGCGTTCTCGCTCGGCTTGGGGTTCGGGCCTTCTTGCGGCCAGTTGTTGAAGGCATCCTGCGGCGGCAGCGGGTTGCCTGCGGCCAGCCAACCCTGCGCGTCGCGGGTGGCGCGGGACAGTTCGTCGCCTGGCTGCCAGGCCTGGGTCAGGCTCAGCCGGACGCCATAGTGGTCTGCCGTATCCAGCACCGAGGGCTGTGCGCTGCGCAGGGACATGTCGATCATCGCCCACGCGCAGGCCTCGGCGTCGGCCAGCGCTTCGTGGTGGTTCTCGATCGGGTGCCCGGCTTCTTCGGCAACGAACGGCAGCGAGTAGCTGGGCAGGTCGTAGGCCTTGCGGGAGAGCTTAACGGTGCACAGGTGCGCGATTTCCGGCACGGCGACTTCGCCGGCCTCGCTGGCCGCGCGGATCACGCCCGAATCGAAAGATGAATTGTGGGCCACCAGCACATCGGATCCGATGAATTCCAGCAGCTGCGGAATCTTGTCGGTAACCCGTGGCGCCGCACTCACCATGTCGGGGGTGATGTGGTGGATCGAGACATTGCGCGGGTCGAAGTGGTCGAATCCGGCCGGCGGTTGCATGAGCCACTGCTCGGTTTCGACGATTTTCCCGGAGCGCACCTTGACCAGGCCCACCGAGCAGGCGGAGCCGATAAAACCGTTTGCTGTCTCAAAATCTACTGCTGTGAAGTCCAATGCCACGCCCAATAGCTTACTCGCTTTATCGCTGGCACCGGCATGGGTGTGACGCGCGCGCCGTGCCCGGCGGGGTTTTCGCAGGGCGATACCGTGGTGGCAATTCACTGCAGTCCCGGAATTGACCTGTGGATATCAAGTGATCGCCGGCCCGCGCGGCGCAAGCCAGAGGCCGGGCATCTCACATGCGAAACCGGCAACCTCGCTTTTGGTATGCCCGGAAGTCAGCTGCGGAACAATTTCTCGTAGTACTCGCTGAGCGCCGGATAGTAATCGGGCTCGAAGACTACGCTCGCCACGTCGGTTCCGTCCACCGCCGCGGCCAGCCGATCAAGGTAGAACTCCCAGCCCGGCCCGATGGACCCGGCCTGCTGCGGGTCAAGCCCCGGCATCTGGAAGACCAGGCAGCTGCCCTGGCAAGATGCCTCTACCTTCAGCTCCAGCTGCCAAGCCGAATCGCCGGTTCCAGTGCGCACCTGCAGCTGTCGCGTGCGCGGATCGCACTGCAAGATCTCCACGCGTTCGGCGGGCGCTTCCTCTTCGGCCAGCAGCACTACCTCGACGGCGCCGCTTTTTGGATCCCCGTGCCAGGATCCGAACCAGAGCGCCAAGTACTCGGAATCGGCCAGATAGCGCCAGATCCTGTCCGGTGATTCAGTGAACACGCGGCGCAATTCCAGCGCGCCGTGCGCGGTGCGGTTTCCGGTGGGCGTAGCGCTCATGGCTGTACTCCTGGGTTGCTCCACTGCCACCGCGGCACTGGCTATTCCAACGCCTTCGCCGGCAGTGATTGAAGAATAGCAAAAAGCGCTGGCTTCCCTCCCAAATGGAAAAGAAGCCAGCGCTCATTTCATGATCTTGGACCCGGCCAGCAGACGGGCTATGCGGTAGCCTTGCGCAAGGTGAGATAGGAGCCGCCAGCCATCAGCAGGGCGACAATACCGCCCCACAAGGTCACCCCAGCGGCGGTCCAGGTCAGTGCCCAGCTCCAGAACTCGCCCCAGGAGTTGGTGAAGGTGAACAGGGCGATGATCCCCAGCACCAGCACACCCAAGCAGATGAAGAATGCCACCATGCCAGTGGTGCGCCATCTCATGTAGATGGTCGCTGCCAGGAATCCGATCATGAACAGCAGCACCATCAGCACAAAGTAGAACAGGATCTGGACCAGCCAGTTGTTATCCGCAATCCATTGCAGCGCAAAGAACTGTCCGCCCATGCCCCAACCATCGGTAGCAACTTCCAGCAGTCCCATCAGGTAGTAGAACACCGAGAGCGCCAGCGCGCATACGGAGAACAGTGCCACGGTGCCCAGATAGAAGGTTCGCCGCGAAATGCTCATGGCCATGGAGAACGGGAAGGTCAACGTCAGCGACTGGATTCCCAGGGCCAGGAAGTACCACATGGGCGCTTGGGCGCCGCCGCCGTACATTGCCCCGTCTCCGCCGTTGCGCCTGACCAGCCACCAGATGGCCAGGGTGAAGAGGAATGATGCACCCAGGATGATCAGCGGAATTCCGATGAAGGTGCCCTTGTTGATCAGTTGCATGCGGGCAACTTTGATGACGCGGTTCATTTTCTTGCCTCCGTCCGTTCTTCTGTCCTTTGTGCCGTGGTGCCGCTCAATGCGCTGCGCACCACTAGTTGCTGCAGCGACACGGGGCTCAGGTCCAGGCCCATAAGTTTCGCCTGCTCGCGCTGGTCCGCATCCAGCTTGGCCTTGATCGTGACGCTGGCCAGGGCGCCGAGCGCATCGCGATGCAATACCTGCGCGGCGCCGATGAATTCCTGGACCTTGGCGGCGTCACCCGTGACAGTGACCGCCGTGCCGCGCAGCTCTTCGGCATCCGAGTCGATGACGATTTGCCCCTTGTCGATCACGATGACGTGTTCGAGAAGGTTGGCGACTTCGTCGATCAGGTGGCTGGAGAGCACGATGGTGCGTGGGTATTCAGCGAAGTCTTCGACAAGGCGGTCGTAGAAGATCTGCCGGGCTACCGCGTCCAGGCCGAGGTAGGGCTCATCGAAGAAGGTGATGTCGGCCCGCGAGGCCATGCCGATGATGACGCCAACGGCGGACAGCTGCCCGCGGGAGAGCTTCTTGATCCTCCGCTTAATCGGCAGCGCGAATGCTTCGACGAGCTCCTGGGCCAGATCCTCGTCCCAGTTCTCGAAGAACAGGGCTGCGGATTCGAATGCCTGGTGGACCTTGAAATCATCGGGATATTTCTGTGATTCGCGGATGAAGCAGATGCGCGAAAGCGTCGGATCATGCTCGAACGGGGCGTGGCCGAAGATTTCGGCGGTGCCGTGGTCTGCATAGTTCTGCCCGGTCAGGATGGACATCAGCGTGGTCTTGCCGGCTCCGTTGCGTCCAAGCAGCCCGTAGATCCGATCCGGCTCCAGATCCAGGGTGACGTTGTCGAGCGCTTTCACGTCCTTGTAGGTCTTGCTCAGTTCGCGTGTGGCGATTGCTGTCGTGCGTGGCATGTCGTTCCTCCCTGTGCTGTAGAGATGTTTCAAGATTCCGAGCCGGTCTTGATCATGGCGACCAGCTCATCCACGCCAATGCCCAGCTTGGAAGCTTCTGCGGTCAATGGCGCGATGAATTGCTGCTGGAATTTCTCGCGGCGTTGCGCTCGCAGCCGCTGCGGTGCTCCTTCGGTGACGAACATGCCGATTCCCCGTTTCTTGTAGAGCAGCCCATCTTCCACGAGCCGGTTGATTCCCTTGGCTGCGGTGGCCGGATTAATCCGGTAGAACGCTGCGAATTCATTGGTTGATGGAACTTGCGCTTCTTCCGCCAGAACACCAGAGATGATGTCGTTCTCAATCAGCTCAGCAATTTGCATGAAGATCGGTTTTGAATCATCAATCATGCTGGCTCCCTCCGTGCTCATCCCCACCAGGTTAGTTAGTGGGTTAGTTACTCATGTAACTAACCATAGAACCTCGGGAAGTTCTGCGCAAGTACGGAGCGGCAGAATTCCCGTGGAAATTAGGGGCTCCATACTGTCCGCCACGGCATCTAAGCTGGGACTTGCCAAGAAAGGTAGCCCTGCACGCGCACCATCGATGCTGCGTTCACAGTGGTGAAGCCCTGATTGGAAACCGCCCGACCGGGAGAGTTGTACGCCCAGCCCGAAACCGTGGAACACGAGCGCGGGCAGCGAAAAATTGGCCAGGTTCGGTTCGGAAAATTGCGATCGCGCACTTGGAGGCCAACAGCCCTCCTCGTGTTGCAGGCTTTTATGGGAGGGACCATGCAAGAAGATTTCAACCGACTTGAGATACCAGATCAGCTTCTTGGAGCGCTGGACCGCCAAGTTCTGCTCGAGCTGTTCAAGGCGTGCTTCCCCGATTGCAGCGGTGAAGACATTGCGCGTATGAGCCGACGTGAACTGATCACCAGGATCCAGACCGAACGCGCTTATGCCGGGCACCGTCCCAGCTGCATCATCGACGACTATCCCCTGCGCCGTCCGAACTTTGGGGCAGTGAAACCCGGATTGCTGGTCCGCGAACCAGGCCAGTCGGTCTACTGGTGCCGACAGGCCAAGCCCCTGGAATCAGCTGCAGCTCTGGGGCAGGTGGACCAGAATTACCTCTGGAATTTGCCGGAAACCATGCAAGCGGGAGATCTGATCCTGACGGCATTGGAGAGCACTCCGGCCTTGATTGCCACCTTGGAAATCGCCAGTTCGGAGGAACCCGGAAAGCTCACTTTCACTGCATTGGCGACCTTCACTGATCCCATTTCGGTGGCCGACATCGAGTCCATGATCGGCGAGAAGCTGCCACGGCGTTCGCGGTACCTGGACGATCCGCTGGCCGATAAGATTCTGGACGGCATCCGGGAGCTGCTCCAACGCCCGCGCCCGATCTTCGTCACCGCGGGCGCATGCTCGCCGTCGAAGCCGGCCAAGGCCAACCGGGTGCTGGGCGTTGCTGCCATTCTCCAGCGCAGCGCGCCGGGCCAGCCGCTGGCCTGCGAAATTTGCGAGCGGGACATCTCTGTCCGCCCACAGATCCACCTGCCGCAGGTCCATCAGGACGGCCTGCGCTGGGAGATCCAGGACCACGTGGATGAGCTGGTGCTGCTGTGCGGCGACTGCCACCAGATGGCCCACCAGCCAACCTTGCAGCAGCTGCGCAACTACGCGAAACCTGCCTGCCCCGCCTGCGGGGAACGCAATCCGCGGAAGGTCATCTGGGGCATGCCCAGTTTCGGGCCAGATGATGATGAATTCGTCACCGCTGGATGCATGATGCCTTTCGGGCCTCCATCGCAATGGGAGTGCCGCGCCTGCGAAACCCAGTACCTGGTGGCCGAATTCGATGACCGGCCGCACCAGGCCTGGGCAATATACGGGCAGAACCTGCAGCGCTGAGCACAAGAACGCCGGCACATCCTGAATTGGATGTGCCGGCGTTCTGCTGTCCTTGCCTTGGTGCTACTTGGCCAGGGCCTTGGTCACCTCGTCGATGATGCTAGGCAGCAAGGCGGCGAAGGCGCGAGCGCGATGCGAGATCGCGTTCTTTTCCTCCGGAGTGTGCTCGGCCATGGACTTGCCGGCCCCCGCAGGTTCGAAGATCGGATCATAGCCGAAGCCATGCTCTCCGGCCCGCTCGGTGCGCAGCACGCCCTCGACCGTGCCGAGTTCCACGTGCTCGGCTCCGCCTGGGGCAGCCAGCGCCGCGGCGCAGACGAACTGCGCTCCGCGATGCTCGGCGGCTATATCGCCAAGCTGGCCGAGCAGCAGATCGATATTCGCCTCGTCGTTGCCGTGCACTCCGGACCAGCGGGCCGAGAAGATGCCCGGCGCTCCCCCGAGCACATCAACGCTCAGGCCGGAATCATCGGCGAGCGCCACCAGTCCGGTGGATGCCGAGATCTCGCGGGCCTTCTTCAGCGCGTTGCCGGCGAAGCTGACCTGGTCCTCGACCGGGTCGGGAGCTCCCGCGGTGGCGGCGTCGATGACCTGGGTGTCGACGTCCAGGCCCGGCACCTTTCCGCGCAGCAGTTCGCGCAATTCGCGCAGCTTGCCCTGGTTGCGCGAGGCGAGGACAAGTACCGGCTTGCTCATTTGGTGCTGTTCAGGGTCTCGCGCTGGATTTCGGCCAGCTCGTTGGTGCCGCCCAGAGCCAGATCCAGCAGGGCGTCCAGTTCTTCGCGTTTGAAGGGCACGCCCTCGGCGGTGCCCTGGACCTCGACGAAGTCGCCGGATCCGGTGACCACGACGTTCATGTCGGTTTCGGCGCGGACGTCTTCCTCGTAGGGCAGATCCAGCATCGGGGTGCCGTCGATGATGCCCACCGAGATTGCTGCCACCGAGTCGGTCAGCACCTTGGCGCCGGGCTTCACGATGCCCTGCGAACGGGCCCAGGAGATTGCTTCCGCCAGCGCCACGTAGGCGCCGGTGATCGCTGCCGTGCGGGTGCCGCCGTCGGCCTGCAGGACATCGCAGTCCAGCACGATGGTGTTTTCGCCCAGCGCCTTGGTATCCACCACGGCACGCAGGGAGCGGCCGATCAGGCGGGAGATTTCGTGGGTGCGGCCGGAGAGCTTGCCCTTGACCGATTCACGGGAGTTGCGGGTGTTGGTGGCACGCGGGAGCATCGCGTATTCAGCGGTGACCCAGCCGGTGCCTTCGCCCTTGAGCCAGCGCGGCACACCCTCGGTGAAGGAAGCGGTGCACAGCACGCGGGTGTTGCCGAATTCGATCAGGGCCGAGCCTTCGGCCTGAGCGGACCAGCCGCGGGTGATGGTGATGTCTCGAAGTTGCGCGGCTCCTCGGCCGTCAGCGCGTAAAGTCATGGTTCCATCCTAACCACGTGCGCCCCGCGATCCGCACGGGCGGCGCCGCGCGTTACGGTGAAATGCACCTCGTGGGCCGTTCGCGGCCGCTAGTGCGGATGCACCACGACGCAGCACCGGCCAGATTGCGGGCTCAGCTCGGCCCTGCCGCAGTCCAGCTGGCAACCTTCCAGGACGCCGGAAACCAGTTCGTAGTTCATCGAGCAGACCATTTCGGTTTGCTGCTGGGCGACCTGGTGGAATGGGCAGTTCCGCATGGATATTTCCCCGTGCTCATCCACTTCGGGCTCATAGCCCAGCTCATCGAGCAGCGGCACGAGCCCGTCGCCGCCCTGGCCGAGTTTCCTGCCTTCGCCGCGTGCTGCCTGATGCAGCGCAGCGAGCACGGCCCCCGAGGTGTCGGCGCTGGCCGCCTGGGCCAGCAAGCTGCCCAGCAGCCGGTAGTTGCGCGCTGGCAGGCTCACCGACACTTCGGATTGGGCGAGCGCGTAGAGCTTGGCCGTGCGCCCGGCGCCGGGCCCGGTTCTTCCTTCAGGCCGGGCGAAGGTCACGGCCAGCAATCCTGCGGTGGCCAGCCGGTCCAGGTGGTAGGCCGCCAGGGTCCGGCTGATTCCCGCGGCCTTGGCTGCCGCCTCGCGTCCTACCGGTTGCGTGCTTTGCGAAATGAACTCGAACAGCTGGCGCCGCACCGGATCGTTGAGCGATTTGATGACCGCATCTTGGTGCAAGTTCAGTTTTCTCGACATGGCCAAATTCTATCAACAATAGATCTTGACAAATAGGTCCGGGAGGCGAATTCTGGGTATACGTTCAAATCTTTGGAGGGTGATCGCCATGAGCGCCTCATGGAGCGAGAAGCATCCGCTCTCGCACATCCGGGCAACAACAGCTGAACGGGTCAGCACCGACCCGTCGTTGAGCGCATTCTGGATCCTGCGCATTGGATTTGTCGTCCTGCCCCTGCTCATGGGACTGGACAAGTTCGCGAACATGATGACCTACTGGCCGGACTACCTGGCCCCGTGGGTCATTGCCATCCTGCCGTTCTCCGCGCAAACCGTCATGCACGTGGTTGGCGTGGTGGAACTGGTCGCCGCCGCATCGATGATCATCAAGCCGCGCTATGCGAGCTATGTGCTCGCCCTGTGGCTGTTGGGCATCATCATCAATCTGGTCTCGATGGGCATCTTCCTCGATGTCGCCCTGCGCGACGTCGGCCTGCTCGTTGCCGCACTGGCGCTGACCCGGCTGGCCAGCAAGTACGACAAACCGTGGGGCGCCAAGCACGGCACCCGCTGATCCGCTGCAGTACAGAGCAAAGCACCGGGAACTGCTTGGCTTCAAACGGTCGTTGCAACAGCCTGATCAAGCAGGCGTTGCATCGGCCGTGTCCCATTAAGCGCATGATATTGAGCTTGGAATCCCGCTTCCTGCCGAAGACCTTCTTCATTCGCCAGTGTTCACAGCGCTCCAAGGAACTACTGATGGCGAACCACTTGCGAAGCGAGTGAGGGATTCACTGATCGCGTGCGCACGTGTAACGCCAGCGTCGCGCCCATCCCCAGGGCACAGAAGCCGCAGGTCATCACCCAGGAAGCCTGCCAACCGCCGACCTGCACCGCAATCCAGGCCAGCAGGAAAGGGCCGAGGAAGTTGCCCACATTAAACAGCTGCTGCATCAGCCCAATCACTGCGCTCACCGCCCCGCCAGGCGGTGCCAGATCCACGGCCACCCTGCTCAGCGCGGCCGGTGCGATCCCGCCAATGAGCGAGAACACCGAGGCGCAAGCCAGCGCCCCGACGATCCCGCGCGGCAGCTGCATCCACGGCACAGCGAAGAGCCCCACCGAAGAAACGGCCATGACCGCAAAGCACAAAAGCAGGATTCCGGTGGCGCCGCGTCCGCGCTGCAACCAGGCCGCCGAGATCCAGGCACCGATAATGTTGAGGCCACCCACAAGCGCCGAGAGCAACCCTGCCGGCAGTGCTTCCAATCCATAGGCGGCATAAATGCGCGGCAAAAAGCCCATCACGGCCATCCACTGCACTGTGTAACAGGCAAAGGCCAGTCCTGCCATCCACGGCGGCAATACCTTGATGGTCAGCAGAATTTTGCGCAAGGAACCGCGCCCGTCAATGCCCCGCTCCACCGGGCCGGCCGGCACCCACCGAGCCAATGGCCACAGCATACCGACGGCCAGCAGCGCCATCAGCAGCCACAAAGCACGCCACTGCAGCACCTGCAAGGCCAAGATCCCGCCGCTGAAGGAGAGCATGATCGCGATGCCCTGGAAGGACCCCCAAGCACCCATGGCCCGATCAAGATCGGCCGGGCGGCAAATCACACGGATCAAGGCCGGGGCCAGCACCGTGCACAGCAGAAACCCGATGCCTTCGACCATGCGCGTGCCAAGCAATAATCCGGGGTTCGGTGACACCGCACCACCAGCCGAGCCAAGCGCCAGCAAAATCAATCCGAGCATCAGCAACCGGCGCAAGCCGAAACGCTCCCCACCCCAGGCAACCAGCAAGCCACCGAGCATGCTCGCCACCTGGATAACCCCCAAGAGAAGTCCGGAGAACACCAACCCAAAGCCCAGTTCGGCTTCCAATCGTTGCAGCGCCAACGGCAGTTTCCAGATGTTCATCGCTGCAACTACTCCCACACCGACCACGATCATCCAGCGCCCCGCCGCCACCCCTGGACCGCGTCCCTGAGCGTGCGGTGCATGCGCTTCGGTCGCTTCGACCGCGCCGGCGACGACTGTGGGACGTGGAACAGGACAAGACATATGCAATAGGGCTTTCTGAGCACGGCGCCAAGCGCCGGAAGGTGGGTTAATGCTAATCACCAAGGCTTTCCCAGCTCGTTGGATTCTGCTCCTAGGATTTCATCCAATGGAAACACCGGGTCATCTATTGCCGAGGGTGACCGCCCAATGCCTATGCTGATGAGTCCGAAGAAGTCTTGAACCATGGAGCATTCCCATCGCCAATCCGAAACCACGGCTCAAACGTGACAGCACCACCAGCGCCCCAACAGGACAGTCGGTAACTTCGCGCGCTCTCGCACTCTTAGGCACTTTTGACTCCGAACACCCGCGACTCACCCTGAGCGACATGGCCTCTCGGGCCGGCCTGCCGGTGGCCACTGCACACCGTCTCACCGGCGAATTAGTCAGTTGGGGTGCGCTGCAGCGCTCCGGCCAGGATTACCTCATTGGCCACCGGATCTGGCAACTGGGACTGCTGGCACCTGCCCACCAAGGCTTCGCCGAATTGGCCGCGCCCTATATGCAAGATGTCCTATTCGTGACCCAGAACGTCGTGAACCTGT
Source organism: Glutamicibacter sp. 0426 (assembly GCF_001906485.1). Classification (NCBI taxonomy): domain Bacteria; kingdom Bacillati; phylum Actinomycetota; class Actinomycetes; order Micrococcales; family Micrococcaceae; genus Glutamicibacter; species Glutamicibacter sp. 0426. Next base: position 165,807 of record NZ_MPBI01000005.1, read on the forward strand.
TCATATTGGACAACGATCAGGTTTTGCTTCTCGAACGCATGTCGGGCACCCGGGTGGGAGCCCCATTCCGGCGCGTCGGTGAACACCTCCCTCTCCACGCCTCGGCCGCGGGCAAGGTCATGATGGCATTTGGCGAATCTGATGTATTAGAGGCAGGCATGGCCAGCCTCACCCAACTGACCGAGCACACCATCACGGCCCCCCAGCAGCTGCGCCGCGAAATCGCCAAGGTTCGCGAAGATGGCTACGCCACTACCAGCCAAGAGGCAGGCGCACAGAACTATGGGGTCGCAGTGCCGGTGATTTCGCTCAATGGCCGCTGCCTCGCGGCACTGGGAGTTGTGACTCTGGAGCGTCCGGCCTCCGTGGGTGCGGTGGTGCCCGTCTTGCGTATCGCGGCACGCAGTATTGCCCGCCGCCTAAGCATGTCCACCGAGAGCTAAGTAGACTGCACACCTTAGCCCACAGAGATTTCCATTGGATGGAAAACAATCGCTTAAGTGTGACCAGCTCCACCTACGCTGGATTCACGCACCGACCCTGTGGGGTCGGCCACCTCGCAACCACTGCATTCAGGAGCGGTAGAGCATGACTATCACTGCGCCCATTCAGGCACCGGCCATCATCAATACGGTGATCGACGCCGTAGAGTATCCCGCGGACGGCGTCGCCTCCTTGGTGCTGCGTCGCGCCGATGGGCAGAACTTCCCCAGCTGGGCCCCAGGCTCGCACATCGACGTGCACCTCACCGACGATCTCACCCGGCAATATTCGCTGTGCTCGGACACCGAGGACCTGTCCACCCTGCGCATTGGCGTACTGCGCACCCCGGATTCCCGTGGCGGCTCCGCTTGGGTGCACGATCGCCTGAGCGCCGGTTCCGAACTGCGCATCTCCGCACCACGCAATAACTTTCCGCTTATTGATTCGCGCAAGTACCTCTTTCTTGCCGGCGGCATTGGCATCACCCCGATCATCCCGATGATGCGCGCTGCCGAGGCCGCAGGCCGCGAATGGGTACTCTACTACGGTGGCCGATCCCGCAACACCATGGCGTTCGCCCAAGCACTTGAAGCCGAATTCGGCAACAACAAGGTTCGCATTGTGGCCGAGGATGAATCGGGTCGTCTGGATTTGAGCCAGATCCTGGGTCTGCCCCGCGCCCATATGCTGGTCTACGCCTGCGGCCCAGGCGGCATGCTCGGTGCAGTGGAAGACTTCTGCATGGGCTGGCCTCCGGGTGCCCTGCACACCGAACGCTTCGCCGCCGACAGCCTCGGCGTGGGCGGCAGCTCCGAACCATTCGAGGTGGAACTGTCCCTCACCGGCACCACGCTCACCGTGGAGTCCGACCAGACCATCCTCGAAGCCGTCGAACAGGTCGGCGCCCGAGTCCTATCCAGCTGCCGGGCCGGACTCTGTGGCACCTGCGAAACCCGCATCATCTCTGGCGAGCCCGAACATCGCGACGCCGCCCTTTCCCAGGCCGATAAGGACGCTAACGAGGTCATGATGGTCTGCGTATCCCGCGCCGCTGCCGGTTGTTCCAAACTCGTCCTCGAACTCTAAGGAAGCCCACCATGTCTTTGCGCACTCAACCTACGGTCTTCCAGGAAGACCCCTTCGACGTTGCCGCCATCTCCGACCCCTACCCGTTTCTTGATCGACTGCGCGAGGCCGGCCCGGTAAGCTATCTGGAAGCCACCGGCAGCTACGCCGTCACCGGATACGAGCAGGTCTACGAGGTCCTCACTGACTTCGAAACCTACTCCTCCGCCGGCGGCCTGGGTCCCCGGGATATCCGCAAGGATGAAGCCTGGCGTCCACCAAGCATCCTGGAATCCGACCCGCCGATCCACACCCTCATGCGCCGCGCGCTGACCGGGGTCATCAACCCGGGCACCGTGCGCGCGCTGCGCGGCCCCTTCACTCCCCCAGCTCTAGAACTGACCGATGAACTGGCTACCCGCAGTGGCTTCGACGCGGTCACCGACCTAGCTGAAAAGTATCCGATTAGGGTCTTCCCCGACGCGGTAGGCATCCCAGAGGAAGGGCGCGAGCATCTGCTGCCCTATGGGAACATGGTCTTCAACGCCTTCGGCCCGGAGAACTACATTTTCCAACAGGCCTTCGCCGAAGCCGATGTGCACTCCAAGGTGGTCATGGCTGCCTGCGAGCGCGAATCGCTGAACGACACAGGCTTTGGCAAACAGATCTGGGACCGCGTTGCCGACGGGCTGATCACCGAGCAGCAAGCCACCTTGCTGGTGCGCGCCTTGCTATCGGCCGGAGTGGACACCACCATCTTCGGCATTGGCAACACCCTCTCGGTACTCGCCAAGGAACCCGAAGCCTGGGCCGAACTACGCCGCCAACCAAACCTGGCCAAGTTCGCCATCGATGAGGCCCTGCGTTTGGAATCACCCTTCCAGAAGTTCCACCGCACCGTCTCGGTGGATACCGAACTGGGCGGGGTACACCTGCCAGCCGGTACCAAGGTGCTGGTCTTCCTCGGTGCAGCCAACCGCGACCCGCAGAAGTGGGGACCGGACGCCGATAAGTTCAGTTTCGATCGCTCCTCCTCTGGCCACGTGGCCTTTGGTATGGGGCTGCACCAGTGCGTGGGCCAACCCATTGCCCGCCTGGAAATGGAAATCGTGCTCCAAGCACTGCTGGAACGGGTGGAAACCATCGCCCCTGCCGGCCCGGCCGTACCGATCATCCACAATGTGTTGCGCGGTTTCGAATCGCTTCCGGTAACTATTACTCCGGCACGCTAATACCGCCGTCGGCTCCCTGGAGTCGACACCTTGAAGCCCGCGAAACACCGCGCTTGTCAAGGAATTCTCCGCCCGCACCACCTGCTCGCCGGCGGAGAATTCCATCTAATGCACCCTGTCACAACTACTTAGGGTGAACACACGCCACCTTCGGCATTCGTACCCGGCAATGACGCCGCCCGAAAACACCTGGGAATACCAATGACACAGACCACTCCGGCACCACCGGTGCCCAGCAAGTCTCAGCGTTCCAACCCCGCCACGTGGACCAGCCGCAAACGCACCGCCTACGGCTGGACAGTCACCATCATGCTGCTCATCTTGATGATGGTCAGCTGGGCCGACAAGGCCATCTTGGGTATCGTGGCCGTTCCGCTCATGGAGGATCTGGGCATTACCCCGGCCCAATTCGGTCTGCTTGGCAGCGCCGTGTTCGCCCTCTTCGGTGTCGCCCAGTTCGTGGCCGCACCGATCGCCAACCGCGTCCAAGCCAAGTGGATCCTGCTGGCGCTGTGCCTCGTCTGGTCCATCGCGCAGGTCCCGGTCATCGTCTTCGCGTCGCTTCCCGCACTGTGGTTCAGCCGCTTGCTGCTCGGCGCCGGCGAGGGCCCGCTGGCCCCGATCACCATGCACGCGGTCTACAAGTGGTTCCCGATGCGCCGTTCGGCCACCCCGGCTGCAGTGGCCTCGGCCGGGGTGACCCTCGGCGTGGTGGCTTTCGCCCCGGTCATCGCCTGGGTGACCTCCGAGTTCGGCTGGAAGTCAGCCTTCATCTTCGTCGCCTTGGTTGGTGTAGTCTGGTCCGTTCTGTGGCTGTTCATCGGCAAGGAAGGCCCCTACACCTCGGTGCAAGCCGAACACGAAATCGAAGGCACCAGCCCGTTGGAAGGCGCCACCGCCGTGGCGGCCGACTCCAAGGTTCCTTATCTGAAGTCATTCCTCACCCCCAGCTGGTTGCTGGCAGTGCTCTGCTCCTTCCTGGGCTACTGGACCTTCACCGTCGCAATGACCTGGCTGCCTGCCTACTTCGAGACTGTGATGGGCACCAGCACCCAGCAGGGCGGCTCGCTAATCGCCTTGCCGGCCATCTGGGGTGCGATCTCCACCGTGGGCCTGTCCTGGCTTACTCAGGTGCTCGGGAACCGTGGCCTGAACACCCGCATCTCCCGTGGTCTGGTTCTCGGCGGGTCGGCTGTGTTCTCTGGCGTGATGGTGCTGCTGGGTACCGCCGCCGACTCGCAGGGCGCGGCGCTGACCTTCTTCACCTTCGGTTTCGGTACCGCCCCGGCCTTGTTCGCTCTTACTTACCTGGTCGCCGCGGAAACCACCAACATCGCCCAGCGTGGGGCCCTGCTGCAGATTACCAACGCCTTCCTAACCGCTGGCGGCCTGTTCGCCCCGGCCGTGGTCGGTGCCATGGTCAGCGCCGCAGCGACCCCGGCAATCGGATACGAGCAGGCTTTCTGGCTTACCGGCATCATGATCACCATTGCCGGCATCATCGCCTGTTTCGGCATCAACCAGCAGCGCGACCGCAAGAAATTGGGGCTGCAGCTCTAAGCTGCACTCCGGCTTCGCGCCGCACAATGATGCCACTGGCGCTCCACCCTTGTCGGGTAGGGCGCCAGTGGTGTTTTTGTGCACTGACTCTTCCGCTTTGCGCTGGGGTTACTCCCTTTGGCGTAGCAGGTCGCATCCTGGAACGTATCCGAACGGCTTTATCGGGAGAAGCTGAAAATATTGGTGATGGAGCGCTAGAAAGTGGAGAAAATGGAAGAATATGGCACGCGTGCGATGGATCTCAGGGTTGTATGGTGCCCGGAATGCACGTCGTGAGAATACACCCGGAGCGCGCCCCTGAAAAAACGACGGAGAGCCGGAGATCCGTGTTTGCAATGAGTGGCACGAATCGGAGCACGAGGCAATTTCTTATTGCCCTGCAAGCGAAGCCACGTATGCCAACCTCTGATTGACACCCATTGTTATGTAACGGTCGTTTTTCGCGTCCGCATACGGCACGTTCACCGGCCAGCTTTGCGGGCGGGTATACGGGATGCCTCTCTTGCTTATGAATATGGAAATGGCTTGCTAGCCAAGTCATTAGGGCGGATGTCCCGGTGAACGACCAAATTACAGACGAATATAACGTACATCTTGGATGACCAGCAGGGAAACGCCTCCAGAGTCAACATCTTCGCAGCAACTACTCGCCAGCCATGACGCGCGAGATAAATTGAGCTTTTCCGTTGTTGTAGTTAAGCCGGTGAGTGCCGAAACGGTCAGCGAGTCCGAGCTTAAGCGTGGCATATTCGGCGGCAAGCTTCGGATCGACTCGGAGCCTGTCCCGGAAACGCAGTACGCCGTGTTCCCAAACCGATCATTGTTCGCAGACGTGTACGTGCACGAGGCGAGGTTCACCGGCTGGTGGCCGAAAGAACCGGTGGTCAGGTTCGCGTTGCCGAAGCACGAGGCCTAAGGATTCAAGACCAGTACGGTAGGCCGCTTCATCGTTTAAATCTGGCACAGCTATTTGCAAGTCAAGTACGGGCTTGGCGATCAGGCCGGGGATCGATGTTGACCCTACATGTTCTACTCGCGCAAGCGTAGGAAGAATGTTGCTTTGGATTCGGTTGGTCCATTCAGCCGCTATCAATGGCCACAGCGGATCAGATTCATAGAGTTCCACCGGTTCCCCACCAGGCTTATCGAACCACTCACTTGGCATGATCCAATTCTCGCCCAAATTGCCCGCTCAAACCGGGTCACAGCACACGTCGATGGGGTTCCGAGGGACAGAACAACGCCCCCGGGCTTCGATCCACAATATATTCGAGGATCAAATCCCGGGGGCTCAGAGAATTTCGACGGTTCCTAGCCGACGACGTCCGCTGCCAATGTGTTGAGCGCAAAACGCTGGCCACTGCTCGCCACGGTGACCTGACCGGCGAAGCTGGTTTCGGCACGCTGCTTCCATTCTTCCGGGGTTGCTACCCCGGCCAGATGCGAGAGCACCAAATGCTTCACTCCGGCAGCCTGCGCCACTCGGCCGGCACCTTCCGGCGGAGTGTGCGACTCCCGCTGGTGGTTGATGAAAGTAGGGCTGAAGCCCATGGCGGTAAAGAATTCCAGATTCACTGCCTCATGCACCAAAATGTCGCTGCCGCGTGCCAGCTCAATGAGCGCATCGCATTCTGCTGTATCCCCGGAGAAGGTCATCGACCCGTGGGCCGTATCAAAGCGGAAGGCGAAAGCCGGGAATACCGGTGGGTGCTCCACCAGAACCGCGCGCACGGTCACCCGGTCATCTTCGTAGATGATGAAGGGGCGGTTGCCGGAACCTTCGGCCGCTGCGGGCAGCGTGATCTCCTGGACGTCCAGCAACGTGTTCATCACCGGGCGTGCCTCATCCGTGACGCGGATATCCAGATCGTAGGAGAAGGCTTTGAGCGTATGATCCACCAGCTCGCGGGTGCCGGCCAGCTGCTGGCCACGCACATGGTTCGGGTCCTTCCCCGGACCGTAGAGGCCCACCGGTGTGGTGAAGCCGCCCACAGGGGCACCCCAGTTCCACATGAGATAGGCCGGCAGTTCACCCACGTGGTCGGAGTGCAGGTGCGTGATGAACCCGGCGACTAGATCCTGGCCGCGCAGTCCTGCCTGGTGGGCGGCCCTCACGCAGCCCAATCCGAAGTCCACCAGATAATGCTTGCCATCGACGACGACGGCGCTGGCCATCCCATTTTCTTTACCACGGATGGCCGGTCCGGCCGCGGTACCGAGCGTGATGAGCTCAGTGCTCGACGAAATGTTCATTTCAATCCTTAAAGTTCTTGTGGCTTGCGGGGCTTAGCCGTGGCTTCGAGCATTGATAGTGCGTGGTTCAAGGTATTCCTCTAGGCCCCAGCGGCCGCGTTCGCGGCCCGTGCCCGAGGCCTTCCACCCGCCAAAGGGCGCATCGAGTTCTACCACGGTGTGCTGGTTAATCCACACCGTGCCCGCCTCTAGGTTCGAGGCCAGCGCTTCAGCGCGGTCCAGATCCGGAGTCCACAACGATGCGCCCAGACCAAAGGGCCCGGAATTCGCCTGCACCATGGCCTCATCGACGCTGTCGTATCCAATGATGGGTAGTGCGCTGCCAAATTGTTCTTGATCAACCAGCGCCATGCCCGCGGCCGCATTGGCGATGATCGTCGGATTCATGAAGTGGCCAGGCAAATCGCAACCGGTACCTCCCCCGGCAGCCAGCCGGGCTCCGGAATTCAACGCTGCATCGACCATCTCCTGCACGCTCTGGCGCTGCTTGGCGGTGTGCATCGGGCCCATGGTGGTGCCCTCGGCTACCCCGTGTCCCAGGCTCAGCTTGGCCGCTTCGGCCACCACAACCTCGGTGAATGCCCCCTGCATTGCACGCGGCACGTACACGCGCTTGACGGCCATGCAGACCTGTCCGGCATTGCGGAAGGCACTGCCCACGATGCCGCGGGCGGTGGCTTCCAAATCGGCGTCCTCCAGCACAATGGCCGGATCATTGCCACCCAGTTCCAGGGTAACCCGCTTGACACTCGACGTGGCCGCGGCGGCGACCGCTGCGCCCACCTCGGTAGAGCCAGTGAAGGAAATCTTGCGGATTTCTGGCAGCTCGGCCAGCGCCACGTTAACCGTGCGGCGGCTGCTGGTGCGTACCTGCAGCACGCCTTCGGGGAGCAGCTCGTTAGCCAGTTCCACCAGTGCGATAGTGGACAGCGGAGTGGTCGCCGAAGGCTTGGCAATCACCGTGCACCCAGCCACCAAGGCTGGGGCCAGTTTCACGCAGAGCAGTGATATCGGGAAATTCCATGGCGTGATGGTGCCAACCAGCCCGACCGGGCGGTACTGCACCTGCAGTTTGCGACCAGCACGTTCGGGCAGTGCCTCGGTCTCATCCCAGTCCATGTTTGCGTAGTATTCGAAGAGGTCCGCGGCCACTTGAAATTCGCCGATTGCTTCGCTCAGCACCTTGCCCTGTTCCAGGGACAGGATGCGGCCTAGTTGTGGGGCGCGGGTGCGGATACGGGCTGCCACTTCACGCAGCGTGGAGCGACGGGACTCACGGTCGGCGGCCCAGCCGGCGGCGGCGAGATTGGCCGTAGCAATGCTCTGGCGCACATCTTCTTCGGTGTGTTCCGGGGCCTGCCCAACGACCTCTAGGGTGGCCGGGTCGAGCACATCGTAGACTGGCACTTTCATCAGCACCCTCTCTTCACGGGAAATCTTAGCTAATGTCAGCTTGCCCGGTGTCCAGCCCCGACACCGGATCTGATTCCATTGGATGGAAAGTGTGTCGTGAACCACCTGGACAATGACGCAGGATTAACTATCAAGCACGGCCCGGCGACGCCCGGTGGCCCCCTACATCCTAGGAGAACCCCATGTCAGCATCTTCACTGCCCATTGCCTTGACCGGATGCGCCTCGGGCATTGGCGCGGCCACCGCGGCGCTACTGGCCTCCCGCGGCTACACAGTCATCGGCATCGACCGCACCGCGACCACTGGCTTCGCGGGTGACTTCATCCAAGCTGACTTGTCCACCCCTGCCGGCATTTCGGCAGTCATCGAGAAACTGACCACACTGGCCCCGCAGGGCTTGGCTGGCCTGGCAAATATTGCCGGGGTACCAGGCACCGCGCCGCTGCGCACCGTGCTGTCGGTCAATGTCTTTGCCGTGCGTGAACTGACCCGAGGCCTGGCCCCGCTGCTGGGCGAACGCGCCTCCGTGGTGAATCTGGCTTCCTCGGTGGCCTTTGGCTGGCGCAGTGTGGCCGAGGCCTGCCGCGACTTCGCGCTGGCCGAGGACCAGGACCAGGCGCTGGAGCAGGCCGCGGCCGATACCGCCATTGCGGAGAATAGCTACCTGTTCTCCAAGCAGTGCGTACGATTGCTGACCGAACAGTTGGCCGCCGAGTTTGTCGGCGCTCGGGTGCGGGTGAACTCGGTCAGCCCCGGCCCGGTGCAGACTCCGATCCTGGATGACTTCAAGAAGGACCACGGCCAGGATAAGGTCAATTCCGCCGCTGAACTGCTTGGCCGCTTTGCCGCCCCCGAGGACATTGCCGAGGTCATCGCCTACCTGCTCTCCAGCCAGCCGATATGGGTTAACGGTACCGATGTGCGCGTCGATGGCGGTCTGGTCGCCTACCGCAGCAGCTCGGTGCCCGCCACTCAGGCCTGAAACGCCTAGCTAGGCGGTAAGCCTTTAGCATCACGGCCAAAGCCCAGCACGAAAGCTCTCGTGCTGGGCTATGTTATTTTCCGAAGCGGCCTAGCTGCGCCACAGAGTGCAAGGCCCGGCCTCGCAGCACCAAATGGTGCGGCGCGGCCGGACCTGATAACCAAGGTACTCCAGCTGCTACTTCTTGCGCTTGAGCAGCGGGAACTTGCGGGTCTTCTCGTACTTGATGGTCGGCATGGATCCGGTGCGGGTCTTCAGGTAGTCGGTACCGCGATCCCCCTTGAACAGGGTCGGGTCCTTGTCTTCCTTCAGGCTGCCGGAGTACACGCCGTAGGTTACGCCGGATACGGCAACGGCAATGCCGCCGCTGTAGGTTTCCTTGGCCTCTTCAACCACCTTGTTGATGTCGGTCCATACCGGAATGTGGGTGAGCAGCATGCGCTCGGCACCGGCGGCGGCGGCCATTTCGCCAGCGCGTTTCCCGGTCAGGTGCACGCCGTCAATGTGGTCATCGCGGCCTTCCTCGAAGGCCGCTTCGCACAGGAACATGTCGGCGCCGCGGGCGGCTTCCACCAGGCCATCGCAGCTGTCGGTATCCCCGGAATAGGTCAGCACGCTGGTCAGCAGTTCGCCGTCGGGGCCCGGTTCATGCGCTTCCACGCGCAGGGCATAGGCTTCCTTGATCGGGTGGCGCACCGGGTACGGGGTGATGGTGAACGGTCCGATATTCACCGGCTTCAGCGATTTCCAGACCTGGAAGTCGTAGTCCTTGGCCATGGTGTCGCCGTCAGGCAGCGAGTAGGCAGTCTCGATGCGCTCGGCGGTGTCTTCCGGGCCGTGCACGAGCATCCGCTCCCGGCCCCAGCCGTCGGGATCCCAGCGGATCGCCACATGCAAACCGCACAAATCCATGCAGTGGTCGGGATGCAGATGGGAAATCATGATCCCGTCGATGTCTTTCAAATCGGTGTAGCGCTGCAGCACGCCCAAAGCCCCGGACCCCAGATCCAGCAGGATCTTCCAGTCGCGGGTACCATCAAAGGCCGTCACCAGGTAGCAGGACGCGGGCGATCCCGGCCCTGGGAATGACCCGGTGCATCCGATGATGGTCAGCTTCATTCGTTACTCGCTTTCGACGCGGCAATCATTTGCGGAGTGATCCGCGAGATGGCTCCGGTCGGATAGTGGGCGGCTACATGGTCCACGTGGCGCACCTGCAGCACCTCGGGTCCGAGGAAACGGCGAGCCAGTACACCAAAACTATCAGCGTTGCCTGTGGCGAGGAACTCATGACGCGCCGCGGCGCCGTCGTTGCGCACCAGCGAATGCCGGGTCAGCGCCCGGAAAACGTCCTTCGCCGTTTCCTCTGCAGATGACACCAGCGTGACCGAATCCCCCATCACGTAGGAGAGCACGCCGGTGAGCAGCGGGTAGTGCGTGCATCCCAGCACCAGGGTGTCCACCTTGGCGGCCTGCAGCGGCGCCAGATACTCTTGCGCGATCTCCAGCAGCTCGGCGCCGGCGGTGATGCCGGATTCCACGAACTCCACGAAACGCGGGCAGGCCACGGTCGATACCTGCAGGTTCGGGGCAGCGGCAAAAGCATCCTCATAGGCGCGCGAGCCCACGGTCGCCTGGGTGCCGATGATGCCGATCCTGCCATTCTTCGTGCCGGCCACGGCACGGCGGACCGCCGGCTGGATGACTTCGACCACCGGGATGCCGTAGCGCGCGGTGTAGCGTTCGCGGGCATCGCGCAGCACCGCTGCGGAGGCCGAATTGCAGGCAATGACCAGCAGCTTCACCCCGGAATCCACCAGTTCGTCCATGACGCCCAGGGCGTTGGCCCGCACCTGGGCGATGGGCAGCGGACCGTAGGGAGAGTTGGCGGTATCCCCCACATAGATCAGCGATTCGCCGGGCAGCTGGTCGATGATCGCGCGGGCCACGGTCAGCCCGCCAACACCGGAATCGAAGATGCCAATGGGAGTATTGGCGTCCGGGGCGGAGACCTGCCCGGTGGCAAAGTAGGAATTCATGGGCTCAGGACTCCGCATCCATCAGCGCGCCCATCAAGGTATCGAGCACCCAAGAGATCAGGTTGTACACCAGGGACATGTATTCCTCGGGGGTTTCCACCTCGGAAGCATCAAGCACCTCGGCGACGCGGGCCGAATCCTCTTCGCTGCGGATCTGAAGGCGCTCGGCGAGCACCAGGCGCACGTCGTTCAGGGCCTGGGCGAAACGCGCCGCGGCGTCCTTGTCCAGCACGAGCCTGTCGGTTTCCAGCAGCAGCTGGGCTTCACGCAGGCGGCCGACCTTCTGCGCGATCGAATCGGCTTCGGTCAGCCGGCGATGCTCGGCAGCCACCACGGCGTCGTCGCTGGCATCGGGCAGCAGCCTGGCCAGTGCCGGATCGGCAATCGGAGGCAAGTCCATGGACTCGGGCCGCATGCCGGTCAAGGCATAGAGCGGATCGATGTCCTCGGGCAGCTGGTGCAGCCGGGCACGTTCTTCGAGCATTTCGATGACGTCGGAGAAGAGTTCGCGGATCAGCTTGCGTTCGGGCGAATGCAGCGTGCCGGTAATGCCCTTGGAACCGTTCTTGAAGGCCTTGGCCACGTTCAGGCTCCCTGGGTCATGGTTGCGTTCAGTCCGAACCCGTGCATGGCCTGCACATCGGATTCGATGGCTTCGCGGCTGCCGCTGCGCACGGTGCAGAAGCCGTCATGGTGCACCTGCAGCATGAGCTTCTCAGCTTTTTCCGGGCTGAAACCAAAGTAGGAACGGAACACGTAGGATACGTAGCTCATCAAGTTCACTGGATCATTCCACACAACCAAGCGCCATAGCTTGTCTTGGGATACCAGGGTTTCAAATTCGGAAAGTACATCGGGCATTGCGGTCATGGCTACCATTTTACGCGCGGAAGCTGAACGCAACACCGGACACGGCAAATATCACCTTGGGCGTGAGCCGTTATACAGTAAAACGGGTCTGCTTTCCCAAGCAGCACCGCACAAGGCCTTTTCCGATCATCAGGAGCGTCACATGCGCACCAGTCTCTTCACCGACCACTATGAGCTGACCATGCTCCAGGCAGCGCTGGAATCCGGTGCAGCTCACCGCCCATCCGTCTTCGAGGCATTCGCACGCCGCTTGCCCGAAGGCCGGCGCTACGGTGTGGTCGCAGGCACTGGCCGCGTGCTCGAAGGCCTGGCAGATTTCCGCTTCGATGACGAGCAGCTGCGTTTCCTCAGCGACAACAAGGTGGTCAACGCCGAGACCATCAAGTACCTGGAGAACTTCCGCTTCACCGGCAACATCTCCGGCTATGCCGAGGGCGAGCTGTACTTCCCGAACTCGCCGCTGCTGACCGTGGAGTCGACCTTCGCCGAAGCCTGCGTCATCGAGACGTTCGTGCTCTCGGCGATGAACCATGATTCGGCCATTGCCTCGGCCGCCTCGCGCATGATCGCTTCGGCCGGCGAGCGCCCCTGCATCGAGATGGGCTCGCGCCGCACCCATGAGGAATCAGCGGTGGCCGCCGCGCGCGCCGCCATGATTGCCGGATTCTCCTCGACCTCGAACCTGGAAGCCGGTGCACGCTACGGCCTGAAAACCGTTGGCACCTCGGCCCACTCCTTCACCCTGCTGCACGACACCGAGCGCGCCGCCTTCGAAGCGCAGGTTGCCTCGCTGGGCAAGGACACCATCTTGCTGGTCGACACCTACGACGTCGAGAACGGCGTACGCACCGCGGTCGAGGTGGCCGGTCCCGAGCTGGGCGGCGTCCGCCTCGACTCGGGCGACCTGGTGCAGCAGGCAGGCTGGGTCCGCGAGCTGCTCGATGATTTGGGCAACTGGAACACCAAGATCACCGTCACCTCGGACCTGGACGAGTACGCGATCGCTGCCTTGGCCAGCGCCCCGGTGGACTCCTACGGCGTGGGCACGGCCCTGGTCACCGGCTCCGGGCACCCGACCGCGTCCATGGTCTACAAGCTGGTGGCCCGCCAGGACGATGCGGGCGAATGGATTCCCGTGGCCAAGGCCGCGGCGAACAAGGCCAGCGTGGGCGGCCGCAAGTATGCGGTGCGCCAGCTCAACGAGCGCAACCGCGCCGTCGCCGAAATCGTCTCCACCTCCGAGTACACCACCGGCGGCCCCGAGCGCGACTTGGTTGTCCCGCTGGTCCGCAACGGCGAGATCGACCAGGCCCATGTCGGCGCTGCCGGCGTCAAGCGCGCCACCGAGCGCCACCACGCATCGGTCCAGGAGCTGCCGGGCGTGGCCCGCAAGATGCAGCGCGGCGAACCGGTCATCCCGACCGTCATGATCCAGGACTAGACAAACACACGAAAAACTCAGCTGCGGAACGTAGGATCCAGGTTCAAGGATCCTGCGGTCCGCAGTTGTCCAAGGTCTACATTCACTAGCCAGGGAGGCAGCGATGAGCAGAGCCCTATTGATCATTGATGTCCAGCCGGACTTCTGCGAAGGCGGTGCCCTCGCGGTAACCGGCGGCAATGCTGTAGCTACGGCCATTGCCGCGGACATTGCCGAACGCCGCGATTCCTACTCGGCCATCGTGACCACCCAGGATTGGCACATCGAGCCGGGCGATCATTTCTCTCAGAACCCGGACTTCATTGATTCCTGGCCGGTGCACTGTGTCGCCGGCACACCTGGCGCAGCGCTGCATCCGCAGCTCGCGCACGTGCCAGTCGACGCGCATTTCGCCAAGGGGCGTTTCGCCGCGGCCTATTCCGGCTTCGAAGCCCGGAAACTGGATCCTTCGGCAGACAAGGCCGATGAAAGCGGAGAACTGCTCGGTGATTGGCTCAAGGCCAAGGGCATCACTTCGGTGGATGTCGTGGGACTTGCCGCTGACCACTGCGTGAAGGCCACCGCGTTCGATGCGGTGGAAGCCGGGTTCACCACCACCATCATTTCCCCGCTGACCGCAGCGGTCTCGCCGGAGAATCTGCCAGCGATCCGCGAGGAACTGCGCGCAGCCGGCGTCACGGTGCTGTCGCTGGGCTGATCCTTGCCATGAAAACCACAACGGCTTGGCGCTGACCGAATTCTCCGGTCAGCGCCAAGCCGTTTTTTCGCGGAAACTACTTGCGTCCGACGAACCAGTCCTGCAGCTTGTCGATGCGCGCCTGCAGCTGGTCAGCTGTTGCTTGCGGCACCGCAGGCCCGCCGCAGATGCTGCGCAGCTTGTTGTGGATCTGCCCATGCGGCGTGCCGGTCCGGGCAGCCCATGCCGAGACGTTCTTGGACAGCTTCGTACGCAGCTCCATCATGCGGCGGTGGTCGGACACCGGCTCGGGCTTCGTGGCGCCCTTGGAAATCTGCCTGTTCTGCTGCTTGCGCAGCAATTCAGACACCTGCTCGGTATCCAGCAGGCCCGGGATTCCCAGGAAGCCCAGTTCCTCTTCGCTGCCGATGTCGGCACCGGTGCCGAATTCGCCACCGTCGAAGAGCACGCGGTCAAAGGAAGCCTGCGAGTTCAGCGCTTCGAACTTGTTGCGTGCCAGCTCGTCGCTGGCCTTCTCTTCCTTGTTCGCCGCTTCCAGCAGCGAATCGTCCAGGCCGTCCTCGTCCTTGGAGCCTTCGCGGTCCAAGGCGTGGTCGCGTTCGACTTCCATCTCGTTGGCCAAGGCCATCAGGATCGGCACCGAGGGCAGGAACACCGAGGCCACTTCTCCGCGCTTGCGGCTGCGCACGAAGCGCCCCACCGCCTGGGCGAAGAACAGCGGCGTGGAGGTGGATGTCGCATAGACGCCGACGCACAAGCGCGGCACGTCCACGCCTTCGGACACCATGCGCACCGCGACCATCCAGCGCGCATCGGATTCGGAGAATTCGTCGATCTTCTGCGATGCCTTGGGGTCATCGGACAGGATGGTGGTGACCTTCTCGCCGCAGATGGCTTCGAGCTGGGCAGCATAGCCGCGCGCGTCCTCGTGGTCGGTGGCAATGACCAGCCCGCCGGCGTCCTTCACGGTGCGGCGCACCTCGGACAGGCGCCGGTCGGCGGCTTGCAGCACCGAGGGAATCCAGTCCCCGTGCGGGTCCAGCGCGGTGCGCCAGGCATGGGCGGTGACATCCTTGGTGAAGCCCTCGCCGAGGTTTGCTTCCATCTCCTCGCCGCCGGCGGTTCGCCAGCGCATATTGCCCGAATAGGCCATGAACAGCACCGGACGGACCACATGGTCTGCCAGGGCGTTGCCGTAGCCGTAGGTGTAGTCGGCCTTGGACCGGCGGATGCCGTCTCCCTCATCGATATACTGCACGAAGGGAATCGGTGCAGCATCGGAACGGAACGGGGTACCGGTCAGGGCCAGTCGGCGGGTGGCAGGTTCGAATGCCTCGCGGATGCCGTCGCCCCAGCTCAGCGCATCGCCGGCGTGGTGGACCTCATCCATGATCACCAGGGTGCGGGCATCCTCGGTCTTCGCACGGTGCACGGCAGGCTTCAGCGCGACCTGGGCATAGGTCACCACGACGCCCATGTAATGCGAGCCGTGCCGGCCGTCGGAGTTCTTGTAGTTCGGGTCCAGGGCAATGCCCACACGCGCTGCCGAATCCGCCCACTGCTTTTTCAGGTGGTCGGTCGGCGCGACAACGATCATGCGGTTGATCTTGCCCGAATCGATCAGCACCTTCGCCAGGCGCAGCGCGAAAGTGGTCTTGCCGGCGCCAGGGGTGGCCACGGCCATGAAGTCCTTGGGCTCCTTATCGAAGTACAAGGCCAGCGCTTCGGCCTGCCAGGCACGCAGCTTCGGCCCGGTTCCCCATGCCGCGCGTTCCGGGTACGCTACCGGAAGCTTGTCTTCTAGTGGAAGCTTGTCGCCAAAATCAAAGAGTGTCTCGGTCATTTACCTTTTCCCGGCCGCGTGCATCGTGTGAAGTAGTGCTAGTTCATTCGCAGCACTACCCCATCAAGGAATCGTAGATTTCCTTGCACTCGGGGCATACCGGGAATTTCTGCGGATCTCGGCCTGGGGTCCAGACCTTGCCGCACAGGGCGATCACTGGCTCGCCGGTCATTGCCGACTCCATGATCTTTTCTTTCTGCACATAGTGGGCAAAGCGCTCGTGATCTCCGGCCTCGACACTCTGGGTTGTCTCGGTACGTTCAATCGTGGCAGTGCCACCGCGGGTTTCTTCAGACTGTTCCACCATGCCTTCAAGTCTAGTACGGATTGCCCCTGCTGTCCGCGTGGCGGCCATGGGAGCTTGTCCACATTGACTTTGCCGCTGTTGCTTAAGCTGCTCCGTGTTCGGCTTCATATCTTCAGGTCAGTGATCGTTTTCTTGCATCTGCTCAAATGGCTGCCATCCAGTTTGATTTGGATTTCTCCCGGCTTGGGCACCACCGGCCAATATCCTGTGAACCTTGTTGCACCAGGGCAGGCAAAAGGCCGCCCGGCGGAACATTGCTGTCCGCTGGACGGCCCAGGATGCCGTTCCGGTTGCCCTGCCTACTTGTTGAGCATGACCGACTGCATCAACTCTGGAGTGCGCTTCTCATACCATTTGCCGCCGAGGGCAATGCCGCCGAGCACCAGTCCGGTGCCCAGAACCAAGCCCGCACCCAGGGTGATGAAGCCCAAGACCTGCGAGTGCTGGAACCAGCCGATAGTGTAGGGAATGAGCACCGGGATCAGCAAGAGTCCCATGGTGAGCATGATACCCAGCTGCGTGAGCGCCATGCGCATGCCGCTGCCAGGCGGGGTCTTCATCGGGTTATCGCCCGGAAGCGGCACCGCATAGGTGTAGCGGGCCGAAGACACCGAGGAAACGCCCAACGCGACGAACAGCGCGGCCAGCGACAAGCCCAGATCACCCGGGATGCGCCATAGCTCGCCAGCGATGAGGCCAGGCAGGATCGCGGCCGCCAGGACCGGAATGATGGCAATCAGGAAGCAGGACAGCGCCCGTCCTGCACGATCGGCCCGGCCGGATATGCCGGTCAGTGCATGCAGTGCAAAGGCCGTGTTGTCATAGGAAATATCTGCGGATATGGAAAAGCCCAGCAGGATGCCGATCAACGGCCCCATCAGATACATCATCGTGTAGTTGCCGGATTGGCTGCCGGTGAACCAGAAGAGCAATGGAAGCACCGGCACAATCAGCACGCCCACGGCGTAGCGCGGATCCTTGAACCAATAGGTCAGTGCCCTGGCGGCGACGGCGCCGGTCGGTGTTGCCGGCAGCAGCTTGAAGAAGCCCAGCCCCTTGGCCGTGGCAGCGCGCTGCTGCGGCGGCGGGGTAATCGCGGCTTTTGCAGTAGCGCGAGCCAGCAGGAAATAGAGCCCGCCGAGGTAGGCCGCACCTAGCGCCAGGTGGATGGCCATTTGCCCGTAGAGCGCCGAGGCATAGGCCCCGGGAACAGCGGCAAAGGCGCCGAGCGGGGTGTAGCCGAGCACCGTGGACAGCGGATGGATCCAGTCGCCCATGGACTCTGCCGCGGAGAACACCGAGGCCATGATCGGGCCCAGCCCGACGAGCAGCAAGAACAGCAGCGCGAACGTCAATTCGCGGAAGCGGCGCTTGGCCCGCAGCGCGGTTGCCATGATCACCAGGTACTGGCACAGCAGGATCGCCATCACCGCGGTCGCCACCGCAGCGAGCAGACCCAGCATCAACGCACCTGCATCGCTTCGCCACATCAGCGAGGCGCCCAGCAGGCCGACAACTGTCAGCACCGCAGGAATCGAGATAAAGCCGGCCAGCACCAGGGCAGGACCCAGGGTCTTTTCCGGGATTCCGAATTGGACGAAGCGCGACGGTTCCAGGGTGAGGTCGACGCCGGTCAGCAGCGGCGGGATGATGGCCCAGCCCAGCACCACTGCCGAACCGATCAGGGTAAACATTTCGCCTTGGAAGGGGATCTCGTCAGCGGCGAACCACACGGCCAAGGTCAGCATGGTGATCATGCCCAGCGCGTACAGGCCGCCGATGATGACGCCGATCAGCTGGCCGACGGAGCGCTTGAAGCCATTGGCCAGCAAGCGCAGTTTCAGGCTTAGGACGTGCGCAACCATGACAGCCCCTCGTTGTTGGCGCGGCCGCCCACCAGATCGACGAAGCGGTCTTCCAGGCTCATGCCGCCGCGGACTTCATCCACGGTGCCCTGCGCCTTGAGCACGCCATCGGAAATGACCGCCACATGCGTGCACATGCGCTGGACCAGGTCCATGACATGCGAGGAAACGATCACGGTGCCGCCGAACTCCACGTAGTTGTTCAGGATGTCGCGGATATTCGCCGCCGAGACCGGGTCCACTGCCTCGAATGGCTCATCGAGCACCAGCAGCTTTGGCGAGTGGATCATCGCGGTAGCCAAGGTGATCTTCTTGGTCATGCCGGCGGAGTAGTCCACCACCAGCTTGTCCCCGTCATCCAGCAGGTCCATCACGCGCAGCAGGTCTTCGGTGCGCTGGGCAACTTCGGCACGGTCCATGCCGCGCAGCAGCCCGGAATAGGTCACCAGCTGCCGGCCGGTGAGCCGATCGAATTGGCGCACGCCATCGGCCAGGACGCCCAGGGTGGACTTGGCGGCGTGCGGGTCGGCCCAGATGTCCACGCCGTTGACCACCGCCTGGCCCGCATCCGGGCGCAGCAAACCGGTAGCCATCGAGAGCATGGTGGTCTTTCCGGCGCCGTTGGGCCCGACCAGCCCATAGAATGAACCGGCGGGAACTTGCAGGCTGACGTTGTTCACGGCAATCTTGGCGCCAAATTGCTTGGCGAGAGACCGGATGTCCAGTGCGATCTGATTCATAGTTTAAGGCTAGCAATGCCCCAAGTCAGAACACATCATCCTTTGGAGTTAAACCTGAAGGCAAGACAAAGCCGCGGCCCGGGAAATATTCCGGACCGCGGCTTGCTAGCTGTGCGCTTCAGCGCTTCGGCATCAGCCTAGAAGAGTACGCGGGCCAGCTTCTGGCGCGAGGCGGCGACGCGTGGGTCGGCATTGCCGATGACCGCATAGAGCTCGATCAGGCGGCGGCGCACCCGCTCGCGGTCCTCATCCGCTAGCTTGGAGATCAGCGAGACCAGCCGGGCGAAGGCGTCCTCGACATGCCCGCCGACCACATCCAGGTCGGCGACATCCAGCTGCGCCGCGATGTCCTCGGGGTTCTGCGCGGCCTGCTCGCGAGCCTTGTTCAGATCCAGGTTGTGCGTGCGCGAGAGCAAGCGGACCTGGTACACGCCAACCTGCGCGTCCTTGTCGTTCGGCTTTTCGTTCAGCGCTTCCAAGTAGGCTGCCTCGGCGGCGGCGTAGTCCCCCGCATCAATGGCGTCGACTGCCTTCTGGTGCAGCGGCGGCAGTTCCGGCTCGGCCTGGCCGGCCTGCCCGGAGAATGCCGGGGCGGTGCCGCTCATGCCCTGCTGCACGGCAAGCTGTTCAAGCTGCGCGAAAACCTGGGCAATTTGCGCTTCTTCGGCAGGACCCTGGAACAGCGGCACCGGCTGGCCCTTGATCAGCGCAACCACCATCGGGATCTGCTGCGCCTGGAAGGCCTGGGCGATCTGCGGGTAGCTTTCGGCATCCACGAGGCCGAGGACGAACTTGCCACCCTTGGCATCCACCAGCTTGCGCAGGGTCGCATCCAGGTCTGCAGAGACCTGCACGCGCGGCGAGCCGAGGGAAACGATGGCGGGCACCTGCTGGGACAGGCCGACGAACTGCTGGAACGCGGCCTCGTCCAGGCTGGTGGTCCAGCTGGCGGCACCGGCTGGGGTGCTGTCGGTGGCTTCCGGGCCGTGGTTGGCCAGCGCCGAGAGATCCACCGCACCGCGGGTCGAGGGGATGTTCTGATCAGTCATGGGGATTAGTCAACTTCCTTCACATCGAGCAGGACCTGGCTTGCCGAGATCAGCTGGATCTTGTCCTTGGAACCATCGGCCGGCAGGTAGAACATCACTGGTTCGGCGTAGGTGCTCTCGACGTCGCCGTTCGACGAGCTGGAGCCCAGCAGCTGTTCGGTCAGCTTGTCGGTGCTCTTGAGCGGGTCGGCGTCTTCGGTGCGGACGAACAGCGCCTTGTTGTTCAGCTTGCCGGTGACAATCGCGCCGCCGTCCGGGGTGGAGACCACCTTGGTGTCGCCCTCGGTGACCGAGCGCTTGTACTTCACGTTCGCCTCGTTGGCTTCCTTGGACTCGTCCTCCTGGGCCGCGTGCACCGCCTTGATGAAGTCCGACTCGGCGAACTTGTCCTTCTCCTTGGCCTTGGGATCGGTCAGCACCTTGCCCAGCGCCTCCAGCGCCTTCTTCGGGGTCATCTGCAGGCCTTCGGCGTCGGCGCCCAGCTGCTTGGTCGACGGATCGCCCACCGCGATGCCCGGGAAGGTGGAGTTCGGCAGCATCTGTCCGGCGAAGACCACCTTGAAGTTCTCGCGGGCATTGGCCTGCACCAGGGTGAGCGCCTGCGGCAGGGTGTCTGCGTCATTGTTCTTCGCGGTCACCACGGAGATCACGCGCGGGAACTTGGCTTCATTCGCATTCGGCACCGCGGCCGAGCGGATCACCTGGGTCGTGAGCGCCATCGGCTTGTCGACCTTGAACTCTTCCTTGAGCATGTCATAGCGCTTGTTGCGCAGGTACTTGAAAGCACCGGCGCTGCGCTGTTCCAGGGCCTTGGAATCGTTCTTTTCATCTGCCTTGGCGATCTGCTTCTGGGCATCGGCCAGCACCCGCTTGAGCTGCTCTTCGGTGATCACCGGGAAGCTGGCCGCTTCCTCCTCCGAGGAAGCGGCGGATTCGGAGCCCTTGGCCTCGTCGGACTTGGCTTCTTCGGACTTCGCTTCATCGGACTTCTGCGCCGATTCCGAGGCCTTGGCACTGTCCTCGTCGCTTGGAGCCATCGGCAGCGAGACGCCGGAGATGGCCAGGGCGACGACTGCCACGGCGGCGACCGAGTGCTGGGTGTTCGAGCCGGTCTTCGCCTTGCCGGGGCGCATGGCCAGCAGGGCCACGCCGAAGACCAGCAGCAGCGCGCCGGCAATGATCAACGGCAGGGCGAATGGCATGGCGTCGTCATTTGCGTAGCTCACCGAGATGTCCACTGGAGCGGCGTCCTTTCCGCCGGCGGCCAGCAACAGCGACCAGTCGCCGGAATCCGGAGCGGTCCAGCGGTAGGTCATGGTCTGGTCTGCGGTCTGCGAGTCGAAGAAGATGTCATCGCCGGCGGGGTTCGGCACTTCGGCTTCGCCCTTGGCGTATTCGGCAATCATCTTGTGGTTATTGGTATCGATTCCGGTGACCGAAACGTGCGCGGCATCGCCGACCCACGACTCGACGTCATAGTCGCGTCCCAGGGACGCGGTGAATTCACCCTTCGACTTGATCACCAGTTCCACCGGATCAAGCTTGGGGTCGTTGACCGAGGATTCAATCACGGTCAGCGGGGCCTCATCGGATAGTTGCGGCATGGTCGCGGTCACCGTTTCGGGCGGCGCCCAAAAGGTCTTCTGTCCGATGCCGACCACCAGGGCCACGGCCCCCAGCAGCATCGCGATCACGGAGATTACTTTTCGCACAAGTTCACCTATTCGCCTACGTCTCACAGCTGTTCTTCGACAAGTCTAACGAGTTGCGGCGGATCATGGTTCCGATCAGTGCCTGTGAACTGCCTCAACACCGCAAGTGCGTGGTGCCTTGAACCACTTAATAGACGCCAATGCGCGATATGCTCTGACCCATGGAGCCAGATCAGCCGCGCCCGCATCGCGCTCAGCACGCGCACGACGAGCAATCGCACGCACCTGAGCGCTCCGTGGAACCAGAGGCCCCAGGCCCGGAATCCACAGCGCATTCCCAGCCTCATCAGGCGAATTCCCAGCCGGCGCCGCCATCATCAGAGGGCTCGCCGGTCCCCCGCTATCCCGCTTCTGCGCCATCGGGCGGCACTGCGGCTCGCGAGGGCTGGACCAGGAAGCTCGCCGACCGGGTGGGCAAGCTGCTCAACGCCCCGCAGCGGGGCGCGGCCCTCGGCGAGGAACCCGAGCAGCCGCTGGAGGGATCCCCCGAACCCATTCCTGCGCTGCACCCGATTTCCATGGGCTTCCTGGGCACCATCGGGGTGGGCATCGCTCTGGGCGGCTTCTACCTGCTGACCAATGTCGGCTCGCTGATGACCTGGATTGCCATCGCGCTGTTCATTGCCCTGGGCCTTGACCCGCTTGTGCGCTTCATGATGCGCAAGGGGCTCTCCCGTCCGCTGGCCGTGACCGCGACCATGGTCAGCATGCTGGCAATCTTCGGCGGCTTCATGGCCCTGATCATCCCTACGCTGGTCAATCAGATCACCACCTTCATCACGCGCGCGCCTGAAATCGTCGATGATTTCCTCAATAGCGAATGGGTCAGGGAAATCGACCGCCAATATGCAATCTCCCAGCGCATCACAACCGAGGTGGACCGTTTCTTTGGAGACTCGGGCGCCGTAACGAATGTCTTCGGCGGTGTCCTGGGCGTCTCGCAAACCGTCGCGCAGTCGATGTTCGGCGTGCTGATCGTGCTGGTGCTGGCCATCTACTTCCTGGCGTCCCTGCCTGGCATGATGGGCTTCTCATTGCGCCTGGCCCCGCGCTCCAAGCGCGAGCGCGTCTCGGAATTGACCGTGCGCATCACGCGCTCGGTGGGCAACTATGTCATGGGCCAAGCCACCGTGGCGATACTGAACTGCCTGGTGGCGCTGCTCCTGATGAGCATCCTGGGCGTTCCGTTCACCGCGCTGCTCACCTTGCTGGTGGCCTTGCTGGCCTTCATCCCACTGGTCGGTGGCGTGATCGCCGGTGTGCTGGTCACCTTGGTGACGCTGTCCCTGGGGTGGCAAACCGCGCTGATCTATGCCGTCTGCTACTTCGGCTACCTGCAAATCGAAGCCTACTTCGTCTCGCCGCGCATCATGCGCCGGGCGGTGGCAGTGCCCGGCGCTGTAGCGGTGATCTCGGTGATTGCCGGTGGCAGCCTGGCCGGGGTTACCGGTGCGCTGATGGCCATTCCGGTAGCTGCCAGCGCCATGATCCTGTTGCGCGAGGTATTCATCGCACGCCAGGACCGCCGCTAGCGGACTGACTCCGCAGGCTCGTCCTAGTAGCGGTAGGAGCGGGTTTCCCAGCAGTGCGGATGCCAGTGGCGCCGCGCGGTGGCCGCGGCCTCATCCCCCGACCAGTGATCCGCCCGCCAGGCGACCACATGGGCCACGCCCACGCCGATGGAGCGGTGGCACCCGGGGCAGGTGTAGATCTTGTTGGCGTTCAGCGGCGCGATCTTGCGTACATGCCACTGCCCATCCGGGGCATCCTGGCGGAGCACCACGCCGAAGCGCGCCCGTTGCATCCACTCTTCCTGGTCCGCTCCGTACTCCTGCTCGTCATCCCCATAGCCGTGTCCGGATCCGGAGTTCCGGCCCTTGGCAGGTCGTGAATTCTTCGAGCGGCGCGGGCGGTTGGAACGTGGCATGTCATTAATCATGCCGTATCTGAGGGCACAAGTCGCAACCAGCTAGTAAAGTGTGTGGGGTGCGTTTAGTGGTAGCGAAGTGTTCAGTAGATTACGAGGGCCGTCTGCGAGCCCACCTTCCGTTGGCGACCCGCCTGATCATGGTCAAGGCCGATGGATCGGTTCTCATCCATTCGGATGGCGGCAGCTACAAGCCGCTGAACTGGATGAATCCTCCATTGACCCTGCGCGAGGCCGACCCCGACGAGGAAGCCGCCGCTTTGGGAGCCACCGCCACGTGGATCGTGGCCAGCGCGAAGACCGATGACAAGCTGACCATCCACTTCCACAGCTTCGAGCACGACTCGGCCCACATCCTGGGCAATGATCCGGGGCTGGTCAAAGACGGCGTCGAGGCCGACCTGCAGCGCCTGCTAGCCGAGCAGATCGAGTTGCTCGGCGACGGCCACCAGCTGATCCGCCGCGAGTACATGACCGCCATCGGCCCGGTGGACATCCTGGCCCGTGATGCCAAGGGCGCCACGGTAGCGGTAGAGCTCAAGCGCCGTGGCGACATTGACGGCGTGGAACAGCTGACCCGCTATCTGGACCTGCTCAACCGCGATCCGCTGCTCAAGCCGGTCACCGGAATCTTCGCAGCCCAGCAGATCAAGCCGCAGGCCCGCACCCTGGCCGAGGACCGCGGCATCCGCTGCCTCACCCTGGACTACGACGCCATGCGCGGTGTCGACGATTCCGCAGGACGTCTCTTCTAGCGCAGAGTCCTGCCCGACGCGCTGCAAGTCCCGGAGCTGCCTGCCGACTGCTAATCTGATCTCCTCAACCAAATGCGCTGGGGGCCGCACGGCACCAGCCAGCTTTGCCGGGAGGACCATTGGATCCGCTGACAGCTTCGCTCATGGCCATTGGCAGCGGTTCCGCCGCCGGACTTCGGCCCTACTTCACCGTGTTGGCGCTCGGCATTGCCGGACTCGCAATTCCCGACACCGCACCAGAGATGATCGCCTCGGCCGCCCGGCAGATCCCCGAGAGCATCAGCAATCCTTGGGTTCTGGCGATTTGCGCGGTGCTGGCCATTGGCGAGGCGGGCCTGGACAAGATCCCTTTCCTGAACTTGTCCATGGAAACGGTCTCCGTATGGCTGCGCCCGGTCTTCGGAGCGCTGGTAGG
Organism: Glutamicibacter sp. 0426; assembly: GCF_001906485.1. Classification (NCBI taxonomy): domain Bacteria; kingdom Bacillati; phylum Actinomycetota; class Actinomycetes; order Micrococcales; family Micrococcaceae; genus Glutamicibacter; species Glutamicibacter sp. 0426. The sequence goes on from NZ_MPBI01000005.1 coordinate 190,456, forward strand.
CATTGGGCTTGGGGCCAACTCGGGAGTGGAAGTTGCCGTGGTGACCGGGTTGCTCGGTGCGGGATCCGCGCTGTCGGTGAGCCTGGGCAAATCATCGCTGACCGCGGCAACCAACGTCGTGCCCGAACCGGTGGCCCAATGGGTGCGCAGCCTGATAGAGGATTTCGGTGCGCTGGTGCTGGTGCTCGCGGCCGTGCTGCTTCCGGTGCTGGCCGCGCTGCTTGGCCTGGCAGCGGTGGCCATCGGGTTCCTCCTCTACCGGATGTTCCGCAAGGCCTACCGCTCGCTGAAGAGCAAATTCGGCAACGCGAAGGACAAGCAGGCCGCCGCACGGGCCGCGCGCGAAGCGCAGCTCGATACCGGCGGGAATGCCAGCGCCTGGCAATCGCTGAAGCTCATCGCTTCCGGCACCGATCCGGAAAACCCGGATCCTGCCGCTACACGCGGCTGAGCGCATGAGGCCCGCCCTCCTTCCACGTCCGTTTCGTGAATAATCCGCCAAGTCGGTGACTGGATGCCTTCTCTCTTCTAAGCTGGGAACATGACTACGACGCGCTACGCTTTGTTCGCCACCCTGATTTCCGATGGTCTCAAGGTCACCGATGGCGTGCTCGCCGTCGAGGGAGACCGCATCCGCTTTGCCGGCAACCGCGATGACTTCACCGCCCTGCCTGACGCCGCCGACTACCCGGTGCGCGAAGTGGCCCCGGGATCCATCATCATCCCGGGCCTCATTGACCTGCACTGCCACGGCGCCCTCGGCGCTGATTTCTCGTCGCCGGATCACAAGAGCGTCACCGAAGCCATCGAGTACCTGCACCGTTCGGGCACCACAACGCTGCTCGCCTCGCTGGTCACCGCTGAGCCGTCGTCGATGATCGAGGCCGCCGAGCTGCTCGCCGAATTGGCCGAGGCCGGGAAGATTGCCGGCATCCATGCCGAGGGCCCGTTCCTCTCCGAAGCCCGCTGCGGCGCCCAGGATCCGCGCTTCCTGCAGGAACCTGATCCCGGCTTCGTCAGCGAGCTGGTGGCCGCCAGCCGCGGCCAGCTGCGCACCATGACCTATGCCCCCGAACTGGAGGGCACCGAGGAAATCATCGAGCAGCTGGTCTCCCACGGCGTGGTTCCCTCGCTGGGGCATACCGATGCCAGCGCGCAGGTCGCCTCCGATTCGCTGCGCTTTGCCCGCGAGCAGCTGCGCAGCGCCGGGGTGGACGGATTCACCGAACGCCCGACGGTCACCCACCTGTTCAACGGCATGCCCTCGCTGCACCACCGCGAGCCGGGACCGGTGGCCGCCTGCCTGGAAGAAGCGGTGAACCGCAATGCGTTCGTGGAGCTGATCGCCGACGGGGTGCACCTGTCCCCCGATACCGTGCGGCTGGTCTACCGGCTGGTGGGCGGAGGCAACATCCTGCTGGTCAGCGATTCCATGGCAGCCACTGGCCTGGCCGATGGCCACTACACCCTCGGCCCGCAGGAGGTGACCGTGTCCAACGGCCAGGCACGGCTGTCGAGCGATAATTCGCTGGCTGGCGGCACCTGCACGCTGCTCCAGATCGTACAGCATGCGGTGCAGGCAGGGGTCTCGCTGGTCGAGGCGGTCAACTCGGCCACGTCCATCCCTGCCTCGCTGATCGGATTGGCCGATGAAGTCGGCTCCCTGCACTACGGCTTCGCGGCCGACGCGCTGGTCCTCGATGCCGACCTGCAGCTGGTCCAGACGATCCGCAACGGGGAATACCTCTAGCCTTTAAGAAGCGAAGACCGCCGCTGCAAGTGCAGCGGCGGTCTTCGCGTATTCAAATACTAGATCTGCCAGCTTCCGGCGATCGGTCCGGCTTCGAGCCAGGCCGAGAAGCCGGTGTAGTCACGGTAGTCCATGGCCAGCAGCAGTTCCTCACCGCTGCGCACCAGCATCACGATGATGAATCCCGGCGGGATCCGCGAGGTTTCCTCATCGGTGGGCTGGCGCGTTCCGGTGATGTCCAGTCCGCGGCGCTCGATCACGAAGCTCGGCACCGGGGAGACAGAGAAAAACCGCAACAGGTCCACATGCGCTCCGCCGTAGCGGCCGATGACCATGATCCATTTGCCCGAGGGCGCGAGGATTGATGCATCGAAGGTGCCCAGCGTGCGCCGCAATTGGATGCGGCGCACGGCCATGGCCCCGAAGAACATGGCGATGCCGATGAGGATCAGCAACGCGATCAGAACTGGTGCGGTTATCTCGAACAATTCATCGCCTACGCTGCGGTACCAAGCACAGCGTTGTCAGCAACGATCACTACGCGATCCGAATCAACGGAGAAGAAGCCCCCATCGATCTGGACCGAGAAGCGGGACTCGGAAACCGGTTCGATTTCCAGGTCCCCAGCGGCAAGCACGGACAGCATCGGAACGTGACCGGGCAGAACACCGATCTCGCCGTCCACCGAACGAGCCTTGACCAGCTTCGCTGCGCCCGACCACACGAAGTGGTCGGCCGCGACGATTTCGACCTGAAGCTCAGCCATGATTAGCTGGCCTTCTGGATTTCGGCCCACTGGCGCTCGACGTCGTCAAGACCGCCGATGTTGAAGAACGCCTGTTCTGCAATGTGGTCCAGGTCGCCATCGCAGATGGCCTTGAAGCCTTCGATGGTGTCCTTGATCGATACGGTCGAGCCCTCGACACCGGTGAACTGCTTTGCGGTGTAGGTGTTCTGCGACAGGAACTGCTGGATGCGGCGTGCACGGGCAACGACGATCTTGTCCTCTTCGCCCAGTTCGTCGATACCGAGGATCGCGATGATGTCCTGCAGTTCCTTGTTCTTCTGCAGGATAGCCTTCACGCGGATGGCTACATCGTAGTGATCCTGGCCGATGTACTGCGGATCCAGGATTCGCGAGGTCGAGGTCAGCGGATCGATTGCCGGGTACAGGCCGCGCGACGCGATTTCACGCGACAGCTCGGTGGTTGCATCCAGGTGGGCGAAGGTTGCTGCCGGCGCCGGGTCGGTGTAGTCATCGGCCGGGACGTAGACAGCCTGCATCGAGGTGATCGAGCGGCCCTTCGTCGAGGTGATGCGTTCCTGCAGCAGGCCCATTTCATCGGCCAAGTTCGGCTGGTAGCCCACGGCGGAAGGCATGCGGCCCAGCAGGGTCGACACCTCGGAACCGGCCTGGGTGAAGCGGAAGATGTTGTCGATGAAGAGCAGCACGTCCTGGTTCTGCACATCGCGGAAGTATTCCGCCATGGTCAGAGCCGACAGTGCCACGCGCAGACGGGTGCCTGGTGGCTCATCCATCTGGCCGAACACCAGTGCGGTGTCCTTGAGCACGTTGGCTTCGTCCATTTCGACCCAGAGGTCGTTGCCTTCACGGGTGCGCTCGCCCACGCCGGCGAATACCGAGGTACCACCGAAGTTGCGTGCCACACGGGTGATCATTTCCTGGATCAGCACGGTCTTGCCCACGCCAGCGCCGCCGAACAGGCCGATCTTGCCGCCCTTGATGTAAGGGGTCAGCAGGTCGATCGACTTGATGCCGGTTTCCAGCATCTCGGTCGAGCCCTCGAGCTCCGAGAACTTCGGTGCCTCGCGGTGGATTGGCCAGCGCTCGGAAACCTGGATCTCCGAGTTATCAACGTCCAGGGCATCGCCCAGCACGTTGAAGATGTGGCCCTTGACGCCGTCGCCGACTGGGACGGAGATGGCAGCGCCGGTATCGATAACCTGAGCGCCGCGGACCAGGCCGTCGGTGCCCTGCAGCGATACTGCGCGGACCAGGCCCTCACCGAGGTGCTGGCTGGTCTCGAAGGTGATCTTCTTGGTTTCGCCGTTGAGGGTCAGCTCAGCGGTCAGTGCGTTGTAGATAGCAGGCAGTGCGTCGGCTGGGAACTCGACGTCCACGACCGGGCCAGTCACGCGCGCGACGCGACCAATGGCCCCTGCGGTAACCTGCTCGTTGAGTTGGGCAGTCATCTTTCTCACTTCTTGTCTGGTCGGAATCTCGGAAATCAGCTGTTCAGCGCGTCGGCGCCGGCAATAATTTCCGAAAGCTCCTGGGTGATTTCAGCCTGACGGGCATTGTTGAGCAATCGGGTGTACTTCTTGATCAGTTCACCAGCGTTGTCGCCTGCGGCCTTCATGGCGCGCTGGCGGGCAGCGAGCTCGGAGGCAGCGGACTGCAGCTGGCAGTTGAACAGTCGAGAATCGATGTAGCGCGGCAGCAGTGCGTCAAGCACTTCCTCCGGCGATGGCTCAAACTCGTACAGTGGCAACAGCTCGTCGGCCGGGGTCTCGGACTCGTCCTCGACAACCTCCAACGGCAACAGACGGATGACCGTCGGTTCCTGCGTGACCATCGACTTGAACTGGGTGTAGACGACGTGGATCTCGTCCACGCCTCCCTGCTCGAAGTCGGTGTCGAAGTCCTCCAGGAGGACATCGCGCAGCTCGCGTGCGGTTTCGAAACGCGGGGAATCGGTTTCCCCGGTCCACACTCGTGCGTACTCGCGTGAGCGGAAATCAAAGTAAGCCTGGGCCTTGCGGCCGACCAAGTAGGTCTTGACTTCCTTGCCTTCTTCACGCAGGAGTTCCACGAGGTGCTCTGCCTGCTTCAGAACGCTGGCGGAGTAGGACCCGGCAAGTCCTCGGTCCGAAGTCATCACCAGGACCGCGGCACGGCGTACCTGCGCCGGCTCGGTGGTCAGTGGATGATCGACATCGGCCTGGGACGCGACGGCGGTTACTGCACGGGTAATCGCATTGGCATACGGCAGCGAGGCCGAGACACGCGTACGTGCCTTACCAATGCGGGATGCAGCGATCAGTTCCATCGCCTTGAAGATCTTGCGCATCGACTTGGTCGATCCGATCTTCTGGCGGTAGACCCGAATCTGGGCTCCCATGTGTGTCCTTTCCTTATCCCCTGCCTTGGGAGGGCGGCGCCGTTACCGGCGCCGCTCCCCCTTGGCAAGGAAAATGTCAGCGCTTCTGCTTGACGATCTGTTCCTGGTCAACGGACTCGGAATCGAGAGCGTCATGCTCTTCGTGTCCGGCTGCGACAAGCTTGTCGTCGCCTTCACCGAAGAAGCCGGCCTTGAAGTCCGCAACAGCGGTCTTCATGGCTTCCAGAGTCTCGTTCTCCAGCTTGCCGGTCTGGCCAATCACGGTCAGCACATCGGTGCGGTGGCGCAGGTACTCGATGAACTCGCCCTCGAAGCGGCGTACATCCTCAACCGGGACATCGTCCAGGTAGCCGTTGGTGCCGGCCCAGATCGAAACGACCTGGTCCTCAACCGGGTACGGGGTGTACTGGCCCTGCTTGAGCAGTTCCATCAGGCGTGCGCCACGGGTCAGCTGCTGCTTGGAAGCGGCATCCAGGTCCGAAGCGAACATTGCGAATGCCTGCATGTCGCGGTACTGAGCCAGTTCCAGCTTCAAGGTACCGGATACCTTCTTCATGGCCTTGACCTGTGCCGAACCGCCAACGCGGGATACCGAGATACCCACGTCGACAGCTGGACGCTGGTTGGCGTTGAAGAGGTCCGACTGCAAGAAGATCTGGCCGTCGGTGATCGAGATGACGTTGGTCGGAATGAACGCGCCCACGTCGTTGGCCTTGGTTTCGATGATTGGCAAGCCAGTCATCGAGCCTGCACCCAACTCGTCCGACAGCTTGGCGCAACGCTCAAGCAGGCGGGAGTGCAGGTAGAAGACGTCGCCTGGGTAGGCTTCGCGTCCTGGCGGACGGCGCAGCAGCAGGGACACGGCACGGTAGGCTTCAGCCTGCTTCGACAGATCATCAAAGACGATCAGAACGTGCTTGCCGCCGTACATCCAGTGCTGGCCGATGGCCGAGCCTGCGTATGGAGCCAAGTACTTGAAGCCGGCTGGGTCCGATGCCGGGGAGGCCACGATGGTGGTGTACTCCAGGGCGCCCTGCTCTTCGAGGGTCTGGCGGACGGCAGCGATGGTCGATGCCTTCTGGCCGATTGCCACGTAGATGCAGCGGACCTGCTTGGTCTGATCGCCGGACTCCCAGTTGGCACGCTGGTTCAGGATGGTGTCGACCGCGATGGCGGTCTTGCCGGTCTGGCGGTCGCCAATGATCAGCTGGCGCTGGCCACGGCCGATCGGGATCATGGCGTCGATAGCCTTCAGACCGGTCTGCATTGGCTCGTGCACGCTCTTGCGCTGGGTCACGCCTGGGGCCTGGAGCTCCAGGGCGCGGCGGCCCTCGGAAGCGATTGGGCCCAGGTTGTCCAGTGGCTCGCCCAATGGGTCGACCACGCGGCCCAGGTAGCCGTCGCCGACTGGAACCGAAAGGATCTCGCCGGTGCGCTCTACCTTCTGGCCAGCTTCGATGCCGGTGAAGTCACCAAGCACAACGACACCGATTTCGCGGGTATCGAGGTTCTGGGCCAAGCCCAGGGTGCCATCTTCGAACTTCAGCAACTCGTTGGCCATGACGGAAGGAAGGCCTTCCACTCTGGCGATGCCGTCGCTCGCGGCGACGACGCGTCCCACCTCGGTGCGCTCTGCCTTACCCGGTTCGAAGGAAGATGCGAACTCGTTTAGGGCATCGCGGACGTCGTTGGCATTGATGGTCAAATCGGCCATCTGCAGTCCCTGCTCTCCTAAATTGTGATCCGGCCCGGCGGGCCGAATCGAATGTGAATGAAGTCTGTTGTGGTCCTGGCAGCCAGGAACACCGGGCGAAGGATCGCTCCTCGCGCCCAATGAGTCCTAGCTGGCCAAGGCGCGGCGCAACTCGGCCACGCGTGATGCCACGGAAGCGTCGACAACTTCGTCGCCAACCTTGACTACCAGGCCACCAACCAGCGATGGGTCGGTAGTGGTGTTGAGCTTGAGCTGACGACCGTATAGCTTGTTCAGGCTGCTCTCCAGGCGCGAAAGCTGGGCTTCGGAGAGTTCGATGGAGCTGGTCACCGAAGCGATCCAGCGCTGCTGGCGCTTGGCCACGAGCTCTACGAAACGTCCAACCAAGGCTGCCGGCTTCAAACCGCGAGGGTTCGAAACTGCCTGGGAGATCAAAACCTGCGAGGTCTGCGACGCGTTAGGCACGAGCTTCAGCGCGAGTGCGCGCTTAGCCTCGACTGGGGCCTGTGCATCATCCAACGCACGCTGCAGCTCGTGATTGCCACGAACTACCTCGATGAAGGAGAACAGATCCTGCTCCAGCTTGTTCAGCCCCGAAGCGCCGTCCTGCTGTTCCGCCACCGCGGCAACCGCGGTGACAGCCAGCGTTTCGAGCGCATCGCTAATGTCGCGTTCCGAGCTCCAGCGGGTAGAAGCCAGCTGTGCAACGGTATCCTCGGCGTCAGCCGAGACCTTTCCGCGCAGCAGCTGAGCCAAAAGGCCTGCCTTGTCGGCATTCCCACGGGCTGGGTCAGTCAATGCGCGGCGGAGACCGGCATTTGCATCCAGTACTTCCAGGACCGCGAACAGTTCCTTAGGCAGCTCAATAGATGCCAGTGCCAGCTTGGGTTCCAGGAACTCCAAAGCCTTTGCCAGTGACTCGCTCGATACACTTGCCATTAGTTCGATGCACCTGCGTTCTGCTGAGCTTCCAAATCGGTCAGGAACTTGTCAACCACGCGCTGGGCACGGGCATCGTCCTGCAGAGCTTCGTCAACAACCTTGCTTGCAAGCTCGGTAGCCAATGCGCCCACGTCGGTGCGGAGCGAAGCCAGTGCGGATACGCGCTCAGCCTCGATCTGGCGGTGCGACTGCTCGGTGATGCGAGCTGCCTCATCGGTTGCCTTGGTCTTCAGATCGGCGAGGATCTGAGCACCTTCGCTACGAGCTTCCTCACGGATGCGGTTTGCTTCGGTGCGTGCTTCCAGAAGCTGGGCCTTGTACAGTGCCAAGGTCTCCTCTGCTTCCTTCTGCGCTGCTTCAGCCTTCTCAAGGCCACCTTCGATCGCGGTGACGCGATCTTCATAGGACTGCTCGAACTTCGGAGCAATCACCTTGATGACGATGAACAGAAGGACCGCGAAACCAACACCCGTAACGAGAATTTCCCACGGGTTCGGCAACAGCGGGTTGACCGATTCGCTCGCAGCGAGGATGAAATCAGTGCTGTTCATTCTCACTATTCCTTATCTACTAGTTTCCGCTTTTGTGTACGCCTCGCGATAGTGGCGAGGCCACTACAGTTGCGAAAAGACTAGGCGCCTACGACGAAGGCGAAGACCAGGCCCAGGATGGCCAGTGCTTCAGTAAGTGCGAAGCCAAGCAAGGCGATTGGCTGCAGGATGCGCTGAGCTTCTGGCTGACGAGCAACACCATTGATGTAGGCAGCGAAGATCAAGCCAACGCCGATAGCCGAACCGATAGCAGCCAGGCCGTAGCCGATCATATTCAGGGAGCCGTGCAACATGTGATTATGTTCCTTTCAAGATACCGGGCTTTTGCCGGTAGGTTGTGAGGTATTCCTTGAGCGACTCAAGGAAGATCTTTATGGGTTGGAAGAAAGAAGTGTTGGCCTAGTGGGCGTCGGCTTCAATTGCACCTTGGAGGTAGATCGCGGTCAGCAGGGCGAAAACGAACGCCTGCAGGCACATGATCAGAAGTTCCAGGAAGTACATAGCGACCGATCCGATGATGACCAGCACGCCGAGGCCGTTCATGGCCAGGGAGTCCTGGACAACGATCAGGTGACGCGCGCCGGACGCTGCCAGCATCACGATCATGTGACCGGCCAGCATCGTTGCCATCAAACGCAGCGAGTGCGTCAGCGGGCGAACGATGAAGTTAGAAATGATTTCCAACGGAACCATCAGCGGCATGATCCAGCCCGGAACACCGGACGGGACGACAGCCAGCTTGAAGTAGCGGATACCATGGTTCTTCAGGCCTACGGCAATCCAGGTGCCGTAGATGATGATAGCCATCGCGTAGGCAGAACCAGCGTGTGAGAACGATGGAAGCTGCAGGAACGGAATCGCGCCGAAGAGGTTGTTCAGCAGTACGAAGAAGAAGGTCGCGAACAGCAGAGGAATCCAAGGACGGAAGTTCTTCTCGCCGATGATGTCGCGGCCAATTCCGTTACGTACGAATGCGTAACCGGTTTCAGCGATGTACTGCATCTTGCCTGGAACCAATTTAGGGTTCTTGATGGCCGCGGTGAAGAACCAAGTGATGAGCACGATCGACAAAACGATCATGAGCATCTGCTTGCCGAAACCCGTGCCGTACTCCGCCATCCAAGGGAAGATATCTGGAAGGTGGGTATCGGAAACGGATGGCGGTACGAAGCCGCCTTCTTCTGAGGCCATTGGGAGCGCAAACGCGAACAACGCGCTGTCCTCTCTGCAGTAACGGTCACGGGCAAAAGGCGGTGACTGGCGGTAACTGCCTCTCACCGTGTGAAGAAAAGATCAAACGGGGATCCCATCACGGCCCATGCCAAAGCATCAACCCTGATGAAGGTCCATCTGCGGGTCTCCCCGCGGATGCATCTTGCATAAACCGCCCGCGGTTCAGCGGACGGCCAAAAATGACCCGAAGTAAGCTTATCAAACTCACAGCACCCCACCGACACAAAGTCGGGCGGAATACTCTATTCCTCGTTGTAGATAGCCAGGCGTGCCTTCATGAAGGCACGCACCTCGCCAACCTGCCAGGCAACAAGGGAGATAGCTGCTGCAAGAACGAATCCCTGGCGGTTGACCCATTCGGGCAACCCCAGGTTCAACAGCACGAAGGCGATGCCGAAAACCTTGATGACAAAGACGCCCAGGAATGCGGGCATGGCCCACGATCGGCGGATTCGCCCGGCAGCTTCGGCAATGAGGATGCCAATTGCGAAAAAGCCGATCACGATCCCGGCAGCCAGCGCACCAGAAAGCGCGTAGGTGAGATCAGCTACCAGCCATGAAATCAGGAAAAATATGGCGGTAGCGATCGCCGAATACACCAGTGACAAGCCAAGAATCGGCAGCCAGATGGATTTCGGGGCTGACGAAGCACTGACGCGGGCAGAACCAGAATTCACGTCCGCAACCTTTCTTCGTCAACACCGAGGGACCATCGCGCACCCATCGATGCTGATGAAACTTGAAACTCCCACCCGTTCCCGAAAAGAACAGGAGGAAGAAGATCCACATTGAATTCTACACGAGATAGAAACAGATTGCGCACGCATTACTTGGCTAATTAACCGGGCTAGGCCTTGCCCATGCGCTTGCGCAGGGCATCGACCCGCTTGATCACCAGCGGACGCCACGTGGCCACCGCTGCCACTAGGAACAACAGCAAGGCCATCGGCACCACCAGGACCACCGGGATGAAGGCGATGGACACCACTGAGACAGCAATCACGGCAGCCCAGAGGTACAGCAGGATCACCGACTGGCGCACCGAATGGCCCTGGGCCAGCATCCTGTGGTGGATGTGCTTGGCGTCCGGTGAAAAGGGTGAGCGTTTGTTGGCCAGCCTGCGGAAGACCGAGAGCACAAGGTCCAGGACTGGTAGGAACACGATGACCATCGGCAGCAGCATCGGCATGTAGGCAGGGATGTTGCGGAAGCGCCGTGCCTCCAGCCCCTGCACATCCCCGGTCACCGCGATCGCGGCCACCGAGAGGACCATGCCGATGGCCAGCACCCCGGTCTCCCCCATGAAGATATTCGCCGGGTTGAAGTTGTGCGGCAGGAAGCCCAGGCAGGCGCCGAGCAGCAGCGCGCAGAGCAGCGCCCCGATGTTAGCGTAGTCATCCGCGCTCACATGCGTGGCCAGCACATAGGAATACACGAAGAAGGTCGCCGCGCCAATGGCGGCCAGGCCCGCGGCCAGGCCATCGAGCCCATCGGAGAAGTTGATCGCGTTCATGGTCAGCACGATCAGGAACACCGTCACCGCGATCTGCAGCCACGGCTCATCGATCTGCCACGAACCGACCGGCAGCGACTGGATGACGATTCCGTGGGTGGCGATCAGCCAGCCGATCAGGATCTGCCCGGCGAGCTTCAGCCACCACTTCAAGTCGAACATGTCATCGGCCAGGCCCATGAGCACGATGACTCCCAGCGCATAGGCGATGCCGCGGATGGCTTCGTCATTGCCGAAGACCCCGCGGAAGAAATGGAAGTTGCTCGCGAGCCATAATCCTGCGGCGAAGGCGGCGATGATTGCCAGCCCGCCGAACTTCACGATCGGCTTTTCATGCTGGTCGCGCTCGCGCACCAGCTGGTTCCCGGTAAAGCGCTGGCCGAACGTGCGCACGATCGGCGTGAGCAGGAACGAGACCGTAAAGCTGAACGCTATGAGCAGGACATATGTTCTCATGCGCCGGTTTCCGGTGCGTCCTGTCCCAAATCGAGAATTCCAGGGACGACCACGCGCAATTCCTCAATGGAAATTGCACCCGAGCGGACTACCTGCAGGTGCGCACCGGTGCAATCGATGATGGTTGATGGCAGGACTTCTTCGCCGGCCGCACCGCGCGGACCGCCGTCGAGGTACACATCCACCGACTCGCCCAGCTGGGCGATGGCCTGCTCCACATCCAGTGCCGCCGCGTTGCCGGTGCGGTTGGCCGAGGACACTGCCAGCGGGCCGGTCTGGCCCAGCAGTTCCAGGGCGGTGTCGTCGTTGGGCACGCGCAGCGCTACGGTGCCGCGGGTCTCCCCCAGATCCCAGGTCAGCGACGGCTGGGCGTGCAGGATCAGGGTCAGGCCGCCTGGCCAGAAGGCTTCGGCCAGCTTCCGGGCCTCATCGGGGATGTCCCGGGCCAGCCCGTCCATGGTGGCGGTCTGGGCAATCAGCACCGGTGGCGGCATGGTGCGGCTGCGGCCCTTGGCCGCCAGCAGCATCGCTACGCCCTGGGCGCTGAAGGCATCGGCGCCAATCCCGTAGACGGTATCTGTGGGCAAGACGATGCAGCGCTTGTCCGCCAATGCGGCCTTGGCTGCAGCGATGCCGTCAGCGTGTTCCTGCTCGTTGCTTACCGAAAATGTTGTGCTCACGGGATCATTCTTTCATGCACTGGTGTGTCGTTTGGTTATTGGGGCGCGTAGCCGGATGTGGCGCGGGCGCGCCCGGTGAGGTCCTGGTGGCCGGCAACCTGCGTGAACCCTGCTTCGCGCAGCATCGCGGCCGCGCTCTCGCGCTGCACTTCGGCGTGTTCCATCACGTACCAGCCGCCGGGACGCAGCAGCGTCAGGGCCTGGGCCGTGACGGCTCGCGGGACCTGCAGCCCATCCTCCCCCAGCCCGTACAACGCCATCTCCGGGTCGTGCTCGCGCACCTCGACCTCGCGCGGCACCGCATTCGGCGGGATGTAAGGCGGATTGGAGATCACCAGATCCATGGTGCCTTCGAGCTGGGAGGGCACCTGCGTGGCGTCCCGGTGCAGCACGGTGACCCCGTGGGGTTCGCAGTTGGTCCGGGTGTAGCCGATAGCATCATCCGAGAGCTCCACGGCCCAGACGCTGGCCGTCGGCACCTCGCTGGCCAGGGCCGCGGCAATGGCGCCGGAACCCGAGCACAAGTCGATGCACCGCGGGCTGCCGATCCCGTGGGCCGCCAGGAAATCAAGGCCCAGCTGCACCACGGTTTCGGTTTCCGGCCGCGGGGTGAAGACCCCCGGCCCGACCTTCAGTTCCAGGTAGCGGAAGTAGGCGACGCCGGTCAGGTGCTGCAGCGGGATGCGGGTGCGCCGGGCGGCCACCAGCGCGGTGAACTGCTCCCGGTGCTCCGGACCGAGGCCGTCGCCGCGCAGCTCGCGCAGCTTCAGCTGCGCGCGGTCGATGCCCAGCACATGGCAGAGCAGCAGATCGGCATCGACGCCGGGGCTTGGCACCCCGGCGTCGGCCAGCGCCGCAATCGCCTGGCGGCGTACGGCAGATAGTTCTTCCAAGGCGCAGTTACTCGCCCAGCGCTGCCAGGCGCTCTTCCTCGTCCATCTGGATGCAGGAGTCGACCACCGGCTGCAGGTCGCCGTCCATCACGGCGTCCAGGTTGTAGGCCTTGTACCCGGTGCGGTGATCCGCAATGCGGTTCTCCGGGTAGTTGTAGGTGCGGATGCGCTCGGAGCGGTCCATGGTGCGGATCTGGCTGGCGCGCTGCGCCGAGTTCTCGGCGTCGATCTGTTCCTGCTGGTGGGCCAGCAGGCGCGAGCGCAGCACGCGCATCGCGGCTTCGCGGTTCTGGATCTGCGACTTCTCGTTCTGCATGGCCACTACGATGCCGGTAGGCAGGTGGGTGATGCGCACCGCGGAGTCGGTGGTGTTCACCGACTGGCCGCCTGGGCCCGAGGAACGGTAGACGTCGATCTTCAAATCATTCTGGTGGATATCGACTTCTTCGGGCTCGTCCACTTCGGGCAGCACCAGCACGCCGGCGGCCGAGGTGTGGATGCGGCCCTGGGATTCGGTGACCGGCACGCGCTGCACGCGGTGCACGCCGCCCTCGAACTTCAGCTGGGCGTAGACGCCTTCTGCCGGGTCGTTGGAGTTGCCCTTGATGGCCACCTGGGCGTCCTTGTAGCCGCCGAGGTCGGACTCGTTGTAGGAGATCATCTCGACCTTCCAGCCCTTGTGCTCGGCGAAGCGGGTGTACATGCGCAGCAGGTCGGCCGCGAACAGCGCCGCTTCGTCGCCGCCTTCGCCGCCCTTGACTTCGAGGATCACGTTGCGGCCGTCGTTCTCATCGCGCGGGATCAGCAGGCGGCGCAGCTTCTCCTCTAGCGCCGGCAGCTCGGCGGTCAGGGTTTCGACCTCTTCGGCGAAGTCCGGATCCTCGTCGGCCATTTCCTTGGCGGCTTCCAGGTCCTCGGTGGCGGTGTTCCACTTGTTGTAGGCTTCGACGATGCCGTTCAGCTGGGCCGAACGGCGCCCGAGCTTGCGGGCCAGCGCCTGGTCGGCGTACACCGCTGGATCCGAGAGCTGCGCCTGGATGGCTGCATGCTCTTCTAGTAGCGATTTGACGGACTCGAACATGGTGGTGTGCTTCCTTGTTGGCGTTTTCCGCGCAGTGCCGGCGCTTGGCGCTGCCCGGGCACTGCTGGAATTCAATTCTAGACGCTGCGCCGGCGGTCACCGGCGTGCGAGGTGTCACTACGCGCCGATGGCGTCCAGCCAGCTGCCGAGGTGGCAAGCTGGCTGGACGCCATGGCGGTGGATGGTGCTAATCCTTGTTTGGAGTGGTCTTGTTGACCAGCATCAGGAATTCCGCGTTGGACTGGGTCTCGCGGATCTTCCCGGTGAGCACCTCCAGTGCCTGCTGCGGATCGATGCCCGAGAGCATGCGGCGCAGGCGCCACATGATGCGCACCTCTTCGGCACTCATCAGCTGCTCTTCGCGGCGGGTCGAGGATGCGTTGACATCCACCGCAGGGAAGATGCGCTTCTCGGCCAGCTGGCGCGAGAGGCGAAGCTCCATGTTGCCGGTGCCCTTGAATTCCTCGAAGATGACCTCGTCCATCTTGGATCCGGTCTCCACCAGGGCGGTGGCCAGGATGGTCAGCGAGCCGCCGTTCTCGATGTTGCGGGCGGCACCGAAGAAGCGCTTCGGCGGGTACAGCGCCGCCGAGTCCACGCCGCCGGAGAGGATGCGTCCGGAGGCCGGTGCTGCCAGGTTGTAGGCGCGGCCCAGGCGGGTCATCGAGTCCAGCAGGACCACGACGTCCATGCCCATTTCCACCAGGCGCTTGGCGCGCTCGATGGCCAGCTCGGCCACGGTGGTGTGGTCATCTGCCGGGCGGTCGAAGGTCGAGGCGATGACCTCGCCCTTGACCGTGCGCTGCATGTCGGTGACTTCTTCGGGGCGCTCGTCGACCAGCACCATCATCAGGTGCACCTCTGGGTTGTTGGTCGTGATGGCGTTCGCGATGGACTGCAGGATCAGGGTCTTGCCGGCCTTCGGCGGCGAGACGATCAGGCCGCGCTGGCCCTTGCCGATCGGGGCGACCAGGTCGATGACGCGCGGGCCGACCAGCTTCGGGTCGGTTTCCAGGCGCAGGCGCTCGGTCGGGTACAGCGGCACGAGCTTGTTGAACTCGACGCGTTCCTTGTTGTCTTCCGGCTTCTTGCCGTTGACGGAGGTCAGCTGCACCAGGGCGTTGAACTTCTGGCGCGGGTTCGGGGTCTCGCCCTCGCGCGGCTGGCGGATGGCGCCGACGATGGCGTCGCCCTTGCGCAGGTTGTACTTCTTGACCTGTCCCAGGGTGACGTAAACGTCGTTCGGGCCGGGCAGGTAGCCGGAGGTGCGGACAAACGCGTAGTTCTCCAGCACGTCCAGGATGCCGGCGATCGGCAGCACGACATCGTCTTCGCTCAGCGGCGGCTCGTCGTCGTCGCGGCGGTTGCGGCGGTTGCGGTTGTTCCGGTCGTTGCGGTCGTTGTTGCGCTCACGGCGGTTGTTCCGGTCATTGCGGTCATTGTTGCGCTCGCGGCGTTCACGGCGGTCATTGCGCTCGCTGCGTTCCGAACGCTCCTCGGTGTTCTCCGAGTCGTTCGAGTCGTTGTTGCGATCATTGCGATCGTTGTTGCGCTCACGGCGGTTGTTCCGGTCATTGCGATCGTTGTTGCGCTCGCGACGCTCTTCGCGGCGGTCGGTGCGCTCTTCGGCGTTCTCCGGCTCGGCGGCGTCATTGCGCTCGTTGTTGCGCTCGCGGCGGTTGCCACGCTCACGGCGGTTGCCGCGCTCGCGGCGCTCTTCGCGTGCTTCGCCGTTGTTCTCGGCGTTCTCTGCCGGTGCCTCGGCTGGCTCGGTGCCCTGCTCTGCAGCCTGCTCAGCTGGCTTGCTGCTGCGCGAGTTGCGGCGCTGGCGCGGGGCCTTGGCTTCCTCTGCTGGGGCCTGCTTCTCGGCAGGTGCTTCGGCGGCTGCTTCCTTGGTTTCGGCAGCAGCGGCAACCTTGCCCGAGTCGGTCACGCGGCGCGAGGTGCGGCGTGCGCGAGCAGGCTTTTCTGCCGGTGCTTCGGCAGCTGCCGCGGTTTCCGGTGCGGCGGTGGTATCGGCCTCGGCCTGCTCCTTGGCTGCGGCCTTCGGAGCGCGGCGTGCGCGGGCCTTGGTTTCCTTGGCCGGCTCGGCGGCGGCTTCGCCCTTGGCTGCAGGTGCTTCGGCCTTGGCCGACTTCGCTTCCTGCGCGGCCTTGGCTTCCTGCGCTGCCTTGGCATCCTTGGCGGCAACGGAGCCGCCGCGCTGGTGGTCGCCGATGGCCTTGACCAGATCGGCCTTGCGCATCCGCGAACCGCCGGTGATGCCCAGCTGCGAAGCCAACTGCTGGAGCTGGGTCATTTTCAAGGAGGCCAGACCGGCGCTCTTGTTTTCGGAAGTCTTGGTGTCCACGCCTTCGTTGAGGCTCGTGGTTTCGGTCACGAAAGTTCCTTCTGACTCGTAGGATGGGCCGCTTCAGGCAGGCCCACTATGCCGTAAATGATGTTCCGTAGCCGAAGATTCCGTGGCTACTTCACTTTCTCCCCGCAAGATAGCCCAGAATTCGGAGCAAAACTGCGGTGGATTAAAGAAACTGATATCCCCTGGGCACGAAGACGTACCTGGATGCGGGATATCAAAGGTGCTGCGAACTGCAGGGAAATCCGGAGCGGCTGGAGGGATGAAATGGGGTTCAAGAACCGAATTTATCCGCATCAACACTGGCCACAAATGATTCGGACCGGGCTACTGCCCAGCGATCCGGCCTGCCATGGTGTTACAGCACTTCTACTGTAACACCGTTATTGGCAAGCTTGGGAACTTCAGCACGCCAAGACACTGAAGAACTCGCAGAAAATTCGTTGATCACCGCTTGCACGGCAGCTACCTGGTCCTCGCTGGATACCAGGGTCATCACCGTTGGGCCGGCACCGGAAACCACTGCGGCCAATCCGGCATCGCGCAGCTTGGCAATCAGTGCGGCGCTTTGCGGCATGGCCGCAGCCCGGTAATCCTGGTGCAGGTAGTCCTTGGTGCCGCCCAGCAGCTGGCTTGGGTCATTGCTCAAAGCGTGGATCAGCAAGGCGGCACTAGCGCTGTTCGCCGCGGCCACCGCATGCTCGATATGCGAGGGCAGTGCACCACGGGCCACTTCGGTGGACAGCCCGTTGGAAGGGATGGCCAGCACCGCACGCAGATCCGGGTGCAATGGCACCTGCACGGAGCTGAAGCTGCCATCGGGATTCGTGGCAGAAATGCTCAAACCGCCAAAGACCGCAGGGGCCACATTATCCGGGTGGCCTTCCCACGCGGCCGCGGCCTGGAAGATTGATTCGGTTCCACGACGTGCCTCTGCTGGCAGCAGCGCGTCGGCCGCAGCATAGGCGGCAACGATCGCCGCTGCGGACGAGCCCATACCCCGAGCATGCGGAATGCGGTTATGCGCCACTAGTTCCACGCCTACCGGGGCGAAGCCGGCGTCTTTCCAGTAGCGGTGCATTTCCTTGATGATCAGGTGGGATTCATCGCGTGGCAGCTCATCGGCCCCGTCACCGAAAATCTCGACGCGGCTGGAGTGCGCGGTGCCCACTTCGAGGCGGTCGCGGTATTCCAGGGCCAGGCCCAGCGAATCGAAGCCAGGGCCGAGGTTGGCGGAGGTAGCCGGCGGGGAAACGATCAACTTCTGGCCCAGGGCGATCTGCTGCGTCATGGTTCCTTCAAGAATTCGGTGCGAGTGGTAATGGGTGCGCAACGGCCCGCCACGGCCGGCTCCCCCGTTTCCGGGAGACCCATTGGCGCGGCGGGCCGTTGGCTGGCCAGAAGAATTCTGGCCGAAGGCGTTTAGGCCAGGCCCAGGGCGCCGGCGACCTCGACTACGTCGAAGGCCACCTTCTTTGGTGCGACGTCCGAGCCGTCGGCCTGCTTCAGGGCCCAGTCAGGATCCTTCAGGCCGTGGCCGGTTACGGTGATCACGATCTTCTTGCCGGTGGGCACGTTGCCGGCGGCGTGGTGCTTGAGCAGTCCGGCGACGCCGGCTGCCGAGGCGGGTTCCACGAAGACGCCTTCGCGCGAGGAGAGCCAGCGGTGCGCGGCGAGAATTTCCTCATCGGTGACCGAGTCGATCTGGCCGCCGGACTCATCGCGGGCTGCTTCGGCCTGTTCCCAGGAAGCCGGGTTGCCGATGCGGATCGCGGTGGCGATGGTGTCCGGTTCGGTGATCGGGTGCCCGGCAACAATCGGAGCGGCGCCAGCTGCCTGGAAGCCCCACATGATCGGGTTCTTGGTGGATACCGGTTCGAGGACCTTGCCGGCCTCGTTGGTCCACTGCGTGGAGTACTCCTTGTAGCCCTTCCAGTACGCGGTGATGTTGCCCGCGTTGCCTACCGGCAGCAGGTGGTAGTCAGGTGCATCGCCCAGGAAGTCCACGACCTCGAAGGCGCCGGTCTTCTGGCCCTGGATACGCGCAGGGTTCACCGAGTTGACCAGGAATACCGGGTAGTTCTCGCTGAGCTTGCGGGCGACCTCAAGGCAGTTATCGAAGTTGCCGTCGATCTGGATGATGTCTGCGCCGTGGGCGATCGCCTGGGACATCTTGCCCATGGAGATCTTGCCGTCCGGCACCAGCACGGCGCACTTCAGCCCGGCCTGGGTGGCGTAGGCGGCAGCCGAGGCGGAGGTGTTGCCGGTGGAGGCGCACACCACTGCCTTGGCACCGGCGGCGACCGCAGCGGTCATCGCCATGGTCATGCCGCGGTCCTTGAAGGAACCGGTCGGGTTCATGCCCTCGACCTTCAGGTACACCTCGTTGCCGGTTTCCGCCGACAGCGCCGGGGCGTAGACCAGCGGGGTGCCGCCCTCGCCGAGCGTGATGACCTTGGTGTTTTCGTCGACTGGCAGGCGATCGGCGTATTCGCGGATCACTCCGCGCCACTGGTGAGCCACGTTAGTTTCCTTCAACTCGCATAACGGATAGTACACAGTGCACCGCGTCCAGCGCGGTGAGCGCCTCGACGGTGCTGGCCAGGGCCGCTTCGGTGCCCTGGTGGGTCAGGATGCGCAGCTGCGCGCCGGCTTCGGCGTCGACCTGCTGGCTCATCGACTCGATGGAGACCCCGTGCTCGCCGAAGACGGTGGCGATGGCCGCCAGCACGCCCGGCTGGTCCTTGACCGACAGGCCGATCCAGTAGCGGGTGTCGATGGCTTCGAAGTCCAGCAGCCGCGGGGCCTGGCTGACCGAGCCGTTAGGCAGCGGGGCCCCGGCGGCGATCTGCCGGGCCACGGCGACGACATCGCCCATGACCGCCGAGGCGGTCGGATTGCCGCCCGCGCCGGCGCCGTAGAACATCAGGTCCCCGGCGTTCTCGGCCTCGACGAACACGGCGTTGAACGCGCCGTGCACGGTGGCCAGCGGGTGGCTGCGGCGCACCAGCGCCGGGTAGACGCGCACCGAGATCCCGGCTTCTGCGCGTTCGGCGATGGCCAGCAGCTTGATCACGTAGCCGGCGGCGGACGCGGCGGCGACATCGGCGGCGGTGACCTCGGTGATGCCCTGGGTCCAGACCTGCTCCGAGGACACGGTGGTGTGGAAGGCCAGCGAGGCCAGGATGGCCGCCTTCGCGGCGGCGTCGTGCCCGCCCACGTCGGCGGTCGGATCGGCTTCGGCGTAGCCCAGCGCCTGGGCTTCGGCCAGCACGTCGTCGAACGCGGCACCGGTGGTGTCCATCGCGTCGAGGATGAAGTTGGTGGTGCCGTTGACGATGCCCATCACCTTGGTGATGTGGTCGCCCGCCAGCGAATCGGCGATCGGGCGCAGGATCGGGATGGCCCCGGCCACCGCCGCCTCGTAGCGCAACTGCGCGCCGTTGGCGGCGGCCAGCGCGTTCAGCTCGGCGCCCTTGAGCGCGATCAGCGCCTTGTTGCCGGTGATGACGCTGGCGCCCTTGGACAGCGCGGCGGCGATGTATTCGCCGGCCGGCTCCATGCCGCCGAGCAGCTCGATGACCACATCGGCCTGGGCGATCAGCCCGGGAGCGTCGGTGGTGAAAAGCTCCTGGGGCAGCGCCGCATCGCGTTTGGCATCCAGGTTGCGCACGGCAATGCCGATCAGCTGCAGGCCGGCGCCCGAGCGGGCCGCCAGTTCATTCGCATCTTCCAGCAGGATCCGGGCCACCTGGGCCCCGACGGTGCCGCAACCCAGCAGGGCTACCTTCAGGTTCTTTTCGCCGCTCAATTAAACTCCCATGTCGCGGGCCAACAAGTCTGTTTCCGTTTCCCTGCGCACGATCAGGCGGGCTTGGCCATCGCGTACAGCTGCCACCGCGGGACGGGTGAGGTAGTTGTAGTTGCTCGACAGCGCCCAGCAGTAGGCGCCGGTGGCCGGTACGGCGAGCAAATCGCCGGCCGCCACGTCCTCGGGCAGGTAAACGTCCTTCACGACTATGTCACCTGACTCGCAATGTTTCCCAACTACACGAGAAATAATTGCGTCGCTTTGCGTCATACGGCTGGCCAGCACGGCGGTGTATTGCGCGTCATAGAGCACCGGACGCGGGTTGTCGCTCATCCCGCCGTCCACCGAAATGTAGCGGCGCGGATGCAGTGCTCCAGTTTCGTCTTCCACCTGGACGTCCTTGCGCACTCCGGCCTCGTAGAGGGTGAAGGTGGACGGGCCGGCGATGGCGCGGCCCGGCTCGATCGAGATGCGCGGGCAGTCCAGTTCCAATTCGGCACAGGTGGCAGAGACCACCTCGGCCATCTGGCCGGCCAGCTTGGATGGAGTGGAGGGGTGGTCTTCGGAGGTGTAGGCGATGCCGTAGCCGCCGCCCAGATCCAGCTCGGGCAAGGATACGCCGTGGATCTCGCGGATCCGGGCCAGCAGCCCGAGCATGGTGCGCGCGACCATGGCGAAGCCTTCGGCCTCGAAGATCTGCGAGCCGATGTGGGCGTGCAGGCCCAGCAGCTTGATGTTCTTCGCCTCGATCGCCTGGGCGACCGCGCGCAGCGCAGGCGAGCTGCCGGAGGCGTCGTCCAGGATGGACAGGCCGAACTTCTGGTCCTCGTGCGCGGTGGCGATGGCCTCGTGCGTGGAGGCGTGCACGCCGGGGGTGATGCGCAGCATGACCTGGGCGGTCTTGTCCATGGCGTCGGCGATGGAGATCACCCGGTCCAGCTCGTCCAGCGAGTCGATGACCAGGCGTCCCACGCCCATCTCGATGGCGCGGGTGATCTCGGCTGCCGACTTGTTGTTCCCATGCAGCGAGAGGTTGGCGGCCGGCACCTTGGCGGCGCCGGCCACTGCCAGCTCGCCGCCGGAGCAGGTGTCAAGGCGCAGGCCCTCGTCGGTTACCCAGCGGGCCACCTCGGTGCACAAGAACGCCTTGCCGGCGTAGTAGACGTCGACTCCCCCGCACAGGTCCTTGAACGCCTCATCGAAGGCGGTCTTGAATCCGCGCGCGCGGGCACGGAAGTCGTTCTCGTCGAGCACGAACAGCGGGGTGCCGAATTCGGCTGCCAGCGCGGAGACGGGAAGGCCCTGGATGGACAGTTCGCCGCCAACCTCGCGGGAAACCCCCGAAGCCCACTCGATCTGACGAAGCGCGTTGATGTTTTCCGGGAAGTGCAGCCATTGCGGGGCTAGCGGCGATACGGCCATAGGGTCTTACATCCTCTCTGGGGCGGAAACGCCCAGCAGTTCCAATCCATTTGCCAAGACGGTGGTGGCGGCGTCGTTCAGCCACAGGCGGGTGCCGTGCACCGGTGCGACAGCTTCGTCTTCGCCCATCGGGGTGATGCGGGTGGCGGCGTACCACGAGTGGTAGGCGCCGGCGACCTGCTCCAGGTAGCGGGCGATGCGGTGCGGCTCGCGGAATTCAGCGGCGCCGGCAACCACCGACGGGAACTGGCCGAGCACTGCCAGCAGCTCGTTTTCGGTGGCGTCGGTCAGCAGCGCGGCGTCGAACTCATCGCGGGTCACGCCCTTGGCGGCGGCATTGCGGGCCGCGGCGCAGGAGCGCGCGTGGGCGTACTGCACGTAGAACACCGGATTGTCGTTGGTGTTCTTCTTCAGCTGCTCCGGGTCCAGTGCGATCGGCGAATCGGCCGGGAAGCGGGCCAGCGAGTAGCGCAGCGCGTCGGCGCCGATCCAGTTGATCAAGTCGCGCAGCTCGATGATGTTGCCGGCGCGCTTGGAGAGCTTGGCACCGTTGACGCTGATCAATTGGCCGATCAGCACTTCGATGTTCTTTTCCTTGTCATCGCCGGCGCAGGCGGCAATGGCCTTCAGGCGGTTGACGTAGCCGTGGTGGTCGGCGCCGAGCAGGTAGATCTTCTCTTCGAAGCCGCGGTCCTTCTTGGACAGGTAGTAGGCGGCGTCTGCGGCGAAGTAGGTAGGCTCTCCGTTGGCGCGGATCAGCACGCGGTCCTTGTCATCGCCGAAGTCGGTGGTGCGCAGCCAGACGGCTCCCTCCAAATCGAAGATGTGGCCCTGTTCGCGCAGGCGAGCCACGGCGTCGGCGACCGCGCCGCCCTCATGCAGGCTGGTTTCGGAGAAGAACACGTCGAAGCTGACGCCGAAGTCGGCCAGGGTCTTCTTGATGTCTTCGAGCTGCGCCTTGTAGGCGGCCTCGCGCAGGGCGGGAATGGCCTGCTCTTCATCCAGCGTGCCCAGTTCGGGGTTCTGCGCCAGGACGATATCGCCCAGCTCCTTGATGTATTCGCCGGGGTAGCCGCCCTCGGGCACCGGCAGGCCGTGGATGCGGTTGTAGACCGAGCGGGCGAACACGTTCATCTGGTTGCCGGCGTCGTTGATGTAGTACTCGGAAGTGACCTCGGCGCCCGAGGCGCGCAGCACGCGGGCGATGGCGTCGCCCAGCGCGGCCCAGCGGGTGTGGCCGATGTGCAGCGGGCCGGTAGGGTTCGCGGAGACGAATTCCATGTTGACCACGTGTCCGGCCAGGGCCTCGTTGTTGCCGTAGGCGGAACCTGCCTCGACGATGGCGCGGGCCAGAGAACCGGCAGCGGCTGCGTCCAGGGTGATGTTCAGGAAGCCGGGACCTGCGATGTCCACGGCGCCGACTCCCGGGACCGAAGCAAGCCGGGCAGCCAGGATCTGCGCGAAGTCGCGCGGGGCCATGCCGGCCTTCTTGCCCAGCTGCAACGCGATGTTGGTTGCCCAGTCGCCGTGCTCACGGCTCTTCGGGCGGTCCACGCGGACCGTCTCTGGCACCTCGACTGAGATTTCACCGGCGGCTACGGCTTCGGTGAGGCATGCGGATATTGCTGCGGAGAGTTCTTCAGGAGTCACCGTTCAAGAATACCGGTAATTGCAGTGCTTCTTCAGCATTCATGACTCCCAGCGCCTGTGAGACTGGCCCAAGCCGGTGACTTTTGCAACACATCAGCACCGGGGTGGTTGAATTGCGCAGATCAACGCACGACCTGATAGTATTTTTCCTGTTGCCCGGCAACACGCCTCTGTAGCTCAGTGGATAGAGCGTCTGCCTCCGGAGCAGAAGGCCGAAGGTTCGATTCCTTTCAGGGGCACCAACGAAATTGCAGGTCCTGGTTGATCCAGGACCTGCAATTTTTTTATTTCCCCAGCGGTGTGATCTTCCACCGCAGATCAGCTAAACACTGGCGGTTCTCGCCCAGCTGGTGGTTATCTTGGGGCATGACCGATTCAACGCAGGCCCACCCGGATGAGCCACACGATCAGAACTTCGCCGAACGCCTGAACTGGCTCCGCGCCGGGGTGCTCGGCGCGAATGACGGCATCGTTTCGGTAGCCGCCACAGTTGTTGGCGTCGCCGGCGTCACCAACCACACCGCCCCCATCTTCACTGCCGGAATGGCCGCGGTCATCGGCGGAGCCATCTCGATGGCCCTGGGTGAATATGTTTCGGTCAGCAGCCAAAGTGATTCGCAGCGAGCCCTGGTTGAAAAGGAGCGCCAAGAACTCCGTGACGATCCCGACGCGGAGCTCGCTGAGCTTGCCGGAATCTACGAGGCCAAGGGATTGAGCCAGCACACCGCGATGCAGGTAGCCACCGAGCTGACCGAGCATGATGCGTTGGCAGCACATTTGTCCGCCGAGCTGAATATCGATGAAGAAGAAGTCGTCAATCCTTGGCATGCCGCCTATGCATCGGCGGCGTCCTTCATTGTCGGCGCCATCTTGCCCATGCTGGCGATCTTACTGCCGCCGGAACAGATCCGCATTCCGGTGACCTTTGCCGCGGTACTCGTAGCCCTCGCACTTACCGGGACGCTCGGCGCCTACATCGGCGGAAGCTCCAAACGCGTGGCAGCGCTGCGCCTGGTCATCGGCGGTGCCCTGGCCTTGGCCGCGACCTTCGCCATCGGCTCACTGCTTGGCTCCAGCGGAATTATCTAGCCCACGAACTCCGGCCTGGGAAACTATTCATGGACACCCCATCGATAACTTTTGCTGAAGCGACACCACCGGATTCGAAGCACGTCCAGAGCGCTGCGAAAATCTGGGCGCAGGCTGCGGCCCAACGCGATCACAAGCCCCTGCCTTTCGACGGCAGCCAAGCACTGGCCGGCGTCGAGCGTCGTTTGGCCCTGCCTGGTGCCAGGCTCGTGGTCGCATCCGAGGACGGGGTTCCAGCAGGATTTACCCTCTGCTCACCGCAAGATGGCTATCTGGAGATCTACTACGTCGCTGTTGCGCCGGATTTCTGGGGACAGGGCGTGGCACGCGAACTCTTGGCCGAAGTGGACCACTTCGCGCAGAAGGCCGGTTCCCACGATTTGCGTCTATGGGCCATCGCCGATAATTCACGGGCCATCAAGCTGTATCAGGCCAACGGCTACCGTCCTACTGGTGAAGAACTCAGGGATGAAGCTTCGGGACGAGTGGAAATCCTGTTGTCCAAGACACTGCGCTAAAACCCTGGCTTAAAAACAGCAAGGGCTTTGCCACCCCCTCGGATCGGCAAAGCCCTTGATACTGGACAATTCAGCTACTGCAGCATGGTCTTGTCATCGAGCTGCGCGCCCTTGATCTTGCTGAATTCGTCCAGCAAGTCCTGGACGGTCATCCTGGACTTCTCTTCCTGGTTCAAATCCAGGATGATCTGCCCGTCGTGCATCATGATCAGCCGGGTGCCCAGCTGCAATGCCTGCTCCATGTTGTGCGTGACCATCAACGTGGTCAGCTGGTGGCGTTCGACAATTTCCTTGGTCAAGCGCGAGACCAGCGCCGCACGCTGCGGATCCAGGGCCGCGGTGTGCTCATCGAGCAACAGGATCTTCGGCTTGGAGAAGGTGGCCATCAGCAGGCTCAGCGCCTGGCGCTGGCCGCCGGAGAGCAGGCCCACCTTCGTCTTCAGGCGCCCTTCCAAGCCGAGCTCCAGGGACTTCAGCTCCTCGACGAACAGCTCGCGGCGCTTGGAGCCCACGCCCAGGCCCAGTCCGCGGAAACGGCCGCGGGCGTAGGCCAGCGCCATGTTCTCCTCGATGGACATGGTCGGCGCGGTGCCGGCCATCGGATCCTGGAACACCCGGCCGATGTACTTGGCGCGGGAGTAGTCGGCCATCTTGGTGACATTCTTGCCCGCAATGGACACCGAGCCGGTATCCGGCTGCAGCTTGCCGGCGACCATGTTCAGCACGGTGGACTTGCCGGCGCCGTTGGAACCGATGACCGTGACGAATTCACCGTCCGAGAGGTTCAGGTTGATGTTGCGCAGCGCCTTGCGCTCGTTGACGGTTCCCGGGAAGAAGGTGCGGGACAGGTTCTTGATCTCAAGCATTGGTGCGAACCTCTTCCTTGGATTCGGTGACGGGCGCCGGGGTGCGCTTGAAGGACTTCACGATCTTCTGGAAGCCCTTCCACTTCGGCAGCAGCAGGGCAACGACCACGAGGACCGCGGAGATCAGCTTCATGTCGTTGACCTCCAATCCGGCCGACAGGGCCAGCTGGATGACCAGGCGGTAGATCACGGCGCCGAAGACCACCGCAATGGCGGCCAGCCAGATGTAGCGCTGGGTGAAAATCGCCTGGCCGACGATGACCGAGGCCAGGCCGATCAGGATCAGGCCGATGCCCATGCCGATGTCGGCGAAGCCCTGGTACTGGGCGATGACCGCGCCGGAGAGCGCCACCAGGCCGTTGGACAGCGCCAGGCCCAGGATCTTCTGGTTATCGGTGCTTACGCCGAAGGAGCGGATCATTTCCTGGTTGTCGCCGGTGGCGCGCATGGCCATGCCCAGTTCAGTGTGCAGGAACCAGACGATTGCCGCGACGAAGACCAAGCAGACGCCGAAGAGGATCGCCACCGAAGCGGCCGAGCCGAGGATGCCGGCGGCCCGCATCGGGCTGATCAGCGTTTCCTCGCCGAGCAAGGGGGTATTGGCCTTGCCCATGATGCGCAGGTTGACCGAGTACAGCGCGATCATGGTCAGGATGCCGGCGAGCAGGCCGTCAATCTTGCCCTTGGTATGCAGCAGGCCGGTAATGACACCGGCAACCATGCCGGCGAAGAAGGCCAGCACGGTGGCCAGCCAGGGATTCATCCCGTTCACGATGCCGACCGAGGCGACGGCTGCACCGGTGGTGAAGCTGCCGTCGACGGTCAGGTCGGGAAAGTCCAGGATGCGGAAGGTCAGGTACACCCCGAGCGCCATGATGGCGTAGATCAGGCCGAGTTCAACCGCTGTGATCATGTGTGGATCCTTGAGTTGTAAGTTTTTTGCGAGTTATCACGACGAAAGGCGAGGCGTCAGGTTATGCGCCTCGCCTTTCGTCGATAAGTTGTTGCCGGGGTTTAGTAGACCTCGACGGCTTCCGATTTCATCTCATCGGTGAATTCGATGCCTGCTTTCTTGGCGGCATCTTCGTTCAGGTACAGGTCGACCTCGGAGATAGTCTCCACCGGCATGGTTGCCGGCTCGGCCTCGCCCTTGAGCAGCTTCACGGCCATGGCAGCGGTCTGCTCGCCGAGCTTCTCGTAGTTGATGCCGTAGGTTGCGGTCGCGCCGCGCTTGACGGACTCGCCGTCAGCCGAAATGACCGGAACCTTGTTCTTCTGGGCAACCTGCAGCAGGCCTTCCAGTGCGGAGACCACGGCATTGTCGGTCGGGACGTAGTACGCGTCGACATCCAGCGAGCTGGCGGCCTGCTGGACTTCGCTGGAAGCCGAGACAGCGGCTTCCTCAATGGTCAGGCCCAGGCCCTTGGCGGCCTCCTTGGCCATCTTCACCTGGACGGCGGAGTTCGCTTCGCCCGAGGAGTAGACGATGCCGACCTTCTTGGCATCCGGCACCAGGTCCTTGAGCAGCTGCAGCTGCTCATCGACCGGGTTCATGTCCGAGGTGCCGGTGACGTTTGCGCCCGGGGCTTCGTTGGAAGCAACCAGCTTGGCATCCACCGGGTCGGTCACAGCCGAGAAGAGCACCGGAACATTGGTGATCGCCTGAGCGGCTGCCTGTGCCGATGGGGTGGCTACTGCCAGCACCAGGTCGATATCCGAATCGGCGGCCAGCTTGCCGGCGATCGAGGTGTTCGTGGCCTGGTCGGTTTCGGCGTTGTTCTCGTCGTAGCTGATCTTCTCGCCCGTGTAGCCGGCTTCTTCCATGCCTGCCTTGAAGCCGGTGACCACTGCATCCAGCGACGGGTGCGAGACGAACTGGGAGATGCCGATCTTGACTGGTTCGTCGCCGCCGCCGGCGGCACCCTGTTCTCCGCTGCCGCCGCAGGCGGTCAGGGCCAATGCGCCAGCTGCTGCGATCGCAGCGAATTTCATGGCGGTGAAGCTCTTCATTGAAGTTCCTTTCAAAGTTCCCTTGCGAGTGATTCCCACCGATAGCGCGGATGCCAGGTTATGAAGCGCAACTGGTGCGCAGCATGCGGGAACCGTCCAGGCATCGCGACGATGATTACCCACGATCTTACATGTGAACGACCTCACCTTGCCTACAATCAAGGTCGTTTCCTAGACGATTGCCTCTTGATACCGATTCTGATGGACACAAACGATCCACTTCTGGCCGGAATCTGGAAGTTTTGTATTTGGCGGCCCGAAGTTGTCGACAATTGCTTGGACAATCTGAAAATTTGACTCCTGGACCCCTGCTTGCCGACCGCCTGGGTTATTGCATTTCTGCTGCCCGGCCAGGCTCCGGCCCGGCGGCCACCACGAAAATGCGGGGCGTGAATAGAATGGGAACATCATGGCGCTCAGCATTACGTATCCCGAAGCACTTCCTGTCTCAGCCCGCCGAGAGAACATCCTCGACGCGGTGCGCGAAAACCAGGTAGTGGTCATCGCCGGCGAAACCGGTTCGGGCAAGACCACCCAGCTTCCCAAGATGCTCATCGAACTCGGCCTGGCCGAGCAGGGCATGATCGGGCACACCCAGCCGCGCAGGCTCGCCGCGCGCACCGTGGCCGAGCGCATCGCCGAGGAGATGGGCACGACCATCGGCGAGGAAGTCGGCTTCCACGTGCGCTTCACCGGCGAGGTCTCGCGCAAGACCAAGCTGAAGGTGATGACCGACGGCATCCTGCTGGCCGAGATCCAGCGCGACAAGCTGCTGAAGAAGTACTCGGCGATCATCATCGACGAAGCCCACGAGCGCAGCCTGAACATCGACTTCCTGCTCGGCTACCTCAAGCAGATCATGCCCAAGCGCCCGGATTTGAAGATCATCATCACCTCCGCCACCATCGACCCGCAGCGCTTCGCCGCGCACTTCGGCAAACAGGATGCCAAAGGCGAACTGGTCCCTGCCCCGATCCTGGAAGTTTCCGGGCGCACCTTCCCGGTGGAGCTGCGCTATCGGCCGCTGCAGGCCGAAGAGCCGATGGACGCCGACGAGGCGGCGGAGAACACCTTGGAGGAAGAGCGCGACCCGCTGGATGCGGTGACCGACGCGGTCAAGGAGCTGAGCGGCGAAGCGCCGGGCGACATCCTGATCTTCTTCTCCGGCGAGCGCGAAATCCGCGATGCCGCCGATGCGCTGCGCGCGATGGTCACCGCCAACAAGCGCCTGCCGCGCTACGAGGTGCTGCCGCTGTTCGCCCGGCTGTCGCTGGCCGAGCAGCACCGGGTCTTCCACCCCGGCGGCGCCCCGCGCATCATCCTGGCCACCAACGTGGCGGAGACCTCGTTGACCGTGCCGGGCATCAAGTACGTGATCGATACCGGCACCGCCCGCATTTCGCGCTACTCGCACCGCACCAAGGTGCAGCGCCTGCCAATCGAGCGCGTCTCGCAGGCCAGCGCCAACCAGCGCTCGGGCCGCTGCGGCCGCGTCTCCGAGGGCATCGCCATCCGCCTGTACTCCCAGGAGGACTACAACTCCCGACCTGAGTTCACCGACCCGGAAATCCTGCGCACCAACCTGGCCAGCGTGATCCTGCAGATGATCTCCATGGGCGTGGTGGCCTCGGCCGCCGAGGTCGCCAGCTTCCCGTTCGTCCAGCCGCCCGAAGCCAAGGCGATCACCGATGGCGTGAACCTGCTGCGCGAGCTCGGGGCGCTGGGCCAGGACAAGCCGGCCAAGCTCACCGAGGTCGGCCGGAAGCTGGCCCAGCTGCCGCTGGATGTGCGCCTGGGCCGGATGATCGTCGAATCCGCGCAGCGCTCGGTCGCCAAGGAGGTGATGGTGCTCGCCGCCGGGCTGAGCATCCAGGACCCGCGCGAGCGGCCCAGCGAGGAGACCGGGCAGCGCGAGCGCGCCACCGAGCTGCACAAGCGCTTCGCCGACGGCAAGTCCGACTTCATCGCGCTGCTGAATCTGTGGGCCTATCTGCAGGAGCAGCAGAAGGAATTGTCCTCCTCGGCCTTCCGCCGGCTGTGCAAGGCCGAGTTCATCAACTACCTGCGCGTGCGCGAGTGGCAGGATTTGTTCACCCAGCTGCGCCAGCTGGCCAAGCCGCTGGGCATCACCGTCGCGGCCGCCCCGATCGAGCCGGCAGCCAACGAAGACGAGGTGCACAAGTCGCTGCTCTCCGGCCTGCTCGGGCACATCGGGCTCTATGACGAGCGCAAGCGCGACTACCAGGGCGCACGCGGCACCCGGTTCGCGATCTTCCCCGGCTCGGGCCTGTTCAAGAAGTCCCCGACCTGGGTGATGTCCGCCGAGCTGGTGGAGACCTCGCGGCTGTGGGCGCGCACCAATGCGGCGATCGACCCCGCCTGGGTGGAGGAGCTCGCCCCGCATTTGCTCAAGCGCACCTATTCGGAGCCGCACTGGTCCAAGCGCAACGGCTCGGTGATGGGCTACGAGAAGGTCACGCTCTTCGGGCTGCCGATCGTCCCCCGCCGGCAGTTCCACTACTGGCGGGTGGACAAGGACCTGGCCCGCGAGCTGTTCATCCGCCATGCGCTGGTTGAGGGCGATTGGCGCACCCACCACAAGTTCTTCGCGAAGAACCGCGCGCTGCTCGAGGAAGTCGAGGAGCTGGAAACCCGCATGCGCCGCCACGACCTGCGCATCTCGGACGAGGACCTGTTCGCGTTCTACGATGCCCGGGTGGGTGCCGAGGTGTACTCCGAGCGGCACTTCGACCGCTGGTGGAAGAAGGCCCGCGCCGCCGACCCGGCGCTGCTGGACTTCGACCCCGAGGCGCTGCTGGCCGAAACGGACGCGGTGGACGAGACCGCGTTCCCGACCACCTGGAAGCTCGGCGGCATCCACCTGCCGCTGTCCTACGAGTACAACCCGGCAGCATCCGCCGGCGAGGGCGATGGCGTGTCGATCACCGTGCCGGTGGTGTTCCTCAACCAGCTCGATCCTGCCCGCTTCGCCTGGCTGATCCCGGGGCTGCGCCACGAGCTGCTCACCGCGCTGATCCGCTCGATGCCCAAGGCGATCCGCAAGAACTTCGTGCCCGCCCCGGATGTGGCGTCCAAGGCGCTGGGGATGCTGGAGGCGGACTTCGATCCGGACACCGACGAGCTGGCCGAGTCCCTGGCCCTGGTGCTGCGCCGGCTGCGCGGCATCGTCGTCGACCCCGCCTCCTTCGATTTCGCCGCGCTGCCCGCGCACCTGCGCTTCGGCTTCACGATTACCGACGGTTCGGGCAAGGTGCTCGGGCGCGGGGACGATCTGGCTGCGCTGCAGTACAAGTTCGCCGCCGCCAACCGCGCTGCGCTGGCCAGCGGGGTCAACTCCCCCGGGGCGGCCGCTCCGGGCGCAGCCGGCAAGCCCGGGACCCCGGGGGCGATGGCTTCCTCCTCGAAGCGGCAGAAGAAGGGAGCCAAGGCCGCCGGATCCGCGGCCGCTGGCTCCGCTGCCACCGGGGCCTGGGACCAGCGCGGGCTGGATCACTGGCCGCAGCTGGAATCCGCCGGCGAGACCCTGGGCGATACGCTGCCGCAGAAGGTGAGCACCACCGTGATGGGCCAGCAGATTACCGCCTACCCGGGGTTGCTGGATACCGGGGACAAGGTGGACCTGACGGTCTTCCGCACCCAGGCCGAACGCGACGCGGCACACCGCACCGGCGTGATCCGGCTGCTGATGCTGCGCCTGCCGCCAGCGGCGAAGTTCGTGATCTCGCACCTGAAGAACGCCGAGAAGCTGGTGTTCACGCAGAACCCGCACGGCTCCATCGAGAAGCTGATCGCCGACTGCACCATGGCAGCGGTGGACCAGCTGGTGCCCGAACGGCTGCCGATGAACCGCGCCGAATTCGAGGCGCTGTTCGAAACCGTGCGCGCCGAGCAGATCGATACGGTCTTCACCATCACCGCGATCGTGGCGAAGGTGTTCGGCTCCTCCACCCGCATCGCCAAGGATGTGAAGAACACCAAGTCGCTGGCGATGTTCGCGGCGGTGAGCGATATCCGCTCGCAATTGGAGCAGCTGATCTACCCGGGCTTCATCGCCGCTACCGGCGCGCCGCACCTGATGCGCCTGCCACGCTACCTGCAGGGCATCGAGCTGCGCCTGGACAAGCTGCGCGGCGGTGCGGTCACCCGCGACGGGCAGGCGTTGTCGATCATCCAGAAGCTGGAGGACGAGTACGATGCCGCGCTGGACAAGGTGCCCGAGGGCGCCCGGGTGCCGGCCGGCTTGGCCCAGGTGAAGTGGATGCTGGAGGAAATGCGCATCTCGCTGTTCGCCCAGGAGCTGGGCACCGCCTACACGGTCAGCGAGAAGCGCATCCGCAAGGCGATCAAGGATTCGCTGGCGCAGCTATAGCGGCCAGGAAAGGATCCCGACATGCACGGCGGTACCGCCGGGCACGCTGAGCACCGCGTTGGACTTCAGCAGGTGCAGCCCCACGGTGGCCGCCAGCGCGGCGGCCACCGGCCAGGCCACTGCCGGATCCATGATGCCGGTGGGCAGCGTGGCAGCAACCAGCACCACCATGATGCCCAGCGGCATGCGCAGGGCGAGGTAGTTGATGAACCCGTTGCTGCGCAATTTGGCGATGAAGGCGAAGGGCAGCGCGCGCAGCCCGAAGGTCACGGCGGTGCTCACCGCGATGGCCGAAAAGAGGTACAGGCTATCGGGCATTGCTTCCTTCTTCCTGAAGCGGCGCAGCGGCAGGCTCGCCGTCGCCAGCACCGGTGCGCCGGCGCACCAGGTAGGCCACCGCCAGTCCGGCCAGGAACATCGCCATGGCCATCACCATCATGCTCTGCGGCGCGATCCAGCTGGCCACCACTGCGCTGATCAGCGCCAGGCCGGACAGCGGAATACTGCGGTACGCCTTGAACGCTTCGATCGCCAGCACCGCAAACAATGCGGTCACCGCGAATTCCAGGCCCTTGATGGATTCGGGGATCAGTGAGCCCAGCAGCGCCCCAGCCAGCACGCTGGTGGTCCAGCTTGCATGGAGCAGGCCCTGGATGGCCAGGATCCGCGTCGAGGAATAATTGTTCCGCTCCGCCTGCAGGGTCAGCGCGTAGGCTTCATCGGTCAGTGCGAACATGCTGTAGATCTTTGCGCCCTTGCCCCTGCCCCGGTGAAGCCTCCCATATGACCATGCGCAAGGTCCGCGGCTAGGCCTTCACAGGGCTGAAGGCCGGCTCAGGCCTCGGGCACGAACTGGCCGTGGCCGTCCTGGCGCAACCCCTCGCGCAGCGCCTGCGCGTTGTTCTCCATGGCCTGCGGATCCGGGTTGTCGGCCGCCCGGGACAAATCGAAGTCGGCCAGCGAATTGGTCGGCCAGACATGCACATGCAGGTGCGGTACCTCGAAGCCGGCGATCATCAGCCCGGCGCGCTGCGCGGAGAACACGCGCTTCTGGGTGCGCCCGATCTTGGTGGCGACCAGCGTCAGGTGCGCCATCAGCTCGTCGGGGGCGTCGGTGAACTCGTCGATTTCCTCGCGCGGAACCACCAGGGTGTGCCCGTCGGACAGCGGCCCGATGGACAGGAACGCCACGCACTGCTCGTCCTTCCAGACGAAGCGGCCGGGAATTTCCCCGTTGATGATCTTGGTGAACAGCGTGCTCATTGCTGCCTTTCTGCGTTGATTGCTGAATTCTAGTGGCGGTGCTGCTCGTCGCTCGTGGCGATCGGCGCATCCGGGTAGGAGCAGTATTCGGACCAGCTGCCGGGGAACAGCGCCAGCTCGATCCCGGCGGTGGCCGCGGCCAGCACCTGGTGCGAAGCGGTGATCCCGGAACCGCAGTAGGCGGCCGAACCCGGCCGGTCGGCGCCCAGCTTCGCGAAGCTGGCCTGCAGCGCTTCGGGCGCGTGGAACCGCATCTGCGCGTTCAGGTTGTCGGTGGTGGGGCGATTGCGCGCGCCGGGGATATGCCCGGCCACCGGGTCCACTGGTTCCTCGATGCCCAGATAGCGTGCGGTGGCCCGCGAATCAATCAGCGTCCCGGCCACCTGTCCCAGCTCCTCGTACTCCACCACCGGCATCCGGCCCCAGGACAGCGACACGCTGCCCGGCTCGGCCTGCTCGTAGCCCAGCGCCAGCTGCCCGCCGGCGTCGGTCCAGGCGCCCAGTCCCCCATCGAGCACCTGCACGCGCTCGAACCCGGCATGGCGCAAGAGCCACCAGGCGCGGGCGGCGGCCAGCGCGCCGGCGTCGTCGTACACCACGACCTCGCTGCCGCCATCGATCCCCCAGCGGCGCGCGGCCGCTTCGAAATCCGCCGGCAGCGGCAGCGGATGGCGGCCGGTGTGCTCGCCCGGGGTCCCGGAGAGCTCCTTTTCCAGGTCGACGAACACGGCGCCGGGAATATGCCCGGCGGCGTAGTTCTGCGCGCCGTCATCGCGCCCGAGCACCCAGCGCACGTCAAGCAGCACCGGGTTCTGGCCTGCGTCCAGGATTTCGCGCAGCTGCGCGGCGCTGATCAAGGGGTTCATTGGCTGTGTCCTCCCAGCAGCTCGTCGAGTTCGTGTTCGATTCCGGGTTCCGGGCGCAGATAGCTGCATCCCGCGCGCTGGGCGATCGCGCCGAGCTGGCGGTCGAACAGGCCCAGCCCGTTGCCGTTGAGCAGCCCATCGTGGATCGGGATCCAGCACGCCGCATCCACCGCCACGGCGAAATCGGCCGCCTCGGCCATCTTGCCCCACGGGGCCATCACCGGCAGCAGCAGCACATCGGGCTTGGCCCCGATGGGAACCTGGTAGCTGTCGCCCGGGTGGAAGATTTCCCGCTGGCCGACCGCGCGGTCCCCCAGCAGGTAGCCCACGTTGGCCACCAGCGGGATCGAATGGTGGATCGTGGCGTGGGTGCCACCGAAGGTGCGGATGCGGATGCCGCCGACGATGAAGTCGGCCCCGGCCCGCACCGCCACCACCTGGGCTTGGCTGGCCGGCGGCAGTTGGCCGCGCAGCGACTGCGCCAGCGCTTCGGGTGCGTAGAGCTCCAGGACGGGGTTCGCTTCCAGCGCGGCGGCAATGGCCGGCTGGTCTGCATGATCGGCATGCTCATGGGTGATCAGCACGGCATTGATGCCGTTGAATGCGTCGTCGAGCTGTGAGAACCCGCCCGGATCCAGCAGGACCTTGCCGTCGATCGTGCCCGCTTCCACGCAGGAATGGCCCCTAAGTTTGATGCGCATATCCTTAGCGTAGGCTCAGCGCCCCGCCCATGCCAGAGCCAGACACGCATTGCGCCGCAAAGTTGGCTAAAATTGAGGGAAACCGCAGGTGATTGGCCCAGTTTGCTGGCTGGTCGCCGGTCCGCAACAACGTCAAGGAATGGTGCACGTCGATGTCCCAGCCAGAAACCCGGGTCACCAAGCAGCGCCTGGCCGTCACCGAGGCGCTGAGCGAGGTCGATGATTTCGCCACCGCACAGCAGCTGCACCGCTGGCTGCAGGATTCCGAGAAGAAGGTTTCGCTGGCCACCGTGTACCGCCTGCTGCAGTCCATGGCCGACGACGGCCTGGTCGACGTGCTGCGCAGCGGAGATGGCGAAGCCCGTTTCCGCCAGTGCGTCACCGAAGTCCACCACCATCACCTGGTCTGCCGCTCCTGCTCCAAGACCGTCGAGGTGCTCGCCCCGGCCGTCGAGCGCTGGGCCGCCCGCGTCGCGGCGGAGAACGACTTCTCCGATCCCGAGCACACCGTGGAGATCTACGGCCTCTGCGCCGACTGCCGAGCCAAGGCCGAGACCGGCACCAGCTCCGCCAAGTAGCCGTTTCAAGACCCGGGATCGGTTATCCCCACAAGAAAACATTCGAAGACATTTTCGAATAACGGGCGTATACTTATAGCATGTCCGAAGCAAAGGCGCACGGAAATGGCCTCGCACTCACCGCGGATCAGCCGGATTTGGAATCCCACCTGATCCAGCTGCAGAACGATCTGTCATGGCTCCAAGACCATGGCAGCAAAGCCGAATGCGCCCAAGCCATCGAATCCATCGAGGGCGTCATCTCTTCCCTGCGCTATGGCCAAGCTGGCCTGGCCCATCAGCTGGAGAAAGAAGTGCTGCGCGAGAATGAAGAGCGCGGCACCAATATCGATGACCAGGTCCGCGGAGCAGCCAGCCGGGTCGCCATCGCCCGCAAGCGGCCCCAAAACGGTTCCAGGAACTACTTGGTCAACTGCCGGATCCTCTTCGAAGACACGCCAAATATTGCCGCCGCGTTTTCCCGCGGTGAATTCACCGAGGCGCAGATCCAGGCAATGCTCACTCCGCTGCAGGATGTCCGGCCGCTGCGCCGCACCGAATTCGATGAAATTTTCGGGCAGAATCCAGACATGTTCGAATCCATGGGGCCTAAGCGCATCAAGGAGACGGTCACCAACTTCACCGTCAAATACACCTCGGATCGCGAAGACAAGAAGCTCAAGGACTCCAACGCCCAGCGTTATGTCCGCTTCCGCAAGGACCGCGAAGAAGGATGCGTTTTCCTGCAAGCCCGTCTGCCCATTGTGGGCGGCACCGGTTTGCAGAAGACCCTGAGGGACCAATCGTTCAGGATCAAGTGCAAGGGCGACCCGCGCACGCGCACGCAGATCGAGGCCGACCTGCTGGCCCGCTACATGTTCTTCGATGAAAACAACGAACAGACGATCAACGTCCAGCTGGGGCTGATCATGACGGACAAGGCATTGTTCATGGGCGATCGGGAACCGGCCTATTTGGAAGGCTACGGCTTCATCCCTGCCCAGACAGCCCGGGAACTAATTGGCGGCCACCAGATCCCCAATGAGCTGACCTTCGAGGAAATGGAAGCCAAGCTCACCCCGGAAAATATTGAGCGGATCGAGGTAATGACCGAGATTACCCGCCTGTACACAGCACCTGGGGATCAGGAACTGATCACGATGGATTCCAAAGCCCGGATCTTCCCGCAAAAGCTCAAGAAGTTCATCAGGATCCGCGACCGGCACTGCCGAACCCCATTCTGCGATGGGCTGGTCGAGGAAACAGACCATGTCACCCAATTTGCCCGTGGCGGAGCGACCAGCGTTTCGAACTCATCGGGCCGTTGCGCCATCTGCAATAAGGCAAAGCAAGCCACCGGCTGGTACGAATACACCGCATTCAATGATCATCATTCGATGCTGATCTGCCCGGGCTCGGCAATGTCCTATCGCTCTACCGCGCCACCGGCAACTGGGTACGTTCATAAGCCATTCCCGCAATTGATGTGCGATTCACAGTGGTTCACGCAATTCAAGGAACGGCTCGACCATCCCGATGGGCCACATTGCAGGCAATCATAGATAGCAGCGCGTGCTCCGTTGCGCTATTCATCGCACGAAGGCCATCCCCGGGCCTAACAACCCTCTAGCATGTTTGCCGCGGCCGGAGAGCAGCATCAGCAATTCAAGACGAGTGCCGGCGATCTGCGGGCCAATGCCCCAACGAAAAGTTTCGTCCTGGCTGCATAACTGCACCTTGCGTGCCAGTTCCTTGGCACCGCCAACGCCTTGAGGGGTGGCGGCCTGGTACTTGATCGCCAATTCCAGCGACATTTCGGGATAGTCCCGTTTCAAGCCCACGGCACGGCGGATATCCTCGCCGTGCGCGATTTCTTCGACCAATCGGCTGGCTACCGGCCCCGGCGGAGCATCGCGCAAACCAGCTACCTTCACAAGCTTCTGCAATGTCCCATCGGGAGTTGCGGATTTCTCTGCCGCCACTCCCTGATCGTTCTGGCGGTCAAAGTTGAATCCGGCCTTGGCCATCGCGATCAGCAGCCGGAAAATCGTTGCCCGCGCGTTATCGACTAAATGGGCGGCCACCTCATGGATGCTCCACCCGCTGCAGAGCGAAGGAGCCTCCCACTGATCCGCCGTCAATGTTCCCAGATCATCGATCAGGGCAAGGCGCTCGGCGTGGACCAATGGCCAGATTTCACTGGCAGGGATTTTGCTCATGTTCCACCTTGGGAGCATGGACTCCAGTTAGTCAAGCAAGCCCATGCCAGCCGACGCGCTCCAGGGACAGCAGCGCTATACCTGGTGCCGGCGCGGGGAACGCACCGCTTCGATTCCACGGCAGATCACATAGATAAGGAATGAAATCGTCGTGACATACGGGCTGATCGGCAAGGAACCTGCCAATGCCAGCAGGATGCCGCCTACGACAGCCAGTTCTGCGAACACGATGGAGAGCACGACGGTAGTAACCGGGTTGGAGGTCACGCGCATGGCGGCGGCGGCCGGGGTGATCAGCAACGCAAGCACCAGCAAGGCGCCAACCACTTGGATCGTCACGGCCACGGCCAACGCCAGAATCATCATGAAGACAATGGACAGGCCCGAGGTGCGCACGCCGCGGGCGTTGGCAACCACCGGATCCACCGAAGCGAAGGTCAAGGGGCGCCAGACAAGCAGCAGCGCGATGACCACTACTGCCGAAAGGAGCAGCATTCCGTTCAGTTGCACATCATCCACGGCCACGATCTGGCCGGTCAGCAAGCCGAACTTGTTCGCGCTTCGTCCCTCATACAGCGACAGGAAAAGGATGCCCAAGCCAAGTCCGAAAGGCATGAGCACTCCGGTGATGGAGTTACGATCCCGGGCCCGGGTTCCGAGGATGCCCAGGATCAGGGCCGCGATCATGGAACCGAAGACTGAACCGGTCACCACATCAGCGCCGATGAGCAAGGCGAACGCCGCACCCGCGAAGGACAGCTCGGCGATGCCGTGCACGGCGAAAGCCATGTCGCGCATCATGATGAAAATCCCGATCAGGCCGCCGACGATGCCCAGGGCAGCGCCGGCGATCAAGGAATTGGTCACCAGCGGAAGCAGCAGCCCATAGTCCTGGAAATTGAACGCCTTCTCCAGAAGATCCGAAAAGTTCATATCCTGCTCCTACTTTCCGGTCTCGAGTTCGATGTCTTCAATGTGGTCATGCCCGTCGGCGGGCAAGGCCCGGGTTCCGTCACCGGAGACCACCACGATGCGTCCGTTGACCCGAAGCACCGCGACCGGAGCGCCGTAAAGTTCGGTGAGCACGGAGGACTGCATGACTTCATCCACGCTGCCCAGGTGGAAGCGCCCTTCGGCCAGGTACAGGACACGGTCGACGTACGGCAGGATCGGGTTGATCTCGTGCGTCACGAAGACCACGGCGCTGCCGCGCTCCACAGCCTGGCGGTGAATCACTTCACTGATCGCCTGCTGGTGGTTCAGGTCAAGCGACAGCAACGGCTCATCGCACAGCAGGACCCGAGGGTCGCTGGCCAATGCCTGGGCGGCGCGCAAGCGCTGCTGCTCGCCTCCGGAGAGGTCGGACACCGCGCGGTTGGCGTAACCGCTGGCGCCAACGAGCTCCAGCAGTTCGTCGACTTTGTTGCGCACAGCCCGGCGGGCCATGCGGATCCCGGGCTTGGCGCCATCCACCCCCAGCGCCACCAGATCGCGGGCGCGCAACGGAACGTTGTCCCCAAAGGGTCGTTGCTGCGGAATCAGCCCGACGGCAGCTGATCCCCTGCGCACCGGCTCACCGGCGATCGAGACGCGGCCGTGATTCAGCGCGGTGGTGCCGAGCATCGTGTTGATGAAGCTGGTCTTGCCCGATCCGTTGGGCCCCAGAACTGCAAGGAACTCCCCGGCCGCGATGGACAGGTCGAGTTGTTCCCAGAGCACGCGCGAGCCGAAGGCAAGGCGCGCGTCTTCGAATTTGACGATGGGGGTCTGAGTCATTGACTGCTTTCTAGATTGCGCTGGCTGCGGATGGGCCGGCGACGAAAAACTGCGGCACCGCAATGGGTGCCGCAGTCAATCCTACCAGTTGCGAGTCATTCGCAATATGCGCTTAGGCGTGAGCTTCCGCTATTTTGCCTGCTTTTCGCTGCGAGGCGGGATAACGCGCTTTCGGGTGGTATCGGTGATCTCGCCAACCAGCACCTCGATGATGTCCTCCAGGAAGACGACGCCGAGGGTTGCGCCGGACTCGTCGACGACTGCAGAAAGGTGGTTTCCTTCCTGCCGCATCGCTTCGAGTGCCGCCTCGATTTCGGTGTCCTGCTCCAACCGGCCCAGCGGATGCAATGGCAAGTCGAGCAGCGGCTGCGTGGAGTGCGCATCATCGATGAGCATCACGTCCTTGACATGCCAGTAGCCCACCGGGACGTCGTTCTTGGTGATCACCATGCGCGAGAACCCGGTCTTGCCGACCTTCTTCTCGAATTCGCGTGCGGTGGTCTGTCCGTATTCCAAGGTGAACAGGTCATCCAGCGGAACCATGCAGCTGCGTGCGGTCACCGAGGAGAATTCCAGCGCCTTGGTCAACCGTGCGGCGTCGTCCTCATCCAGCGCGCCTTCCTCGGAGGAAGTATCGATGATCGAGCGGACTTCGGCGGCAGTGTAGGAACTGGCCACCTCGTCCTTCGGCTCGATGCCGAAGGCATGCAGCACGAGGTTCGCCATGCCGTTGAGCGACGCGGTGATCGGCTTGAGCAGCTTGGACAGGCCAACCAGCGGCATGGCCAGCAGCAGCACGGCCTTGTCGGCGATGGACACCGAAATGTTCTTCGGCACCATTTCGCCGAAGGTCACGTGCAGGAAGGTCACCAGGATCAAGGCGATCAGGAAGGCAACGGAGTCCGCGGCGGATTCGGCCATGCCGATCTTCATCAGCGGCTCGGCGAGCAGGTGGTGGATTGCCGGCTCGGAGATATTCAGGATCAGCAGCGAGCAGACGGTAATGCCCAGCTGGCATACCGCGAGCATGATCGACACATGCTCCATGGCGTACAGCGCGACCTTCGCCCGCTTGTTGCCTTCGTCGGCCAGCGGTTCGATCTGCGAACGACGTGCGCTCATCACCGCGAATTCACCGGCGACGAAGAACGCGTTGCCGGCCAGCAGCACAACCAGCCAGATCAGGCCCATGAAGTCATTCATTGCCTTCCTCCTTCGCTGGGGTTGCTGGTTCGAAGCGGACCTGCGAGATGCGTCGGCCGTCGAGTTCGGTCACCGTGAAGGTGCCATGCTCGGTGACGACCTGGTCGTTGAGCTCGGCCAAGCGGCCCAGTTCGGCGAGCATGAAGCCGCCGATCGTCTCGTACGCCGATTCCTCCGGGATCACGTCGCCATCGAAGTTCTCGTTGATTTGGTCCGGACGGTACATGCCCGGGAACAGCCAGTTGCCATCGGGCTGGGTGACTGCTTCTTCCTCGTCCTCGTCGTGCTCATCGGACACTTCGCCGACGATTTCCTCGACCAGGTCTTCAAGGGTGACCAGCCCGGCGGTTCCGCCGTACTCGTCCATCACGATTGCAACCTGGTATTCGGCGGCGCGCAGCTGCTCGAGTAGCACGTCCAGGTGGATTGTTTCCGGCACGTACAGCGCATCGCGGGCGAACTCGCCGACCTGCAGCGCAGCGCGGCGTTCACGGGGCACCGAGACAATCGCCTTGACATGGCAGATGCCCTGGATTTCATCGGTGGATCCGGTGGTGACCGGGAAACGCGAGAAGCCGGTGTCGGCGCTGACTTCGATCAGCTCGGACAGGGCCGCCTCGGAATCGATGGTAGACATCGAGGTGCGCGGGGTCATCACGTCGGCAGCGGTGCGCTCGGAGAATTCAATGGTGGATTCCACAAAGCGCGCGGTCTGCACATCCAGGGTGCCCAGCTGGGCCGAACGGCGCACCAGCGACGCCAATTCCTGCGAGGAACGGGCCGCGGAGATTTCCTCCTTGGCTTCCAGCCCGAAGAACTTGCGCAGGACCATGTTGGAGAAGCCATTGAGCACGATGATCGCCGGCTTGAAGATGGCGGTGAAGACCAGCTGCGGGCGGGCCAGCAGCTTGCCGACCGCCATGGCCTTGGCGATCGCCATGTTCTTCGGGACCAGCTCGCCGATCAGCATCGACAGCAAGGTGGCAACGACCATCGAGACGACAACCGCGATGGCCAGCGAGCTTGCGGCGGGAATGCCCAATTTTTCCATCAACGGCTCGAGCAGCGCGCTCATCGCCGGTTCAAGCACATAGCCGGTCAGCAAAGTGGTCAGCGTGATGCCCAGCTGGCAGCTGGAGAGCTGGGTGGAGAGGGAGGTCAAGCACTGCAACAGCGGCTTGGAGCCGCGCTCGCCATTGTTGACTGCGTTCTGGACGGTGCTTTTATCCAGTGCGACCAAGGAGAATTCCACGGCCACGAAGAAGCCGGTGCCGAGAATCAGCAGCAGGCCGAAGAGTATTGAGAGCCATTCCATAGGCGCTTACCGCCGCCTATGCGCTGGCGTGCAAAGTTCAGTTTCAGTGCCGATCTGGCGGCAACTAGAAGGCTCCAAACGGGAGGCGGAACTTCCTGAACATGGACTGTTGTGGCCGGCACTGCGCCCGTGGGCGGCACACCGGCTTGGAGAGTGAGATTCCATAGTGCGCATCAGTCTATCGAACGAAGTGCTGTTGCGCACGACTTCGACACATGCTCGTTCAGCGGTGCCGCGGATACGCTGAACGGCATGTTATACGCGACACTTTCGTGAGATTAGATACGTCCCGTGGCCAAGTGGGAGAAAAAGTCACTAGACTGGTGCGCAGGTCTAGAAATCTTGTGGGCCGCAGTGGTCGTATCACGTCCTCGAAAGACCACCGGCTCAAGCTAGAACAACGTAGAAATCAGGGAAGAGGCGTTGCACGTGCCAGAGCAAGCACACCACCGGCTGACCGAAGAGTTTGGTGGAAACGAGTGGCTAGTAGACGAGCTGTTCGAACAGTATCTCGTCGACAAGAACTCGGTTGATAAGAAATGGTGGGATATTTTCGAATCTCTCGCCGCCGAAAAGAAGGAACCCGCAGCACCGGCAGCGCAGCCGGCACCAGCAGCGGCAGCCGCGGCAGCACCAGCTGCCAACGGGCAGGGCGCACCACGCGCCGCCGCCCAGGCCCGTGCCACCGAACCAGCGCCGGCTGCCACGGCAGCACCAGCTCCGGCCGCTGAAGCCAAGAAGGCTGAGCCAGCTCCGAAGACTGCCCCGATCCCGGCACAGGCCCCGAAGGCCACGCCGTCCACCGAACTTTACGGCGAGGAGAAGCGCACCCCGCTGCGCGGGCCGATGAAGGCCATCGCAACCAACATGGATGCCTCGCTCACCGTTCCTACCGCAACCACCGTGCGTGCCGTGCCGGCCAAGGTGATGATCGACAACCGCATTGTCATCAACAACCATCTCAAGCGCGCCCGCGGCGGCAAGATCTCCTTCACCCATCTGATCGGCTTCGCCGTGATCCGTGCGCTGAAGCAGATCCCGTCGATGAACGTCACCTACGACGTGATCGACAAGAAGCCGACCGCGATCCAGCCGGCTCACGTGAACTTCGGCATCGCCATCGACATGCCGAAGCCGGATGGCACCCGCATGCTGGCCGTGCCGAACATCAAGGCCGCCGAGACCCTGAGCTTCAACGAATTCTGGGCCACCTACGAAGATTTGATCAAGCGCGCCCGCGGCAACAAGCTGACCGCTGACGACTACGCAGGCACCACCGTCTCGCTGACCAACCCCGGCGGCATCGGCACCGTGCACTCGGTGCCCCGCCTGTCCAAGGGCCAGGCCGCGATCATCGGCGTTGGCGCACTGGAATACCCGGCCGAATACCGCGGCTCCTCGGAGAAGACCGTGGCCCGCCTGGGCATCGGCAAGCACATCACCCTGACCTCCACCTACGACCACCGCGTCATCCAGGGTGCAGGTTCGGGCGAGTTCCTGAAGCTGGTCGAGTCGCTGCTGCTGGGCGAGCAGGGCTTCTACGACGAGATCTTCGAGCAGCTGCGCATCCCTTACGAGCCGGTCCGCTGGGCCGTCGACAACCAGGTCGACATCGACCTGCAGGTCAACAAGGTCGCCCGCATCCAGCACCTGATCAATTCCTACCGCGTGCGCGGCCACCTGATGGCCGACACCAACCCGCTGGAATACGTCCAGCGCAAGCACCCGGACCTGGACATCAAGTCCTACGGCCTGACCCTGTGGGACCTGGACCGCGAATGGCTGGCCGGCGGCTTGGGCGGCAAGGACCGCGCGCTGCTGCGCGACATCCTCGGCGTGCTGCGCGATGCCTACTGCCGCACCATTGGCACCGAGTACATGCACCTGCAGAACCCGGAAGAGCGCGAATGGTTCCAGGCGAAGCTGGAATCCGGCTACGCCAAGCCAAGCCGCGAAGAGCAGCTGCGCATCCTGAGCAAGCTGAACTCCGCCGAGGCCTTCGAGACCTTCCTGCAGACCAAGTTCGTCGGCCAGAAACGCTTCTCGCTGGAAGGCGGCGAATCGCTGATTCCGCTGCTGGATGCGATCATCTCCGACGCCGCCGATGAGCAGCTCAACGAGGTTGCGATCGGCATGGCCCATCGCGGCCGCCTGAACGTGCTGACCAACATCGCTGGCAAGACCTACGCACAGGTCTTCCGCGAATTCGAAGGCACCGCCACCCCGGGCTCGGTCCAGGGCTCAGGCGATGTGAAGTACCACCTGGGCACCGAGGGCTCGTACACCTCGGACGCCGGCAACCAGACCAAGATCTACCTGGCTGCCAACCCATCGCACCTGGAAGCGGTCGATCCGGTGCTCGAGGGCATTACCCGCGCCAAGCTGGACCGGCTGGAGCAGAAGAACACCGTGCTGCCGATCCTGGTCCACGGCGACGCCGCCTTCGCAGGCCAGGGCGTGGTTTCCGAGGTGCTGGCAATGAGCCAGCTGCCGGGCTACAAGACCGGCGGCACCGTGCACGTGATCGTGAACAACCAGATCGGCTTCACCACCGCGCCGAGCTCCTCGCGCTCCTCGGTCTACGCCACCGACGTGGCCCGCACCGT
The DNA here is from genome assembly GCF_001906485.1 of Glutamicibacter sp. 0426. Classification (NCBI taxonomy): domain Bacteria; kingdom Bacillati; phylum Actinomycetota; class Actinomycetes; order Micrococcales; family Micrococcaceae; genus Glutamicibacter; species Glutamicibacter sp. 0426. The sequence goes on from NZ_MPBI01000005.1 coordinate 235,030, forward strand.
GCAGGCTCCGATCTTCCACGTCAACGGGGATGACCCGGAGGCAGTGGTGCACGTGGGCCAGCTGGCCTTCGAGTACCGCCAGAAGTTCGGCAAGGACGTCGTCATCGACCTGGTGTGCTACCGCCGCCGCGGCCACAACGAGGGCGACGACCCGTCGATGACCCAGCCGATCATGTACAACCTGATCGAAGCCAAGCGCTCAACCCGCAAGCTGTACACCGAGGCCCTGGTCGGCCGCGGCGACATCACGCAGGAAGAAGCCGAGAACGTGCTGGCCGAGTACAAGGAGAACCTGGAGCGCATCTTCGCCGAGACGCATGCCGCCCAGACCTCCCCGATCCCGATCATCACCCCGGGCTCGACCATCAACGACCTGGAGAAGCCATTCGCGCAGGCCGCCGACGAGAACACCGTCGACGGCGCCCGCGGCTCGGCCATCTCCGAGCAGACGCTGGCCAAGATCGGTGCCGCCCACCTGGACATCCCAGAAGGCTTCACCATGCACACCAAGCTGAAGTCGCTGCTGGAGCGCCGCGAGAAGATGTCCCGCGAAGGCGGCATCGACTGGGGCTTCGCCGAGCTGGCAGCCCTGGGCAGCCTGACCATGGAAGGCGTGCCGGTCCGCCTGGCAGGCCAGGACTCGCGCCGCGGCACCTTCGTGCAGCGCCACGCAGTCTTCCACGACCGCGAGAACGACAACGAGTGGTACCCGCTGAAGGGCCTGTCCGAGGACCAGGCTCCGCTGTGGATCTACGACTCGCTGCTCTCCGAATACGCCGCCCTCGGCTTCGAGTACGGCTACTCGGTAGAGCGCCCGGATGCGCTGGTCATGTGGGAAGCCCAGTTCGGCGACTTCGTCAACGGCGCGCAGACCGTGATCGACGAGTTCATCTCCTCCGCCGAGCAGAAGTGGTCGCAGTCCTCCTCGCTGGTCATGCTGCTGCCGCACGGCTACGAAGGCCAGGGCCCGGACCACTCCTCGGCCCGCATCGAGCGCTTCCTGCAGCTGTGCGCGGAGAACAACATGGTCGTGGCCCAGCCGTCCACCGGCGCCAACCACTTCCACCTGCTGCGCCGCCAGGCCTACGCCCGTCCGCGCAAGCCGCTGATCGTCTTCACCCCGAAGCAGCTGCTTCGCCTGAAGGCAGCCGCCAGCGCCGTGGAGGACTTCACCACCGGCGGCTTCCGCGAGGTCATCGGCGATGCGTCGATCACCGATGCGAACGCCGTGGACAAGGTGCTGCTGTGCTCGGGCCGCGTGTACTACGACCTGCTGGCAGCCCGCACCAAGGCGAACGACACCAAGACCGCACTGGTGCGCGTCGAGCAGCTCTACCCGGCTCCGGCCGAGCAGATCGCCGCCGAGCTGGCCAAGTACCCGAACGCCGAGGTTTCGTGGGTCCAGGACGAGCCTGCGAACCAGGGCCCATGGCCGTTCTTCGGCCTCTACGTGGTGCCGCAGCTCGATCGCAAGATCAAGCTCGTTTCGCGCCCGGCATCGGCTGCCACCTCGGCCGGTACCGCCAAGCGCCACGAAGCAGAAAACGCAGTGCTGATCCAGCAGGCTTTCGCCCGCTAACCAGCATCGGCTGAACGCTGCTAGCCAGCTGTGCCGGCGAACCGACCGGGGGGGTTGACCTCGGAGGTTCGCCGGCACAGCGCTTTAACCCCGGCACCGGATTCTCGCAGGGAATTGTGGGGTTCAACCACTGGCCGCCTCCCCCGATGCCGGCGATCCGACTGCTAAGGTGGGGATCGATTCATCATTTTGAGCCAACGAAAGGTCGCCCAGTTGGAGTTACGCACAATCCGCATTACCGCAATCGGAGATGAGCTGCTGGCCGGGCATGGCGACCCGCGAGGCCTGGGCTGGTTCGGCCGGGTCATGGCCCGCACCCAGGATCCGGCGCTGCGCCTGCAGTCCTTCGTCCTGGCCGCACCGGCCGAGGGATCCGAGTCGCTGGCCGAGCGCTGGCTGGGCGAAGCCTCCCGCCGCTTCAGCGACCAGTACGAGAACCGCCTGGTCATCGCACTGTCCGACCGCGACGTCGACCTGGACGTCACCACCGCGCGAAGCCGGCTGAACCTGGCCAACATCCTGGATTCGGCCTCGCAGATGAACATCAAGGCGCTGCTGGTCGGCCCGGCCCCCGGCTTGGACGATGCGCGCAACCAGCGCGTGGCGGAGCTGAACCGGGTGTACTCGGATGTGGCGCTGCGCCGCAATCACCACTACGTCGATACCTTCACCCCGCTGCGTGCCCATGCCCAGTGGCGTGCGGACCTGAACGCCTCCGGCGGCGTGCCCGGCCAGGCCGGGTACGGCCTGATGGCCTGGCTGGTGCTGCACCGCGGCTGGTATTCCTGGCTGGACTTGCCCGAGCCGGGCGATAGCTGAGCCGGTCCGGTCCGTTAGGAAAATGGGCCGGAAGTGTGAAAGACTATGAGCCGGCCCGAATTTTCGGGAAGTACTATTGATCCCTCTAAGGAGTCACCATGTCGAAGCGCGCTCGTAAGCGTCGCGATCGCAAGCGTGGCGGTGCCAACCACGGCAAGCGCCCAAACAGCTAAGCGAAGCGAATATGAAAAGAACCCCGTACCCTTCGAGATCTTCTCGAAAGATGCGGGGTTTCTCTTTGCCTTGCTAGCGGTGCCGGGCTAGTGCCCCGACTCCACGCGGATCTGTGAAATCCGCGCAATGATGCTGGCCTTCAGGGTCTGCGGGGCATGCTCCTGGCAGCTGCGGCGCACCACCGAGCGGATGATGCACTCCAGATCGTACTGCTCGGTGCATTCCGGGCAGCCTTCCAGATGAGACTTGACCTCCTTGAGGTCATCGAGCGTCAGCGCGCCGTCAAGGTACTCGTAGATGCGGACGATGCGGTCATCGGCGCAATCACCCAATGAATTGCAATCCATCCTATTTCGCTCCTCGTTCGGCCTTGGCGGCGCTCTTGCTCTGGGTGCCGGTGGCGATCCCGCGATCCGCGGCGTAATCCGCCAGCAATTCCCTCAAATTCTTTCGTCCACGATGCAACCTGGACATCACGGTGCCGATCGGCACGCCCAGGATCTCGCTGGCTTCCTTGTAGCTGAAGCCCTCGACATCCACGAAGTACACGGCCATGCGGAAATCCTCGCCGATCGACTGCAGCGCGGCCTTCACATCCGAATCCGGAAGGTGGTCCAGCGCTTCGGCCTCGGCCGAACGCAAGCCGGTCGGCGAATGCTCCATGGCCTGTGCCATCTGCCAATCCTCGACCGTGTCGGTGGAGGTGCGCAGCGGTTCGCGCTGGCGCTTGCGGTACAGGTTGATGTACGTGTTGGTCAGGATCCGGTACAGCCACGCCTTGAGGTTGGTGCCAGGCTTGTACTGGTGGAACGCGGAATAGGCCTTGGTGTAGGCCTCCTGCACCAGATCTTCGGCATCCGACGGGTTGCGCGCCATGCGCAGGGCAGCCGAATAGAGCTGGTCCACGTACTGCATCGCGTCACGCTCGAAGCGTTCGCGGCGCTGCTGTTCGGACTCAGAGGCCGCATCGGGCAAATTCTCGTCCACGCTCTCGTTATTCATCACTGCCGAGTCTACGCGTTCAACCGGCTTTATGCGCGCGCCAGCACGGGCCCGGGCCGGGCGCGGGGCCTCGACCAGCGCGCAGGCGGTGCCGCCGGCACTTGAAGTGTCCTGTCGTATCGTCACACTAGGCATAACCAACCGGGCGCAAACCTTATTCCCGCACCGATCTCGGCTAGGATTAAGCAGTGGGCGCACAGTGCTTCAAGCGCTGCCAGCGCCCCCGAAGTGAAGCATCGAGCCGAAGGATCTACCAATCAGCACCGCAAGCGCCCCCGGCAACCGACCCAACCAGCTGCACGAGGCAGAAGAGAACTGGTGGGCGGCGCCCTTCGCCGCCACCGGCCTGGATGCCACCGTGCAGGTGCCCGCGTCGAAGTCGCTGACCAACCGGTATCTGATCCTTGCGGCCCTGGCCTCCTCCCCCTCCACCATCCACAACACGCTGATCAGCCGCGACACCGAGCTGATGCTGCGCGCCCTGGCCGAGTTCGGGGCTGGAATCGAGCGCATCGGGCAGGCCGATGGCTCCACCACCGTGGTCATCACCCCGGGCCAGCTGGCCGCCGGCCCGCTGTCCATCGACTGCGGCCTGGCCGGCACGGTGATGCGCTTCGTGCCCCCGCTGGCCGCCGTCGCCGGCGCCACGGTGGCCTTCGACGGCGACGAGGCGGCCCGCGTGCGCCCGATGGCCCCGGTGCTCGACGCGCTGTCGGACCTCGGCGCCCGCATCGACTACGCCGGCGCCGCCGGAATGCTGCCCTTCACCATCGATGCCAGCGCCATGAAGCAGGACGCCGAAGTGGTCATCGACGCCTCGGGCAGCTCGCAGTTCATCTCGGCGCTGCTGCTGGTCGGCCAGGCCCTGCCCGGCGGGCTGGCGCTGCGCGCCGCGCCGGGGCCGATCGCCTCGCCCGACCACATCGCGATGACGGTGCAGACCCTGCGCGAGCTCGGCGTGGACGTGCAGGTCGATGCCGATGCGCGCGGCTGGCGCATCGCACCGGGGCAGCTGAAGGGCTTCACCGTCACCGTCGAGCCCGACCTGTCCAACGCCGGCCCGTTCCTGGCCGCCGCGCTGGCCACCGCCGGCACCGTGCGCGTGCCCTTCTGGCCCGCGAAGACCACCCAGGTGGGCGGCAAGTGGGTCGAGATCCTGACCGCCATGGGCGCTCAGGCAAGCTTGGGCGATGACGGCGTGCTTTGCGTGCGCGGCACCGGAACAATCCGCGGGATCGACTACGCCGACGCCTCCGAGCTGGCCCCGACCCTGGCCGCCCTGTGCGTGCTGGCCGATGCGCCGAGCACGCTGAGCGGCATCGGGCACCTGCGCGGGCATGAAACCGATCGGCTGGCCGCGCTGGAAGCCGAATTATCGAAGGTCGGCGCGCGCGTCACCGCGACCGCCGACGCGCTGCACATCGTCCCAGGGCCGCTGCGGGCCGCGGATATCGAGTCCTACGAGGATCACCGCATGGCCACCGCCGGCGCCCTGCTGGGCCTGGCCATCGACGGGGTGCGCGTGCAGAACATCGCCACCACCGCGAAGACCATGCCCGACTTCCCGCAGTTGTGGAGCGCCATGGCCGCTACCGCAAAGGCCCAGGGCTGATGCGCTACTCCGACTACGACGAGTCCTCGGTGCGCGTGCGCCCGAACAAGAAGGGCAGCCGTCCGCGCACCAAGGACCGACCGGCCCACGAGCAGGCGGTGATCGGCCGCATCATCACCGTGGACCGCGGCCGCTATACTGCGATCCTCGACGAGGACACCGCCACCGAGCGCATCGTCATCGCCGCCCGCGCCCGCGAGCTGCGCCGCCAGGCGATCGTGCCCGGGGACCTGGTGGGGCTGGTCGGCGACACCTCCGGCAAGCCCGACACCCTGGCCCGGCTGGTGCGCATCGAACAGCGCAGCACCCTGCTGCGCCGCAGCGCCGATGACACCGATGCCACCGAGCGCGTGGTCGTGGCCAATGTGGACAAGCTGGTCATCGTCGTCGCCGCCGCGAACCCCGAGCCGCGCACCGGCTTCGTGGACCGCGCGCTGGTCGCCGCCTACGACGCCGGCATCCAGCCGGTGCTTTGCGTGACCAAGGCCGATGTGAAGGACCCGGCCGAGTTCCTCACCCACTACGAGGGGCTGGACTTCCCCGTGGTCATCTCCCGCACCACCGCGGCCGAGGCCTCGGGCATCGACGCCCGCAGCGCCGACGGCTCCAGCGCCCGGCTGGATGCCGGTGCCCTGGCCGAACTGGAGCAGCTGCTCTCCGGCTGCGTCTCGGTGGTGCTCGGCCACTCCGGGGTGGGCAAGTCCACCCTGGTCAACGCCCTGACCGGGTCTACCCGCGCCACCGGGCACGTCAACGCGGTCACCGGCCGCGGACGGCACACCTCCTCGAACGCGCTGGCCCTGCGCCTGGGCGGCACCCCCGGCTCCTGGCTGATCGACACCCCGGGCATCCGCTCCTTCGGGCTGGGGCTGGTGGATCCGGACAATATCCTGGCCGCCTTCGAGGACCTGGCCGAGATCGCCACCGGCTGCCCGCGCGGCTGCACCCATGCGGCCGGCGAGGCCGGCTGCGCGCTGGAAGCCTGGGCCGCCGAGTCCGAAGGCAGCCAGGCGGCCAACCGCCTGGCCTCCTACCGCCGGCTGGTCACCACCGAGGAAACCACGCACGAAAAGGAGCTCGGCGCGCAGTAGCCGCCGCATAACCATGGCTGAATACACCCTGCAACAAGATCTCGACTTCGCCCTGGCATTGGCCGACAAGGTCGACGCCTTCACCCTGGCCCGCTACGGCGCCAACGACCTGGTAGTCGAATCCAAGCCGGACATGACCCCGGTCTCCGATGCCGATCGCGGCGCCGAGCAGCTGATCCTGGCCGAACTGGCAGCCCACCGCCCCGGCGACTCGGTGCTCGGCGAGGAGTTCGGCGTGCACGGAGATTCGGCCCGGCGCTGGGTCATCGACCCGATCGACGGGACGAAGAACTTCGTGCGCCGCGTGCCGGTGTGGGCCACGCTGATCGCGCTGCTCATCGACGACGAGCCGGTGCTCGGCGTCATTTCCGCCCCGGCGATGACCCGCCGCTGGCATGCGGCCACCGGCCTGGGCGCCTACGTCAGCGAACCGGGCACCGCCTCCGGGGCCACCGCCACCCGCCGCCTCGCCGTCTCCTCGGTCAGCGCGCTGGAAGACTCCTCGCTGTCCTACGCCTCGCTGAACGGCTGGAAGGACGCCGGCAAGCTAGATGGCCTGCTGGAGCTGCTGGGCACCGCCTGGCGCACCCGCGGCTACGGGGATTTCCTCTCCTACGCGCTGGTGGCCGAAGGCGCGGTCGACGCCGCCTTCGAACCAGAGCTGGAGCTCTACGACATGGCAGCGCTGGTGCCGGTGGTGCGCGAGGCCGGTGGCCGCTTCACCTCGGTGGCCGGGGCGGAAGGCTGCCATGGCGGCAACGCGCTGGCCAGCAACGGAAAGCTGCACGAGGCGATCCTGCCCTACCTGAACCGCAGCTAGGCGCCGGGACGATCATGGCACCTGCACGCCGCGGACCGGCCGGCCTGACCACCAGCGAAGAGGACTACCTCAAGGCGCTGTACGCGCTCACCGAATGGGAAGACGCCGAAGTCGGCACCGGTGCGCTGGCCGACCAGCTGGGCCTGTCCCCCGCCTCGGCCACCGCCATGGTGCAAAAGCTCGCCGCCAAGGAGCTGGTGAACCACGTGCCGCGCGGGGCGATCACGCTCAGCGAGACCGGGCGGCGCGAGGCGCTGCGCATGGTGCGCCGCCACCGGCTGCTGGAGACCTTCCTGCGCGACGAGCTGGGCTACGGCTGGGACGAGGTCCACGACGAGGCCGAGGCCCTGGAGCACACCGTCACCGACCGGTTCATCAACGCCCTGGATGCCCGGCTGGGCCACCCGCGCCATGACCCGCACGGAGATGCGATCCCCAGCGCCGACGGGACCTTGCCGGTGTCTGCCGCGATCCGGCTGGACCGCTTCACCGGAAGCAGAGCGGTCATCGACCGGATCAGCGACGAGGATCCGCAGTTCCTGCGCCGTGCCGCCGTCCAGGGCCTGGTGCCCGGGGCGGGGATCGAGCTGCCGCATCAGCTGGATTTCATCGAGGCCTCGCTGATCTGGGTGCGCAAGGCCTAGCTGCGGGCTGTGCGAGAATGAAGAACAGCCCAAGACCCCAGGGAGGCCGGATGGAGCAGCGACCGATCATTCTCGGCGTGCCCGACCGGTTCGATCCCCACGTGCTGGCCACTGCCGCGCAATTGGCTGGCTCACTGGGCACCGGGCTGCTGTGCGTGCATGTCGATGCCACCGGCTACCCTCTCGAAGAACTGCCCGACGGCACCGTACGCAGCGCACCGCTGGATCCCGAATCCGGTGAGGAAGCCATCGTCCGCTTCCCGCAGGAGCTGCTGCTCCAGCTCGACGCCCAGCTTGCGGGCACGGAAGTCCACTGGCAGGCGCACGCCACCGCTGGCGGGCCAGGGCAGCAGCTGGCGCGGCTTGCCGTGCGGCATGATGCGGCGCTGATCGTGCTCGGAGTCCGCCAGCGATCCATGGCCAACGTCATCCGCGAGCTGCTCAACGGCTCCGTGGCGTTGCATCTGACGCACCGCCAGCGCCATCCGGTGCTTCTGGTCCCGCCACTCCCCGCCCGCCGAGCAGAACAGATCCAGAGTTCATGACCCCTCCGCCATCGCGCAGCGCGCAGAACACCGTGCCGCCTTCTTCCCTGGCCCCGGGTTCCTTGCTGCTGGTGTTCCTTGGCGGCGCCGCCGGGACAGCCGCCCGGCAAGGACTGGGCCTGCTGCTGCCTTCCGCTGGCGGTTTCCCGATCGCGATTTTCGCCGCCAACATGCTGGGAGCCTTCCTGCTCGGCCTGCTGCTGGAGGCGCTGTCGCACGGCGGCGGCAGCGAGGGACGGCGCCGCCGGCAGCGCTTGCTGCTGGGCACCGGTTTCATGGGCGGCTTCACCACCTACAGTGCGCTGGCCACCGACAGCATGCTGCTGTTCTCATCCAGTGCGGTGCTCCCGGCGCTGGCCTATGCTCTGCCCACGGTGATCTGCGGCGCTTTGGCTACCTGGTGCGGCATTGCCCTCGCGGCGAGGCGTGCGGCCCGAACAGCGGGAGGAGCCCGGTAGTGCTCTCCCCCGGCTTGTTTTTCACGGTTGCGCTCTGCGGCGGCCTTGGCGCCTGCCTGCGTTTCGTGCTTGATGCCCTGATCAGGCGGTGGCTTCCCGCCCCTCTGCCTTGGGGGACGATCCTGGTCAACCTTTCAGGCTCCTTCGCCCTCGGCCTGCTGACCGGGCTGCTGGCCCAGCAGCTGCTGTCTGCGCAATGGCTGGCGGCCATCGGTACGGGACTGCTCGGCGGCTACACGACGTTTTCCACGGCCAGCTTCGAAACGGTCCGGCTGCTGCAGTCAGGCCGCATCGCGGCGAGCCTGGCCAACGCCCTGGGCACGCTGGTTGGAGCCGTGCTTGCCGCGTGGCTCGGCTTCCAGCTGGCTGGGCTCTTCTAGCCGGAAACAGCACATGCCAAGCCGGAAGGCTTGGCATGTGCCGTTCGTTAGCGTGCTGCGCGGCGTCCCTTGGGTGCGCCCGTCCGGGCCCGGTTGGGAAGGTCCTTCGGCGGCCGCTTGGTGCGATCGTGCGGAACTACGTACCCTCCAGTGGCGATGACCAATATGGCGCTGATACCGGTCAACGAGAGCATCGCAATCGCCCAGATCTGGGACTGGTCATAGAAGGAATGGTCGACGCTCAGCCAAAGCACGTAGGCGCCGATGAGGTAGATGATATGGATCAAGAGCAGGCGGGTGCGCAGCCGCAGCTTGATGACTGCCTTCGGTGAGAAGAAGATCGACCACAGGATCAGCAGCGGAATGACCACGACGAGTATTGCTGGAATGGTCGGCCAGGGGATGAAGGCGATAGCTGCGAGTGCCGCCGCGAACAGCAGCCCGACTTCCAAGAGGAAAGCCACTGCGGCATAGGTTGCTGAGAGGAAAGGCGATACCCGCTGGGAACTTTTTTTACCCATCGACTTCAATCTCACTCCGTTTCTGCGCACGCGGCATTTCAAATGCCTTCGACTTTCATCTCAAGTCTATGTGCAAATTCTCCATCCCGCGAACAGGCTCGCGATGCGGCGGCTGACTTCAAGGCAAGCAAAAAGCTCCGGATCCAAGCTTGTGGGCTTGGATCCGGAGCCGGAATTTGTGGAGATGGGGAGAATTGAACTCCCGTCCGATGTGGTGTTGCCAGGTCTTCTCCGGGCGCAGTTTGCTGTGGATTTTCTCTGCCCCAACCATCACGCAAACAAGTGGTTGATCCGGGCACAGTTGCCTGAATGTGTACCCAGCAGCGGCAACAACTGCTGAATACATTGGCTATCTAAATGACGTTAGGAACAGGGGCGATAGCGTCCCCTGGCTAACGGACTGTCTGGCTGCTTAGGCAGCGAGAGCGAAGTCAGTGCGCTTTGATTCGGCACTTATTGGTTTGCAAAGAGCGTTTACGAGATAACTTTGCGTCCTCGGCCCGCTTCATCTGTCGCGACTCACACCGTCGAAACCGATCATCCCCGTATTTTGTTGTCAGTCCCGGTTTCCCGGATGCAACCACACCCTAGGGCGTGTTCATCAATCATAGCGCATCACGCCGGGTTGCCCCAATGCGAAATGCGCCACAACCTCTGCTTACGCGTTGCCGCGGTTGCGTTCGCGCATGGCACGCAATGCTTCGCGGTTATCCTGCTTTTCGCGCAGGGCCTGCCGCTTGTCGTACTCGCGCTTACCGCGGGCGACACCGATTTCCAGCTTCGCCCGACCCGATTTGAAGTACAAGCTCAGCGGTACGACAGTCAGGCCGGCTTCGCCGATCTTGCGCTCGATCTTGAGCAGTTCCTGGCGGTGCAGCAAGAGCTTTCGCCGACGACGAGCCGCATGATTGGTCCACGATCCGTTGAGGTACTCGGGAATGTAGACATTCTCGATGTACAGCTCTCCGCGGTAGAACTGGCCGAAACCGTCAACGAGCGAAGCTTTGCCTTCGCGCAGCGACTTCACTTCGGTACCGGTGAGCACCATGCCAGCTTCGAAGGTGTCGAGGATTTCAAAATCGTGGCGCGCCTTGCGGTTGCTCGCGATGACTCGATCTTCTTGGTTCTTCTTAGCCACGTTACTCCTTGCATGTCGCGGGCGGATTCCCGCGCACAGACTACAAGTCTAGCGCTAGAGAAGTCCCAATGGGTTCACATGTGATCCATTGATGATCGTTTCGAAGTGCAGATGGCAGCCAGTCGAATTGCCGGTGGTGCCAACGTAGCCGATGATCTGGCCCTGCTTCACATGCTGGCCGACACTGACCGCGATGCGGGACATATGGTGGTAGTTGGTGGCCAGGGCCTTGCCCTTGATGACTCCATGCGAAATGGTGACCTTGTTGCCCGAGGATCCACCCCACCCGGCCATCCAGACTTCGCCGGATGCTGCCGCCGTAATGGGCGAGCCGCACTGGCCGCCGAAGCCCCAGTCGATACCCGCGTGCACATAGCCGCCGCGGCCACCGTAATCGATGGTTCCGGCTGGCGTTGGGCGCCATCCGAAGGTCGAGGTCAAACGGTTGCTGGTGGTCGGCTTAATCAATCCCCAGCTACTTGGCTCAGCGTAGTCCGAAGACTTCGGCTGGGATTTCGGTGCAACGTAGGGCTTCTTCTTGTAGGTTTTTTTCTCCGCTCGGGCTTCGGCAGCCTTGCGCTCCTGCTCAGCCTCGTAGGCGGCCTTTTCCTCAGCGATGCGCTTTCGCTCGGCCGCTGCTTCGCGACGCGCCTTTTCTTCTGCCTTGCGCTTGCGCTCGGCGGCTTCCCGGATCAGGCGCTCCTGGCGTTCCTTGATCTGCTGATTGACCGCAGCGTATTCCTTCTGCTGCGATTCCAGCTTCGCCTGGATGCGCGGCTTCTGCGCTTCGAGTTCGGCGCTGAGCGCTTCGGTGCTGGCTACCAGTGCATCCAGCTCGTTCTTGGCGTTCTGCGCAGCATCTCGCGCTGCCTGCTCCTGCGCCAAAGCTTCCTCTGCCTGGGCTTTCAGCGAGGAGATTTCCTTCTCCACGGCAACCAGGCGAAGCTTGTTGCTTTCGTTATTGGCCTGTTCCTGGGCCAAATCGTTGTATGCGGCATTCTGGGATTCCATGGCACGATTGGCCATGTCCAGACCGTCGGCCATCTTGGTTGCCGAATCCATGTTGAGGATCATGTCCAGCCCGCCCGAGACACCGCCGCGCTTATAGGCTTCCGCGGCGATCTGCGCCATCGCGTCCTCCGCTTCGGACAGTTTCGCAGCGTTTTCTTCGATCTGCTGGGCCACTTCATCACGAGTCGCCTGCGCGCTGATCAAGCGGTTGTTCAGATCGGAGAGGGTGGCCTGGGCATTGGCTACGCGGCTTTGCGCGTCAGCCAATGCCTGCTGGGCAATGGGTACCTGCGCCTGCTGGTCACGCAATTTCTTGTCGGTTTCCTGGATGTCGGCATCCAGGAATTCCATGTCGGTCTCGAGGTTTTCGATGTTCTTCTCGACCTGAGCTTTCTTGTCGTCAAGCTCGTCAGCGACCACAAGGCCTGCTGGCAGAGTGAGCGCAAGAGCCATAGCTCCACCGATAGAGGCGCGTAAGAATTTACGTCGCACGGCGTTCGACAGCATAAAGCTCCTTTAAGAAATTGCGTACTTCAGTTCAAGCCTAGATAACGTTTCGGCTAAACCTTCAGGTAACGCTTCAACGTTACCACTGATGAAATTGTGGCCAAAACGATACCAATAATCAAGAGTATCGGAGCAACTAGCCATATTTCGGTGGTAGAGATGAACGCTACACCGACGTTTTCGTTGGCCAACTTGTCCTCAACGAGGAACTTCAGCAGCAACCACAGGGTGCCCGAAGCCAGCAGGCCGCCAATCAGCGACGCGATCACGCCTTCGATGATGAATGGCAATTGAATCGTTGCTTTCGAAGCGCCGACCAGCCGCATGATGGTTGTTTCGAGCCGCCGGTGCATGGCCGAGAGCTGAATGGTCGTCCCGGTGAGCAGCACCGCGCAAACAATCATCACGATTGCCACGACGGCGGCGGCAGCGGAAGCCACGCGCACCAACTGGAATACCTTTTCAAGCAGTTCGCGTTGGTCGATTACCGAGTCAACGCCGTCAACGGTGGAGAACGCTTCGTTGATCACCGGATACTTTTCCGGATCAACGAGTGCGACGCGGAAGGATTCGGGAAGTTGTTCTGCAGTGACTTGGTCGACCAACGCGGAGTTCTCGTATTGGTCAAGGAAGTTCTCGTACGCCTGTTCCTTGGATTCGTAGGCGAATTCCTTGATGTATGGGGCGAGCTGCTCGGACTTGAGCATCTCCTCGATGTCCTGCCGCTGTTCCTCGGTGACCGCACTGCCGGCACAGTTCGGTGAGGTGCTCGTGTCATCGCAGAGGTACACCGCGACTTCCATGCGGTCGTACCAGTAGCCCTTCATCTGGTTGATCTGGAGCTGAAGCAATACCGAAGCGCCAACGAAGGTCAACGATACGAAGGTCACCAGCACCACGGAAACAACCATGACGACGTTTTGCCGCAGGCCCTTCGCCGCTTCGCGGAGAATAAATCCTAGTCTCACTGGTCCTCGTCCTTCTTATCCTCGGCAACCTGCGATTCTTCGTCGTATTCCACGGCCGAATCGCCGACGAGCAGTTCACGCGAGCCGTCCTGGTTCACCACAGTGGTCATCGGCGTGTACTGGCCATCAATTTCATCGCGGATGACTCGTCCGCGTTTCAGTTCAATAACGCGGTGGCGGTATTCGCTCACCAGCTCGTGCGCGTGCGTAGCCATCAGGACGGTCGTGCCGTTCTGGTTGATGCGATTGAGCACGTTCATCACTTCGATGCTGTTCTTGCGGTCAAGGTTGCCAGTAGGCTCATCGGCCAGCAGGATCGACGGCCTGTTCACAATGGCGCGGGCAATGCCAACGCGTTGCTGCTCGCCACCGGAAAGCTCGGTTGGCTTGCGGCGTGCTTTGTCTTCGAGGCCGACCATTTTCAATGCGTCCGGCACTCGCTCGCGGATCTGGGCACGGGAGGCACCGATGACTTCCATGGCGAACGCGACGTTGTCGAAGACCGTACGCTCACGCAAGAGGCGGAAGTCCTGGAAAACGAATCCAATGTCGCGGCGCAGCTTGGGCACACGACGGCTCGGTATGCGGTTGAGGTTCTGTCCGGCCACGTAGACGGATCCGTCGGTGGAGCGCTTTTCGCGCAGCACCAAGCTGAGGAAGGTCGACTTACCCGAACCGGATTCACCAACCAGGAAGGCGAATTCGCCACGGTCTATCTCGATGCTTACCTCGTCCAAAGCCGCATTCTGCTGCTTCGGCTCGTAAACCATCGAGACGTTTTCGAATTTAATCATGTCTTCAATCGCTAGTCTTCGTCGGGGCGCGACCCACGAACACCAATCTCGAGATCAAACGTCTATTGATGCGCCAGTCTTCCAAACACTATCGGTGCAAGGTTGCGAACCAGCCGAAATATAAGGCGTGTTGCAAGATTCATGCCGTACGTCCAGCTAACGCGAAGTGCGCAGCTTCGGCATGACTAGCTGTAATTGGCGCAGCAGGATCCGCAACGGTGATGATGCTTACACCCTGCATGACAGAAGCGTCCACCGCGGTCAGTGTCAGCGAGACCGCCTACTTGCTTGGTCGGCGTTGTCCTGCACGCCAGCGGATGCCTGCATCGATGAAATCGTCGATTTCACCGTCAAGCACCGCCTGGGTGTTGCCCACTTCATGTTCGGTTCGCAGGTCCTTGACCATTTGATACGGGTTGAGCACGTAGGAGCGCATTTGGTCACCCCAAGATGCCTTCACGTCGCCGGCGAGTTCCTTCTTCTGCGCGTCCTCCTGCTCCTTCTTCAAGAGCAGCAAGCGCGACTGCAGAACTCGAAGCGCGGCGGCACGGTTCTGGATCTGCGATTTCTCGTTCTGCATCGAGACGACGACGCCGGTAGGAATATGCGTCATGCGTACCGCGGAGTCGGTGGTGTTGACGCTCTGGCCGCCAGGCCCCGAGGAGCGGAACACGTCCACGCGGATTTCAGATTCCGGGATTTCGATAGTGTCGGTCTGCTCAATCAGCGGCACAACTTCCACGGCCGCAAACGATGTCTGGCGACGACCCTGATTATCGAATGGCGAGATGCGCACCAGGCGGTGGGTACCGGCTTCTACTGAGAGCGTGCCGAAGGCATACGGGGCATCAATTTCAAAGGTTGCCGATTTGAGGCCGGCTTCTTCGGCGTACGAAGTGTCCATGACAGTGGCCTTGTATCCACGGCGTTCAGCCCAACGCAGGTACATGCGCAGGAGCATCTCCGCGAAGTCCGCGGCATCAACACCGCCGGCACCGGAGCGAATCGTGACAACCGCACCTCGGGCATCGAATTCGCCGTTGAGGAGGGTGACTATCTCGAGTTCAGCGAGGGCCTTCTGGATGCTGGTGAGCTCCTTGTCCGCTTCATCCAGCGTATCGTCGTCTTCTTCGAGCTCGGCAAGCTCAACCAGGACTTCCAAATCATCGATTCGCGTCTGCAGCCGAGTCAGCCGTTCCAGCTCGGATTGGCGATGGGATAGCTTGCTGGTGACGATTTGAGCAGCGGCCGGATCATCCCAGAGGTTGGGAGCGCCCGCTTCTTCCGAGAGGACTGCGATGTCAGCTTTGATCTGCTCGA
Organism: Glutamicibacter sp. 0426; assembly: GCF_001906485.1. Taxonomy (NCBI): domain Bacteria; kingdom Bacillati; phylum Actinomycetota; class Actinomycetes; order Micrococcales; family Micrococcaceae; genus Glutamicibacter; species Glutamicibacter sp. 0426. The sequence continues at coordinate 250,413 of NZ_MPBI01000005.1, forward strand.
CATCGCTCACGTCTTCGATTGCGGAGAATGTAGAACGCAGTGAGCGGATTTCAGCGGAGAAGTCAGTTTTTGCCATGGTCTTCTAAGACTACGTCATTTGGCTTCTGATCATTGAGTCCGGCGGCCAACGTGGTGATTACCTGCTCAATACGGTTCGAGCGGATGATTCGACTGATATCGGCACTCCACCGGGAACTAGCCACCCTACTATCGGCGGTTGCACCGAACCGCTCAACTGGAGATTCGCGCCTTGGCCATCGGGCATGATCTGGACCCGGTCGATTCGCAGATTCTCGACCCGGCCGGCCGCACCAACGTCTGACAGGTACTGCTGCACTGCTTGCTGCACGCGTTGCTGGTCGAGCTGGATCCTTGGGTTGCCGTTGTCCGCAACGAACTCGAATTCGTCTACGGCAGCCACGACCGCTCCGTCGGCAATTGACAACAGCTGACGCGCTTTGAGATTGACGGCGCTGGCTGCCAGCACCACGGAAATGGTCAGCAATGTGATGGCGCACAGGCCGATTGCCAGCACCAAGGATTGCCCATCCTCATTCCGCAGATTCCGGACGGCACGTTGCGGCCTAGCCAAATCGATCAGTCCTTTGCGACGCGGAGGAATCCACGGTGAATGCGGACGCCTCGACCCATTCGGATACGAAAGGCAGCGGGACATCCAAGGCTACAGTCACGGTGACGACACTGCCCGGGCTCAAGCATTCCATTTCGCAACGAATTGAAGTGCGGGCGTTGCGATACCCAAAATTGTGCATGGTTCTTCGCACAACAGCGTGTGCATCGTTCCTCGCCTGCACAGGGTCTTCGGCGGCGGCAAAGACCTTGGCGGCATGATCGGCAGCACCAACCACGGCATAGCTGCCTCCTTGAAGCTGGCCGGCGGCCAGTATCAAGTACACCAGGGGAATCAGCAAGACGGTTGAAGCAAAAACGAATTCCACTACCGCACTTCCACGATCTTCATCCCGAATTCTGCGATGCATGGCGGTAGCCAGATTCTTGGCCTTACCCATAACGCACTGCTTCTCCTTCCACGTGCAAGTCCCACCCATTGGGCAAGAGCCCGATCAATGGCACTCGGGTGCTGACCGATACGGTAACCAACTGGCTGTCCCCTACTGGAGTGGTGCTCACGGCAATGTCACGGGCGAATCCACCATGCAAGCTTTCGGTGATCAATGTCCGGGTTCTGCCTTGGGCATCGGCCGCTGAACGATTGGCCAGTGCACCGTAGTGGGCGCCGTTGGAAGCCGCGTCAATCAGCGTATTGCGCACATGCAGAACCAGCGCGAGTTGGACAAGTGTCATTGCGATCACCACAAGCAACGTTGTCACCATGACAAATTCCGCTACAGCAGACCCGCGCTCGCTGCGCGTGGGCTCCACGGAGCGCAGAATTCCGGATGACCGCGCACCAAAGCTCATGCGCGGTTATCCCAATCCGGAAACTCGATCGATTGCCTGGTTGAACAGGTCCTGCAGCCTAGGTCCTGCGATGGCCAGCAACGCGGCGACCAGCAAAGCAGACATGAGCGTGATCATGACCCACCCCGGAACGTCGCCTCTGCTATCCCTGAGTTTCGGAAAAAGCATATGAATGAGTAGTTCACCGGCCGCGATGATCTGCATTGCCAGTTTGAGCATCATTTGTTGTACGTGGTTCATGACAGCCCTTCCAACGTGCTAAAAGAATTCAAAGTGAGAGGTTCAAGATTTTCTATGCACCGTTCAGTAGCTCATCTCCAATAACGCTAGGCCGGGGAATACGGCAAAAACGATCGTGAGCGGCAGAATGCCGAATACCACCGGGATGAGCATGGAAATTTCACGTTTTCCGGCAACTTCCATCAGTTCGCGTTTCGACGCATCGCGAACATCCTGCGCCTGGTCTCTGAGCACCTGTGCCAAGGGCGTGCCCCGCTCTGTGGCAACAACGATCGCATCGACAAAGCGCGTCATCGCCCCGACTTGCATCCGGTCAGACATATTCTGCATAGCTTGGACCATCGGCGTACCTGCGTGAATGTCGTTCAAGGTCTTCGTGAATTCCTCGCCGATCACTCCATGGCAGATTCGCGAGATTCTCTCGATTGCTCCCGTTGTGGATTCGCCCGCGCCGACAGTTAGCGCCAGCACCTCGGCCACGGTGGGGAATTGAGTCAGTATTTTTCTAGACCGCCGGTGGATTTGTTCGCCAAGCCACCAACCACGCAAGGCGTAGCCCGAAATTCCGAAACCAATGACAACCAGCACTGACAAGAACAAAGAAACGTGATACTGGACGGCAGCAAGAGCCATGAATGCAGAACCTGCTACCAAACCAGCCAAAGCATAAACGATTTCCTGGGACCGATAGTCAACGAGGCTCATGTCCAATCCTGCAGCGTTCAGGCGCTTCCGGAGCGTACCGGCAGAAGGACTGTGCAAGCTAGCCAGCTTCTTGATTTGTTGCAGCATGGGGGCAGCTAGCTGGCCCAAAGCCGAGTGCCCGGAGTCCGAGTGCCAGGAGTCTTCAAGCATGCGCGAGCTTCGAACGCCAACACGGACGTGCGGCGCAATACGATCAGCGAAGGCCATTCTGCGCCAGCCCGGCAGGTTCACGAAGACCAGCCATAGACCCAGACCAAGTCCCAAACCGCAAAGCGCCGCCCATGACGTATAGCTGCTCATGCCAGCACTCGTTCTTCTACCGGCAAGGTACCGAGCCGGAGCATGATTCGATAGCAGACGAACGAAACCACCACGCCGAGGCCGAGCACGATCACTCCCCCGAATGTCATATACGCATCTTTCGCAGCTTCCTGGGTGCCCAGGACCAGCAGCAAGATCCACGGCGCCGCAACGGCCAGACGTGCTGCTGAAACAATCCATGATTGCCTGGCCGCGAGTTCTCCTCGTGTTCTCACGTCATCTCGCAGGAACGCCGACAACGTTGTGAGCGTATGGCCCAAGTCGGTGCCTCCGACCTCACGGGTGATGCGCAATGTCGTGAGAATTTTGTCAGCTACCGGGTCTGCCAATCGTTCGCCCAGCTGGTCCAGTGCCACAGAGAAGTTCGCGGTGGCTCGATAGTCCAAGGCGAAGTCCCGGAATAGAGGCCGCAATACGTCCGGTCCCACAACTGCCAACTGGCTCAAGGCTTCAGGAAGCGAGAGACCTGCCCGGATGGCGCTTCGCAAGTGGTCAACCACTTCGGGCCATTGCTCTTGCAACGCCGCGTGGCGTTTAGCTGCCTGATGGCGCAGATAAACCCATGGTGCAAATGACCCAAAGAGGCAAAACACGACGGCGAAGAGCCACGAAGCGGTGAGTCCCAAGGTCACCAACGCGAAAGTCAGCCCGCAGACCGCGCAAATTGCGATGAATTTTGCCGGCGCCAGATTGCTCATGCCCGCATGGAGCAATGCGTTCTTGATCGCCGAGCTGCGTTTAGGCGATTTCTCCCACGGGGCAAACAGCAACCAGTCAACCATGAGGGCAATGCCCAGCCCGCCGAGGAGAGCAAAGAAAGCAACCACCGCTACACCGCCATCAGTTCGGCAATATTGATGCCAGCTACATCGAACTTTTCATGCGACCAATCAGCACCCCTGGCCGGTTGCAGGCGATCGGCCTGCCGTTCGAAAAGCGTCGAGGACTCAATTTGCCCCTCCTCCACGCGATTGCGCACACTGAGAATTTCGTTGACGTAGCGATGGCCCTGGGGGCTTCGTACGCAATGGACAACTAGGTCAATGCATGCGGCTACCGTCTTGATGGTGAAGTCGCTGGTGATGTTCGGTCCGGCAAGCAGAGGCAAGGTGCAAATTTTCGTGATCGCGTCACGGGCAGAATTCGCATGCAAGGTGCACAGCCCCGCGATTCCCGAGTTCAACGCAATCAGCATATCCAAGGACTCTGCCTCGCGAACCTCGCCGACAATGATGCGTTCAGGGCGCATGCGCAGAGCTTCCTTGACCAATCGGCGCATGGTGATTTCGCCAGTTCCTTCAAGATTGGCGAGACGTGTTTGCATCGCAACGACATCCCGTAGCGAGAGATTGAGCTCGAAAATTTCCTCGATGGTGATGATTCGTTCCCTGGGGCCGATCGCTGATGCCAGGCAGTTGAGCATTGTGGTTTTTCCGGCCTGGGTAGGGCCAGTCACGATGACATTAAGACCTGCGCCGATGGCGGTGGAAAGGAATCTCGCCGCTTGTTCGCTCAATGATCCGAGCTCGACCAGGTCTTCGAGCTTTCCTGCGCGTGCTATGAACTTGCGAATGTTGATGGCCCAATGCTCGTGGGTGATATCCGGAATCACGACGTGCAGACGAGATCCGTCGGGCAACTGGCAGTCGACGAATGGTTGGGAAAGATCCAGGCGCCTGCCAGAGGACTTGAGCATCCGTTCTACCAGGGCTGCAATTTCGGCCGATTCCATGCGGATGTGGGTCAGTTCGCTTTGGCCGCCCCTTGCGCAAAAAATTTGATGCGGTGAATTGACCCAAATTTCCTCGACAGAAGGATCATCCAGCAGGGGTTGCAATGGTCCAAAACCGGACACGTTGTCGAAAACTGAACGTTGGGCGGCCTCTAGCGATCCAAGTGAAGGCACAGCTCCAAGCAATGCGCGTTCGTCGTAGTCTCGGATGACTTCATCGATTAAGGCCCGGATCATCGCTGGCTGCTTGGCTGGGTCCAATCCGCGACGCCGGACCAGCTCACGTACTTCGTCTTCGACAATGGACAGCGCATCCACCACTGGCTCCTTTGGCTTTCCTGTTGGAGGATCCCGAAGTCGGGGACCATCGGCGAGCGCGTCGTCGGTGCAGCATACCTATTCGTATGACAAGGGATGCTATCTGCAGCGGAGACCGCTTTCAAGAGGTTGCTGCAGTTGTGGATAGTTCTTAATTCTCTCTCCACAATGGGATTTATATTTCCCGATGCCGACCAAATTGCTGGTTTTGATGGGAAAGGCTACTTTCCATCACCTTCAGGAGGGCTCATGGTCCGCTATGAATTGCTTCTGGTTTCCCGAAAATTCCAGCATCCGAGACAATTCGAACTTGTCATGTCCGGGCGAATCTCGGGCGAGCAGCTCGCCGCGCTCCTGCAGCGGAACTTCCCGGACCATCGATGGTTTGCGGGAGCAACGCGGATAGAAGAATTGGAGACTCTGTCTGCTGCCGATCGCCTCGTGCTCCATGAACTGCCCCAGCCCGCTCTCGTCTCAGGCACCGCTGCTTCGCGCCTCAAGCTGCTAGTGCTTCGCGGCCCCGACGCTGGTGCCTGGATTCCGCTCACGAAGGGAGAGCATGTCATCGGCCGAACTGCCCCGCTCTGGTTGGAAGATCCGCTGGTTTCCAGGAATCATGCGAAGGTCATCGTGACAGCACAGGGCTTGCACCTGCACGCGTGTGCCGAGCAAGAAATTGCCATGCCAGATGGAAGCCACCGCCAGTCCGTCGAGCTGGAGCAGGGGTCACGCTTCCGGCTAGGCAACACCGAATTCGCCGTAGGCGATCCATTAGCTGCCGACTCCGGTCATCTGGTCTCCTCCGAACAGTTGGAAATCCAGGCACCTTCAAAGCCCGAACTGTCCCGATTGATTGCATTGGCCTTAGCCGCATTTGTTCCGATCATTTCCGGCGTCTTGCTTGCCGTGGTTACCGGTTCAATGCTCTTCCTGGTCTTGAGCGGCGTTTCTGCCCTGATGGGGCTGGTACCTGCGGGTCAGCTGGTGGTGGAACGGCGTCGGTGGAAAAGCGAAATGCAAGAGCAGCGGGCGTTCGCGATCGCCGCAAGAACGAGATACTCCCCGGACCTTGGCGAAGCGTTCGTAGCTGGACTGGATGCTTCGTCTTTGGGCCTGTCCTGTAATCGGATACCACCCTTGGTTTGGGGCGAGGGCCTGTGGTCTCCCCAAGAATTCTCTCGTCCTTCTTCCACGGGCGTGCGCAAGATATTTCGAGGCCTCAGAAAGACGAAGACGGATGCGCCCTGGTTTGGTCCGGTGTTCTTCCCAAGCACCCCGGGCGTCTGGCAATTGAAGACTGTGCAAGGGCAAAGTGCGGGATCGATTCTCGCCGCAGTTCTTGCGCGTTACCTCCCGGCTATACATGCCGGCCAGCTACGGCTGGTGATCGATCCCAGTATTCGCTGTCTTCCTGCGTCATTGCTCTTGATGAACAACGTCTGCATGTCCCATCTGTCCGATTCCGATGAATCGAGCTTCCTCAGGAAAGAGGAAGCCGGTCTGGCCACGCTGTACGTCACTGCCCAATCACCGCAGCCCATATCCGGCACACTGGTGCTGGGCATTTCGCCGGTACTGTCCGAGTCTGTGGAGAATTGGATTGTTCCAAGCCCCGTCTGTGCGCATTTGCCCGACGAACGGCTAGTTCTTCAGAGCCTGGGCACGCTGAGCCTCGCTCGGTTCGACAAGATGGTGCAGCAATATGTGCAGCTGCCTAAGAAAGCAGCAACAGAGAATCCAGACTCAAGGCCATCTGGCTCCCGGTGCCTACGCGCGCTTCTGGGTCTGGATGACCAGCAAGAGGACGTGTTCCTCGACCTTCACGAGGACGGTCCGCACGTACTGGTATGCGGCACGACCGGCTCGGGCAAGTCAGAAGCGCTCCGGCGCATCATCGCAGATTTTTCCTGCAACTATTCGCCGGCTCAGCTCGCTCTCGTGCTCATTGATTTCAAGGGTGGAGCTGGGCTCGGTGTTTATGCAGGCTTGCCCCACGTCCAGCTCTTCGCAAGCGACCTTGATGAAGCCGCGGCTCAGCGTACGTTAGAGCAATTGGAGCATGAAGTGCATCGGCGCGAAGAGCTTTTGGCGGATCACGGTTGCAGCGACATTGCCGAATATCAAGATCTCGCTGAACCAGGCCCAGTCCTGCCTCGCTTGGTAGTCGTCATTGACGAATTCCGCGTCTTCATCGAAACCCTGCCTCAAGCCAGCGCCAGAATTGATCGCTTGGCTGCGGTAGGCCGGGCTCTCGGTATCCACCTGATTCTCAGTACGCAACGACCGGCTGGCGCCTTGACCGGGCAAACCAAGGCGAACTTGAACACGACAATCGCCTTGAGGGTCAACGACCCAGGCGAATCGATCGAACTGGTTGGCTCCGTCCAAGCATCCAAATTCCTCTTCCCTGGCCAGGCGATCATCAAGAGTGCTTCCAAGCCAACTCGGTGCCTGCAATTCCATCTGGCCATCGAGCCACCTCTGCACGGCGAATTATTCGAGCGGAATCGCCAAGATCTCACCTTGCTTCCCCTGTGCCAATTCGAGAAGAGCGTTGCATCAGCAACCGGAGATCCATTGCGCGACCGTGCCTCCGAGCTTTCTTCACGATGGTCAGGTACGGAGCTGCCGGCATCCGGTTTTGCCCCGGCGTTGCCATTGCCATCAGAACCATGGCCTTCGCCGCCGTCTTGGGAGGGGAAGGAGCGCGGGGCTATCTGCTGCGGTATTGCAGATAACCTGCATCTGGCCCGGCTCGAGCCGCTGGTCCTCGACCCTGCCCGTTCACGATCAACGTTGATCTGCGGCCTGCCTGAAGCCGGTGCACGCGCGCTATTTGCTTCCCTTGCCGATTCGACAAGAAAAATATTGTGCTTCGGTCCATCACCAGTTCCTGATGCCGCCAAGAACCTCAAAGTTGTCACCGGTGAAGATCCCTACGACTTCTTCGAAGCTGTCGACTTCGTGGAATCCATGCCGAAGGATCCGGCATTGATCATTCTTGTACATTCACTCACCCAGTTGCAGTCCAACATCCACCCCCAGCATTTTCAACGCTTGGATGAAGCACTCGGTACGCTATTGCGCTTCGGCGGGCCTGAATCGCCAATGGTTCTTTGTTCCGTCGACCGGGACCAGAATGCCTTAAAGTCCACTGGTCTTTGCACCGAGCAATGGTTTTTCCCATTCAACGCCACCGAGTCGTTGAAGATGATCTGGCCCAAGATTCCGGCTTGTTCTCCGCTGCCTGGCCGCGGAGTCAAACTAAGTTCCGGGCAACCGCCGCAAGTCTTCCAACTCACCCACGCACATTCGGCTGGCGTCGCCGATAGCGCCTGGCCGGTCCGGCCAACGGCCAGAGAGATCTTTGCAGGATCTGCGCTGCGCCCGGAAACTTTTCTGGGATTCTCGCCCTTTGATGGTGAAGCCGTGCCTCGACCAGCAGGGCAACTAGCCATTGTGCTCTGTCCCGATACGCTACAGCGCGGGCAGTTGAGCGATGTGCTCGCTGGGCGCTGGAACGCCATGCATATTTGCGGCTTGTCGGACTTGGATCGGTTCGTCCGGGCTCTCGATGACGCCTCATCCGGGGACCGGCAGGAATTGCTCTGCGTGTACTTGGAAACCACTAGTGATTCGCGCCTGCCGCCGATCATTGAGGCACTGAAGTCCAGTGGGATCGGTGTCGTGCTATTCGTTCCACCGTCCAACAGGATCGCCTACGACTTGGGAATGAGCGTCAATGGGCTAGATGATCGCCAGGTGATTGTTGTCGAAGCCCATCATCCGCAGGATCTTCAACCGATGAACTGGCCGCCGATCCACCCGGAGATTGACCAAGGGTTCAAGGATTATTGGGCCGCCATCATCTCTAAACGAGGCAACCCTCGTGTGATTCACATTCCGTACGAATTATCTGGCGGGCTTTCAGCGATTCGGCCGGTCTCCGAGGAATGCGGTCGTCTTCGGGGCGAAGAGCATCACCACAGTAGTTCCCGCGATCACAATGGACAGGACCGCCGCGGCCGTCACCATCGGGATGTCGGAGCTCAGGAACGAAACGGAGAGGATGAGCTGGAATAGTTGCCAAACGATAATCGGAGCACGAGTGAACGCTTTTCCCTTGAAGAAGTTAATGGCAACCGAGCCGTGCCAAACAGCAAGCAGCAAGCAAAGAGCCAGCATGAATAGCTGCCCGCCCATGTTGACTGTTCCATTGGCATCCAGGTTCAGCATGTAGCTGATGGCGTACGCCAGGGTGGCCAGTGCTTCAATCAGGACCAGCGCGGCAACCACGAAAACACTGGTTGGGCGGGACGAGGTTGTATTTTCGTTGCTCACATCAACAATTTTCGTTGACCTTCTACGGGAACTCAAACCGCAACAATTGACTTTCGCTGTTGTTCGCGCCACACCACCGATAACTAGCGGATCCAGGTGCCAAATGCCATGTGAGAAAGCCCTCAGGCATTCAGCAACTTTTCACTTCCGTGACTCTTGTTTACTTCCGCGTTACATGAAAACCTTATGTGGTTGGTTAAACGAAGTGCCCGAATGGACTTCACCGACCTTTCGAAACGCCAGAAGTTAACCACTAGGCAACCAGGAATTCATTTCACTCCTAGGTCGTTGTTGCCTGTGTGTTGATTGCCGTTGGCGTTTCAGACCCTCTCAGATTTCAAGGAGCATCAATAAGCATGGATTGGCGTAGCCGCGCGGCGTGTCTGGAAAAGGACCCGGAACTGTTTTTCCCAGTGGGAAACACCGGTCCGGCCCTGTTGCAGATCGAAGAGGCCAAGAGCGTCTGCCGTCGATGTGAAGTAACCGAAACCTGCCTGCAGTGGGCCATTGAGTCCGGCCAGGACGCAGGGGTATGGGGCGGCATGAGCGAAGATGAGCGCCGTGCCTTGAAGCGTCGCGCAGCACGAGCTCGCCGCGCTTCCTAATTGAGCTGCGCTCGAGGTAATTCTCGCAACCCGAGACGCTATACGAAATCCGCCAGCGGTCAACACCACTGGCGGATTTCGAGTTTAAACGGCAAATTGTCAGCTCACCTAGGTACATTAAAAGTAGTATTCATGTTCGAAAGGATCCGTTAGTGACTCTGGCCCGCTTCGCGCGCACCGTTCAGGCAGGTGCGTCCGCAAAATGAGCCCGGCCCCGACCGACCCGAACCTGGGCAAGACGCTGGATGGCCGCTACCGGCTCGACCATCTGCTCGCTCTGGGTGGCATGTCACGGATCTACCGCAGCATGGACAAGCGGTTGCACCGAGCCGTTGTCGTGAAGATCTTGAATGACAACTTCGCCAGCGAGTCCACGGTTCGTGAACGATTCGAATCTGAAGCTGTCATCGCCGCGAATATCACCCATCCGAATGTGGTCTCCATCCGAGATCACAACGTGAGCGACAATCTGGTGTACCTCGTGATGGAATATGTTCGCGGGCGCAATCTCGAACAGGTCATAGAGGAACGCGGGCGTTTTACACCGCGCCAGGCCCTCAGCGTCCTTGAGCAGATTTGCCGCGGCCTCAGCGCCGCGCACAGCGAGGGCATCATCCACCGGGACATGAAACCGGCCAACGTGCTGCTCTCCGATACCGGTGAAGTCAAAGTCACCGACTTCGGCTTGGCCCGTGCCGCGAGCGCCCATACCCAGTCGGCGACGCTCGTGGCAACGCTGTCCCATGTTTCTCCTGAACTGGTTTCAGGCGCGCCAGCCGATTCGCGCAGCGACATCTATGCCCTGGGCATCATGATCTATCAGATGCTGACTGGGCAATTGCCGTACACCGAAACCAATGCAGCCGCATTGATGAAACATCATCTGGACTCCCCCATGCCCCCGCCCTCGGACCTCGTTCCCGATTTGGCCGAAGATCTCGATGAACTTGTTCGATGGTGCACCGAGAAGGATCCGGAAAAGCGTCCGCAGGATGCCTCATTGCTGCTGGAGGAGATCATCCAGATCCGCTCCACGCTCAGCGATGCGCAATTGGATGTCGGTGCCGAGGACCTCGGCGGGATCGAAGATCTCGCGCCGCAAGCATTCGCCCAGATGCCTACGACGCTGCAGCAGCGCCTAGATGCGATGCAACGCGAGCGCGAGGAAGAACGTGAACAGCTGTGGCTGGAGCGGAACGCTGCACAGCAAGAGGCCGGCTACGAACTAGATGATGCTCCAGCCGATCCTGATCGTACGACGGTCATTGCCGCCGCCGATGCCACCGAGGTCCTGGACCTTCGCGACGCCCAAGCCACCTTGGCCCCGCCTCGTGCGGCTGATCCCGGCTCGGATCCTGGAATTGCCGCGACGTCGGTGTACTCCCGTGGCGATGAGTTGGAATCAACCGAAGAACATGGCGAAGCCGATGAAGCTCCGCTGTCGGTCCGTGGCCAGAAGCGTGCGCAGAAGCAAGCCGCAAGGAAGTGGCGCAAGGAAGCCCAGGTGCCCACCCACAGTTTGCGCCAGCCGCGCACCGGAACGCAGAGGTTCGTCATCACGCTGATGTGGATCCTCGTCGTCGCTCTGGTGGCCGGCGCAGGATGGTTCTTCGGCCGCGGCCCCGGAACAATTATCCGCATCCCGTCATTGACCGGAATGCTCCAGTCCCAGGCAGTCGCGCAGATGGACGGCCAAGGCGTTCCCGTTCGCATAGGCACCGCCTACGACGATGAGATTGCCATCGGCCGGGTGGTGGATTCGCAACCTGGAACCGGCGAAAACATCATGAAGTTCCAGGGAATCGACCTGATCGTTTCACAAGGGCCGCAGCTTTTTGCGGTACCGGATGTTGCCGGGAAAACCCTTGAGCAGGCCACCACGGCCCTGGCCGAGGTCGGCTTCGAGGACATTAAGACCACCGAAGCCTACTCGGAATCGGTCAAGGAGGGCGAAGTCATCAGTTCCACCCCGGCCGCCGGCGAGAAATTGCCGAGGAAGAACATCATCACCCTTGCCATTTCAAAGGGACATGCTCCGGTCAGCGTTCCCTCGGTCATCGGCCTTGGCAAGGAGGCGGCCAAGGAGAAGCTTGAGGCGGTTGGCCTGGAGCTTGAGGCAGGTGAAGCCGTCCATTCCTCGACGGTCGAAAACGACCTCATCGCACTCCAGGATCCAGCTCAGGGCACCGTCCCATATGGCAGCACCGTGACGGTAAATCTTTCGCAAGGACCGGAGTACGTCCAGATCCCGTCCGTGATTGGCATGGGCGTGGAAGAAGCCGTCACGACGCTGGAATCCGCCGGTTTTACCGTCAAGACCCATGATGTCTTTGGCGGTTTCGGCCAAACCGTGCGCATGCAATCTCCGCTGCACCAGCAAGCCGTGCGCGGCAGCGAGATCAGCATCTACGCTTTCTAGGGCCGTTGGCGCTTCCAGTTCACAAAAAATAATCCGGTTCCCGCTTGGGGAACCGGATTACTTTTCTAGCTGCTAGCGATTGCGGCTGCGGCTCTGCAGTGCCGAGGAGACCAGGAAGGCCATTTCCAGGGACTGGCGGTGGTTCAGCCGCGGGTCGCACAGCGACTCATACAGCGAATCGAAGTCTTCCTCGCGGATCGGATCCGCGCCGCCGAGGCACTCAGCAACATCGTCGCCGGTCATCTCCACATGCAGACCGCCCGGGAAGGTGCCCAGCGAGTCGTGCACCTCGAAGAAGCCGCGGACTTCGTCCATGACGTCTTCGAAGTTGCGGGTCTTGTAGCCGTTCTGGCTGGTGACCGTGTTGCCGTGCATTGGGTCGGTAACCCACAGCACCTGTGCTCCTGATGCAGTGACTTTCTCCACCAGGTTCGGCAGCTTCTCGCGGATGTTCTTCGCACCCATGCGGGTGATGAAGGTCAGTCGGCCCGGCTCGCGGTTCGGATCGAGCTTGTCGATCAGCGCCAAGACATCTTCTGGATCCGTGGTTGGGCCCAGCTTCACGCCGATTGGGTTGCGCACGCGCGAGAGGAAATCAACGTGGGCGTGGTCCAGCTGGCGGGTGCGTTCGCCGATCCACAGGAAGTGGCCCGAGGTCGCGTACGGCAGGCCGGTGCGGGAGTCGGTACGGGTCAGCGCACGCTCGTAGTCCAGCAGCAAGGCTTCATGGGAAGCGAAGAACTCGGTGCGCTTGAGCGCCTCGAAGTCTGCTCCGCAGGCATCCATGAAGCGGATGGCCGAGTCGATTTCCCCGGCCAGCTGCTCGTAGGCGGAGTGCGCCGGATTGGCCATGAAGCCGCTGTTCCAAGAGTGAACGCTGCGCAGGTCGGCGAATCCGCCCTGGGTGAAGGCGCGGATCAGGTTCAACGTCGCAGATGAGGTGTTGTAGGCCTGCACCATGCGCTTTGGATCGTGGGCACGGGACTCCGGCGTGAAATCGAAGCCGTTGACGATGTCGCCGCGGAATGCCGGCAAAGTTACACCATCTCGGGTTTCGTCATTCGAGGAGCGCGGCTTGGCGAACTGGCCAGCCATGCGCCCCATCTTGATGACCGGCATCGAGGCGCCATAGGTCAGCACGACGGCCATCTGCAAGATGGTGCGCACACGCGAGGAAATCTTGTCTGCGGTCGCGTCGGCAAAGGTTTCGGCGCAGTCGCCTCCCTGCAGCAAGAAGGCCTTGCCTTGGGCCGCCGCGGCCAGGCGTTCGCGCAGTACGTCGACTTCGCCGGCAAATACCAGTGGCGGACGCGAACCCAATTCCTTGATGGAGGACTGATAGTCCTTGTGCTCACGCCAGGTCGGCTGCTGGGCAATTGGCAGTTCACGCCACAAATCTAGTTGCGGATCGGTGGCGGGGCCGGCTACAGAGGAGCCGGGCAATGGGGTTCGGTTTTCTTCGCTCACCTTGCCCATTCTACGTGGCGTGGGCTCAAAGCACCGCGACGAATGTAACAACGAGCCGTAACACTGCCGCTGGTGCGCTGCTACTTCTTCGCTTTGCGCGGTGCGTAGATATCAACGTAGCTCTGTCCTGAGAGGACATTGATCGCCTTGCGGATTTCGTCGGCGCAGGCACGGAGCGTTTCGGGGTTCGATGGCTGGCCGCCCAGGTGCTCGAAGGTCAGCGGCTTGCCGATCTTGATGCCGACCTTTCCCGGATGAGGCAGGCTCTGGCCGATGGGCTGCACCTTGTCGGTACCGATCATCGCAATCGGTATCACCGGTGCGCCGGTCTCCAAGGCGAGCTTGGCGACACCGAGCTTGGCCCGGTACAACCGGCCATCCGGAGAACGCGTCCCTTCGGGATAGATGCCCAGCACCTGTCCCTGCTCCAGCGCCTTCTTGGCGCTGGCCAGCGAGGCCGCCGATTTCTGCCCGCCCGACCGGTCCATGGGCAGCTGGTTGATGTTGCGGAAGAACCACGCGGTGATCCTGCCTTTGATGCCGGTGCCATTGAAGTACTCGTCCTTGGCCAGGAAGATGACGGTGCGGTCCAACGCAGCGGGGAGGAACACCGAGTCGCACACCGACAAGTGATTCGAAGCCAGGATTGCCGCGCCGGTTTCCGGCACATTGCCGATGCCCTGGATCTTGACGCGGAAGAAAATTCGGATAATTGGCCGGACAGCGAAACGCTTGAGGAAGTCGTACAGCACGGCGGGAAAAGTCCTTCTTCTAGTTGACCAGCTACGCGGGAAGAGAAACCGCGACCTTGCTGGTCGAAGCGCACTCCGCACCATTCAATTGTGCACTACGCTCGGAGGTGTAGGCAGAATTCGGGAGGGTACCATGATGAAAATTGATGAAGGCAATACTCCGCTCAATGAGCCCGTGCGCTCCAACGCAGTGCTCTTGATCCATGGTTTTACCGGCTCCCCCGTCGCCATGCGGCCTTGGGCGGATTCCCTGGAGCTGGCCGGGTTCGACACTGACGTCCCGCTTTTGCCAGGCCACGGCACACAGTGGCAGGACATGGTCGGCCGAGGGTACGACCAGTGGATCGGTGCCACCGAAGAAGCATTCGACGAGCTCGCCAGGACCCACCAGCAGGTATTCGTCGCCGGACTTTCCATGGGTGGCGCGCTGGCCCTGCATCTGGCGACCCGGCGCAACGTGGCTGGTGTGTCGCTGGTCAACCCGGGACTGGTCGTGGACTCCCGCTTGGCGCCCTATACCCGTTGGCTCAAGCATGCCGTGCGCACTGTCGCCCCGATCAGCAATGACATTGCCAAGCGCGGCGTCGATGAAGGGGCCTACCCGCGCACCCCGGTAGCGGCAGTAGCCGAACTCCACGCGCTCTTTGCCCAGACCCGCCGCCGCCTGGAATTGGTCAGCGCCCCGGTGCAGCTCTTCCGGTCCACCGTTGACAACGTGGTTTCGGAGCAATCGGTGCGCGAACTGGTCGGGGGCTTGAACCCGGGCACCTTGGCCGAGCACCATATGCTCCTGCACTCCAAGCATGTGGCCACGCTGGATTACGATGCCGAGCAGATCTTCCATGAATCGGCCCGCTTCTTCGCGCAGCTGGCCGCCAAGGAGCAGAAGCGCAAGGAGGAACGCGCATGAATCCAGATGATGCCCATCCTTCGAACCAGCAAGACCCGCAATGGGATGAGCTGGTCGAGAATTTCCGCCAGCTCGATGCCGCGGCACCACGCGAACCCAGCGCCGAAGAGCGCAAGGCGCAGCTGGAGAAGCTGTTCAACACCGGACCTGCCGCGGTTCGCGGTCCACGCGACTACGAAGTCGACGACACCGGCGAGGAGTTCGTTCCAGAAGCACCCGCCGCACTGGGTTCGGGCGATCCGATGCTGAATCTCGCCTGGGCTGGCGCGGCTGGCGGCCCGCTGGGGTTGCTGCTGTGCGTGCTGTTTTTCCGCTCGGCTCCGGCGTTCATTTATTTCGGTTTGGGAATCATCGCCCTGCTCGGAGTCGCATACTTACTGAAACGTCTTCCCACTGAACGCGATCCGGGAGATGATGGGGCGCAAGTCTAGAAAACGGCTTTGAGCACGAACCACCGTAGGTTACTCTATAGTAATAAACATGTGATGCGGATTACCCGCAATTGCTAATGGGGTCACACGAAGTTTCAGGAGTTGAAGACCAGATGCGCGAATACAGCTCGCCAATTCGCATTCATTCGCCAGAGCAGTCGAACATTACCGATCTGCTGCTGCGCCACGCGAATTCAGCGGCGAACCCGGCCTTGTTCTCCAAGCCGGGAGCCGACGGAACATGGAATGATGTCACTGCCTCGCAGTTCGCTGCCGATGCCCGGGCCATCGCGAAGGGCTTCATCGCCAACGGCATCGAGGCCGGCGACAGGATCGCCCTGATGGCCAAGACCCGATACGAGTGGACACTGGTCGACTTCGCCATCTGGTTCGCCGGTTGCATCACCGTTCCCATCTACGAAACCTCCTCCCCCAGCCAGGTTGCCTGGATCGTTTCGGATTCCGGCGCCAAGGCCGTGGTTGTCGAGGCCGCCGCCCAAGAAGCGGTCGTGCGCCGCGCCGCCCATCAGGAGCAGCTCGATTCCCTGGATCATGTCTGGCAGTTCGACGGCGGGCTGGACCAGCTCTCCGAAGATGGCAAGAACGTCGATGACCAGCTGCTCGAAACCCGCCGGGCAGGCGCATCCCTGGAAGATGTCGCCACAATCATCTACACCTCTGGCACAACCGGCCGCCCCAAGGGCTGCGAGCTGACCCACGGCAACTTCGTGGAACTGGCCGAGAATGCGGTGGCTGCCTTGCCCGGTGCCGTCTACCCGGGCGCATCGACCATCATGTTCCTGCCGCTGGCCCACGTATTCGCCCGTTTCATCTCTGTGGTCAACGTGGCCGCCGGCTGCCGCACCGGGCATACCCCGGACGTCAAGCACCTGCTCGAGGACCTGCAGTCCTTCAAGCCGAATTTCATCCTCGCCGTGCCGCGCGTCTTCGAGAAGGTCTACAACTCGGCCATGCTCAAGGCCGAGGACGGCGGCAAGGGCAAGATCTTCCACGCCGGCGTCAGCGTCGCGGTGGCGTATTCCAAGGCCACGCAGCAGGGCAAGGTTCCGTTGGCGCTGAATCTGAAGCATAAGCTCTTCGACGCCCTGCTCTACAAGAAGCTGCGCACCGCCATGGGCGGCAACATCCGCCATGCCGTCTCCGGAGGCGGCCCGCTGGGCGAACGCCTGGGCCATTTCTTCAACGGGATGGGCGTGACCATTCTGGAAGGCTACGGACTGACCGAAACCACCGCGCCGATTTCGGTCAATACGCTTGACCGCATCAAGATCGGCACCGTCGGCAAGCCGCTGCCGGGCAACGCCGTGCGCATTGCCGCTGACGGCGAGATCCTCGCCAAGGGCATCTGCGTGATGCGCGGCTACCGCAACCGCCCGGAACTCCAGGACGAGACCTTCACCGACGGCTGGTTCCGTACCGGGGATATCGGCGAGCTCGATGCCGATGGATTCTTGAAGATCACCGGCCGCAAGAAGGAAATCATCGTGACCGCTGGCGGCAAGAACGTGGTTCCTGCCCTGCTCGAGGACCAGATCCGCGCCGACGCGCTGGTATCCCAATGCGTCGTCATCGGCGAGGGCCGGTCGTTCATTGCGGCCCTGGTGACCCTGGACCAGGAAGCCCTGCCGGGCTGGCTGGCCCGCCACCAGATGGACAAGGACCTGTCGCTGGAGGAGTTGTCGACCCATCCGAAGGTGCTCGAAACCGTGCAGGCGGTAATCGACAAGGCCAATGCCTCGGTCTCCAAGGCAGAGGCAATCAAGTCCTTCCGCATCGTGCCCGCTGACTTCACCGAGGAAACCGGCCATCTGACTCCCTCGATGAAGATCAAGCGTGCGGTAGTGCTCAAGGACTACGAAGCAGTGATCGATCAGATCTACTCGGCTCCCAAGCCCACTGCATAATCCAGCACAGCATGAGCCAGCTCCCACGATTCGCGAGCTGAAGCGGCCCAAGGCAACTTGAGGCCGCTTTGCTGTGTCCGGGCATAGTAGCTGCGCGGCAGGACCACGCGGCTGAACGCCGGGGCAGGGTGGTTCTGGTGCTCGTGGCCGAGCACCGCGTAGATCAGGTTCGCGGCAAGCTCCTTGCGGCCATTGGCCAGCAGCCATTCCACCAGTTCCATCAACCGGTCTTCGGATTCGGCGCTGGTATCCCCCACCGCCACCAGCACGTTCACACCGGTGAATTTGCCTTCCCTCACCGATTGCACGCGCTGCGGCCCGGCCGTGGCTACCGTGGCCTGGCACTCCAGCTCGCCGAATTGCTCGGCCAAGTGCTCGGCAATTTCGCAAAATGGCAGATGCGTGTCAAGGGTGAAGACCAGTACCGAGATGGGCAGGATCCTGGATCCCAGCTCGGCAACTTGTTGCTTCAGCTCCTCGGGCGCAGCCCCGGGCTTCGTCTTGTGTGCGCGCATCCCTGCTCCTTCAGCTAGTTGGTTCGCACGATCATTTGCGGCAGAGCGCAGGGGCCCGCAACCGTGGTCGCGAGCCCCTGCGCTCCGGGTACGGCGGGTGCTACTTCGGTTCGATGACCAGCAGCAGATCACCGCCCTGCACCTGGCTGGTGCCGTTCAGGGTTACCTGGCTGACCACGCCGCCGGTGTTGGCGGTGATGCCTGCCTCCATCTTCATGGCTTCGATGGTGGCTACCGACTGGCCGGCCTCGACCAAGTCGCCGACCTTGACGTTGACCGTCACGGCTCCGGCGAATGGTGCGGCGACATGGCCCTTGTCGTTAGGGTCGGCCTTCGGCGCGGACTTCACGGTGGATTCCACCGATTCATCGCGGACCCTGACCTGGCGGGACTGGCCGTTGAGGTTGACCACGACGGTGCGCAGGCCCTTCTCGTCAGCTTCCGACACCGATACCAGCCGGACGAGCAGTCGGACGCCGGTGCCCAGCGAGATGACATGCTCGATGCCTGGAACCAGGCCGTAGAGGTAGTCGCGGGTGTGCAGCACGGACAAATCGCCGTAGTTCTCCACCGACTTCTCGAAGTCGCGAGTTGGGCCTGCGAAGAGCAGCCGGTTCAGGGTGCCGCGGATCGTCTCCGAATCCGACTTCAGCGCCGCCGCGTCTTCCGCCGAGAGGTCCTCGATACGGGCCTTGACGTTGCGTCCCTGCAGCGCCTTCGTGCGGAATGGCTCTGGCCATCCGCCTGGAGGGTTGCCCAGCTCGCCAGAGAGGAACTGGATGACCGAATCCGGGATGTCGTAGTTCTGCGGGTTCGCTTCGAAGTCCGCGGCGGGCACGCCAGAGCCGACCAGCTGCAGGGCCAGGTCGCCGACGACCTTGGATGACGGGGTAACCTTCACCACGTTGCCGAGCATGTCGTTGACCGAAGCGTACATCGACTCGATGGCTTCGAAACGCTCGCCCAGGCCCAGCGCGATGGCCTGCTGGCGCAGGTTCGAAAGCTGGCCGCCAGGAATCTCATGCTGGTAGACACGGCCGGTCGGCGCCGGCAGTCCGGATTCGAATGGCCTGTACATCGCGCGCACTGCTTCCCAGTACGGTTCCAGCGACGCCACGGCATCCAGCGACAGGCCCGGATCGCGTTCGGTGAATTCCAGCGCCGCAACCAGTGCGGACGCCGAAGGCTGCGAGGTGGTGCCCGCCATGGCCGCGCTGGCCACGTCCACGGCGTCGACGCCGGCATCGATGGCAGCCATCAGGGTTGCCAGCTGGCCGCCGGAGGTGTCGTGGGTGTGCAGGTGCACCGGCAGGTCGAAGCGTTCGCGCAGCGCGGTCACCAGCTTGGTGGCAGCGGCCGGGCGCAGCAGGCCTGCCATGTCCTTGATCGCGATGATGTGCGCACCGGCATCGACGATCTGCTGGGCCAGGTCCAGGTAGTAGTCCAGGGTGTACAGCTTCTCGTTGGCATCCAGCAAGTTGCCGGTGTAGCACAGGGCCACTTCGGCGACCGCGGTGCCGGTTTCGCGCACTGCCTTGATGGCCGGGGCCATCTGCGACACATCGTTCAGCGCGTCGAAGATGCGGAAGATGTCGATGCCGGCGGAGGCTGCTTCCTTCACGAACGCGTCGGTTACCTCGGTCGGGTATGGGGTGTAGCCCACGGTGTTGCGTCCGCGCAGCAGCATCTGCAGCGGGATGTTCGGCAGCTCGGCGCGCAGCAGCTCCAGGCGCTTCCATGGATCCTCGCCCAGGAATCGCAGGGACACATCGTAAGTGGCACCGCCCCAGACCTCCATGGAGAACAGCTGCGGCACGTTGTGCGCGTAGGCCGGAGCGGCGGCGAGCAGGTCGCGGGTACGCACGCGGGTGGCCAGCAGCGACTGGTGCGCGTCGCGGAAGGTGGTATCGGTGATGCCCACCGCCTTCGAGTCGCGCAGCGCCTTGGCAAAGCCCTCGGGGCCCAGCTCCAGCAGCTTCTGGCGCCAGCCATCAACCGGTGCGGCAGACTTCGATGGGCCGTCGAATGGCGAACGCTCCGGCTCGTCGGACTTGTCGCCCGGGAACGCGGGAAGCTTCTTGCGCGGGTCGATGCCCTCGACACGGCTGCCATTGGGCTGGTTCACCGTGACATGGGCCAGGTAGTTCAGCGCCTTGGTGCCGCGGTCCTGGGACTCGTTGCCGGTAAGCAGATCCGGACGGGAATCGATGAAGTTGGTAGCGACATCACCGGCCAGGAACTGCGGGTCGCTGAGCACATTCTGGATGAACGGGATGTTGGTGGCCACGCCGCGCACGCGGAACTCGGCCAGCGCACGGCGGGCGCGGGCCACAGCGGTAGCGTAGTCGCGGCCGCGGCAGGTGAGCTTGACCAGCATCGAGTCGAAGTGCGGCGAGACCTCCGCACCGGTGTAGATCGTGCCGCCATCCAGGCGTACGCCCGAGCCGCCGGCCGAACGGTACACCGTAATGGTTCCGACATCCGGACGGAAGCCGTTGGCCGGATCTTCGGTGGTGATGCGGGACTGCAGTGCCCAGCCACGCACCTGGACTGCATCCTGGCTGATGCCCAGGTCCTTCAGCGATTCGCCGGAGGCGATGCGCATCTGCGCCTGGACCAGATCGATGTCGGTGACTTCTTCGGTCACCGTGTGCTCCACCTGGATGCGCGGGTTCATTTCGATGAAGACGTGCTGACCGGCGCGCTCGCCCACGGTATCGACGAGGAATTCGACGGTACCGGCGTTCTGGTAGCCCAGGGTTTGGGCAAACTTCACGGCGTCGCGGAACAACGCCTGGCGGATCGACTCGTCCAGGTTCGGTGCCGGAGCGATCTCGACAACCTTCTGGTGGCGGCGCTGCAGCGAGCAGTCGCGCTCATGCAGGTGGACGATGTTGCCTTGCTCGTCGGCGAGGATCTGCACCTCGATGTGGCGCGGACGCAGCACTGCCTGCTCCAGGAAGACGGTTGGATCGCCGAAGGCGGTGCCGGCTTCGCGCATGGCCGCCCCCATCAGTTCCGGCAGGTCTTCGCGCTTGTCGACGCGGCGCATGCCGCGCCCGCCGCCGCCGGCTACTGCCTTGACGAAGATCGGGAAGCCGATGCGATCGGCCTCGGCGATCAGGTAGTCGACGTCATCGCTTGGCTCGGAGGATTCCAGTACCGGAATGCCTGCTTCGCGGGCCGCTTTCAGTGCCGCAACTTTGTTGCCGGCCAGTTCAAGCACGTCCGCCTTTGGACCGATGAACTTGATGCCTTCTGCTTCGGCAGCGCGGGCGAGATCGGGGTTCTCCGAGAGGAATCCGTAGCCCGGGTAAATTGCGTCCGCGCCGGCTTCTTTGGCAACGCGGATAATCTCGTCTATATCCAGGTAGGCTCGGACTGGATGGCCCTCTTCGCCGATCTGGTAGGCCTCTGCGGCCTTCTGGCGGTGGATCGAATTGCGATCTTCATGTGGGTAGACAGCAACGGTCTTTGCGCCCAGCTCATAGCCGGCACGGAAGGCACGAATTGCAATCTCACCGCGGTTGGCGACCAAGATCTTTTCAAACATAGTGTCCCTACATCGAATCATTACACGCTGGCACAACGGCACCCTCGGGACTGTTTCCGTCGGGTGCTTGCCCGCCACACCAGCGTGTCGGGTCTCGAAAAGCGGCAAGCATTTGCCACTTCTGTGAAATACCCTACACGGGGAATCTCCAGAACGTCCAAACATTTCATCTTGTGGTCAGACCACATGAAATAATTGGAGCTGTGAAGTTTTAATCACTAACTTGTGCCTAATGGCAAAAACTCACGTTGCAAAGTCGGAGAAACGCCGGTCGGCACACTATGATGATGAGAGACTAAAAATTCGGTGGGACGTTTAAACTAACGAACAGTGAAAGGCGTGGTCTGGTCCGTGCACGTAGTGAGCATCAGCAGCCTCAAGGGTGGCGTAGGAAAAACCTCCGTGACACTCGGATTGGCTTCAGCAGCACTTGCCGCCGGCATTCCGACTCTCGTCATTGACCTGGATCCCCATGCGGATGCCAGCACTGGCCTCGGAGTCCGGGCTAACGGAAAGCAGCCAATTGGGCAGATGCTCAAGAACGCTCGCCGTGCCCGCCTGCAGGATCAGGTTGTCGCCAGCGCCTGGCAGTCAAAGGCAGCAGAGAAGAAGTCCCGCACCCGCATTCCAGTGCTCGACGTTGCTGTTGGCGACGCCTTCACCGGAATCTACGATCGCCCTGATCTGCGCACCCGCGACCTGCGCCGCCTCTCCCAGCTCCTGAGCCGCACCAGCGGTTACCAGCTGGTGCTCATCGACTGCCCGCCATCGCTCAACGGCCTGACCCGCATGGCATGGAGCGCATCGGATCAGCTCCTGCTGGTCGCAGAACCCAGCCTGTTCTCCGTCGCCGGCACCGAGCGCACCCAGCGCGCATTGGAACTGTTCCGCCGCGAGTTCGCTCCCTCCTTGGGACCGGTACACGTCGTCGCCAACCGGGTCCGCAAGGATTCTGCAGAGCATACCTTCCGCTTGGGCGAAATGCGCCAGATGTTCGGCGATTCCATGGTCAAGCCCGAAATTCCCGAGCACCCGGAGTGGCAGCAGATCCAGGGCGCCGCGTATTCGGTGCACCAGTGGCCTTCGAAAGCCACCGCCCCGATGCTGGCCCAGTTTGACGCCTTGCTCAAGGAAGTCATGTCTGCCGCAGGCCCGAACAACACCTAGGATCTCCGGACGATATCTGGAGAAATTGGAACTTAAACTACTGGCCGGATCTTCCTTCGTGGAAGATCCGGCCAGTAGTTTAAGTATTGGTTTCCAGTCCCGAGCTTAGCCGACGTTGCGAGCGGCCTTGGCGGCACGACGGGCAGCCAGCTCGTCTTCAGGCAGGGTCTGCTGCGCAGAGCTCTCAGATGGCAGCTGGGCCAGCGATCCTTCGACCTCGCGCCAGACGCGGCCCACGGCGATGCCGAACACGCCTTGGCCCTTCTGGACGAGGTCGATGACCTCATCGGCGCTCGTGCATTCGTAGACCGAAGCGCCATCGCTCATCAGGGTGATCTGGGCAAGATCCTCGACACCGCGTTCACGCAGATGCAAAACAGCCGAACGGATCTGCTGCAGTGATACTCCGGTGTCCAGCAACCGCTTGACGACCTTGAGCACGAGGATGTCCCGGAAGGAGTAGAGCCGGTGGCTGCCAGAGCCCTTGGCTCCGCGCACTGCTGGCTCCACCAAGCCGGTACGTGCCCAGTAGTCGAGCTGGCGGTAGGTGATGCCTGCCGCCTTGCACACAATCGGACCACGGTAGCCTGCATGCTCGTCCAGCTCAGGCAGGTCATCGGTGAAGAGCAACCCTTGGGTACTGGATTGCTTGGTGCCACCATCGACCCCATAGTGAGGTCCAGTCTGGCGAGACTCCATCCAATTGCTCCTTGCGTGTCAGCACGTTCCTAAACGAGTATCCAGGGACCGAATAAGAACCGCGCAGATGCGAGTGATGACCATCAAAATACAGCTCTATTTAAATGTCCCTATGCAAAGACGGTACGGCGATAATGCCTAATGGTCAAAGACCTTCAAGCTTAACTTTAAGGCGTGTCGCGCGAGCTTCGGGAATTACCCAATTCAAGGCCTGTATTCCGCTGAAACCAAACGTCCGATTTCTATGAGGAGAAATCCTCTGGATCAATGTTGTCCAAGAATTCCCGGAATTCCCGCATTTGCTCTTCGGGCGCTTCTTCGCCGTCTGACTCGTTTTCGATCGCCACTCCTGCTTCCTCCAGGACATCCTCGGCGCACATGATGGGGCACTGCGCGCGCACGGCCAGCGCCACCGCATCAGAGGAACGCGAATCCACGCGTTTTCCGTTGGAGAGGACGAGTTCGGCGACGAATACGGCGT
The DNA here is from genome assembly GCF_001906485.1 of Glutamicibacter sp. 0426. Taxonomy (NCBI): domain Bacteria; kingdom Bacillati; phylum Actinomycetota; class Actinomycetes; order Micrococcales; family Micrococcaceae; genus Glutamicibacter; species Glutamicibacter sp. 0426. Next base: position 274,437 of record NZ_MPBI01000005.1, read on the forward strand.
TGTGCACCGAGACGATTTCGATCCGTTCAAGTTTCACGCCCATGCTTTCAATGACGCTGATCAACAGGTCGTGAGTCATCGGACGCGGCGGTGTGAGCCCTTGCTCGGACATGGCAATGGCCGAAGCCTCGGGCGCGCCAATCCACAGCGGCAGGTAGAGATTCCGCTCTGGATACTTGAGCAGCAGCAGCGGCTGATTCGCCGGCAGTTGAATACGGATCCCGGCAAACTCCAGTTCCAGCATGCTAGCCCCTTAGAGTTGTGGTTTCCTGTTGGAATTCAGCCTAGCGATCTAGTTGGGAAATAGCACGTTGCACTAGGGCTTCGTGAATTTCCAGGCACTGGCGGGAGATTTCCTGGGCCTCTTCCGCGGCACGGGCGCGGGCGGAAACTTCCGGCTTTTTCAGTTCGTTGCCGACAATCGATTCGATCAGCGAGAACTCGCGATCGGCCGCTGTGCGGAACTGCCGCAGATGGCGAGGCTCGACGCCATGACCGGCCAGCTGTACCGCCGACTTGGTGACCTTGATGCTGCTGGCGTCGAACAGGCCAGCCAACGGTTCGATCAAGCCATACTTGATCAATTCGCCGATGAGATCCTCACTGGCGCCGGTCAGCCCCTGCAGCTCAGCCATGGAGACCGAACGGGCCTTTCGCTCCACGGCCTCGGCCATGTCGTTGTTGACTGCCTTGGGAGCCACCGGGGCTCCCCCAGGCAATGCCGCCGGTGCTTCACCGCGGTCCACCGAGTCAAGGTGGTCCTTGATGACCTTCAAAGGCAGGTACTGGTCGCGTTGCACGGACAGGATGAAACGCAAGCGGCTCACGTCCGACGCGGAGTACTTCCGGTATCCGGCTGAGGTGCGTTGCGGGATGATCAAACCCTTGTCTTCCAGGAAACGGATCTTGGAAGCGGTGACGCGCGGGAATTCATCCTTGAGTTCCGAGAGCACTTCGCCGATATTCAGCGCGGCCTGCCGGACGGTCTCGTGGCGTGGTGCCTCGAGTCGTGGGCTGCGGGCTGCGTCAAAGATCGGCAAAGGGTCTACACCTCGGATGTATGGATATGTCGGCGTGCTAGACGCCGGCGGACAAAACCTCGAACTCTACCAGTTTAAAGGTTGGGAACGCTTTGGTAGAAATTCAGGCGGAATTTGCCAATCTGAACTTGCACGCCGGTGCTCAATGGGATTTCGTCGATGCGGTCCCCGTTGATGTAGGTGCCGTTGAGCGATCCGATGTCGCTGAGGGTGAAGCGCTCGCCAGTACGGGAGAACTTGGCGTGACGACGCGAAACGGTTACGTCATCCAGGAAGATATCGGCGTTCGGATGCCGGCCTGCGATGCTCTCGTCGGTGTCCAGCAGGAAACGTGCGCCCTTATTCGGTCCTGAATGGGCGATAAGCAGCGCAGAACCAGCTGGAAGGGCGTTAACTGCGTTTTTCTCATCTTCACTCAGGGTGTAGATGACCGAAGGTTCAGCACCCTTGTGCGCCCCAGGAAGAGCGATATTGGTCGTCTCAGAGGCAGACTCGTTGTGCGGGTCAACCGGCCGATGTTCCGACATTGTGGGGTCCTCCAGAAAATTCTGCTTACAGTTCGTGCGTGACGACCTTGTGTTCTACGTTGGCACAGTCAGTATTACCAAACTATTTACAGATTAGCCTACTCACTGCCCAAGTGATAACAGAAAGTACATATTTTCCGATGCGCAGGATGGCCAGTGTGGCATGATGCCATTAGAGAAGAAGATGCACTGGGATCGCCAACACTTCGATCTTTTCGTACAGATGAAATCGATGCAAGGCCATATCAGGAACTTTCAGGTGAATCATGACGAAAATACTGCTCAAGCGGGCATACGCAACGCCCAGCGCCGAGGACGGGTACAGGATTCTGGTTGACAGGCTCTGGCCCCGCGGGCAAAGCAAGGCGGTACTCCAGCTCGATCACTGGGCCAAGGGCATTGCGCCGAGCACCGAGCTGCGCAAGGGCTGGGATCATGACCCCGCCCGCTTTGATGAATTCGCGCAGCACTACCGTACCGAACTGAACCAGAATCCCGCAGTCGACGATTTCCTGGAATTACTCTCCCAGCATCCAGTGGTCACCTTCGTCTACGGAGCGAAGGATGAGCAGGCTAATCACGCGGTGGTGTTGCGTGACTATCTGCTGGATCAGCTGTCTGCTCCGTAGGAGGCACGAAGCACACGCCGTCGGCGCACACCATGTCCGAAGCGACAACCTGCTGAAGATCGAAGCTGAAATCCCCGCCCACCGTGGCACCTTTCGTCGAATAGCCCTGTCCTAGTGGTACAACCGCGCCAGCCCAGCAAATATTCCGGACTTGAAGCTGCGACCGACTCCAGCAAGATGCCGATGGCACCGCGAGATATTCGCGGTGCCATCGGCATCTTGGATGCCGTCAGTCAGCGCACTGCTTAGCGCTGATCGAGCAGGATCGGTTCGAAGAAGCCGGCCAGCTCTTCGGTAGCGTCCAGCGGCAGGATGCTGGCTACGTACATGTCCGGACGGACAATCACGATCGCGCCATCGCGGGAGATCTGGCGCTCCTCGAAGATATCTGAGCCTTCCAGCGTGGTGTAGACCTTCTCGTAATCCATGAGCCCGAAGTCCCCGATGTTCGGACGGAACACCTTGGGCGCGTCGTTGACGTTCATCGTGGTGTAGTCCTGCTGGTAGACGACCTTGATGTCGAACAGCGCGTCGGTGTCGGCGCCCTTCGGGGTGAAGCGCACCAGCGGCGACCGCTCGTCCTCCAGCAGCCAGCTCGACAGGTCGGCAATCTTCTGCGACTGCCCGATTGGCAGCTGGTCTGCGAAGACGTAGATGCGGTAGCGGCCATCAGCCCGGTGGTGGTGGCCCAGGTGCTTCGGATTGGCATCGGCCAGGCGCATGACCTGCGAGGAGCGGAAGCGCTTGCCCATAGGGAAGCCGGCAGCCAGTTCCTGGTAGTCCTTGCCGGCGGTCAGCGACGACTGCGGGTACTCGGTCATGAAGCCCGCAGGGAATTCGGCTGTGCGCACGTAGAACTCGGCAACTCCTTCCTGGCCTTCAAGCTCCTCGGGCGAGGCAGCCATGATGGAGGACCACTTCTTGTCGAAGTCGATCAGGTCCTTGGCGATCACCTTGCGTTCCTCCGAGTAGGTGCGCAGCAGGCTTTCCGGAGCCCGGCCGGAGAGCACGTAGCCGATCTTCCAGGCCAGGTTGAAGCCGTCCTGCATGGACACGTTCATGCCCTGGCCTGCCTTGGCCGAGTGCGTGTGGCAGGCATCGCCGGTGATGAACACGCGCGGTTCGCGGGGGCCGATTTGCTCGACCGCTACATCGTCGAAGCGGTCGGCCAGGCGGTGGCCGACTTCGTACACGCTGTGCCATGCAACGTCCTTGACCTCCAGGGTGTAGGGATTCAGGATCGCCTTGGCGCGCTCGATGATTTCTTGCAGCGGGGTCTCGCGGACCTTGCCGTTGTCATCCTCCGGAACTTCGCCGAGGTCGACGTAGAGGCGGAAGAGCTGCCCGCCCTCGCGCGGGATCAGCAGAATCGAGCCGGCCTTGGAATGGATGGCGCATTTGGTGCGCACGTCCGGGAAGTTGGTCAGCGCCAGGGTATCCATGACACCCCAGGCGTGGTTGGCCTTATCTCCCGAGAGCTTCGCGCCAATTGAGCTGCGGACATTGCTACGGGCCCCGTCGGATCCGACCACATACTTGGCCCGCACTACGCGCTCGATGCCCTCGTTGCCATCCGTGCAACCGATCAGGGTGACCTTGACCGGGTATTCCTCGTCGTCCTCGACGACCAGTTCCTTGAAATCCCAGCCGTAGTCCGGGACGGTGCGGGCTGGCGAGTTCGCGGCGAATTCAGCGAAGTAGTCGATGACTCGAGCCTGGTTGACGACGAGGTGCGGGAATTCGCTGACACCCGTTGGGTCATCGGGGGTGCGGTCGGTGCGGATGATCCGCTCCGGGTTTGCCGGGTCGGGATTCCAGAAGGTGGTTTCCTTGATGATATAGGCCTCGGCGGTGATGCGCTCGGCAAAACCGAATGCCTGGAAGGTCTCGACGGTGCGCGACTGGATTCCGTCGGCCTGGCCGATTTCCAGCCGGCCCGGGCGCCGGTCGATGATGCGGGTGTGCACATCAGGGAATTGGGCCAGCTGGGCGGCGGTGATGATCCCGGCAGGACCGGCGCCGACGATCAGCACATCCATTTCATCCGGCAGCTCGGCGGGACGATTTACGCCCGCACCAGCAGCTGGCTGCACTCGTGGATCTGCCGAAATGTATCCGTTGTGGTGAAACTGCACCGTTTCATCTCCCAATTCCCTCTGATGACCTCAGTCAATGCGCTACTTGTTCGATATTAGAACTCCATGATCTTTTATCGCACATTAATCATATACGATCTGTGAGCTCACACACAAGCGGACGTAGGCGGCACCCCACGCGCTCGGGTCGCTTGATGCCCTTTGCCGCAGAGGCTCCCACTGCGCGCCAGCAGACTCCAGTATTTGTTGTTCATGGAGGTTCGAACTGCACTTGAGCGCTCGGTGCACTGCCGGCCTTTGCGCAGACCACCCGGGAGCCGGGACTGTGCAGCTGGCAGCAAGCAGCGGATGAATTGGATTACAGCTGAGCCGTGCCCACCCCGCGGCACGTTCGTCGGCGGTTCGGGCAGCGAACCGGAGAATCGAAACGGCGGCTTGAGTGGCAGATGCTGGCTGGCAGAGGGCTACTTAACCAGCTCGACGCGTCCGGCTGAGACTGAGAGGCGATGCACTACCGCGTGCTCGCGCATTTTCTGCTGCCATCGCCGGTCATGGCTCACCGTGATCACGGTGCCCGGGTAATCCACCAGTGCGGCTTCCAGCTGCTCGACCAGAGCCGGGGAAAGATGGTTTGTCGGCTCGTCGAGAAGCAGCACCTGCGCCTTGGTGCTGACCGCAACGGCCAGTTCCAAGCGGCGGCGCTGGCCCACCGACAGCGCCATGGGATGCCGCAGGAAATCCTGCGGCGCAAACAAGCCAAGCTTGGCCAAGGACGCACCAGCATCCTGGACGTACTGGCTGGTGGCCGAGGCGAAAGCTTCGATCAGGCTGTCGCCGGGAAGGATCCCGATGTCCTGGCGCAGCCAAGCGCAGTGCAGGTGAGCAGCGCGCTCGATCCGCCCCGCGGTGCATTCCAGTTCGCCGGCAAGCATCTTCAGCAACGTAGATTTGCCAGCGCCGTTGGAGCCGGTGACCAGCCAACGCTCACCGAGCTTGATTTCGAAGCTGCCGGTGGACAGTTTCGGCGCGATGTTGCGCTGCGCGTTCATCACCTTCAGCAGGGTTTCACCGCTGTGCTGGCCTTCGCCGCCGCTAGGCATGGCGAATGCCAATTCGGCGGCAGGCTCAGGGGCACGGTGGGTTTCGAGTTCCTCGATACGCGACTTGGCTTGGCGAATCTTCGAAGTCGAGCCGTGGCTGGAATCGCGGGCACGAAAATTGCCGTGCCCGAAACCTGCCTTCTCCCGCTTGCGCGGGATGGCGGCAACGCGCGAAGCGTACTTGTCGACCAGATTCTGCGAACGCTCATACTCCTGGACCCACTTCCCATAGGCCACGCGGATTGCGGTTCTCTCCTGCTCCTTGGCATGCAGGTAACCGTCATAGCCGTTGCCGTAGTGCGCGAGCTGGCCATCGCTGACCTCGATGATGGACCGGGCGAAGCGCTTGAGGAACATCCGGTCGTGGCTGATCAGCACCAGGGCGCCGCGGTGCTTGTCGATGGTCCGCTCCAGCCAGTTCATGGCTGTCTCGTCAAGGTCGTTCGTCGGTTCATCCAGAAGAAGCAATTGCGCACCGGAGCACAGCACGCAGGCCAGGGCGAGTCGCGAGGATTGCCCGCCGGATAGCTGCGCAACGGGTCGTTGCCGGTCCATCTGCCCCAGCCCCAGCTGCTCCAGCGCGCTGTCCAGGCGTGGCGCCAGCGAATAGCCGTCGGCGGCTTCGTACAGATCGGTAACTTTCTGCAGCTGCTGCAGGAGCCGTTGGGCCTGATCCTCCGGGGCATCGTCGAGCCTATTGGATATGACGCGCATCAAGGTTTCCAGTTCGCGGAAGCGCTGGTGGTAGGAGTCGATAACCTGCTGCACGCTCATCGCTTGCGCGAAGCGCGGGTTCTGCGCGGCATAGGCAACGGCGCCGGGCGCGTTCATCGTGCGCTGCCCGCGGTCGGGTGCCAGATTTCCGGCGATGACACGCATCAGCGTAGATTTGCCCGAACCATTATCACCAAGCACGGCGATGCGATCGGTAGCGGAAATGGACAGTTCGATGCCGGCGAGGACATCTCGTTCGCCGAAGCTGACCGCGATGTCCTGCAACAAGCAGACGTAATCCGGTTCGGTGTCTTGTTCGCGCCGATCGGAGGGGCGCACATTCCGGGAGTGGGTCATGGGTCATTCCTGCCTCGCACCGGTTCCGCCCGCCGGAGCAGGCTTCGGTGCTGGTGGTTGGAGGCACTCGCAGGTGCCGAGGACTTGGCGGCAGCGAAGCAGAGCTCAACGCTGGCTGGCGCCTAGAGGAAATGGATCCCAAGAATTATCGTGCCCATCGTCCAAGGCTAATGCTCTGGGTTCGGTGCTGGCAAGGCTCGTGCGGCTAGAGGTCGATATTGCCTTCGATGAGCACATTCGTGGCGCCGCCCACCCAGAGCTGCCCGTCGGCCATCTCCAAATGCACTTCTCCATCGCGCCCCGCCTTGGCGCCCTGCCGGTTGACCAGCGGCGCGGCGGCATGCCCGGCGTCGATCAGCCATTGCGCGGCCGCGCCATTCAGGCTCCCGGTGACCGGATCCTCGCGCACTGCGCCGTTTTCGATGGTCAGCGCCCTCACCTCGAAGCCCCCGCCTGGCGTACTGGGTGGCAACGCGCCAAGGACCCCGATCTTCCAGCGGCCGAACCGCTGCGGAGCCTGCGCCGAGATCTCCAGGACCTGCTGCGCATCCTGCAGCAGGATAGCGGCCCAGCCTGGGCCGTTGTCCACCCATTGCGCGTCCACCACCTGCTCCGTGCCGATGCCCAGGATCTGCAGCATTTCCGCCAGTTCCCCCCGCCCGATCGCGCCGGTGCGCGTCGCCGGCGGCGAGGCGAAGGACAGCAGCTCGCCGTCGATCCTGATCGGCACCAGCCCGGCACCGCATTCGGCGATCAGCTGCTTCGGGTCGCGCGGCACTCCCCCGGCCTGCAGCCAGGCGCGTGCAGTGCCCAGGGCCGGGTGGCCGGCAAACGGGTATTCGCGGTCGCGGGCGAGGATCCGGAACCGGTAGTCGGCCTGCACGTGGCGTGCCGGCAGGATGAAGGTGGCCTCCGAGAGGTTGGACCACAGCGAATAGTTGCGCATCGCTTCGTCCTCCAGCCCGTCGCCATCGAGCACCACACCCAAGGGGTTGCCCTTGTACGGGACGGTGCTGAAGACGTCGACCTGCTGGAATCTGCGTTGCATTGGACCATCCTCCGGATGTTCGGGCGCGGGATGCGCAATTGCGGGCGGGCACGGCAAAACCCCGCCGAGAAGTCATCTCGACGGGGTTTTCCGATCGGTTGGTCGGGCTAGCGGGATTTGAACCCACGGCCTCCTCACCCCCAGTGAGGCGCGCTACCAAGCTGCGCCATAGCCCGATGCCCTCGCAGCCGTTATCCCCAAGTCGTGAGAACCAAGGGTGCCGTCTGCGAAAAGCTCCTCCATTAGCCTACACCAAGTGAAGGGCTAAATTCGAAATTTAGCGATTGCGCCCGCGGCGTTCGCGGATTCGCATCGAAACTTCGATCGGGCTGCCCTCGAAACCGAAGGTTTCGCGCAGCCGGCGGGTGATGAAGCGGCGGTAGCCCGGATCCAGGAAGCCGGTGGTGAACAGCACGAAGCGCGGCGGGCGGGCCGAGGCCTGGGTGCCGAACAGGATGCGTGGCTGCTTGCCGCCGCGCACCGGGTGCGGGTGGGCCGCGACAAGCTCGCCCAGGAAGGCATTCAGCTTGCCGGTCGGGATGCGCTTGTCCCAGGATTCCAGCGCAGTATTCAGCGCGGGAACGAGCTTGTCCTTGTGCCAGCCGGTCTTCGCCGAGATGTTCACGCGCGGGGCCCATTCGATGTGCGCGAGGTCGCGCTCGATCTCCTGCTCAAGGTAGTAGCGGCGGTCCTCGTCCACCTCATCCCACTTGTTGTAGACGATGACCATCGCGCGGCCGGCCTCGATGGCCAGCTGGATGATGCGCACGTCCTGCTCGGAAATGGTCTCGTTGGCGGCCAGCAGGATCACTGCAACCTCGGCCTTTTCCAGCGCGGTCTGGGTGCGCAGCGACGCGTAGTAGTCCGAGCCGACGGCCATGTGCTGGCGGCGGCGGATGCCTGCGGTATCCACGAAGCGCCAGACTTCGCCGCCCAGCTCAACCAGTTCGTCCACCGGGTCGCGTGTGGTGCCGGCGTAGTCGTCGACCACCACCCGCTCGGAACCGGCCACCTTGTTCAGCAGCGAGGACTTGCCCACGTTCGGGCGGCCGATCAGCGCGATGCGGCGCGGACCGCCCGAGGGGATCATGCCGCCAAACGCCGAATGCTCCGGCAGCTTCTCCATGACCGCGTCCAGCAGGTCGGCGGTGCCGCGGCCGTGCAGGGCCGAGACCGGCCAGGGCTGGCCGAAGCCCAGGCCCCAGAGCACGGCGGCTTCGGCTTCCTGGTTGAAATCGTCGACCTTGTTGGCCACCAGGAAGACCGGCTTGCCCTTCTTGCGCAGCATCTTCACCACGGCCTCGTCGGTGGAGGTGGCCCCCACATGGGAGTCGACCACGAAGAGGATGGCGTCGGCGACGTCGGCGGCGATTTCCGCCTGGTCGGCCACCGAGGCGTGGATGCCCTTGGCATCGTGCTCCCAGCCGCCGGTGTCCACGATGGTGAATGGGCGTCCCATCCACTCGGCGGAGTAGGACACGCGGTCGCGGGTGACGCCCGGGGTGTCCTCCACGACCGCTTCGCGGCGGCCGAGGATGCGGTTGACCAGGGTGGACTTGCCCACGTTGGGGCGTCCGATGACAGCCAGGACCGGTGGAATGACGACGTCTTCATCGTCGTCGTCGAAGTGGTCCAGGCCTGCCAGCAGGGCCGAGTCCTCGTCGTCCAGTTCGTAGTCTTCCAGTCCGCTGAGCAGGGCCTTGGCGCGGACGTCGGCCTCTTCCTCGCTCAGTTCGGCCAGGCGCTCGGCGATATCGTCGTCTCCAACGGGGATGTATTCCTCGTCGTGGGTGGAGTTGTTCTCGCTCATGATTTTCCCTTCACAGCGATCGTAATCTTCATCGGCTCTCGCCGAGGATGGGCACCAGCTTGAGGCTAGTTTTTCGTTGCGGTGCTGATGGCGTCAAGCACCGCGTCGATGGTCTGCTCGAAATCCAGCTCCGAGGAGTCAACGGTCATGACCCCGTCGGCGGCCTGGGTGAAGTTCACCACGGTGGAGTCCTTCGCATCGCGCGCCAACACCTGGGTGGCCAGCTGCGCGTCGTTCTGGGTTCCGCCCAGCTGCAGGCCGCGGCGGCGCAGGCGGGCTTCCTCCGAAGCAGTCAGCAGGATGCGCGCATCGGCATCCGGGGCGACCACGGTGGTGATGTCGCGGCCTTCGGCCACGATGCGGGCGTTGGCGGCGATGATCTCCTGCTGGCGGCGGACCAGTTCGGCTCGCGCGTCCAGATTGGTGGCCACGGTGGAGACCTGCTCGGAGATGCGCGGTTCGCGGATCGCCGCGGTCACATCCACCCCGCCGATTTCGACCAGTTCGGCATCCGGATCAACCGAGATGGACAGCCTCGCATCGCGCACTGCCTGGGCCACGGCGTCTGCGTTGGCCAGGTCGGTGCCGTCGGCGAGCACCGAGTAGGTGATCGCGCGGTACATGGCACCGGTATCCAGGTAGGCCGCGCCCAGCTTGCGGGCGACGGCCTTGGAGACCGAGGACTTGCCGGAGCCGCTGGGGCCGTCGATGGCAATAACAAGCTTGTCGTTGTTCAAGGTGCTCACTGGGCTACTTTCCATCCGTTCTTGGTCAATACGTCGATCAGTTCATCGCGCCGGCCGGGCACGACCGAAACATCCACCATGCCGACCTGGTGGCCGGCGGAGTGCTCCATGCGCAAATCCTCGATATTGATCTGCGCATCGCCGATTTCGGTCAGCAGCTGGGCGATCTGCCCCGGGCGGTCGTCGATCACGACGGTCACCAGGGCGAAGGCCTGCGGCGGTGCGCCGTGCTTGCCCGGGATCCGGGCACGCCCGGCGTTGCCTTCGGTCATCAGCTGCGAGAGGTCCAGCAGCGCGCCGGCCCCTTGCGGGTTGCGCAGCGTGTTGATCAGCCGGTCCAGGTCTTCCTTCATCCCGGTCAGGATCGGCACCAGCGCGTCGGCGTTGTGCGAGAAGATCTGGATCCAGAGCTTCTCGTCGCTGGCCGCGATGCGCGTGGTGTCGCGCAGCCCGTTGCCGGCCAGGGCCAGCTGGTGGCTTTCGGCGTTCAGCAGGCGCGAGGCGATCATCGAGCTGGCCGCCTGCGGGAAGTGGCTGATCAGCGCGACGGATTCGTCATGCTCGGTGACGCTCATCCGGTGCATGGTCGCGCCCAGGTCGATGGCCAGGGATTCGGCGGCCTTCACGCGCGAGGCCTGCGCCCCTTCGTGGGCGCAGATGACCCACGGCATGGAGGTGAACAGCTCGCCGCGGGCAGCGGCCGGGCCGGATTTCTCGCGGCCGGCCATCGGGTGCGTCCCCACATAGCGGGATCTCTCGGCCTCGCCCAGCCGCGTATCGGCCAGCACGCCGGCCAGGATCGAGCCCTTGACGCTGGCGATGTCCACCACCGTGGCGTTCGGGTAGGCCAGCAGCGCATCGCCGACCAGCGCGGCGGTGACATCCGGCGGAGCGCCGATCACTACCAGCTCGGGGGCGATCTGCTGGTTATCCAGCAGCACGCCGGCGCCGATGTCCTGGGCAACCCCGGCCGCGGTCGGCGAAATATCCGACAGGTAGACGTGCACGCCCTTGGCGCGCAGTCCCAGTCCCACAGAGGTGCCCAGCAAGCCGGTGCCGATGACCAGCACCGGGCCTGCGAGGTGCGAGGCGGCCATCAGCTACATCCCCACCATGGCCATGAGGTGCCCGACTTCCTGGTTGCCCAGGGAGCGGATGGTGCCCTGCTTCTGGTCGCCCAGCTGCACCGGGCCCACTGCGACGCGCACCAGGCGCTGGACCGGGTGGCCCACGGCGTCGAACATGCGGCGCACGATGCGGTTGCGGCCCGAGTGCAGGGTCACCTCGACCATCACGTGCTTCGGGGTGGTGGCGATGATCTTCAGGTCATCGACCTTGATCCAGCCGTCTTCGAGCTTGATGCCCTCGCGCAGCTGGTTGCTCACCGCGCGCGGCAGCGGGCCGGGGATCTGCACCAGGTAGGTCTTCGGGACCTCGTACTTCGGGTGCTGCAGGCGGTTGGCCAGCTCGCCGTCGTTGGTCAGGATCAGCACGCCTTCGGTCTTGTAGTCCAGGCGGCCGACGTGGAACAGGCGCAGCGACTTGTGCTCGTTCTTGAAGTAGTCGGCGATGGTGCGCCGGCCTTCCGGGTCGTCCATCGTGCACATCACGTGCTTCGGCTTGTTGAAGACGAAGTAGCGGTTGGCCTGGTTCGTCTGGATGCGCATGCCATCGACGTGGATGCGGTCCTTGTCCGGGTCCACGCGGGTGCCCAGCTCGACGACCAGGTTGCCGTTGACCTCGACGCGGCCTTCGAGGATCATCTCCTCGCAGACGCGGCGCGATGCCACCCCGGCGTTGGCCATGGCCTTCTGCAGGCGGATGCCATCCTGCTGCTCCCCGTTGATCTCGCGGGCCGCTTGGTTCTCGGCACGGGCCTGGGCGCGGGCGCGCTGGGTCGGGCGTGCGTAGTTGTTCGGCACGGAGTTGCCGAAGCGTTCCTTGCCGAAAGCCCGCTCGGAGTTCTTGCGCGCTGCCGAAGTGTTGCGCTTGGCCGGGTTCGACTTCTCGCCCGGCTTGCCGGAGGACGACTTGCCGTACGGCTTCTCGCCGAAGGACTTGCCGCCGGTGCGGCCAGCGCCACCTGGCTTGCCGTAGGACTTGCCCCCGGATTTGCCGCCGTTGCTGTTGCGGCCGCCTGCTGGCTTGCCGCCGAAGTTTGAATTGCCGCCGCGTTCGCCGCGGCCGGAGGAGGATCCCCTGCTCATGCTTGCCTGTGTCCCTTGCTGTTACGTGTTCGCTGCGCGAGCCCGCCAGTGGCATCGGCTTCACGCGTGGTTGGTCCGGTGTAGCTGCCGGCTGGCAGCTACCTAGTCGTCGTAGGTTGCCGAATCGAGCGATTCGAGATCGGCCACCCCGGGAAGATACGGGGACAGCGCAGGCAACTCATCAAGCGAGCCCAGTCCCAGTCGTTCCAGGAAGTATTCGGTGGTTTGGTACAGCGTCGCTCCGCCATCCCCGACTTCCGGATACTCCGTGATCAATCCGCGGGTGAGCAGCGTGCGCACCACTGAATCGACGTTGACACCTCGAATCGCCGAAATACGTCCACGCGAGACCGGCTGTCGGTAAGCGATGACAGCCAGGGTTTCTAGGGCGGCCTGCGACAGGCGTGCTGTCTGCCCGTCGAGCACATAACTGGAGACGAAATCGGCGTAATCGGCCCGCGAATAGAAGCGCCACCCGGAGGCGGCGCGACGCAGTTCAAATCCGCGCGGGCGATCCTTACCATCATACTCGGAAGCAAGATTCTCCAAAGCGGCGGCAACCCTGGCCGTGGGCACCTCGAAGATTTCGGCCAAACGCGCCGAGGATACGGGGATATCGGCGACCATCAGCACCGCTTCAAGACCCGATTCCAGGCCCCCCGGCAGCCGGTCAATGGGTGCAATCTCACTCATGATTCACCTCACCACCACTCCCCTCGTAGTCGTCTTGCACCGCCTGCGCATCGAAGCTCGATTCCTGGATCAGCGAGATCAGCAGCGGCCCGAGCGGATCTTGTTGCGCAAAGCTGATGGCTTTCTGCCTGAACATCTCCAACAATGCCAGAAAACGCACGACCACCACCAGCTGCGCCGGCGCGTCCGCGACCAGTTCGGTGAAGGCCAGCGTGCCGCGGGCTTCGAGCAGGGCGGTGATCGACTCGGCTTCCTCGGCGATCGTGACATTCGCCCCGTGCAGGTGCCCGATCCCGACCTCGGTGGCAGGTTCGGGCTTCGGCGCCAGCGCCTTGGCAGCCATCGCGGCCAGCGCGTCGGGCCCGATGGTGAACACCAGTTCCGGCAGCAGGGCGGCGAACTGCGGTTCCAGCGAGACCTCGCGGGGATGCCGGGCACCCTCGGCGGTGTAGCGTTCGCCCAGGAATTCGGCGGCCTGCTTGAAAGCCTTGTACTGCAGCAGGCGGGCGAACAGCAGGTCGCGGGCTTCGAGCAGCTCGAAGTCCTCCTCGTCGGCCATTTCGCCGCGCGGCAGCAGCCGGGCAGCCTTCAGATCCAGCAGCGTGGAGGCGACCACGAGGAATTCGGTGGTCTCGTCGAGCACCTTCATCCCGTCGCTGCCGCTTTCTGCGCTGGCAGCCTGCAGTTCGCGCAGGTAGGCGATGAATTCGTCGGTGACCTCGGCCAGTGCGACCTCGGTGATATCCAGCTCGCGCTTGGTGATCAGGTGCAGCAGCACATCGAAGGGCCCGTTGAAGTTCTGCAGGGCAAGGCGAAAACCGCCAGCCGATTCCTGCCCAGCTTCAGCTGGCGTCGTGGATTCGGTGGCGGTTTCCTCGCTGAGCGTGGCGCTCATTACGGGGCACCACCACGCCAAATCAGTTCGCGGGCGAGGTTGCGGTACGCCTCGGCACCCGGGTGGTTGGCCGCGTAGGAAGTTATCGGTTCGGCGGCCACGTTCGCGTCGGCGAACTTGATGGTGCGCTTGATCACGGTTTCGAAGAGCTTGTCGCCGAAGGCCTCATCCAGCCGGGTGATGACCTCGCGGCTGTGCAGGGTGCGCGCGTCGTACATGGTGGCCACCACGCCGTCCAGCTCCAGCACCTGGTTCAGCCGGTCCTTGACCTTGTCGATGGTTTCCATCAGCAGGGCCACCGCACGCAGCGCGAAGAACTCTGCGGTCAGCGGGATGATCACGCCGTGGGCGGCGGTCAGCGCGTTGATGGTCAGCAGGCCCAAGGATGGCTGGCAGTCGATGAGCACCACATCGTAGTCGTCGATGACGTGGCGCAGCGCGCGTTCGAGCACCTGCTCGCGGGCGACCTCGTTGACCAGCTGCACCTCGGCGGCGGACAAATCGATGTTGGCCGGCAGCAGATCGATGTTCTCGACGTCGGTCTTCACAATCGCGTCGGTGATCTTGACCTTGCGGTCCATCAGCACGTTGTAGACGGTGATGTCCATTTCGTGCGGGTTGGTTCCGAAGCCCGCGGACAGCGCGCCCTGCGGGTCGAAGTCCACCAGCAGCACCTTGCGGCCGTACTCGGCGAGCGCGGCAGCGAGGTTGATGGTGGAGGTGGTCTTGCCGACGCCGCCCTTCTGGTTCACCATGGCGATCACGCGTGCCGGGCCGTGCGAAGGCAGCGGTGCTGGCACGGGGAAATCTGTCAATGGCTTGCCAGTTGGACCCACCGGACGAGGCTCCTTGAGCATCCCCGCTCCGCGGTGCTTATTTCCCTGTTCCTCGCTCACGATGGGTAAACCACACTTCCCGTTCGATAAACCTGATTCCTCGAGCTGTAAGCTCATTCCAAGGTTATCGGCCGAAGCAAAAGATCTTGGTTTTTTGGTCTCTTTCACGGCGAGCCTTTACCTTGAACCTTAGCTCTAATGTTGTATGCGAGCTGAATGCCAACTGGCATTAACCGAAAGGCAGCGATGAAGGCGAATGCCAAGTTCCCCAGCCTGGCCGAAGCCGAGCCGGGCAGCACGCAGGTCAGCGTCGGCGTGCTCTTCCAGGCCCAGCTGGAAGACGGGAAATGCATCGTGCTGCTCGATGACCGCGGGTTCTTTACGAGCGCGCAGTGGCAGCAGGCGAGACCGGAGGAAATCCGCGACACCGCACTGGCTATGGTGGGCCCGGATGAGCCGGCGCCGGGGGCGGACGCAGGCCGAGGCGCTGCACGATTACTGGGAGTACATCGCCTCCCTGCTGGCCGCCCAGCAGATCCAGGAGCCCGCCGAGGAGCTGGTGAAGCTGGAGCACGAGGTCCGTTTCGGCCCGCGCCTGCAGCGGCTGCTCGCCTCGAGCGGCCGCTGATCCGGCGCCCAGTCCGGACATTCGCTGGCCATCACCCAAGGGTTCTTGAACCTGGTACCCGGCAGTGGTCGAATGGATGAACACGCGCTGGTATCTGGCGGCCAAAGGGGCGAGGGCGATGTTCACGGGAATGCTCGGCAATTGCACGGTGTCCGATGCGGCTCGGGCGGAGAACTGGTATGCCCGGGTCTTCGGCAGGGCGCCGGATGCGCGGCCCATGGACGGGCTGATCGAATGGCATCTGGCCCCGGGCTTCGGCGTCCAGGTCTACGCGGACCCTGAACGCGCAGGGCACAGCACAGTGGTCCTGGAAGTCGCCGACCTGGATGCCCAGGCCGAACGCCTGTTCGCCTCAGGCATCGAGCACCAGGGCCCGCAGCCCGGCGGCGGGGCACGGATCTTGCAGCTTCAGGACCCCGACGGCAACCGGGTGGTGCTCGCCTCTCCCCTGGTGGGACTTTCGCGCTGAGCCTGGCCCCAGGTGCTCAGGCCTGCTCGGCCACCCAATCGAAGGACCATGGCAGCAGTTCACCGATCGCGATGCTGCGCGCCCCGGCCGGGGTCTGGACAATGACCCGAAGCCGCGGATAGCTGTCGGCCATCACCTGCCGGCACCGACCGCACGGGTTCTTGATTCCGCGCCCCTGATTGCCCACCGCGACCACCACCTGCGGATCCACCGCCCCGGCTGCGCGAGCGGCTCCCAGGGCCACCAGCTCTGCGCACGGGCCTCCGGTGAAATGGCAGAAATTCACTCCTGCGTGCATCGTGCCATCGGCAGCAAGCACACCGGCCCCCATGGTGTGCATCCCGTCGCCGCCATAGGGCGCGTCGGTCACCGCCTCGATGGTTCGCCGGGCCAGCTCAACCAGTTCTACTTCGGCTTCTGCCAGTTCACGGCAGTGCAGCTCGTGCGGTGTTGATTTCATGGCTCCAGCCTAGCCGCATGCGTCTCGCAGCCGCGACGCTTGGGCCTGTCTGCCGAAAGCGCCACAACGCAGAAAATCCGCTACCCGAGCATGTCGGATAACGGATTCCTGGCTAAGGGCCTGGCGGACTAGTGTCCTTCGACGCTGTTCTCGTCGAATGGACGGTTGCCGGCCAGCACTGCCTGGGCCTGGTCCATGTCGATTTCCTTGGTCCACTTGCCGATCAGCAGCGTTGCCACGGCATTGCCGGTGAAGTTGGTCAGCGCGCGGGCCTCGGACATGAACTTGTCAATGCCCACGATCACGCCCATGCCGTCCAGCAGCTCCGGACGGTGCGACTGCAGGCCTGCAGCCAGGGTTGCCAGGCCGGCGCCGGTCACGCCGGCGGCGCCCTTGGAAGCGATGATCATGAAGACCAGAAGGCCGACCTGTTCGCCCAGGCTCATCGGCATGCCCATGGCGGTGGAAACGAACAGGGCAGCCATGGTCAGGTAGATGGCGGTGCCATCGAGGTTGAAGGAGTAGCCGGTCGGCACGGTGATGCCGACAACCGGCTTGGACACGCCAGCGTGCTCCATCTTGGCGATCAGGCGCGGCAGCGCCGACTCGGAGGAAGAGGTGGAGAAGATCAGCAGGTACTCGCGAGCCAGGTACTTCAGCAGCAGGAAGATGTTCAGGCCGGTGACCAGGCGCAGCAGGCTGCCCAGGATGACGACAATGAACAGCGCGCAGGTGACGTAGAAGGCGCCCATGAGGATCGCCATCGAGCCGATGGCGGCCCAGCCGGTGGCACCGACCACTGCGGCGATGGCACCGAACGCGCCGATCGGGGCAGCCCACATGATCATCATCATCAGGCGGAAGACCACGGCCTGGATGTGCTTGATGCCGTTGAGCACCGGTTCGCCACTCTTGCCCATGGACTGCAGCGCGAAGCCTACCAGCAGCGCCAGCACCAGGGTCGGCAGCACGGGGATGTCGCCCGGAATCATGTCCAGCAAGAAGGCCACGGTGGAGTTCTCTTCGCCCTTGGCGCCAGACTCATACGGTTCGAGCTGCAGGCCCGAACCCGGGTGGATGATGTTGCCCACGACCAGGCCGATGGCCAGCGCGAAGGTGGACATGGTAATGAAGTACAGCAGCGCCAGGCCGCCGACCTTGCCGACGGTCGCCGCCTTGGCGATGGAGCCGACCCCCAGCACGATGGTGCAGAAGATGACCGGTGCGATCAGCATCTTGATCAGCGCGACGAATCCGGTGCCCAGCGGCTTGAGCGCCTTGCCGAGATCCGGGGCCATCAGGCCGACCGCTGCGCCGAGCACCACGGCGGCAATCACCATGATGTACAGCCAGTGGGTCTTGTCCTTCTTCTTCGTTCCGGCCTGCGGCGAATTGCCTGCCGGCGTCATCTGGTCTGTGACAGCCATTGCGTGGTCCTACCCTCGTGTGCGTGTGGAACCGGACGGCGCACCCTTGCGCGGCCGGCATTACGTAGAATCGTTCTGTATCCATGGTGCGGCGCAAAGTGATCCGCATCTCCATTGCGTTCATATTGGTCACGCGGTGGGCCTGCCAGGAGCAACCAGCACGAGGAGATGCGCGCAGTGACCGATCATTTCACCGACCTGTCGCTGGCCCGGCGCGCTGGCAACACCGCTTCCCCCGCCCCGCTGAGCCGCGACGGCTGGTCCCTGGCGGTCGTCATCTTCGCGGCGCAGATGATGGTGGTCATCCTCGTTGTCGTGGGCCTGGCCGTCGCCACCTACCAGCACCAGGCGCAGGTGATCCAGGACGACAAGCAGGCCACGGTGGCCGCGATCTCCATCACCCTGGCCAACGACCCCTTCGTGGCCGAAGCGCTGGCCGGCGAGAACCCCACCGAGCTGCTGCAGCCCTACACCAACAAGATCCTGGACCGCGGGCAGGGCGTGGATTTCATCACGATCATGACCGCCGAAGCCCTGCGCGTCACCCACCCCAATCCCGCGCAGCTGGGCAAGCCTTATTCGGGAAGCATCCGCCAGGCGCAGGCCGGCCAAACCTACAACGAGGTCGCCTTGGGCACCCTAGGGCTTTCGGTGCGCACCATCGCCCCGGTGTACCACGATGGCAAGCTGGTGGGCATGGTCGCCACTGGCATCACGCTGGAAAGCCTGCAGTCGATCTACCGCAGCGAGCTGCCGCAGATCCTGGCCGTGTCGGCGCTGGCCCTGCTGCTGGCCGGCTTCAGCTCATGGTCCTTTTCCCGCTACGTCAACCAGGCCACGCTGGGCTTCGGCCCGCACGGGTTGCGCCGGCTCTACGCTTTCTATTTCTCCGCGCTGCATTCGGTGCGCGAAGGCCTGGTGCTGCTGGATCGGCGGCACCGCATCGTGCTCTATAACCAGGAAGCGGCCCGATTGCTCGGCTTCCCCGAAGAAGTCCCTCCCGGCGGGTTGGATCTCGACCAGGTGCAGATCCCCGAAACCCTGCGCACCCTGATGGCGACCGGGCGCAGCTGCAAGGACGAGATCCATTTGGGCGCCCGCACGGTGCTGTCCATCTCCCAGGGGCCGGCCCGCCTGACCAACGCGCGCCTGCCCCGGCGCGGCGGGCTGCCGGTGCGCTGGTTCCGTTCCCAGCCGCTGACCGGCCAGGTCATGACGCTGCGCGATCTGACCGAAGTGCAGGAGCTGGCCGGCGAGGTGCAGTCGCTGAAGACCTTCTCCACCGCCCTGCGAGCGCAGACCCATGAGCATGCCAACCGCCTGCACACCATTGCCACGCTGATCGAAAATGGGCAGAGCGGCAAGGCGCTGGCTTTCGCGGTCGATGACCGCCAGCACTCGCAGAAGCTCACCGATGCGATTGTGCATTCCATCGACGACGTCTACCTCTCCAGCCTGCTGGTGGCCAAGGCCGCCCAGGCGAACGAGCGCGGCGTGCAGCTCGATATCAACACGCAAGGACAGATCCCGAGCGACGCGTTCGCCGCCACCGATATCGTCACGATCGTCGGCAACCTGCTGGATAACGCGCTGGACGCCTCGGCCGGCACCGAGGACGCGACGGTGTGGGTGGAAGTCGCAGCGGCCGATGACGAGCTGATCATCTCGGTAGCCGATTCGGGTCCGGGCATCGAGCCGGAATTCCTCGATCAGCTGCTGCGCTTCGGGGTCAGCACGAAGGCCGGCGGCCAACCGCGCGGCCTCGGCCTGGCGCTGGTGCAGCAGGCGGTGCTC
This sequence comes from Glutamicibacter sp. 0426, assembly GCF_001906485.1. NCBI lineage: Bacteria > Bacillati > Actinomycetota > Actinomycetes > Micrococcales > Micrococcaceae > Glutamicibacter > Glutamicibacter sp. 0426. The sequence continues at coordinate 293,913 of NZ_MPBI01000005.1, forward strand.
CGGCTAGGTGGCACAATGAATGTTGACAACGACGCCGGAGCAATCTTCACCGTCACCCTGCCCCTGAAAAACAGCGACTAGACCGGGAGGTTTCGAGTGCACGACTCCGCTGCAGCCACGCCCGCGCCGGGCTTGCCCGCGCACACCTTCAAGGTCCTCGTTGTCGACGACGAACCGGAAACCGCAGCTTCCCACGCGAAGTACGTCAACCGCGTGCCCGGATTCGCCACCGGAGCCATTGCAGCCAATGGCCAGCAGGCGCTCGCGCTGCTGTCCGAGGCGCGCGCAGCGCACGAACCGTTCGACCTGGTCCTGCTGGATATGACCTTGCCCGACCTGCACGGCATCGATGTCGCCAAGCGGATGCGCGGCCACGGGCTGACCACCGACATCATCGCGATCACCGCGGTGCGCGACCTGGCGGTGGTGCGTTCGGCGGTCGCCACAGGCATCACCCAGTACCTGATCAAGCCCTTCACCTTCGCGGCGTTCACCGAGAAATTGGAGAACCACCGGCGTTTCATTTCCGAGATCAGCTCCAGCGGCCCGGATACCAGCCAGGCTGCGCTGGATAATGCGTTCTCCGCACTGCGCACCACCACTGCCTCGGCGTCGCTGCCCAAGGGCCTGATCCCTGAAACGCTGGCGCAGATCACCGGCCTGCTGCGCAGCAAGCCCGAAACCTGCTTGTCCGCCACCGAGCTCGGCGAAGAGCTGGGCATCTCCCGGGTCACCGCACGGCGCTATCTGGAGCATCTGGCCGAGGCCAAGGCCGTGGTCAAGCAGCCCCGGCATGGCACGAGAGGCCGCCCGGAATATGAATACCGGGCGGCCTCCCATGGCTAGCACTGCCGAGATCTAGGCCTCTGGACGCAGCAGCGGCACCAGTTCGTCGAGCACGCTCGTGTCCTCGATGGTCGACGGGACCGAGTATTCCTTGCCATCGGCAATCTGCCGCATGGTCTTGCGCAGGATCTTGCCCGAACGGGTCTTGGGCAGCGCGGCGACGACGGTGACTTCGCGGAAGTCGGCGACCGCACCGATGTGCTGGCGCACCAGCGCGACGATTTCCTTCTTCAGCGCCTCCTCCTCGACGTCGACCCCCGACTTGAGCACCACGTAGCCGCTGGCCCGCTGGCCCTTGAGCGCATCGGCCAGTCCGATCACGGCGCATTCGGCCACGGCCGGATGGCTGGCCAGCACCTGTTCCATGGCGCCGGTGGACAGCCGGTGCCCGGACACGTTGATCACGTCATCGGTGCGCCCCATGACGAACAGGTAGCCGTCGTCGTCAAGATAGCCGGAATCACCGGTCAGGTAGAACCCGTCGATCTGCGACAGGTAGGTATCGATGAAGCGCTGGTCGTTGCCCCACAGGGTGGTCAGGGCGCCGGGCGGCAAGGGCAGCCGGACCACGATGTTGCCTTCCTGGTTCGCTTCGAGCCGCTCGCCCAGCGCGTCGCGGATCTGCACGTCGAAGCCAGGCACCGGGGTGGTGGGCGAACCGGCCTTGGCAGGCAGCTCCTCCAGGCCCAGCGGGTTCGAGGCGATCGGCCAGCCCGTTTCGGTCTGCCACCAGTTGTCCACCACCGGAATGCCCAGCAGCTTCGAGGCGAAGTGGTAGGTGTCCGGGTCCAGCCGCTCGCCGGCGACGAACAGCGCGCGCAGGCTGGACAGGTCGTGGCTGGCGATCAGCGCACCTTCCGGATCGGCCTTGCGCACCGCGCGCAAGGCCGTCGGCGCGGTGAACATCGTGGTGACCTTGTGGTCGGCGATGATGCGGCCGAAGACCCCGGCGTCAGGGGTGCCGATGGGCTTGCCCTCGTAGAGCACCGTGGTGGCGCCGGCGATCAGCGGCGCGTAGACGATGTAGGAGTGGCCGACCACCCAGCCCACGTCGGAGGCGGTGAACATGGTATCGCCCGGATGCACGTCGTAGATCGCGTTCATGGAGAACTGCAGCGCGGTGGCGTAGCCGCCGGTATCGCGCACCACGCCCTTCGGCGCCCCGGTGGTGCCCGAAGTGTAGAGCACGTAGAGCGGGTGGGTGGATGGCACGGATACCGGCCCGGCCGGCGACGCGGTCTTCGCCTGCTCATCCCAGTCCAGCCAATTGATCTGCTGCCCGTTGACCGGTTTGCCCTGGTATTCATCCAGCGAGTGCTCGAAGCCTTCGCGGCGGGCGACGATCACGTCCCTGACCGCAGGCTCCGCCAGGCTCAGCGCCTCGGCCACCGCCGGCAGGTATTCGATGCGGCGGCTCGGCTCGATGCCGCCCGAGGCGGTGACGATCGCCACCGGGGCGCAGTCGGTGATGCGCGCCGCCAGTTCCTTGGGCGCGAACCCGCCGAAGACCACCGAATGGATCGCGCCCAGGCGTGCGCAGGCGAGCATCGCGATAGCCGCCTGCGGGATCATCGGCAGGTAGATCAGCACGCGGTCCCCGGTCTTCACGCCGCGTTCGGCCAGCACGCCGGCGAAGATTTCCACTTCGCGCAGCAGCTCGGAGTAGGTGTATTTGGTGACGGTGCCCAGCATGGCCGAATCGTAGATCAGCGCGGTGCTCTCCCCGCGGCCGGCTTCGACGTGGCGGTCCAGTGCGTTGGCCGAAAGGTTCAGCGTGCCATCCGGGAACCAGCCGTACAACGGCTTGCGCGAATCATCCAGCGCCGTCTGCGGTGCCGTATCCCAGCGGATATCCTGGGCGGCTTGCAGCCAGAATGCTGCTGGGTCAGTGGTGGCTTGCTCAAAGGCCTGGCGGTATTCCTGCACCATGGTTCTCTCCTCCTGGCCCCGGGCGTCATTACCCGGCACCTGCGTGGTGATTGAGGTCGTCCTCTTGGCATTAACTGTATGAGTACGATCACATGATCGCAACTACGTTGTATACAGATTTCGAAAAAATTCCAAATAAATTGGATCCGGCTCACACATTTCCCGCTTCTATGTATACACTGGAGCCATGAGAGCAAGCGATAAGGTCTACGAGAGCCTCCGCGCCGACATCGTCGAATGGCGGCTGGCTCCCGGCACCGTTCTTGCAGAAGTAGAGCAGTCCGAACGCCTGGGCGTTTCCCGCACTCCGGTGCGCGAGGCCCTGGGCCGATTGGTCGCCGACGGCTTGGCGGTGCAGCAACGCGGACGCGGCGCCGTCGTGTCCGAGGTCAGCGAAGACCACGTAGAGGACCTGTTCGTTCTGCGCGTGGCGCTGGAATGCGCCAGCGCACGCGAAGCTGCCAAGTCGACGGGGCGATCGGCCTTCAACGAGTTGGCCAGCCGCTTCGAAGCAGCCGTCAAGGAAGTGGAGCTTCCCGGATCCCGGGAGTCCTACTACCAGCTGGTGCAGCTGCTGGACGAGTCGATCGACGAAGCGGCCAGCAACAAGTACCTGTCCAACGCGCTGCGCACCTTGCGGGTGAACCTGCAACGGGTGCGACGCCTGGCCAAGGACAACCCCGAAAGGCTCAAGGCTTCCGCTTCCGAGCATGCGGCCATCGCACGAGCGATTGCCAGCGGAAACCCAGAGGTCGCAGCCGCGGCCACCACAGTCCACCTGCACGAATCCTTCACCCACATCATGACCCACGCGGTCGGATCAGAAAGGCAGTTAGCATGATCAACCACCCAGTACGCGTATACCGCTCCGAGGAAAACCTGGCTCGCGAAGACCAGCTGGCACATAAGATCGCCAAGGTTGCCGCCGATCCGGTAGAGGTCACCAGCGAAGTGACCGAAATGATCATCAACCGCATCATCGACAACGCTTCGGTTGCCATCGCGTCGCTGAACCGCGGCCCGATCGTCGCTGCCCGCGCCCAGGCGCTGACCCACGCCCCTTCCACCGGCGGCAAGGGTGCCTCGGTGTTCGGCATTTCCGAGAAGGTGTCCCCCGAATGGGCCGCCTGGGCCAACGGCGTGGCCGTGCGCGAACTGGACTACCACGACACCTTCCTGGCCGCCGAGTACTCCCACCCGGGCGATAACATTCCGCCGATCCTGGCCGTTGCCCAGCACACCGGCGCATCGGGCAAGGACCTGATCCGCGGCATCGCCACCGGCTACGAAATCCAGGTGGACCTGGTCAAGGCCATCTGCCTGCACAAGCACAAGATCGATCACGTAGCGCACCTGGGCCCATCGGCCGCCGCCGGCATCGGCACCCTGCTCGGACTCGATGTCGAGACCATCTTCCAGGCCGTGGGCCAGGGCCTGCACACCACCACCGCCACCCGCCAGTCGCGCAAGGGCGAAATCTCCACCTGGAAGGCCCACGCCCCGGCCTTCGCCGGCAAGATGGCAGTCGAGGCTGCCGACCGCGCCATGCGCGGCCAGACCTCCCCAGTGCCGATCTACGAAGGCGAAGACGGCGTCATCGCCTGGATGCTCGATGGCAAGGATGCCGCCTACGAGGTGCCGCTGCCAGAGGCCGGCGAAGCCAAGCGCGCCATCCTGGACACCTACACCAAGGAGCACTCGGCCGAGTACCAGGCGCAGGCCTGGATCGACCTGGCCCGCAAGCTGCACGGCGAGCACCCGGAAGCCACCGACCCGAAGAACGTGAAGTCGGTGCTGATCAAGACCAGCCACCACACCCACTACGTCATCGGCTCCGGCGCCAACGACCCGCAGAAGTACGATCCGACCGCTTCGCGCGAGACCCTGGACCACTCGATCCCGTACATCTTCACCGTCGCCCTGCAGGACGGCGCCTGGCACCACGTGGATTCCTACTCGCCGGAGCGCGCCGGCCGTGCCGATACCGTTGAGCTGTGGAACAAGGTCACCACCGAGGAAGACGCCGAGTGGACCCGCCGCTACCACTCGCTGGACATCTCGGAGAAGGCCTTCGGCGGTTCGGTGGAAATCACCCTGAACGACGGCACCGTGATCAGCGATCAGATCGCAGTGGCCGACGCGCACCCGCTGGGCGCACGTCCATTCGCCCGCGAGCAGTACATCAACAAGTTCCGCACCCTGGCTAAGGGCCTGGTCGATGAGGCAGAGATCAACCGCTTCATCGCCGCCGCCGAGAACCTGGAAAACCTGGCCGCCGGCGAACTGGACCAGCTGAACATCCAGGCCGCAGCAGGCGTCATCGACACCGCGGCCGCACCGAAGGGCCTGTTCTAAGATGCTGTATTCAACCAAAACTCCAGATGCAAAGCGCGCCGCGCTGCGCGAGATGCTCACCCCGGGTGCTGCCCGCCAGTTCCCCGGAGCCTTCAACCCGCTCTCGGCCAAGCTGATCAGCGAGAAGAACTTCGACGGCGTCTACATCTCCGGTGCGGTGCTGGCCAACGACCTGGGCCTGCCGGATATCGGCCTGACCTCGCTGACCGAGGTCGCCACCCGCGCCGGGCAGATCGCCCGCATGACCGACCTGCCGTCGATCGTGGATGCCGATACAGGTTTCGGCGAGCCGATGAACGTGGCCCGCACCATCCAGGAACTGGAATACGCCGGCCTGGCGGGCTGCCACATCGAGGACCAGTTCAACCCGAAGCGCTGCGGCCACCTGGATGGCAAGAACGTGGTGGATACCGAAACCATGCTCAAGCGCATCGCGGCCGCCGCCGACGCGCGCATCGATGCGAACTTCCTGATCATGGCCCGCACCGACATCCGCGCGGTCGAGGGCCTGGATTCGGCAGTCGATCGCGCCAAGGCGATGGTTGATGCCGGAGCGGACGCGATCTTCCCGGAGGCGATGAAGAACGTCGCCGAGTTCGAGGCGATCTGCAACGCGGTGGACGTGCCGGTGCTGGCCAACATGACCGAGTTCGGCAAGTCGGAATTGTTCAAGCGCCAGGAACTGGCAGATGCCGGCGTCGCGCTGATCATCTACCCGGTCACCCTGCTGCGCAGCGCCATGGGCGCCGCTGAACGCGTACTGGATGCCATCAGCGAAGATGGCACCCAGCAGCGCGAAGTGGATAACATGTTGACTAGGTCACGTTTGTACGAGCTCGTGGACTACGAGGCCTACAACCGCTTCGATACCGGAATCTTCAACTTCCAGGTCCCGACCCTGGACATTGATTCCAACAGCGCGAACCTCTAGGCTCGCAAGCATTTAGCACCATCTGCGCCGGCCGGCACCCGCTGGCCGGCGCAATCCAAAGCATTACTATTCTCCGGCAATGAAGAGGAGCAAGAATGACTGCCACCGAGGAAATCAAGAAGGGCCTGGCAGGCGTCGTCGTTGACTACACCGCCGTCTCCAAGGTCAATCCAGAAACCAACTCGCTGCTCTACCGCGGCTACCCCGTCCAGGACCTGGCCGCGAACAAGTCGTTCGAAGAGGTGGCACTGCTGCTCTGGACCGGCGAGTTGCCAACCCAAAGCGAACTGACCGAGTTCTGCGCTTTCGAGCGGGCCAACCGCGCTCTGGACCCACGCGTCAAGGCAGCCATCGACCTGCTGCCAACCGACTGCCACCCGATGGACGTGGGCCGCACCGCGGTCTCGGTGATCGGCGCCAACCACCCCGAGGCCGAGAACTCCTCCCCCGAGGCTGAGCTGCTCAAGGCCAAGGAACTGTTCGCCGCCTTCCCTGCAGTGGTTGCCTACGACCAGCGCCGCCGCCGCGGCCAGGATGCCGTGGCTCCACGCGAGGATCTGGACTACTCCTCGAACTTCCTGTGGATGGCCTTCGGCGAAGAAGCGGCCCCAGAGGTTGTCGACGCCTTCCGCGTGTCCATGGTGCTCTACGCGGAGCACTCCTTCAACGCTTCGACCTTCACCGCCCGCGTGATCACCTCGACCCTCTCAGACCTGCACTCGGCAGTCACCGGGGCGATCGGCGCGCTGAAGGGCCCGCTGCACGGCGGCGCCAACGAAGCAGTCATGCACACCTTCAACGAGATCGGCATCAACAAGGAGGAATCCCGCGAGGATGCCGCCAAGCGTGCCAAGGCCTGGATGGAAGAAGCACTGGCCGCCAAGAAGAAGGTCATGGGCTTCGGCCACCGCGTCTACAAGCACGGCGACTCCCGCGTGCCTACCATGAAGGCCGCACTGGATCGCATGATCGAGCACTATGGCCGCCATGAAATGCTGGGCCTGTACGACGGCCTGGAGGCCGCCATGGACGAGGCCAAGGCCATCAAGCCGAACCTCGACTACCCTGCCGGTCCCACCTATCACCTGATGGGCTTCGACACCGAGATGTTCACCCCGATCTTCATCGCGGCGCGCATCACCGGTTGGACCAGCCACATCTTCGAGCAGCGCGCAGCCAACGCGCTGATCCGCCCGCTTTCGGCCTACAACGGGGTGGAGCAGCGTTCGCTGTAAGAATTTCGCTTCCTGGCATTGGCCACGGGAATGGCGCAAGCGCGTCAGCCCGTGGCCATTCGCATGCCCAAGCTATCCGGAGTTGCCGTCGCAGACCTCTTGCCCTATCGTTTAACGATAGAAACATTTCGAAGAACGATAAGGTCCTAGCCATGGGAAAATACAGCATTATCGGCCTGAAGGTAGTTCTCGCCGTCATCCTGGCCGGAACGCTCTTTGTGCAGCTGTTCATGATACCGATGATCCTTATCCATGAATCGCCAAGCAACGGCACCGACAAGTTCTTCCAAGCCGCTTTCCTCGGCTATCTGATTCTCGCCGGACTGGTCATTGAAACTTGTGTCTACAGCGTGTGGAAACTGGCTACGAGAGTCAAGCGCGGCACCGTCTTCGATCCCGCGTCGCTGGGCTATGTCACCCCCATCATCGTCGCCTTCGCGGTTGGTGCGCTTGCCACTTTCGCCCTCGGCACCATCTTTGCCGCGAGCACCGACATCGCCCCTGGGGTCGTCCTCCTCGTTGGCGGAGCCGGGCTGCTGATGATCGGGATCAGCATCATCGTGCTCGTGCTGCGCCAGCTGCTCGCGCAAGCCGCGATGACCGAGGCACAGGCAGCTGAGCTGCGAACCGAGCTGGGCGGCGTCATCTGATGGGAATCCGCGTAGATATCGACGTGATGCTGGCCCGCCGTAAAATGGCCGTCGGCGAGTTGGCCGAACGCATCGGCATTACCCCGGCCAACCTCGCTGTGCTCAAGAATGGGCGTGCCAAGGCGGTACGCTTCAGCACCCTTGAAGCGCTGTGCCGGGAGCTGGATTGCCAGCCAGGCGACCTGCTGGTCTTTGAACCCGGCGAAGCCGGGCAACTGGCCGATAGCTAGTCCCAGTTCTCGAAGCTGATCTCCTGCACCGAAATGTTGTCCCCCGCCAGCACGATTTCAACGGTGAAATTCCCACCGGCTACGAGCTTGGGCAGCCACAACGGGGAATCCTGCCACATCTGCTCGACCGGCAGGGCATCCGGATCTGCCCACAGCGGCTCCAGTTCCTCGGTGGCTTCCGGCTGGCCCGTTGCTTGCCTAGCAATGAAGGTTGCGCATTCCATGTCGGCTGCCGGCTGAGCCGGGAATCGGAAATTGATTTGTGCCGCAAGCTCCAGTTCCTGCGGTGCGAGCACCAGGCCAGTTTCCTCGCGGAATTCCCGGATGGCCGCTTGCACAGCACTCTCTCCGGGCTCGATCTTGCCGCCGGGCAAGACGATATTTCCCTTGCCGAACCCGCGGCGCTTGCGCCCGAGCAGCACGTGCAGGCGACCGGCGCGTTCCTGCAACAGGGCAACGAGGGCTACCTGCTTGGCACCGGGCATCCGGCGGCCCGCCACTAGTTCACCCTCGGGTGGGCCAACTGGTAGGCCTCGCGCAGCGAATCAACGGTGACCTTGGTGTAGATCTGCGTGGTGGTGACCGATGCATGCCCCAGCAGTTCCTGGACCACCCTGACATCTGCTCCGCCCTCCAGCAAATGCGTGGCGAAGGAATGGCGCAGCGTATGCGGAGAGACCTCGGTAGCTATCCCGGCCCGTTCGGCCGCCTTGGCCAGCAGCAGCCATACCGATTGGCGCGAGAGCCGTCCCCCGCGCTGGTTCAGGAACAATGCCGGGGTGCCCTTTCCCTTGGCGGCCAGCCCGGGACGAGCACGTACCAGATAATCGCTGACCGCACGCTGGGCGTACCTGCCGACCGGAACCACCCGCTCCTTGGATCCCTTGCCGAACAAGCGCACCACGGCATCGTCGGCAAAGTGCAGATCATCGACATCCAAGTCCACGACTTCGGATATGCGTGCGCCGGTGGAGTACAAGAATTCCAGGATCGCCCGATCCCGCAGTCCGGCAGGGGTTTCGATGCTCACCGATTCGAGGATCCGGGTGACCTGGTCGATGGATATTGCCTTGGGCAGGGATTGGCCGATGGCCGGGGGCTGGATCTCGCGGGCAGGATTCGGCGCGCAGATCCCTTCGAGCTCCCAGTACTTGTGCAGCTGGCGGATGGCTACCGAGTGGCGTGCGACGGAGCGGGCACTCAACGGCTGATGCTCTTCGTCTCCGCGCGAGAGCTCCTGCAGGTAGCCGCTGATGGCTGCCTCGGTAATCTGCTGCGGCTGCGCGATGCCTGCCGCTTGCAGCGCATCCGTGTATCGGGTCAGGTCCCTGCGGTAGGACGCCAAGGTGTTCTCGGCCAGCCCGCGCTCGATCGCCAGATGCTGCAGGTAGCGCTTGAGCGGGGTTTCGAACCGGTTGCTCATCCTTCGCGCAGGTACGGGTGCACGTCGAATGGCTCGTTCGCATCGCGCAGGTCGAGGTACTTGTTGGCGCGGGCGGCATGGGCGGCCAGGATGGCGATGGTCGCGGTGGGGTTATGGATCTTTCCTGCCAGCACCGCGGCAACGGCTTCTTCCAGGGGAACCCAGGTGCTGACCATTTCGGCTTCCTCTTCGGTCCGCTGATGGCGATGGTCTGCTGCGACCAGCTTCGCATCGCGTGCCAGGTAGATCCGCACGGCCTCGGCCGACGAGCCCGGGCTCAAGAAGACATCGGTGAGGATCGACCAGTGATCGGCGGTGCGGTCCGCTTCTTCCCACAATTCGCGCTTGGCGGCTTCCAACGGCGGTTCGCCAGCTACGTCGAGCAGGCCGGCCGGGATTTCCCACAGGCGCATGCCGACCGGGTGGCGGTACTGGTTGACCATCAAGATGCGTTCCTCGGCGTCCATGACCAGCACGCTGACCGCACCGGGGTGGTTGATGTAGTCGCGTTCGATCGTCGCCCCTGATTCAGAGAGCTTCACGGTGTCATGGATGACGTCCCAGATGCGGCCCTCGTACACGGTTTCGCGGTTCAGCAATTCACGCGGTGAGAATTCATCGGCTATCGGATGCAGCGGCACGAGGATCGTCCTTCGGTAGAAAAAGCTGGTCGTTACTCTCCAGCTTAAACAGCAACGCGCCGGTCAGTACTGACCGGCGCGCATTGCCTTCAGAGTTTCACCCCTGGCAAGCTGTATTACTTGCGCAGCTCCAGGGCTGCCTCGACCAGACCTGCGAACAGCGGGTGTGGGCGAGTTGGGCGGCTGGAGAGCTCTGGGTGCGCCTGCGTGGAGACGTAGTACGGATGCACGTCCTTCGGCAGTTCAACGAACTCGACCAGGCTGCCGTCTGGCGAGGTGCCAGCGAAGACCAGACCAGCTTCTTCAAGCTGGGCACGGTATGCGTTGTTGACCTCGTAGCGGTGGCGGTGGCGCTCTGCGACCTCGGTCTTGCCATAGGTTTCAGCAAGAACCGAACCTTCAAGCAGCTTCGCGTCGTACAGGCCCAGTCGCATGGTGCCGCCCAGATCGCCCTTGCCGTCGACGATCTCCAGCTGCTCTTCCATGGTAGCGATGACCGGGGTCGAGGTTTCTGGATCGAATTCGGTGGACGAGGCATCGGTGAGGCCAGCCATGTTGCGGGCGTATTCGATGACCATCGACTGCAGCCCCAGGCACAGGCCCAGGGTTGGCAGCTTGTTTTCGCGAGCGAAGCGCAGTGCGCCCAGCTTGCCTTCCAGGCCGCGGATGCCGAAGCCGCCGGGGACGCAGATTGCTTCTGCGCCTTCAAGCGCCTTGGCAGCCCCTGCCTCGGTAGCGCAGTCGTCAGCCGGCACCCAGCGGATGTTGACCTTCGCGTTGTTGGCGAAACCGCCGGCACGCAGTGCTTCGGTGACCGACAGGTAGGCATCCGGCAGATCGATGTACTTGCCCACCAAAGCGACGGTCAGCTCGGTTGCCGGGTTGTGCACGACTTCGAGCAGTCGATCCCACGACTCCCAGTCCACATCGCGGAACTTCATCTCCAAGGTCTGGACGATGTAAGCGTCCAGGCCCTGGGAGTGGATGACCTTGGGGATGTCGTAGATGCTTGGAGCGTCGGCGCAGTTGATGACTGCTTCGGTGTCCACATCGCAGGTGCGGCCGAGCTTGGCGCGCATCTCCGCAGGGATTGGCCGGTCCGAGCGGATCACCAGTGCGTCTGGCTGGATGCCGATCGAGCGCAAAGCCGCAACGGAGTGCTGGGTAGGCTTGGTCTTCAGTTCATGGCTCGGGCCGATGAACGGAACCAGGGAAACGTGCACGAAGAATGCGTTCTTTCGGCCGATGTCCTGGCGGACCTGGCGCGCCGCCTCGAGGAATGGCTGGGATTCGATATCGCCAACGGTGCCACCGATTTCCGTGATGATCACGTCGGGAGCCGACTTGCCGGCGCCCGGGTCGGTAGCCGCCAAGCGCATGCGGCGCTTGATCTCATCGGTGATGTGCGGGATGACCTGCACGGTATCGCCGAGGTATTCACCGCGGCGTTCGCGTTCCAGGACGGTCGAGTAGACCTGTCCGGTGGTCACGTTGGCGGTACCTGGCAGGTTTTCGTCCAGGAAACGCTCGTAGTGGCCGATGTCCAGGTCGGTTTCGGCACCATCGTCGGTAACGAAGACTTCACCGTGCTGGAAAGGGTTCATGGTACCTGGATCGACGTTCAGGTACGGGTCGAGCTTCTGCATGGTCACTGAGAGACCACGAGCTCGAAGTAGATGTCCGAGGCTGGATGCCGTCAAACCCTTACCCAGGGAAGAGGCCACACCGCCGGTGACGAAGATATGCTTTGTCGTTTCAGACGACCGAGAATCACGAGTTGAATTACGCTGCACCACGGGATTTCATCCTATCACCATTCCAATATTTCGCATCCTCATAAGACTCTAGTGCACCACCGGCCAATGCCATAGCATCCGCGTAATTCAGGGGTTCACCAAGACTTTTAGGCCTTCGCCAATTTCTTTGAGGTGAGCGATGACACTAGCTTCTGGGCATCCTCGAGCAGCTCCTCGGCATGCGCCTGCGCGGTGCCGGATTCCTCTTGGCCGGCGAGCATGCGCGCAAGCTCCTTGACGCGGGCTTCCTGATCCAGGCTGATGACGTCGCTGGCAGTGTAGCCAGCTCCGGCCTTCAACTTGGCATCTGAATTCTTGATCACACGGATATGCCGATCCGCATAGGCGGCCACCTGGGGCAGGTGGGTCACCACGATGACCTGCACATGCTTGGCCAGCATGGCCAGGCGCTCGCCAATGGCCACCGCTGCCTTGCCGCCCACGCCCTGGTCCACTTCATCGAAGACGAAGGTCGGTACCGGATCGACGGCTGCCAGGACGACTTCTATGGCTAGCATGACGCGGGAGAGCTCGCCGCCGCTGGCCCCCTTGCCCAGCGGCCGCGGCGAAGCGCCAGCATGCGGGGCCAGCAGCATGGAGATTGCGTCTTGCCCGAAACCGCCGGGTTCTTCCAATTCGCTCACCTCGATGACGAGCTTGGCATCGGGCATCGCCAGGGCCTTAAGCTCGGCCGAAACCTGCGCGGAGAGCTTCTTGGCTGCCTTGCGGCGCGCATCGGAGAGGTCCGAGGCCAGCGAGGAAACCTTGTGCTCCAGGTCGACGACTTCTACTTCCAGTTCCTCGATGCGCGAGTCGTCCCCGCCAAGTTCTTCGAGCCGGGAGCGGGATTCGGCCGCCCAGGCCAGCACCTCATCGATGCTCGGCGCGTACTTGCGCATGAGCTTGTTCAGGTCGGCACGGCGGGCTTCAATCTGCGCCAAGCGCTCCGGGCCTTCTTCATCGAGGTCGGCTACGTAGGAGGAAAGATCACTGGAGAGCTCAGATGCAAGAATGCCCAATTCAGCTGCCCGCCCTGCGAAAGCCGCCAGCACGGTGTCATCGCCGCTGGCCTGGCCCAGCACGCCGCGGGCGGTCTCGGCCAAGGTCGTCACGCCCGGGTTTTCGAAATCTTCGGAGTCGATGATGGCCTGGGCCTGCTGGCAGGCGGTACGCAGGGATTCGATATTGCCCAGCTTCATGGATTGCTCGCGCAGCGACTCGTCCTCGCCGGGCTGCGGATCCAGCGAATCGATCTCATCCAACGCCAGGCGCAAGTTCTCTGCTTCGCGTACGCGGTTGCGCGAATCGGTTTTCAGGCCAGCCAGCTCCTTGGAAGCCGAACGCCACTGGCGATAGGCGCGCTGGTAGCTGCTGAGCGTGCGCGACAGCGAGCTACCGGCAAAGCGGTCCAACGCGTCACGTTGGGCAACAGGTTCTTTCAGGCGGATCTGGTCCGACTGGCCGTGGACGGCAACCAGATCATGGCCCAGCTCGGCCAGCAACCCGACCGGGGCGCTTCGTCCTCCAATGGTGGCCCGCGAACGACCTTGGGCCGAGAGCGAGCGGGACAGCAGCAGCTCGCTGTTCTCCCCCGCCGGCTCGATGAACGCACCGGCCTGGCCTGCGGCATCGAGCACGTGGTGATCCGGGGGCAGGTGCACTACGGCTTCGGCCAGGGCATGCTTGGCACCGTTGCGCACCGCACCGGCATCGGCCCGGCGTCCAAGCAGCAGGGACAGGGCGGTGATCACCATGGTCTTGCCAGCGCCCGTTTCACCGGTGACTACCGTGAGCCCGGGGCCAAGCGGCAGCGTGGCCTCGGTAATCACTCCGAGGTTGGAGATCTGGATTTCCTGAATCATTGCCTGCTCCCGAATGTCGAGTTCAAGTCGTACCGTGCGTTTTTAGTATATGTGTTCTAATCCTATTTTTCGCAACTATGTTCGAGCGGGTGGAGAATTTTTCGCTGATGCGGGCGGTTAGCCCTGGTCCTCAGGCCGTCCCACCATGGGGATCCCCGGTTCATCGCGGTAGTGCGGATCGACGCTTTGCAGTCCCGGCCCGATCACCGGCAATGCCGTGGTTGCCGGACGGCGGGCCTCTTCCGTTGCCGGACCGCGCCAGCCGGTAATCGGCAGTTCGAATTTGTTGACCAGTCGCTCGGAGAATGGGGTCGTGTTCAGCCGGGCCATGTAGACCGGCCGATCGCTGCGCGTCACTTCCACGCGGGCTCCCGGCGGCAGCTCGATGGTGCGCCGGCCATCGCACCAGAGCACCGCGCCGGCATCGGTGCGGGTGAGCATTTCCACGGCCATGATCGAATCCGGGGAAATGACCAGGGGCTTGGCGAACAGGGCGTGCGCGGAGATTGGCACCATGATCAGCGCCGCGACATCCGGCCACACCACTGGTCCGCCGGCAGAGAAGGAGTATGCGGTGGAGCCGGTCGGCGTGGCCATTACGACGCCGTCGCATCCGAAGGTGGAGATCGGACGCCCATCGACCTCGATCACGACCTCGACCATGCGCTCGCGGTTGGCCTTTTCCACGGCGGCCTCGTTCAAGGCCCAGGTCTCGGCAAGGCAGACGTTATCCAGCCACACCTTGACCTCGATGGTCATGCGCTCTTCCACTGTATAGGTCTCATTGACCAGCGCCTGGACGGTGGAGGCCAGTTCGCTGCGTTCAGCTTCGGCGAGGAAACCCACATGCCCGAGGTTCACGCCCACCAGCGGCATCGGGGATTCGCGGACCAGTTCCGCGGCGCGCAGCACCGAGCCGTCGCCGCCGAGCACCACGCCCAAGTCGACGTCTTCGATCTGGCAATCCTCGTCGAGCACCTGCACCGAGGGCACAGCCGCGCCGATCGCTTCGGTCATCGCCAGCTGGTCCTTGCGGCGCATCACCGGGATGGCGCCTGCTTCATTGAGCAGGGCGCAGGTTTCGATGGCCGCGGTGATCGCTTCTTGGCGGCCGGTATGGGTGAAAATCAGGATTCGGCGCAAGGCGGTCGGCCCCTCTCAGCTTCGCGAGGTGCAAAATGACCGTGGTTATCGACCACGGCTAAAACACGTCACTACTAAGAATAGTCAACGTCCTGCCCGAAGAGCGGCACATCGGCAGGCTGTGGATTCCCGCCGGCGGCCAGCCAGAGGAAGAATTCGACGTTGCCGTCCTGTCCCGGCAGGGGGCTGCGGGCCAAGCCGCGCAGTTGCAGGCCCGCAGCGTGCGCGCTGGCCACGACCGCTTCCACGGCGCTGCGGCGCAGCTGCGGATCGGTGACCACGCCGGTACGGTTCAGATGCTCGCGCCCGACCTCGAACTGCGGCTTGACCATCAGCAGCAGCCCGCCGCCGTCCTTGGTGGCCGAGGCCAAAGCGTCGATCACCAAGCGCAGCGAGATAAAGGACAAGTCGGCTACTACGAGGTCGACTGGTCCACCAATATCTTCGGGGAGCAGATAACGCACGTTCAGCCCTTCGCGGACCGTGACGCGCGGGTTTTCGCGGATCTCATCGACCAGCTGGCCATGGCCTACATCGGCTGCGACCACGGACTTTGCCCCGCGGCGCAGCAGCACGTCGGTGAAACCGCCGGTGGAGGCGCCGGCATCCAGGCAGCGCAGGCCCGCAGGATCGATAGTCGCAAAGACATCTAGTGCGCCGGCGAGCTTGTGCCCGGCACGAGAGACGTACTCCTCGCCTTCGCTGGGCACCAGGGCCAGCTCGTCGGCCGCGGACACCTTCTTGGAGGCCTTGGCGGTTGCCTGCCCGTTCAGCAGCACCCTCCCGGCATCGATCAGCTTGGCAGCTTCGGTGCGCGAGCGCGCCAGCGCCCTGGTGACAAGTTCTTGATCCAGGCGATTCACGCGCCGTGCTCCGTACGGTTCAGTTCGTGCTGCAGGCCGGCAAGCAGCTGCTCATAGATTCCGGCATGCTCGGTAATGTCGTGGTCGGCCAGCGAGGACAGCGCCTGCTCGACTGCCGCCTCATCCAGCCCTCGGGGGCCGGGGCCTGGGACAGGTTCCTGTGGCTGCATGGCTAGCCCCGCACCTTCCGCAGGGCATCCAGCCCGCGTTCGGTGAACCGGATTTCCGGTTCTTCGTGCCGCGACTGGCGCGGGTGGGCCAGCCACCAGGCATGGCAGGCGGCGCGCCAGGCGTTCAGGTCCTGGTCGCTGCCCGTCACTTCGATCGCGCCGTGATCGACCTTGGCGACCGCGTCGCCGACCTGCACGCCGTAGCCGAGCACCTTGATGGTCGGGTAGGGACGGTACAGGTCGGCCAGGGAGTTGATGAGGTAGTTGGGTCGCTGCTCGACCGGAGCGCCCAGCGCTGTGCGCGGGGTGTCGACGCCGGTGAGCACCAGCGCGGTGGAGAATCCTGCACGGAAGCCGCCGAGGATGTCGGTGTCCAGGCGGTCGCCGACGACCAGCGGGCGCTGGGAATCCAGCCGGTCGGCGGCCCGTGCGAACAGGTAGGATTCGGGCTTTCCGGCCACCCGCGGTTCCACGCTGGTAGCCAGCTTCACCGCGTTGACCAGCGACCCGTTGCCCGGGGCCAGGCCCTCGGCGCGCGGGATCGTCAGGTCGGTGTTGGTGGCAACCCATGCGGCGCCGTTATTGATCGCATAGCTGGCCTCGGCCAGGTTCGTCCACGAGATGTCCGGGTCGAACCCCTGGATCACCGCTACGGGTTCTTCCTTATGGGTTTCGACGACTTCCAGCCCGCGCACGGCAATGCATTCGCGCAGGTAGGGGGAACCGACCACCAGGACCTTGGATCCCGGATTCAGTTCGCGGGCCAGCATCTCCGCGCCGGCGTCGGCCGAGCCGAAGACCTGCTCGGCGCTGGTCTTCACACCCAGCTGGCGCAGGTGCGCCGCGACCGACATCGGCGAACGCCCGGCATTGTTGGTAATGAACGCCAGTGTGACATTCACTTCCGCGAGGGTGTTCAGCGACTCGACGGCGTCGTCAATGGCGTTCGGGCCAGCATAGACGACGCCATCCAAATCGGAGAGGACAGAATCAAATCCGGAGATCAGCATTCGGTGGTGGTTCCTACTACTTTAGGTATTTGGCTACTACGCCAAAGCTTACTTCGTCGATTCGTCTTCCACGTCGGCTTCGGCGGCGTCCGTGTCGGATTCGACGACCACGTTCAGGTCATCGTCCTCGTCGATGCCGGTCTGCTCGGCTCCAGGCTCTTCAGCTTCGTCTGCGGTTGCGTCGGCAGCCGCTTCCGAGGACTCGGAAGGTTCGATCAGATCCTTGGCACGCGGGGTTTCCTCTTCCTCGTCCAGCTCCGGAGCCAGGTCCATGATGAAGGATTCGGTTTCGCGTTCGATGCCCAGGGCGCTTTCGGCAACCTCCACCTGTGCATTCCAGCGCTTCGCGTCTTCTGCACGGCCGGCAGCCGAGAGCAGGTCAGCGTAGGCGGTGAACAGGCGCGGGCTGAAGGAGAAGGCGCGGTTGAAGTTCAGCTGCTCCAGCGACTCCAGCTCAGCCAGTGCCTTGTCCAGCTTACCCAGGTCGGCGTAGGAGCCAGCGGCAACCATCTGCATTTCGACCTTGACGGCAGTTTCCAGGTTGGCGCATTCCTCGGAGTGCGCCAGCTCGATGGCTTTCTCCGCACGGCCCAGGCCGCGCAGCGAGTCGGCGATCAACGGCAGGTTGTAGTCCGAGCCGGAAATGCGGCGGTGGGTGCGCAGCTCACGCAGCGCGTCGGCGTACTTGCCGGCATGGTAGGCGGCAATGCCAACGGCTTCGCGCACGACGGCGACGCGGCCGCCACGGCGCGATGCCGCCAGGGTGTGCTGGTAAGCCAGTTCCGGGTCCTCTTCCAGCAGGCGGCCAGCCATCACCAGGTGCTTGGCGACCCAGCTTGCCGAACGCTCTTCGAGGTAGCGCAGCTGTGCGCGTGCTACACGGTCCAGCTCCTTGCCAGTAACGTCCTCATCGATGTCCGGGGACTGCTCGCGATCGGAGCGGTTCGAGATGCGCAGATCGCCCGGGTTGTGCGCGCGTGGTGCATTCTCGCGCTTGTCGGCAAAGCGGTCCTCGCGTGCTGGACGATCCCCCTTGGAACGACGGTCATCGGCGCGCTTGAAGCCGCCACCGCGGTTGTCATCACGACGCTCGCCACGGAAGCTGCCACGGTCATCGTTGCGCTTGAAATCGCCGCGGTTGTCATCACGCTTGAACCCGCCACCGCGGTTGTCATCACGACGTTCACCACGGAAACCGCCACGGTCATCGTTGCGCTTGAAATCGACGCGGTTGTCATCACGCTTGAACCCGCCACCGCGGTTGTCATCGCGACGTTCACCACGGAAACCGCCACGGTCATCGTTGCGTTTGAAACCGCCGCGATCATCATTACGCTTGAACCCGCCATCGCGGTTGTCATTGCGCTTGAAGCCACCACCGCGGTTGTCATCACGGCGCTCGCTACGGAAACCGCCACGGTCATCGTTACGATTGCTACGGAAACCGCCACGGTCATCGTTGCGCTTAAAGCCACCGCGATCATCGTTGCGCTTGAACCCGCCACCGCGGTTGTCATCACGGCGCTCACCACGGAAACCGCCACGGTCGTCATTACGCTTGAACCCGCCACCGCGGTTGTCATCACGGCGCTCACCACGGAAACCGCCACGGTCGTCATTACGCTTGAACCCGCCACCGCGGTTGTCATCACGGCGCTCACCACGGAAACCGCCACGATCATCATTACGCTTGAACCCGCCACCGCGGTTGTCATCACGGCGCTCACCGCGGAATCCACCACGGTTATCGTCGGTGCGCTTGAAATCGCTGCGGTCATCGCGACGCTTGAAACCATCGCGGGAGTTGTTGCGGCTTGAGTTTGAGTTCCGGAAGTCGCCTCGTCCGTTGTCGGAGTTACGGCGGAATTCGTTAGACATCTAATGTCCCCTTCAGCGGCTATCTCAATACCGCAACCTTCGTGATTGCCTTAGCAAATCACTTCACTATTAACTATTCTGCACGCCATAAAGGCATGTACATCTAACTTCAAGTCTACGGGAGCCACGAGACATACCATAGGGAAACAGGTGCAATGTGGCAAGACACTCAGTCACTCCACTTAGGTTTTCTCTTCGGCTCAATGCCGGCCTGATCCGTTGTGGAGCGGGGCACGGCAGCGGCCAGCGGCCAAACCCCCTTAAACACGAACAGGCCAGGCAATAGCACCTGGCCGCACTCCTGCGGGTTAAACAGGTGA
>NZ_MPBI01000006.1:0-214425 GCF_001906485.1 Glutamicibacter sp. 0426
ATTGTTTCTGTGATTCCTCCTGTGTCCATTGTCGGACACGAGTACTCGCATAGTCACTGGACTACTTTCCGGGGACCCAACCACCCCTACTGACCGCATTCTACGGTCGGCTGGCTGCCGAACGATTGAACGACGAAGGCGAACTTCACGGTTTCTTTTTTGCCATCCCCCGTCTGACTGCCGATGCGACTGAGAAGGCTAAGGCTATCGAGAGCAAGGACAGCCGTTTTCGACTATTGACGGCAAGCAAGATTTTCGACCTTCTTCAGAGTCGAAAGATGATATCGCCCGTCGATCTTGATCTTGTTAGTGATCATGCTCTCGTGATTCACGAAAGCGGGTACTTCTGCGCAGCGTTGCAGATTGATCCGACGACGCGCACGGCATCCCAGGTCCTTGTGAAAGCACGGTCAGGTGGTGTGAACGCAGAAGCTCTCGGTTTACTGCGTGAACACACATATGCGCAGGGGCTACCCGTAGTTGAGATGTCAGGCCAGCAGCCACCTACGCTGCCTTCAGCACCCCATCCTGCACCAATTGTGATTGAAGTCCATGGCTCCCATTCAGACTTTGAGTATCAATTGCCTGCGTCCCCAAAGTACTTCATAGGCCGAAACGTGCCAGTACGGGAACTTGAAAGTCATTTGACGAATCGGGGTGGTCCATTTGTGCTAAACGCTCAGTCAGGCTGGGGAAAGAGTTCGCTCGCTCTAAAGGTGGCCTCGAAGAATTCTGGGTTGGCACTCGTGCTCGACACACGTACTGCGGGAGCACCTTCCTATGTTGCCGCTTCACTGCGACACGCTGCACTGGCTGCCGTCAAAGACGGACTCCTTATCCTTCCGGATGATGCCAGCTGGGCAACGACTAGCGGTGCTCTTCGCTCATTGGAACAAGCAACTTGGACTAAAGCCGCCAATTTGCTGATTATTTTCGACCAGTTTGAAAACGTGTTCTCCGATCCTGCTCTTACAACAGAGTTCAGAGACGCCGCACTGTGGAATGCCGAAAATCCAAATCACGTGACGCTCGGTTTTGCATGGAAGACCGACTATGTCGACTGGATCGAAAACCATCCTTACCGATTGCGGGATCAGATCCGGGGAGCGTCCAAGATAGTAAACCTTGTACCTTTTGGCTCGAGAGAGGTAGAAACGATTCTTCGCCGTTTAGAGGGCGAAGTAGAGATGAAACTTTCACGAGAGCTACGCCAACGTCTTCGTGAGTACAGTCAAGGTCTCCCTTGGCTGCTAAAGAAACTGTCGGGACATGTGATCCGCGAACTGCAGGGCCAGAAAACGCAAGAACAGCTCATCGGTGAAGCTCTAAACGTTCAAGACTTATTTGACTCAGATCTTAGTTCGCTCAGCCCCAAAGAGCGGGAGGCCCTGAGTTTTGTGGCCCGTTTCGCGCCAATTCAAGCTAGTGAAGTTACTGAGAAATTCACTGCTGGCCTCGTGCAATCTTTGCTGAACCAGAGATTAGTAGTCCAGGTAGGCGAGAAACTCGATACTTATTGGGATATCTTTCGCGATTATTTGAACACCGGTCGCGTTCCTATCGAAGATTCATACATTCTGCGTTTGTCGCCTAGATCAGTTGCCCGTTTAGTGTCCGAACTTCTAGCTCATGATGGCAGAGCCACAACGGCTGAAATCCGGGATGCGTGGGATACGACTGACAATGTTGTTTGGAACTCAGCACGTGAGTTGCGCCAATTGGGCCTTGCGGCCAATGAGTCAGGTCAAGTTTCGCTCATACCGGAAGTCGTCGCTGCTAAAGATCCGGAGCATGAATTGCGGCAACGAGTGGCTACCGCTCTCCGTAGACACCGAGCCTTCAGTGAATTCCTTGGGCTGAGCGAGCGTGGACAAGGCCGGGTGGAGTTGGCTTCCCTGGCGAATCGCCTGCGTGAGGCATTTCCAGCTGTCGAAGGTACAAGCAACACATGGGCGACATATGCCCGGACTTTCGCCGCGTGGTTGGAGTATGCCGGATTGGCAGTTGGGCAAGGGAGTGTATATACAGTGGCCCCGGATGGGAGCCCTGGAGTTGGCTCGCTGACCTCCAAGCCGTCATCATTTTTTCGCGGTACTGTGTTCCCGACATCGGCGCCAGGACCCGCACTTAAAATGCTGAGGTCAAGTACTGATAATGAATTAATTGTCGCACAAGATAAGCGAAAGTACTTCGCACAACTTTTGGCGTTGGGAGCTGTAAAGGTTTCTGAAGCGGACAGATCAAAGGCATCTGTGTTACCCGGCCTGGTCGTAGACGGCGAGATTGATTCGACTATGCTCCTTAAACTACTCGAAGGTGTACCTGGTGGTTCAGAGGGTCTTGAAGCTCTACGCGTTAACCCGTCAATTAGGACTCAGGAAATGGGAACAATTTTCGAGAGCGCAAATCAGGCCAATTGGTCACCGTCGACAAAAGATGTCGTAGGCAAATCGTTTTTCGCATGGGCTAGAGCCGCAGGTATAAGTACCAAGAGGCTCTCGCGGAAGAAGTGATCATGATCTGTCATTGACAATGACAGCGAATAAAATTTACTCAGAATAGGGAGTAGAATTTCATATAATCGACGCACGAAGTGTAGTGATCAAGGTCGGTGCACGTCGCAAAGTAGCCAATGGGATCGCCCAAGTGGCGTGAGAGGTCTTCGAATCATGTCTGCGTAGCGTACGGCAGTCTACCTAACAGGGCCTTGCCTCGAGGCGTGCACGGACAGCGATGCTATGGCATGCTTGGAGTTTGTTGAATAGCGCACTCACGCGTTCATGTGATTCGAAGAGATATTGCAGGTCAAAAGCAAATACCGCAACCGAGTTCGGCGACACTACTCCATTCCCCAAGCAGCTGAGGAATTTCGTTACAGTAGAAACTTCAACTTCATTATTCGTGCAGAAGTACGATCCAACAGAGGTAGTTATGCATGTCCGTGTGGACAGCACTTGTTATCCCCAAGCGATTTCTATTGGCAGGATCAAGTCCTGTTTGAGTCACGTCAAATGTTTCGTTGCCGTCACTTCGAGCGAGCAAGCAAAAGGGGTTGTCTGGTCCACGTCGCACGCTTCTGGCTGAGTGAAAACGCTAGTACTTCATGTTCATGATGCGAAAAATTGATTTCAAAAGAAGTGTTGCGTAGGTCACAAACCGTTGGTAATCTCGTAGCTGTCTATGGCGGGCACCCACCTGATGGGTCGCTATCTACCGGGCATGCAACTGATCGATTTCAGGTGACAAGCGCAACCGGAAGCTAGCGCCAAGCAATGCGCTGCGGTGGTCTTGTCCAAAGCATGAGGAGCTGCGCGATGAGCGTTACTACCACTGGCCAAGACTATCTTTCGATGGCCATCGATATTGCCACCACAAATGTCCACAACTCCGGCGGGCCCTTTGGCGCCGTCGTGGTCACACCCGATGGACAGGTCTTCGAAGGGGTCAACCGCGTCACAGCCAACAACGATCCTTCGGCCCACGCCGAGGTGATGGCCATCCGCACCGCGGCCGCTGCGCT
This sequence comes from Glutamicibacter sp. 0426, assembly GCF_001906485.1. Lineage (NCBI taxonomy): Bacteria > Bacillati > Actinomycetota > Actinomycetes > Micrococcales > Micrococcaceae > Glutamicibacter > Glutamicibacter sp. 0426. The sequence continues at coordinate 3,521 of NZ_MPBI01000006.1, forward strand.
AGGGACCTTCGATTTGAGCGGCTGCGTGCTCTACAGCAGCTGCGAACCCTGCCCGATGTGCCTGGCCACCTCGCTGTGGGCCCGCATCGGCAAGGTCTTCTTCGCGGCCAGCCGGCATGATGCGGCCGCGGCCGGATTCGACGACGCGGTGTTCTACGACTACTTCGAGGCGAAATCCAACCGCTCGCTGATGCCGGTGAAGTGCTTCCAGTCCGAAGGCAACGAGCATCTCAAGCCGTTCACGGCCTGGGACGCCCAGGAAACCCGGACCGACTACTAGAAGGCCCGGGACCATGACCACGACAAGCCGATTGCGGGCTGGCCCCAAGGATGCGCCGCGTGGTGCGAACACGCCGCGTCCGGGCACGCCGGGCAGCATCCTGGACAAGTTCTTCAGCATCTCCGGACGCGGATCCACGCTGGCGCGGGAATTGCGCGGCGGGATCGTCACCTTCTTCACGATGGCCTATATCGTGATCCTCAACCCGCTGATCCTCGGCGGATTCAGTGCCGATGCCGCGCCCGTGGACGTGGCAGGCAACTGGCTTCCGGCCGCGCAGGTCGGTGCCATGACCGGGCTGACCGCCGGGGCGATGACCATCCTGTTCGGGCTGGTCGCCAACCTGCCTTTCGGCCTGGCCGCCGGGTTGGGCATCAACTCCTTCCTGGCCGTCTCGGTGGTCCAGGATGTCACCTGGCCCGAGGCCATGGGTCTGGTGGTGATCAACGGCGCGCTGATCGTCCTGTTCGGGATGACCGGGGTGCGTACCGCGATCTTCCGGGCGATCCCCAAGGACCTGAAAGCCGCCATCACGGTGGGGATCGGCCTGTTCATCACCTTCATCGGGTTCGTGGACTCGGGCTTCGTCACCCGCACCGCGGGCGGACCGCCGGTGCAGCTGGGCGATGGCGGGTCGATCGTCTCGCTGCCTACCATGATCTTCGTGGTGGGCCTGCTGATCATGGGCGCGCTGGTGGCCCGCGGAGTGCAGGGCGCGATCCTGATCGGCATCGTGATCTCCACGGCGCTGGCGGTGATTGCCGAATTGGTCTTCAAGATCGGTCCGGCCAGCACCAGCAATCCGCATGGCTGGCACCTGAACATGCCGGTGCTGCAGGGCAATATCGTCTCGTTGCCGGACCTGTCGCTGGCCGGGGACTTCGACCTCTTCGGCTCCTTCAGCCGGATTGGCGCGCTGGCCGCGACCATGCTGGTGTTCACCCTGGTGTTCACGAACTTCTTCGACGCCATGGGCACGATGACCGGCCTGGCGAAGAATGCCGGGCTGGCCCGCAAGGACGGCACCTTCCCACGGCTGAAGGCGGCCTTTGTCGTCGAGGGCCTGGGCGCGGTGGCCGGAGGCATGGGCTCGTCTTCCTCGAATACCGTCTACGTGGATTCGGCTGCCGGCATCGGGGAAGGGGCGCGCACCGGGCTGGCCTCGGTGATCACCGGGGTGCTGTTCCTCGGCTCGATGTTCTTCACGCCGCTGACCTCCGTGGTTCCCATCGAGGTGGCCGCCGCGGCACTGGTTCTGGTGGGCACCTTGATGTGCGCGCAGATCCGCGAGATCAACTTCAAGCGATTCTCCAGCGCCATGCCGGCGTTCCTCACCCTGATCACCATGCCGCTGACCTATTCCATAGCCAACGGCATCGGCGCGGGGTTCATCGCCTGGGTGGTGGTGAATACCGCGGCCGGGCGCCATTCAAAGATCCATCCGCTGCTGTGGGTGGTGGCGCTGGGGTTCCTGGTGTACTTCGCCCGAGGGCCCATCACAGCCCTACTGGCCTGAGCCGATACGGGCTATAGTAAGGATCCATCGAGGTGGGCTGGCTCACTTCGACGGGTTGGATGCATGTAGAAAATCCGAATTCTGGAGGGCAATCATGGGCGGATGCCTCGCCTGGTCCGAGGGCCAGATCGCGCACGGAGACTGATCGCGCCGCAGCATGCGGCGGCACCTTGCCGAGCCTTGAATCCCCGGCAGGGAGCCAGATCCCGACCATCATCCAATTCATACATGGTGCGTCCGGCGATACCCGGGCGCAGGAGGTGTCAGCGGCATGAGCGCCGAGGCAACGCAAGAGACAAAGTGCCTGGTTACCGTCAACGGGACGGTCCGGGAATTCGACGGACCGCCCCATGCCAACGCGCTGGATTTCCTGCGCGGGCAGCGGTTGATCGGATGCAAGGAAGGCTGCGCCGAAGGCGAATGCGGCGCCTGCTCCATCCTGGTCGCCCGCGGCGACGGGGAGGGCAGCAGGTGGACCGCGGTCAACGCCTGCCTGCTGCCGGCCGCCTCGCTTGACGGCCAGGAAGTGATCACCGCCGAGGGGCTGGGCAGCGTCGCGGACCTGCATCCGGTGCAGGCAGAGATGGCCAACCGCGGAGGATCCCAGTGCGGTTATTGCACCCCCGGATTCATCTGCTCCATGGCCGCCGAATACTACCGCGCCGAGCGGACCGCCAATCCCGCAGTCAGCGCGGAGGACGGCGGCGAGCACGAGTGCGGACCCAATGGATTCGATCTGCACGCACTGTCGGGCAATCTCTGCCGCTGCACCGGATACCGCCCGATCCGCGACGCCGCTTATGCGCTGGGCGCGCCCGAGGAAGATGACCCGCTGGCCGCCCGGACACAGCGCAGCGCCCCGCACCCGGTAGCCACCGACATCCTGCGGGCCGACACCCCCACCGGGGAACTCGGCCGTTACCGCCGAGCCACCGACCTGGACCAGGCACTGCAGATCCTGGCCGCCGAACCGCAGACCGTGCTGGTGGCCGGTGCCACCGACTGGGGCGTGGAAGTCAACATCAAGGGTGCTCGCGCCCGTTCGGTGCTGGCCATCGACCGGCTGCCCGAGCTGCGCCAGATCCAGTTCAATGAGCAGTACCTGGAACTCGGTGCAGGCTGCACGCTCAGCGAACTGGAACGGAACCTCGCCGGACGGGTCCCGCTGCTGGGAAAGCTCTTCGGTCAATTCGCCTCCCGGCTGATCCGCAATAGCGCCACCCTGGGCGGGAACCTGGGCACCGGCTCGCCCATCGGCGACACCCCTCCGGCGCTGCTGGCGCTGGACGCCGAACTGGTGCTCTCCAGCATCAGGAGCAACCGGGTAGTGGCGCTCGCCGAGTACTTCACCGGCTACCGGCAGACCGTGCGGGAACCGGGGGAGATGATCACCGCGATCCGCATCCCGCTGCCGCTGGCCGAGCTGACCAGCTTCCAGAAGATCTCCAAGCGTCGCTTCGACGACATCTCATCGGTGGCCGTCGGCTACGCGGTCACGGTGGAAGACAGCGTGATCTCCAAGGCGCGGATCGGGTTGGGCGGCGTGGCAGCCACCCCGCTGCGTGCCAAGGCTACCGAAGAGATGCTGGAAGGAAAGGAGTGGACCCTGGACACCATCCGGGCTGCCGCAAGCATCATGGGCCAAGAAGGAACCCCGATGGATGACCACCGGGCCAGCGCCAGCTACCGCAAGGCGATGCTGGCCTCCTCGCTGGAACGGTTCTACGCCGAGCAGCTGACGCGCTCGGGTGCAGGACAGGAGCAGAACTCATGAGCCAGCTATCCCAACGCCCCGATACCGCAGTGGTCGGCCAGCGCCACCGCCACGAATCCGCCGCCGCGCACGTCACCGGCACCGCGCTGTATACCGATGACCTCGCGCAGCGCCTGGCCGGGGTGCTGCATGCCTACCCGGTGCAGTCCACCTGCGCCCATGCGAGAATCCTGGGCCTGGATGCCAGTGCGGCGCTGGATGTGCCCGGGGTCGTCCGGGTGATTACCGCGGCAGATATTCCCGGAGTCAATGACCAAGGCGCCAAGCATGACGAGCCGCTGCTGCCGGTGGACGAGGTGATGTTCTTCGGACAACCCGTAGCATGGGTCTTGGGCGAAGACCTGGAAGCGGCGAAGGCCGGAGCCAAGGCGGTGAACGTCGACTATGAGCAGCTGGATTCTCTGATCACCATCAAGGAGGCCATCGCGGCCGGCAGCTTCCACGGCATCCAGCCCGAGATCGCCAAGGGGGATCCCGAGGCAGGCTTCGCGCAGTCGGACCATGTCTTCGACGGAGAATTCGAATTCTCCGGACAGGAGCACTTCTACCTGGAAACGCAGAACTCGCTGGCCATGTTGGATGACAGCGGACAGATCATGATCTATTGCTCCACCCAGCATCCCACCGAAACCCAGGACATTGTCTCGCATGTGCTGGGCATCAGCGCCCATGAGGTGACCGTGCAAGTGCTGCGCATGGGTGGCGGATTCGGCGGCAAGGAAATGCAGCCCCACGGCTATGCCGCACTGGCGGCCCTCGGCTCGGTGCTCACCGGGCGTCCGGTGCGGGTGCGGCTGGACCGCACCCTGGACATGACCATGACCGGCAAGCGCCACGGTTTCCATGCCACCTGGAAAATAGGCTTCGACGAGCAGGGCAGGATCCTCGCCCTGCAGGCCCAACTGACAGCTGACGGCGGGTGGAGCCTGGATCTGTCCGAACCGGTGCTGACCCGCGCCATGTGCCATATCGACAATTCCTATTGGATCCCGAACATCAAGGTTTCCGGACGCATCGCCAAATGCCATAAGACCTCGCAAACAGCGTTCCGCGGCTTCGGCGGTCCGCAGGGAATGCTGGTCATGGAAGACATCCTCGGCCGGGTGGCCCCGCAGCTGGGATTGGATCCCAAGGAACTGCGCCGGCGCAACTTCTACACAGAAGGGCAGGACACCCCGTATTACCAGCCGGTGAGGCATCCCGAGCGGCTGGAAGCCGCCTGGAACCAAGTGCTCGACTCGGCAGGCATCGCCGCACGCGAACAACAAATTGCGCAGTTCAACGCCACCCATGAGCACGCCAAAAGGGGATTGGCCTTGACCCCGGTGAAATTCGGAATCTCCTTCAACCTCACCGCCTTCAACCAGGGCGGGGCCCTCGTTCTGGTGTACAAGGACGGTTCGGTACTGGTCAACCACGGCGGTACCGAGATGGGCCAGGGCCTGCACACCAAGATGCTGCAGGTGGCCGCCACCGCGCTGGGCGTGCCGCTGTCCATGGTGCGCAACGCGCCAACGCGCACCGACAAGGTGCCCAACACCTCGGCCACCGCGGCCAGCTCGGGCAGCGACCTGAACGGCGGGGCGGTCAAGGATGCCTGCGAGCAGATCCGGGACCGGCTGGCGCAGGTGGCCGCCGGCATGCTCGGAGTTCCAGCCCAGGACGTCCGCTTCGGCGGCGGCCGGGTCACCGCGCTGGGCAAGGGCGAAACCCTGGAATGGACGGACGTGGTCAAGACCGCGTACTTCCAACGGATCCAGCTCTCAGCTTCCGGTTTCTACCGCACCGAGGGGCTGCATTGGGACCTGTCGCGGATGACCGGCAGCCCGTTCAAGTACTTCGCCTACGGGGTGGCGGCCAGCGAGGTGGAAGTCAGCCGCTTTGACGGCTCCTACGTGCTGCGCCGCGTGGATATCGTCCATGACGTCGGGGACTCCCTGTCGCCGCTGGTGGATCTGGGGCAGATCGAAGGCGGATTCGTGCAGGGCACCGGCTGGCTGACCTTGGAGGACCTGCGCTGGGACACCTCCGATGGGCCGGGCCGGGGTCGGGTCGCCACCCAGGCCGCGAGCACGTACAAGATCCCGAGCTTCTCCGAGATGCCCGAGATCTTCAACGTCAGCCTGCTACAGAAAGCGCATGAGGAAGGCGCGGTCTACGGTTCCAAGGCTGTGGGGGAGCCTCCGCTGATGCTCGCCTTCTCGGTGCGCGAGGCGATCCGGCAGGCAGTGGCCGCATTTGGGCCCGCCGGCCGCTCCGTGCAGCTGGCGTCCCCGGCAACACCGGAAGCGGTGTTCTGGGCGATCGAATCGGTGCGGGAGGGGCAGTAGCCATGCTCTCGTGGATTGAAGCGGTCACCGCGCTGCGCAATGAGCGGCGGCCGGGCGTGCTGGCAACCGTCACCGCGGTGCGCGGGCATGCCCCGCGCGAGCCGGGCGCAAAGATGGTGATCTCCAGCCAGGAAATCTTCGGGACCATTGGCGGGGGCAACCTGGAGATGGCGGTGATGGAACGGGCCCGCCAGATGATCGCCGTGGGCGAGGGCCAGCCGCAGAGCATCAGCATGAAGCTCAGCGACAAGGCTCCAGCCAAGTTCGGCCGCCAATGCTGCGGCGGCGAAGTCACGGTGCTGCTGGAGCCGCTGCCGGTTGTTGCCACGGTGGCGATCTTCGGGGTGGGCAATGTGGGCATGGAATTGGCCCGCATCCTCTCCCGCCATGACCTGGAATTGCATCTGGTGGATTCGCGCCCGGAATTCCTGGAGGAGCTTCCCGTGCTTGAACCCAGCGTGGCGCAGATCCATCCGGCGGTGGCGGTGCTCGGGGAGCAGGTGCTCAGCGCCCTGCCCGACGGTGCCCACGTGCTGATCATGACCCATGATCACGCCGAGGATTTCCACCTGTGCGATGCCGCCCTGCGCCACCCGGGCTTGGGGTCGATCGGGCTGATCGGGTCCAGCGCCAAGTGGGCGCGTTTCCAGAAGAATCTGGGCGCCAGCGGCTTCAGCGATCGGCAGATCGCCGCGATCCAGTGCCCCATCGGGATCGAGCAGGTGCGCGGCAAGCAGCCGGCGGTGATTGCCGTGTCCGTGGCTGCCGAGCTGCTGGCGCGCATCACGGGTGCCGCGAAGCAGCCGGTGCCCGACGCAGAACCCGCGCAGAACCCAGAGCCTGCGCGGAGCGAAGCGAAGATGAGAATAGTCTAATGCGGGGAACAAGGAGCACTGCTGGGGAGTTTAATGATGTGAGAGCGGTGCCCCAGCGCACCGCGCCCGCAAAGCCTAGGAGGCCGATTTCATGTCCATGTTCGACAAGCTGCTGCGCAAGGGCAAGCAAATGGCTGGCCAGTATGTCCGGGAACAGCTCAGCCAGCGCAGCTCCAGCAGCGATCAGCGCGGTTATGATCGCGACCAGCGCGGTTACCAGCAGAACACTTCCGGCTACCAGCAGCCTTACCAGCAGCAGCGCCAGGACTACGGCAACCGCGGCTACAGCAATTCGCAGGCTTCAGCCCCTTCGCGCGAAGACCAGGCGGCGATCGAGAAGTACCGCTACATGCTGCGCACCGCTCCGCCGCAGGATATGGAACGCGCTCATGCCGAAGCCTTCGCCCGGCTGACCCCGCAGCAGCGAGAACTGCTGCACCACGAGCTGAACGAGCAGCTGCCGCCGGCAGAACGCCCGAGGACCCAGGATCCGCGGGACCTGGCCCGCTCGGCAACCCGAGCGGAAATCTCGCGTCCCGGATTCATGGACAAGCTCTTGGGCTCCGGCGGCAAGGGCCGCGGTCTGGGCATGGCTGCCGGGGCGGCCGGCGGCCTGGGCGTTGGCCTGCTCGGCGGCGTGGCAGGCGCGTTCATCGGCACCGCCATTGCCGGGCCGCTGCTTGACGGCTTTGCCGGCATTGGCGAAGAATTCGGTTCCATGGCCGATGGCTTGGGCGAAACCGTGGCCGGTGCCGGGGAACAGCTCGGCGGCCAGGCCGAGGGCATGTTCGGCGACTTCCTCGGCGGCGCTGGCGGGGACTTCGGCGACTTCGAGTTCTAGCCCCAGCACAGCGAAGCCGGCAGCAACTGCACGTTGCTGCCGGCTTTTTCGCGCCTACTGCTCCACGAGCGGAAGGTGCACCAGGGTGCGTTGTCCGTTTTGCACCATGAAACCGCGGCCCGGCGGGAATTCGTGGCGCTTGACCCGCGGGAACGGCACCTTGAACAGCGAGTCCCCGTCGTAGGCGTCGGGCTTGAGCGCGATGCCGTGGCGGTTGGACTTCAGCTCGCCGAGCAGCCCGAAGCTGGAGGAGAACGAGTTGATATCCCCATCGGCAATCAGGAAATGATCCGAGCGGTTGATGGCCTTGAGCAGTTCCTTCATCGGACGCTCCGCATCCGAATCGGCGAACTCGGTGAAGTTCTCCACGACAAACACCATCTTGCCCGGCATGGAATCATCCGAGACCAGATCCAGCATGTCCTTGGCGAACTGCCGGGTCTCGGCCGGGCCCGAAGCGGTGCCATTCCACTGCCGCCAGCCGCGCAGCTCGGCGCGCCGGCCGCCGAGGTGGAAGAACTGGGTGGCCGGGTTGGCGCGTTCCAGCGCGGTGACCATGGCGCGCATCGCGTTGGTCTTCCCGCTCTGCGGCGGGCCGGCGATGACGAAGGTGCCGATGGACTCGAAGCCGCACGGACCCAATGTGGTGTCGGACAGGCCGATGGCCGGCAGCCCGTTGACCGTGTCGGGCAGCGACGCCGCCGCGAATTCCTGGGGCAGGGTTTCGACACCGGCCGCCTGCGGGGCACCGGAAGCCGTGAGCTCCTGCGCCCAGCTGGTGGTCAGCGCGGTTTGCTCGGCCACGTTGGCGGTGCCGCCAAGCACCGCAATCTGCGCCTCGTGGCCCTTGATGATGGCCCGGCCGGGCACGCTGCGCTCATTGAGCACATCCTTGGCCACGCCCAGCACGTTGTACGCCTGCTCGTCGGCCATGCGCAGCACCACGCGCTGGGTGATGTTCGCGCTGATCGCGGTGGGCACCGCGCCGAAGCGGTCAGCGGTGGCCACCACGTGGATGCCCAGCGGGCGGCCCTCGCCGACGATGCGCATGAACACCTGGTAGAACTCGCCGCGGCCGTGGCCCAGTTCCCAGTCGTTGCGGAACTGGCCGAAACCGTCGATCAGCAGGAAGATGCGCGGTTCGGACAGGTTGCCGGTCACCTGGCGGTACTCGCTCAGCGAAGCGGCATTCGCGTCCGCGTACCGGGCCGAACGCTCATCGAGGTGCTCGGCCAGGATGCGGAAGACGCGCTGGATGCGCTCCACATCATCGCCTCCGATCACCGCGCCGAGATGCGGCAGCGGTTCAAGCGAGCGCAGCGAGCTGGTCCCGAAGTCCAGCGCGTACACCGCCGCAGTGCCGGCCGCCGGGTTGGCTCCCGCGGCGATCGCGATGCTGCGCAGCGCCGCGGACTTGCCGGCGCCGGAGGTGCCGTAGACCAGCAGGTGGCCGTCGGTGTCGGGTTCGAACCAGGCGGTTTCCTGGGCCTGGTGCTCGGGGATGTCGGCCAGCGCCAGCGGGATCCGGCTGTCCGAATCCGGGGCGAGCTCGCGCAAATCCACGGTGGCCGAGAGGTCATCGAGCCATGGCCGGCGCGGGGCCGGGATCCCGGCGCCGTTCGAGGCGGCGATGAAGCTGGAGACCAGGCGCTTCTGGTCGTTCGGGCCGTTGTTCTCCTCGATGTCCGGCGAGCCGGATTCGGGCTGCTCCCAGACGCGCGCCCCGCCGAAGCGCAGGTCCTCCACGCGCACTTCGGCGGCTTCGGGCTCGTCGGTGGTCCAGCCGCCGGCGTACCCGGACTGGAAGGGCACCAGCCGGCCCGGGCCGGTCTTGGCGATGCCGCGCCCGGGCAGCGACGGGTCGAATCCGGCGGCGATCGGGTCCTCCACCACGTCGTTCGAGTCCGCGGCATCGGCCATGCGCAACGCCACGCGCAGGTTGGTGTTGGCGCGCAAATTGTCCTTGATCACGCCCGCAGGGCGCTGGGTGGCCAAGATCAGGTGGATGCCCAGGGAGCGGCCGCGCTGGGCGATGTCCACCACGCCGTCCACGAATTCCGGAACCTCTCCGGCCAGGGCGGCGAACTCGTCGACCACCAGCACCAGGGCCGGCGGGGTTTCCGAGTCCTGGCGCTTTTCCAGTTCCAGCAGGTCCTTGGCCTTCTTGCGGTGGAAGAGCTTCTCGCGGTGGTGCAGCTCGGCGCGCAGGCTGGTCAGCGCGCGGCGGACCAGATGCGGGGAGAGGTCGGTGACCAGCCCGACGCAGTGCGGCAGCTCCACGCAGTCGGCGAAGGCGGAGCCGCCCTTGTAGTCCACGAACAGGAAGGTCACCCGGTCGGGGCTGTATTCGGCGGCCATTGCCAGCACCCAGGCCTGCAGGAATTCGGACTTGCCCGAGCCGGTGGTGCCGCCCACCAGGGCGTGCGGGCCCTGGGTGCGCAGATCCAGGCTCATCGCATCCGGGGTGCCCTGGCCGATGAAGGCGCGCAGCGTCCCGGCGCGCTTCAGCCGCGGCCGGGGGCCGGTGGCGGCGCGGTCGATCACCGAGTTGTTCTGCTTCCAGCGTTCGAGCACCGCATCCGGGGATTCAGCCAGGTCCGGGCCGAGGATGCGCAGCAGCGACACCGAATCCGGGATGTCCGAGGAATCCGGGACCAGCGAGCTGGAGTCCACGATCGGGGCCAGGCGGCGGGCGAAGTGCTCGGCATGCTCGCGCGAGACCCCTTCCACCGACACCTTGACCGCTTCCTCGCCGGCACGCACCCAGCCCACGCGGGCATCATCCAGGCCGTCGGTGACGTCCACGAAGGTGCGGCAGGCGGCGGGCAGCGACTGCACGGTGGGGGCCACGAAGATCGTGTAGATGCCCACGGCTGGCCCGCGCTCGATGATCTGCGAAAGCCGGGCGCGGTCCACCGGGGCGTCGTTGGTCACGAAGAGCACCAGTGAAAGGTCCTTGGCGGTGGGCACGCCGGTGGACTGCTCGCCGGCTTCCCTGCCCAGCTCCATGGAGGTGTGCCGGGTGGACAGCGGGCCCAGCCGGTAGGCGGAGGGGTCGTTGCGCCGGGCGATGAGCTCTTCGAGCGCGTTGACCAGCACGGTGCCGGAGGTCTGCGTATCGGCCAGCGCCACCTGGGCCAGCGGGGAGCGCGGGCCGGTGGTGTGCGGCAGCCATTTGAACCATTCAAGGTCCTCGGTCCAGGCCGGGTCGATGATCGCGGCGGTGCACAGGTCATTGGGCGCGTGCAGGCCGAATAGCTGCACCGCCAGCGCGCGCAGCGCATCGGCGGAGTGCAACCGCGGCCCGGCAATGCCGATGGCGCCGGCCGAGGGCAGCAGCTCGATGATCGGCACATCCTCGATCATCCGGTATTGCGCGGTGAGCTCGTCGACCCGTTCCACATATTCCTGCATCCCGGTCCGGTCGGCCAGCTCGGCGACGGTGGTGCGGCTGCGCGCGGTTCCCGAGCCCAGCCGCAGCGAGAGGAAGTTCCAGTGCTCCGGGCGACGGGTCCACAGCAGCGGGCCCAGCGATTCGGCCTGCTCGAAGACGGTCGCGGTGGCCGGGGCCTCGCTGCGCCGGTGCGCGCGTTCGGCTTCCTCCCCGGCCAGCAGGCTATCTTCCAGCGCCTCGAATTGCCGTTCGAAGGTCTCGATTTCCAGGCGCAGCTTGTTGTTGCTCTGGGTGCGCTGGCCGATCAGGTTGCCCAGCATCATCAGCGGCGAGATCAGCACCACGATCAGCGACAGCGCGCGTTGGGTGAGCGAGAAAATTGTCAGGCCCATGATCAGCGGAGCGAAGATCATCGGCCAGGGGAAGAGCTTGGGGCTGGCTTCCTGCGGGATCGCCGGGCGCGGCAGTTCCTCGCCGGGGTAGCGGACCTCCACCCGCGGGGAACGGTTGAAGAGGATCGAGCCGCCCTTCTCATAGACCGGGGAATGGCCGGTGGCGGTCCCGGGCAGCAGCTCGAAGAAGACCTCGGTAGCACCCAGGGTGATCAGCTGGCCGGGGATCACCGCGACGCGCTGGGCCAGCCCGCCATCGACCAGGATGCCGTTGGCGGAGTTCAGGTCCACCAGCTCGATCTTGCTTCCCACCTCGATGCGCGCATGCCGGGTGGAGACCATGCGGTCGTTGAGCACCACGGTGGCCTTCTCCGATCGCCCCACATAGGAGGTGCCGGCGGGCAGCGCGAAGGCCATGCCCGCATCCGGGCCGTTGGCCACGCGCAGCACCGCTGCCGCCGAGCCTCCCGAGACGAAGGCATCGGTGGTCGGCACGACCTCGATGCTGAAGCCCGAACCCAGTTCGGCCTCGGCCAGCGGGGTGTGCGGATCGAGCTGCACCGGTGCGGTGCCAGCGGCGGTGGCCAGCAGCGTGGGATGCTCGGGAACCTGCTCCCCGGCCAGGGCGCGGGCTGCATCTCCCACGGTGGCGGTGGCATCGCAGGTCAACACCACGTCGATGGTGCTGGTGTCCGGTCGCCTGAGTGTGGCCTTGATTTTCACTTCGCGGTCTCCTGGAAGGTAATGCGGAAGGTACGGCTGCCTATCTGGACGACATCCCCGTCATTCAGATGCAGGCGGACATTGGGTGGTGCATTGCGCGGGGCGCGGGAGGCGGCGGTGACCTGCGTGCCGTTGCTGGAACCCAGATCCATGATCCAGGCATTCGCCCCGTCGCAGCCGAAGGCCAGGTGCGTTTTGGACAGCAGCCGTTCCGGGTCCTTCAGCGCGACCAGCAGCTCATTGCCGGACTCTTCCGTGGCCTGGGGCGCACGCCCGATCAGCCCGGATTCCGGAACGGGGAGATAGGACCCGTCGTCAAAGGCGAAGGCCGCGCGGCGGACGGTTCCCGTCTGCGGCGCAGCTGGCGAATGCCAGTCGCTGTTCTGCGCTCCGACGATGCCCGCTGTGGATCGGGGACGCGCGGGCACTGCAGCGTCATCGTATATGTCGTCCTCGGCGGACGTGCCCAGCGATGGCAGATGCTCGGAAATGTCCCGGTCCGGGCGGGAGAGCAGGTATTCGGTGCGGGCCAGCGCCCGCGAGTTGGTCGGATCCAGGCCCTTGCGGATATCAACCACGTAGGTTTGGGCGATCTTGTCCAGCCAGCTGCGGTGGTGGTCCCGGTCGAAGAAGCAGGAGAGCAGCATCAGGAGCGGGCCGATGACCGGGATCAGATGGCTGAGCAGGAAGACGAACGAGGCAAGGAGGATACGGCCGAAACCCGGGGCGGCGAATGGATCCAGCCGGGTGGCGCGCAGGCGCATCGCGGCCTTGCCGGGCGAGGAGCCCTTCCGGCTGTTCATCATGAGCAGGACCACCAGGTAGACCAGCAGCAGCAGTGCGCTGACCCCGGACAGGACCAGCGGGACCGTGGAGTAGTGCCCGGTCACCAGGAAAATGATGTATCCGATGCCTGCGGGCAGCAGCGCTGCCAGCGAAACGGCGTAGTCGATGAGGTAGGACCAGATCCGCAGGCGTGCTTCGGCTGGATGCATTCCGAGCATGGAGGATCTGGCGAGTGCTGCTGCTGAAACTACGTCCATGGGATCTTTCTACTTCAGTTCGATGCCGGCTTGCCACGGGGAGTTCTCCCCATTGAGAGCAGGTCGGCTGCCACACTAGTCTAGTCTGTGGACGAAAAAAGTGGCCCGGCATCCGGGCCAGTCGACAAGTTGAGGAGCATTGTTGTGACTGATTTCAAGGCTAATTATGGCGAAATGGAAGCCATGGCATCGAAGCTTGACACCGGGCGCGAGGACTTGGACGGCGTGCTTGAGCAGCTGCAGTCCGGCGTGGACAAGCTGCTCGGCGAGGACTTCACCACTGAGCACGCTTCGGGCCAGTTCGGCGAAGGCTACAAGGACCTGAACGACGGCTTGAAGACCGCATTCGATGGCATCAACGACATGGCCACCGCGCTGCGCGACATGATGACCCAGATCCAGGACACCGACCGCGGCATGGCCGGCCAGTAGCCGGACGCAATTTTCCGGCTGATGTGGTCGCCTCGTTATTCACGGGGCGACCACATTTCTGATCATGCTGCGTGCATGAGTCGAAGTGGACGTTTGGATTTTAAGGAGTCGTTGCCCCGTGGCCGATGAGATATACCTGGCTCGCCTTGACGAGATCGTGACCAACCTGCACACCGGCATCCAGGAATTCAAGGATGCCTCCGACATCGCCAAGGGCATCGCCGAATCCGTAGGCTCGCCCATGGGAAAATCCGATCTCAAGGATCGCGTCAGGGACTTCGAGAATGACTGGAACAAGAACCGCGGTGAGCTCGTGGATAATCTCACCACCGTTCATGATCATTTGAAGGACATCAAGGAGGGGTTCGAAAAGTGGGACGAGGACACCATGAAAGCTTTCCTGAACTCCGCCGCTGATGATCAACCCAAACCCAAGAAGTAGACGGGAATTGCATCGAGAATGAGCTTGCAGTCACCATATACCCAGATCACCCTCCAGCTCATTGAGGGGGACGCCGGTAGCCTCCTGACAAGCGCACAATCCCTCATAGAATCGGGCGAACGGATGGACGTCTCCGCCAACCGCCTGGAAGCGATCAGCGAGGGAACTGGCGACCTGAAGTCAGACGCGGTGGACAAGGTTCGCGAGGCTGCGGGTGAGGTGTTCCCGGATCTGCGCAAGGCCGCAGACCGCTACCGCCTCACTGGCACGGCGCTCGAGAAGTATGCCAAGAAACTCGATAATGTCCAGAACTCGATGAATGGCGAATCGACCCCGCGGGGCGGCGCGGACTGGTACCCGTCCATGAGCTCCTTGATCAACGCCATCGAAGAAGCCAACCAAACGGCTGAGAACAAGAGGGACGCCGAGGAGACCGCACAAGATTCCGTGGATGATGCCGACGGAGGGCTCTTCGGCATTGGCGAGGGCACCGATGAGGAAAAAGAGCAGGCAGCCAGTGACCTGACCACGGCTACCACGGCGCGTGAGGAGGCCGAATCCAAACTCAACAAGCTCTGGGGCAAGTTCGATGGCCGAGTTTCCTATTGGGAAGACGCCTTCGACGATGCGGTGTCCGATATCGAGAAAGCGTTCGAGATCGCTGACAACCAGGACAAATGGTACGACCACCTGGCTGATGCGCTGAGCATTGCCGGCTTGGTCCTGTTCGTTGTTGCGATTGTGGCGACCGGGCCGTTGGCCCTTGTAGCAGCCGCTCTGGCCTTGGTTGTCGGGATCGCGGCGCTGGGCATCGAGATATACAAAATGGCTATCGGCGACGGCGATTGGACATCATTGATCATCGCGGCAGTCTCGATTATCCCCTTTGGCAAGGCTGGGGGCGCGCTTTTCAAGTTCGCCAAGACGCCAATCAAGTCACTTGTCAACGGCTTTGGCAAAGCCAAGGGGCTACCCAAGGCCATCAAGAACTTGAGCTTCAAGGATTTGAAGGGCTTCGCCATGCCCTTCTCGAAGGCCAAGGGGATCGTGCGCAACTCGGTCGGCGATGCCCTCCCGGTGGCCTACAAGAAGCCGACGGGAAGCACATGGAACAAGGTCAAGACAAGCTTCTCGAATTCTTGGAGTGAGATGGTGCACCCGTACCGGCAGTGGCAAGCCGGCCGGGAATTCATCGAGGGCTACCAGCACAAATTCCAGAACCGCCAGTTCACCGAACGATTCACGGAAAACATACTTGTGGGTTACAAGGACTCGCGGAACTATGTGCTTGCAGATTACATCGTCGAGAATTCGAAAATTGCCGGTCCGGAAGCTATTGAATGGGCCACGAAAGTCCGCGGAGGTCGCGACGAAGCATTGCTCACCGGTACTGTTGATTTCTTGGGTGGCACCTTCTTCACCGTTTACGGAACAGGCCAAACGGCCAAGAACATGACGGTGTAACGTTCATGAAGCATCCTGAGCAGGCTCGAGGAAAGGACACGATGACTGGACCGACGCCCAAGAACAATCGCGGAATCGGATATGGAATGCTCTATCCCAAAGGCTGGCGTGAGTATCCAGTTACCGTGGAGGGTGAAGCGCAGCTGGCCAAGGTCGCGACTGACAAAGCCAAGAAGCTAGGTCGGGCCGATATCGTCCTGCTCATTCGCCGGAGCGTCCACGACACGTTCGAACGATTGCGCCGGCAGGGGGCGATTTCGACCGTCGTGCCCACTGAGACCATCAGCGAGAATTCGGTCATTCCGTCGTCCTTGATCATCACACCGGTGCGTGCCAATGCAGGCACGAGTCTGGCGGCGGCAGTGGCCAGGGCGGCAATGGGGCAGCACGTCGCTACCGAGGAGATTGACGGAGCGCAATGGTTCCACTGGCTTGGTGCCGAAAAAAGGCATGAAGATGGCCAATTCGTGCAGGCGGAAGTGAATTTTGTTGTGCCGCGGCCTCGACAGGACGGCTCCATTGACCCGGCACCCGAGGTTGGCCTGCGCATCATCTACACCTATGGATTCCTCGAATCCCAACGCGGCTCGGAGGAGATCGAGTTGCTGCGAGACCTTGGCTACGGAATTATCGGCACGTTCAAGTGGGTGGGGCTCGAATGACAAACTACACGGTGGAGCCGAATCTGGCTGATTGGATTCCCCTTCCCGGGGTGTTCCCGAACGAAACGTGGCAAACTCCTGAAGAGTGGGCGTCCTCGATCGCGGAAGCCGCGATCAAGGACGACGAGGAAACCCGAGGGCTGTTCAGGAAGTACGCAATCGATGTTATCCAGCATCGGAATGACCAAGCGGATCATTCATTCTGGTTTGCTCCCGAAGACGGCAGCAACATGGGCGTGGCAACCTTGAATGTCTATGTCGACGAACCCGGCATGACACTTGAAGAGGTCGTCGCACCGCCTTATGAGTCGTTGTCCCGCCAGCAACTCGATTCGGTCGCCTCGGAAACTTTCGGCGAGATCATCCAGTCGTTCACAACTTTTTCCACGGAGCAGATCGTCCCTGGCGAACCGGCGCAGTCGGTGGTGGGGCATATCAGGATGGCAGGACGGGCAGGGCGCGGACTCTTCGTGCTCAACGCCTTCGATTCGGACACGGTGACATTGGCAATCATGGTGGATCCAATGGTTGAGTTGCTCGAATCGATCACCATCACCTCATGACCGCAGATCTGCCACCTACCGAAAGCCGATTAGTGAAATTCATCAGTACCCCGCAACTGCATGCCAAACGCCTGAAGCGCGGAATCATCCTGACCGTGCTAGGCCTTGCCTCGGCCGCCGCAGGATTCTGGATCCTGGGCCAGAACATCCGGGTCGGCGAGAGCAGCATTGCCACCAATTGGCTGAACTACGGCCTGATCGTGATCGCCGCGGCGTTGCTGACCTTCGGCATCGTGGGTATCGTCACCGGCCGGCAGGGCACGAGCCGCAGCGTCGGCGATGATTCGATCGACGTAATCGTTACCGAGCAGGGCCTGGTGACCCGTGGCGGCCGGGAGGTGCCGTGGTCGAATATCGGCCGCGCCGAGATCATCCGCTACATCAACGACTCGATGGTGCCGCTGCTTTGGGATTACTCGGTGCTCAACCGCGTGGTGCGGATCAGCCTGCTGGACAACTCCGAGGTCGATCCGACGTCTCCCGGAGTGCGCGGGCGCGCGCCAATGCATTATCTGGAGATCGACCTGCGGCGTTATCCGATGGCCGAATACCAGGAGCACCTCGATGCACTGGTCGCCACGCTCAAGGAGCGCCGCTTCCACACCAAGGAACGGTTCAAGCACAAGCAGTTCTGAATGGGACCCGACGACGTCAGGAACGCACACTCATGGCCCACGGCCGCACTCGGCGCAAACTGCCCAAGCACTTCATCACCGCCAAGGCCCACCATTGGCCGCGGGTGCAACGCAGTTCCCAGCTGCTGATGATGGCCTGGATCCTGCTGCCGCTGGGGCTGTATCTCGTGGCCAACGACCTGCCCGAGACCTCCGTCCGGCGTGCGCAACTCATGGCGAGCTGGACGCCGACGTTCTTCGGTGCCATTCTGCTGCTCTTCGGTGCCTGGGGCGTGGGGACCGCGGTGCTGGCCATGCGCCGCAAGGGTGTCGATGCCATCGATGCGAAGATCCGCGCGTCCGGGCTCATCCTGCGTGGCGGGCGAAAGGTGGCCTGGGAAGAAATCGGCTCGGTGACCGCGATCAGCTTCCAGAATGATGCCAAGGTGCAGCTGCTCTGGGACCGGGCTGAACTGCACCGCCGGCTGGAGGTGCAGCTGAAGCAGCCGGAAACCGGGACGCTGCGCGTCGACCTGGTGCGCTATCCGGCCGTGGACTACCTCGGGCTCTATGAGTCGCTGCTGGACGAGTTCGAGCGCCAGCGCATCCCGGTGAAGCACCGGAAGAAGTGGATGCAAGCCTAGCCGGAGGGACTGGTCCCCGCCCCTGCCCGCTACAGCGAGCGCCCCGGAGTGAGGATTCCTGCCGGATCCAGCGCGGCCTTGACCGCCAGCTGCGCCGCACGGGTCGGCTCGTCCAGCTGCCAGGACAGCTCGTGCTGCTTGACCTTGCCGATGCCGTGCTCCCCGGTGATGGTGCCGCCCAGCGAGAGGGCCAGCCGGGTGATCTCATCGATGACCTTTTCGGCGGCCGCATGGCCTTCGGGGGTGTCCTCCGCGTCTACGGTCGGGTGCAGGTTGCCGTCCCCGGCGTGCGCCACCACGGAGATCATCCGCCCGGTGCGCTGCGCGATCTCGTCGATCCCGCGGAACACCGCGGCCAGCTCGCCCACCGGAACCCCCACATCGCAGGAGACCCGCAGCCCGTGGGCGCTGAGCGCCGGATTGGCCAGCCGCCGCGCTTCCAGCAGCGAATCGCCCTCGCCGATCACGACGTCCGCTGCGCCGAAGCCGCGGCACAGCGCGGCGACCGACTGCGCGGCCTGCAGCGCATGGCGGCCGGTGAACTGGCCGATCAGCAGCGCCTGCCCGTCCACCGGCAGCCCGGAAGGGTGGAAGGCCTCGATGACCTGGACGCTGTGCGCGTCGAGCAGTTCGAGCACCTCCGGAAGGTACTCGCCGTTGACAATTGCCGTGACCGCGCGGCCGGCGTCCTCGACGGTGCGGAATCCTGCGCGGAAGGTCTGCGCGGCGCCCTCGGGCACCGGCTTGAGCCGCACCGTGGCCTCGGTGATGACCCCGAGGGTGCCCTCCGATCCGACGAACAGGCTGGTCAGGTCCAGGCCGACGACGTTCTTCCGGGTGCGTGCCCCGGTGTGCACGACGCGGCCATCGGCCAGCACCACGGTCAGTGCCGCGACCGAGTCGCGGGTGACCCCGTGGTTCAGGCAGCGCAGCCCTCCGGCATTGGTGGCGATGTTGCCGCCCACGGTGGAGATCCGCGCACTGGCAGGATCTGGCGGGAAGAACAGGCCGTGTCCCCGAGCCGCCTCGTCGAGGTCCGAGTTGATGACCCCGGCCTGCACCACGGCCAGGCGGTTCACCGCGTCGATGTCAACGATCCGGTTCAGCCGTTCCAGGCTGATGACCAGCCCGCCCGGGTAGCCCGCCGCACCGCCGGAGAGCCCGGTCCCAGCCCCGCGCACCGAGACCGTCACGCCGTGGCGGTGCGCCCAGGCCAGCGCCTGCGAGACTTCGTCGGTGGATTCGGGGAAGACGGCCGCTGCCGGGCGCCCCTCGGGCTGGTAGCGCGACTGGTCGCGGGCCACGCGGTCCAATTCATCCGCTGCGGTGCTCAGCCGGGGACCGAAGACGGCGGCCAGTTCATCGAGCGGCAGCGTCGGTGCTGCGTGCTGGGTCATGGGTGCTCCTTTGCATGCGCGGTCCGGCAGGGGAGCCGCTGGGTGATTCCCGTTACACACTTTATATTATAAAATCTGAGGGTCAACCCGCGAGTGAAAGCAGGAACCATGACGGCAAGCCAAGCGCAAGCGGAAAGCAAGCGCGGCCGGAGCAAGGCCGATCTGGCCTACGACTACCTGCGCAAACAGGTGCTGGACGGCGCGCTGGCACCGCGCCAGCGGGTGCTGGCCGGGCCTATTGCCGCACACCTTGAGATCAGCGCCGTGCCGGTGCGCGAGGCAATCCACCGGCTGGCCGCCGAGGGCCTGCTGCAGATCGAGCGCAACGTCGGCGCAAGGGTCGCCGAACTCGACGAGCGCGCCTACCGCGAGGGCATGGAGGCGCTGGCGCTGCTCGACGGGTCGGCTACAGCGCTGGCCGCGCTGGCAGTGGGTGGCGCCGCGCTTGATCGGGCGGAACAGATCAATGAGCGGCTCGCAGGTCTGTTGGGGGACTTCGACCCGGCCGAATACACCCGGCTGAACACCAAGTTCCACGCGGTGCTGCATGCCGGGTGCCCGAACGCGCGGCTGCGAGAGCTGGTCGAGGCAGAATGGCGCAAGTTCTCCGCACTGCATGCGGCGGAGCGTGCGGTGGATGCGGAGCGGGCGCACGCCGCTGTGGATGAGCACCGCGAACTGCTGCGGCTGATCCGCGACGGCGCGCCCGCGGCCCGCATCGAACAGGCCGCCCGCGACCACGTGCTGTCCTCGTTGCATGCGCGCACCGGATTCGTCAGCCAGCTGCGCTAACGCCGTAGCCCGGTGGCTGTTCCTTAACTGGAAAGCCGGGCCCGGTACGTCGAACTCGACGTACCGGGCCCGGCTTGTGCCGTACGGCTACTTCTTCAGGTGGTCCACCAGCTGCGAAGCGATGCCATTGTAGGTGCCCGGGGTCAGGGACTGCAGGCGGGCTTCAGCATCGGCCGACAGGCCCAGCTCGCCAACGAATTCCTTCAGGCGGGCTGCATCCACGCGGTGGCCGCGGGTCAGGTCCTTCAGGCGCTCGTACGGGTTGTCCATGCCCTCGACACCGGCGATGGCCTCGGCGCGCATGACCATCTGGATGGCCTCGGCGAGGACCTCCCAGTTGTGGTCCAGATCCTCGGCCAGCACGGCCTCGGCAACATCCAGGCGGTCAAGGCCCTTGGCGACATTGGAGATCGCCAGCACCGAGTGCCCGATGGCGGTGCCGATGTTGCGCTGCGAGGAGGAGTCGGTCAAGTCGCGCTGCCAGCGGCTGGTCACCAGGGTGGAACCCAAGGTGTTCAGCAGGCCGTTGGAGATCTCCAGGTTGGCTTCTGCGTTCTCGAAGCGGATCGGGTTGACCTTGTGCGGCATGGTCGAGGAGCCGGTGGCACCTGCCACTGGGATCTGCGCGAAGTAGCCGATGGAGATGTAGCTCCAGACATCGGTGCACAGGTTGTGCAGGATGCTGTTGAAGCGGGCGATGTCTGCGTAGACCTCTGCCTGCCAGTCGTGGGATTCGATCTGGGTGGTCAGCGGGTTCCAGGTCAGGCCCAGGTGCTCGACGAAGTCCTTGGCAACCTTCTGCCAGTCGGCAGTTGGAACCGAAGCATAGTGGGCCGCATAGGTGCCGGTGGCACCATTGATCTTGCCCAGGTACTCGGTCTTCTCGACACGGTTCAGCTGGCGGGTCAGGCGCCATGCCAGCACTGCCAGTTCCTTGCCCAGGGTAGTCGGGGTGGCTGGCTGGCCGTGGGTGCGCGAGAGCATCGGCACGTCGCGGGAATCCTCGGCCATCTTGGACAGCTGGGCCACCAGGTCGCGGGCTGCTGGAAGCCATACCTGCTGCACGCCGCCCTGGACGCCCAGCGCGTAGGACAGGTTGTTGATGTCCTCGGAGGTGCAGCCGAAATGCACCAGCGGCTTGAGGTTGCCGATGCCAATTGCTTCCAGGCGGTTGGCGATGTAGTACTCCACTGCCTTAACGTCGTGAACGGTGACAGCTTCGATCTCTGCCAGTTCCTTCACCGAGTCAGCATTGAAATCGGTGACGATCTTGCGCAGTGCCGCCTTCTGGTCCGCAGTAAGCGGGGAGGTGCCTGGAAGAACGGAGTTGTCGGTTAAATGGATCAGCCATTCAACTTCGACGTGAACGCGGTCGCGGTTCAAAGCCGCTTCGGAAAGGTAGTCGACCAGTGGTGCCACGGCGCTGCGGTAGCGTCCGTCGAGGGCAGTCAAAGCCAGTGGTTCATTAGCAAGGGAAGTGCGCGCAATCTCAGCCATGCTCATATTCTTCCATCCCCGGCGCTACATCACATCTTTTACACCGTTCCTGTTTCCACAACTGGGCCCAAATCCTGCTGGCACCGAATCGCGGCTGTCCATGATGGTGGACAAATTCTCAAGGATGCGGAGCAGGAAAATGATGTTTCAAGCGACGCTGCTGACGGTGGCGAGCCAACTCGATGACGCACGGAAAACCACTCAATTCGCCATCGCGCAGTTGGGGTCAATCCATTCATTGACTTGGAATTCCAAGGCAGGCAAGGCGTTTTTGGAGAATGTCGACGAGCTGAGCCGCCGGCTGGAAATGCTCAACAGCGAGCTGGGCGACGCGGAGGAGTACGTAGGGGTAGCCATGCGGGAGATCCAGAACCTCGAAGCACAAATCATGAACCAGCGAATGGCCTCGTAGCCATGGGATATGAAGTCAATTACAACTCGTTGGATTACGCCGAGGCAGGGGAGATCTGCCAGCGGGTTGCCAACGATATCGATGGCATATCCGAGGTACTGCTCAAAGCCGCGCAGGCAGCTGATAGCTGCCAGCGCGACCTGGATCTGCAGTGCATGGTGTCAGGCATCGGTGCCAGGGGGTATAACGTCGGGCTGTTGGGCGACTTGATCAGGGACGCCTATCAGCAGTCCAGAGAGGGGCAAATTAAAGCGTTCGATCTGACCGCAAAAGTCTCCGAAGCCATGCGGAACTATGAAGTTGCCGAGTCCGCTGCTGAACGGATGGTGCTAGCCAGCACGGGAGCCGTGCTGGTGGGAGACTTCATTTCCGAGACCCGCGACAACGGCTGGCGTCCGCCTCTGGAAAGCATGGAAATGTTCCTGCGCTTGATGTTTTCGTACCTGCCGCGCTGGCCCTTTGGATCGAACCTGACGCTGACCGAGCAGATCGAAGGTGCAGCCAAGGATCTGTCGGGCTTTATCCGGCGGCTGGGAGCAGATCGCAATACCGGAATACAGCTCACCCGGCAGGATCCAACGCAAACGGTTGAAGTCGATGGAAAGATGCAAAGCTATTTCCAGTTGCACCAAATGCTGGAAGGCGAAGGGACGGAGAATAACGGGAAGATCATGATCGTGAAGGCTGACGAGGATACGTACATTGCGATCTTCCCGGGTACACAGAATGACTCGGAAGTTCCTTCGCCTTTTGGCCCGGAAGGCATCGCCGACGGGTTCGGGGTCGAATCCGAGAACTTCGCGAAACCGCTTGATGAGGCACTGGAGATCAGCGGAGCGAAAGAGGGCGATGAGCTCATCCTCTCCGGGTATTCGCAAGGGGGCATTCATGTGGCCCAGCTGTCGAAGAACAAGTTCTTGAAGCACAAGTACAAGCTGAATAAAGTCCTGACCCTTGGATCGCCCATCGGCACGATTGACCTGCCAGAAGACGTACGCAGCCTGTCGGTTGAAGACCAGAAGGATATGGTGCCGGGTACCGATGGCGGGCCCAACCCCGGCAAGGGGGAGCATTACACGACCACCTTCGCGGGCCCGCGGGAGCACATGGAGGACATCTTGCCCGACGATGGCATCTTTGGCGCTCCGCATAACCTCAAGAATTACGGTGACCACCTTCTGGAACTCGATGAGAATCCGAAGCTGGAAATCAGGGAGCATCTGGAGAAGTACTACCTCCCCGAACCACTGGTGAAAATCCGCATGTTCAAGCTGGAGCGGAAGCCGAAAGAACCTCGGCCCATCACGGAAGAGGAGAAGCGTCGGCTCAAGCATGTGGCGCCGCCCCATTAAGATGCCCAAAGCTGCAGCGCGCTATCCAAGGCCAGTATCTTCCGACGCCACAGTAAAAGGCAGCGGAAACGGGGAGATGACCGGGCCGGCCAATTGGGAACTAACCAAAGAAGACGGCACCTGCCGGTTGCCGTCTTCTTTTAGCCGTGAGCGGTAGTCCGCTTAGTCGCGATCGCTCTTGACGAATAGTCCGAGGACCGCCGAGACAATGGAGATGATGATCGTGCCGGCGATGGCATCCCACCAGAACTGCTCGATGACCAGTTCGATGGGCGTGAAGGTCGTCAGCCATGACGTCAGCAAGAGCATCAGGGCATTGATCACGATTGTGAACAGGCCCAGGGTGAGACAGGTGATCGGCAAGGAGAAAAGCTTGACGATTGGACGGACCAAGGCGTTGACCAAGCCGAAGATGACTGCAACGACCAGATAGGCGATGACCGTGCTCATGGTGCCTTCGCCTGCCGCGACGATCTTGAGACCGGGCACCACCCAAACGGCGGCGGCGAGGGCAAGCGCATTGACGATGACTCGAATCAGAAAGCTCATGGCTTAACTTTGGCACAGAAATCTGGGATTCGGATGAACCTCGGATATCGCTAAACCCATAGTGAGGACTACGCTTTGAGGTATGACTGAGAACCCGGTGACCCAAGATCAGGTGCAGCCACGCTCTGTAGTTGCACGTTTGCCAAAATACGCTGCGGGCAAGCCGCCTGCTCCAGTTGAAGGCGTCCAAGCTTACAAGCTGTCATCGAACGAGATTCCCTTTGGCCCGTTGGACGCTGTGCATCAGGCAGTCGTCGAGCAGGACAGCCTGAATCGCTACCCAGACCCGCTATCGACCAAGCTTCGCATGGCCCTCGCCGATTATTTGGACGTGCCGGCTGAAGATATCGTGACCGGCGCCGGTTCCCTCGGCGCGCTGGTGCAAATCCTGAATACCTTCGCGGGCCAGAACGAGGACGGCATCCAGGATGAAGTCATCTATGCGTGGCGTTCCTTCGAGGCCTACCCGATTATCGTGCAGACCGCCGGTGCGCTGCCGGTGGAGATTCCACTGCTGGAAGATGGGCGCCACGATCTGGAATCCATGATCGCCGCGGTGAACGAGAACACCTCAGTGATCTTGCTGTGCACCCCGAATAACCCGACCGGACCGGTACTCACCCAGGCCGAGGTCGATGATTTCCTGGCACGCGTTCCGAAGAACGTGCTGGTGGTCCTGGATGAGGCCTACATCGAGTTCGTCCGTGATGAGAAATCGGTGGATGGCATTCACACCTACAACGAGAACGAAAATGTCGTTCTGCTGCGCACCTTCTCGAAGGCCCACGGCCTGGCGAATCTCCGGGTCGGCTACTCGGTGGCCCATCCGCAGATCACCGAGAACATCCGCGTGGTCGCCACCCCGTTTGCCGTCTCCAGCGTGGCCGAGGATGCCGCGGTCGCTTCGCTGGCTAATATCGACCTGGTGCTTGAGCGTGTCGAGGGGCTGGTGGCCGAACGCGAACGAGTGGCGGCGGCCTTGGCCGAGATGGGCTGGAAGATTCCTTCCACCCAGGCGAACTTCGTCTGGCTGCCGCTGGGAGAAAAGACCGGCCAGTTTGTCGAGCGGGCCAACGCCGTGGCGTTGTCTGTGCGCGGCTTCTCGAACGAGGGAGTGCGGGTCTCCATCGGCGAAGTTGAGGCAAACGATCGCTTTATTGAACTGTGCAAGGAATCACTCGACCTGGCATAGGGGTAACGGGCGCTGATTTCTCGCGTTTTGGCGGTCAAAGCCTATAGGCTTAGGAACTGGACAAGCCGTATATGTCCCATGCGGAATGTATTCCGCGTGGGGCATATTTATGACCGAAGGATGATAAATGACGCGAGCTGCGACCGAGGCGACGGAACCGGATCTGATTCAGATCCTGACTCCGGACGGCCAGCGTCAGTCCCATGAAACGTACGATGCGTATCTGGGCGACGTTGATGATGACATGCTTCGCGGTTTCTACCGCGACATGGCATTGACGCGTCGATTCGACCAAGAGGCCACAGCTTTGCAGCGCCAGGGGCAGTTGTGCCTCTGGGTCCCGCTGCGCGGGCAGGAAGCGGCGCAGATCGGTTCCGGCCGCGCCACCCGCCGAAGCGACTACATCTTCCCCACCTACCGCGAGCACGGCGTAGCGCTGACCCGTGACGTCTCCTTCTCGGAAATGCTGCGCTTGTTCCGCGGCATCTCCGGCGGCGGCTGGGATCCCCGGGAAAACAACTTCCACATGTACACCATGGTGCTGGCCGCGCAGATGCCGCATGCCGCCGGCTACGGCATGGCGTTGAACATGGAGCAGCGCGGATGGGATGAAGCCCGCCGTGCCAAGGAAGGCAATGCTGTTGTCGCCTACTTCGGCGATGGCTCCTCCACCGAGGGCGAAACCCACGAATCCATGGTCTTCGCCAGCTCCTTCAATGCACCGGTGGTCTACTTCTGCCAGAACAACCAGTGGGCGATCTCCGTGCCTTTCGAGGTCCAGTCCAAGGTGCCTCTGGTCAACCGAGCCGCTGGCTACGGCATGCCCGGAGTCCGCGTCGACGGCAACGACGTGCTGGCAGTCTTGGCCGTCACCCGCTGGGCGCTGGAACACGCACGCAGCGGCAAGGGCCCGGTCCTCATCGAAGCCGTCACCTACCGTCTCGGAGCGCACACCACCGCCGATGATCCGACCAAATACCGCATGAGCGAAGAAGAAGCCCAGTGGGCTCCGAAGGATCCGCTGATTCGCCTGGAAACCTACCTGCGCGATAACAACCTGGTTGATGACACCTTCTTCGAGCGGCTGTCCGCCGACGCCGACGCAATGGCTGCCAAGGTCCGCGAAGACGCCATGGCCTTCCCAGTCCCGCCGCTTGCCAAATCGTTCGAGCAGGTGTACGCCGAAGCGCATCCGCTGATCCAGGAAGAACTGGCCTGGCATCTGGAATACGAAGCAGGATTCGCCGATGCGGCTGAGGGAGAGCACTAAATGACCACCACGATGACCCTGGCCAAGGCCATTACCAGCGGCCTGGACAAGGTGCTGGAAACCAACGACAAGTCCTTGCTGATGGGCGAGGACATCGGACGCCTCGGCGGCGTATACCGGATTACCGACGGGCTGATCGACAAGTACGGCGAGCACCGCGTCATCGACTCGCCGCTGGGCGAGGCAGGCATCGTCGGCACCGCCGTGGGCATGGCCCTGCGCGGCTTCAGCCCGCTGGTGGAAATCCAGTTCGACGGCTTCGTCTTCCCTGCCTTCAGCCAGATCACCACCCAGCTGGCCAAGATGCACGCCCGCTCCGAAGGCCGGCTGACCACTCCGGTGGTCATCCGCATCCCGTACGGCGGCGGCATCGGCTCCATCGAGCACCACTCCGAATCCCCGGAAGCGCTGTTCGCCCATACCGCTGGCCTTCGCATCATCACTCCGTCCAACGCGCATGACGCCTACTGGATGATCCAGCAGGCAGCCAGCTGCCAAGATCCGGTGATCTTCTTCGAGCCCAAGCGCCGCTACTGGCTCAAGGGAGAAGTGGACACCGGGACCCCGGCCCTGGATGCGTTCAAGGCGCAGGTGGTCCGTCCGGGCACCGACGCGACCATCGTGGCCTACGGCCCGCTGGTGCCGATCGCCCTGGCCGCCGCGGATGCCGCGTTGGAAGACGGACGCTCCATCGAGGTCATCGACCTGCGTTCGCTCTCGCCGATCGACTTCGACACCATCACCGAATCGGTGCAGAAGACCGGACGGCTGATTGTCACCCACGAAGCGCCGACCTTCGGCGGCCTGGGTGGCGAAATCGCCGCCCGCATCACCGAGCGCGCCTTCCTCTCGCTGGAAGCACCGGTGCTGCGCGTGGGCGGATTCCACATGCCGTACCCGATTTCCAAGGTGGAATCCCAGTACCTGCCGGATATCGACAAGTTGCTTGAAGCCCTCGACCGGTCCTTCGCTTACTGAGCGGAATCCAAGGAGTAGAAATGACAGTCTTTAATCTCCCCGATGTGGGCGAAGGGTTGACCGAAGCGGATATCGCTTCCTGGAAGGTCAAAGTAGGGGACACCGTTGAGGTCAACCAGATCTTCGTCGAGATCGAAACCGCCAAGTCGCTGGTCGAGCTGCCCTGCCCCTTCGCCGGGGTGGTCACCGCATTGCACGCGGATGAAGGCGACACCGTGCTGGTGGACAACCCGCTGATCACCATCGACGAGGAAGGCGGCAAGCCGGCGCCGACCGGCACCCCGGAACCAGCCGAGGCGCTGGCCACCGCAGCGCCGCAGGCCAGCGAGGAACCCGGCCCTCTGGTCGGTTCGGGCCCGACCGCTGATTCCTCCGTGCGCCGCAAGCGCACCAGCCGCCCCGCACCTTCGGCAGCCGGTGCCCGCACCGCAGCGGTCCGTGCCTCCGGCTCCGCTTTGGCCGAGACCATCTCGCGCCGCGCGCAGTCCCTGGGTACCGCCGTGACTCGCGAAGTGGATCGCCGCAAGCCGGCAATGGCGAACTTCGTGGACCGCGTGCTGGCCAAGCCGCCGGTACGCCGGCTGGCCAAGGAGCTGGGAATCGACATCAACGATGTGGTGGGCACCGGCACTCAGGGCGAAATTACCCGCGAAGATGTCAACAGCTACCAGGCCCAGCGCGAAGCCGAGCACGCGGCGGCACCAACCTACTGGGCCCACGGCCAGCTGGCCGACGCCCGCGTCGAACGCACTCCGGTGCGTGGCGTGCGCAAAGCCACCGCGAAGGCCATGGTGGACTCCGCGTTCACCGCACCGCATGTCTCGATCTTCGTGGACGTGGATGCCAGCCGCACCATGGAATACGTGGCACGACTGAAGAAGTCCCGCGACTTCGAAGGAATCAAGGTCTCGCCTCTGCTGGTGCTGGCCCGGGCCGTGATCTGGGCTGCCGCCCGCAACCCTTCGGTAAACGCCAGCTGGGTGGAAACCGAGAACGGCGCGGAGATCCACCAGAAGCGCTTCATGAACCTGGGCATCGCCGCAGCCACCCCGCGCGGCCTGCTGGTGCCGAATATCAAGGACGCGCAGAACCTGAACATGAAGGAACTGGCCATCGCGCTGAACGAGCTGGCCACGACCGCGCGTGCCGGCAAGACCCGACCGGAAGACATGCGCGACGGTTCGCTGAGCATCACCAATATCGGTGCGCTGGGCATCGACACCGGCACCCCGATCATCAACCCGGGCGAGGTGGCCATCGTCGCCTTCGGCACGATCCGCCAGAAGCCGTGGGTTGTCGACGGCGAAGTGGTTCCGCGCTGGATCACCACCCTGGGCGGATCCTTCGACCACCGCGTGGTTGACGGCGATCTCTCGGCCCGCTTCATGGCCGATGTGGCATCGATCCTGCAGGAACCAGCCATGCTGCTGGACTGATCTGCGGATAACAGCACCCCGGAGAGAACTTCTGAAAAAAGTTCTCTCCGGGGTGTCACAATTTAAGCTCCGGTTTCGACGTGCTTTTGAAGGGCAGGAACTTGCCTGGAAAATCGAATGACAGGAGACACGCCATGCGCATGAATTTGAGCAAAACGCACAAGAAGGGGTACGCCGCCGTACTGGGACTGGAAGCCTACGCCAGCCAGTCGGTGCCCAAGGAGCTCTACGAGCTGGTGAAGCTGCGCGCTTCGATCCTCAATGGCTGCTCCTTCTGCACCGATATGCACTCCCACGACGCCATGGAGATGGGCATGTCCACCGCGAAGCTCTTTGCCGTGGCTGCCTATAACGATTCCCCACTGTTCACCGACGCCGAGCGCGCTGCCCTGCGGCTGACCGATGCGGTGACCCGGCTTGATCCTGCCACCGGGGTCAGCGACGAAGTCTGGGACGCGGCCGCTGACGAGTTCAGCGAGGAAGAAATCGGCAACTTGATCCTGGCGATCGCCACCATCAATGTCTGGAACCGCATTGCCATTCCGACCCAGCTCGAACCGCCAGTGCGCGACTAGTGCCGGGAAGCGCAGGTAGAATCTGGCGCGTGGAGCAACCAACGGAATCTGCAGCGTTGGCGCAGTGGGACGCCGAGAAGCGCCGGCTGACCGTCCTGGCCTACAACATGCTCGGCGTGTGGGCGCAGGCCGAAGACGTGGTCAGCGAAGTGGCCGAGCAGCTGCTCAAGCTCACCCCGGCAGCCACCGAACAGGTGCGGAACTGGCCGGCGTTCCTCACCACGCTTGCCACGCGCCGGGCGATTGACGTCCTGCGCTCGGCTCAGCGCCAGCGGACCGAATATGTCGGGGAATGGCTGCCCGAACCGGTAGGGCAGCTGGCGCTTCCCGAAGATGAGGCCCTGACTGGATCCATGCTACGCCTCGGCGTGCTCTTCCTCCTCGAAGAGCTCTCGCCCCAGGCCCGGGCCGCCTACGTGCTGCACCATGCCCTGGGCTACAAGGCTGCAGAGATTGCCAAGGTGCTGGAGGCCTCGCCGGCCGCGGTCAGGCAGCTGCTGAGCCGGGCCGGCAAGAAACTGGGGCACACCGAAGCACCCAGCAGGGAAGCAAGCGAAATATCCTCATTGCTGTCGAAGGTCGTGGCAGCCATACGCCATGGCGACGCCGAGGAACTGGTCCAGTTGCTGGCCAAGGATGCGGTGCTCTACTCCGACGGCGGAGGCAAGGCCCGGGCCGCGTTGAACCCGGTGCTTGGCGCGCAGCGCATTGCCCGCTTCCTGGTTGGCGTTGAGCGGAAAAATCCAGGGCGAAGCGTCTTCTTGGGAGAAATGAATCAGGCGCCTGCACTGCTTTTCAAGCTGGCGGGCCGGCAGGACGTGGTGGCGATCGAGGTGGCCGCAGGACACATTCAAACCATCTTGCTGGTGTCCAACCCGGACAAGCTTTCCCACGCCAGTGCGCAGTGGACCATTCTGGACGGGTAGCGGAAGACTGTTCCACGTGGAGCGGAGTTGTTCAAATCCTTGTTGATACAGTAGTTTCCATGAATCGACCCCGCAGCTTTGGTCCGTTGGCACTGGGCAGGATCCAGTGTGCGTGCCTGCTGGCCGCCGTTGTGCTCAGCCTCGGCACCGCAACCGTCCCAGCCCACGCGTCTGCCGCGGCCACGGAATCCGAAGCACCGGCACCGGTGTACCCCTCGGCGACACCCAGCGATGGCGCCGAAGACGAGGGCACGGTCCTCATCCCGTCGGTGACATCCCAGGAAGGCAACTTCTACCTTGCGGTGACCGACGCGGCACTGGATGACGTGGATTCGGAAAAGATCATGGACCAGGTCCGGCACGCCGTAGGCGAGCAGGATGCGAAGATCCTGCTCGGGGTGGACCAGGAGCCGAACAACCTCAAGGGAGCCGCGCAGCTGGTGCGCGGGATGCTGATGTTCGGGGACAGCGACGCGCTCAGCGATGACTGGCTGGAGAACGGAAAGACCCTGGGCTACGTGGGCAAAGGGTGGATTGCCATCGGCGTGATGCTGCCCGAGGACCCCGCCGATGAGGTCGAGGTCTTCGTGGATCCCGGGCGCGATATCAGCGAAACGGACCCCGGGTCCAGCCAGAAGATCCTGGCAGCCGGCGACGAGGCATTTAGGGCGGGGGACTACACCGCAGGCATCACCGAGGTCGCGCTGGCCACGACCCAGCAGCTGCAGGCGCCGCCGGACCGGACGCTGTCCAAGGTGATCGCCGTGGTCGTGCTCGCTGTGGCAATCGTCTTCATGCTCGCCTGGGCGTGGCGCGCCAAGCGCCGCAAGGCCAAGAAGGCGGCGGCTGCCGAACGCCTCAAGCAGGCCGAACTGCTCGAATCGCGGATCCAGCAAGCAAGCCGCTACCTCGGCCGCAAACCGGTGCCCGACTTGGGCCTGCCGGAACAGGGCCGCTTGACCGAGGCGATGGCGGAACTGGAAAAGCAGCGTGCCGGCACCCAGCATGGTACCCAGCACGCACAGGACCTGGATCCGGGAATCGCCGTCCAGGAGCAGGTCTCCGAAAAGCAACTGGCAGATCTGCGCCACCGCGAACGCGAACTCTCGCTGCTGCGCGGCGCGGTCCAGCTGGCCCACGACTTCGCAGGACGGCCACGGGATTCTCGCGAATCCTGGGCATCGATTTTCGAATACCACCGTGAGCGGCTGGAAGACCTGGCGCTGTTCCTCGATCTTCCCGGTGCAGGGCAGCTGGGCTGCGCCCAGGCCGCGCGCACCGTGATCATCACCCATACCGATGAGCTGCAGCTGCTGCGAACCCGGGTGGGCCGGCGGAACACCGGAGCCCAGGATGCTCCGGGCATTCTGGACCGGCTTTGGGAGTTGCGCGACGAGCTCGATAGCGTGCTGCGCGATGCGCTGGCGCAAGCCGGGCAGGCGCGGCTCAAGGTTCCGCAGGGGCTGGGTGAGCGGATGGCAGGCAGGCAACCGGCTGACGCTGCGCTGGAAAATGATCCCATTGCGCTGCTCAGGAATTTCCTGCCGGGAAGCGAGGCCCGCTGATGCCTGCCCGCTTGATGCATGATTCCACCGGACGGCGCTTGCGCCGCCCCTTCCACTGGACCGCCATCGCTGCCATTTTCATGGCTTTGGTGACCACGGCCCTGGGCGTGCGCGCCGTGCTTGCGGTGCAGGCAGCCAACGTCCCTGCACCCTATGAGGTCACGGTAGTGGTCCAGGGGGAGAACGGCTTCAACATCACCCAGCAGACGGTGGACGCCGAGCTGGCCCGGCACCCGGTGCGGGCCACGGCCCCGCTGGAACTGGTCATTGCCGACCGCTGGCTAACGGGCGATGAACTGCTGCGCGGGGAAGTGCACGAAAACCAGATCATCGTTTCGACCAAGATGGACAACCGGGATTCCGGGCAAAGCGAGGCCGAGCAGCGCTTCTCCGGGGTGGGTGTGGACCGGAATCTGGTCGCCTCCGACGACGCGCATGACGACCTGCGCTTCGATATCGAGAATGCCTTCATCAAGAACATCTCGGTGGGCCATGGCCCCAAGGCTGCGGTGGCCGCCGCGCATACCGCCGCCGTGCTGCTGGATGATTCGCCCAGCAACTCGGCGATCTTCTGGTTCGCCGTAGTGGGCGCCAGCGCCATGCTCACCGCCGCGCTGCTGGCCAGCGCCCTGCGCTTCCGCTCCCGGTGGGCTTCCCGGCACCGGCGGCTGGCCGCGGCCCAGCGCAAGCTGGCTCGCGTGGTCCTGGATCTCGAAGCGTTGGAAGCCACCTACCAGGCAGCTGATCCGGGGCACCGCCCGGCCGGCTTCACCAAGGCCTGGCGGCAGCTCGAAGCGCTCTCCCTTGATGCCGCCCGGCGCGAGGACCCTCTGGTGCGCCTGATCTTCGACCGCGCCGCCTGCCTGGACAAGAAGACCGGTCAGCAGCTGGCCGCTTTCGAAGCCGATGCACGCAAGCTGACGGAACTGGCTGACTCCCTGATGGGCGCCGGCTCGGTGCATGCCCAGCTGGCCGGGACCGGGTCCACCTTCGACAAGCTCAGCGCCCCGATCAACGATGCTGCCACGGCGCTGCTGATCCGGCTGGAAACAGCTCCGGGCACCATGGTTGCCGGCAAGGACCTGGAGGATTTCCGCGGCGCCTTGGGCGAACTGCTCAACGCCGCCCACGGCGACACCGGCCAGCGCACGGCCGTAGAGCGCTGGGCCGACGCCGAAAAGCAGCTGGCCAAGCTTGCCGCGAAGATCTCGACCCGGTTGCGCCGTTATCCGCGGGGCCAGAAGCAGGAGGTGCCGCCGATTGGTGCCCAGCACAATGAGCTGCGCGCCAGCCTGGGGCTGCCGCCGGTCACCAAGCAGAGCGCTTTGCAGCAGATCGCCACGGCGAATGCGCTGGCCCGCGGGGTGCTCGGCGACACGCTGCAGACCGACCAGGCTGCCGGAGGGGCATCGGGCGAACCTGCTGGCTGGCAGCGCATGCTGGCGCGGCTCGCCAGCACCCGCAAGGCAGCTGGTGATGAACCGCCGAAGCTGCGCCGGGCGTGGAAGTTTGGACTGCTTGCGGCCCTGCTGGTGGGCAGCCTGATCGCCTCGGGGCTCATTGTCTCCTCGATAGCCAACGAACCCGAACGCACCTATGAGGGGTCCGGCCGGGGAATGGAACTTGAAATCGATGACCAGGGCCAGCTGGTTGACGAGTCAGAGATCCGCCGGTACATGGAGGAAGACTTCGAGACCACACAGCGGATTCTGGTCGCGGTGCGCGATGCGGAGGCCTACCTGGATCTCAACGAGGTCGAAGGCTATGACTTCCGCGAATCGACACCCGAGAGCGTGCGCTCGGCGATCTTGCGGATCAAGGACGAATATTCTGATCGCGCTGATCCTGCCAACGGGGAGCTACCCGAGGACCTGACGATCATTCCGCTGCTGATCACGGATGAAGGCAAGGGCATCATGCCCGGGCTGATTTCCGGTGCGGTCATCAGCGGTACCGCCTCGTGGGGAACGACCGGCGGGTGGGAGCACGGAAGCATCTACGAGTCGAACTATCCGGCGATGGAAGCGGCCGGTGCGGCCGAGGACTTCGCCGTGGTGCTCAAGCGGGCCGGCTATGAGCAGCCGGACTACAACACCACCTTGCTGTACTGGATGCTCGTGTTCATGCTGTTCTTCACGGTAATCAACGTTCTCCAGGTGATCCAGTACCTGCTGGGGGCCAGCACGCAGCTGACCCGGTTCTCCCGCGGTTCGCGGTCGGTGCAGCAATCACGCCGGCAGCTGGAGCAGCTGGCCAAGGGCCTGGAGGATTCGCAGATCAATGCGGTGGCAGTGCTCGGTGCAAGCGAGGCGGGGACTGCCGACGAGGCAGGCCAGCGCTTGTTCGAGCGCGCCCTGATGATGGCGTGGCGCGAGGCCGAGGAATTGTCCTCGATGACCTTGGGACAGCGCCTGCAGGCCGGCTATGCCCAGCGTGCGGCGCATCTGGCCCAGCTGGTGGCGTTGCTGGGCGAACGCGATGCCGATGTGGCGCGGCGGGCCAAGGCGCTGGTGCTGGCCAGCCGCGGTGCCGGCGGGGATGCGCCAGCGGAAGTCCAGCTGCCGGGACGGTAGTGCTTCCGCCCCGGCAGCCGGATCCTGCTCGGACTCAGCCCAGCAGCTCGGGCAGTTCCTGCGCCTCGTTGCCCAGCACCTTCTGGGAGAGGAACTCGGTGACGACCTGGTACCAGATCTTGGCGTGCTGCGGGGTGAGGATCCAGTGGTTCTCATCCGGGAAGTAGAGGAACTGGTGCTCGGTGCTGCCGTCTTCCTTTTGCGGCAGCCCCGAATCGGCCAGCAGCTCGTACCACAGGCGCAGGCCCTCGCCGATGGGCACCCGGTAGTCCTTGTCGCCGTGGATGACCAGCATCGGGGTGACGATGCTGCCCACCGAATGATGCGGCGAGTTCAGCTCGCGCATTTCCGGGCTCATCTCGCGGGTCCAGTAGAACGCTGCGTCGGTGGTCTTGCCGAAGCCTTCCAGTGCCCACAGGCTGGCGTGCGTGACGATGGCCTTGAAGCGGTCGGTGTGCCCTGCCACCCAGTTGGCCATGTAGCCGCCGAAGGAGCCGCCCATCGCGGCGGTGCGGGTTTCATCGATGTCGGCGCGCGCCTCGGCGGCATCGGTGATGGCCAGCAGATCCGTGTACGGTTCCTGGCCCCAGCGGCCCCAGCCGCGCTGGATGAACGCCTGGCCGTAGCCGGTGGACAGGGCGGGATCCGGCAGCAGCACCGCATAGCCCTGGGCTACCAGCAGCCATGGGCTCCAGCGCCAGCTCCAGGCGTTCCACGAGCCCAGCGGTCCGCCGTGGATCCACAGCAGCAACGGCGCCTTGTTGGCGGCAGAAGCTGATTCCGGCAGGGCCAGCCAGGCGCGGACGCTCGATCCGTCTTCGGCCGTGGTCGTCACCTCGGTGAGCGTGCCCGGCAAGGCCGGGCGGGCAACCGGGGAGCGCAGCTCGGTCAAGGCGGCGAATTCGCCCGGCTCCAGGTCGCCGGTGTGCGCCAGGTCGATGGCTACCGGTTCGGCCGGGTGCAGGTAGCTGGAGCGCAACGCGTAGGCGGTGCGCGAGTCGCTGCTGATGACCACGTCGGTGAACGCTCCGTCTTCGGTGAGCCGGGTGATCTTGTCGTTGTACAAGCTCAGGTGGAAGACCGGGGCATGGCCGTTGTCGTCCGCGACCAGCAGCAGCGAGCGTCCATTGGGAACCCACTGCAGGTCGCTGACCCAGCGGTCCCAGCCGGCGGCGATCCGATGGGTGGCGCCGTCGGCCAGGTCCATCAGCCACAGCTCGAAGACCGGGGCGGTTTCGGCGGTGGAACGCTCCCAACGTGCATAGGCCAGCTGGGTGGAGTCCGGGCTGATCTTGCCCAGCGTGTATTCGTACGTGTCGTCGGGGGCGAGCAGCATTTCGTGGGCGCCGGTGTGCAGATCGATGCGCATCAATCCCGGGGCCGAGGAGGCCCGGCCTTCGGGAACCTGCCATTCGGTGATCAGGAAGGCCCCGTTGGCAGCGACATCGTAGTAGGTATCCTCCAGGTTCGCGCCGATGCCCGGGGTGAGATCGGTGAGCTGGGTGCCGCTGGTGTCCTGGGGGTCCGGCAGGGAGCCGGTGTAGAAGTGCGGGGTGGACGGGCCCAGGTCTTCGTCCCAGAAGCGCACCGGGTAGCCGGTGTGCAGGATTGCCGAGACCTTCTTGTCCTTGCGGCCGGTGCGCAGCGCCGCTTCGGACTCCAGGTCCTTGGCACGGCTGAAGGCCGAGGTGCGCAGCACGATGGTCTGCGGTGACTGCTTGCAGATCCGTAAGGACTGCACCCCGGCCGGGTGGGAGATCACCGAGCGGGCTTCGCCTCCTGCCACCGGAAGGATCCATCCTTCGGCCTTGGCGTCTTCCTTGGATGAGCGCTTGGACACGAAGAGCAGGTCGCCGTTGGCGGTGAACTGCGGCTGCGATTCGCCGTGCTCGCCGAAAGTCAGCCGGCGTGCCGGTTCCTGGCCTTTGGGGTCCAGCGACCAGAGGGCGCTTTCGTATTTCGTCTCATCCTCGGACAGGGTGCTGAGAGTGGTGACGAGCTTCGTGCCGTCGGGGGAGAGCGCCAGGCCGCTGAGCCGGCCCAGGCCGATAAAAGAATCTAAATTATGAAATGAATGCTTAGAGTGTTCCACTTCACATATCTTGCCACTGTTCGCGGCCGGGCACTACCGAATATCGAAAATTACGCGGCATCGGAACGAAAGGCCGGTGCAACTTGCAACCAAGGAGTTATGGCACAGCTATTGGAAAAACCTGCAAGGCCGTGGAGGATGGGTTCCATGGGGGAGCTCGCGATGTCAGCTGCATGACCGGATAATCGATCAAGGAGTTGGAAAAGATGAACCGTGCCAGAACCCGTCTTGGGGCGCTCCCGATGATGTGCGCGGCAGCGCTGATGCTGGCTGCCTGCCAGGGAGCCGAGCCGGAACCGGCCGAAAGCCAGAGCGCAGGACCAAGCGGAACGTCGCCATCGACAAGTGCCAGCGCGCCGACTGCTTCCAGTCCCGAATCCAGCCCAACGCAAAGCACCGCAAGCCCGGATGCGCCAAGCTCGGCGGCGCCAGAGCTGAGCCAGATGCATGAAGTGCATGGCATCCGCTTCTTTACCCCGGAACAGTGGACTGCCGCCGGGGACGACTGCGACGGCGAGTGTACCGAATGGGATGAATGGGAGATCAAGGACGCGCAAGGCAAGCACGTGCTGACCCTGATTCCCACCACGGCAACCTCTCCGGATGGAGACATGGCGCTGTATGAACGGGAGCTGCTGGATCGCAAGGAACTTGAAAATCCCGGAGCGGATACCGGATTCCGCCCGACGAGCCTGATTGCCGAGTTCTGGGAATCGACGGACCAAGAAGATGGGGAGAAGGATTCAGGATTCGACATTGCCCTGATGGATGACGAAGAGCTCGCCAAGCGCGATGAGAACCCGGACCTGAACTTCTTCAGGATCGGCGAGCAGTCGCCGATGATGTGGGTTGAAGAGGACTATCTGGAAGGCCATGGTGTTCCTGACGAACCGACCAAGCAGCAAGCGCAGCAGTTCCTGGACACCGGGCAGTACGCGTTGGTGCGCGACATCTTGCTCAGCGTGGAACCTGCCGTCGGCTAGCCAAGCCGGAACATAGGAAAGGCAACAGAAATCAGGCAATCGCCCTGGCTTCTGTTGTCTTTCTTCACGCCTCAAAAAACTGCATTCCGCGCAAGGGCGCGGAAGTGGTGCAGATGCTGAAGGCCGAGGAAACGGGCAGGAGAAATTGCCGCTGAGCAGCGAAGCTGCAGGGTGCACTGCAAGCCTCTTGGCCACGACAAGCAGGCTTGGCTGTGCCGTTCGAGCGGTGTAACCAAAGCCCAAAAAGACTCCTCTGTCACATTGTGTGGCCTGTAACATGCTACTGTGTGTAGGCACACAAAGTCATAACGTGAAAGGTGCACACATGGGCGTGCTGGCACTGGGCGTATTCATCGCCGTGACAGTCATAGTTAACGTCGTACTGAAACGGCGTATTTCAGAGGCGCTTGTACTAGCGCTGATAGCTTGTTCGCTGGTCGGCGGCGCGGATGCGCTGAACCTGTTGAGCGCAGCCGTAGTTGACGGCTTCCAATCAGACGTGACCTTCGCGGGCATGGCCTTTGTGTTCATGGGGGTGATCGTCTCGGCGACAGGCCTGATCGAGCGCCTGATCCATATCCTGAATTCGATGTTCGGGCGCGTTCGCGGTGGATCGGCCTACGTCTCGACCCTGGGCTCGGCCGCAATCGGGCTGGTGGCAGGATCTACCGCAGGCAACACGGCGACGGTCGGCTCGGTAACCATTCCGTGGATGAAGGAAAACGGCTGGTCGTCCAATCGCGCCGCAACGCTGGTAGCGGGAAACTCCGGCTTGGGCGTCGCGCTCCCGCCGAACAGCACCATGTTCATCCTCTTGGCCATGCCGGCCGCCGCTGGAATTTCTGCTGGCGACGTATATGTTGCACTGGCCATTGGCGGTGCTTATTGCGTGCTCTACCGCATGATCCTGGTGTTCACTTGGGCTCGTGCCGACGGCATTCCCGTAGCGAATCGGGAGGGCATGGCGACGTTAGGGCAAGCGCTGCGCGAAGGATGGCGCTCGCTACTGATCTTCCTTGGCATCGCGATCCCTGTTGCACTGACCTTCGGCCCGCTGTTTGAATTCCTGTCCCGCCCGGAGTTGGTGGGCAAGGACTCGATGGGCTCGATCTCCATCATTGTTTGGGTTCCGATTCTCATCTCGGCGATCGCATTGATCGAGGGCCGAAAGCGGATCTTCGCGCCGGATTCGAAGTTCAAGGTGATCCTGAATCGCGAGCTGCCGCAGTTCGCCACTGTTGGTGTTTCGCTGTTCGCTGCGCTGAGCGCTTCGAACATCATGGAAGCGCTTGGCGTCGGTCCGCAGCTTTCGGATTTCCTGGGTTCTCTGGATATGCCAAAGGCGGCGATTGTCGCAATCGTCTGTGTCATGGCCGTTGTCGTAGCCACCCCGCTGTCCTCGACGGCAACCGCCGCGGCCGTGGGTGCGCCGGCAGTGATGGCGTTGACCAGCGTGGGTATCGATCCAGTCATCGCCGTGGTGACGGTCCTGTTGTGCACCTCGACAGAGGGTTCTTCTCCACCGGTCGGTGCGCCGATCTATCTGGCTGCCGGCTTTGCCGAAACCAATCCAACCAAGATGTTCATGCCATTGCTGGGCTATTTCGTGCTGCCAATGATCGTCATTGCCTGGCTTGTCGGCATGGGCTGGCTGCCGATTCCGATTTCGTAGGAGAAAAACATGCGACTCATGAAAATACTATTCCTGGTCTTCTTGGCGCTGTTCATGATCGGCGGCACTGCAATC
Source organism: Glutamicibacter sp. 0426 (assembly GCF_001906485.1). Taxonomy (NCBI): domain Bacteria; kingdom Bacillati; phylum Actinomycetota; class Actinomycetes; order Micrococcales; family Micrococcaceae; genus Glutamicibacter; species Glutamicibacter sp. 0426. Next base: position 42,846 of record NZ_MPBI01000006.1, read on the forward strand.
GTCGGTACCCAGCTGGCCGGTGTGCTGTCACTGAATGGTGATCTGGTCAGCGGAGCCAAGCAGATCCTGTATCCGTGGACCTTCAGTTTTGCGACCGCGTGCGCACTGTGCGCCTTCGTGCTGCAGTATTCAAAGGAATACAAGGAAGACGAGCAGGACTAGTAGCCAGCTGTCAGTTCAGTCCACAAGTTTTCAGGGTCAAGGTCCAAGCCTTGGCCCTGAACTGCTTGTACAAGCAGTAGCTTTCCTGTCGCGACCAGGTGCTGGCGCATGGCAAGCGCAGCCGCCGGGGCATTGCCGCTGGAGATGGCGGTGATGATCGGTTCATGCTCGGCCATGATGTCACCCAGGGTGCGCTGCTTGCCTGCGGTGGAAACACCAAGCAGCCGCGTTGCGACACGAAGGCGGTTCACGATGTTGCGCCCGCGGTTCGACTGCGCGACCTCAAGGATGAAGTCGTGCAGCTGCTGGTCCAGATCGAAGAACTCTTCGGTCAGATCCGCTTCGGCGCATCGGGCCAAGCCGGCTACGATGTCATTGAGCCGCGCCGCGATCTGCGGGGTGCAGGCCTGCGCGGCCCTGAATGCGGCGGGAACCTCCAGCGCCAGCCTGAGCGAGAAAATTTCTGCGACATCCTTTGGCTGGGTCGGAATGATGCGGAAGCCGCGATTACGAGCAAATTCAACCAAGCCGGCTTCCTCCAGGCGCAACAAGCCATCGCGCACCGGTGAGCGGGATATCTTCAGGCGATCAGCCAGCTGGTAGACGCTGTAGAGGGTGTCGGTCTTCAATTCCCCAGAAATGACAGCTGAACGGACATAGTCCATCACTTGTTCGGTCAATGTGCGCCCATGTTGGGCGGGGACTTGGGGATCGGAGGTCATGAACTGATTCTCTCATTGAAATCGACTGCGGAGTTTTCACGTAATCAAGAACCTAAACAGTGTGTAACATGTTACTCTGATGAGACGAATCAACGAGAGGCGCTCACCATGTCAGCTCAGTCGAGCATCCAGACCCTGACCCCTGAGGCAATTGAGATGCGGGAACGGCTACGGACCGATCTGACGACTCGGGCTGCATATATTTCCGATGCCTCGATTTTCCGCCGGGTGCCGCAGGCTGTACTTGAAGTGCGCAGTGAGGCCGACATCGCCTTGGGCATCGAGTATGCCAAGGCCGAAGGCCTTTCGATCACGTCGCGAGGTGGAGGCACCTCGGTTGCGGGCAATGCCATCGGCGAAGGTCTGGTGCTGGACACCTCCCGCTATTTCAATAAGATCCTCGACATCGATCCCGAGGCGAAGACCGCGCGCATCCAGCCTGGGGTCATCTGCGACCAGCTGCGTGATGCGGCTGCTGAATACGGGCTGACCTACGGCCCGGACCCGTCGACCCATAGCCGTTGCACCGTAGGCGGCATGGTGGCCAACAACGCTTGCGGCTCGCACTCGCTGGCGTGGGGCACCGCCGCGGACAACGTCGTGTCCATGAAGATCATGCTGGGCGACGGATCCGTGGTCGAGGTCAACTCCGATGGCACCAGCAGCGAAGAGCTTGACGGAAAGCTCAAGGCGCTTCGCGATGCGAACCTCAAGGAATTGCGCACCGAACTGGGCCGCTTCGCCCGCCAGGTCTCCGGCTACGGCATGCACTATCTGCTCCCGGAAAACGGGTTCAATGTCGCCAAGGCGCTGGCTGGGTCCGAAGGCACCCTCGGGGTGATCACCGAGCTGGTGGTGCGCCTTGTCGAGAAGCCGAAGCATACTGCGCTGGCAGTCCTGGCTTTTGAAACTGTTTTCGATGCCGCGGCCGCGGCAGCATCCCTGCGCCGTCCCGGTCTTGCCACTGCGGAAGGCATGGGCGGAGATCTGCTCGATGCGCTGCGCAGCCGCCCCGGTCAGCAGAGTGCCGGATCCAATCTGCCTGGCATGGGTGCCGCCAACCGCGGTGGCGTCGCCAAGGCCGGCGGCTGGCTCTTCTGCGAGACAGCCGGGCAAACTATCGAACAAGCACGAAGCATCGCCGATGAGCTGGTGCAGTCAGCGTATGATGCAGCGGCCGGGGCCGCGATCGATGCCGTGGTCGTTACGGACCATGCCGAGGCCCGCACGCTGTGGAAGATCCGCGAAGCCTCCGCCGGTATTGTCACCCGCCTGCCAGATGGCGGCGAGGCCTGGCCGTCCTGGGAAGATTCAGCCGTACCGCCGGAGAATCTTGCCGGATACCTGCGCGATCTGTACGCGCTCATGGACGCCCATGGACTGCGCGGCATCCCCTTCGGGCACTTCGGCGAGGGTTGCGTCCACGTGCGCATCTCCTTCGACTTGGGCACCAATGAAGGCGTGGCGATCTTCCGCCAGTTCATGGAACAGGCCGCCGACACCGTGGCCAAGCATGGCGGCTCCCTGTCCGGCGAACACGGGGACGGCCGGGCCCGCTCGGAATTGCTCACCCGCATGTACAGCTCGAAGATGATGAAGGCATTCGCCAGCTTCAAGGCGGCCTTTGACCCCGAGGGCCTGTTCAACCCCGGGGTATTGGTCAATCCGGAACGCATCGATGAGTCGCTGCGTCCCGGACCCGGGCAGCGCAGCTTCGAGCTGACGCCGGTTCATGCGCTCTCGCGCGACAAGGGTTCCTTGGTCAACGCGGTCAACCGCTGCGTGGGCGTAGGCCTGTGCCGTTCGGACGAGGGGGCCATGTGCCCGTCCTTCCAGGGCACCCATGACGAGGTCAACTCCACGCGCGGCCGTGCCCGGGTGCTTTCCGAGATGTTCCGCGGCACCACCTTGCCCGATGCCTACAAGTCCGAAGAGGTGAAGGACGCCCTGGACCTCTGTCTGTCCTGCAAGGCCTGCGCTTCCGAATGCCCGGTCAATGTGGATATGGCGACCTACAAGTCGGAGTTCCTGCACAAGTTCTACGAGGGTCGCATCCGCCCGATGGCGCACTACACCATGGGGTGGCTACCCAAGCTCACCCACTGGATGCACAAGGTGCCAGGTGCGGCATCCTTGGCCAACACGGTGCTGCGCATCGACGCGGTGCAACGGCTTGTCAAGAAGGTTGGCGGCATTGAACCGACACGCAAGATGATCACGTTCTCGGGCGAATCGCTGCAGCGCTGGGCGGCCAAGCGGAAGGAAACAGAAGCCGAATCGCCGCAGGGCACCGTGGTGCTCTGGCCAGATTCCTTCAATAACCACCTGGATACCGGGCCGGGCCAGGCGGCAGTCGAAGTGCTCGAAACCCTCGGCTACCGGGTAATCATTCCCGAAGGATTCGTCTGCTGCGGTTTGACCTGGCACTCAACCGGCCAGCTGGATACCGCGCGCAAGGTCATCAAGCACACCTTGGACGTCATGGAACCCCTGGTCAAGGCAGGCTACCCGGTGATCGGCCTGGAACCGTCATGCACGGTTATGCTCGGCCACGAAATCACCGAGCTGGTTCCCGAGGACCCGCGCGCGGCTGCGCTGTCGGCAGCCGTCGTGCCGTTCGCGGATCTGATCGCCAAGCACGTTCCGGCCGATGGCAAGCCCAGCGCCGGCTGGCCCTTCGAACAGCTGAATGTCGGCGCGGTGTCGCAGGTCCACTGCCATGAGCGTTCGCAGGGCGACCATGGCTCGTCCTCGGCCGTGCTGCGCAGCATCGGCATTGACGAGCGCGAAATCGAAACCGGTTGCTGCGGCTTGGCCGGCAACTGGGGATTCGAACCCGGACATGCGGAACTATCCCGCTCGCTGGGCGAACGCGAGCTCTTCCCGGCCATCCGCAATCGTGCGCAGGACGATGTGGTGCTCGCCGACGGATTCTCCTGCCGCACGCAGATCGCCGAGGGCACAGAGGCCCGCGGAATGCACCTGGCGCAGGTGCTGCTCAAGGCCAAGATCACCGGCTAGACAGGCTCGGAACGAAGAAAACCGGCCCGGACGCTGCGCGATGCTGCATCCAGGCCGGTTCGGTGATCCTGCTACGGCTGGTTGGCCGGCTGCTCGTTGCGCAGCCGTGCCTCGGCGATCTCGTTGATCCGTCCGCGGCACAGGTACCAGCCGCCGATGATCAGCGGGATGATGATCACCAGCGAGGCAATGGTCCAGGTGCCCACCGGATTGTCGAAGGCCATCATCACCAGCACCAGGGCAAGGAAGCCCAGGGTGACCCAGCCGGAAACCGGGGCGAATGGCATCCGGAAGCTCGGTCGATCCTGCTCCCCGCGCTTGGCCGACTTCATCAGGGCGATCTGGCACAGCACGATCATCGCCCAGGAGGCAATGATGCCGATGGCAGCGAAGTTCAGCACGATCTCGAAGGCCTTGGCCGGGACCACGGCGTTGAGCACCACGCCGAGCACTGCCACCACGGCGGTGATCACGATGCCGCCGTAGGGCACCCCTGCCTTGTTCATCCGTCCGGCGAATTTCGGTGCCGACCCGTTCAACGACATGGAGCGCATGATGCGCCCGGTGGAGTAGAGCCCGGCGTTCAGCGAGGACAGCGCCGCGGTGAGCACCACCAGGTTCATCACCACGTCCATGCCCTGCACGCCGATGGATCCGAAGAAGGTCACGAACGGCGATTCCCCGGCGCTGTAGGCCGAATAGGGCAGCAGCAGCGAGAGCAGCACCAGCGAGCCGACGTAGAACACGGCGATGCGGATGATCACGGTATTGATCGCCTTCGGCATGACCTTTTCCGGGTTTGCCGTTTCGCCTGCGGCGGTGCCGATCAGCTCGATGGATGCGTAGGAGAAGACCACGCCCTGCATCAGCACCAGCACCGGCAGCAGGCCGTTGGGCAGCAGCCCCCCATTATCGGCCAGCAGCGAGAAGCCGACCTCATGCCCGTCCAGCGGGGTACCGAAGATGACGAAGTAGCAGCCGACAACCAGGAAGGCCACCAGGGCCACGACCTTGATCAGCGCGAACCAGAATTCCATCTCGCCGAAGGCCTTGACCGAGATCAGGTTCATGGTGAGCACCACGGCCAGCGCCGCCAGCGCCCAGAGCCACTGCGGCACCGAGCTGATCCACCCCACGTATTTGCCGAAGAAGCCCATGTACAGGGCGACCGCGGTGATGTCCACGATGGCCGTCATCACCCAGTTCAGCCAGTACAGCCAGCCGGTGGCGAAGGCCGCCTTCTCGCCGTAGAACTCGCGGGCGTAGGAGACGAAGGAGCCGGTCGACGGACGGTGCATGACCAGTTCGCCCAACGCCCGCAGGATCAGGAAGGCGAAGAAGCCGCAGACCGCGTAGCTGATCACGATGCCCGGGCCAGCCTGGGCCAGGCGACCGCCGGCGCCCATGAACAGGCCGGTGCCAATCGCTCCGCCAATGGCGATCATCTGCATCTGCCGGGAGGACAGGCCCTTGTGGTAATCGTTGTCGCCGGCAGTCAGCGCGGCATCGGGGACGTGCGCCGCGGTGGCGTGCGGGGTGGAATTATCCATAGGATTCCTTGGATCTAGTCGGTGAGGTTGGCAAGCCGCTCGGGGGAGAGCAGCTCATTGAGGTCTTCGGCCGAAAGCAGGCCGCGTTCGAGCACCAGTTCGGCCACGCCGCGTCCGGTGTGCAGCGCTTCGAGGGCCACCGAGGTGGACGCCGCATAGCCCAGGCGCGGGTTCAGCGCGGTGACCAGGCCGATGGAGTTCTCCACTTCGCGGCGCAGCGACTGCTCGTCCACGGTGATCCCGTCGATGCACTTGCGTGCCAGCGTCAGGCAGCCGTTGGCCAGGTGCTTGAGCGAGAGCCCGATCGAGTGGGCGATGACCGGCTCGAAGGCGTTCAGCTGCAGCTGCCCGCCCTCGGCGGCCATGGTCACGGTCAAATCGTGGCCCACCACCTGGTAGGCGATCTGGCTGACCACTTCCGGGATCACCGGGTTGACCTTGCCGGGCATGATCGAGGAGCCGGACTGCACGGCCGGCAGCTGCAGGTCGTTCAGGCCAGCGCGGGGTCCGGAGGAAAGCAAGCGCAGGTCGTTGCAGATCTTGGAGATCTTCAGCGCCACTCGCTTGAGCACGCCCGAGAGGTGCACGAAGGCACCCACATCGCTGGTGGCCTCGATCAGATCCGGGCTGGTAGTCAGCGGCAGGCCGGTCAGCTCGCGCAGGTGGCGGCAGGCGGCCTCGGCGTAGCCGGCCGGGGCGTTCAGCCCGGTGCCGATGGCTGTGGCGCCGAGGTTGATCTCGGTGACCAGCGACAGCGATTCCTCCAGCCGTGCCCGGTCCTCGCCCAGGGTCACGGCCCAGCCGCGGAACTCCTGGCCTACGGTCATCGGCACGGCATCCTGCAGCTGGGTGCGGCCCATCTTCACCACGGTGCGGAATTCTGCGGCCTTGGCGTTGCAGGAATCCTGCAGCACCTCGATGGCCGCCAGCAGCGGCTGGGTAGCGAAGTGGGTGGCGATGTTCACCGCGGTCGGGTAGGCGTCGTTGGTGGACTGCGACAGGTTCACATGGTCGTTCGGGTGCAGGTGCTGGTACTCGCCCTTTGCATGGCCGAGGATCTCCAGCGACAGGTTGGCGATGACCTCATTGGCGTTCATGTTGGTGCTGGTGCCAGCCCCGCCCTGGATCGGGTCGATGATGAACTGGTCATGCAGCTCGCCGGCGGCGATGCGCTCGCAGGCTGAGTCGATGGCCGCGGCGCGCTGGGCGTCGAGCAGGCCGAGCTCGTGGTTGGCCCGGGCGGCAGCCTGCTTCACGCGCGCCAATGCGCGGATCAGGTGCGGGTTGCCGGACAGCGCGGTGCCGGTGATGTCGAAGTTCTCCTTGGCGCGCAGGGTGTGCACGCCCCAATAGGCTTCCGCCGGGATCTCGCGGTCGCCGATCAGGTCATGCTCGGTGCGGTACGTGCCGCTGAGCAAGGTTTCAGGCATGGTGGATTCTTCTCCAGTGTTCATTGAATGGGTGGGAACGGGAAACTTCACAGTGCGGCCAGCAGGCCTACGGGCTGTCCGCCGCCGAGGGCCGGGCTGGTGGCCAGCGGCTCAAGGGCCAGAGCCGCTTCGGAGCCAAGGTGCTCGGCGAGCAGCTTGGCGGTGATCGGCATCCGGGCGCGGTCCGAGCCATCGGCGATCTTCACGGCCAGCGCGCTGCCATCGGGCAGGCCCACGGCTTGGATGCCTTCGAAGCCGTCCTTGGCCACGGCGCCGGGCAGCACGCGCATCAGCTCGGTGACATCGCGGCCCTCGCCTGCCACCAGTTCCGGGTAGCCGGACATGGCCGCGGCCACGCGGTGCTCAGCGGTGCCTTCGGCGGCGCTGGCCAGCTTGCCGAAGGCGCGGGCCAGTCCGGCCAGGCTCATCCGGTATACCGGGGTGCCGCAGCCGTCGGTGCTCACCCCGCTGATCTCTTCGCCGGCCAGCTCCTCGACGGTGTCCTGCAGCAGATCCAGTAGGCGCTGGTCATTCAGGTAGTCTGCGGTGTCCCAGCCCTTGAGCTGGCATAGGGCGGCCAGTGCCGCGTGCTTGCCCGAGCAGTTCTGCGCCAGCTGGGTGGCCTTGCCGCCGGCGGCCAGGTGGCGCTGGCGCTCGGCGGCGCCGTAGGGCAGGTCGGTGGAGTTGCGCAGCGCGTGTTCGTCCAGCCCGGCCGCTGCCAGCGTCGAGGCGGCAACCTGCTGGTGGCGTTCTGCGCCGGAGTGGCTGGCCGAGGCCAGGGCCAGCTGCTGGTCATCGAGCTGCAGCCCGGCGCGCAGCATTCCCACGGCGAACAGCGGCTTCAGCGCCGAGCGCGGGTAGAACACGGCCTGGGCATCGCCGCGGCTGGCGGCGATGGAGCCGGAGGCATCCAGCAGCACTGCCGAGCCGTAGTGGATGGACTCGACGGCGTCACCGCGGGTGGCGATGACCAGCGGTTCGTGCTGGGGCAGTGCCTGATTGGCCAGCGATGCGCGCAGGGTCTGGGGATCGGCGGGGGTCACTTCTTGCTCCTGACTATGGTGGATACTGCGTGCTGCACTGCGTTGAGGTGCTTGGCCATGGCAGCGGTGGCGGCTTGCTCATCCTGTGCTGCGATGGCCTGGTAGATCTCCTGGTGCTCCGTGTTCGAAGGGGCGCGGCGGCCGGCGACCAGGTTCACGGTCTCGGACTGGCGGGCCATGGCCTCGCGGATGTCGGCGACCACCTTGGTGAACACGGAATTGCCGCTGGCTTGCGCGATTGCCGCATGGAAGGCGGCATCCAGCTCCACCCAGGCGGCCGGGTCATCTTCCTGCTCCATGGCCTCGATCAGGCCGCTGATCCGCTCAAGGTCCTCGGCGGTGCGCCGGGTGGCGGCGAAGCTGGCGGCCGGGATCTCGATATGCGGGCGGGCCTCGTGCAGGTCATCGGAGGAGAAGCTGCCCAGCTTCAGCTCGCGGGTGGGCCGGTGGGAGACCACGAAGGTGCCGCGCCCGGTTTCGGTGCGGGTCAGTCCCAGGGCTGCGCAGGAGCGCAGGGCTTCGCGGATGACCGAACGGCTCACGCCGTAGTCGGCCGCGAGGGCTGCTTCGGATCCGAGTTTCGCACCAATGGCGATTTCCCGGGCTTCAATGGCTAAGCGGAGTGCATGGAAGACGCCTTCGGCAGCGGATCGGCGTTCGATCGGCTGTTGTCCGGGTGTCCAGCTGTCTGACAGGTTCACGTGTACCAGTGTGCGACTGTGAGCCACTTAACGTCAAGTCGAGTTTTTGGTGACTGGGAACACTCAAGTCAGCGACGGAGTGCAGGAATGGAGCGCAGGAGAAAAACATCTGCATCCCCGGCCTGGCTGAGCGTTGTCCTGCCTCCAGGACGCGCTTGAGCATCCGCAGATCGGCGGTCTTCGCCCGGCGCATCATCGGGGGCCATCAGCGGTGCCAGCAGCTTGCTGAATCCCGAGGGCCGCCCGTCATTGCGCAGGTGCACCCGGGTGCGGGCGCCATCCACCGCCTTAAAGCGGTAGCTGGTGCGCATCGGGAACGGTCCTTGCGCGGTGGCCATGACCAGCAGCCGGCCGGGCACATATTCCTTGAACACGTAGGTGTAGGACAGGGCCCGGCCCCGGAAGCGGGCTTCGAAGGCGGCACGCGCTCCGATGCCGAAGTTGCCCTCATCGAGCCGGCGCGCGGTGCTGATGTTCCGATACCACACCGGGGCATTGAGCGGATCCATCGTGGAGCCGGCCACCTCGTGCAGCGGCCGGCGGATCACGATGCTGGTGGCGGCATCAACCATCGGTGCCGCTCGGGCGCCGGCCGGCACGCGGCCGGTGAAGGCGATCAGCCGTTCCAGGCTGCCGGCGGATTCGGCGATGGCCGTCTCGGGGCCGAGTGAGCCCGAAGCGCGCTGCTGTTCGCCAACCGTGGCCCGCGCCAGTTCCAGGACGTACTCGGCCAGGCCCGGATCCACGTCGAATTCCTGGCTCGTGGCCTGGGCGAAATCCCAGCCGTGGACCATGGATTCGAGGTTCAGGATGCCGGACAGGACGCTGGCCGGAACCTCTGCGAAGCCCAGATCGAGCGTGCCCTCCAGCCCACGTGCGGAGAAAGACTCCAGGGCCGCCTGCGCGAGCTGGGCAATGCGCGGTTCCGGTGCCAGCGACGGGTCATCTGCTTGTTCAGAGCCCATCGCCTTGCAAGCCAGTGCGAGGTTGCCGGCCAAGTGGTCCACGAGCTGGCTGACGTTGAACTCCGTGCAGGGGGTTGGGCGCTGCAGGTCCTTTTCCTGAAGGTGGTGCAGCACCAGCTGCAGCGCGGCCAGGGAGGCCTCGGCCGCGGTGATGGCATCTGCGGGTTCCGGCGTGGCGTTTCATTCATCGGGGACGGCATGGCCGATTTTCGCGAAGGGCACCAGGCGGTCCAGGAAGTGGTTCCAGCCCTCGGCATGGCCGGAGGGCTGCCCGGCGTCCAGGCCTTCGTGGCGCAGGGTGAGCGCGGTGCCTTCCGCATGCGCTTCCATGGTGATGTAGAGGGCGGAATCACCGGGAGGCACCGCGTCGGAGCATTCCCAGCCCCAGCTGAGCACCAGCCGGCGGCCTGGCTCGATTTCGGTGACTGTGCCTGCGGCATGGAGGCCGGGGCCCATGGTGAATCGGTAGCTGCCACCGACCCTCAGGTCCATGCGGCAGGCGACAGTTTGCCAGCGGCGCAGGCGTTCGGGATCGGTGACCAGGGTGAAGGCGGTGTCCGGGTTGACAGGGAGGATGACGGTTCTCTCGGAGCTCATGGCTGTTCTCCTGGGTGTGCCATCGGGGAAGCGGTGGGCTGCCCGCCGGCGGCCAGCTGGCTGGCCTCGGCTGCAAGCAGATCCAATTCGGTATTCCAGAACGACTCGATTTCTTTCTTGAGCCGGGCGATGCCTGCACGGGTGAGCGAATAGTAGCGCTGGCGCCCGTCCTTCCGGGCGTCGAGCAAACCGGCTTCGATCAACAGCAGCAAGTGTTGGGAGATTGCGGACCTGCTGACCGGAAAATGCCTGGCCAGCTCCGTCACCGTTCGTTCACCGGAGCCGAGCAGCTGTACCAGGCGCTTGCGCGTCGGTTCAGCGGCGACCTCCAGTACATCGAGCATGTGCAATAGGTTAGCCGTTGCTACGCATTGCATAAGGGCTGCCGGGAGATTAACCGCGAAAGGCGCACCGGCAAGTTGCCGGTGCGCCTTTCGCGAGGAAAATGCTTAAGGAATGGTGATGATCTGGCCTGCGTAGGCCAGGCCGCCGCCGAAGGCGAACAGCAGCGCCTTGGACCCCGAAGGCAGCGGCTCATCCGAAGCCATCAGCTTGGACAGTGCCAGCGGCACCGAGGCGGCCGAGGTGTTGCCTGAGTAGACCACGTCGGTGGCCACGCGTGCGTTCGGGGCGCCGATCTTCTCAGCCAGCGGCTCGATAATGCGCAGGTTGGCCTGGTGCAGGACGATGGCATCCAGCTCTTCCGGCTTCATGCCCGCACGCTCGATAATCTGCGAAGCGATCTTCGGCAGCTGGGTCACGGTCCAGCGGTAGACGCTCTGGCCGTTCTGCGCGAACTTCATGTCGTTCTCGGCCTCGATGCGCACGGCATCGGACAGCGACGGGACCGAACCCCAGACGACTGGCGAAATGCCATTGTCTTCCGAAGCGGTGATCACGAAGGCGCCAGCGCCATCGGCGGTGAGCACGCAGGTGGTGCGATCGGTGAAGTCGGTGTAATCGGTGAGCATTTCGGAGCCGATAACCAGAGCGTTGGTGGCGGTGCCTGCCGCGATAGCGCCTTGGGCGATGCCCACTGCATGGGCGAAGCCAGAGCAGGCCACATTGACATCCATGGTGGCAGGGCCCTGCTCCATGTTCAGTGCCTCGGCAACACGGGCCGCCATATTCGGCGAGCGGTCGGTGGCGGTGCAGGTCGCGACAACAATCAAATCGATATCTGCTGCCTTGATGTCTGCCGAATTGCCGAAAGCCATCTCTGCGGCCTTGATGGCCATGGAGTCGACGGTTTCAACACCGGTGCCCCAGCGGCGTTCCTCGATGCCGACGCGGCGGGTAATCCACTCGTCGCTGGTTTCCACCAGCTTTTCCAGCTCGGTATTCGGGACGATGCGCTCTGGCTGGAAGTGGCCAAAGGCGACGACTTTGCTGCCGGTCATGGATATAGCTCCTCGGTGGATTCAAAACTTCTCTCTTCAAGGTTAGTCGTTTTGAATGCTACTCGCTGTTCATATGCGCCAGAAAGCATGTAATACGGGGTTTTCCCTGTCTTGGATAGCCCATTTGTCCGGTATTCGAGGAACCTTGATTCTTCAGGACTTCATATGGTGTCGGCGCCCTGTTCACCTGCTGGCCAGACCTCCGGCGTTCAATGGGATGAAATGCAGCAGCCGCACGGGAGGGAAGAAGATGGAGCCTCTGACGATCATCCAATTGAGCGACACCCACCTGCACCCCGAAGGGCAGCTGCTTCACGGGACCATTGATTCGTGGCAGCGCACCGAGCAGGCGCTGGAAGCGGCCGCATACCTGGAACCGGATGCCATCGTGGTGACCGGCGATATCGCCGATCGCGGTTCGCCCGTCCATGAGCGGGCCGCCGAGCTGTTCAACCGGACGCAGCGTGTACTGGATTGCCCGGTCATCAGCGTGCCGGGCAACCATGACCCGTTGGGAACGGTGGGGGAATCCTTCAACACCAGGCGCCTGTCCACCGGTCCCCGTCCAGCCGACACGGTGCACGAGGTCCACGGGCTTCGAATCATCGGCCTGGATAGCGGGGGATTCCAACTGGCCCAGGGGAACCTTGAACGCGAGCAGCTCGATTGGCTTTCCATGCTCCTGGCGGCGCCAGCACCGCGCGGATCCCTGCTGCTGTTGCACCATCCTCCGGTGGAGGCCACCAATGAGGCCCGTGCCGGACGTGGACTGCAGGACCCCATGGAGCTGGCGGCCATTACCGCCGGTAGCGATATCCGTGCGATCCTTTGCGGCCACTACCACCAGGCGTCCACCAGCCAGCTGGTGAACACCCCGGTGTTCATGGCTCCTGCAGTGTCCTACAACATGAATCCATTCGCCCCGACCCAGATCGTTGCCGAGCCCGCGGCGGCATTCAACGTCATCAATGTCGGGGCAAAAACAGTGGACGCGTTCGCTGCGTCCAGCGATCAGTGCTCTGCGCTGAACGAATGCCCGGCGCTGCCCGCGCCAGTCAAGAGTTCGCAGACCAGCAACTGACTCGAAGAACAGAACTGAGCACCGGGCGCGTGTCGCTGCGGTGCAAGCCAGAAAGAAGAAGACGATGAGTGCACAGAAACTAGTACTGATCCGCCACGGACAGACCGAATGGAACAAGGCAGGACGACTGCATGGACGCAGCGACCTGCCGATGAACGACACGGGCATCCGCCAAGCCCAGCAGCTCGCCGCCGAGCTGGCACCTCAGGGACCGTGGGATGCGGTGTATTCCTCACCGCTGTTCCGTGCCCGCCAAACCGCGCAGATCATTGCCAACAGCATGGGCATCCGCGCCCTGCACGAGAACCCGGAACTGATGGAGCAGGACTTCGGCAATCTGGAAGGCACCCTGGTTGCCGATGGTGCCGATGAGCAGCGCCAGCTGCTGGTGGGCACCGGCGAAACCGAGGAGCACCTGGTGGGCCGTGCAGTGAATGCGCTGTTCAAGATCTGCCATCAGCATCCGGGACAGTATGTGCTGGTAGTCAGCCACAGCGCCTTGATCTGCTCGGTGATTGCCGCGCTTACCGCAGAAAGCAACCCGCGGATGGCCAATGGAACCTATGTCGAACTGGATCCGCAGCTGCTGATCAATCACGTATCGCGTGAGCCGCTCTGGCATTAGAAACAAAGCGCAAGGCACAGCATCGAAACATCAAGCGGTCAGCTCGAGAATTCTTGCTCTTGATCCACTGGGACAACGAAAAAGCCGGTGCGGCCTGATCCCAGCAGGACCTGGCCGCACCGGCTTGTTAGCAGGTGGCTACAGCGAGCGCAGGACCAATGCGGTGCCCTGGCCGCCGCCGCCGCAGATGCCGATGGCACCCAGCGAACCGGCAGGCAGTTCATGCAGCTGACGGGCCAGGGTGCCTACGATTCGTGCACCGGAAGCACCGATCGGGTGGCCCAGGGCGATGGCACCGCCATGCGGGTTCACGATGGAGGCATCCAGGCCGAGCGCCTTGGTGGACTGCACCGACACGGCAGCGAAGGCCTCGTTGATTTCAACCGCCTTCAGGTCCTTCGCTTCGGCACCTGCCTTCTGCAGGGCTGCGCTGATTGCGTTGGATGGCTGCTCGTGCAGGGTACGGTCCGGACCGGCAACAAAAGCATGAGAGAGGATTTCCGCCAGCGGCTTCAGACCCAGTCGCTCAATGGCCGCGTCGCTGGCCAGCACCACTGCCGCGGCGCCATCGGTGATCTGCGAGGAGTTGCCTGCGGTGATGGTGCCTTCCTTGGCGAAGGCAGGGCGCAGCTTGCCCAGGGACTCCACTGTGGTGTCTGCGCGGACGCCGTCATCTTCGCTGATGGTGGTGTCGCCACGACGGCTGGAAATGGTGAAAGGCGCAATCTCGCCGGCTGCGAAATCGCGGGAAGCGGCAGCGCGCTGGTGGGAAGCGGCCGAAACCGTATCCTGGGCCTCGCGGGTCATCGACAGCTTGGCGTTGTGCTCCTCGGTGGAAGCACCCATCGAACGCTTCTCGGCGGCATCCGTCAGGCCGTCGTATTCCAAGGTGTCGATCATTTCGATGGCACCGTACTTGGCGCCGGCACGGGCGCGCTGCACGTGCGGAGCCAGCGACATCGATTCCTGGCCGATGGCCAGGACGACATCAGCTTCGCCGCTGTTGATCAAGCGGGCACCTGCCACCACTGCTTCGGCACCTGAAAGGCACACCGCATTCACCGCGATAGCCGGAACTTCCAATGGAACACCGGCGCCCACAGCGGACTGGCGGGCCGGATTCTGGCCAGCGCCGCCCTGCAGCACCTGGCCGACGACGACCTGCTGCACCTCGCTGGGTGCTACTCCGGCGCCTTCCAGTGCCGCCCTGGCGGCGTGCGCGCCCAGCTCGGTGGCGGGAACCGCGGCGAAAACGCCATTGAACTTCACGAACGGGGTGCGGGCGTAGCCCACAATCTTTGCGGTCATGCTTTCAGATCCTCCACAATATCCACGACAAATTCCGCTGCCGTGATTTCCTTGATGCTTTCCACGCTTTCCCCCGGGGCTACTGCACGCAGGGTCAAGCTCGAGTCCTCTATATCAAACACTGCTCGATCGGTGATGATGCGGTTGACCACGCCGACTCCGGTCAGCGGCAGGTCGCATTTCTCCACGATCTTCGATGTTCCGTCCTTGGCCACGTGGTCGGTCAAGACGATCACGCGCGGGGTGCCAGCGACCAGATCCATGGCGCCGCCCATGCCCTTGACCAGCTTGCCCGGGATGGTCCAGTTGGCCAGATCGCCGTTGGCGGCCACCTGCAGGGCTCCGAGGATCGCGGTCTGGACGTGGCCGCCGCGGATCATGCCGAAGGAGGTCGCCGAATCGAAGAAGCTGCCGCCGGGCAGGATCGTCACGGTCTGCTTTCCGGCATTGATCAAATCAGCGTCTTCTTCGCCTTCATAGGGGAAGGGGCCCATGCCCAGCAGGCCGTTCTCGCTCTGCAGCTTGACCGATACGCCGTCCGGCAGGTTATTGGCCACCATGGTGGGGATGCCAATGCCCAGGTTCACGTACTGGCCATCTGTCAGCTCGCTGGCGGCGATGGCCGCCATTTCATCTCGAGTCCACATGTTCAGGCCTCCTCTCGGCTGCGCACGGTGCGCTGTTCAATGTCCTTGACCTCATCGGCCTGGACCAGGGTCTGCACGAAAATTCCCGGGGTTTCCACCAATGACGGGTCCAGGTAGTCATCGAGGATTTCTTCGGCCTCGGCGAAGGTGTGCCGGCCCGACATGGCGGCCAGCGGGTTGAAGTTCTTCGAGGTCATCCGATAGCGCAGGTTGCCTTCCGCATCCGCCTGGTGCGCCTTGACCAGGGCGATGTCGGCGAAGATGCCGCGTTCCAGGATCGCCGGCTTGCCATTGAATTCCATGACTTCCTTGCCTTCGGCAATCGGCGTTCCCACGCCGGTTGGCGTGAAGAACGCGGGGATTCCGACACCGCCAGCACGCAGGCGCTCGGCCAAGGTGCCTTGCGGGCAGAATTCAACTTCCAGATCTCCATCAAGGAACTGCTGGGCGAACAGCTTGTTCTCCCCGACGTAGGAGGCCAGGACCTTGGAAACCTGCTTGTTTTCCAACAGGACGCCCAGCCCCTTGCCATCCACGCCCATGTTGTTTGAAACGATCGTCAGGTTGGTTGCTTTCGAGTCCCGCAACGCGGTGATCAGCCGGTTCGGGATGCCGGATAGGCCGAATCCGCCTACTGCGATGGTCATGCCATCCTTGACGACGGCAGCCAAAGCAGCGGCTGCGTCATCCTGAAACTTCGTTGTCATCGATTCCTCCATGTGTCCACTATGTGGAGCTCGGATCTGCTTAGTCCCTAACGTACGTAGTCGCAGGTGAGCATGCAATAGGCCCGGAGATTTGCCGGTGAATTGGTCGGATGGTGAGGAGAAGTGGACACCCTGTCCATATCATGGACGCGTATGACGAGAGCTAGACGATGTCGAACTCGTTGCCTTCGATATCGAGCATGCAAATGGCGAAATGGCCCATCTCGGGCATGTCGTGAACGGTCTGGACCTTTGCCCCCAAACCGACTAGGCGCTCTGCCTCGTCGGTGATGATCTGCCGGCGCTGCTCGAAGCGGACACCGCGGCCGCCGCTGACCAGCAAATCCAGATGCAGGCGGTTCTTGACGTGCTTGGCTTCCGGCACCTGCTGGAACCAAATCCGGGGACCACCACCGTGCGGATCGACCAGCGACTCCGGAGCGTCGCCGGCGCCGGGCGGCAATTCATCCTCGGGCACACCCATCGACCGCCAGTAGGCGCGCCAGGTCGGATGCCCATCAGGAGCGGGCTCGGGAACGTAGCGCAGCGCCTCGGTCCAGAACCGGACCATCGCTTGCGGCTCAGCGCAGTCGATGACGATCTGCCATGTCTTTTCCATGTGCCAAATTATCCGCCGATCGGCCCCACAGCAACAGGGGTGCGGCGACAAAGTATGAAGCCGAAATTTACCCGGCCCGAACCCCCATCGTCCATAATGTGGTCATGAGCAATTCCCCGGCTGGAACCCAGGTCGTCGGACGGCTGGCCGCCGTGCTGCGCGCCGTGAGCACCTCCATGCCCGAGGGCATCACCACGACGCAGGCCGCCCGGAGCACCGGTCTGGCCCGCCCCACCGTGCACCGGCTGCTCAGTGCGCTGGCCACCGAAGGATTCTGCGACCACGATAACCGCACCGGCCGCTGGCTGCTGGGCCCCGAGCTCTACCTCATGGGCGCGGTGGCAGCCGAACGCTACGACATCAGCGAACTAGCCCGCGAACACGTGGCAGCGCTCGCTGAGGCCACCGGAGAAAGCGCGTTCCTCTCGGCCCGCCGCGGGGACGAAACCGTGTGCCTGCTGCGCCAGGACGGGGCCTTCCCGATCCGCTCCTTCGTCCTGTATGAAGGCCGGCGCTTCCCACTCGGTGTCGCCTCGGCCGGCATCGCCATTCTTGCGTTCCTGCCCGAGCAGGGGATCGAACGCTACCTGCGCAACGCCGACCTGGAGCCGGAATACGGGCCGGCGCATTCGCGCGACGAGCTGCGCAAGAAGGTCGCCGAAACCCGCCAGCTGGGCTATTCGGTCAACCCCGGACTGATCGTCGAGGGCAGCTGGGGCATGGGTGCTGCAGTTTTCGACAACTCCGGGCAGCCCGCCTGGGCGCTGAGCCTGACCGGAATCCACACCCGCTTTGAAGAAGACCGCCGTCAGGAACTGGGCAACCTCTTGCTGCACCACGCCCATGAGCTGTCCACCAAGCTGTCCAGCCGGCCAGGCACGCTGCCGCGCTAGTTCTTCCTTCCCCTATACAAAGCTTCCTGCGGTAGTCTTTCAGATCGGCGGGAATGCAATTCCACAGGTTCCCTGCGACGCAGTACACGTGCAAGAAGGACAGAAAATTTGGGCATTATCCCAGCCGGCATCAACACCCCGCAGATCATCGTTGACGTAGCGAAGCTCCAGCAGAACATCGACCGGGTGGCCCATCGGGTGGCAAGCCAAGGGCTGAAACTGCGCCCGCATGCCAAGACCCATAAGATGCATGAGATCGCCGAACGCCAGATGAATGCCGGTGCCGCCGGACTCACCGTGGCCACCGTGGGCGAAGCCCTCGCCTTCGCGTTGCACGGGGTCGCCAAGATCTTCATCGCCTACCCGCTGTGGGTCAATGAATCCCAGGCAGAGCGGATCATGGAGCTGATGCGGCGGGCCAAGCTGAGCATCGGCACCGATTCGGTCGAAGCCGTCCAGCAGATGGCCAAGATGCTGGGGGAGAAGGCCTCCAAGGTCAAGCTCATCATCGAGATCGACAGCGGCCATCACCGAAGCGGCACCAGCCCGCAAGGCGCAGTCGAGATTGCCGAGGTCGCCCGTGCTTTGGGGATGCGCGTGCACGGGATCTTCACCTTCCCCGGCCACAGCTACTCGCCGGACGGCATTGACGCGGCACTGAACGATGAGCACAAGACCTTGGCCGAGGCGGCTTTCCTGCTGCGCGAGGCAGGGCATAAGATCAAGCGGATCAGCGGCGGTTCCACACCGACGGCGGAACTCAGCGACAACTCGGTGCTGACCGAGGTGCGTCCCGGGGTCTATGTCTTTGGCGATGCGCAGCAGTTCGAGCTGGGGCGCGTGCGCTGGGAGGACATTTCGCTTTCTGTCGCATCCACCGTGATCAGCCGGCATGAAGGCGATGCGCAGATTCCCCGGCGCATTGTGCTGGACGCCGGCAGCAAGATGCTCGGCGCAGACCGCCCGGCTTGGGCTACCGGCTACGGGCGCATCGCCGAATGCCCGGAAGCTCGGATCAGTGCGCTGTCCGAGCACCATGCCACCGTGCTGTGGCCCGAAGACCAACCGCTGCCGGCCCATGGCCAGCAGCTGCAGGTCATCCCCAACCACGTCTGCGTCGCAGTAAACCTGGTTGATACCGTGCTGGCCGTGCATGAGGACGGCACCAGCGAAGAATGGGATGTGGCGGCCCGCGGGCTGAACTTCTAGTTTCCGCAATCTGATGCCAGGCAGCTGCACCAGCTGATTCCGAGCCGTCGCCTACCCGGTCCTTTCAAGAAAACGCAGCATGCAACGCGACGCAGGATCCAAATGGTTCTTGGTCTTGAGCTGGCTTTTGGAACGGCGCAGCGACGACAATTTCCCAGGATCTTCCGCCAATGCCAGCACCCGCGGGTCGATATAGGATCCGGCGGCGATTTCGGGAGTATTGCCCAGTTTTCTGGCGGCTTGCTCGACGGCCAGCTTACGCAGATTCGTTGCATCTTCGGCCGCCATCGCTGAGGCGGGAGCCTCAAGCAATGCCTCGAACGCTGCCAAGCTGCCGCCCCAGGTTCTGAAGTCCTTGGCCGTGAAATCGCCATCCAAATGCTCGGCGAGGTACTGGTTGATCTGTGATGGCTGAAGCAAGCGTGACTTCCCATCTTCGTCCAGATAGCGGAAAATCTCATAGCCCGGTTGATCGCGCAATTCAGCCAGTACTTTTACCAGTCGTCGGCTCCTGATTTTCACATGCTGCTCCTGGCCGCTCTTGCCAGGAAAATCGAGGGTGGCGCAATGCCCTTGGACCGCCAGATGCTTGGATCGCAACGAAGCAGCCCCGAAGGATTCGTTGGAATGCGAGTATGCATGCGTGCCGATGCGCAGCAGGTGAAGATCCAGCAGCATTATCACGGCCGCAGTGACCTTGTTCTTGTCGCTGCTTCCCCGGCGCAAATCCCGCATCAGCTGACGGCGGAGATTCGGCAGCGCACGGCCGAACGCTGGCAACCGGTCGAATTTGGCGGCATCCTGGCGATCACGGAATTCCGGGTGATAAATCATCTGGGTGCGTCCTGCCGCATCTATTCCGCGAGCTTGGACCTTGGCCCGCGAACTGGCCGCGATCTGGACCTGTTGCCAAGCCGGCGGAATCGACAATTTCCTGATCCGCTCCAGCAGGCGCGGGTCCTTAACGGAGCGCGAGCCTTCCAGATAGAAGAAGCCGGTTCCTGCGCGTCGGCGCGTGATGGGAAGCCGCGAGGTTCGCCGTGCCGCCATGGCAGCCTCCTGTTGGTTTAGTAGCCGTGGAATCACGGACACACTACCGCCGATCCTTTCACGGAACCGGGCGTTCGCAGGAAAATCCCAGCCCTCCCGCGCCGGATGCGCATCACCGGCGGGTGGACCGGGGGCCTGCAGCGGGTTGATTGCGCCTGAACCGCCCTGGAATCGCGCCAAGGGACGCAACAAGGCATGATTGGAGATATGGAAAATAGTGCTGCGCCCGCATGGGTGGCGAATTACCAGCCCGGAGTCCCTGCCGAAATCGAGTTGCCCACCGAACCGCTCAGCCGCATGTTCGAGCGCTCGGTTCGCGAAGCCGGCCAAAGCCCGGCCACCGAGTTCTTCGGCCGCCGCACCAGCTACGCCGATCTGGGGGACCAGGTGGCAAAGGCCGCCGAAGGCCTGCGCAAGCTCGGCGTGCGTGCCGGGGACCGCGTGGCACTGGTCCTGCCCAACTGCCCGCAGCACGTGGTGGCTTTCTACGCGATCCTGCGCCTTGGCGCCGTCGTGGTGGAGCACAACCCGCTGTACACCTCGCGCGAACTGCGCCACCAGTTCGAAGACCACCAGGCGCGCATCGTGATTGCCTGGGACAAGGTCGTGGCCAACCTCCAGGAATTCCCCAAGGACGTGCAGCTCGACTCGATCGTCTCGGTCAACCTGCTCGAAGCTTTCCCTGCGGTCAAGCGCCTGGCGCTGAACCTGCCGGTGAAGAAGCTGCGCGAGACCAAGGCATCGCTCACGGCCCGCACCTCGGGCACCGTGGCTTGGAAGGAGCTGCTCTCCGGGCCGGCACTGGATGAAAGCCACCCGCATCCGGATGTCAATGACCTGGCGGTCATCCAGTACACCTCGGGCACCACCGGGCACCCCAAGGGCGCCATGCTCACCCACTTCAATCTGTACTCCAACGCCCTGCAGGGCGAGGCTTGGATGCTCGGTGCCAAGGAGCGCGAGGAAATCCTCTACGCGATCCTGCCGATGTTCCATGCCTTCGGCATGACCCTGTACCTGACCTTCGGCGTGAAGAAGCAGGGCCTGCTGGTGCTCTTCCCGAAATTCGACCCGGACATGATCCTGGATGCCTGGAAGAAATCCCCGGCCACCGTGTACTGCGCGGTGCCGCCCATCTACGAACGCACCGCACTGGCCGCCAAGGAACGCGGGATGTCGCTGAAGAGCGCCAAGTACTGCATCTCCGGGGCAATGAATCTGCCGGACCACGTGGTGGAGCTATGGGAATCGATGTCCGGCGGCCTGCTGGTGGAAGGCTACGGGATGACCGAGTCCTCCCCGGTGGCACTGGGCAACCCGTTCCACCCGAGCCGCCGCACCGGCACCATCGGCGTGCCCTTCCCCTCGACGCTGATGAAGGTCGTCGATGTGGAGGATCCCTCCCGCGAAGTGGCCCAGGGCGAACCGGGTGAATTGCTGGTCAAGGGCCCGCAGGTGTTCCAGGGCTACTGGAACAACCCGGAGGAAACTGCCAAGGCCATGACCGGGGACGGCTGGCTGCGTTCGGGAGATGTGGTCACCGTGGACGAGGACGGCTTCGCCCAGGTGGTGGACCGCGCCAAGGAACTGATCATCACCGGCGGCTTCAATGTTTCACCGACCGAGGTGGAGATCGCGCTGCGCCAGCATGCCGATGTTGCCGATGCCGCAGTCTTCGGCAAGCCATTGGCCCGTGGCGGCGAAATGGTGGTTGCCGCGGTGCAGCTCGAAGAAGGCGCCGGGCTGAACGAGGACGCGTTGCGCGCCCACTGCCGCGAGCTGCTGGCCGCCTACAAGGTGCCCAAGCGCATCGTGCAGATCGACGAGATGCCGCGTTCGCTGCTGGGCAAGATCCTGCGCAAGCAGGTCAAGGACCAGATGTCGGACCTGGTCTAGGGACTCAGAGCCTACGGGTAGTCGTGAGTGGCGGGAGCGCGGTTGAGTTCTGGTTTAACGTATAGCGTTATTGACGCATCGCGTTAAGCGTGGCATGCTGTAGGTGTGATCAGATCCTTCGCCGACAAGGCGACTGAGCGACTTTGGCATCGCGATAAGGTGCCGTCGGTCGATCCCCGTGTCCAGAAGGCAGCCATTCGAAAGCTGACGCAGATCCATGCCGCTCGATTCCTCGACTCGCTGCGCGTGCCACCTGGCAACCGGTTGGAGTCGCTGAAAGGCGACCGTGTGGGGCAGCACAGCATCCGGGTCAACGATCAGTGGCGAATCTGTTTCAGCTGGACAGAAGGAGGTGCCGAGAATGTCGAACTCGTCGACTACCACTGAGAAGTGGGATCCCGTTCATCCAGGTGAGGTTCTCATGGAGGACTTCATCGAAGGGTTCGGGATCACCCAGAACAAGCTGGCTGTATCTATCGGCGTGCCGCCACGCCGCATCAATGAGATCGTGCACGGCAAGCGTGCGATCACTGCTGACACGGCGTTGCGCCTTGGGCGCTACTTCGGGATCGACCCGCAGTTCTGGCTCAACCTGCAGGCGCACTATGAGCTGGAGCTAGCCCGGGACCGGGTGTCTGAGCAGATCGAGGCGATCACACCTCTAGCCGTCGCCTGACCAGTACAGGATTCGTTGTTCGGCGCGACCGGCAGGCGCCTGAGGACGTCGCGAAGTTGCTCGCCACGGTCCCCGAGTGATTCGCGCGGCCGGATTCCAACGAGGATTGCATCGAGGCAGCTCACTCCAAGGAGACGTGGGCTATACGAAGCAGTGAGGGGACGGTCGTCGGCGTCACGCTGATCGATCGCCACTTTCCGCGTGTCGCTGAAGTGCATCTCACTGTCGTCATCGGGGCTGCTGAAGGCGGGTTTTGCCGAGGGCCGAGTGCTTGCCCCTCGCGAATTGAAGTCGTTGGTGCCCACCGTGAAGTGAACTGTCCAAGTCCCGTACTATAAGGTCCCAATCGGTGCCTTTGGCCTCCACGCTGGGGCTCGAGTGCGTGAGATCTACATTGGGATCGAAGAGGAACCATCGCCGCTCATCGATTGACCTTTCGACGGTGCCCGCGCCTGAGGATCAACACAACCAGTTCATCGTCCACGACGTCATGAACGACTCGGTAGTCACCGGTTCCGATGCGATACGCCACGAATCAGTGGCCGACCTCGGCGGCCAGATCCTCGTGGGAGATGGGTTCGGTCTCTTGGCGCGCGGCCGCCGCGGCACGAATGTCGGCTTGATCTTCCAACGCCTGGAGCGCGCGATCGCAGAACTCCGGAGATACGACGACTGCGCGTCGACCAGCCCCGCGGGAGGTGATCACGACAGGCTCACGCTGTGCTGTGGCGATGAGATCGGCCTGGCGGTTGCGGACGTCGGCGAGGGCTACGGAAATCATGAACCTATGGTAGATCTTGTACAAGAAGGCAACATGGGTTTTGGCTTACAGGGGTTGTTATGAGCGGCGGCAATGCGGTGCACCTGCACTATCCCTTCACCGGGCTCTGGCTGGTCCAGAACAGCCCGGCGGACCGGGTGCCCAGCCACGGAACAACCCTGTTCGCCTCATCCTACGCCATCGACTTCGTCCAGGTCGATGAGCAGGGAGGGTCCGCGCCAGTGACCGCCAGGACCTGGTTAGGCACAGAGGAGCCAACGAGCTTTTTCGGTTTCGGGGTGCCCATTCTGGCGCCGTGCGCCGGGACCGTGATCGCGGCGGATGCCTCGATGCCCGACCATCGCGCCCGACGCGGGCTGGCATCAATTGGCTATGCGCTGACCCAACGCCAACGGCTTGCCCACGGGTGGCAGGCGCTCGCCGGGAACCACGTGATGATCCAAACCGGTGCAGCGGTCGTTGCGCTATGCCACCTGAAACAGGGAAGCCTCGAAGTTGGCGTCGGAGACCACGTCGCGCTCGGGGATCTCATTGCCGCATGCGGCAACTCCGGCAACAGCACCGAACCGCATGTTCATGTGCAGGCTATCGACAGGCTGCCTGTGCACGCAGCCGAGGCGGTGCCGATGCTTTTCGACGGCCAGCTGCCGCGCAACGGCAAGATTCTGGAAATTCCTTGACGGCCCAAGGGCCGTCAAGCCAAGTATGGATGCCAGCATACTTAGCACGGGAGTCTAATGTGTGAAACACATTATCCAGTTCCAGAGATGTTTCGATTCGCAGCAGAACAAGCACACAACACATACTCGCACTGATGGTGTTGGTGTGTGACTAGCTCCAGTAACACGAATGACCCAAGCGATACTGGGACGCGGTTAGAGGCGCTCAGCGCAACCGCGGCATCGCCGAGAGCAACAGCTTCGTGTATTCCTGCTGCGGAGCTGCGAAGACCTGGGCTGTCGCACCCTGCTCGATGATCTTGCCTTGATGCATTACCGCGACGTTATCGCTCATATGCTCGATGACCGATAAATCGTGGCTGATGAACAGGTAGCTGGTCCCGGTCTCGACCTGGATCCTATCCAGCAGATCCAGCACGGTGGCCTGGATGGAAGCATCCAAGGCGGAGACCGGCTCGTCGAGGACCAGCACCGATGGCTTCGGTGCCAGCGCACGGGCTATGGACAGGCGCTGGCGCTGCCCGCCGGAGAGCTCGCGCGGATTGCGCTCCAGCAAACCAGGGGATAATTCAACCTGTTCCAGTAGTTCGGCCACCGGGACCCGGTATTCGGCAGCGCGCTTGGACTTGCCCCGGCTCAGCGCATCGGCCAGCAGCTGGCCTACGGAATAGCGCGGGTCGAAGGATCCCAGCGGGTTCTGGTAGATCGCACCCATCTGCTCGCGCAGCTTCCGGCGCTGCGGCTCATGGGCCGGGGCGAAGCGTTCGCCGAGCAGCTCGACGGTGCCGGCATCCGGTGGCTGCAAGCCCAGGACCATGCGGGCAGTGGTGGTCTTGCCCGATCCGGATTCGCCAACGATGCCCAGGGTCTTGCCGCGGGGCAGCTCGAAGCTGGCCGACTCGACAGCCGTGTGCTTGCCGAAGCTCTTGGACAGCCCCTTGGCGGACAGCGCGCTGGAAGCCGGCGCGGCATCATTCTGCATCGGTGCGGACAAGGGCCTGCTGGCTGCCGACAAGGGGGCGAAGCGCGGCACGCCCGAGGGCACGGCGCGCAGCAGCTGCCGGGTGTACTCGTGCTGCGGGTTGCCCAGGATCTGCGCGGCGACTCCGGCCTCGACAATCTCGCCTTGGCGCATCACCGCGATGTCATCGGCCAGGTGGGCGACCTGGGCCAGGTCGTGGCTGATCAACAGCACGCCGCGGCCCTGCTCCTTCAGCTCGCGCAGCTGCGCGAGAACCAAGGCGGTCAGCGCCGAGTCCAGCGCGGTGGTGGCCTCATCGGCGATGACCACCTGCGGGTTGCCGGCCAGGGCCTGGGCAATCAGCGCGCGCTGGCGCATGCCGCCGGAAAGCTCGGTGGAACGCTGCCTGGCCCGACGTTCGGGTTCGGGCATGCGCACGGACTCAAGCACCTGGATGACCCGCTGCTGCCGCTCGGCCCGGGGAAGCTTGCCGTGGGCCTTGAGCGCGTCGCCGATTTCCCGTCCCACTGGACGCAGCGGATCCAGCGCCATCAGCGCATCCTGCAGGATCATCGAGACGGAATTGCCGCGGATCTGCTGCCAGCTGCGCTCGGACAGCGACAGGGCATCCTGCCCGCAGACTTCCAGCGCGTCCGCGGTCGCGGTGCCGCCGGAGAGTCCCAGCAGGCTGCGTGCGGTCACGGATTTGCCGGAGCCGGATTCGCCCACCAGGGCCAGGCAGCGTTCGGCTTGGACGGTGAAGGAAACGTTCTTCACCGCCACGGTGGAACCGAAGCTGACCGACAGGTTCTTGGCGGTGATCAATGCTTGCCCGTTCATGCGGTCCTGGCCTTTCCGCCCAGCGCGCGGCCGATCAGGGTGGCGCCGGCGGCCACGAAAACAATTGCCAGACCGGGGAACAGGCTCATCCACCAGGCCAGGTGCAGGTAGGTGCGCCCGGCCGAGAGCATGGCGCCCCATTCAGGGGCTGGGGGCGGGGTGCCCAAGCCCAGGAACGACAGCGCCGCGGCCCAGATGACCGCCTGGCCAATCCCGAGGGTCACCAGTGCCAGCAGGGGCTTCAGGGCGTTGGGGACCAGGTGGTTGCGCACGCGCAGCCAGGTGCCGCGGCCCAGCACGGTGGCCGCTTCCAGCATTTCGGAGCTCTTCAGCGTGCGGATCTGGCTGCGCACCAGCCGGGCATAGCCCGGTGCGGTGGACAGGCCTACCGCGACGATGGCTGGTCCGACTCCGGGACCGGTGAAGACGATGATCAGCAGTGCCATCAGCAGGGAAGGAATCGCATACAGCGCTTCGAGCACGCGCAGGATGATCTCATCGAGCCAGCGCGGGGACAGCGCTGCGACGGTGCCCAAGACGATGGCCAGACCCATGCCCAGCGCGGTGGCGGCCAACCCGATGGCCAGCGAGTCGCGGGCGCCATGGATGACGCGGGTATAGATGTCGCGGCCGGATTCGTCGGTGCCGAAGAAGTGCGTGGTGCCGGGCGCCTGGAATGCCTCGGCCGGGTTGACGGCCAACGGGTCGCCCGGGGCCAGCACCGAAGGGGCAAGAGCGATCAGCGCCCACAGGGCGATGAAGGCGATGCTGAGGATCTTCGCGGTGCGGCTCATGAGCTCGCTCCTGCCGGGTCGATGGCGCGTTCAAGGCCTTCGGTGATGGCCATGACCACGATGTACACCAGTGCGGAGAACAAGGCGATGCCGGTAACCATGGGAATGTCGCGCGCCAGCACCGCAGAGAGCAGCGAGCGGCCAAGGCCCGGGCGGGCGAAGATCGCCTCGACCACCACTGCCCCGGAGAGCAGCGAGGAAAAGGCCCACCCGGTCAGGCCCAGTGCTGGCAAGGCGGCATGGCGTAGGCCATGGCGCCAGAAGACTGCCAGCCGGCTCTCGCCGCGCGCCCGGGAGGCCAGCGCGAACTGGCTTGACATGGCGTCGGAAAGCGAATCGCGCATCAGCTGGGTGAGGAATCCGGCTAGCGGCAAGGCCAGGGTCAGCACCGGAAGGACCAGGCCCTGGGTCGTGCCGTTGTCCACCGCCGGCAGCCAGCCGAGCATCGAGGAGAAGAGCATGATCAGCACCGCGCCAAGCCAGAAGTGCGGCACCGCGGCGGCAATGATTTCCACGATATTCCCCACCCAGGCGCCCACCCGGTTGGCGCGCATGGCCAGGGCGGCGAAGCACAGGGACAGCACCCACGCGGCGGCCAGGGCGAGCAGCGCCAGCCAGAGGGTGTTGGGCAGGACCTCGCCCATGATGCCGATCACCGGCTGCTTGAGCGAATAGGAGGTTCCGAAATCGCAGGTGGCCAGCTTGCCCAGGTACATCAGGTACTGGGCGATGAGCGGCCGGTCCAGTCCATACTCGGTGCGGGCAGCGGCCAGCGCTTCGGCCGAGGCCTGGGAGCCGGGGCCGCCCATGATTGCTTCGGCCGGGTCGCCGGGGATCAGCCGGATGGCGATGAAGATGGCGGTGGCGACCAGCCACAGCACCACCAGCGCGCCGCCGATCTTGCGCCCGGCCCAAGCAATCGTGCCCACCGGTTGCTACTCGGTGATGAAGGTGTCGTAGTAGATCGGCGAGGACACGGCGGTGGTGGCGCCGACTCCGTGCACGTTCTTGCCGTAGAGGAAGTGGTTCTGCTGGTCGTAGAGCGGCAGCACGTAGTAGCCCTCGAGCACCAGCTTCTGCGCCTGCTCGTACAGCGAAGCGCGTAGCGCCTCGTCATTGGTCTGCTCGGCCTCGGCCAGGATCCCATCCAGTTTCTCGTTCTTCACCTGCGCGTTGTTGGCAAAGTAGCCCGATGGCGCAGGCACGGTCGAATTGGAGTGGTAGAGGATGCGCAGCACCGACGGGCCGACCTTGGTGTACGGAGCGGAGACTAGATCGTATTCG
The DNA here is from genome assembly GCF_001906485.1 of Glutamicibacter sp. 0426. NCBI lineage: Bacteria > Bacillati > Actinomycetota > Actinomycetes > Micrococcales > Micrococcaceae > Glutamicibacter > Glutamicibacter sp. 0426. Next base: position 70,488 of record NZ_MPBI01000006.1, read on the forward strand.
TGCTTGGCCAGGGCGCCGTACCAGCTGGACAGGTCCAGCAGCTGGATCTTCACCTCGAAGCCCACGGCCTTGGCCTGAGCCTGGAACTGCTCGAACAGCGACTGCTCGGCGGGAACCGACTGGTTGGTGGAGACCGGGAAGTCCAGGGACAGGCGCTTGCCGTCCTTCACGCGGTAGCCTTCGGCGTCGCGTTCGGTCCAGCCAGCTTCATCGAGCAGCTCATTGGCCTTGGCCGCATCGGTGCCGAAGAGCGATTCGTCGGTGTAGCCCAGCGGCTCCACGGAGGAGAGCAGCGAGTAGCTGCGCTGCGCGGTGCCGAAGTACAGCGAGCTGATGCCGGAGTTGGCATCCACGGCGCGGATGAACGCTTCGCGCACGCGCTGGTCATCGAATGGCGCCTTGGAGCTGTTCAGCTCGATGCGGTTGGAAGCGCCCGGGCGCGGTGCATCCAGGTGGCCCAGCGAGTTGTCCTTCGTCGCGGTGGCAATGGTGTCCGGCTGCGCGTTGTCGATCACGTCGACCTCGCCGGACTGCAATGCGGCGTAGCGGGTGGCGGCCTCCGGGATGAAGCGCCAGATGATGCCATCCAGATAGGCCTTGTCATCGGCACGCGCCGTGTCGCCCACCGGCAGCACGTAGTCGTCGTTGCGGACCAGGTTCACTGCCTTCTGGTGCTCCCAGGACTCGACCTTGAACGGGCCGGTGCCTACCGGGGAGGCGCAGTTGGTGGCCTGGTCGCGTTCCAGCGCCTTGGGGGATTCGATAGCGGTCCACGGCATGGACAGCGATTCGAGCAGCGCGTTATCCGGGGAGGAGAGCGTCAGCTTGGCGGTGAGCTCATCAACAATTTCGATGTCCACTACCTTGCCCACGGCCAGGTAGCCGGTGGAGGAAGCGGTATTCGGATCCTTCAGGTGCTCGATATTGGCCTTGATGGCTTCGGCGGTGAGCTTGGTGCCGTCGGTGAAGGTGATGCCGTCGCGCAGGGTGATGGTACGGGTCAGGCCGTCCTCGGACACTTCGGTGCTTTCGGCAAGCCACGGGATGATCTTCCCGTCCGCATCCTTGGTGAACAGGGATTCGAGGTACTGGCTGGCCACCAGGGCCTGCGGGTAGTTGCCGCCCACATGCGGGTCCAGGCAGGACGGCTCGGCATCCCCCGACGCGTAGACCAGGGTGCCGCCGGCTACCGGCTTCACATTCTCTTCGGTGGAATCGGATCCGGCTCCAGCCGAGCAGCTGGCCAGCAGGGATCCAATGAGCGGGAGCGCGATAGCGCAGCCGAGGATCCGGGATGCGCGCGAGTTTCGTTGCATGGGGAAGTGCTTACCTCGATGAACTAGTGGTGATGACCAAACCAACTCTAGTCATCCGGAACGCATTCGTCAGATCGGAGCGTCCCGCTCCGATCTGGCGAATGTCGGGCAGTGGCAGTCTGCGAAGCGGACTACTTTTCGCTGGCTACGGTCATGCGGCGGTTCTCGTGGACCGGGGTTTCGATCTCATCGAGGATCGCTACGGCGAAGTCCTGGGAGGAAACGAAGTCGCCAGCCGGCGAATCGGTGCCCAGGGTGTAGCTGCCGGTGCGGCGCGCTGGCATGATGACCGGGGCCGGGGCCACGACGGTCCAGGTGATGCCGGACACCGAGGTGAACATGTCGTAGACCTCGGCGCTGGTGGTGGCCTCGGCCTTATATTCCTCGGGGAATCCCGGGGTGTCGACCAGGCGCACGCCCTCGACTTCGGTGGCGCCGGCGCCGCCGACCACGACCAGGCGGGCCGGAACAAGGGTTTCGGTGATCTGTTCGAAGGCATCCAGGTATTCCTGGTGGTCGCCGCCGGTGCGCGATGGCGGCACGGCGATGACGATTACGTCGTTGCCCTTGCCCAGATCGCGGTAGGCCGCGCCGTCGCCCAGCTCGGCTGCCACTGCGGTCGTGCCCTCGACCTCCTTGCCCGAACGGGTGACCGAGGTGACCTCATGGCCGCGGGAAATGGCTTCGGCAACAACTTCCGAGCCGACCATGCCGGTCGCTCCGTATACTGCAATCTTCATGGTGTTCTCTTTCTTTGAGGGAAATGGCTTCGACACAATGGTATCCTTTAGATACCGACTACTACAACGAAACTAGGTTTCCTCATGGATAGCCATGAACCTTTCGACGTGTTCATGCAGGAATGCCCGTCACGTGAAATTATGCAGCGTCTAGGCGATAAATGGACACCGCTGGTGCTTCTGGCGCTGGCGGGCGGACCGCAACGTTTCTCTGCGTTACGCGAACGCATCGGAGCTGTCACGCCCAAGGTGCTCACCAATACCCTGCGCAATCTGGAGCGCGATGGGCTGGTGCAGCGCACCGTGTTCGCCCAGGTGCCGGTGCGGGTGGACTATGAGCTGACCGATTTGGGCCAGGGGATCCTGGAACCCATGGAAATCCTGCGCCTGTGGTCAGAGGAGCATGTGCCTAAGGTGCTCGCCGCCCGCGAGCGGTTTGACGCGCGCGGCTAACGCCCAGGCGACGCGGCCGGTTCCAGGGGCAGGAACATGAAGTGCAGGCCCACCAGCCCCTTGGTCGGATGATTGAAGGCTCCCGGGATGGTGCCCAGGATCGTGAAGCCCAGCGATTGCCACAGGTGCACTGCCGCCTCATTGGTTTCGACAACCGCGTTGAATTGGATGCCGTGGTAGTTTTCCTGCCGGGCCCACTCGATCACGTAGCGGCCCAGCGCTCGCCCCACGCCGCGGCTGCGGGCTTCCGGGTCGACCAGGAATGAAGCGGTGGCGATATGGGATCCAGCTCCGGGCTTGTTCGGGCCCATCTTCGCTGAACCGATGATCCTGCCCTCATCCACGGCGACCGCCGTTTGGCCTGGCGGCTCTTCCATCCACCACGGACGGGCTTCCTCAAGGGACTGGCCCTGCGGGAACGCGTACGTTTGCCCTTCATCCATGATCTTGCGGTAGAAGCCGTAGATCTCAGGCCAATCCTCGGCGGTGCTAGTGCGGATCTGCATGCGGGTGAGCCCAACTTTTCGAAATGGATGCTTCGGAATTCAACTGATACGCCCCAAGTGTATCTTGCGTCACATAGACTGAGGTCAAAGACGCAAGGTGCAGGCAAAGGAGCCGGTGTTGTTTGAAGTAAGCGATGACCAGAAGTCGTTGATCGAGATGGTTCATGATTTCGCCGAGACCAGGATTGCTCCCAACGCCCTGAAGTGGGACCAGGAACAGCACTTCCCGGTGGATGTGCTGGCCGAGGCCGGCCAGCTGGGCATGGGCGGCATCTATGTTTCGGAAGACCATGGCGGATCGGGCCTGACCCGCAGCGACGCTGTGCTGGTCTTCGAGGAACTGGCCAAGGCCGATCCGACATTGGCCGCCTATATTTCCATCCACAACATGGTGGTGTGGATGGTGGACACCTTCGGCAATGACGAGCAGCGTGCCGCCTGGCTGCCATCGATGACCACGATGGAAGACCTCGGCTCCTACTGCCTGACCGAGCCGGGCGTCGGCTCCGACGCGGCGGCCCTGTCGACCCGGGCCCGCCGGGACGGGGACGAATATGTGCTCAGCGGGGTCAAGCAGTTCATCTCCGGCGCTGGCAGCTCGGCGCTCTACATCGTCATGGCCCGCACCGCCGATACCGGTTCGCGCGGCATCAGCGCCTTCCTGGTCCCTGGAGATGCCGAGGGCCTGAGCTTCGGGCCGAACGAGAAGAAGATGGGCTGGAAGGCGCAGCCCACCCGCCAGGTGATCATGGAAGGCGTGCGCATCCCCGCCGGCAATCTGCTGGGCACCGAAGGGCAGGGATTCTCCATGGCCATGCAGGCGCTGAACGGCGGACGGCTGAACATCGGTGCCTGCTCGCTGGGCGGCGGGCAGAGCGCGCTGGAGAAGTCGGCGCTGTACCTCAAGGAACGCCAGGCCTTCGGCGGGCCGCTGACCAGGCAGGAGGCCCTGGTCTTCAAGCTGGCCGAGATGGACATGGAACTGGAAGCCGCCCGCTCGCTGCTACGCCGTGCCGCGGCCGCCCTGGACGCCAAGAGCCCGGACCGGGTGCGGTTGTGCGCGATGGCCAAGAAGATGGCCTCGGATGCCGGCTTCAATGCCGCCAACAACGCGATCCAGCTGCACGGCGGCTACGGCTACCTGGCTGACTACGGGATGGAGAAGATCGCCCGGGACCTGCGCGTGCACCAGATCCTGGAAGGCACCAACGAGATCATGTCGCTGATCGTCGGGCGCTCGCTGCTGGAATCCTGAGCCAGGGCGGCGGCTAGCCTCTGGGTTGCCGCTCCGAGTCCCGCACCGGGTGTGACGACTGCGAATCCTCGGGATTCGGGTGGACTGGGGAAATCACCGGCTTGCTGGACATGATCTGCTCGATGCTGCCCAGCTCCATCGCATCCAGCAAGGTGCGCTGGGTGGGACGCATCATTTTGACCTCGCCGCGCTCAAGCGCAGCGAACAGCGCTTCGGGGCTGGTCCACTTGGAAATCACCGCTTCGGTGGTCTGGTGGATCGGTTCCTGGCCTGCGCGCAATGCAGCGACGAAGAAATAGGTGTCGAACCGCCGCGGGAATCCGGCTGGGGTGACCCAGTTGGCCCATGGGTGCAGTTGGCCAGGATCCAGCAGCAGGCCGGTTTCCTCGAAGACTTCGCGCCGGGCTGCGAAGAGGACCTCGCCGGCCAGGTGCGGCGCGCGTTCCCGGCCTTCGGCAAGGACCGAGGTGTGCGCCCAACGCTGGACGTGATCGCTGAGCACTGCCGGATCCATTTCGGCCTCGTCTGCCGCCTGTCCGTCCTGGAGATCAACTCGTCCGCCGGGATAGACCACCATGCCTGCCGCGAAGTCCATCGTGTTCACGCGGTGCTGGACGAATACTTCGAATCCGGCGGCTGCCTCGCGCAGCAGCAGAACGCTGGCTGCCTTGCGGATGGGGACCTCAGCGGGGGTCGGAGGTATCGGGGAAGTCGTCATTGCTTACGGTGTCCTTGGCTCGTGGATTGCGAAATAGCCTTTGAATGCCAGCTTAGCTTCTGGCGCACAGCCAACGCAGATCCAACGGTAATCACTGTGCAAGCCTGCACATTTGCCTGCGGAATCTGCACAGCCAATGCCGTTGACCGGTGTCCTTGCCGGAGCTTACGTTGAAACGAAGGGCGGTGCACGCAATTGCGGCCAGCGCACCGGGACGATCCAGTGGAGCTAAGCAGAGGATGGGCCACATGGCTGAAGAGAACAGGCAGGGTCCTGAAGGGCTGGCCGGGCGCCGGGCCTTGGTTACCGGTGGCGCGTCGGGCATCGGCTTGGCCAGCGCGACGGCATTGGCCCGCGCCGGTGCGGATGTGACCATTGCCGATGTGGACGAGCAGGCGGCCGGGCAAGCGGCGAGGGCACTTGGCGGGAAGGCGTGGGCCGTGGATCTCTCGGATACCAAATCCTTGGAAGAGCTCAGCCTGGATATCGACATCCTGGTCAACAATGCCGGCGTGCAGAGGGTGGCCCCGATCCATGAATTTGATCCCGAAGCCTGGAGGCTGATCCACCGGCTCATGCTGGAATCTCCCTTCCTGCTGATCCGTGCGGCATTGCCGGGCATGCGCGAGCGCGGCTTCGGACGCATCATCAATATTTCATCCATCCACGGCCTGCGGGCCAGCGCTTTCAAGAGCGCCTACGTGGCGGCCAAGCACGGGCTGGAAGGGCTGTCGAAGGCCACGGCGCTGGAAGGAGCGGACTTCGGGATCACCAGCAACTCCATCAACCCCGGGTATGTGCGCACGCCGCTGGTCCAGAAGCAGATTGCCGATCAGGCCAAGGTCCACGGCATCGAAGAATCCGAGGTGGTGCAGAAAATCATGCTGACCGAGGCGGCGATCAAGCGGATGGTGGAACCCGAAGAGGTGGCGTCCCTGGTGGCTTGGCTGTGCGCTGATGCGGCGGGCATGGTCACCGGAGCGTCCTACGCCATGGACGGCGGATGGAGCGCGAGGTGACGGCGACGCCATCGGCAGGCGGCCAGTCCGTCCTATCGAGCTGCCGCAGGCATATGATCGTGATATGGAAAGCGATTCGCCCTCATCGACAAGCCTGTCCCATTGGCTGCAGATTTCCTCGCTGGAACTGCTGGTGGGCATTGCCGACCACGGCAGCCTGAGTGCCGGGGCCCGGGCGGCCGGCATGGCGCAGCCCAATGCCTCGCGCGCCTTGAAAACCCTGGAACGCCGCTTGGGATATTCGCTGGTCACCCGTAAGACCACCGGCTCCACGCTGACCGCCGAGGGCGTGCTCACCGTGCAATGGGCCCGGGAAGCGCTGGCCAGCTTGGAAGCCTTGGCCGCCGGCGCCAGGTCGCTGGCCGATGCAGGGGGATCCGAGCTGCAGTTCGGGGCGAGCATGACGGTGGCCGAATACTTGGCCCCGCAGTGGATCGGCCGGCTGCACCAGGTGCTGCCGCAGATCACGCCGCGCATGCTGATCATGAATTCGCAGGATGTCATCCGTGCTGTGCAGCAAGGCGAGGTAGGCCTCGGCTTCGTGGAAACCCCGCATATACCGCTGGGGCTCAAGAGCAAACCGGTGTTCCGCGACGAGATGCTGATTGTGGTCGCGCCCGGGCATGAATGGGCGCTGCGCGAGCAGCCGCTGACCTTGCACGAGCTGCAGAGCACGCCGCTGATCGAGCGCGAGGAAGGCTCGGGCACCCGCGCGTTCCTGGACTATATCGCCCATGCCCAGCGGCCCAAGCCGGTGGCCGAATTCAACAGCAATGCGACCATCTGCCAGTGCGCGGCCGGCGGCATGGGCCCGGCGGTGCTCAGCCAATTGGCCGTGGAAAGCCAGCTGGCGGCCGGAACCCTGGTGGAAATTGCCTTTGACGGCCCCGCCCTGCTGCGCGAGCTGCACGCCATCTGGCCGGCGGCGCAGGTGCTGGGCCGCACCGAGCAGATGCTGCTGCAGATCGCCGCGGATCACGAGTCCCACTCCGCCTGAAGCAGGAAACCGGGCAGCTGCAACTGCAGCTGCCCGGTTTCGGCTGGGGCCTGTGGCTGGGTCTTGCCCCCTAGCTGGAGACCTTTTCGACCTTGCTGCCCAGCTCCGTGGTGGGCACCCGGTAGGTTTCGCGCGCGGTCATTGCCGCCACGGAGGCGATCAGCGAGATCGCCGCGGTGAAGATGCTGATCTGCACCCACCCATTGGCTTCCAGTCCGCCCAGGGCGGCGACGATGGACGGGGCGAACCCTGCCATCAAGAAGCCGATCTGGGTGCCGATGGCCAGGCCGGAGAAGCGGACCTGGGAAGAGAACATCTCGGCGTAGAAGCTCGGCCAGACCGCATTGGCCGCGGCATAGGCGCAGGAGAAGACCAGCACCGAGAGGCCGAACTGCGCCAGCGCGTTATCCGTTTCCATGGAGCGCAGGTAGAACGGCATGAAGGCCGCGGAGCCCAGTGCGCCGTAGATGAATACCGGCTTGCGCCCGATCTTGTCCGCCAGCATGCCGAACAGCGGCTGGGTGAACAGCGCGCCGATGTTGCCGGCTACCACCAGCCATAGGGTGATGGACTCGTCCATGTTGCCGATCGTCTTGCCGTAGGAGATGGCCAGCGTGCCGTAGACGGTGGACACCGCGGCGATGAAGGCGCAGAGGATGACGCGCAGCACGTCCTTCCAGTGGAACTTCAGCAGCACTGCCAGCGGGAGCTTGGCGATCTCGTTGTTCTTCTTGGCTTCCTCGAATTCCGGGGTTTCGTGCAGCGAGCGGCGGATGAAGAAGGTGACGATCACGACGAGGGCAGAGAGCCAGAACGGGATGCGCCAGCCGATGCCGTACTTGATCTCATCGGGCAGGGCGACCACCGGGATGAAGATCAGCGCGGCCAGGATCTGCCCGCCCTGGGTGCCGGTCAGCGTCCAGGAGGTGAAGAAGCTGCGGCGGTGGTCCGGCGCATGCTCCAGCGACATGGAGGAGGCCCCGGCCTGCTCGCCGGCAGCCGACAGGCCCTGGCACAGGCGGGCGAAGACCAGCAGGATCGGGGACAGCCAGCCGACCTGGTCGAAGGTGGGCAGGCAGCCGATCAGGAAGGTGGAGGCGCCCATCAGGATCAGCGTGAACATCAGCACCTTCTGCCGGCCGACGCGGTCGCCGAAGTGCCCGACGAAGATGGCGCCGATGGGGCGTGCCACATAGGCGAAGCCGAAGGTCGCCAGCGACATCACCGCTGCGTTGGTGGAAGTATCCGGGAAGAAGATATGCGGGAAAATGAGCGCGGCGGCGGAGCCGAAGATGAAGAAGTCGTAGTATTCAACGGCGCTTCCCATGAAACTGGCGACGGCCGCCTTGACTGGAGTGCGCTTGGGGCTTCCGGTGCCGTCGGGCGCCGTTGCCTGGTGTGCAGCTTGCATCGGGATACTCCCTGATCGAGTGGTTTGGAGGGGAACTCGTCCTAAGTGTGCGCATTCCGTACACTTGTTCGGAATGTGTTCATTGGTTTACAGTAGATGCAAATCACAAACAGGGCAAGACCTGATGCCAATTTTGAAGGGCAGCGACGAAAATGAGTACACCCAGCGAGTCGTTCCTGGTGGGACTGATCGGCGAGGGCGTGATGCCTTCGCTCACGCCTCCCATGCACGAGCATGAAGCAGACGCGCAATCCCTGCGCTACCTGTACCGGCCGATCGACCTCGCGGTGCTGCAACGGCCCGGGCAGGATGTCGGGACGCTGCTGGCCGCCGGAGCCGAGCTGGGCTACAACGCCTTCAACATCACCCACCCCTGCAAGCAGCTGGTGCTCGAGCACCTCGACGGGATCTCGGACAGCGCGCGGAAGATCGGCGCGGTGAATACCGTTCTCATCGAGGACGGCAAGTTCTACGGGCACAACACCGACGCCTCCGGCTTCGCCCGCGCCCTGGCCACCGGGCTGCCCGGAGCCAACCTGGCCAAAGTGCTGCAGCTGGGAGCCGGCGGCGCCGGAGCCGCCGTGGCCTACGCCCTGCTGGACTCGGGCACCACCGAGCTGCACATCGTGGATTTGGACGCGGAGCGGGTCGAGCACCGCGTGGCCGAGCTGCGCAGCCACTTCCCGCAGGCGCAGATCTTCGCCGCGACCCCGGATGAGGTGCCGGGCCTGCTGCCTGGCAAGGACGGGCTGCTCAACGCCACCCCGATCGGCATGCACCACCACCCGGGCCTGCCGCTGGATATCGCGGCGCTGACTGCGCATCACTGGGTGGCCGACTGCATCTACCGCCCGGTGGACACCGAGCTGATCACCGCCGCCCGCGCGTTGGGCTGCCAGGTCCTGGACGGCGGGCACATGGCCGTGGGCCAGGCGGTGGACGCTTTCGAAATCATTACCGGAATCAAGCCGGATGCCGCGCGGATGCGCGCCCACCTGCTGGCCATGCTGGAAGAAGGACGCTGATGCGCACATCAATCGCCACCGTATGCCTGTCAGGAACACTGGAAGAGAAGATGCTGGCTTGCTCCAAGGCCGGATTCGACGGGATCGAGATCTTTGAGCAGGACCTGCTGGTCAGCCCGATGTCCCCGGAAGAAGTCAGGGCCATGGCCGACCGGCTGGGGCTGGGCCTGGACTTGTTCCAGCCCTTCCGCGACTTCGAGGGCGTCACCGAAGCGCAGCTGCAGGCCAACCTGCATCGCGCCGAAGCCAAGTTCCAGCTGATGAACCAGCTGGGCATGGACCTGGTGCTGCTGTGCTCCAACGTCGCCACCGCCACCATCGATAATGATGAGCTGTTCATCGCGCAGCTGCGCCAGCTGGCCGAGCTGGCCGCCGGCTACGGCGTGCGCATCGCCTACGAGGCGCTGGCCTGGGGCAAGTACGTGAACACCTACCAGCATTCCTGGCGCATCGTGCAGGGTGTGGACCGGCCGAACTTCGGGCTGTGCCTGGACAGCTTCCACATTCTCTCGCGCGGGGATGACCCGGCGCAGATCGCGCAGATCCCCGGCGAGAAGATCTTCTTCGTGCAGCTGGCCGACGCTCCGGTACTGTCCATGGACATCCTCTCCTGGTCGCGGCATTACCGGCTCTTCCCAGGCCAGGGCGGTTTCGCGCTGGATGAGTTCATGCTCCACCTGGTCCGATCCGGCTATGCAGGCATTGTCTCCCTGGAGATCTTCAATGACGTCTTCCGCCAGTCCAATGTCGAGCGGACCGCAATCGACGGACTGCGCTCGCTGAAGTGGCTGCAGTCCCAGACCACCGGGCTGCTGGCCGGCAGCGGGCAGCACTCGGCCCTGGAGCTGGAGGCGCTGCCCGGGGCCCAGGAAGCCACGGCCTTCGACTTCGCCGAGATCCGCACCGAGGACCCGGAGCGCGTGGCAGGGATGCTGGCGCAGCTGGGCTTTGCCTTCAAGGGCCAGCACCGGCGCAAGCCGGTGCAGCTGTGGGCTTCGGGCGAGGCCCGGATCATCATCAACTCCCAGCGCAGCCGCGGCGTCGAAGCGGCGGTCTCCGGCTTCGGCGTGCAGGTTCCTGATCCGGGCGCTGGGGGCGCACGCGGCACGTCGCTGCTGGCCACCAAGGTCCCGCGCCAGCAGACGCACCACGAGCAGGAGCTGCCCGGCTTCCTGGCCCCGGATGAAACCGAGGTCTTCTTCAGCTCCCCAGCTAATACGCGCAACTGGGAACGCGAATTCCTGGACGCCGGCGAGGCCGCGCCGGAAACCGGGAATCCTGCGGTGGACGGTATCGACCACATCAACCTGGCCCAGCCTTGGCAGTGCTTCGATGAATCGGTGCTGTTCTACAGCAGCGTGCTCAACCTGGAAATGATGCCGGGCACCGAGGTGCCCAGCCCCATGGGGCTGGTGCGTTCCCAGGTGCTGCGCACCGCCGACTCCTGCGTCCGGCTGGCCTTGAACATCGTGCCGCAGGGGCTGGAAAAAGCCATCGAGCGCCATCACGAGTACCCGGAGCATGTGGCCCTGCGCACCGGCGACATCGTTCAGCTGGCGCGTTCCGCCCGTGCCCGGGGGATGGAATTCCTGCCGGTGCCGGCCAACTACTACGAGGATCTGGCCGCCCGCTTCGAGCTGGACGGGCAGCTGCTGGCTACGCTCAAGGAGCTGAATCTGCTCTATGACCGGGATGAGCAGGGCGAGTTCCTGCATTTCTACACCAAGACGCTCGGGAACATGTTCTTCGAGGTGGTTGAGCGCCGCGCTGGCTACGATGGGTACGGGGCGCCCAATGCGCCGGTCCGGCTGGCTGCGCAATTCGAGAGCAACCGCTGGAGCAGGAACTAGGAACACGGGGGACCGTCGAGTGGAACAGCGGCCGGATTATTTCGTTAAATCCACCGAAAAGACCTTGGCCGTGCTGCTGGCATTCAATGCCGGCGCCACCGAGCTGACGGTCTCCCAGGTCGCGGCCGCTACGGACCAGACCCGGGCCTCGGCCCGGCGGTTCCTGCTCACCCTGGCAGATCTCGGGTACCTGGAAGCGCAGGGCAGCACCTTCCGGCAGACCCCGCGGGTGCTGGACATCGGAGCTTCCTACCTCTCCGGGCTCACGCTGCCCCAGGCGGCCACCGCCCACCTGCAATCGCTGGCGCACGAACTGGAGGAGACCTCGTCCCTGTGCGTGCTCGAAGGCCAGGACATCCTCTATGTGGAACGCGTCGCCGCGCCGCGCCTGCATTTGATGAACGTGTCCATCGGCAACCGGCTGCCGGCCTGGGCGACCTCGATGGGACGCGTGCTGATCGCGCAGCTGGCCGAGGCCGAGCAGGAATCCTTCCTGGAGCGCGTGCAGCTCCAGCGGTACACCGAGCATACGGTGGCGGACCTGGATGCGTTGCGCAGGGAACTGGACACGGTGCGCGAGCAGGGCTGGTCCCTGGTCAACCAGGAACTCGACGAGGGGTTGCGCGGTCTGGCCGTGCCGGTCTACCGCAAGAACCAGCTGCTAGGGGCGCTGAACATCTCGGTCCAGGCCGGGCGCAACAACCCCGAGGCCATCAAGCAGATCCTGCTGCCCAAGCTGCGCGAAGCCGCCACGGCGATCGCAGACGACTTCGGCGGCCGGCTGGCCTGAGCATCCCTCCGGTTCAGCCGCCGCGGCGACGGGAGCACCGTCACCGCTACGGCCAAGCTGGCAGGCACACCGTGGCGCTGCACCACGATGGGGTGCGGCCCACGACCGCTACGAGCCGGACGGTGCCGGAGCTGTCGGGGCGTTGCCCGGCCGCTGCCCATCAGGCATTGCCGGGGCGTTGCCGGGAGGCATGCCTCCCGGAGCCCCGCCACCGGCAGGTTCGGTGTTCGTATCCACATTGACCGTGAGGCTGACGGTGTAGCCGGAGCCGGTGTTCCCAGTGACGGTTGCCAGTTGGGCGGCTCCCGAATCCTCGCCAAAGACATTGTCCGAGTCCAGGCCCACCCCCTGCATATTCTTCACCGACTGCTCGTAGCCGGTGGTTGCGTACACCGCGGTGCAGGTCTCCTGCGGCAAGGCGACCTGCGAGGTGGCGATCGCTGTGGTGTGATCGGTGATCGAATCGGTATCCGGGTACACCTCGAAGTGGATGTGCGGCCAGCGTCCGGCATAGCATGCCGGGAAGATGCTGGTGTAGCGTACGATGCCGTCGGCATCGGCCACCTGGACCCCGCGCAGGTAGTTCTCATCTTCCAGTCCGCTGGAGTACATGGAGTATTCCCCGGACCGGTCGCAGTGCCACACGTACACTGCCACACCGGCGAAGGGCTGGTTGTTATTGGCCATGTCCACGATCTTCAGCTCAAGGGTCATTTCGATGCCCTCGGCCGTGGTGGTGCTGGTGCCGAAGCTGGAACGGATGTCGCTGCGGACGATTCCGCTTTGCTCCAGCACGTCCGGACCATTGGACCCGTCGCCCGGGTAGGGGCCGGCCGTCTCGTCAGGGATCTCCGCAGCGGTGGAGGACGAAGCGGTGCCCTTGCTGCCGGTGGGGGAGCAGGCGGCCAGGGCGAACGCGAGCGTGCCCACGCCCACACCGGCCAGAACCTTGCGCCGCTCGATCAGGGTGCCGACGTCGAAGGACAGCCCCTGGTCCTCGAGATCTTCTTCGGGCCTCGGCAGCGGCCGGTTTCCGAACCAGCGCGGTGGGGGATTCATGGTGCACTCCTTGAGCCAGGTGAAATGGGGCTGTTTGCCGTGTTCACTACCGTATGCAGACGGATCATGGCCCAGCACAGGAGGCACTGTGGGTATTCTGAGAAGGGTTGGCCGCTAGCCTTGGTTGGAGGCGATGGCCTGCTCAAGCAGCAGCGAGAGCCGGCGCACGCCCTCGGCGATGGTTTCCTCGTCGACCGAGCAGAACGCCAAGCGCAGCTTGTTGCTGGCCTCGCCAGAGGGGCTGAAAGCGGCCCCAGGAATGAAGATGACCCCTGCCTTCACGCCCTGCTGGAGCAGCGCGTAGGTGTCGATGCCTTCGGGCAGGGTCAGCCAGATGAAGAATCCGCCCTCCGGGTGGGTGTGGGTGACCACAGCAGGCAGGTACTTGGCCAAGGCGGCGAGCATCGCATCGCGGCGCGAACGGTACAGGTCGTTGTACTTGGTGATCTGCCCCTTCCAGTCATGCTCATTGAGGTAGGCACTGATGATCATCTGGTTCAAGGTCGGCGGGCACAGCGCCACCGCCTCGCCGGCCAGGTAGAAGCGGCGGAACAGGTGGGTAGGCACCGCGGCCCAGCCGATGCGCAGGCCCGGTGCGAAGATCTTGGAGAAGGAACCCATGTAGATCACGTTCTCCGGATCCAGGCTGCGCAGCGTGGGCGCCGGGGTGCCCTCGTAGCGCAGCATGCCGTACGGATTGTCTTCCAGGATCAGGATGCCGGCTTCGCGGCAAATCTCCACGATTTCCTGGCGGCGCTCGGCAGCCAGCGTGATGCCCGAAGGGTTGTTGAAGTTCGGGATGGTGTAGAGGAACTTGATGCGCTCGCCGGCCGCGCGCAATTCGGCAATGCGCTCGCGCAGGGCAGCGGGAATCAGCCCGTTCTCGTCGGTGCCCACCGGGCGGGCGGTCACCTGGTAGGCCTCGAAGGTGTTCAGCGCGCCAACATAGGTCGGGTCTTCGCAGAGCACCGTGTCGCCGGGATTGCAGAACACCTTGCAGGCCATGTCCTGGGCCGATTGGGAGCCGTTGGTGACCACGACATCCTCGATGCCCACATTGGTGATGCCCTCGGCTGCCATGACGTCGATGATCTGCGCACGCAGTTCGGGGGTGCCCAGCCCGGAGCCGTACTGCAGTGCTTCGGGGCCCTGCTCGACGATGATGCGCTGGGCCATCTCGCCGATCTTTTCCAGCGGGAGCAGCTGCAGGAAGGGGTTGCCTCCGGCCAGGGATACCAGCGAAGGGTCCAGCGACAGCTCGAACACGTCGCGCACCGCAGATTGCTTGATTCCCGCCGCGCGCTCGGAAAGCAGGGACTCGTGCAAAGTAGTCAGCGATTGTGATGCGGTGGTCATGGTTCTCCTCGGCCGGGGCTCCCGCTGGCGGGAGCGTGATTCCTGCGCTGGGTGCGGCACAAGAATTGTTTTCAAATAGAATACTTTGGTATTCCAGCAGGAAATTCAGGGCTTGGCAAGACCTGGGCATCCAGCAACGCGATTCCGTGCCTCAGCTCGAGGCATGGCGCTCCTCGATGGCCAGCTGGGCCAGCGCCGCGTTCACGCGATTGTGGAGTTTCTCCGCAAGATTCCGGGGCTTGCTCCCCGCCAGCCAGCACTGCGTGGCCAAATGGGCCAGCAGCTCGACGCAGTCCGCAGAAGCACGGAAATATCCGGACCGGGACAGGGCGATGGCAGCATCGATGATCAGCAATGACGCATCCAGTGCGCTATCGGCGGCTTGCGTGGCGCGCTGCCCGCTGGGTGCGTGGCGTTCGCGCATCACCAGCTCGCGGATCTCCGTGAGCTTTTCGGGAATGGAAACCACCGCGCGGTGCGCCCGGTTCTGCACCCCCATGAGCTGCAACGGCCTGATGGCGGCCAGCAGCATGCCGACCATGGCGAACGCCGACAGGCCTGCAACGCCGAGCTTGGCCAGCAGAATTCCTGCGGCGATGGCCAACCCTGCCACCCCGAGAATGATGAGGAAGATCGCCAGGCTGCCGAAACGCGGCTTTTTCGGTTCCGGGCGAAGCGCACGGGTTCTGGTGAGCCGGTCGAGGCTCGCGCGGATTTCGGACAGGTCGGGAACGCCCAACCTGCCTTGTGAGATCCGCTGGGCGTCGCGCCACGCCTGGGTGCGCCGGCGGCTGCGCAGGACCTGGAAGATTTGCCACCCGGCTAGCAGGGGAAGGGCGAGCGTGAAAAAGAGCAGCGCGGCGGTGCCCAAGCTGATGTCGCCTGCCTGGTGCATGCCGTAGGCGCCCATCCAGGCGAACAGCGAATACCCGGGAACCCGGATCAGCAGGCGATCCCACCAAGCGACTTCCTGCGGCGCGCTGGCGGATGAACCGGCCGGCTTGCTCATTTTCCGGTTTCGCCTCGCGAATCCAGCCATGCCTGGATGGCGCTCGGGCGGATGCGGCGATGCGTGCCGCGGTATTCCACCGGGATGATCCCGGAATCGGCCAGCTTGCGCAGGTAGCTGTTGGAGATGCCTGCCATCTGGGCCGCCTGGGAAGTATTGAGCAGCAACTCGGGCGTGCCGATGCTGACCGACTCGCCATCGGCGAAGCGCGACAGCACCTCGATCAGCGCCTGATGGGCTTCCTTGGGCAGCTGCAGGGCAGTGCCGTTGACGAATACTGTCGTGTCATTCGACTCGTCCAACGCACGGCGCAATCGTACCGTGGTCTTCTCATCCAACGCTTCGAAAGTGCGGACCCTGCCTAGTGCTGAAGTCGGTGATGCCATGGCCCCAATTTTGCCCGAGATGCTCCTGAACCGCACCTCATGACGCTGGGCCTCGGCAACGTGCGGCGCTTGAATTGTGACGCGCATACGACGAAAGGGGGTTGAATTGCGCCAAACGGTTCCCGTATGGTGGAAAACGTAGGTCTAAAGAAAGTACTGACCAGCCATCTTCCGGCACACCATGACGGATCCTTCAGCCTCACCCGGCGTAGCCCGATTGGGAATTGTGTACATGGAAGCCTGACACCCTCCTTAATTGCCTGTGGGTCACGCTCCGTTGCGGTCGGATGAATGGTCATGCGCGTTCCTACGCTCTGCCACCAATTTCGTGGGTACTGCGTTTTCGTCAATCAGAACTTTCTTGAAAGAAGAGCTATTCAATGTCTGTTGAATCCACCAAAGACCTGTCCACCATCACCGACGCAGAGATTTTCGACGCCCACCTCGGCGGCAAGCTTTCCGTCTCCTCGCAGATGCCGCTGAATACCAAGCGCGACCTGTCCATTGCCTACACCCCGGGTGTAGCCAAGGTGTCCCAAGCCATTGCCGATGATCCGGCCAAGCACGCCACCCACACCTGGGCTTCCCGCCTGGTCGCTGTGGTTTCCGACGGCACCGCGGTGCTCGGCCTGGGCGATATCGGCGCCGCCGCCTCGCTTCCGGTCATGGAAGGCAAGAGCGCGCTGTTCAAGGAATTCGGCGGACTGGATTCGATTCCGCTGGTGCTGGACACCACCGATGTGGATGAAATCGTCGAGACCGTCATCCGCCTGCGTCCGAGCTTCGGCGCAGTGAATCTGGAAGACATCTCCGCCCCGCGCTGCTTCGAAATCGAGAAGCGCCTGATCGAGGCCCTGGACATCCCGGTCATGCACGATGACCAGCACGGCACCGCCGTCGTGGTGCTGGCAGCGCTGATCGGTGCGGCCCGCCAGACCAACCGCGACATCAGCTCGCTCAAGGTCGTCATCTCCGGCGCAGGTTCGGCCGGCGTCGCCGTCACCAACCTGCTGCTTTCGGCCGGCGTGGATGATGTCATCGTGCTCGACTCGCGCGGCACCATCCACCGCGAACGCGACGACCTGAACCCGGTCAAGGCCGACCTGGCGGCGCGCACCAACCGCGAAGATGTCATGGGCGGCTTGGCCGAGGCCCTGGATGGCGCCGACGTCGTGGTAGGCCTTTCCTCGTCGACCTTTGCTGAGTCTGCGGTGGAGAAGATGAACAAGGACGCCATCATCTTCGCGCTGTCCAACCCGACCCCGGAGATCATGCCGGATGTCGCCGCGAAGTATGCAGCCGTGGTGGCCACCGGACGCAGCGACTTCCCGAACCAGATCAACAACGTGCTGGCCTTCCCAGGCATCTTCCGCGGAGCCCTCGACTCGGGCGCCAAGAAGATCACCGAAGGCATGAAGGTCGCGGCGGCCCACGCCATTGCCAACCTGGTCGGCGATGACCTCGCTCCGGGCTACATCATTCCTTCGGCAACCGACGATCGCGTAATGCCTGCCGTGGCTGCGGCTGTGGCTGCGGAAGCCGAAAAGAACCAGTAGATATTTCACGCGAAAAGCTGCCTGCAACCTACCGTTGCAGGCAGTTTTTTCGTGCCCGGCACCCCTGGATGCGTTGGGCGAAGTTATCCACAATCGCGAAAGATTCTGCTGCGGGTGATGAATGAGCGCAAAACTGGATGGAACCGAATCATTCCAGGAGGGACACCATGCTAGAACCTACAGACTTCCGCCTCACTGTGCGCAGCTCATTGCCCGACACGGTCCTGCTCAGCCTCGTCGCTGCCTATGAAACAGAGGAGAAAGGCTATGCCATCGTGCTCTGCGGTTCAGCCAAGCACCAGCAGGCAATTGGGTACACGCTGGGCTTGACCACGATTGGGCATCCTGAAATCACCAGTGTTGGGGGAGACGGGGATGATGTTTTCGCCTTGCTCTCCCATGTTGCAGAGCAAGTCGTTGATCACGGGCAGGTCTTTTCGGAAGGCCAGCACAGTACGTCTTTGTTCAGCAAGCTCACCTTCAAGGAGTCTTCGGCCGCATTGCCTGAGCTTCCCATCTCGCGTCTGATTATTGGTAAGGCCCCAGTTTCGAGGCTCCAGTGCATGATGCCGTTGGACTTCGTCAATATCCAGCCGCAGACGCTGTCCGCGGATCTACGCCGCGTCGCTTGATCTGGAGCAAGAGTCCGCGAGGTGCATATCTGGGCGCGTGATGAGCTTTTTGTTGTGCTGGGTCGGACTTGCTAATGCTTGAATTGCACAGAAGGCCTGAATTGGATGGTCCGTCCGGCCCTCATGCGGCGCATGCTGGACGGTACCGGCAGATGCCCGAGGGTTTCGAGCCTCAGTACTGGAGCGCAATTCGTCGTAGGAAATTCTTGCGGAGCATCTAGCTTTCCCGGTAAATCGCCGCTGCCTCGTTTTCAGCGAGAACTTTTGCCTGATGCGCTGCACGCAACGCCTGGTGGCTATCGGACTTGCGCACCTTGAGGTAGGACAGTCCAACGACGAGGAACCACAGCGGAGTAGCCAGCAACGCGGCGCGCGTATCAGCCTGCGTGGTCAATGCCCACAGGATGAAGACGAAGAAGGCGAGCACCATGTATGGGGCTCCCATCCCGCCGGGAACTTTGAACTTCGAGGCATCATGCAGGTGCGGGCGACGCTTGCGGAAGGCCAAATAGCTGATCAGGATCATTGACCAGACGAACATGAAGCACAACGCAGACACCGTGGTGACCAACGTGAACGCCTGGGCCACCGAGTCGCCCGCGTACAGCAGGACCACGGCGGCAAGCAGGAACATGCAGGAGAACAGCAACGCATTGCGCGGTACCTGCGTGGTCGACAGCTTGCTGAACTTCTTCGGAGCATCTCCATCTTGGGACAGGGCGTACAGCATGCGGGAGGTGGAGTAGATTCCGGAATTGGCGCTGGAAGCCGCCGCCGTCAGGACAACGAAATTAACCAGACCCGCAGCCGCAGCCAAGCCGGCCATCGAGAACATGCCGACGAATGGCGATTCATCAGCGGAGAACTTGTACCAGGGCGTGACGGCCATCAGGACGGTCAACGCACCGACGTAGAACAGGATCACGCGCAGCGGAATGGAATTGATCGCCTTGGGCAGATTCTTCTCAGGGTCCTTGGTCTCGGCCGCTGCAGTGCCAACCAATTCAATGCCAACGAACGCGAAAACAGCGATCTGGAAGCCAGCGACAAAGCCCATGAAACCGGTGGGGAACATGCCGCCGTGCGCCCAGAGGTGGACGAAGGACGCGGTGTCTCCCTCTGACGAGCTGAAACCGGTGGCGATCATGGCCAGTCCGCAGACAATCAAGGCCAGGATGGCGACGATTTTCACCAACGAGAACCAGAACTCGGTCTCGCCGAAGGCCTTGACAGTTGGCAGATTCAATCCGGCCAATAGCAGGATGCAGCACAGCGCAGGAAGCCACAACGGGATCTCGGACCACCAGTAGGCGACGTACTGGGCGATGGCGACTACGTCGGCAATGCCGGTGACAACCCAGCAGAACCAGTAGGTCCAGCCGGTGAAGAAGGCGGCCCAAGGCCCCAGCAGGTCTCCGGCAAAATCTGCGAAAGTCTTGTAGTTCAAGTTGCTGAGCAGGATTTCGCCCATGGCGCGCATGACGAAGAAGAGCATGAAGCCGATGATCATGTACACGAAGATGACCGATGGTCCGGCTGCCGAGATGGTCTTGCCGGAGCCCATGAACAAGCCGGTGCCAACTGCTCCGGAGATCGCCATGAGCTGGATATGCCTGCTGGACAGGCCGCGCTCAAGTTTCGTTCCGGAGGAATCGGTTTTCAGTTGCGTGGAATCGTTCGCCACGGCTGCACCTTTCATGAGCAGATCCCTTCGGTTTTTCGAAGGAGACGGCCCGCTGGGAGGAAGGACTAGACCGCAGAACGAGGTTATCGCAGATGCATTGACCGACTATATTTGGCCGTCAACGCAGAGCGCGAGCAGGCTTAACAGTTGTGAAATTCGTTATATGCACCTGGGTCAAAGGATGCTGCAAGCTGCTTCGCACAATAGCTGGGGGAGCAGGCCTGGCCCTTGGGAGCGATTAATCGAAGTGGCCAGTCGCAAAGCTGGCAGGAATGGGCAAGGAAGAAAACCAATCGAATATCCATGAAGGAATTTCTCCGGTTCCGGCGAATGGAATTAGCGTGATGCGCTTGATTAGCTGATTCAGAATTATCGGTGATCATTTCCAGCTTTGTGCACGTTGCCGTCGGATATCGGAAACGGCAGATCCAGTAAAAGGGGAACATCAGGATCACCACGAAATCCAGGCGCACTTTTCGCTGCAGAACAGCCAGGCTGGCGCACAGGAGCACCACGAAACCCGGTTGCTCTTGCGTTGTATTTCAAGGCAACCGGTTCACTTGAAGCAAATACTGTACATGGCCAGTGGAAGCTATGCGTGGCAAGTGAGTAGTGTAGGACTTATGGCATTCCGAAATCGTCGAGCTGCGGCTCTTCCTGCAAAATTGTCCCGTTCCTGGCTCTTGGTCAATGCTGCCAAGGAGGAAACTTTCGCCCCTTCACTAGCATGTGAAGCGGACTCGGTGATTTTCGATATGGAAGCTGCCGTTCCTGATGATCAGAAGATCCAGGCTCGCGACAACGTGGTACGCGCCCTGTCCAATGGCATGACTGCCTGGGTGCGCGTCAACGGCATTGACACCGATTTCTGGGCCGATGACCTTGCCGCATTGTCCGGTGCCCCCGGCCTGCGCGGAATCATGCTGGCCATGACCGAGCAGCCTGAACAAGTGACCTACAGCGCGATGCGCCTGCGCGCGGGCACACCGGTACTGGCCTTGATCGAAACCGCCTTGGGCATCGAGAATGCAACGAAGATCGCTTCGGCTCCGGGCACCTTCCGCCTGGCATTCGGCATCAACGACTTCCGCAAGGACACCGGCATCTCCGATGAGCCGATGGCCCTGGCCTACGCACGTGGCCGCCTCGTCATCGCTTCGCGTGTCGGCAAGCTGCCCGGCCCAATCGACGGGCCACCGCCAGCAGGTGCCCACGCGGCCAAGGTGACCGAGGAAACCCGCGTTACCGCTTCCATGGGCATGACCGGCAAGCTGTCCCTGTCCGTTGACCACGTTGATGGCATCAACGCCGCACTGGCACCAAGCGAAGACGAACTGTCCTGGGCCATGGAACTGCTCGAAGCGCATGCCGCGGGCGCATCGGTGGGCGACGGCTCGTACCTGCCTCGCTTGGCCCGTGCCCAGAAGATTGCCGACCTGGCCGACTCCTACGGCTTGTGGAACGCCTAAGGTACTAACCTTCTTCCAACAGCAAAGGACCCGTCCGGCATCTGGATTCAACCAGATGCCGGACGGGTCCTTTTCGCTAGCTGCGCCTATGCCTCGTGGGCACCGCGGTTGCGCGAGGAGCCGACTACGTCGCCGGCCTTCCACTCGGCCCAGCCGGGACGATCGATCATGAAGTCCTCAATCTGCGCCTTGCTCGCTTCCAGCTTCGGGTCATGCTTGAGGTACCAGCGGGTTTCGCGTGCCACCATGCCCGACAGGAGCAGCAGGCCGATCAGGTTCGGCAGGGCCATCAGGCCGTTCATCATGTCCGAGAAGTTCCACACTGCGGTCAGCTCGGTGGTGCAGCCTACGTAGACGACCAGCGAGAACACGACGCGGAACGGCATGACCAGCTTGCGGCCGAACAGGCGCTCGATGTTGCGCTCGCCGTAGTAGCTCCAGCCCAAGATGGTGGAGAAGGCGAACATGACCAGGCCGATGGTCACGATCCAGTGGCCCCACTCGCCTGGCAGGCCGTGGGTGAAGGCCTGTCCGGTCATCAGCGCGGCGGAGATCTGCTCGCCGGTGGCCTCGTCGATCAGGTTCCAGGTGCCGGTGGTGATGATGACCAGGCCGGTGCAGGTGACCACGATGATGGTGTCGATGAAGGTCTGGGTCATGGAGACCAGGCCCTGGCGAACCGGGTGGGTGGTCTGCGCCGACGCGGCGGCGATGGCGGCCGAGCCCATGCCGGACTCGTTGGAGAAGATGCCGCGGGCAACACCGTACTGGATGGCGATGATGATGGCCGAGCCGGTGAAGCCGCCCACAGCGGAGGTGCCGGTGAAGGCATCGGTGAAGATGGTAGCGAAAGCTGCAGGGATGCCACCGACGTTGGCGACCAGGATGTAGATCGCTGCGGCCACGTAGAAGACGATCATCACCGGAACGAAGCCAGCGGTCACACGGCCGATGGACTTGATGCCGCCAACCAGCACCGCGATGGACAGCACGGTCAGGACCACGCCGGTGACCCATGGGGCCACGCTGAAGGAGTTCTCCAGGTTCAGGGCGATGGAGTTGCCCTGGGTCATGTTGCCGATGCCGAAGCAGGCCAGGGTGGCGGCGATGGCGAAGAACAATGCCAGGAACTTGCCGAAGGGTCCCTTGATGCCGCGTTCGAGGTAGTACTGCGGACCACCGGACTTTTCGCCGGCGGCGTCAGTGCCGCGGTAGCGCACACCGAGGTAGGCCTCGGTGTACTTCGAGGCCATGCCGAGCAGGCCGGTGACCCACATCCAGAACAGGGCGCCCGGGCCGCCGATGCCGATGGCCGTGGCCACGCCGACAATGTTGCCGGTACCGACGGTAGCGGCCAGCGCGGTGGTCAGTGCCTGGAACTGCGAGATGTCGCCCTCGGCATCAGCGTCCTTGCGCTTGAGCAGGCCAAGGCGCAGTGCGGCGGCGAGCTTGAAGAACTGCAGGCCTCCCAAGCGGATGGTCAGGTACAGGCCGGTGCCCAGAAGCAGCGGGATGAGGACAAACGGTCCCCAAATGACGGAAGAGATATCCCCGAAGAGAGTGCCCAAAGCGTCCATGGATTCAATATCCTTATGTGCGAGTGACTGATGATGAAGAGTCTCAGGCGAGAAGCCGATTCCCTTATGTGAGTGCCATCATATGGCACTCGGGAGAGGTGTGTCACAAAGCGCGCTGGTTCGGGTCATGTCCAGTTCATTAACTTATTTTCACCAATGGATCAGCTGTTTGGGCCGAAAAGGCTCCGCCGGCATCCACTGCGGTGGATGCCGGCAAGCTGCGGGGCTTCAGCCCTGCCGCGCTTTCATGCGCGGATTCTTCTTGTTGATCACGAAGACGCGGCCGCGTCGTCTGACCACTTGCGATCCCGGTGCCTTCTTCAGTGCACGGATGGAATTCCTAACTTTCATGCCATTCACCTCCCTCGTGATTTGCGGAGTTGAACAGCCCCTTGAGCTCTTCCTCGGTGACCTGGCACTGCTCGAAAACCGTTTCAATCTGCGAAGCTTCATGCTCGGATCCGTAGAGCAGCAATTCTGAAACGGCGATATGCGAATGCCAGGCCCCGGTGTTCTCCATCCAGATGCGCGGACCGGCTCCGCCGATGGCAACGCGCTCGCTCAGCGCGCTGGCTACCCAGAGGACGCCGCGGATGCAGGTGCAGGACTCAGCCAAGGACGGCAGGGCTTGGCGGAAGCGCTCGGGGTGGAGCGGACGTTCCGCGTGCAGGCGGATCGGCGCACTGCTGGCATCAAGGGGTGTTCGCGGCAGATGCCCGGCGCTGGTGCGCTGGCGTGCCGCGGCGGGGTGGAAGGATCCGAGTTCCCCTTCGTGCACGCAGATTTGCGCATGCGGCGCCATCTGCCGTGCCAGGCCGAGACCGGCTTCGTAGCGGATGCCGCCAGCACGCCGCGGACCTGCAGCATCCTCCAGCAGCTGGGCTTCCAGGCCTTCAACCGGAATGAGCGTATCTGCCTGCATCAGTTCGGTGAAGAAGAACTCTCCGGCAGTCCGCGCATCGTGCTCCATGGCGTTGAATCCCGATTCCCAGAGGGTATGCCGATCCCACATCTGGTTTTCCAATTCGGCTGGATCCAATGCCAGCGCGATGCTGCTGATCTGCAGATCCAGTGGTTCGAGTTGTGTTTCGAGCATCTGGAGCACCGAGGCGCTATGCCAGGTGGAAGGCAGCCCCAAGACCATGGTGGTTTCGGAATCCTGGGGTGCCAGGCGCCTGATGGTCGGCAGGATCTCGAATTTCGTGGCACAGCCAATGCAGGGATGCTCAAGCACTGCTTCAGCGCGTTCGGCGGTCGCCGATCCAAAGACATGGCGCACCAGCCGATTGCCATCGACGAAGTCATAGCGCAGGAAGATGGCATCGGGGTGGTGGCGTCGCAGGTGCTCCAAGCCGGTGTCGCGGCTGGAGGTGTCAAGTGCGGAGAGGACAATGAGGTTCACGCATCACAGCTTATATGAGAATGAGACTCAATAACAAAAAGAAAAGCGTTGCTTAACGACCAGTGGCCTGCCCGCCGATGCGGACAGGCCCCGAGAACCAGCGGGAATATCAGTGCTGCGGCGCGTGGAAAACTACCGTCGAGGTACCCAGACCCTCAATCGAGGTCTCCAACGCGTCGCCGTGCTTGAGCCACGGGTGGCGCCCATTCTCGTCCCGGCGACCCAAGGCGACACCGGAGGGCGTGCCAGTGAGGATGACGTCGCCCGGCCGCAATTCATTGAACGTCGAAAGGTAGGAAACCAACTCATCCGCCGAGAAAATCAGGTCATCGATCTGCTCGTCCTGCACCACCGCGCCATTGACCTTGCTGCTGATGCGCGCCGAAGGATTCAGCTCATCAGGGGTCACGAGCCAAGGACCCAGGGGAGTGGAGTGGTCCCAGATTTTGCCCTGCAGCCATTCCTGGGTACGGCCCTGATAGCCGCGCATCGACACGTCGCTGGACACCGCATAGCCAGCAATATGCGCTGGCGCATCTTCTTGGCTGATGCGACGGCCAGGCTTGCCGATAATAATGGCCAGCTCTGCTTCGTAGTCCACTCGATGGTCTTCAACGGGAATTTCAATCGAGTCATTGGCACCGCAGAGGGTGGAGGCGAACTTCGCGAAAACCGTCGGATACTTCGGCAGCTCTTCGCCGACCTCGGCCGCGTGGGTCTTGTAGTTCAAACCGATGCAGTAGATTTTCTCCGGCTTGGGAATCAGCGGAGCGTAGTCGGCTTCGCCCTCGGCAATGGAATCGCCCACCAGGGCCCGGGCAATGACTTCCTGCTGGACGGCTTCCTCAAGCCGCAGGAAACGCTGCACCGAATCGATGTTGTCCAAATAATAGGCACGGCCATCTTCAATGACAGCCGCGGTGGTATGGCCTGGTTCGCTGGCGAGGCGGAGCGTGGCAAGTTTCATGAATCTATCTCACTACACTTCCGACTGAAAGTGCACCATATTTCGTACCTGCCAGGAGATTCCCATCCGCGCTGAATATGGCCAAGCCAGAGTTGTGTTATCGAAACGTGGCTTGGTCAGGCTACAGCAACCCGGCTAAACTCAGGGCATGCTCGGGTCCCAGTGACCAGTCCTGAAACAAAGATCTAGATACGAAACTAAAGTGAAGCAGGTTTTAATGTGGGTGACTTTATTGGCGAGAGATCTCGCCATATCCTCTTCGCCTCCTGGCAGCATTTCTCGCTCGTCGCGCAGTGCCTGATCCTGGCGACAATTATTTCTGTCCTTATTGCCGTACTGGTTTACCGCAATAAGTCCTTATCCGGTTTGGCCAACGGCATTAGCGCCATCGGCCTGACCATTCCATCCTTCGCCTTGATTGGTTTGCTGATTGTTCCCGTCGGCTTCGGCGTCACGCCGGCCGTCATCGTGGTGACGTTCTTCGCGGCCTTGCCGATTCTGCGCAATGCGATCGTAGGCCTGAACAACATCGAGCCAACCATTATCGAGTCGGCACGCGGCATCGGCATGAGCCGGCTGAAGACGCTGGTCTCCGTGGAGATACCCATGGCATGGCCGGTGATCCTCACGGGCATACGCATTTCAGCCCAGATGGTGATGGGCGTCGCCGCAGTGGTCTCCTACGCCCTGGGCCCAGGCCTTGGCGGATTCATTTTCCAGGGACTGTCGCGTCTTGGCGGCGCGAACTCCCTGGAATCCGTGGTTACCGGCGTCGTTGGCGTCGTCATCCTGGCGCTCATTCTTGACTTGATTTTGCTCGGCATTGGCCGACTGACTACCCCGCGAGGTATCCGTGTCTGAAAATAAGATTTCCGAAAACGCAGTGGCCCAGAATATCACCGGCGCTTCGATCATGCTCGAAGAAGTAACCAAGACCTATCCGGGGCAGAAGAAGTCGGCCGTCGGCGGCCTGACCCTCGAGATCCCCGCAGGATCCATCGTGATGTTCGTCGGGCCATCAGGCTGCGGCAAGACGACCACTCTGAAGATGATCAACCGCCTGATCGAGCCGACCAGCGGCAAGATTGTCATCGACGGCGAAGATGTCACTGACATGAACGGCGACGAGCTGCGCCGCCGCATCGGCTATGTGATCCAGGCCGGCGGCCTGTTCCCGCACATGACCGTGGCCGCAAATATCGCCATGGTGCCGAAGATGCTGGGCTGGCCCAAGGACAAGATCTCCGCCCGCGTCGACGAGCTGCTTGAGCTGGTCTCGCTGGACCCGGAACTGTACCGGAACCGTTTCCCCAAGGAACTCTCCGGCGGCCAGCAGCAGCGCGTGGGCGTGGCCCGTGCGCTGGCAGCAGATCCTCCGGTGCTGTTGATGGATGAGCCATTTGGTGCGGTCGACCCGATTACTCGCCAGCGCCTGCAGGATGAGCTGCTCAATATCCAGTCTGAGGTCCAGAAGACCATTGTGTGCGTGACCCACGACTTCGATGAAGCGGTGAAGCTCGGCGACTGGATAGCGATCTTCAACGAAGGCGCGCAACTGGAGCAATACGATTCCCCGGAACGGATCCTGGCCAATCCGGCCAGCGAGTTCGTGGAGAACTTCATCGGCTCGGGTGCGGGCCTCAAGCAGCTGACCCTGACGCGGGTGAACGAAGTGGAGCTGGAAGACGCGCTGACCACCACCCCGGGCAAGAACGCTTCGGATGTGCTCTCGCAGCTGCAGGGCGCCGGACGCAAATACGCTGTGGTGCTTGATTCGCGAGGACGTCCGCTGCGCCGGCTGGACCGCAGGCAGCTGTCGCGTGCCCAGATCATCGAGGGCACCTACGACGAAAACATGCCGGTAGTCGGCGAACAGGCAACCTTGAATGACGCATTGGACACCATGCTGGTGGCCAGTTCCGAGTCGGCCCTGGTGACCGGGCGCCGTGATGTGCTCACCGGTGTCATTACCGTGCAGACCGTCATGGAGGCGATCGCCGCCGCCAACAATGCCGAGGATGCTGACCATGAAGCTCCGGTGGGCCTGAATTCCGGTGCCATCAATGTCGTGGACATCGACGGTGCCGCCGCCGGACAGGGTGGTGAATCGGCATGAGATCCGAAACCCGCAGCTTGATTTGGCAAATCGCCGGAATCGCAGCTGCTTTTGCCATCCTGGTGGGTTGGCTGGTGACAGCCGATCTGACCGAGACCGAACGGCAAACGCTGGATCCGGCAACAATTTGGGGCTATACCCTCGACCACCTGAAGATCACGGTCATCGCGGCGGTCATCGTCCTGCTGATCGCCATCCCGCTGGGCGTGCTGCTGACCCGTCCGGGACTGCGCAAGGCCGCCCCGGCGGTACGCGCCATAGCCAATTTCGGCCAGGCGGCACCCGCCATCGGCGTTATCGTGCTCTTGGCGTTCTGGCTGGGATTCGGCCCGAAAACCGCAATCATCTCGCTGGTGATCTACGCGATCCTCCCGGTGCTCTCCAACACCATTGTCGGCCTGCAGCAAGTTGATGCGCGCCTGGTGGAAGCCGGACGGGGAATCGGCATGAGCCAGATGGCGGTGCTGTTCAAGGTTGAACTGCCGTTGGCCGTCCCGGTGATGCTTTCGGGCATCCGCACCGCACTGGTGCTGCTGGTCGGCACCGCGACGCTGGCCACCTTCATCAACGGCGGCGGGCTGGGCATCCTGATCACCACGGGTGTGAACCTGAATCTGAATGTGGTGCTGATCGCCGGTTCGCTGCTCGTGGCCTTGCTGGCCTTGACGGTTGACTGGCTTGGCCGCGTCGTCGAACAGGTGGCCCGACCGAGAGGACTTTCGTGAACCGCAAACTGAAATTCGCTGTCCTGTCCATGGCCGCGCTGATCGGACTGACCGGCTGCGGGCTGAGCCCCTCGACCGGCACTGTGCCCCCAGCCGGCCCGGCCGAGATCAAGCCGCTGGTCGACAATGCTGCAAGCACGTCCGTGACCGTGACATCCAAGGCGTTTACCGAGCAGCTGCTGCTGGGCAAGATCACCGTGATCGCACTCGAAGCCGCTGGGTATGATGTCACCGACCTGACCAATGTTCCCGGGTCCCAGCCGGCGCGCCAGCTGCTGCTTTCCGGCGACGCGAGCGTGCTCTGGGAGTACACCGGTACCGCCTGGCTGACGTACTTGGGCCATGAGAAGCCTGTCGTGGGCGAGGAGGAGCAGTGGCAGGCGGTGCATGATGAGGATGTTGCCAACGGAATCGTCTGGGGGAACCCGGCTCCGTTGAATAACACCTATGCGTTGGCGATGAACGAGGAAACGACCAAGCGGCTGGGGATTACCAAGCTTTCCGAGCTGCAGAAGCTGGATCCCGACGAACTGACGTTCTGCGTCGACCCGGAATTCAACTCCCGTCGCGACGGTCTGACACCGATGCTGGAGCATTACGGCATCGACCGCGGCTCTGAGGTGAGCGAGGACAATATCGGTTTGTACGATGTTGGTGCCATCTACCAGGCGACCGCTAATGGCGCGTGCAACTTCGGCGAAGTCTTCACCACTGACGGACGCATCAAGGCGTTGAACCTGACCGTCCTGGAAGATGACCGGAAGTATTTCCCGAGCTACAACGCTGCCCCGGCTTTCAACGGAGAATTCCTTGACGAGCACCCGGAGATCCAGCAGATCATGGACCAGATCGCTCCATTGCTGACCGATCAGGTCTTGATGGAGCTGAATTACCAGGTCGATGTCGTTGGACGTGAACCAGCCGATGTTGCCTTCGAATGGATGGTTGGAGAGGGCCTGGTCTCCGAACCCTGATCCCGGCAACTCAAATTGCAGGCAATAAATACTGGATCCCCGGCATCTCGATGCCGGGGATCCAGTTTAATGTTGCCGAGGATTCACTGGGGATTGGTTCCGCTCCGATGGTTTTGCTTGCGGGATGGAGATAGGTGGATGCCCTCTGCCTACGGCTGATCACGGGTGCCGAGCTCGCCGTCGACTTCATCGGCGATTTCGGTGCTGGCAGCGGTAGTGATGGATTCTTCCTGCCAAATTTCCTCTAGCTCTGCAGATAGCTCGGCTTCCTCTTGGACATGATTGGGGTCTGGGTTATTTGCGTTCATGGCCTCAGTCTAGCTATGAACGTGCAGGAGTAAAGGGGTGATTGAAAAATAATTTCATCGGAAACTTTCCTAGTCAGATTCAAAAAATGAACCTTGCGACGATCCGGTTTGAACTTTTCTTGCGAAAAGTGGTTGACGCTTCAACTTCATTAGTGTCATACTGGTACCAGCAAAACAAATTGAGGCGTCAACTACTTGGCGGCCCGACGAAAGGATGTAGACATGACTGCAACTGCACTGACCACCGGAACCTGGAACCTCGACGCATCGCACTCCGAGATCGGCTTCTCGGTTCGCCACGCAGGCATCTCCAAGGTGCGCGGCAGCTTCACCGAGTTCGATGCAACCCTGACCACCGGCAAGACCCTGGCCGACTCTTCGGTTGAGGCAACCGTCCAGATCGCATCGGTTAACACCAAGGATGCCAACCGCGACGCTCACCTGAAGGGCGAGGACTTCTTCAACGCTGAGCAGTTCCCAACCATGACCTTCAAGTCCACCGCAGTCAAGGGCGACGCCGGAGAGTTTGTTCTCGTTGGCGACCTGACCATCCGCGGCGTGAGCAAGGAAGTTGAATTCGAAGCTGAGCTCGGAGGCGAAGCTGTTGACGCCTTCGGTGCAACCCGCGTTGGCTTCTTCGCATCGACCACCATTTCCCGCAAGGAATTCGGCATCACCTGGAACGCAGCACTGGAAGCCGGTGGCGTTCTGGTCAGCGACAAGGTCAAGATCGAAATCGACGCTTCGTTCGTACTGCCAACCGCAGAGTAATAGTTTCCCGAAAGCCGTCATGGGGATGACGGCGTAAGGGCCGATACCGGAAAGCCCCGGCTCACGAAAGTGAGACGGGGCTTTGCCGTTAAGAGCGTAATTGCGAGGTGCCTAGAACTCGCTGAATGAAGGTTCCATGGAAAAGGCGAGCAAGCCGAGGAACATGAAAGCGAAATACGCAACCCAAAGGATGCCGAAAATGGTGCCGATCCAGCCGGTCACCTTGCCGACCGTGGCTGCCGTGTTGAATTCCCTCTCGGCTTTGTTGGCTTTGGAAATAGCAATCGGCCCAAGAATCACGCCTGCAACGAAAAGGGACAAGATGCCAAGAATCATCGAAGTCTGCGCCAACTGGGCGCCTTCGAAATGGGCTGCAGGCGGATAGCCGAAGTTGCCCGGGGGATATGGGCCCGGCTGGCCGTGAGCCTGCTGGTTGTAGTACGGCTGCTGAGGCACCCCATTGAGCTCGTAGTAGCCAGGTTGCTGGTACTGCTGGTTCTGCCCCTGCTGTCCCGAAGAATAAGGGTTTCTCGGTTCTTCGCTTGGACTGGTCATGACAACCTGCTTTCCGTTCGTGAAGCTCATGCGCCTAGTTCAAGATTCTCTCATGCAGATGGCCAAAGCGCCTGAGCAATAGGAACTTTCCGCAACGAAATGAAGGCTCGAACCTGCCAGGATGCCTAGCTTGCAGGATGCTTTCGGCGCCAGAGCGCATGGGTGCCGGTGGCCAACGCCACGAGCAGCAGGCTGAATGCCAACCCGAAGCCGAAGATCTGGCCGTAGCCGCCATGCTGCGCCAGATCCGCGGTGAGGTAGGTCGCCGCAGAAGCTCCGGCAAACAGGGCAAAGACGAAGAGCGAAACGGTGGTGGCCCTCGCGTCTGGCGAGATATCGGTTGCCCAGCCCTGCATGGACGAGTGCATGATGGCATTCGTGGCGCCCAGCAGGAATGCCGTGACGGTGTACGAGGCAGGGTATGGTGCGAATGCTGAGGGGAGGAACGCCGCGCAAAGCACCAGTCCGCCAGCGCCGATAAGCCACGTTCGGCTGAAACGTGCCACCAATCGGCGCATCAAGCGCGCGCCCAAGATGACTCCCACAGCGAAAGCGCAGCCCAGCGCTCCGGCCAGGCCGATGGAGACACCTGATTCCTGCAAGGCCGGGACGATATAGGTCAGCAAGCCCATCAGCAGGCCGCCTTCGAGGAAGACGATGCCGTAGAGGGCCAAATTCATTGGACGCAACGCGGCACGGAAATTGAACCCGGACCGGGAACGCTCCGGCTCCGCGGACTTCCGCAGGGAATACAGGGCAGCAATGCAACCGAGTGCAGGCAAGAAGAACACCAGCCGCCAATTGGCATAGGACGCCAATGCTCCCGAAGCCAACGTCGCCAAGGTCGTGCCCAGCGAGGAATAGACCTGCAGATCGGAAAGGCCCCGGGCGCGTTCTACACCGGTGCGGGTATCGCCCAACAGCGTCAAAAGGGTCGGGTACAGCGCTCCGAACATGAGTCCGGAGATGGAGCGGGCAATGAGCAGCGGCAGGTAGTTGGTGAACAGGATGCTTGCGATTGCGGCCAGCGCGGCTCCGATGAGCGCAGCACGCAACACCGCCAAGCGCCCGAAGCGGTCACTGAGCATGCCCCAGATCGGCTGGCCAATGGCATAGAACAAGGCATAGGACGCTACCAGTTGGACCGCTTGCGCGAAGCTGAGCGAGGTGCCGACCGACAAAGCGACCAGCATCGGCGGGGTGCCATAGCGGTCGAAGAAGGAGAGGAAGCCTATGAAGCGCAAAGCAGAATCGGGAACGCCATGTGCCCGAGACTGGAGGTCCTGATCTTGCCGCATTCCGGCCTTTCGCTTCTATTTCTTCTGCTTACCTACCCATGTAAGCAGAGTGCGCCCTGCACAACTGCCATTCATGACAGTGGTGCAGGGCACAAGACGAGCTGCAAGTCAGGCAGTCACCACGGTTCCGGCCATGAATCGGGCGAAGAACTCCGTCAGAGCCGAGGTGCCATCCAATGGGAGCACCATGGACACGTACTGGTCCGGGCGAACGACCACCAGCGCCCCCGCAACGCGGTCGATGCCGCGAACCTCGTAGATTTCCTCCCCGCCATCAACCAGTTTCGAGGCAAAGGCCTTTTCATAGTCGCGCAGGCCGTACTTGCCCTTGGCCGGAACCAGCAGCGCCGGCAGATCCGCAACGGTGGTCTCCGTGTGCGAACCCTGGTGCACGCCGCGCAAGTCGAACACCGCGTCGACATCAGCGCCTGCAGGCGTGAAGCGCCGCAGCGGCGAGTCCGGATCCTCGACCAGGAACTGGATCAAGGCATCATACTTCGGCGAAGCACCTTGGGCATCGCGGTCCGCGAATGCGTACAGGCGCCACCGTCCATCTGCCTGGGCGGTGTGGCCCAAACCGATGCGCTGCGCATCGGCAATGCGCGTGACATCCGAAGAGTGGAAGCGCTCGCCGACGGGGAAGCCGGCAGCCAGATGCTGGTGCTCGGTGCCGCCAGTGAGCAGGGAGGGCGTGTAGCGGGTGCCGAAGCCCGCGGTGAACTGGCCACCGCACTGGAATTGCTCCTGGACCTGGTTTGGATCCAGCCCGCCTGCTTCGGGCTTGCCGGGATCCTTGGGCGCGGTCGACATGGTCTTGGACCAGCGGGTGTCGAAAAAGATCAGTTCCCGGGCGATGGCCTGGCGTTCTTCGGAGTAGGTGCGCAGCAGCGAGCTGTGGGCGCGGCCCTGCAGCACGGCTGCCAGTTTCCAGCCGAGATTGAAAGTGTCCTGCATGGAAACATTCATGCCCTGGCCGGCCTTGGCCGAGTGGGTGTGGCAGGCATCCCCGGCGATGAAAATGCGCGGTGACGCATCAGGGGCCGCATTGGCATCCAGGTCATCGAAACGGGCGGCCACGCGCTGGCCGACTTCATAGACTGACCACCATGCGATTTCCTTCACGTCCAGCGAGTAGGGGTGGATGATCCGCTGCGCGGTGGCAATCAGCTGGTCCGAGGTGAAGCGGCTGCGCGCCTCGCGGTCTTCTGGGTCCAGGTCTCCCATGTCCACGTACATGCGGACCATGTATCCGCCCTCGCGTGGGATCAACAGGATGTTGCCGCCATCGGCGGACTGGATGGCTGCCTTGAAGCGGATGTCCGGGAAGTCGGTGGTGGCCAGAATATCCATGACGCCCCACGCATGGTTGCGGGCATCGCCTTCGAGCTTGATGCCCAGGGACCGGCGCACAGCGGACCGGGCACCATCGGTGCCCACCACGTACTTGGCCTGGATCTGCTGCTCTTCGCCGTTGCGCCGGACGGTGGCCGCCACAGGATAGTCCCCGTCATTGGTGTTTTCCACGGAGATCAGCTCTACTCCATAGTAGGGAGCTGTACGGCTTGGGCTCTTGGAGGCCTTGTCGAAGAGGAAATCCTGGAGGCGGGCCTGGTTCACGATCAGGTGCGGGTATTCGCTCAGGCCTTCGGCAACGTCCTTGACCCGGCTATTGCGCGTGATCTGCGAACGGTCTTTGGCATCAGGGCCCCAGAAGACGGTCTCGTTCACGCTGTAGCCTTCGCGCAGCAGGCGGTCTGCCAGGCCGAAGGCGTTGAACATTTCCACCGTGCGGCAGGCGACGCCATCGGCGTGGCCCATCAGGAGCGGTTCGCCATTCTTCTCGATGACCAGGGTGTGCAGGTCGCCGAACTCGGCGAGCTGCGCAGTCAAGATGGCCCCGGCCGGACCGGTTCCCGCGATGAGCACATCAACCTGAGTGGGGAGTACCTCCGGGTCGTGCTCGCGCTGCGCTGGCTGGATATCGGGGCTTCCGGTGCGGAAGCCATTGAGGTAGTACTGCATGTTCGGCCTTTGCAGGTTGACAGCGCCGTGATGCCGCTGTGGAAAGGTAAAAGGATTGCCTTGAGGCTATTGCTTTCCCGCGATCTCAGGCCATGTTGTTCTGCAGAGCAGAATCCTGGGCCATGCGGCGCACTTCGGAGCGGGCCGCATGCAGCGCGTAAGCTCGGAGCATGCAGTTCAAGAGATACCGCCGGAAGCGGCCGTCCTATCCCATTGCCTCGGTGGATAATGCCTTGGCCCTGCTTGAGTTGCTGCGCGATTTCGGCACCCTGCGCCTGAGTGATGCGGCGCTGGAATTGGGCATCTCGCGCTCCACGGCCCACCGGCTGCTGGCCATGCTGGTGTACCGCGGTTTTGCCGACCAGGATGCCGCTCATCGATACATTCCCGGCCCGGCCTTGGGTGTGGCTCCGGCGGGAATGAGCTGGACGGCAGAGCTGCGTCGCCGCGTGCATCCGCACCTGCAGGCACTGAGCGATGAGCTGGACGAGACCGTGAACCTGATGGTCCGCGCGGGCACGCAAGTGCGCTTCCTGGCCACCGTACAAGGCTCGCGCGCCGTGCGCGTGGGGGACCGGCAAGGCGAGGTGATGCCGGCGCATTCCGCCTCGGCTGGGAAGGCAATGCTCGCCCAACTGGGTCTCCCAGCGGTCAAGGACCTGTACCTTCTCGAATCGAGGATCAACGGCACCGACTTCCCGCAGTCCTGGTTTGCCGGTTTCGAGCAGGAGCTTATTACGGCCAACCGGCGGGGCTTTGCCGTGAACTTGGAAGAGACCGAAGTCGGCGCCAACGCATTGGGCGTGGCCATGCGGGACGGGGCCGGCGAGGTGGTCGCGGGACTGAGCGTTTCCATCCCGCCGGTGCGCTTCCTCCAGATGTTCGAGGCTGGGCTGCCCTCGGCGGTCTTCGCGGCGCGTGAGCGCATTGAAGCCAGCTTGGAAGATTTCATTGCCGGGCAGTAACCGGCAATGGCAGCTGGAAGGCATTAAAAACTCGCGGCCGGTTCCCTGGAGGTTTAGGAGGGGAACCGGCCGCGATAGCTTGGTGAGCTGGCCTTAGAGGCCGCGGACCATCAGGACGTCCAGCGTACGCGGGCCGTGTACGCCTTCGACGCGTTCCAGCTCGATATCACTGGTGGCCGACGGACCGGAGATCCAGGTCTGCGGACGGGTGATCGTCAGCCGAGGCATGGCTTCCGGAAGCAGGCGCACGATCGAGGAAACCGGCACGATGCACACATGGTGATCTGGCACCAGCGAGATCGCGCGGCGTCCCTGGTTCGGCTCGCCATCAAGGATGATGGTGCCCGATTCGGCAACCGACACTGCCGAGGAAGTGACCACGGCGCTGGTTTCATCCAGCTCGGCGATGCCCAGGCGTGCGCCCGGGGCATCCACGCGCTGCTCAACGCTCTCGCCCAGCGCGGAGAGCCAACTGGTGTCCAGTCCGTGCGGGTAGACGACGCTGGAGGCGCCGGCCAGCTTGGCGGCCACGAATTCCGGGATCTGCGCGGCGTCGATGACGTCCACTCCGGCCTTGTAATCCACCAGGCGGTCGACCAGCAGCTCGATGAGCTCGGCTTCGCCCATGTCCGAGGTCTTGCGGTATTCGCGTGGAACTTCGGGCGCGACGGGCGCATCGGCTAGCGCCGAGCGGATCCGCCCGAGGATTTCGTCTTTTGCGCTCACTTGGACTCCTTTTCGTCGCTCCACCAGTCGCGGAAGGACTTGCTTGGCGGGGCTGGAATGTCGCGGCTGGCGGTCCAGCCTGCGGCGATGCCCGGAAGCTTCTTGATCTTCTTGTCCTTGCCGGACACCAGCCGGCCCAGCGGCAGGGCTTTCTCGAGCAGGCCAATGTTCTTGCCCTTGCCCAGTGCCCAGGAGCCGCCCTTCATCAGCAGATCCATTTGGGTAGGGATCTTGTGCTTGTCGCGGTTGGCATCCACATCGTCGCCGCGCAGGTGCACGAGGATTTCAGGGATGTTGATCTTCACAGGGCAGGCGTCGTAGCAGGCGCCGCACAGCGAGGACGCGTACGGCAGGGAGCCGTTTTCCTCGACCTCGATGCCGGTCAGCAGCGGGGAGAGGATCGCGCCGATCGGGCCCGGGTAGGTGGAGCCGTAGGCGTGGCCGCCGGTGCGCTCGTAGACCGGGCACACGTTCATGCAGGCCGAGCAGCGGATGCAGTTCAGTGCGGTGCGGCCGAAACGGTCGGCCAGGGCCCGGGTGCGGCCATTATCCAGCAGCACGATGTGCACGTTCTGCGGGCCGTCGTCTTCGCTGACCCCGGTCCACAGCGAGGTGTAGGGGTTCATGCGCTCGCCGGTGGAGGAGCGCGGCAGCAGCTGCATGAAGACCTCGATGTCCTCCCAGTGGGGGAGGACTTTCTCGATGCCCATGACGGTGATCAGGGTTTCCGGCAGGGTCAGGCACATTCGGCCGTTGCCCTCGGATTCCACGACGCCCAGGGTTCCGGTGTCGGCCAGCGCGAAGTTCGCGCCGGATATGGCGACCTTGGCGGCGAGGAACTTCTTGCGCAGGTGCTTGCGCGCGGCCTCGGCCAGCTTGGCCGGCTCATCGGTCAGGTTCGGATCCACCACCGGCATTTGGCTCAGGAAGATGTCGCGCACCTCGGTGCGGTTCTTGTGGATGGCCGGAACCAGGATGTGGCTTGGCTTGTCGTTGCCCAGCTGGACGATCAGCTCGGCGAGGTCGGTTTCGTACGCGTCGATGCCCTCGGTTTCCAGGTGCTCGTTCAGGCCGATTTCCTGGGTGGCCATGGACTTGACCTTGACTACCTCATTCGAGCCGGTGGCCTTGACCAGCTCGGTGACGATCTTGTTGGCTTCGGCCGCGTCACGGGCCCAGTGGACGACGCCGCCGCGGGCGGTGAAGTTCTTCTCGAACTCCTCCAGCCGCTCTTCGAGGTTGGCCATCGTCAGGTTCTTGATGGCGCTGCCGGTGTCGCGCAGCTCTTCCCAATCAGGGAGCTCGCCGACGACGTTCAGCCGCTTGTCGCGAATGGTGTGGGTGGCGTGGCGCAGGTTCTTGCGCATCTGGGTGTTGCCCAGTTCGCGGTGCGCCGCCTTCGGGAATGGCTCGGTCTCGAACAGGTTGCCCTGCCCGCCGGCTGGCATGCCGAGGAATACCTGGGTCACAGTGACACCGTCTCTTCCATGGTGCTGGCCAGGATGTCGGCCAGGTGCAGGGTCTTTGGCTTGGCTCCGGTGCGCGAAAGGCCGCCGCCGATGTGCATCAGGCAGGAGGCGTCGCCGCCTGCGCAGGCCGAAGCGCCGGTGGAACAGATGTTCTTCATCTTGTCTTCGAGCATCGCCGAGGAAACATCGGAGTTCTTGATCGCGAAGGTGCCGCCGAAGCCGCAGCACTGGTCGGCTTCCGGAAGCTCGTTGACGGTGATGCCGCCAACGGTCTTGAGCAGATCCAGCTGGCGGTCGCCGAGCTTCAGCGAACGCATGCCGTGGCAGGAAGGGTGGTAGGTGATGGTCTGCGGGAAGTAGCTGCCCAGCTGCTCTGCCGCGTTGGTGATTCCCAGGACATCCACCAGCAGCTGGCTCAGTTCGTAGGTGCGCTTGCCGACGGCAACTGCGCGGTCCTTGAGCTCGGGCTTGCCCAGGCGCTCGGCCAGGTACGGGTGCTGGTGCTTGACCGAAGCGACGCAGGAACCCGAGGGGGCGACCGCGACATCATAGTCTTCGGTGTCGAAGGCATTAATGTGGTTTTCGACGACGGGCAGCGCTTCAGGCATATATCCGGAATTCATATGCATTTGCCCACAGCAGGCTTGCGCCTTGGGGAAAATGACTTCATGGCCCAAGCGTTCCAGGATTTTCACGGTCGACTTGGCTGTTTCCGGATACATAGCATCCACAATGCACGTGGCAAAGAGAGCAATTCGCATAATAAATGACTCTTTCGGGGTGTGGTCAGACCATACTATGCGAGGTTCTTCGAAATAGTCAAGACTTGTTGTGATAGCTCTCACCTTGTACTCTAGGTGGTCGGACCACATATGGTCAGACCATCTCGAGTAAGGACGCCCACACCGTGTTTACACCCACGACAGACCCCATTGCGGGGAGCATCGCGCTATCGGCGCTGGTTGCACTCATCCCGCTGCTCACATTCTTCGTGCTCCTCGCGATCATCAAGGTCAAGGCCCACTGGGCCGGCCTGGGGTCGCTGGCTGTAGCGATCATCGTCGCGATCTTCGGCTGGCACATGCCCGTCGGGCTCGCGTTGAACTCCGGGGTCATGGGCATGGTGTTCGGTGCCTTCCCGATTGTCTGGATCGTCGTGATGGCGATCTTCCTCTACCAGGTGACCGTCAAATCCGGCCGCTTCGAGGACCTGCGCAGGGTCTTCGACGTCATCGGCGGCGGCGATGTGCGCATCCAGGCCGTGCTGATTGCTTTCTGCTTCGGCGGCCTGCTTGAGGCGTTGGCAGGCTTCGGCGCACCTGTGGCGATTACCGCCACCATGCTGCTGGCATTGGGCCTCTCCCCGCTGCGCGCTGCCTGCGCCGTGCTGATCGCCAACACCGCCCCGGTAGCCTTCGGCGCCGTGGCCATTCCGATTACCACCGCAGGCGCGCTGACCGGCATCCCGGCTGCCGACATCGGCGCCATCGTTGGCCACCAGTCCCCGCTGCTGGCACTGTTTGTCCCATCGATCCTGGTGCTGATCCTCGATGGCTGGCGCGGCATGCGCCAGACCCTGCCGGCAACGCTGACCATCGGCATTTCCTTCGGTGTCGCGCAGTGGCTGTGCTCCACCTACTTCTCCTACGAGCTGACCGATATCGTCGCCTCGCTGATCGGCCTGGCCGCGGCAGTGATCCTGCTTCGCTTCTGGACCCCGAAGGGCGCCGACGAAGCACGCCAGCGCGTACTGACCGCTGAAGCCGCTGCGCTTCCGCACGAATCGAACACCAAGCTGCACGCAGGCAACACCTGGATGGCTCTGTTCCCATACCTGCTGGTTATCGTCATCTTCGGCGTGGCCAAGCTGTGGAAGCTGGGCGTGGACATTCCTGCATGGCTGGCAAGCACCGACATCAAGTTCGGCTGGCCGGGCCTGGATGGCAAGATCCTGAACGCCGAAGGCGAAGCGGTCACCTCCACCGTCTACAACTTCCAGTGGCTGTCTTCCCCGGGCACCCTGTTGCTGATCACCGGCCTGATCGTGGCCCTGGTCTACTCGTTGAACGACGGCAATGGCGAATACAAGATGACCTTCGCCGAGGGTGCTGCCGAAATCGGCAAGACCATCTACAACATGCGCTTCGCGGCACTGACCATCCTGTCGGTCCTCGGCCTGGCCTACGTGATGAACCTGTCCGGACAGACCATCACCATCGGCACCTGGCTGGCGGGAACCGGCGCGTTCTTCGCCTTCCTCTCGCCAATCCTGGGCTGGATCGGCACCGCAGTGACCGGCTCGGACACCTCGGCCAACGCGCTGTTCGCCAAACTACAGCAAACCGCTGGCATCAATGCCGGCATCGATCCGAACCTGCTGGTTGCCGCCAACACCTCCGGCGGCGTGGTCGGCAAGCTGATCTCCCCGCAGAACCTGGCCATCGCCGCCACCTCGGTGAAGATGGAAGGCCAGGAATCGGTGATCCTCAAGAAGGTTGCCGGCTGGTCCGTAGGCATGCTGCTGGTGCTGTGCTGCTTGGTCTACCTGCAGTCCACCCCGGTTCTGTCCTGGATGCTGCCCTAGCCATGAACCGCTAAAATAGATCCGATGTCAATGAACCCAGCTCCGCGTGCGTACCAGATCGTTCTCCAAGCGATTGAAGAGGATCTGCGCAAAGAGAAGCTCTCCGTAGGAGACCAGCTTCCCGGCGAGCGTGCGCTCGCGGAGCGGCATGGGATCTCGCGGGCATCAGTCCGCGATGCCATCCGCATCCTTGACGTGATGGGCATTATCAGGACTTCCACCGGTTCCGGGCCCAACTCCGGAGCGGTGATCATCTCCAACCCCTCGGCCGGCATTTCGCAGGCCTTGCGGCTGCACTTGGCAGCCAAGGGGATCAACGTCCGCGAAATTGTCGAATCGCGCATCCTGCTGGAAACCTGGGCCGCGCAAATGAACCCGCGCGACCCGGTTTATGCCCAGCAGGTGATCGACCGCACCGCGGTGCTGATCATGCGCATGGACGATCCGCAGCTTTCGCGCGAGGCCTTCCACCGCATTGACGCCGAATTCCATGTGCTGCTGGCCTCCATGGCCGGGAATTCGGTGGTCGAATCCATGATGGAATCCCTGCGCAATTCGATCAGCGACTATGTCTCGGACTCAGTGCCCAGCGACGAGGCCTGGCAACCGGTGGTGCGCGTGCTGCGCCGCCAGCACAAGGCCATCCACCACGCCTTTGCGACGAATCAGCGCGAACGGGCAGCCCAGCTGCTCGAAGAGCACATCAACTGGTTCTACTCGCAGACGCGGTAGGGATAAGCAAGAGTTCAGCATGCGCATGGCGCCCCGGATAACGGTTCGGAATTTTTCCGATCCGGCCCCGGGGCGCCATTGCCGCATCTGCTAGCTGGCGATGCTCACCGCAGTGGTCACCGGTACCGGGTTGGCGAACAGATCCAGTACCGGGCAGTGGGCATCCACTGCCTGGCGCAGTTCTTCATAGCGTTCGGCCGATTCGGGGCCGGTGATCTGGATGTCCAGTTCCACCGACGAGAAGCCCGGGCGGATGGACTTGTCAATGCCGAAGAGGCCACGGACATCGAGGTGGCCGTTGGCCTGGATCTTCACCTCGTCCACCTGGATGCCGAGGTTTTGCGCGTACAAGCGGTAGACCACAACCTGGCAGGAGATCAGCGCGCCGAGCGCATATTCCACCGGGCTTGCCGCGACATCATTGCCACCCAGGGCAGCTGGTTCGTCGACCTGGAAAGTGTGCTTCCCGGAGACAATGTTGCTGGCTACCGAATCGAAACCCTCGCCCTCGACGGTAAAGGTCAATTTGGCGCTTTGCGGGGCCGCCGAGATGCGTTCGCCCCAGCCCTTGCCTGCTTCCTGCAGGCGCTGTGCGCGGTCTTCGGATACGGTCAGGGTAGATGCTGCATTAGACATGAGGAGTTAATCCCCTTTCTGGCGCAAGGGGCGCCATCGCTTACGCACCTTGGCGTTCAAGATGCGTCGAATCTTCACCTGGGGCACCCCGCACAATGACGCAGGAGGGTTGCCGTCCACTCAGCCAGGGCTCAAAGAGTGGAACTCGTGATTCTGTGCTTCTTTTCTATCGGTTGCGGTGCCAGCGCGTAAAGGGCAGGGGTAACTTTTCGTCATCGGGCAACTTGTCTGGCTGCTCGCTAAGATGGAATCGAGCTCTCGGGCGCCCACTGCACGAACAATGAACGGCGAGTATGGAATTCCAGCTGACACTTTCTGCGGCCCAGACCTTGGTGACCGAATCCGAATACAATCTGGGCCAGTTCCTCTGCGATTCGGGAAAAGTGGAGATCGTCCACCGGGACATGAAGCCGGGATATTCCCGCATTTCCGCAATGGTGCTGCGCGAATCGGTGATGGCCGAGCTGGAAATCAACCGCGGCAATATCAGTTTCACCAGCTTCTGCAGCAAGCATCCGGGCGTTCAATCCTGCGAGGATGTCGCCGCCTTGCTCATTGAAGTCACTACCGAAGAGGACCAGGGCTTCTTCGTCTCCGACTCCGGGGTGGACCCTTTCGCATGGAAACGCAATAGCAAGCCGCAGTGGGAGCGGACCCTTGACCGCCTGCTTCCGGTAATTTCTGATGAGCCGCCGATCGCCGAGGAACCGCTGGGATTGATCCTGAAAGTGGTCAGCGAACCCCGTTACGGAGGCGCGGACGCGCTGACCTTGCAGGCGCGGCCGGCCCGCCGGGGCACCAAGAGCCCTTGGGTCCAGACTGGAGTCAGCTGGCGCAACGTCGCCTTCGATGAGCGCTTCTCCAAGAAGCAGCGCCGAGCGGTCGTTGAACTGGACCGGCTGCGTGAACACGTAGAACAGAGCACCTACCGGCATTCGTGGGATCCCAAGGACTGGATCTCGCTGATGGATCTGCCTGGCCAGGACCTGCTGGATGCCTTCGAGGCTCTGCGCGACGCCGGAGTGCAGATCGTCAACGGCGGTTCCGCTGCCAAGCTCCCGGTGGAATTCAGCGAGATACCAGCCATGGCGCACGTGGATGTGCGCCGCACTGAACAGGGCCTGCGCATGGAAGGCAAGCTGCGCGGGCCGCGCGAAGAGCACCACCACCTCTTGCCGATCGGTACGCCACCGAGCCTGCTGGCCTACGCCTCCAGCCCCTTGCCGAAGGCCAAGGAACTCGGATTGGCGCAGTTCGCTGAACCTGTCACGAAGGAACTGGCGGCGTTCATCGAATCCGGTGCGCACATCATTCCGGATGGAGCCATCGAGCTTTTCGAGACCCAGCATCTGGACCGATTGCGCGTGATGGCGCCGCTGAAGAGCGAAGATGGCAGCTACCGCATCCCGGTTCCCGCGCGCCCCAGCCTCAAGCTGTCCTTGGAAAGCATCCAAGCCCCGCTGACCGTGCGCTATTCCTGGGAGTACTCATCTAAGGGGCCTCGCCAGCATGCCGTGGAAAAGGAAATTGCCGCTTCGGTGCAGGACAAGCTCGGCGAGCTGGGTTCGCTGGGGCAACTGACCTCATCAGGAATCTTCCCTCCGAAGAAATTCAGCACCTCTGAGTCCATCGACTTCCTGGTCCACGCACTTCCGCTGCTGGAAGAGCATCCCGATGTCATCATCGAGGAGCAGAACCGGCTGCCGAAGTACCGGATCAGCGATGCCCCGGCGACGGTCAGCGTCGAAGCGGGTGAAAGCACGGGGGACTGGTTCGATCTGTCCGTGGAAGTGCTCCTCGGCGAGATCAAAGTGCCGTTCGCGCTGCTGCTCGAAGCCCTGACCAAGCAAGATGAATACCTCATCCTCGATGACCTGACGGTGATCCCGATTGATGGTGCGGATTTTGCCCAGCTGCGCCAGCTGATCTCCGAAGCCGAGGAGCTGGGCACGGTGCAGGGCGATACGATTCGCATCCACAAGTTGAGCATCGACTGGTGGCAGGAACTGGTGGATCTGGGAATTATCGAAGCCCAGCACAACCAGTGGCTGCAGACCATGAAGGCATTGCAAAGCGGCGAAGAGATGAAGCCTGTTGAGCTCTCGGATACCTTCAATGCGCAGTTGCGCCCCTACCAGAGCCACGGCCTGTCCTGGCTGGACTTCTTGCGCACCCACGGCCTGGGCGGAGTCCTCGCCGACGACATGGGTCTGGGCAAAACCGTCCAGCTGCTGGCCTGCCTGGAACA
The DNA here is from genome assembly GCF_001906485.1 of Glutamicibacter sp. 0426. NCBI lineage: Bacteria > Bacillati > Actinomycetota > Actinomycetes > Micrococcales > Micrococcaceae > Glutamicibacter > Glutamicibacter sp. 0426. Next base: position 113,794 of record NZ_MPBI01000006.1, read on the forward strand.
GGCGCGCATTGAAGATCCCAGCCAGAAATTCCTGGTGCTTGCCCCTACCTCGGTGGTGGGCAACTGGATCAATGAGGCGCAGCGTTTCGCCCCGCAGATGAGCGTCACCGGCATCACCTCAACCGCAAAGAAAAGCGGCCAGGATTTGGCTGCGCAGATCGGTGATGCGCAGCTGGTGGTGACCAGCTATACGATCTTCCGCTTGGCCTATGAGGATTTCGAGGCCGCTGGATTCAACGTGATGATCATGGACGAGGCCCAGCAGCTGAAGAACCACGCGTCCAAGGGCTACAAGCAGGCCCGGCAGCTGCCGGTGCCGTGCAAATTCGTGGTCACGGGCACGCCCATGGAGAACAACCTCATGGAACTGTGGGCGTTGGTTTCGCTGGCCGCACCTGGCCTGCTGGGTGGTGCGAAGTCCTTCAAGGACAACTACCAGAAGCCAATCGCCGACGGGGACCAAGAGCGGATGGAACGCTTGAAGAACCGTCTGCGACCATTCGTGCTGCGCCGCACCAAGGAACAGGTCGTTCCCGAGCTGCCGGCAAAGACTGAACAGGTCCTGGAAGTCGAGCTGGAGCCAGGGCACCGGAAAGCCTATGACCGACGCTTCCAGCGCGTGCGGCAAGAAGTGCTGGGCCTGGTTGGCGATATCGATTCGAATCGCTTCCAGATTCTCCAGTCGCTCACCTTGCTGCGCCAGCTGGCTTTGGATCCCTCGCTGGTGGGCGAAGGCAATGCGCCCAGCGCGAAGCTGGAAATGCTGCGCGAGCTCATGGGGGATGCGGTTTCCGAGGGACACAAGATCCTGGTCTTCAGCCAATTCACCAGCTTCCTGTCCAGGGCACGCGACGTCGCCGAGGAATTGGGCATTGAGCACGGTTACCTTGACGGCTCCACCAGTGGACCGCGGCGCAAGGAACTGATTGACGGTTTCAGCGAGGGGGATTTCCCGGTCTTCTTCATCTCGCTGAAGTCCGGAGGATTCGGCATCAACCTCACCTCAGCGGACTATTGCATCCTGCTTGACCCGTGGTGGAACCCCCAGGCCGAAGCACAGGCGATTGACCGTGCCCATCGCATCGGGCAGACCCGGCCCGTCTATGTGTATCGTTTGGTAGCCAAGGACACCATCGAATCCAAGGTGCTCGCGCTGCAGGCCAAGAAGACGCAGCTGTTCAACGATGTCTTGGGCGACACTGCCGAGGGGGCTCAGAGCGCCGCGCTTTCTGCCGATGATTTCTTGGCACTGATGGATTGATGCTTAAAAAGCTGAAGCCTTGGAAACTGTAGGGTTTCCAAGGCTTCGGCTCCTCTAGCGGTTTAGAGAATTTCGTCAAAGCTGTGGTTGAGGCGGTGCAGGAGATCTCCGAAGTTCTTCAGTTCGGATGCTTCCCATTCCTTGAGCTGGCGGCGCAGTTCCTGACGCAGCGTGTTGCCGCTCGAACGCCATTTTTCCTTGGCTATATCTGTTGCCGAAACCAGCTGGGCCCGGCCATCGGAAGGATCCTGGGTACGGGTGACAAGGTCCAAGGATTCAAGGTGCTGCACGAGGCGCGATATGGTTGCCTTGTCCAAGCGCAGCTTCTCTGCGAGCGATCCCTGCTGCTGGGCCTCGTCACGGATGACCACTGCAAGCAAGCGGTACCCTGGGTCCTGCAGATCCGGGTGGATGATCTTGGCACGGCGGATCAGCATCTGGCGGGCACGCAATAAGATGGCGGTGAATTCTTCTTCGACCGTCTGCATCAATTCTTCTTCTTGCATATCTCCTATTCTAATCAGCGTTTCGCACGGGCAGGCAGTTCGCGTAGCCATCGATATTCGCACAGATCTCCTGCACCCGGCGTGTGAAGGTGTCGTTCGAATGGCCTGAATAATGCGGGGTAGCGATGACTCGGGGATGGTTGGCAAGGCGCCGGGTGTCCTCCGGTGCCTGCATACCCTCCGGAGCCTGCCACCATACATCCAGCGCCGCGGCACCCAAGCGGCCCGAATCCAGCGCCTCGTGCAACGCAGCCAGGTCCAGCACCGGGCCACGGGCGACGTTGACCAGCACTGCCCCGGGGCGCAGTGCGGCTAGTTGCTCGCTGCCGATCAGCCCGGTGGTCTCATCGGTCAGCGGCACGCACAGCACCAGCACGTCTGCCTCGGACAGCAGGCGTGGCAATGCATCCATGGTGCCCACCCAGGCCGCACGGGGCGGGAGCTCCTCCGGGACGGTGCGTCGCACGGCGACGCAGCGGGCACCCAGGCTGCCGCAGAGTTCAAGAGCCTGCGTGCCGATGGCACCGAGCCCCACGAAGCCGATGGTCAGCTCGGCGAGCGTACGGTGCAGCGGCGTTTGCGGATCGGTGGCCAGGGTCTGCCAGCTGCCAGCGCGCAACTGCGCGGTGACCTCAAGCAGGCGGCGCTGCGCGGCCAGGATGACCATCAGGATGTGCTCGGCGATGGCCCGTTCGTGATGCGCGGTGCGCGCCACCGTGGTGCCGGAGGAGAGCCGGTCGAGTGCCAGCCGGTCGGTGCCGGAACCAGTGACATGAACCAGCCCGGCGCGGGTAGCCGCGGCCTGCTCGGCACTCAGCCGGGCGCAGACCAGCACGTCGGCCTCGGCTATCAGTTCCAGTTGCGGCCCCGGCGCCATCGAGGCGGCAAAGTGCCAGTCGTGGTGCGGGGACAGGCTGCGGAACAGCGGCTCGAAGCGGGCGACGATGGCGTCGGTGACGACTACCCGCAACGGCGCTACCATCGGGGGCTCGCCAGCTCGAAGGACGGGTCGATGCGGCGCATGTAGCCGGTGTCGTCGCGTTCGCGCAGCCCGCAGTCCAGGTATTGCTGGTGCAGCCGTGCCAACCCCTCCGGGTCAAGCTCGATCCCCAGGCCCGGTGCCTCGGGCACCGCGACGGCACCGCCCGCCAGTTCCAGCGCCCCGGGGAGGATGACATCCTCGTCCGGGCGCTTCCACGGCCAGTGGGTGTCGCAGGCGTAGTCGATGTTCTCGGTCGCCGCAGCCAGCTGCACCATCGCCGCAAAGCTGATGCCCAGATGCGAATTCGAATGCATGGACAGCTTCAGGCCGAAGGTGCGCGCGATGCCGGCGAGCAGCGCGGAACGGCTGAGTCCGCCCCAGAAGTGGTGGTCCGACAGGACGATGTCTATGGCTTTGCGTTCGATCGCTTCGGGCAGGTCATTGAAGGAAACCACGCACATGTTCGTCGCCAACGGCATCGGGATGGCCCGGCGCACCGCGGCGTTGTCTTCCGCGCTCAGGCACGGATCCTCCAGGTATTCCAGCACGCCGTCCAGCCGCCGGCCCACCTCGATCCCGGTAGCCACATTCCACACCCCGTTGGGGTCCAGACGCAGCGGCAATCCGGGGAAGGCCTGGTGCAGTGCTTCGATTGCGGCGGCCTCCTGCTCGGGCGGGAAGACCCCGCCCTTGAGCTTCAGCGCCTTGAATCCGTAGCGTTCGACCATGGTGCGTGCCTGGCGCACGATGCCCTCGGGGTCCAGCGCCTCGCCCCAGCCGTCCGGCTCATGCCCCGGGTGGCGTTCCCACTTGTAGAACAGGTAGCCGCTGAAGTCCACACGATCGCGGACCGCTCCGCCAAGCAGCGTGCTCACCGGCAGTCCCAGGATCTTGCCCTGCGCATCCAGTGCGGCGACATTGAAGGCGGAAAGCACCCGGTCGGCCAGCGAAGTGGTGGTGACCATGCCGCCTGTGCCGTGCCCGCCCTGGCCCTGGTCCCCGCGCAGCGAGTCCTCCACGAGCTCGGCGATCTGGTTGAGCTTGAACACGTCGGTGCCGCGCAGGAACCCGGCGGCGCGTTCCAGCCGGGCCAGGTGCGCGCTGTCTCCATAGGTCTCGCCCAGCCCGTAGTGGCCGGATTCGGTGTGCAGCACCACGATGGAGCGCAATGCATACGGTTCGTGCACGCCCACGGAATTGAGCAGCGGTGGATCGGCGAAGGCGACAGGAGTGATATGGATATCGGCGATTCGGTGGGATTGGGATTGCGTCATGGGGGTAGCTCCAGTCGGTAAGGGACGTTTAGAATCACCCTAGAAAGTGAATCGATACCTGTCCAAGCTAAAATTGGCAACCAGCAATTCAAGGAGTGAATTGATGTTCTCGCTGATCCAGCTGGAATCTTTTGTGGCCGTGGCCGAGGAGCTGCACTTCGGCGCCGCGGCGGAGCGGCTGAATATGACCCAGCCCCCGCTCAGCCGGCAAATCCAGCTGCTGGAACGCGAATTGGATGCCAAGCTGTTCACCCGCACCTCGCGGCAGGTGGCGCTGACCGCGGCAGGACAGGTGCTGCTTCCCAACGCGCGGCGCATCCTGGATCTGTGCCAGAAAACCAGTTTGGAAGTCTCCAAGGTCGCCACCGGGGAATCGGGCACCGTGATCCTCGGCTACACCTCGGTAGCCGGCCAGTCGGTGCTGCCGCAGCTGCTCGCGCTTGCGGCCCGCGAACTGCCGGAGATCACGCTGGTGCTGCGCGAGGGTGTATCCATCGACCAGCTCGATGCGCTGAGCAAGGGACAGATCGACCTGGGGCTGCTGCGCCCGGCGGTGCACCGGCCGGGCGTGCAAACTCGCCTGGTCAAGAAGGATCGGCTGGTCGTCGCGCTGCCGGCCGGGCACCACCTGGAAACCGGCAAGGGGGTGCTGATCAAGGAACTGGTCGGCCTGCCGCTGATGATGTACTCCACCCACGAGGCGCGCTACTTCTACGATCTGGTGCTGCGGCTGTTTGATTCGGTGGGTGTCAGCCCCACGGTCACCCAGGTGGCCAGCCAGATCCCAGCGCTGATGGCGCTGGTCTCGGTGGGCTTGGGCGTCTCCCTGGTGCCAGCCAGTGCCCGCGACTTTGCCCCGCCGGGGGTGGTCTTCGAGGAGCTGGTGGGTCCGGGCGGGATGGAGGAGCTGAACCACTCGGACATCTTCCTGGCGTGGGAGTCTGAGGCCGGGAATCCCGCGGCGCAGCGATTGCGCGAACTCTACCTGGCCGAATTGCAGGGGAATGATGCGACCCCTCGGAAAGCGGGTGACGGCAGCAGCGCAGGGAAATAGGCAACGGGTTTCGCCAGTTGCCAGCCGGGGCGGCGAACGAAGGCGGCCCGCCCGGCAACAGCCGGCAGCAGTGCCAGCGCACTGCTTTTGAGAGCTGTGCCGGGTTCAGCAATCTCTGCTCTGGATGCCAAGGAAGTTCGCTGCGCTGGGAGGTTGTTGATTCTCCTGCCAAAATCCGCGGCGAGCGGCCGGCCTTGCATGGCAGAATCGGCCGCTCGTCGCCGCTTCGGCAGAAGTGGTGATGCCGGTGGGCCGGCATCGAGCTGGGGATCCGATCAGGAGATCGGAGTGAGCAGCGTGCGATCCTCTAGGTAGGAGCGCAAATTGCCCAGGGCCAAGGCTGCCATGTCGGCGCGGGTTTCGTGGGTTCCGCTGCCCACGTGGGGCAGCAGCACGACATTGTCCAGGTTCAACAGTTCGGCGGGGACGCTCGGTTCCTTGGTGAAAACATCCAGCCCTGCCCCTGCAATGTCCTTATTGGCCAGGGCCTGGACCAGCGCTGGTTCGTCGATGACCGAACCGCGGGCAATGTTGATGATGAATCCGCGCGGACCGACGGCTTCGATGACCTCGCGGTCCACCAGCCCAGCGGACTGGGATCCACCGGCCGCGGCGATCATCAGCACATCGGTGGCCTCAGCCAAGGCGAGGGCCGAGGGATGGTAGGCATAACGGCTATCGGGCTTTTCCGAGCGGTTGTGATAGTGGATTTCACACCCAAAGGCTTCCAGACGGTTTGCGATTGCTTGGCCGATGCGGCCCAGGCCAAGGATGCCTACCTTCGTGCCGCTGGCCCGGGTGGCCAGCGGGAAATTCTCTCCGGCAGCCCAGGCGCCCGCACGCAGGAAGCGTTCGGCAGCGCCGAGCGAGCGCAGCGTCGACAGGTAGAGTCCCAGCGCAGTATCGGCCACGCACTCGGTCAGCACGTCCGGGGTATTGCTGACTACGATGCCGCGGGCCTGGGCCTGGGCAACATCGGTGGCGTCGTAGCCCACTCCGAAATTGATGATCGCCTCGAGATTTGGCAGGCGCTGCATCAGCTCCGAGTCCACCCCGATGCGTCCGGAACAGACGGCCACGCGGATCTGCGTTCCGTGCTCCTCGAGCAGTGCTTCGCGTTCTGGGCCTGGCTCGGGCAGCACCTGCGCGCCGAGGTCGGCCTGCAGGGCCTGGGCCACCTCTGGATTCACCGGTCCCACGCGCAGAATGGCGTCGCCGGTGATGGGGGAGTTCTTTGAGTGCGTCATGGCGCTGGTATTTGTGGGCATACCAGCATCCTAGGAAGACCAATCAATTCACGTCCAACACGCAGATTGGATGGATCAATGCTGTTGAGGCATTGATCGTCAAATAACCCCGAAATGTCGCGCAAGTCACATTTGCCAAAGGCGCGGATCGCCACTGCGGCGCTCGCCGGGCGCCACCGAAGGGACCTGTTTTCCCTTGACCATGCGGGTTCATCGGTCAAAGCTTTTGAATCAACGCCGGCAGTCCTGCCACGCCGGATGCTCCACTCACTGAACCCATCACTCTTCGCGAAGGATCACAATGATGTTGACCAACCACCCCCGCACCCGCAGGCTCTCTCTGGCCGTCGCCGCCTCCGCCCTGCTGGGCACCACCGCCCTGTCAGGCTGCTCGGTAGCCAACTCGGAACAGGCTGCCGGCGCACCTGCCTCCGGCACCGCCAGCGACACCCTGCGCGTGGTGTTGCAGCAGGAACCGCCCACGCTGGAAGCCTGCGAATCGAACCTGACCAGCACCGGCGTGGTGGTTCGCTCGACCATCACCGAGCCGCTGATCGAACGCAACCCTTCCAGCGGTGAGCTTGAGCCGAAACTGGCCACCGAGTGGTCCAGCGACGATGACCAGACCTGGACGCTGAAGCTGCGCGAGGGCGTGAAATTCCATGACGGCTCCGACTTCACCGCCGCCGATGCCGCCGCCACCATTGACCGTGCGGTCAACTCCAAGCTGGGCTGCAACGTTGAAGGCTATGTCTTCGGAGACGACGACCTGAAGCTGAAGGTCGTGGACGACTACACCCTGGAAGTCACCGCGGTGAAGAAGGACCCGATCCTGCCATTGCGCCTGTCCTTCCTGGAAGTCGTCCCGGAGGAAACCTCCGCCACCGAGAAGGTGCGCGAACCAATTGGCACCGGCCCCTACCAGATTGATGACTGGAAAGCCGGGCAGTCCATCGATGTCTCCGCCTATGCCGACTACTGGGGCGAAGCCTCGTCCTTCGCCAAGGCCAACTACCAGTGGCGCTCCGAAGGCAGCGTCCGCGCGGCCATGATCACCTCCGGAGAGGCGGATATCGCCACCGGCCTGAGCCCGGAAGACAACATCGGCGAGCTGGGCGTCTCCTACCCGAACAACGAAACCGTGGCGCTGCGCATGCACAATGACAAGGCCCCGCTCAACGACGAGCGCGTGCGCCGGGCCATCAACTACGCCATCGACAAGGAATCCATTGTCGCCTCGCTGTACGGCGGACGCGACAAGGCCGCCGCCCAGCTGGTCCCCGCCGGCGTGGTGGGACACAGCGAAGACCTGCCAGTCTGGGAATACAACCCGGAGAAGGCCAAAGCGCTGGTCGAAGAAGCCAAGGCCGCCGGCGAGGACGTCTCAGCCCCGATCAACATGATCGTGCGCACCGCCCAGTTCCCCAAGATCCAGGAGCTGGCCCAGGTGATCCAGGAACAGCTCTCCCAGGTCGGGCTGACAGTGAACCTGAAGATGCTGGAGACCAGCCAGCACCTGACCTACCAGGTCCGTCCGTTCCCCACCGATGAGGACGGGGCGATCATGCTGATGACCCAGCACGGCAACCAGGCCGGCGACGCCGCCTTCACCGTGGACCAGTACATGACTACCAAGGGCGCCCAGTCGGCCTTTGGCACCAAGGAGCTCGACGAGCTGATTGCCACCGCGGATGCCGCCACCGGCGAAGACCGCCAGGCGGCCTTCGAGAAGGTCTTCAAGTACCAGAACGACGAGGTGGTGCAGTTCGCGCACATCGCCCACCAGACCGGCATGCTCGGGGTCGCGGCGAATATCGACTACACCCCGAATTCCTCGACAGGCGACGAGCTGCGCCTGGCCGAAGTCTCCAGCAAGTAGGCGCCGCCATGAGTGAAACGAGGATGTGAGATGCTGACCTATTTGCGAAAGAGGATTATCTCCTCCGCGCTGCCCCTGGTCGTCGTGGTCATCGGCGTCTTCGCGCTGGCCCGCATGACCGGCAACCCGGCGGCGCTGTACCTGCCGCTGAACGCGACCGAGGCGATGCGCGAGGACTTTGCTGCACGCAACGGCCTGGACCAGCCGATCTGGGCGCAGATGGCCCAATATTTCGGCGGACTGCTGCGCCTGGACTTCGGCGCATCGATGCGCACCGGGGAAGACGCCGCAGCCATGGCGTTGCGCGCCTTCCCGGCAACACTGCAGCTGGCGGCGATGACGATGCTGCTGGCCATCGTGCTGGCAGTGGTGGTCGGCTCGATTGCCGCGCTGAAGCCCAACGGGCTGCTGGACCGCTTTGCGAGCTTCACCTCGATGATCGCCGCATCCATCCCGGACTTCTGGCTGGCTATCGTGGGCATCTGGGTCTTTGCGATCAGCTTGGGCTGGGTGCCGACCTCCGGGGTGGTCGGGGCGGCCGCCTGGTTCCTGCCGGTGGCCACGCTGCTGATGCGGCCCTTCGGCACGCTGGTGCAGGTGATCCGCGGGGCCATGGTCTCGGCCCTGTCCGAACCGTATATCAAGCTGGCGCGTTCCAAGGGCGCGACCCAGCGCCGGGTGATCACCAGCCATGCGCTGCGCAACGCCGCGGCACCTGCATTGACCGTGGCCGGGGACCTGACCGTGGGACTGGTCAATGGCGCGGTGGTGGTGGAAACCATCTTCGGCTGGCCTGGCATCGGCAAGCTGATGATCGATTCGATCCTGCAACGCGATTTCGCGGTGCTGCAGGCCTGCGTGCTGCTCACCGCGGTGGCGATCTTCGCATTGAACATCCTGATCGACCTCGGCTACGCGCTGCTCGACCCGAGGGTGCGGCCCAGCGCCGGCAAGCGGGCGCGGCGCAGCGCCCGGCGCGATGCGTCCCGGCATCGCCCGTCGCAGCCGGCACCGGCCGTTGCCGCTGAGCGCGCCGACGCCACGGAGCACGAGCTGACAAGGAGCCTGCCATGACGCAGACGATGAACCCCCAAGGCCCGCAAGCCGAGGAACCGCACGCCAAGCAACCGCGGACCAAGCTGGCGCGCGGCAGCAAGCCGAGCATGCTGAACCTGCTGCTGCGCGACAAGGTCGCCACCGTAGCGGCCGTAGTCCTGGCAGTGGTGGCGCTGACCGCGATCTTCGGTCCGCCGTTGATGGGCGAGCTGGCCACCAAGCAGGATTTGATGTTCATGAACAAGCCCCCCTTCGACCCGGCCAACGGGTGGGCCTACATCCTGGGCTCGGATTCGCTGGGCCGTTCGGTGCTCGCCCGCATTGTGGTGGCCACCCGCACTACGATGATGGTCGCGATCCCGGCGGTGGCCATTGCCCTGCTGATTGGCTCGCTGTGGGGTGTGTGGGCCGGTTATCACCGGGGCCGGCGCGAGACCGTCTCGATGCGCATCGCCGATGTGATCATGTCCTTCCCCTCACTGCTGCTCGCCGTGGTGGTGCTGTTCGTCTTCAGCCCTTCGGCAGCGAATATCGTGCTGATCCTGGCGATCACCCGCATCCCGATCTACCTGCGTACCGCCCGGGCCGAGGCCGCTGAGCTGCAGTCGCGGACTTTCGTGGATGCCGCCCGCACCTTCGGCACCAAGCCCAATGCGATCATTGCCCGGCATGTGATCCCGGTGGTCACCCCAACCCTGCTGACCTTGGCGACATTGGAATTCTGTTTCGTGATGCTGGCCGAATCCTCGCTGTCCTTCCTGGGCATCGGGATCCAGCCGCCGGAAGTTTCCTGGGGTCTGCTGGTGGCCCAGGGCCGCCAGTATCTGCAGACCGCGTGGTGGCTCTCGATCCTGCCGGGCCTGGCCATCGTGATCACCGCGGTGGCGGCCAACGCGCTGGCCGCGTGGCTGCGGATCGCCACCGACCCGGCCCAGCGGTGGCGTTTGACCTTGGATAAGCGTTCGGCCAAGGCGCTGAAGACCATAGTAAAGGATGCAAAATGAGCACCATCACCGATCAGGCCGTGCTGCAGGTCCAGAACCTGGATGTTGATATCCGTACCCCGCAGGGCACCTTGCGGGTGGTCAACAACGTGGGGTTCACCGCCCGCAGCGGCACCACGTTGGCCCTGCTGGGGGAGTCCGGGTGCGGCAAATCCATGACTGCCAAGGCGATCGCCGGGCTGCTGGACCCGGTCGCCCAGGTATCCGGCGGCAGCGCCGAGCTGCTGGGCGAGGACTTGAACCAGATGAGCAGTTCACGGCGCCGCCAGGTGGCAGGTCCCGGGCTGGGTATCGTCTTCCAAGATGCGCTGGCGGCGCTGAATCCGGTCTATACGGTGGGCACCCAACTGGGCGAAGCCTTCAGGATCCACCGCGGCATGGGCAAGAAGCAGGCCAAGGCCGAAGCCGTGGATTTGATGCGCCGGGTGGGAATCCCGGAGCCGGAAACCCGGGTTAACTCCTATCCGCACCAGTTCTCCGGCGGGATGCGACAGCGCATCTTGATTGCGATGGCGGTGGCGTTGAACCCGCGCCTGCTGATTGCAGATGAGCCGACCACGGCCCTGGATGTGACGGTGCAGGCGCAGATCATGGCGCTGCTCAAGCGCCTGCGTACCGAAACCGACATGGCGCTGGTGCTGATCACCCACGACCTGGCGGTAGTAGCCGAAGAAGCCGATGACGTGTGCATCATGTATGCCGGCAACGTGGTGGAACAGGGCAGCGTGCAAACGGTTTTCGCCAATCCCACCCACCCCTACACCAAGGGCTTGCTGGAATCGGTGCCCGGCCAAGGGCAGCGCGGGCAGGCGCTGTCCTCGATCCCGGGCAGCCCTCCGGAGCTCAGCCGCATCCCCGCCGGGTGCGTCTACCAGGACCGCTGCCCGCTCGCGTCCCAGCTGTGCCGGGCAGAACGCCCGGCGTTGCGGGAAACCGGTCCGGGCCAACGGGCAGCCTGCCACTTCGCCGAGCAGGTGCCGCACGCCACCGTCAGCCAAACCGGCTCCACCGAGAAGGAGATTCCCGCATGAGCACCGCAACTATCCAGCGCTCGGATACCGTGCTGCAGGTCAAGGATCTGAGCAAGGTCTTCCACGTTTCAGCCGGCGCGTCGGGCTCCCGCGAACTGCGCGCCCTGGACGGCATCAACCTGAGCATCAAGCGCGGCGAGACCCTGGGCCTGGTGGGCGAATCCGGGTGCGGCAAGTCCACGCTGGCGCGCACCTTGATGATGCTTGAAACCCCGGACGCGGGACAGGTGCTCTTTGACGACAAGGATCCTTTCGCCCTGCACGGCAAGGACTTGCTGACGTGGCGGCGCCGGGTGCAGATGGTCTTCCAGGACCCGTTCGCCTCGCTGAACCCGCGGATGAGCGCCGGGCAGATCATCAGCGAGCCCTTTGCTACGCACCGCGATCTGTATCGCGGGGCTGCCAAGCAGCGGCGGCTACATGAGCTGCTCGATTTGGTGGGGTTGCGCCGAACCGATGCGGACAAGTCCCCGCAGGAGTTCTCCGGAGGGCAGCGCCAGCGATTGGGCATTGCACGGGCATTGGCATTGAACCCGGAGCTGATCATCCTGGACGAGCCGGTGTCCGCGCTGGACCTCTCGGTGCAGGCCCAGGTTCTGAACCTGCTCAACGAGTTGCAGCAAGAGCTGGGTGTCAGCTACCTGTTCATTTCGCATGATTTGTCGGTGGTGCGGCATGTGACTGACCGGGTGGCGGTGATGTATCTGGGCAGGATCATCGAGACCGGGACGACCGAGCAGGTGTTTGATTCGCCGTTGCATCCGTATACTGCTTCGTTGCTGTCCGCATCGCCGAAGCTGGATCCGGCGCAGCGGCCGGCCGAGCGGATTGTGCTGCGCGGTGAGCTGCCCTCGCCGTTGGATCCGCCTTCGGGGTGCCGTTTCCGTACCCGGTGCTGGAAGGCGCAGCCGGTGTGCAGTGCCGAACGGCCCCAAGTGCGGGTGCGTGAGCAGGGAGGAACTATTCGTTTGGGGATGCCTGGCGATGGTCCGGTGCAAGGATTGCACAGCACCGAATGCCACTTCCCGGTGGAAGTGGTTGAGTCCGGGCAGAGGGGCCGGGGAGCCTAGTGCCCCGGGTGCTGGGGCCTTCGTCCATGAGTTATGGACGATGGCCCCAGTGCACAGTAGGTTGGAGGCAGGAACGGCAAACGAGTCCAAAAGGTTGACGCTTCAACTAATGATTGGTAGCTTTGAATTATGACTCAGCGATCCGATACCCCTCCCGTCCTCTTCCTCAGCCACGGTGCTCCGCCGCTGGCCGATGACCAGCGCTGGACCAGTGAACTGGCCGATTGGTCCGGCACCTTCGAGAAGCCCAAAGATATTCTGATGATCTCCGCGCACTGGGAAAATGCCCCGGTGACGCTGAGCGCGACCCGGCAGAAGAACGAATTGGTCTACGACTTCTGGGGCTTTGACCAGAAGTACTACGACGTCCGCTACGACGCGCCCATGGCACCGGATCTGGCCAATGAAGTCGAGCGACTGACCTCCGCCTACGGGCACCACGTGGAGCGCGATGAGTCCCGAGGCCTGGACCACGGCGCCTACGTGCCGCTGAAGGAAATGTTCCCGGATGCCGACGTGCCGGTGGTTCAGATGTCCATGCCGACCCTGGATCCCTCGGGGCTTTTCGATTTGGGCAAGTCCTTGGCCCCCTTGCGGGATAGGGGAACCCTGATCGTCGGCTCCGGATTCACCACCCATAACCTGCGCTGGTTCAACCCGGCCGGTGGGCCGGACGTAGCCCCGCCAACGGCCTCCAGCGAGTTCGACCACTGGGCCGAAGAGGCCATGGCCCGCGGCGACGTGGACTCCATCCTGGACTTCCTGCACAAGGCTCCGGCAGCGCGCGAAGCACATCCGCGCTCGGAACACTGGGCTCCGCTGTACGTTGCGCTGGGAGCTGCCTACGCCTCGGGCGGCATCGATGCCAAGACCGCTATTGACGGTTTCTGGTATGGGCTGTCCAAGCGCTCCTGGACCTTGAGCTAATCGCTGCATGAAGCTTGACCGGCAGGAAGTGCGGCACCGCAAGGTGCCGCACTTCTGCATTTAAACAGCTCCATCGAGGTGAAAGGCATGGGGGCTGGTGGAAATCTTAGAAATTTTGCGGCGCCGGCTCGCGGGGGGGACCTGGACCAGAAGAACAAGGTCAACCCAAGTCGCTGTCTGGATAAATAGCCCGTGAATATGTTCTGCATCCGCGGTTTTCGTGACGAGGCTCACCATGGTGACGTGTTTCACGTTATGCTCTTATGGTCAGACCATAGTGGTCTGACCATATATAGGTCATCTTGCTGCAACGATCGAGTCCACGCGTGGGTGGATTTCTGCGCGAGTATGGTCAGAAAGGACCATGGATATGGACAACTTAGGTGTGCTCGCACTGTTGGCACTGGCACCGATTCTTGTGGTGGGTATTCTTCTCGCCGGGCTCCGTTGGCCCGCAAAATACGCCATGCCCGTTGGATACGTCGTTGCGGTAGTAGTCGCGCTTTGGGTGTGGAAAATGGACTTCAACGGGGTGCTCGCAGCGTCCATTGAAGGCCTTGTTATCGCATCAACCATGCTGTATATCGTCTTCGGCGCATTGCTCTTGCTCGCGACCCTGACGGTCGGTGGCGCGATGAACACCATCCGGGCGGGCTTCAATAACATTTCAGCTGACCGACGGGTGCAGGCCATCATCATCGGCTGGCTCTTTGGCAGCTTCATCGAAGGCGCGTCCGGATTCGGCACTCCAGCTGCGGTGATTGCACCGCTGCTGCTCGCTTTGGGTTTCCCGGCGATGGCCGCGGTCATGGTTGGCCTGATCATCCAGAGCACCCCGGTCAGCTTCGGTGCTGTGGGCACCCCGATTCTGATCGGTGTGAACCAGGGGCTTGGCGGCGATCCTGCTGTGGCCGAACGCATCAATGTCCTCGGATTGACCATGCCCGAATTCATCAGCAGCATCGGTTTCCAAGTTGCATTCATGCACGGCATTATAGGCCTGCTGATCCCGTTGATCATGGTCTGCATGCTCACTGGATTCTTCGGGCCGGAACGCCGCTTCAGCGACGGCTTGAAAATCTGGCCATTCGCCATCTACGCTTCACTGGCCTTCACCGTGCCTTCGGTTCTGACCGCACGCTTCCTCGGCCCGGAGTTCCCGTCGCTGTTCGGTGCGCTGGTTGGCCTGGCACTGGTGATGTTCACGTCCAGCCGCGGCTTCCTGATGCCGAAGGAGATCTTCGACTTCGGACCACGAGCCAGCTGGAACGAGCGTTGGAACGGCAAGCTCGATCCGGAAAACGCCGTAGACAACACCGTTACCATCAGCATGAAGAGCGCCTGGGCACCGTACATCCTGATGGGCGTGCTGCTAGTGCTGACCCGTGTGATTCCGGAAGTGAAGACCTTCCTGACAGGACTCCAGATTCCGGTTGCCGACATCCTCGGCACGGGAATCACCACTTCGATCCAGCCGTTCTACCTGCCTGGATTCATGCTGATCTTGGCCTCCTGCCTGGCCTTCGCCATGCACAAGATGAGCGGCGCGCAGATCGCCCGTGCCTTCAAGGTTTCGGCAGCGCAGTTGTGGGGCACCGCGGTAGCGCTGCTCTTCGCAGTGCCCCTGGTGCGTATCCTGATCCAGTCCGGCCCCGAGCTGAATAACTCTGGTCTGGCCAGTATTCCGGTGACGCTGGCCGAGGGCGCCGCGGCGGTTTCTGGTGGCGTGTGGCCGCTGATCGCGCCGTGGATTGGCGCCTTGGGTGCATTCGTCGCCGGGTCCAACACCATCTCCAACCTGACCTTCTCGCAGTTCCAGTTCTCCACCGGTGCGCAAATCGGTGTTGCTCCAGAATCGATTGTGGCAGCCCAGGCGGTTGGCGGGGCCGGTGGCAACCCCATCTCGATTCACAACATCGTGGCTGCATCGGCAACTGTGGGATTGCTGGGCCGCGAAGGCGACCTGCTGCGCAAGACCATTTTGGTCACCAGCTACTACTGCCTTGCCGGCGGCGTCATCGCGTACCTGTTCGTCTACGGCATTGGCCTGAATCCCGGAACAGTCATGCTGGTGCTCCTCCTGCTGGCGTTGGCCGGCATCGGGGCATGGATGCTCAAGCGTGATTCGGTTGCAGGTCGAGCAGTCGATCTGCGCTAGGCACCGCAGATGAGCTAGAAAGCGAAGAACAGTGGGGCGCCGGATGATTCCGACGCCCCACTGCACTTAATTGGTAACCAGATGGAGATTCAGGGCTAGCTGGTGGCTACCGCTGCATCATCGATGCGGAACAGGGTGGCCTGCGAGCTGTCTTCCACGCCCTTGAAGCGCAGGGTGACGGTCTTGCCGCGGAAGTTGCCCAGGTCGACGGTCTGCAGTTCGTAGTTCGAGCTGGCGTCCAGGTTGGACCAGGTCCCCATGTTGTAGGTTCCGTAGCCGTCCAGGACCTGTACGGTCAGCTTGTCATACTGGCTGTACGCAGTGGTTTCGTTGGTCAGCACATGCAGGTAGAACTCCAGCTGCGCAGCGGAGACATCTGCCGGGATGGTGACCTTCTGGTCCAAGGTGTAGGTGTTGGAGTTGCCCCAGCCATTCAGGCCAGCCAGGCCGTTGCCGGAACGGGCAGCCGAGCCGGTCTCGAAGGTGTCGGCGCGGTTAGCAGTCCAGTATTCCGAACCATTCTCGAAGCCCGCGTTCTTCAGCAGGTTGCCGCTAGGCTCCGGATCCGGGGTTGGCGTGGGGCCGGTGCCTTCCATGGCGTTCATGATCTTGGCAGCATCCACCAGACCGGCACCGCAACCGATGCTGCAACCGCCTGGCATCGCGCGGGTGCCTTGCTTCAATGCGGTTTCCACTGCGGCCGGGGACATCGACGGGTCGACCGACTTCATCAGCGCGACCATGCCCGCTACGTGCGGGGTGGCCATGGACGTGCCCTGGTAGAAGGTGTAGCCCTGGCTGGACGGGGTGGTGGTGCCGGTGTTGATCGTGGACAGCACGCCCTGGCCAGCGTAGCGGGTGTCGCCGCCTGGCGCGGTGACATCAATGGCCGAGCCGTAGTTCGTGTAGTACGACGGAGCGCCCGATGGGTTGCTTGCCGCTACGGTAATGACGTTCTCGCAGTTGGCCGGGCGGGAATTCGAAGCGTTCTGGCTTTCGTTGCCGGCGGCAACAACCACCGACGTGCCACGGGACACCGCCGAGTTGATGGCTGCTTGGTAGGTGGAGCCGCACGCGCCGCCACCGCCAAGGGACATGTTGATGGTGTCAGCCGGAGTCGGGTTATTCGGAACGCCTGGGACCGAACCGCCAGAGGCCCAGATGATGGCATCGGCGATGTCGGAGAGGCTGCCGCCGCACTTGGCCAGGACGCGCACAGGCTGGATCTTGGCATCCGGAGCAACACCAGCCACGCCGCTGGAGTTGTTGGTGACCGCGGCTACGGTGCCGGCCACGTGGGTGCCGTGCCAGGAGGAGCTGCCCGAGTAGCTGCCGCCGCATTCACCGGCGGCGTACCAGTCGCCCTCATCCTGCGGGTTGGCGTCCCGGCCGTTGCCGTCGCGGGCCGACGCGGAGCTGGAGACGAAGTCGTAGCCGGAAATGACGTTGGCATTCAGGTCGGAATGCGAGGTGATGCCGGTATCCAGGACAGCGACGATGCTGCCTTCGCCGGTGGCGACGTCCCACGCCGACGGCAAGCGCATGCCGTTGGTGCCGCTGTAGTGCCACTGCTCGCCGTAGCGGGTGTCGTTGGGAGTCATGGAGATCCTCATGATGGCATCTGGTTCCACCGATTCCACGAGGCCGGACTGCGCGATATCGGCCATGAACTCCTTGGCACTATCGCCCTTGAGTTTCTTGTCGGCCTTCACCACGAAGCTGCCGGTGGCCATGGCGCGCATTTCCTTGACGGACACGCCGGCTGCCTTGGCTGCTTTGCCCCAGGCCTTGGCGCGGGAGGACTTGCCCGCTTCTTTGGCTGATGCCTTGTAGGTGACGATGAACTTGTCGTAGGCTTCGCCTGATTCAACAGAACCGATCTTGACCTTGTTGTCTGCGCTGGCTTTGGGGAGGGACTTTTCAGCGGGAATCGGAACGGGGGAGGCGGTGGCCGGCAAGGCGCCAATGCCGAAGCCGCTCATGCCGATCACTACGGCCGCCGAGACGGCCAAGGTCCTCCGAAGAGGGGTGGAAAAACGTGCCATTGATGTTCTCCTTATTGGGGTTTTTGGGCGCACAAAAGTCGGTGATCAATCGATGTGGTGTGTGCCGGTAGGAGCGTAACTGCTCTTCAACTCCTAAAGGAAGTACTTCTCAAATAAATCTTTTATATTTGCACATGTACTAAAAAGGTGTTTCACATATTTCTGTGCGTCGATCCCGGCGGACTCGCGGATTCGGAAAATGAATGATGGTTATCTGCGACTTCAGCAAGCGCAAAATTTTCAGATCCGAGCTGACTAAGTCAAACGCGTAATTATTCGCATGATGTCATCAGCCTAGAGTAGCTACTTGGCAGTAGTCGATGATTTCTGGTCACGGCTTTGCGAGCGTTGGATCCTGCGCGAGGAACTTCAGAGAAGCAAGGCTAATTCTTTGAATAAAAAGTTTCGCTCCGGGTTCGGCATTCCGCGGCTGCCCGGAGCCGCGCGTGCCTAGCTCAGCAGGAAGGCGATGACCAGTACGCTGGGGAATGTCAGCAAGGTGCTTGCCAGGACCACTTCACGTGGCACAGCGACAGGCAGCTTGAATTGCTGGGCGAACAGCAAGACGTTCTGCGCGGTGGGAAGCGCCGCCATGATCACCACTCCGAGCAGTTCGATTCCGGAGAGGCCAAAAGCGAAGCGGGCTGCAAGCCAGGCGATCAGCGGCATGAAGAACACCTTGAACGCGGTCGCCAGGTAGATTTCGCCTCTCAAGTCCTTGTCTGAAAACGGGCGTTGGCCGTATAACGCCATGCCGAAGGACATCAGCAGCAGGGGAATGGACGCGTCGCCGATCATTTGCACCGGCGCATGAATGACTTCAGGCAGTTCCAGGCCGAAGAAGGAGAACACCGCACCGAGGAAGGTCGCAATAGTGACCGGGTTGGCAATGGATTTGAGGATCATTTTCCCGCCGTGCGAGCTATCCGCGGCACCGGAATTGGCGCGGGAGAGCACCGCGAACATGCACAGGTAGACCGGAGCGATAATCAGCAACTGCGCGATGAGCACCGACACGACGGGACTGGTGCTTCCCACCGCGTACAGTGCCAGTGGCACACCGATGTTTCCGGCATTCACATAGCTCGTTGACATGGCAGCAGCCGGCAACCGATGAGCTGGAGTCTTGAAGACCAGCCGCGCGACCAAAGCATAGGCGGCGCCGGTCACCACGGCAACCAGCAAGGCTATCGGGGTGAAGACTCCAACGACCGCGCGCAGATCGGTGCTGGCAAGCAGCGTGAACATCAGGGCGGGGTTGGTGATGTAGAAGATCAGCGGGGTCAGCCCCTGGGCAATCGCCGCGCGTTTCCGAGGCAGGGCGATGGATGTCAGCAGGCCGATGCCGATGAGGATCAAGACAACGGAGAACCCCTGTAGAACTCCTTGCATATTGCCTTTCCCGCCCGGAACTGGTGAATCCATAACCGGGGCTTATCGAAGCCGTGGACGGTTAAGCGGCAAAAGCCCACTCAACCGTCCACGGCGCAGTATTCAGATTACGTCGCGACCCATTAGCGAACCAGCGCGGGACTCTTCGAGTCGAAGGTCCAGCCGGGAATCAGGTATTGCATGGACACCGAATCGTCGCGCGAACCCAGCCCATGCTCAAGATACAGCTCATGGGCCTCGGCGACGCGATCCATGTCCAGGGTGACACCCAGACCGGAGCGCTGCGGAACCTTGATCTCCCCGTCCCGGATCACCAACGGCTCCTCGGTCAGGCCCTGGCCATCCTGCCAGATCCAGTGGGTATCGAGGGCAGTGATCTCGCCCGGAGCGGCGGCGCCGACCTGGGTGAACATGGCCAGCGAGATATCGAAGTGGTTATTCGAGTGCGACCCCCAAGTCAGTCCGAACTCGTTGCACAGCTGGGCAACGCGCACCGAACCCGACATGGTCCAGAAGTGCGGGTCCGCCAGGGGGATGTCCACTGCATTGGTGCGCACCGCGTGCGCCATTTCGCGCCAGTCGGTGGCAATCATGTTCGTCGCGGTAGGCAGCCCCGTCGCGCGGCGGAATTCGCTCATGACCTCGCGCCCGGAGAAGCGGCCCTCGGGACCGCAAGGATCCTCGGCGTAGGCCACCACTGCGCGCATGCGCTTGCCAAGCCGGATGGCGTCTTCGAGCAGCCAGCCGCCATTGGGATCCAGGGTAATGCGTGCGTCAGGGAAACGTTCCTTCAAGGCGATTACCGCGTCGACTTCCGCGTCGCCTGACTGGACGCCGCCCTTGAGCTTGAAGTCCTTGAATCCGTAGCGGGCCTGTGCCGCCTCGGCCAGGCGCACCACGGCCTGAGGGGTCATGGCTTCTTCGCGGCGCAGGCGCTCCCAGTCGTCCTTGCCCTGCGGTTCGCGCAGGTACGGCAGGTCCGTCGTGTCCGGGTTGCCCACGTAGAACAGGTAGCCGAGCATCGGCACCGCGTCACGCTGCTGCCCGTCGCCGAGCAGCTCGGCCACCGGCACGCCGAGGAACTGGCCGTGCAGATCCAGCAGCGCCGATTCCAGTGCGGTGACGGCGTGCACGGTGGTGCGCAGGTCGAAGGTCTGCGCACCGCGGCCGCCCGCGTCGCGGTCCGCGAAGCGGGCAGAGACCTGGCGCAGCAGCGAACGGTAGATGGCGACCGGGGCACCGGCCAGCAGTGCACCGGCTTCCTCGATGGTGGACCGGATCGCCTCGCCGCCAGGCACTTCGCCCAGGCCGGTGCGGCCCTCGGAGTCGGTGACTATGGCGATATTGCGGGTGAAGAACGGCCCGTGCGCACCGGAGAGGTTCAGCAGCATGGAGTCATGCCCGGCAACCGGGATGACCTTCACCGAGGCAATGGTGGGTTGTGCAGCCATGGATTATTCGCCTTTCGCCTGCAGGACGCCGTCGATACGGCGGGTCAAGTTCCACGGGTTGCCTGCCGCAATCGGCTTGGGCAAGAGCGCCTCCGGGAAGTTCTGGTAGGCAACCGGGCGCAGGAAGCGCTCGATGGACAGGGTGCCCACCGAGGTGGTGCGCGGGTCGGAAGTGGCGGGGAACGGTCCGCCGTGGACCATCGCATGGCCCACCTCGACACCGGTCGGCCAGCCATTGACCAGGATGCGGCCCACCTTGGTCTCCAGGGTCGGAATGACCTGGGCCGCGGTGGCGTGGTCCGCCTCGGTCAGCTGCAGCGTGGCGGTCAGCTGTCCTTCCAGGCGGGAGAGCGCGGTGGCCAGTTCCTCGCCGCTGCCGTAGCGGATGACCAGCGAGGCGGCGCCGAAGATCTCGTCCTGCAGCACCGGGTTCTCCAGCAGCTGGCTGATGCCGGCGGAGTAGACGACCGGGGCCGGGGCGTTCTCGGTGGACCCGTCCGTGCCACGGCCTACAAGCTCCACGCCTTCCTGGGCGGACAGGGTCTCGGTGCCCTTGACCCACGAGCGGTAGATTCCTTCGGTGAGCATGGTCTGCCCGGAAGTCTCCGGTGCCTGGCCGCTGATGGCGCGCACAAATTCGTCGCCAGCCTCGCCCTCGGGGACGAAGACCAGGCCCGGTGCGGTGCACAGCTGTCCCGAGGAACCGGTGACCGATCCGAGGTAGGCGGCGGCATGCGCTGCCGGGTCCTCGGCCAGTGCGCCGTCGAAGAAGATGACCGGGTTGATGGAGCTCATCTCGGCGTACACCGGGATGGGTTCCGGGCGGGCAGCGGCGGCGGCCATCAGTGCGGTACCGCCGGCGCGGGAACCGGTGAAGCCCACGGCCTTGATGGCTGGATCCTTCACCAGCGCCTGGCCGATGGAAGCACCCGGGCCGTAGACCAGGGAGAAGACTCCCGGATGCAGGCCGGCATCCTTGACCGCCTTGGTGATCGCCTGTCCCACGATTTCGCTGGTGCCCGGGTGGGCATTGTGCGCCTTGAAGACCACCGGGCAGCCGGCAGCCAGCGCCGAAGCGGTGTCGCCGCCGGCGGTGGAGAAGGCCAGCGGGAAATTCGATGCGCCGAAGACCGCCACCGGGCCTACCGGGATCTTGCGCTGGCGGATGTCCACGCGCGCTGCCGGGGCGCGCCCGGGCAGTGCCGGGTCCACGCGCACGCCGTGCTGGTCGCCCTGGCGGATGACCTGGGCGAACAGCCGCAGCTGGCCGGTGGTACGCCCGCGCTCGCCGATCAGGCGCGCCTCGGGCAGGCCGGTCTCGGCCATGGCGCGGGCTACCAGTTCGGTGCCCACTGCCTCGATGTTATCCGCGATGGCATCCAGGAAGTCAGCGTGCTTCGCCGGTTCCAGACAGCGGAAGGAATCGAAGGCCTCGGCCGCGGCAGAGGTGGCAAGCTTCAGCTGCTGCTCATCGATGAGGCTGTAGGCAGGTTCCAGCGGCTCGTTGGTCGCCGGGTTGTAGCCGTTGACCGTCCGGCCGCTGCCTTCGGTGCTGGTTCCGGCGAGGATGGACTGGCCGGCCAGGTTCTGCGTTGTGGTGCTCATGAATTACTCCTGAGTCGAATTCTTGGTGTGCCTGAAGTGCGAATGCCCGTTAGAGGCTTGCACCGGCAGGAACGATGCCTGCCTTCTGGATCAGCGCCGACAGGTCCGCCAGGTCCTGCTCGGTCAGATCCTGCAGCGGCGGGCGCACCGAGCCGGAGTCGCGGCCGATGGCCTTCAACCCGCCCTTGACGATGGACACGCCATAGCCCTTGACTCGGTCGCGGATTTCCAGGTACGGAAGTACGAAGCGGTTCAGCTTCTCGTTGACCGCCTGCAGGTCCTGGGCGCGGACGTCCTTGTAGAAGTCCAGCGCGAATTCCGGAACGAAGTTGTACATGGCCGAGGA
Source organism: Glutamicibacter sp. 0426 (assembly GCF_001906485.1). Taxonomy (NCBI): domain Bacteria; kingdom Bacillati; phylum Actinomycetota; class Actinomycetes; order Micrococcales; family Micrococcaceae; genus Glutamicibacter; species Glutamicibacter sp. 0426. The sequence continues at coordinate 136,082 of NZ_MPBI01000006.1, forward strand.
GTAGGTGCTCATGCCCAGCTGCAGCAGCGGCAGCGCGAAGGTCTCGGCGGTAGGCAGCCCGCCCAGGTAGAACAGGCGGTCCCCGTTCTTGGCGTACACCTTGGTCAGGTGCTCGATATCGCCCAGCGCGTCCTTGAAGCCGATGAAGTTCTCGTGGTTGTCTGCCAGCCGGGCAACGGTATCAGCCGAGTAGATGGCGTTGGCACGGTTGTAGACGATCACGCCGGTCTTGGTTGCGGAGCAGATGGCCGATACGTGCTGGTAGAGGCCCTCCTGGTCGCATTCGGTCAGGTATGGCGGCAGCAGCAGCAGGCCTTCGGCGCCCGCGGCCTCGGCGTCCTGCGCATTCTGGATGGCCTGCTTGGTGGAGCCGCCGGCCGAGGCAAGGACGGGAACGCTGGTTCCCGCTTCCTCGACAGCCAGTCGGACTACCCGTGCTGCTTCTTCCGGGGTCAGCGTGAAGCCTTCGCCGGTGCCGCCGGCGGCGAACAGGCCAGCGACGTCGAAGCTGGACTGCCAGGCCAGGTGGTTGCGGTACGCGGCCTCGTCGATTTCCAGATTCGCGTCAAACGCGGTGACCGGGAAGGACAGCAGGCCGTCCTTGAGCTTGGCGGCAAGTTCGGCGGGGGTGTACTGGGCCATGATTCGTTCCTTTGACTGGGTTCCTGCATCAAGTGAAGCGGGAAAGCTGGGGTGGTGCGTTGGTATCACCCTCAGCCTAGGAACCTTCAATGATGCCTGTCCAAGCCCATATTTGTATTGTTTGATACCTGGTGTGCATCATTCGGCGTGCAGCGTGTGGCGCACAATCGAGACCAGCCGCTCCAGCGCCGGATTGCGCGAGGACTTGCTCCAGATGGCGTGCAGCTGCACCGGATCATCGGTGACCTCGCCCAGCCTCAGGTAGCTGACCCCGCCCACGCCCAGCAGCTTGGCGCTCTCCGGGACGAAGGCGATGCCGCGCCCTGCGGAGACCAGTGCGATCATGGTCAGCACCTGGCTGACGGTATGGCGCACGTTCTTGTGCTCGATCTCGATGCGGCGCACCACCAGGTCATAGAAGTAGCGGGCCTTGGTGGAGGAGTGCATGATCAGCGGTTCATGGCGCAGGTCCTCGAACAGCACCTCGCGCTGCAATTTGGCCAGCCGGTGGCCGGACGGGACTGCCACGTAAAGCCCTTCGGTCAATAGCAGTGCAGACTCGAAGAGGTTCTCATCGAAAGGCGGGCGGGCCAGGCCCAAGTCGATGTCGCCATCCAGCAGGGCATCGACCTGCTCGCCGGTCACCATCTCCGCTAGCTCCAGATGCACCTGCGGCATCTGCGCCGAGATTTCCTCCAACAGCGTGCCGAGCAGGCTGAATCCCGATGCCGCGGTGAAGCCGATGCGCAGCTCGCCCAGCTGGCCGGCAGCGATGCGGCGGGCGTTGTCAGGGGCGCGTTCGGCGGCCACGACCAGCCGCCGGGCATCCTGCAGGAAGGCGTGGCCGGCCGCGGTAAGCGCCACGCGGCGGTTGTCGCGCTCGAGCAGTTCGACGCCGACCGTGCGCTCGAGTTTCTGGATCTGCCGGCTCAGCGGCGGCTGGGTCATGTTCAGCCGTTCCGCCGCGCGGCCGAAGTGCAATTCTTCCGCCACCGCGACAAAACTGCGCGCTTGGTCAAGGGTGAACATTCAATACCTTTCGGGAATCATTCAATGCATTTATGAGCTTGGACATGCATCATATCCGCTTTCTAGTCTGTAACGAAGGACACAGCGATGAGCCGCTGCATGGTTTCATTGCTTGTTGGTCCGCACTCGACAAACTTAGGAGCAATCACGATGACTACTCGCTTGACCCGACGCGCCCTGCTCAGCCTCACGGCAGCCGGTACCGCGCTGGCCCTGACCGCGTGCGGCGGCAACGTGGGCGGCTCCGCCGCCGAGTCCAGCTTCCCCTCCGGTCCGGTCACACTGACCGTCGGCCAGGCGGCTGGCGGCTCGACAGACCTCATCGCCCGCGCCACGGCCGACGGGATGAAGGACTCCTTGGGCGTGGCCGTGCCGGTAGTCAACAAGCCGGGCGCCAATGGGGCACTGGCCACCCAGGAAGTAGCGCAGATGGAGCCCGACGGGCAGAACCTGATCCTGCTCAACGCTTCGCTGATCACCATTACCCCGCTGGCTGTATCCGAAGAAGAAGCGGTCTCCCTCGATGACCTGGATGTGCTCATGGGACTGTCGCAGGATGACTATGTGATGGTGGCCAGCAAGGACTCGGGCCTCAAATCGCTGGATGACATCAAGAGCAGCGGCAAGTCGCTGAACTTCGGCACCACCGGCGTGGGCACCGGGTCGCAGCTGGCCCAGGAACTGCTGCTGGCCCAGGCCGACATCGAGGGCACCATGGTGCCTTTCGACTCGGGCTCGCCAGCGCTGACCGCCGTGATGGGCAACCAGGTCCAGGTCTCGACCGTCCAGCTGGGCGAAGCCAAGCCGCAGATCGACGCCGGCACCGTGACTCCGATCGTGATCTTCTCCAAGGAACGCAACGAATACCTGCCTGACGTGCCGACCGCCATCGAGTCCGGCTACGAGGTCCCGGTCTCCCAGTACCGCGCAGTCGCCGCGCCCAAGGGACTGGACGAGGAAACCAAGACCAAGCTGGTCGACTCGATCAAGGAAGCCGTGGGCACCGAGGCCTATGCGGATTTCAACGAGAAGAACATGCTCACGGCCAACGAGATCACCGGCGAGGAAGTCGTAGACGAATGGAACGACTTGGCAGCCAAGTACAAGGAACTGACCGAAGAGCACGGCATCTCGCTGGCCACCAAGTAGCCAGCGCACCGCATGAGCCGATCCGAGAGTGGGAAAGATGAAAACCATGGAATCCAAGCGCCCCGACCGGCATGAAGAGCATGTACCGGATCCGGCGACACCGCCAGCCGACTCGGTGCCGGAAGCTGAAACACCGGAGGAGCTGGCAGCCCAGTGGGAAGCCGAAAGTCCGGAAGCTGCCGGAGGCGTGGCGAACCTGGTTTCCAGCCTCGTCGTGCTCGCCCTCGGAATCGCCGGCATGGCGCTGTCCGCAGGCCTGGGATTGGGCACCCCGTCTTCGCCGAAAGCCGGGATGTGGCCGTTCATCATCTGCCTGGTGGCCGCCGTGCTGGCCGTCGCACAGATCATTGTCGGCCGGCATGGAGGCAAGGACGGTGAGACGTTCAGCGTGCTGAGCTGGTACGCGGCCATCGGCTTCGGCACGCTGATCCTGATGGTGGTGCTGATGCCGCGCATCGGCTTCGAGATTCCCTCGCTGCTGATGTGCTTCGTGTGGATGCGCTGGCTGGGCGGTGAGCGGTGGCGTTCGGCGACCCTGTACTCCGTGCTGATCGTCGCGGTCTTCTACGCCATTTTCATCGCTGCCCTGGGCACCACCATTCCCCGGCTGTTCTAGCCGCATACCTGAAGGTACGCAATCATGGAATTCTTCGAACCGGTCCTGAACGGCTTCTCCACCGTGCTGGACCCCACCAACTTCCTCTACTGCCTGATGGGCGTCGTGATCGGCATGCTCATCGGCGTGCTGCCGGGCCTGGGTCCGGCAGCGACAATCGCTATCCTGCTCCCGTTGACCTACGGGGTGGAACCGGTGACCGCGATCATCATGCTCGCCGGCATCTTCTACGGTGCCCAGTATGGCGGGACTATCACGTCGGTGCTGCTGCGCCTTCCCGGCGAAGCCAGCTCGGTGGTCACGGTTTTCGACGGATATGTCATGGCCAAGCAAGGCCGGGCGGGCACCGCGTTGGGCATTGCCGCGATCGGCTCGTTCATCGGCGGCACCGTGGCCATCATCGGATTGACCTTTCTGGCCCCGGTAGTGGCCAGCTTCGCCCTGGATTTCGGTCCGCCGGAATACACGGCGCTGGCGCTGCTGGGCATCCTGCTGGTCGCCACGATCTCCGGCGGCTCCAAGATCAAGGCGCTGATCGCCGCGGCCGCCGGTCTGTTCCTGGCCACGGTGGGCCGCGATACGTTCACCGGGGCCGAACGCTTCACTTTCGGCAATTTGTCGCTGGCTGACGGGATCGATTTCGTGCCGATTGCCATGGGCATCTTCGGTGTCGGCGAGATTCTCTACAACCTCGAGGAACGCCACCGTGCAGTGGCGGCACCCATGAAGGTCTCCAATGTCTGGCCTGCGGGCAAGGATATCAAGCAGGCTTCCGGGGCGATCGGCCGCGGTTCGGTACTGGGCTTCTTCCTCGGGATCCTTCCCGGCGGCGGAGCGACCATCTCCTCGCTGGCCTCCTACGCCATGGAAAAGAAGCGGGCCAAGGACCCCTCGCGGTTCGGCAAGGGAGCCATCGAGGGCGTGGCCGGCCCGGAAACGGCAAACAACGCCGCGGCTACCAGTTCGTTCATCCCGCTGCTGACCCTGGGCATCCCGGCAAACGCGACGATGGCGATCATCTTCGGTGCGCTGCTGATCCAGGGTGTCACCCCGGGCCCGCAGCTGATTTCCAATGACCCAGAGCTGTTCTGGGGCGTGGTGAACTCGATGTATATCGGCAACATCCTGCTGCTGATCATGTCCATCCCGCTGATCGGCGTGTTCGTGCGGATCCTGCGGATCCGGGCGGCGATCCTCGCCCCGATCACGGCATTGATCACCCTGCTGGGTGCCTACACCATCCGCAATTCGATGTTCGATGTGCTGCTGGTGGTCTTGTTCGGCGCCGTGGGCTACCTGATGAAGAAGTTCGGTTTCGAACCGGGCCCGCTGGTGCTGGCATTCGTGCTCGGCAGCTTGCTCGAATCGAACCTGCGCCGTTCGCTGCTGGTGCTGGAGGGCGACCTGCTGGGCTTCTTCGCCCGGCCGATCTCCGCCACGCTGCTGGTGCTTTTCGTGGCAGTCGCCGTGTGGCCGATGGCCAAGAGCTTCATGGAACAGCGCAAGAGCCGGTCTGCGGTGGCCGCAGTCCAGAAGGAAAAGGAAAACGCATGAGTATCATCGTCGGATATGTCCCCAGTGCTGTGGGGGAGGCCGCGGTTGCCGCGGCCATCAAGGAAGCGAAGCTGCGCGCGGAGCCGCTGCTGGTAGTGAACTCCTCGCGTGAGGGGTCGCTGGTGGATAAGAATACTGCAGCACCGGAGGACCTGGCACGGGTGCTGGCTGAAGCCCGGGAGCAGGGTGTGGAGGCGACCGTGCTCGAATCGAGTTACCGGGATGATCTGACCGAGGAGTTCCTGGGGTTGGCCGATGAGCATGACGTGTCGCTGATTGTGATCGGGTTACGCCAGCGAACCCAGGTGGGCAAGTTCATCATGGGCTCGAACGCCCAGCGGATCCTGCTGCAGGCCCAGCACCCTGTGCTGGCAGTCAAGGCAGGATAGCAGCCAGGCCCGGCCTGAACGCAGCGGCCGCATCGGCAGGAGAGTCTCCCGCCGATACGGCCGCTGTGCTGTGCCCGGAATTGGAAGGCTAGGCACCGGCCTCGAAGGCCAGGCGCCGCAACGAATTGCCCAGATGCACCCGCATGGCTGCCGCGGCGGCCATCGGGTTGCCCGCGGCAATGGCATCGCGGATGCCCCGGTGCTCTGCGCTGACAGCATCCAGGCTCCCGCCCTGGCTGTCCGCCGAGGACTCGATGCGCTGGCGCGGCATGGAGATCATGGCCGGGCCGAAGCCCTGGACCGCATGGCTGAAATAGGGGTTGGCGCTGGCCTGCGCAATGGCCAGGTGGAACTCGTAGTCGCACTGCATGCTCTGCGCCGCATGGCCAGTGGCCTGCTCGAAGGCGTGCAGGGCCGCATCCAGGCGCTTGAGGTCGGCTGGCTGGTGGTTCGCTGCGGCGAGGGCGGCGGCCTCGCTTTCGAATCCCGTGCGGAATTCGAGCAGCTGGCGGCGCTCGGCGACGGTGCGCGGCGCGGCGGGCTGGGAAGGCTCGGCAGCCGGCGGGGGAGTCAGCGCGAAACTGCCGGCACCGCGCCGCGTGTAGACCAGGCCTTCGGCCTGCAGCCGGGTGATGGCCTCGCGGACCACGGTGCGCGATACCCCGTGCTCGGCAATCAGCTCATTCTCGCTGGGCAGCTTCTGTCCCGGAGGGATGGCACCGCCGCTGATCTGCTCGCGCAGGTGCCTGACGAGGGCCGATGCCAGATTGGGTTTGTCGCTGTGCATGGTTAAAGGATAAGCGCCGGAACCGCCTAGCAGGCGGTTCCGGCGCGGGAGTCCGGGCACTCAGGCGGTGCCGAATTCAGCGGTTTCGGTGGTCCAGGCGCGGGCCTGGTCGCTGAGCGTGAAGCCCAGCCCTGGACGCTGCGGCAGCAGCATCCGGCCGTCCTTGGTTTCCAAGTGCTCATTGAACAGCGGGTCGAGCCAGTCGAAGTGCTCCACCCACGGTTCGCGGGGGTAGGTCGCCGCCAGGTGCAGGTGGATTTCCATGGCGAAGTGCGGTGCCAGGTCCAGGCCGGCCTGGTCGGCGAGGGTTGCCAGCCGCTGGAACTGGGTGATGCCGCCAACGCGCGGAGCGTCGGGCTGGATGATGTCGCAGGCGCGTGCTGAAATCAGGCGTTCGTGCTCGGATACGGAAGCCAGCATTTCACCGGTGGCAATCGGCGTATCCAACGCGGCGGCCAATGCTGCGTGTCCCTCGGCATCGTAGGCATCCAGCGGTTCCTCGATCCAGACGAGGTTGAATTCTTCGAGCCGGCGCCCCATGCGCAGTGCGGTTGCCCGGTCCCATTGCTGGTTGGCGTCGACCATGAGCGGGACATCCGGGCCGATGTGCTCGCGGACCGCGGCGACGCGGCGCAAGTCCTCGGCGTTGTCCGGCAGGCCGACCTTGATCTTGATGCCGCCGATGCCTTCCTCGATGGACTGGGTCGCCCGATCCTTGACCTCTTCTATGCTGGCGTTCAGGAAACCGCCGGAGGTGTTGTAGGTGCGTACCGAGTCGCGGTGCGATCCGAGGAACTTGGCCAGCGGCAGTCCGGCGCGCTTGGACTTCAAGTCGTAGAGCGCGATATCCAGCGCCGCCAGTGCCTGGGTGGCCACGCCGGAGCGGCCCACCGAAGCGCCGGCCCACAGCAGCTTGGTGTAGAGCTTGGCGATGTCGTTGGGATCCTCGCCGATCATCGTCTGGGCGACTTCCTTGGCGTGGGCATACTGTGCTGGTCCGCCCGCCCGCTTGGAGTAGGAGAATCCGAAGCCTTCATGCCCTTGTTCGGTCAAGATCTCGGCAAAGAGGAAGACCACTTCTGTCATGGGCTTCTGGCGGCCTGTGAAGACCTTCGCATCTGAAATGGGGGTGGCCAGTGGAAGCCGTGCTGTGGACAGCTTGACGTGGCGGATGGCGTCCGGGGTGTAGCTCATGGTTTGACTCCTGCGAGTGGTGTGGGCGAAACGTGGCATAAGTTATGTTACAAGTTTAAAACTTGTAATACAAGATATTGAATTACCATCGTTTGCCGGTTTTCCATGTTCAGGATCCTGTACGTTCCAGCGCCGAAGTAGGCTGAAGGCAAGCGCAAAGGGAGAACATCAATGGTTCAAGAAGTGTTGGCAGTAGATGGCGGTCAGACCGGGATCAAGATCCGCTTCGAACACCGCGGCGAGATCAACGAGCTGCGCTTTCCCGGCGTGCAAACCAGCGAACCGGTTCTGCCGCAACTGGCGCGGGTCATCAAGCAGGCGATAGCGGAGAACCCCAGGGCATTCACGACCATCAGTGTCGGCACTACCGGTCTGGTGAAAGCCGAACACGACGCACGGCAGCTCTTTGAACTCATTGGATCCCCAGAGATCACTGATATTGCGCTGGCGCATGATTCGGTGACCAGCTATCTCGGAGCACTGGGCGACCGCCAAGGTGCGGTCGTTGCCGCCGGAACCGGTGTTGTCACCCTGGCGGTGGGCCCTGGCTCGGTTGCGCGAGTCGATGGCTGGGGCTACATCATGGGAGATGCCGGCAGCGGCTACTGGATTGGCCAGCAGGCAATGAGCGCCGCCATGCGGGGCTTCGACAGTAGGGGGCCAGCCACCGCGCTGACCGAAGAGCTCGCTCAGCTCTGGCCCGACCTGACCGAGGCGTACATCGAGCTGCAGGCCATGCCCAACAAGGTGGCAACCGTAGCCGCCTTCGCGCAGAATGTTGCCCGGCTGGCGGCCGCCGATGACGTAGCCGCCGAAATCTGCGCGCGGGCTGGAGAGGAATTGGCCTGTTCCGCCGCGGCGGCAGTGCGCCGCGCGGGATTGGAACGGGGCGCAGGACCGCTTCCAATCGCGGCCATCGGGGGAGTGCTCGCCGGGGAATACGTCAGGAACAGCTTCGAGCAGCAGCTGCAGCTGCTCATCCCGGCTGCAAGCGTCCAGGACTCGACGGGCAATGGGCTGGATGGGGCCCAAGGTCTGGCGCTCTTGCCGGAGGACCACCCATTGCATCAGCTCGTATCGCGCTTTCGTGCGCAACAGTAAGTCGTGGACAGCGGTGAACACGGGCCATCAAATAGGTGCTGGCAAACAATAAGTGACAAGATTAGCTCAGAACCTAGTGATTATTAAGGAGTCATCGTGAGTTTCCGAGTTGGTCCCGTAGATCTTGTCCCAGAAGGCGAATCGCTGCTGGTTGAAGCCAAAGACAGCGGCGCAAGCGAAGACATCGCGATCTTCCACGCCGAAGACGGCAACTTCTATGCCCTGCAGGATGAATGCACTCACGAAGTCGCGTCGCTCTCCGATGGCTGGATCGAAGACTGCACGGTGGAGTGCCCATTGCACTCATCGAGCTTCGACTTGAAGACCGGCAAGGTGCTGTGCATGCCAGCTACCGTAGATGCCCGGACCTACACGGTGAACGTTGTGGATGGCTTCTTGGAGCTTGAAGTCTAAATGCCTTCCGTGCACATCATCGGGGGCGGGGTCGCAGGATACGCTCTGGCCCGCCACCTGGTGCAGCAGAACTACTCCGGATCCATCAAGATCAGCGATGCCCAGGGCCTGCCGTACGACCGCCCGCCATTGAGCAAGTCCCTGCAGGCAGAACCCTTCGCGCCGGTGTCCTGGTACCAGGGCAATAATGTCGGGCTGATCCAGGAAGAGGTGGAGCGCCTGCAGCTGCCTCAGGCGGCCGATGACTGGGTGGTGCTGGCGACCGGCACCCGGCCCAAGGCATTGGAGATCCCCGGCGGGCACCACGCGCGCAGCCTGCACAGCGCGGCCGACGCGGCCTGGATCTCCGAGGTCCTGGAATCCGGGATGTTCGGCCAGAGAGTGCTGGTCATCGGAGCGGGACTGGTCGGGGCCGAATTCGCTTCCACCGCCAAGATGCTCGGCGCGCAGGTCACCCTGGTTTCCAACTCCAACGCGCCGCTGGCCCATGTGCTGGGCCAGGAGCTTGCCGAACAGCTGCACGCAGACCATGCCAACCACGGCATCACCACCGTGACCGGTGCGCTCACGGAGCTCGGTCCGAACCATGTCCTGGTCAACGGCCAGCGCCATGAGGCAGAGCTGATCGTGGCGGCCATCGGAGTCGAACCTGAAACCGCGCTCGCCGAGCAGCTGGGCCTGGAGGTGGATGACGGGATCCTGGTGGATGCGCAGCAGCGGTCGCTCAGCTGCCCGCAGGTGCTGGCCATCGGCGACGCCGCCCGGGAAGAAAACCAGCCGCGCACCGTGCATTGGGAAGCCGCGATGGAAGATGCAGCCCAGGCGGCGGCGACGATCATGGGCACTGCCGCTGTGCAGCGATCGGTACCGTGGTTCTGGAGCGACCGCCACGAAATGCACGTGGAAACGGTCGGCGACTTCAGCCAGGCCGCCAGCACCGTGACCCGCCTGAACCGGCGAGGCAAGATCCAGATGGTCTTCGGTCTCGATGCCAATGGCTCATTGGTGTCAGCCTCGATGATCGATGGAGGCCTGATGGCCAAGGCAGTGAAACGGCTGATCGCCAAGTCAGCCACTCCAAGCATTGAACAATTGAAGGACCCAACCGTGGGTCCGCGCGAGTTAGGCCGGTAGGAAACTTATGAGTGCAGCCGAACCGATGGACGTTCCCGCGGCCCTGCGGACGCCCATCAAACGAGTTGGCCCCGGCTGGATCGCCGCGGTGGTCATTGTCCACATCGGCATCAATGTCGGCTTCTTCGCACCGATCCAGGTGCTGCTCGGCTTGCACGCCGAACAGCTGGACGCCAGCCAGAAGAATGCGATTCTTTCGCTGGTCACCGGTGTCGGCGCGGCCGTCTCGCTGGTAGCCAACCCGCTGTTCGGCGCCCTGAGCGACCGCAGCACCTCGAAATTCGGGCGGCGCATTCCGTGGGTGTTCTTCGGAACAATCTGCGCTGCACTGGCCCTGCTGCTGATGTCGACGGCGCACACCGTCAGCACGCTGGTCATCGGCTGGGCGCTGATGCAAGCGGCCGGCAATGCAGCATTGGCAGCCATCTTCGCGGCCATCCCGGACAAGGTGCCGGTGGAGCAGCGCGGCATGGTTGGCGGGCTGGTGGCCCTAGGCCAAACCTGCGGTTCGCTGATCGGTGCAGTGATCGGCATGGTCGCTGCCAGCAATCTGGTCTTCGGCTACGCGATTGTCGCAACCGCCGTGGCGCTTTGCTCCATCCCTTTCGTGCTGATGCGCCAAGACGTCGCGCTGCCCAAGGGCGCGCTGGAGCCGCTGAAGCCGCTGGAATTCCTGCGCAGCTTCTGGATCAACCCGGTCAAGCACAGCGATTTCGGCTGGGCCTGGCTGACCCGCTTCCTGCTGTATCTGGGCTGCCAGCTCTGCCTGGTCTACCTGCTGTTCTTCCTGCAGGACGCCATCAAGCATCCGGAGCCGGCTCAGGGAGTGCTGGTGCTGACGGCGATCTACGCCTTCTGCGTCATCTTCTCCTCGGTGATTTCCGGCAAGCTGTCGGACAAGGATGGCAAGCGCAAGAAATACGTCATCCTCTCCTCGGTGATCGTGGCCGCCGCGGCAGGCGTGCTCACCTTCGCTACCTCGTTCACCACCGCCATCATCGCCGCAGTGCTCCTGGGCATCGGCTTCGGCGCGTATCTGGCGGTGGACTTCGCGCTGCTGACCCAGGTTTTGCCGAATGCCGATTCTCGCGGCAAGGACCTGGGCATGATCAACATTGCCAACTCCCTGCCTCAGGTGGTCGCGCCGCTGATCGCCTGGCTGACGGTGACCTGGTTTGGCGGCTACCCGACCCTGTTCCTGTGCTCGGTGGTGATCAGCCTCCTCGGCGCCGTGCTGGTACGCCAGATCAAGAGCGTTCCGTAAATCCTGGGCCAACCAGCTTGCGGCATCGTGCAGCCCGCCGGCAAGGAAGCTGCGCGTCGCCGGGAACTGGTGGGGAAAAGCGCCAAGGGGCGCCATCCGAGGTCGTATGATGAATCCAGCGATCCGCAATAACGAGGAGCAGGTGCGGCCGAATGCCACTGAACGAACCAGGACGGGAAAGCCGTGCGACGCAGCTTGACGGCATTGACCGCAAGTTGCTGGCGCTGCTTGCGAAGAACTCGCGGCGGACCAACAACTCCCTGGCCGAAGAGCTGGGCATCGCGCCGTCGACCTGCCTGGCGCGCTTGAACGCCTTGCGTGATTCGGGAGTCATCTCGCGCTTCACCATTGAAGTGGACCCGGCGGTGCTGGGCCGCGAATTGGAAGCGCTGATCTTCGTGAAGATCCGGCCCGGAGCCCGTCACCTGATGTCGAACTTCGCCAATGACATGCGAAGCAAGCCCGGGGTGCGGCAACTGTTCTTCCTCGGTGGTGCCGACGACTTCGTCCTGCACGTCGCGGTGCGCAACTCCTCGGACGTGCGCCAGTTCGTGCTCGACAACCTTTCTGCGAATCCCGCAGTCGCGACGACGCAGACCTCGCTGGTGTTCGAACACGGACACGGCAGCGGAGAGTTCTGACCCGCATTCTTGCCGTTTCTCGACCGTTCGATGTTCGCAGGAGCGGTCTGCCTCACGGCATTGCTCGAAGAAACATGCTAAACTTGATGTTCTTCTCTTAGCATGGCTGCGGCCCGTTGGCTGCTGGGGACCGGTTCTCCAGCACGGCAGTGGAACCTGCCGCAGCTGCGACTGAATGAATGGGGAGGTTGAGAAGTCCATGAATTTTGACGCAACTCTGATCACCGCAGTGGTGACGTTGATTGTTCTGGCCGTTGCAACTGCTGTGCTGGTCATCCGGTACAAGCGCACTCATCAGGCGGAAATCCGCCAGGCGCTGATTGCCAAGGCCCGCAAGCGCGGCGTTGCCTCGCCGGAAGACCTGTCGAACCACGACCTGGCATTGCAGATCCGCGCAGCGAAGCGCCAGCGCAAGCAGGACGGCAAGGATCTGAAGACCGCATAGGGTTTGGCCCTTTGCGCTGATCGTGCCGAGCCCCAGTCCACTTTTGGACTGGGGCTCTGCCGTGCCGCCAACCATTTCACGCGCTGGTCTGCGCATTTATCGACGACGAATAATCCATGAAATGTCATCAGTCGCAATTCCCTGTGACCTACGAAATACCAGCCAATAACTAACCCGGAACAATTATTGGAAACTATGCTCCCCGTCACCAGAAAAGTCGATTTAGCCCCAGAATCATGCGGATTGCATCACAAGGTCGTGTGGGCTTCTGAACAAACCACTTCTCAATAGATAAATGGTCGGAAATGATGGATATGACTGGAAATGCGCAAAATGATAATTCTTTAGGAGCAGCAGCAATGGCCTCGATCCCACTCGGTGAAGACATCCTCTTGGCACGCCACGGCGCCAACATCGTCAAGCTTCGCCAGGATCGCAAGAACCGCATGACTGTTGCCTATTTGCGCAGCGGGGCAATCGACACTGCCTCGAATCTGCTCACCGCTCCGGTTCCCGCATTGACCCCGGCAGCCAGCTTCACCGAAGGCGCAGCTCGCTACCTGAACGATGAAGCCGAGATCAGCCGCGGCGAGGTCCGTTCGCTGGTCAAGATCTCCCTTGGCTTTTCTGCCCTGATGGGCGTCGTGTTCGGCGGCCTGGTCCTGGCGTTGTACAAGGTCGGCGGCAACGAAGCGCTCCAGTCGCTGAGCTACATGAGCGCTGTACAGTAGCTTTCCCAAGCATTTTCAGAAGACGGGATCCCGGGGCAACTCGGGGTCCCGTTTTTCGTGCGTCCCCGATTGGCATCGGTTCTGCCTTGGGACTTGCGGCAAGTCTCGTATTTCTGGCCTTGCGGGCATAGGATGGCGGCAACCGACAAGGATGGGAGCAGGCCATGCGTTTTGTTTTGGAAGTCAACTTCGATACCGAGAACATGCAGCTCAAACCGTTGGAAGAGCTGCAGAAGATTCTGCGGGACTGGTCGACGAACATCACGATGTATCCGATCGTTGCCGGCGCCCAGGAGGACGTCTACGACTCCGACAACGAGCAAGTAGGGGAGTGGGCCATCCTCGACGACTAGTTCCGTCGCTTGGAGAACCGCCCGATGGCGTAGCCTGCCGCCAAGGTGATCAGCAGGATCAGCCACAACGGCGCGGCGGTGTGGAAGAGGAAGAATTCCACGCGCACATAGGTCAGGTTCTGCAGGATGAAGACCAGTGCAATAGCCACCAGTGCAATGGAAGCCCACTGCTTGCCGGTGATCCGCGGCTTCGGCTCTTTATCCATGATCAGCTTCCGTTGGCCAGCAGGCCGGATACCAGAGCCGCGAGCCCGCGCTGGAACGAATCATCGCTGGTATCGAGCTTCGAGCGGCGTTGCGCCGCCACGGCCCTGGTGAAATGCGGAGTCAGATCCTGGTGGTTGCTGGTATCGAAAATGTCATGGGGCGCGGCGGTGTCCATGGCCGAGCCGAAAATGAACGACTCCAGTGCGACAATCGTCGGCACGATCTCGTTCTCCGCCATGCCGAAGTCCGCCAGTGCTTCGGCCACGCGCTCGTACATGCCCAGGGTGCGCGGTGAATCGGTGACCGGCAGGACCGCAATGACCGGGATCAACGGAATGTGCCGGGCGAAGACGTTGCGGTAGCTCGTAGCCCACTTCAGCAGCGCTTCCTTGATGCCCGCCTCATCGAAGACCGACGTGTCGATATCGGCCATGACCCATTCCTGGATCCACTGCAGCAGGTCGTGCTTCGAATCGACGTGGTTGTAGAGCGCCGAGGGCGAGACGCCGAGGGACTTTGCCAGCCGCTGCATGGTCAGCGACTCGTAGCCGTCCCCGGAAACCAGTTCCAGCGCATGCTCGGTGATGCGCTCCCGGTTCAGCACCGCCTTGCGTGGGCGCCCGGCTCGTCTCGCTTCCGTTTCGCTCATGCGGACCTCTTCCTGACGTGGGGTGCTTCACAACTGGATGTTCGTACCCTATGCTATATGACAGGTAAATGAACCATATTCATTTAATTGTGCAAGGGAGCGATCATGGAACATCTCGAACGCGACGTCGTCGTCATCGGTGCGGGACCCTCGGGGCTGACAGCGGCCTATGAGTTGAGCAAGGCAGGCAAGTCCGTTGCCGTGCTCGAAGCCCGCGACCGCGTGGGCGGCCGCACCTGGACCGAGCAGATGGACGGGGCGACCATCGAAATCGGCGGCCAGTGGATCAGCCCCGACCAGACCGGACTCTACTCGCTGATCAACGAGCTGGGCATCGAGACCTTCGAACGCTACAAGGCCGGCAAGAGCGTCTACCTCACCGAGGACGGCGAACGGATCGCCTACGAAGGGGAGGACTTCCCGGTAGCCGCCAGCACCGTAGCCGAAATGGACAAGCTGGTAGCGCTGATGAACGAACTGGCCGCTGGCATGGATCCGGACAGGCCATGGGAGCACCCGCAGGCCGAAGAACTGGACAAGATCTCCTTCCACCACTTCCTGCGCCAGCACTCCGCCGACGAACTGGCCTGCAACAACGTGGGACTGTTCATCGCCGGGGGCATGCTCACCAAGCCGGCGCACACCTTCTCCGCGCTGCAGGCGGTGCTCATGGCGTCCTCGGCCGGCTCCTTCGACAACCTGGTCGACGAGGACTTCATCCTGGACCGGCGCATCGTGGGCACCATGCAGGGCGTCTCCAAGACCCTGGCCGAAAAGCTGGGCGAGGACATCGTCTTCCTGGGCAACCCGGTGCTCAAGCTCGAATGGTTCGACGGCGGCGTGGTGGCCCACGGAAGCAGCGTAACCGTCTCGGCCAAGAAGGCCGTGCTGGCGGTGCCGCCGAACCTGTACTCGCGCATCTCCTACGTTCCGGCGCTGCCGCGCAAGCAGCAGGTCACCCACCAGCACCAGTCCATGGGCCTGGTGATCAAGGTGCACGCCGTCTACGGCACCCCGTTCTGGCGCGAAGAGGGGCTCTCCGGCACCTGCTTCGGTCCGGCCAACCTGGTCCAGGAAATCTACGACAACACCTACATCGGCGAAGAGACCGGCACCCTGGTCGGCTTCATCTCGGATCTGAAGGCCGACGCCATGTGGGAACTGGACGAGCAGCAGCGCCGCGCGGAGATCCTCAAGTCCATGGCCGGCTACTTGGGGGAGAAGGCCCTGGATCCCAAGGTCTTCTACCTCTCGGACTTCGCCGCCGAGGAATGGACTCGCGGAGCCTACGCCACCAGCTACGATTTGGGCGGCCTGCACCGCTTCGGCCCGGCGCAGAACGAGAATGTCGGACCGATCTACTTCTCCTCCTCCGACCTGGCCGGCGAAGGGTTCCAGCACGTGGACGGCGCGGTGCGCATGGGCCGGCGCTCGGCCGCACGCATCATTGCCGCACTGGACGGCACCGATTACGACCAGAGCTATGACGGGGTGGCCACGCTGACCGGTGCCAAGGAAGAGGCGAACGCCTAAGCCATGAAATTGCTTGTAGGCTACACCGCTGACCAGCGCGGTGCCGAAGCCATCGAACTGGCCAGCGCCCTGGTGGCTGGCACCCGCGATGCATCCTTGAAGATCGCCATCGTGCTGCCAGCCTCCACCCCGTTCAATGCGGTCTACCCCGGCGGGGATCATGGATTCTCCACCATCCTCTCCGCCCAGGTGGACCGCTGGGCGGCCGAAGCCCTGGCCCTGGTGCCGGAGGGCATCGCCGCCTCGGCGGTAGCCCGCTCGGTGCCCTCGGTGGCCGAGGGGCTCATCGCCCTGGGCGAGGAATTCGGGGCTCACGGGATTGTGCTGGGCGGGCGCAAGCGCCACCGCGCCGGCTTCTTCAGCCCCGGGGCGATTGCCAACGCGCTGCTGCATTCATCGCCGATGGCAGTATTCATGTCCTCGCCGGCGTCGTTGGCCACGCTGCGCGCGGCCAACGGGAAGATCACCCGGCTGACCGCCTTCGTCGGGGACCGGCCCGGCGCACGCGAGGTCATCGGCCTCTCGGCGCGGATCGCCGCCGCCTGCGCTTTGCCGCTGCGCGTGGCCACGCTCATCTCCCAGGCGGAGCTGGCCAACTCCGAGCAAGAGCTGGGCGACCACCTGGCCAAGACCCGCAGCTATCTGGAGGAACTGACCGAGTCCCTGGGCCTGGATGCGGCCATCGAGGTGGTCTCCGGGCAGGGACTGGATGAAGCCACGGCCCAGCTGTCCTGGCAGGACGGGGACCTGGCGCTGCTCGGTTCCGCCCGGCTGGCCGCTCCGCGCCGTCTATTCATCGGGCCCAAGGCCCAGCGGATACTCGGCCAGCTCAACGTGCCCATCGGCGTCATCCCGACCCTTGATGCGGCCCGCTAGGAAACACCGCAAAAATCCTGCACCACCCCTTATATTCCCCGGACGCCTGCCGCGAAACTGCGCGGACGGCGCCTCACTGACCCCTGACGGAAGGTGGCTCGGTACTTGTAGCCGACGCACGCACACCCCGCTGAAAGTTTGAAGGCAACCACCATGTCGCAAGACCTGAGGCAGGCATCGCCGCCTGCACGCTCCGAGAGCGGACTGCACGAAAAAGGACTGCCCAAGGGCACCGTGGGCGTTCTGGGACTTGTCGTTATCGGCATCTCCTGCATCGCCCCGGCCTACACCCTCACCGCGGGGCTCGGCGCCACCGTGGCCGAAGTCGGCACCAGCCTGCCGGCGATCCTGCTGGCCGGCTTCCTGCCGATGCTGCTGGTGGCCCTGGGCTACCGCGAGCTGAACAGCGCCATGCCGGATTCGGGCACCTCCTTCACCTGGGCGACACGTGCCTTCGGGCCGATGATCGGCTGGATGGGCGGCTGGGGCCTGATCGCCGCGACGGTGATTGTGCTCTCCAATCTGGCGGCCGTGGCCGTGGACTTCTTCTACATCCTCCTTGCCCAGCTCACCGGGCAGGATTGGATTGCCGAGCTGACCACGAACTTGTGGATCAACATTCCCACCACGCTGGTGTTCATTGCGGTGGCCGCCTGGATTTCCTATCGGGGCATGAACGCCACCAAGGTCTTCCAGTACGTGCTGGTCGGGTTCCAGGTCGCGGTGCTGCTGCTCTTTGCCATCATGGCGCTGACCTCCAGCCAGCCCAATGATCCGACGCCGATTACCTGGCAGATGTTCAACCCCGCCGGCATCGATACCTTCTCGGCCTTCGCCGCGGGCATCTCGCTGTCCATCTTCGTCTTCTGGGGCTGGGATGTCACGCTGACCATGAACGAGGAAACCACCGATCCGAAGAAGGTTCCCGGACGCGGTGCCACCTGGACAGTGCTGGTGATCATCGCGCTATACCTGGCCGTGTCGCTCGGGGTGATCTACTGGGCCGGCGTGGGCACCACCGGTTTGGGCGCAGGCAACCCGGAGAACCAGGAATCGATTTTCGCTGTGCTTTCCGGTCCGATCATGGGCCCGCTGGCCATGCTGATGTCCCTGGCCATCTTGTCTTCCTCGGCTGCCTCGCTGCAGTCCACTATGGTCTCGCCGGCGCGCACCTTGCTGGCCATGGGCTACTACAAGGCGCTGCCCTCCAGTTTCGCGAAGATCTCCGCGCGCTTCATGTCCCCGTCGGTGGCGACCTTCGCTGCCGCCGCGGCAGCTGCCGGCTTCTATGTGATCACCCGGCTGCTTTCGGAGAACGCGCTATGGGATACCATCACCGCACTGGGCCTGATGATCTGCTTCTACTACGGGCTGACCGCGTTGGCCTGCGTCTGGTACTTCCGCGGTGAGCTGTTCGATAATGCCCGGAATTTCTTCTGCAAGTTCTTGGCGCCGTTGATCGGCGGCATCGTGCTGCTGGTGATGTTCTTTGCCACTGCCATTGAATCCATGAATCCGGAGTACGGCTCGGGCTCCGAAATCGGGGGAGTAGGCATGGTGTTCATCCTCGGGGTTGGCGTGCTGCTGCTCGGCGTGGCCATCATGCTGTGGATGCGCCTGCGCAACCCTGCATTCTTCAGGGGTGAAACCATCAGGACCCGCAAGCTGCTGAAGTAGCACAAGAGCCGCAAACCCAATGGCCCGCCCATGAGCAGATCATGGGCCGGTCATTGGGGTTGCTGCTTGAGGGCAGCAAACTACCGCAGTTCTAGGTTCCGCGAGCTCAGGCCAGCAACGGGACTAGACGTTGGATTTGGCCCCGGCCATGTGCAGGGCTACTCCGATGGCTGCCAGCACGGCGCCAAACGGGGTGAGCGCGTTACTGATCAATGCGTTAATGAAACTCAGCGGGACGCTGGCCAATAGGGTTCCGCCATAGCCGGAATTCAGGCCCCACGACATCAAGGCCGGAATGAAGCTGCTGAGGAGAACACCAATCAGCATCACGACTACGCCGGTGACAATGATCTTCTTATGCGCTGCGAGCACCTTTTCCTCCTGTTGCCGTGGGCTGAGTAGTCATAACCGTAGCCACATCCACAGCTTTTAGCCATAGCGGCAGGACAACGATCTTGCGTAATGGGGCGCGGCACGGCACATTTCGCAACCTTTCCGTTGAAAGGCCACCAACCTGCGGGTCAATGGTTCAATAGGTTCATGGCTAACTCGGTACTTTTCATCTGCTCCCGCAATGCCGGCAAATCGCAAATGGCCGCCGCATTGATGGACTACATTTCTGAGGGGAAGGTGACCAGCTACTCGGCTGGAACCAACCCAGGTTCGGGCATCAACCAGGAAGCGGTTGAATCGCTCTCGCAGGCCGGCGCCGACATGTCCCAGGGCACGCCCAAGGCCATTGATCCGCGCGTTGTCGAGCAAGTCGACCGCGTGGTGATCCTTGGAACCGACGCGAATCCGCAATTCGATCCGTCGATTAAGACCGAACGCTGGGTCACCTATGAACCCAGCGAAGACGGCATCACCGGTGCGGAACGGATGAACATGATCCGCGATGAGATCGCCGACCGCGTGCGTGAACTGTTCCACGAGCTGGAGCGGTAGAAATTACTGTTCTCGATGCTGCCCGTAAGACAACTCCGTGGTGGCTTCCCGGCGTGTGCCTGGTGCTTACCGGATGGTGCGCCAACCAGTACGTTTCGCTGATCAGCTGGTATCAGCAATTCCGCGAACTCAGCGAGTTCGAGGCGATGCTGGTCATGGGCAGCTACCTGGCAGGCATGATCCCTGCCTTGGCATTCGGCGGCCCCTGGGCCGACAAATACGGACGCAAGCCTTTCTCGCTGCTCGCCCTGGCCTGCTCGATTCTGGGATCCTTCGGGCTCATGGTCGGATCGCTTCACGAGTCCGGCCTCTATGCGGGCCGCATCTTCACCGGCTTCGGCATGGGCTTGGCCATGGTCGCCATCACCAGCTGGGTGAAATTGCTCAGTCCCGGCGCCGCCGGTGCAACGCGCGCCGCGCTGTGCACATCGCTTGGATTCGCCCTTGGCCCGGTCATTTCAGGGGCCATCGTCGGAGCCAGCGGCAGCCCGGAACTGGCGTATATCGTTCATGCCGCCACTGCTTATGCCTGGCTGCTGCTGATGTTCACAACCCGTGAAGCTCCTGCGCTTGAACCAGCAGGGCGCAGTTCGCGGGGTGAAGCGACAACCCCGGCAAACCTCCAGCGGTTCTACCGTGTTGTCCTGCCCGCAGCCCCATGGGTCTTCGGCATGGCAGCGACAGGCTTTGCGGTAGTCCCCGCGCTGAGCAGTGGTGCGGGCGAGTCCAGCCT
Organism: Glutamicibacter sp. 0426; assembly: GCF_001906485.1. Lineage (NCBI taxonomy): Bacteria > Bacillati > Actinomycetota > Actinomycetes > Micrococcales > Micrococcaceae > Glutamicibacter > Glutamicibacter sp. 0426. The sequence goes on from NZ_MPBI01000006.1 coordinate 156,145, forward strand.
GTTCTACACCACCTTGGCTGTCGCGGTCACCATGGGCATGGGCACAGTGATCCAGCCATTCGTCAAGAGATTCAAGGACCTGGGCAAGATCAGGCTGATCATGGCTGGGCTGGCTACCTCGCTGGCGGCGCTGCTGTTGATGATCGCCGTGTCGCTCAGCGGTTCAGAAATCCTGGGAATCATTGCCTTCGCCGTGGCCGGTTCTGCCAATGGCATCTTGCTGGTTGCTGGGCTGAGCCAGGTCCTGGATCTTGCCGGCAGCGCGGACGTTGGCAAGCTCACCGGCAGGTTCTACATGTGCTGTTTCATCGGTTTCACTTTCCCGACATTCTTTGCACTCTGGCGGACGGTCGCGCACCCGGCGTTATTCATCTCGATGCTTGCTGTGCTCTGCGTGCTGTCAATGCTGCAGGTGCTCCGCTCGGCGAAATACCTGCCCGCTGCCAAGCTCCAGGAAGTGCCATCCAGCTCATAAAAACAAACGCCGTTGCCGGCGACCTTTCGGTGCCGGCAACGGGATTGGCGATTCTGCCCGTTACTCGCTTGGATTCAGTCCTTGCTCAGCTTCTTGAGCAGCTCGGTGGTGCGGAACGGGATGACATCGCGCAGGATCATCGAGGTCGAAGTGCGGGTTATGCCCGGGCACAAGCGGATCTCTTCGCTAACACGGTAGAGGTCATCCGGGTCGGTCGCGGCCACGCGAATCAAGAGGTCGGTATCGCCGGCAGGAGCGACGCACTCGAGAACTTCAGGGATCTGGCGCAGCGCGGCGATGGCCTCATTCAAGCTGGCCTGGTTCAACTCGGCGCTCACGAAAGCGCTGACGCCTCGGCCCATGGCCGCTGGAAGGATTCGCGAGGTGTTCGGACGCAGGGCGCCTGAATGGGCCAGACGTTCCAAACGGGTCTGCACGGTGCCGCGGGCAAGTCCCAGCTGCTGGGCCAGCATCATGATGGGCACGCGCGGATCTGCATCGAGTGCCGTAAGGATACGCCGGTCGGTTTCATCGAGCTGATACGTATCCGAATTCATGTGGTGGTCTCCTGGGACAGGTTGTGTTGCGCGTGCATAGGTGCCAACCTAGATTTTAGTCAAAATGACCAGTGGATCCCAAATGTGTTGCGCGGATTGGCTGATATTGTTGCGCGCGACTCGGCTACTGCGGCCACTAGGGCGAATGGCCGGGCGGAATGCCATCCTTTATCCACAAATTCAGCAGGCTGGGATCAAATGGACGCTAATCACAGTAACCTGTTGATATGAGGTTTTTGCGGTTGGAAGACGTGGCAGAGGAACTGAATGTGAAGCTGCCGCAGGTTCGGGCTCTCGTGAAAAGTGGCGAGCTGCCGGCCATCCAAATAGGCGGGCGCGGCATGTGGCGCGTGGAACGCGTCGCCTTGGAGAACTATATCCAGGAGCGGTACGCGCAGGCCCGCGAGGATATTGCGAACGAAACCCATAGCTGACAGCGCTGGCCGCGGCTGTTCCCGAGCGCATCGGAAACAGCCACGGGCTAGTCGAGCTGGATAGTGCGTTCGGCAAAAATCTGCAACGCATCGCGAACGAGTTCGGCATATCCGCCGTAGTTCTTTGCAAACCGCGGATCAGCCACATACATCTCGCCGAGATTGCAGATATATGCCTTGCGCTGGGCCGGATCACCGGAATCCAGCGGGGTGCCCTTGGCGCTCTGAAGCCAGCGCACATGGCGAGCGGCTAGTTCCTGGGCTTCGACGCTGTCTGCTGGGACGGAATTCTTGCCTGCCTCGATCCAGGCCTGGTTTATGATTTTGACCTCTTCCATGAATGCGCTTTGCTCGTCTCCTGATTCGGAGCGCCACCAGCGATTAGATGTTTCGTAGGCGTCGGCGCCCCAGCGTGCGGATACCTCGTGCTTGTACTGCTCGTTGAAGCCGTCAAAGCTCTTTTCCGGTTCCATTGTTCCTCCTGTAATTAGTGTTGAAATGCTGTGATCCAGGGCCGCGATTTGCCGGTCCAGCGCCTCACGTTGCCTGTGGAGCTGTTCCTTGTGGGTGCGCAGCGCGGCTAATTCAGTGCGTTGCTCGTCCAGGATTTCAGCGATGGTTTCCAGCTTCATGCCCAACTGCTTCAGCAAGAGAATCCGCTGGAGCCGCACCAGCTGCCTGTCGGTATAGAAGCGATACCCGTTGGCGGCCACGTGATCAGGTTCCAGCAAGCCGATCTGGTCGTAGTGCCGCAAAGTGCGGCTGCTGACTCCAGCGGATTTCGAGACCTGTGCGATCGAGTGGTGGACTTGTTTCCGACGGCCAGTTGAATCGTTCATGGCTACCACGCTACTGGTTGACGTTACGTCAAGGTCAAGTGCTTTGCTGGCAGGTTCAAACTGATTTTTGTGATTCAGCTCTCACGGCAAATTGGCGAATAATCGCGATATATTTCTTGTCCAGTTGATCATATTGACTAATTGCATTCTTGCCTATTGCACACGGTGATCTATGTGTTGTTCACTGAAAGTAGAGAAAGTTGAACGGGTTACCGCCGAATTCAACGAAGACCGCCTGATGACGTAAACCACCTGCATTTACGCAATCCAGGAGCAGTGGCCACCCACGCCAAGGCACGGTGAAAGCAGTAGTCCAGATGGCTCGTGGGCATTCCAGTTGGGTGGAATGCGCACGGGCCATCTGGCGTTCCCGGCACAGTTCCCGGTGCGGGAGTCTGCTGTCTGGAGCAACTTGGGGGAAACGCCTGCCGGCATTCGCGATGCTCCGCGCTGGCTCTGGAACAATGAGCGCGTAGGAACACTGAGGAGTAAGAGTGGGTTCAATGAGACGCATCTGGCACAACTGGTGGATGCAATTGGTCGCTGGATTGCTGATCACTGCGATCGTTGTGTTGCCGTGGTTGTGGATTGGGGAAGAAGACCGGTCGATTCTCCCGCATGCCAGCGACGACGCCCAAGGGCTGTTGGTAGTTTTCTCCGTCATAACCCTCTGGGGCAGCTGGTTTGCCCGGCGCATTGGGTATGGGCGTACAGCGTTCACTGTCGTGACAGCCGTGGGCATGATCCTGGGGCTTTTGGGTCTCGGATTCCAAGGCCTTCTCGCAGTGGAGCCCGGGCTCTTGGGCGGGAAACTGTCCTCAGCATCCATCCGGCATCTTTGGGTATTCGGGGGCCTGCTGCTGATCAGCCAAGCCTGGTACTTCCTGGCTACTAAATTGCGGCTGCCCGTAGCGGTGCTGTTTTATGCGACGCTAACGGTGGGTGTGAGCTATTGGCTGCAGATCATCGCTTCGCTCGTTGCCGGCGCCCAGTCCTACTATGTCTACCTCTGGTATGCCGGGCCGCTGCTCCTCGGCCTCATTTTGGGCTTCGTCGGATTCTTGAGAATCATGAACCTGCTGATGTGGGTCTTCGCGCTGGCGATCCAATGGGTCATGCCGGCCGTTGTGGAAAGCACCGCTCGAGTTATCGAATCGAAGGCAACAGGCTGGGATTCTATTGGCTCCTTTTGGAAAGAATTCACCGGGAGCGTTCTGGATGTTCCGTGGCAGACTCCTCTTCTGGTCAGTTTGGCCACTGCCATGCTGACCAGCGTCGTGCTGCTGATCGTGCGCAAAGTTCGGCGACGCTAGGAGGCTCCCGGCAAACGACGATGCGGTCGCTGAGTAATTGGGTGTTGCGATCCCTCGGAAGTGGCAAGCATGTGTGTTCTATGACGGGAATACTGAAATACTGACGCTAGCGAAGTCTCGAAATTTGCTACGCATGCCAGGAGCAACGCCGAGGCATGATGCGCGCCTGACACTGCAGTTACCTTGGCAGGAGAGAGCCCGACGGCAGCTTCCAAGGCCAAGACGAGAATCTCTAGACTGCGAACCAAAGTGAGCGACTCTGCAATGCGAGAAGGTGAAGCAGCGTCTTGATTCGAGCGTGGATCTTGGCAGGAACCCGGCACGCCGTGGGCCTTGAATGAGTGTCACTGCGTCGAGATCAATACGTTGCTTCTATTGGCGGCTGTCGACACGACGGGCAGCAACGCAAAGGGCGATAGGAATCAAGCGGCAGTTGGCTCCCGGATCGAAAAAGGAGCATGCTGGTAGTTAATTCGACGTGGATTCAATCACACCGAAAGACGGGAATTGCCTTGACTGAAAATATTATGGGCGGAGAATTCGAGCTGATTTCGTTGTCAGCTGCGGGCAATGCCGAACGCAATCCAATCAAGCCAGGAAAGTATTCGGCCAAGAGAATTTTTGCCGGCGAGAAAGCACAGGTTACGGAAATAGCTTTCGACTCAAATGTTGAGCTGAAAGAGCACGTAGCGCGCACCCCGATCATCGTTTCTGTAATTGAAGGGGAAATCGAGTTCACGGTGGAGGGATGCAATTACCCGTTGGCTGTTGGGGGTAGCATCTTCGTTGAAGCCAACGTCCTTCACGCGGTGTACGCGCAGATCCCGGCGCGCATTACGGTGACCTTCCTCAGCGCATAGTAGTTAGAGTTGCAAGCTGAAGCTTTGCAGTCCGAAAATTCGGTTCTCTCATTCGCCATAGAATAAAACCATGACTGAACTGCGCGATCGTGACCCCGGGGAATTGGTACAGCCCATCATCCTGCGAATCGACAAGGAGGATCCGTCGAGCGAGGATGAGGGCCTCTCGGCGGTGGCCCGCGCAGCCGTGATTGCCTACCTGCAAGATCCGCAGAACCCGGATTGGCAGCAGTGGGCTTCACAGGCATTCGCCAAGTCGGTGCGCCGGGCCAATCCCAAGATGTTCGCCAAGGTGCTGGAGATGTTCCCCGAGCAAATGGTCAGCGAAGTGGGCAAGGCGCAAGCTGTCGGCCTGCCCCCATTGCCGGCCGCCGACTTGCCGAAGCTGATCGCCAAGCTCCAGGTCTCCGGCACGCAGTTGCCAAAGGCCGATGAAGTCCTGGACGCGAAGATCAACATCGTGCTGAACAAGTCCTTGGAGATGTCCACCGGAAAGGCTGCCGCGCAGGCAGCACACGCGCTGTTCGCATGGCTGACCGAGGCCCCCGCCGAATCTGTCGAAGCGTGGCTGCAATCCCATGCACCGGTAGGCATCAGGCACCTGCCACGCAAGGACTTCGAGCAATTGTCTCGGCAGGCTGCCGGGCCTGTCATCCAGGACGCCGGACGAACCGAAATCGAGCCGGGTTCCGTGACTGCTTTCGTCATGTCCAAGGCGAGCTAGCTTCTTCGGATCACGGCAGGGCGAAATCGCCATTGCTGTGTCATTATTTTCTTGGCGATCGCAATATCGCCGCCCACAGCGGAATGCCTTGGACTTCTGCTGACCGCAGGAATCGGCAGTTTGCCCTTGCTCGAAAGCACCCACATTGAAATATACGAATCGCGTCCTGGGCCTGCTGCTGGCCCTGCTCCTGGCCTTTGGCACCGCAGCTGGCGCCAGCGCATCAATGCAGGCTCCAGCCGGTGTCGCCCAGCTTGCTGCGGCTCCGGCGGCAGTCGCCAAGCAGACCACCGCCAACTTGAATCTGCGCAAATCGCCATCGGTCCACTCCGCGTCGCTGCTGGTCATTCCCAAGGGCGCCAAGGTTCTCGTCTCCGGGGGTTCTTCCGGCTGGGTGCAAGCAACCTACAAGAAGAAGTCCGGCTGGGTCTCGGCCAAGTACCTGACCTCGCCCGCAGCGCCGGCCAAGCCCAAGAGCTCAGCCACCCGCTATCTGCTTTCCTTCCAGCCGGTCCGCAAGAAGGCAACGTCCGTCTCTCCGGCCCTGGCCGGAGCCATGCGCAAAGCCAAGGTGCAGCGTCTGGGCGCAACTGGCTCCTGGAGCCGGATCAAGATCGGCAAGGTCACCGGTTTCGTGCCAACAAGCCAGCTGTCCAGCTCACTGCCGGCACCCGTGCACCGGTATTCAAAAAGCGCCCAGGTCCTGCGGAAGTCCACCTCGGCCAAAGCGGCACGCGTGGCAAGTGTTCCGGCGGGAGCCAAAGTCGAGTGGCTGCGCACCTCAGGCTCGTGGAGCTATGTAGTTACCGCCGGGAAACGCGGATGGCTCCCTGCCAAGCAACTGTCTACCCAGCCTGTAGCAACCCAAAAGACGATAGGGAACCGTTGGCTGCTCAGCAGCAGCGTCCTGCGCCGATCGAATCACAGCTCCTCGGCTTCCCTCGGACGCCTCGCGCCGGGCGAGAAAGTCGGCTTGTACACAACCAGAGGTTCCTGGTCCCAGATCAAGTCCACCCGTGGCATCGGCTGGGTGCCAACCGCCATCCTGTCCAGCACCGCCTATAAGCCTGCCGACCCAGCACCACGCTGGATTCTGTCCAGCACCGCCGTGCGCGCCAGCGCTTCGGGAACGTCCAGGTCCTTTGGAACGGTAGCCGCCGGATCCACGCTCACCCTGCACGGAACATCGAACGGCTGGGCTAGGGTGAAAACCTCCAAGACGACTGGGTGGGTTCCATCCAGCGCATTGGTGGCCAAGGCCTACACGCCGCTGAAGGCTGCCAAGCGCTGGACAACTTCCAATGTGCACCTTCGCTCCGGGTACTCCACCGGCTATAAATCGCTGGCGGTTATCTCCAAGGGGCAGCAGGTCAGCATCCTGGGTACGGCCAACGGTTGGGCACGCGTATCCACGACGAAGGGCACCGGATGGATCAGCAATGGCTATCTGGCTACCAGCAAGCCCCAGGCGCCGCGACCGGCACCGGCCCCGACCACCGAATACCGCTGGACCACGGCCAACGTCAATCTGCGGGCCGGCTCGGGAGTCAGCCACCGGAGCAAAGCCGTGCTGCCAGCCGGGCAGAAGGTCACCTTCATGCGCAGCGATGCCGGCTGGGCCGAAGTTTCCGCGCCTCAAGGACGCGGTTGGGTCAGAGAAACCTACCTCTCCAAGAGCCAGCCGGGCGTCTTGCAGCCTGATGCGCAACGGGTCATTGCCGCGCTGAAGGGGAGAACCGGCGATACCGTCAGCGCCATCCACACCATTCGAAGCGGTTCGTCCGGGCATAGCTCCGGAAAGGCCGTGGACCTGATGATCCGCGATTACAAGAACCGGGCGCGCGTCGCCCAAGGCGATAAATTGGCCCAGTTCCTGCTGGATAACCGCATCCAGCTGGGGATCTATTACCTGATCTGGCAGGACCGGATCTGGCTTCCCACCACTGGCTGGACCCCGTATTCCGATTCCGGGAAGTACGGAAACCAGTTCACCGGCAACTGGAATGACACCACCCGGCACATGGATCACATCCATGTTGAGGTCTACGGCAATGCGGCCACGAAAGGGCCGCTGGACTACCGCGCGCTGAGTGCCCGATAAACGTCTTCTGTCCGGTGTTTCAGACGGAGAACCGCAGAAGGCATGGCGCGCTCGGGGTGCATCTGGTCAGCTGGAAGCATGGAGAATTTCGAGCCGCAGCTGGCGGTTGACCGGGCACCTGCTATCTGGATTGGACGCAATGACGGCACCGGCGAGCAGCATTTGAGATGGCACCAGCAGGTGAACCGCCAGCCTGCTGGCACCCCCAATGGGCGGCGGCCTGCTGCGTTGCTCGGTTTCGCATCTGATGCGGGCGTGCTGCGCAACGAGGGCCGGGTTGGTGCCGCTCAGGGTCCGCAGGCGCTGCGCGCCGCCCTGGGCTCGCTGGCCATTCACGAGCCGCGCCCGCTGGTGGATGCTGGCGATATCGAGGTGCTTGGTGACGAGCTCGAATCGGGGCAGGAGCGACTGGCGCAGTCGGTGAGCGCATTGCTCGCTGGAGAAATGCTGCCAGTGGTGCTCGGCGGCGGCCACGAAACGGCCTATGGTTCATTCACCGGTCTGTTCAAGCACTTCAGGGACGAGCCGGAAACCCGGTTGGGCATCTTGAACCTGGACGCGCATTTCGATTTGCGCAGCGCACCGCGCCGGACCAGCGGCACGCCGTTCTTGGACATCGCCCGGGATCTGCAGGCCGAAGGGCGCGATTTCAACTACGCGGTAGTGGGAATCAGCAAGCCGAGCAACACACCGGTGCTCTTCGAACGGGCTCGCAGCTTGGGCGTGCGCTACCTGCTTGACGAGCAGTGCACGGCAGGTCAATTACCTGCCGTCCTGGGATTCGTCGAGGACTTCCTGGCGGGCATCGACAAGCTGTATCTGACCATCGATCTCGATGTGCTGCCTGCGTCGGTGGCTCCGGGGGTCAGTGCCCCTGCCGGTTTCGGGGTGCCCCTGGAAGTGATACACGAGCTTTGCGCAATGCTGGCGGGCAGCGGCAAATTGGCATTGATTGACGTGGTGGAGCTGAACCCGGGATTGGATATTGACGGGCGTACCGCACGCACTGCCGCCCGTCTTGTCAATACCCTGCTGGGGGTCTGAGACAGCACCCACAGCGAAATCTGCCGACGCGAATTTGCAATGTTCGACCCATCAAACATTATGATTGAGGGGGGCGAACTAATCGCCAGTGCGAGAATCGGAATGGTGTGCAATGGTGCAAACGGCGAAACGTCGATCAGGCGCGGGGCAACGTGTGGGGCTGCTGGCCGCCGTCCTAGCCTGCCTGCTCGCCCTCGCTGGTTGCGCGTCCAAGCCCAGCACTGAGCCCGCAGCCAGCCCGGACGACCGGCCGGTGGTGCTGACAACCTTCACGGTCTTGCAGGACATCGCCCAGAACGTCGCGGGCGAGCATTTGCGCGTTGAATCAATTACCCGACTTGGCGCAGAGATCCACGGATACGAGCCGACACCGGATGACTTGCGCCGCGCCTCCCATGCAGACCTCATCCTCGATAACGGCTTGAACCTCGAAGCCTGGTTCCAGCAATTCGTCGAAGACAATGACGCCCCGCACGTAACCGCCAGCCGGGGGATTGAGCCGATCGATATCGTCCAGGAAGAAGGGGCCGGAAAGCCCAACCCGCATGCCTGGATGAGCCCGCTGAACGTCAAGATCTATGTAGAGCGCATCGCTGAGGCCTTCAGCGAACTGGATCCGGCCAATGCATCCAGCTATCGGGAGAACGCCAGGGCCTACCAGGCCAAGCTTCAAGACGTGCATGACGAGCTCGAGGCGGCGCTGGAGGAAATCCCCCAACGCCAGCGTGTGCTGGTGACCTGCGAGGGAGCCTTCAGCTACCTGGCGCGCGATGCCAGCATGGCCGAAAAGTACCTGTGGGCGGTCAACGCGGAATCGCAGGCCACGCCGCGCAAGGTCGCCGCGGCCATCGACTATGTCAGGGGCAACGATGTTCCCGCGGTCTTCTGCGAATCCACGGTCTCCGATGCAGCCATGCAACGAGTCGTGGAATCCACCGATGCCGTCTACGGCGGAACTCTCTATGTTGACTCGCTCTCCGAACCTGGCGGTCCGGTGCCCAGCTACCTGGACCTGATCACGCATGACACCAGAACCATTGCCCGTGCTTTGAAAGGCGAAACACCATGAATGCGAAGCAAAGCACCGCCCTGGCCATCGACGTAACGGGCGCGACCGTCCACTACGGCCCCGTGCTGGCCCTGGACCACGCCTCATTGCAGCTGGGCCGCGGACGGGTCTGCGGACTGGTCGGGATGAACGGCTCGGGCAAGTCGACACTGTTCAAGACCATCATGGGGCAGATCAAGCCAGACACCGGCAGCGTGCGCATCAACGGCACCGACCCGCTGCAGGCACGGAAAAGCGGCCAGTTGGCCTATGTGCCGCAGAGCGAGGCCGTGGATTGGAGCTTCCCGATCTCGGTGCGCGAGGTCGTGATGACCGGACGCTACGGGCAGATGGGATGGACCCGGCGAGCCAAGAAGAAGGACCACGCCGCCGTGGACGAGGCCCTCGAACGGGTGGAGCTGGCCAACTTCGCCGATCGGCAGATCGGCCAGCTCTCCGGAGGCCAGAAGAAACGCGCATTCGTGGCCCGATGCATCGCCCAGGGCGCCAGCATCATGCTGCTCGATGAGCCTTTTGCCGGCGTGGACAAGCGCAGCGAAGCGACCATCACCAAGCTCTTGAGAGAGGTAGCCGATGACGGCGGCAGCGTGCTGATCTCCACCCATGACCTGCATGCGCTGCCGGAACTGGCCGATGAAGCGGTGCTGCTGATGCGCAAGGTCCTGATGCACGGAGATCCGGACGTGGTGCTGCAAGCGGAGAACCTGGCCCTGGCCTTTGGCCTGGATCCCATGAAACGAGGCGGGAAATGAACCTCATTGAATTGCTGGCCGAGCCCTTGGGCTACACCTTCATGGTGCGCGCCCTGCTGGTGACCATCATCGCCGCTGCCCTGTGCGCGGTGCTGTCCTGCTGGCTGGTGCTCATCGGCTGGTCGCTGATGGGCGACGCGGTCTCGCATGCCGTCTTGCCCGGGGTAGTGCTGGCCTACATCGCCGGCGCTCCCTTTGCCCTGGGCGCCCTAGTCTTCGGATTCCTCGCGGTGGCATTGATCGGGGGAGTGCGCGACACGACGAAACTGAAGGAAGATGCGGCCATCGGCATCGTCTTCACCACGCTCTTCTCCATCGGGCTGGTGCTGATCTCGGTCACCCCGAGCCATGTGGATCTGAATCACATCATCTTCGGCAATCTGCTGGGTGTCTCGGCCAGCGACCTGTGGCAGGTAGTGCTGCTTGGCGCGATCACCTTCGCCATCCTGGTGCTCAAGCGCAAGGACTTCACGCTCTTTACCTTCGACCAGACGCACGCGCATGCCTTGGGAATGAGCCCGCGGCTGATCGGTGCCGTGCTCTTGGGGCTGTTGGCCATGACCTCAGTGGTGGCGCTGCAGGCTGTCGGCGTCATCCTGGTCGTCGCCATGCTGATCATTCCCGGCGCCACGGCCTACCTGCTGACCGACCGCTTCGGGAAGATGCTGGTGATCGCACCGGTACTGGCAACCTGTGCCGGAATCCTGGGCGTCTACGTGAGCTACTACCTCGATGCATCAACCGGTGGAATGGTGGTGCTGGCCCAGGCAATGATCTTCGCAATCGCCTATCTCTTCAGCCCGAAGCAGGGGCTCATCGCCACCCGCCTGGCCCGCAAGGGACGGCGCAAAGCGCTGGCCGCCCGAGTGTAGGCGAAATGCAGAAGGCCCCACGGACGGGAAAGGATCCGCCCGTGGGGCCGCACTGGCTGGTGGATCAGCAGACTAGACGAGAACCTGAAATCGGTCGCTAGACTCGCCAGCGCAGCTTGCCGTTGGCATCGGTTTTGCAGGTGTAGTACTTGCCAGCCTTGGACTTGCCGCGCTTACCCTGATCCGTCTTCTTGCAGTAGGCGCCCGGATGCACGGTGCCCTTGACCACCGAAGGCGCCTTCTTCACGTCCTTCTTCGGCGAAGCCTTGGGCTTGGAACCGGCTGGCTTGATCGGGGTGACCTTTGCGGCCTTCTGGTTGCGGCACGTCTTCAGCACCTTGGCCATCGCATTCTTTTCCGCCTTGGTCACCGACAGCGCGTACTTCTTCTTGACGCTGATCTGGGTTGCCACGTACTGGCACCGGAAGGACTTGTTCTTCGGGAGCCATTCGGCGGTGTTCTTGTCGCCCTTCTGGCGATTGGCTGAGGCGCTGGACGCCATCAAGTTCAGCGGGTCATTGGCCAGGGCCTGGCGCTGGGCCTGCGACAGTTTCTGGCCGCCGGAAATCCACGCGTTCTTCAGGGAAACCACATGGTCGATGTCGACGCTGCCTGACTTGACCTTCCAATTGATCTTCTTGCCGGTGTAGCTGTCATGCAACGTGCCCGAAGCTACGGTGCACTTCTTGCGGTCCTTGAACTTCACCTTGGACATGTCCCGGGACAAGGTGTCCTGGCGCTCGTCGCACTTGTCCTTGTCGAAGTCCTTCCAGCCATTGCCGAATTTCTTGTTCCGGTTGTATCCGGTGGCTGCTGCCTTGCCCTTCACCGGCAAGGTCGCCAGCATTGCGGTGGCTTTGGGACCATTGAGCTTCGCCCCGGGCTTGACCTTCTTGCTGCTGGTGGCAACCCGTTCCACCTGCAACGGCTGGTCTGTTGCCAACAGGTTGTCGGCCTGTGCGAGCTGATTGATCTGAAGTGCAGAAGGATCTGCCGGTGCGCTGCATCCAGCAAGCACCAATATTGCAGCGCAGAGCGCAGCGAAAAGTTTTTTAGGCAAGGCGGAGTCTTTCAAATGAAACGCGAAGTGATGGATGGCCAAGGATGCCGCAATGCACCCCCATGTAAAACTTGTACATTGCAGTATCCCGGGCTAGTCAACACTGTAATCCATGAAACGGACAAATTATCTGTTGGCGTTGAAAGGTGACGACGCCGCCAGTTCAATGAGCCGAGGGCATTGAACGGAAAGGCTATTCGGAGGAACGCGAGACCCACACCGCGGCAGCCGCACGCGAGCCCAAGCGCAAGGTTTCCCCAGTCGCGCAGACCTGGACATTCACCGTCTCGGAGAACTGCTCGCCGGGCGTTACCTGCAGCTGCGCGCCGACAACGATCCGGTGATCGGAGAAATGCTGCAGCAGCTGCGAATCATCATCGGCAATGCGCTCGACCTCCACCCGGGCGTCATCGACGGCTTCGCCCAAGTTGAAAGCCTGGGGAATGGAAATGCGGCCTTCGGCGGTCGGGATGGGGTCGCCATGCGGATCGCGGGTGGGATGCTCCAGCAGGCTGTCGATGCGTTCGATCATGAAGTCGGATACGGCATGTTCCAGGCTCTCGGCCTCGTCATGCACCTGGTCCCAGCGGTAGCCAAGCATTTGCACCAGGAATGTTTCGATCAGGCGGTGGCGGCGGACCATGGTCAGCGCATACTCGCGTCCCAGCTTGGTGAGCGTCACGGCTCCATAGGGCGCATGGTCGAGCAGGCCCTGCTGGCGCAATTTGCTCAAGGCGCCGGACACCGTGGAGAGCTTCATTCCCGATTTGCTGGCAATGATGCTCGCGGTGACCGGATCACTGGACCACTCGGTGAGGCCGAAAATGATCTTGAGGTAATTCTGCGCGCTATCTGAAAGCTGGTTGACCGACACAAGAACCATCTTAGCGACCGCTGCGCCTGCTGGCTCGACGTGACTTTGGTTATGGGACGTTTGGCCTTGAACTCCCGAGGCAACTTAAAGCAACTAGTCACCAGCCCGAAAAAATATAGTCGCTGGGTAGGGATTATTGATAGGCAAGCGCAGTGTATTGACTTAATTTTCTTTGTGCGGAAAACTGTGTAATCGATTCCATGGAATCGATTACACAATAAGCAAAGGGGCTTATCGCCATGAACGCTGTCACCATCAAAGATGTGGCGCTTGCAGCCGGAGTTTCCTCCGCTACTGCCTCGCGCGTTCTCTCAGGCCACCCCGCCACTTCGGCCGCTTCCCGGGAAAAGGTGGCAGCCGTCGCCAAGGAACTGGGATTCGTTCCCAACGCCCAGGCCCGCTCCCTGCGCTCCACTAAAACCGACACCATCGCGCTGCTGATCTCCGATGTGCGCAACCCCTACTTCTCCGATCTTGCCCACGCTGTCGAGCAGCAGGCGCACGCCGCGGGAATGATGACCTTCATCGGCAACGCCAACGAAGACACCGAGCAGCAGGACCAATTTCTCGCAGCGATGCTCTCGCGCCGCGTCGACGGGCTGATTGTCGTGCCCCAGGGCCTCGACGAAGACGCCGACCGGCCCAGCCCGATGATGCAGCGCATCATCGCCTCGGGAACCCCGCTGGTCTTCGTGGACCGGACCCTTCCAGAGCAGCGCATCCCCTCGATCACCGCCTCCAGCACCGGCGCCCTGGAAGAAGCCATCGCGCAGCTCAAGCTCCTGGGCCACACCAGCATCGCCTTCCTCGGCGGCCCGGACCACGCCTCCACCGCCCGCGAACGCCACAGTGCCTTCGATTCGGCGATGGCGGCCAACGGCCTGAGCATCAATCCCGCCCTGCATTTTGCCGGCGACTTCCGTGCCGCCTCCGGTGCGGACGGCGCCCGCTGGCTGCTGGAGCATGAACTGCAGCCCACCGCGGTGGTCATCGCTGATGCGCCGATGGCCATTGGCGCGCTGACCGTGTGGCGCGAAGCCGGCATCCGGATCGGAAAGCAGCTCTCGGTGATCTCTTTCGACGAGGTGGATGCGATGCTCATGCACGATCCGCCGATTGCCACGATCAGCCACGACCTGACCAGCATGGGCCGCGCCGCGGTCACTGCGCTGCAGGAAGTGATGGCCGGCAAGAGCCCGGAGCCGCAAGAATTCATCAGCCGATTCACCGCGCGTGAGTCGCTGGCCCCAACGCAAGCAGCCACCGGCGCATAGGTGAGGATGGAAGGAACGAGAATGGGTAATGACGCTCTGCTGGTCCTGGACAAGGTCTGCAAGTCCTTCGGCCCGGTACAGGTGATCGACGAGGTCACCGTCGAGGTGCACGCGGGCAAGGTCTCCGTGCTGCTCGGCGAGAACGGCGCAGGCAAGTCCACGCTGATCAAGATGATCGCCGGCGTGCACGAGCCGGATGCCGGCCGGATCCTGATGGACGGCAAGGCCGTGAAGATCCCCAACACCAAGGCCTCCGAAGCCCTGGGCATCGCTACCATCCACCAGGAACTGAACCTGGTGCCGTCGATGACCATTGCCGAGAACATCACCCTGGGCCGCGTGCCGCGCAAGTTCGGCATCATCAACCGCCGCGCCATGCGCCAGATCGCCCGCGACGCGATGGACAAGCTCGGGCTGAAGCTGGATGTGGATACGCCGGTGGGCGAGCTGGGCCTGGCCCAGCAGCAGCTGGTGGAAATCGCCAAGGCCCTGAGCCTGGACGCCCGCGTGCTGATCCTCGACGAGCCCACCGCGGCCTTGACCAAATCTGAAATTGCGCACCTGTTCTCGGTGGTCAACACGTTGAAGGCGCAGGGAGTCGGCATGGTGTTCATCAGCCACCACCTCGATGAGATCGCCGAAATCGGCGACTTCGTGAACGTTTTGCGCGATGGCAAGTTCATCGCCACCGTCCCGGCCGGCACCGAGGAGAACGAACTGGTCAGGCTCATGGTCGGCCGCGACATCGACGCCCAGTTCCCGCGCGTGGCCACCGAGCCGGGAGAGCAGCCGCTGCTGAGCGTGAAGAACCTGTCCGACGGCATGCTCAAGGACATCTCGCTGGAGGTCCGCCCCGGCGAAGTAGTGGCCCTGGCCGGCCTGATGGGTGCCGGGCGCACCGAGCTGATCCGCGCGATCGCCGGAGCGGACAAGTACTCCAGCGGCAGCGTGGCGGTGAACGGCAAGAAGCTGGCCAGCTTCGACGTCGCGGCAGCCACCCGCGCCGGCATCGGCCATGTGCCCGAGGACCGCAAGACCCAGGGCCTGGTGCTGGATGCCTCGGTGGCCGAGAACATCGGCTACGCCACGATGGCTTCCACCGCCAAGAGCGGCTTGGTCGACCGCAAGGGCCAGAAAGCCCGCGCGCAGCAGGTCGCCGAACGCCTGCGCATCCGCATGGGCAGCATCGACCAGCCCATCCGCTCGCTCTCGGGCGGCAACCAGCAGAAGGCGGTCTTCGGCCGCTGGTTCACCGCAGGAGCCAAGGTGCTGCTGCTCGACGAGCCGACCCGCGGCGTGGACGTGGGCGCGAAGGTCGAAATCTATGAACTGATCAATGAGATCACCGCCTCCGGAGGCTGCGTCTTGATGGCCTCCAGCGAACTGCCCGAAGTGCTGGGCATGTCCGACCGCGTCCTGGTCATGAGCCAGGGACGCATCGCCGGGGAACTGGCTACCGAAGAAGCCACCCAGGACGCCATCATGTCCCTGGCCGTCAGCAATGTGCACCGCGAAGAAGAAATGGGAACCAAGTAATGAGCAGCGTAGCTACAGCCCCGAAGAAGGGGTTCGACTTCAAGGCATTCCTTGCCAATAACGGAGCCTTGGTGGGCCTGGTCATCCTGTGCCTGGCCCTGTTCATCGCCACCCCGCGCTTCTTGACCGGGCCGAACCTGCTGAACATCGGCATCCAGGTCTCCACCATCGCAGTGATGGCCTTCGGCATGACCTTCGTGATCGTCGCTGCCGGCATCGACCTGTCCGTCGGCTCTGTGGCCGCGCTCTCGGCGATGGGCTCCTCCTACGCGATCACCACCGCCGGGCTGCCCGACGGGCTGTCCATCCCGATCGGCCTGGCCGTGGGCGCGCTGTGCGGCTGGGTCACCGGCGCGATGAGCGCCTACGGCAAGCTGCCCACCTTCATCGCCTCGCTGGCGATGCTCACCGTGGTGCGCGGGCTGACCCTGGTGATCTCCGACGGCCGTCCGATCTCCACCAGCTCCTCGGTATCCTGGTTGGGCGATGACCTCGGCCCGATCCCGATGCCGATCGTGATCCTCGTGGTCTCCGGCCTGCTTGCAGCCTTCGTGCTCAACCGCACCGTCATCGGCAAGAACGCCTTCGCAGTGGGCGGCAACACCGAAGCCGCGCGGCTCTCCGGCATCCCGGTCAAGCGCGTGCTGGTCACCGTATTCGTGATTTCCGGCGTGTTCGCCGCGCTGTCGGGCATGATCCTGGCCGGACGCCTGGACTCGGCCCAGCCGACCCTGGCCTCTGGCTACGAGCTGGATGCCATCGCCGCAGTGGTGATTGGCGGCGCCTCGCTCTCCGGCGGCGTCGGCCGCATCTCCGGCACGCTGATCGGTGCGCTGGTGCTGGCAGTGATCCGCAACGGCCTGAACCTGCTCTCGGTCTCCGCGTTCTGGCAGCAGGTAGTCATCGGCGCCGTGATCGCGATCGCCGTCGGCTTCGACGTGCTGCGCCGCAAGAACGTCAAGCACTAGATTTTCCACCCCGAACCCAATAATCCAACAGCAGTTCAAAGGAGAACCCCCATGAAGAACATCGTGCGCAAGACCGCAGCCGTCACCGTCGGCCTGGCCCTGGTGCTGGGCACCGCCGCCTGCAACCGCGGCACCGAAGCCGAAGCCGGCTCGGCCACCTTGGCAGTGTCCACCCTGAACAACCCGTTCTTCGTCGACCTGCGCGATGGCGCCGAAGCCGAGGCCGAAGCCCAGGGCATCGACCTGTCGGTGGTCGACGCGCAGAACGACTCCGCAACCCAGGCCAACCAGCTGGCCACCGCCGCAACCAACGGTTCCGCCGGCCTGATCATCAACGCCGTGGACACCGAAACCGCCGAAGCCGGCCTGGCCCCGGTTGTCGAGGCCGGCCTGCCAATCGTTGCCGTGGACCGCGCCGTAGGCGACACCAAGATCGCTTCCTTCGTGGCGTCGGACAACGTGGCCGGCGGCGAGCAGGCAGCCAAGGCGCTGGCCGAGTCGCTGGACGGCCAGGGCAAGATCATCGTGCTCGAAGGCGTTCCCGGCGCTTCGGCAACCAACGAGCGCGGCGAAGGCTTCGACAAGGGCCTGGCCGAGTACAAGGACATCGAGGTCGTCTCCTCGCAGACCGCCAACTTCGACCGTGCCGAGGCATTGGACGTGGTCACCAACCTGATGCAGGCCAACCCGGATGCCACCGGCATCCTGGCGATGAACGACGAAATGGCTTTGGGCGCCATCCAGGCGCTGGGCGACAAGGCCGGCAAGGACGTCAAGGTAGTCGGCTTCGACGGCACCGAAGATGGCTTCAAGGCCGTCGAGGACGGCACCCTGGTTGCCACCATCGCGCAGAACCCTGCCGAGCTGGGCAAGCAGTCGGTGCAGATCCTGGCCAAGGCCATCAAGGGCGAGGAAGTCGAAGCCAACGTGCAGGTTGCCGTTGACACCGTCGACGAGAAGAACATCGCCGAGTACGCAGGCGAGTAATCTGCTTTCATAGCAGGAATCAAGCAGGACACCGGCACCCATCGGCCGCCGGGCAACGAGAACCAGGGGAATAACCATGCAGCAGCACATCCAGGTCACCATTGTGGGCTCAAGCAACGTGGACATCACCGCGTTGATGGCCCGCCTGCCCGGACCGGGAGAAACCGTGCTGGCAGATTCCTACCAGCTCTCGCCCGGCGGCAAGGGTGCCAACCAGGCGCTGGCCGCGGCCCTGGCCGGCGCCACCACCGAATTCATCGGCGCGGTCGGCAACGACTCGCACGCCGGCATCGCTTTGGGACAGCTTGAGGAAGCCGGCGTCAAGCTGGATCGCGTCACCCGCGCCAGCGAGCCGACCGGCGTCGCCATCATCCAGGTGGACTCCGCTGCGGAGAACTCCATCGCCGTGGTCTCCGGAGCCAACTCGACGGTCACCGGTGAGGCAGTGCAGGCCGCCGGGAGCATCGAGGGCATCCTGGTGCTGCAGGGGGAAATCCCTGCCTCGGGCATCAAGGCAGCCATGGATGCCGCCACCGACCGCATCGTGCTCAACCTGGCGCCGGTGATCGAATTGGACCGCGAGTACCTGCTCAAGGCCAACCCGCTGGTGGTCAACGAGCATGAGGCAGAGGCCGTGCTGCAGCAGCTGAACCCGAACCGGAAGATGAAGTTCGAAAACCATTATGAGCGCCTCGCCGGGATGCTGGTGGACGAAGGCATCGACAGCGTGGTGATCACCCTCGGCGCCAACGGCTGCCTGGTCGCCGACCGCGCCCCCTTGGAAAACGGCGGAGCGCAGGTTCGCGCGCTGCCCGCGGTAAAGGTCAAGGCCGTGGACACCACCGGTGCCGGCGACGCGTTCACCGGTGCGCTGGCCGCCCGCCTGGCCAATGGGGACGACTTGGCGCAGGCAGCGGAATTCGCCGGCAAGTTCGCGGCCCTGACGGTGCAGGCCCACGGAGCCCAGGCTTCCTACCCGCGTTCCCTGCAGAACCTCTAAGCCCCCTTATTCGAGCAAGACCTTAAGGAAGCCTCTGTGCTGAAATCCGAAATTCTCAACGCTCCGCTGCTGGCCGCCTTGGCCACCTGCGGGCACACTGACACCGTGGTGATCGCTGACTGCGGACTGCCGCTTCCACACGGCCCGCAGGTCATCGACCTGGCCCTGGTCCAGGGGGTGCTCAGCTTCGAGCAGGTGCTCGATGTCCTGTCCCGCAACCTGGTGATCGAGAACAGCACCTTGGCATCTGAAGCAGAGAATGGCCCCGTGCAGGAACTGTGCCGCACCAAGGGCCTGGATCCCCAGTTCATCTCCCATGAAGAGCTCAAGGCACAGCTGCCCCAGGCCAAGGTCATCGTGCGCACCGGCGAGGCGACCCCGTACGCCAACGTGATCCTGCACTGCGGTGTAGCTTTCTGATCAGCCAGCCGTGAGCCGGTGCCCGCCGCAAGTGCGGGCGCCGGCTTTCGCGTCCCAGCGGCTGCCTAGAATGGGATTATGGAGCACAGGAACCAGTCCGGAGAAAATGGCGAGCTGTTTTCCCGGATCGCGCCGGAAGCCGGGCTGCTGCTCGGAGCCGGCCGCGCCATTCTGCTCCAGTTGGCCCACCCGCAGATCGGACGGGCTATTGCCGAGCACTCGGGCTTCGCGGCCAACCCGCTGAGCCGGCTGGTCCATACCCTCGGGTACATCTATGCGCTGAGCAACGGCACGGCAGCACAGCAGCGAACCATCATCGATTACGTCAACGCGGCGCATCGGCCCGTGCGCGGAACGCGCTCGAACGGCATGCCCGCCTATTCAGCGCTGGATCCCAAGCTGCAATTGTGGGTAGCGGCCACGCTCTATGATTCGGCACGGACCATTGCCGGCCAGATCCTGGAAGAAAGCAAGAACGAGCAGGAAGAGCTCTACTCGCAGTACGCGCGGCTCGGCGATGCCTTGCAGATGCCGGGAGATTACTGGCCCAGGAACCTGAGCCGATTCGATGAATACTTTGCGCAGAACCTCGCCACGCTGCACGTCACCGAGCAGACCCGGGCGCTGGCCCGCGAGCTTTTCGAAGCCCTCAACGCTCCGTGGTGGATCCGGATGGGCATGCCGCTGATGCGGGATGTGACCATCGCGCAGCTGCCGGCCTCGGTGCGCGAGGACTTCGGCTATCGCCTCACCGGTACGGCCGCGAAGCGCAACGCCCGGGTGATCGCTGTTGCCAGGGTGGCCACGCGGATTCTGCCGCGGTTCATCCGGCATGCCCCGATGCGCCTGGTCTTGCGACGGGTCGAGAAAATGGCCCGTGCCGGCGGAAACTCACGTCCCTGACTTGTCCTGTGCATGGTCCGGGATCAGGATTCGTGGCAGCGCCAAGAGCAGGAACAAGGCCACCAGGATCAGCGGCCCGCCGACCCACGCCCCGATCTGCCAGCCGAAAAGAACTTGCAGCACAAACCAGACGCAGCCCGAGACCAGCAGTCCCACGCCAATGCCCACGATCTTGACGATGACATGTCCCAGGTTGACCGTCTGCTGCTTCAGCCGCTGGCCGAAGAAATAGCGGTGCACTGCCACGGGCGTGATCAGCAGCAGAATCAGCAAGGTGGCAGCGACCAGCAGGATGATGTAGACGATTTCGTCGGTGCGGCTGAGCATCTCGAATCGTGCCTGGAACGGCAGCACCACGAGGAAAGCTGCAAGGATCTGCACACCGGTTTGCATTACGCGCATCTCCTGCAGCAGCTCATTCCATTGCCGGTGCGGTGCGCCATCGCTGGTATCGGGGTGGGAACGCCCGGTCATAACTGTTCTCCTTGGCCTCAATCCGTCGGCTGGCTGAACCTGCCGACCCAAAATGACTATGCCAAGCAAAGCCGTTGCGGGCAAGAGGCTTTTAATCCACCGAGCCAAACTGTAGGCCGCGGCCAGTACATTGGGGAGCCCAGCCAGACTTGAACATTGGAGGACAAGATGGAAATCGAGAGCTCCGCTGGGAGCAGTTTCGACGTGTGGTCGATGCCCAGCCGCGGCTTGGCCTGGTGCGATTGCGGCAAAGGCCATGAACTCACGGAAAGCATCGTGTACCGGGCCTTCGGTGAAGCCGGATACGAACCAAGCAGGCCGCTGACGCACGAGCAGCTGGTCGACCTGATTGCCCAGGTGTGGCACTACTCGGAAGTCTGCCGGTTCTTCCACTTGGCAGTCGAGCAGGCGGCAACGCGCATCCATGGCAAAGTCGATGCGTACTACCCGCTGGATCACAGCATCGACATCGTTGGGTTATTCTCGAAAATCTGGCAAGGCTGCCCGGATGCGGCCTGCCAGGCCGAAGGGTGAGCCAGCGGCCGGCGAATTGAGCCGAGCGTGCACGGGCGCATAGTGTGGGGAAGATGAACAGCTTTGCATCCTCCCGGGCCCCTGCCGAGCACGACGGATTCATCCATGTGCGGGGCGCCAATGAGAACAACCTGGACAATGTCGAGGTGCGTATCCCGCGCGATGCCATTGTCGCCTTCACCGGGGTTTCCGGTTCCGGGAAATCCTCCCTGGCCTTCGGCACGATCTTCGCCGAATCCCAGCGCCGGTTCCTGGAGTCCGTGGCGCCCTACGCCCGAAGGCTCATCGCCCAGGGGCACACGCCCAAGGTGGAATTCATCTCCGGACTTCCACCGGCCGTGGCCCTGCAGCAACGGCGTGGCTCCGCCAGTTCGCGGTCCACGGTCGGAACCCTGACCACGCTGTCCAACTCGGTGCGCATGCTGTTCTCGCGCGCCGGCGACTACCCCGACGGGGCAGCACGCCTGGATTCGGACGCCTTTTCCACCAACACCGCAGCGGGTGCCTGCACGCACTGCCACGGTGCGGGGACGGTGCATTCGGTCAGCGAGGCCTCGCTGGTTCCAGATCCCTCACTGAGCATCAGGGACGGGGCAATTGCCGCCTGGCCGGGGGCCTGGCAGGGAAAGAACTTGCGGGACATCACCACGCACCTTGGCTACGACATCGACGTCCCGTTCCAGCAGCTGCCCGCTGAGGCACGGCAGTGGCTGCTGTTCACCGAGGAACAGCCCGTAGTGGAAGTGACCCCGGAACGCGACCGCGTGGCCAAACCCTACAAGGGACGGTTCTGGAGCGCCGAACGCTATGTCCGGCACACGGTCGCAACATCTAAAAGCGAAAACTTGCGCACCAAGGCGCTGGCGTTCATGCATTCGCAGGATTGCCCGGAATGCTCGGGGACGGGCTTCCGCCCCGACGCCCTGCAGGTCACCTTTGGCGGCCTGGATATTGCGCAATTCAACCGCAAGCCGCTCAGTTCGCTGGCGGGGCTCTTGCGCCCCTTCGCAGCCGAGGCCGGGACTGAAGCGCAGGCCGAAGTAGTGAGCACCATCAGCGCCGACCTGCTGGGCAGGGTCGAAGTGCTGGTGGAGCTCGGGCTGGGCTACCTGAGCCTGGACCGTGGCACGCCGACGCTGTCGCCGGGGGAGATGCAGCGCTTGCGTATTGCCACCCAGCTGCGCGCAGGCTTGTTCGGCGTCATCTACGTGCTCGATGAGCCATCCGCAGGGCTGCACCCGGCCGATGTGCAGCCGCTGATCGAGGTGCTCGATGCGCTCAAGGCCGAAGGCAACTCGGTGTTCGTGGTGGAGCACAACATGGATGTGGTCAGCCGTGCGCAGTGGATTGTCGACGTCGGGCCGGGTGCGGGCAGCAACGGCGGGCAGGTGCTCTACAGCGGAGAAGTCGCCGGCCTGTCCGAAATCGAAGCATCCGTGACCCGGCGTTTCCTGGATCCGGGGCCGGCGCCGCGGCGCGAGCAGCGTGAACCCGGTGGATGGGTGCGCCTTCGCGGAGTGGAACTGCACAACCTTGCGGGAGTGGATGCGGCGTTCCCGCTGGGAGTCTTCTGTTCGGTCACCGGTGTGTCCGGCTCCGGAAAGTCCAGCCTGGTCTGCGGGGCCCTGGCCCAGGCTGCGGGCGGCCCAGTGGCCGAAGCGGAAGAGCTTGAGGTGGCAACGGAACGCGCGGTGATCGCCGAGGTGACCGGGGCACAGCAGCTCAGCCGGGTGGTGCTGATGGACCAGAAACCCATCGGACGCACCCCGAGATCCAATGTCGCCACCTACACGGGCCTGTTCGATGCGGTCCGCAAGGCGTTTTCCGAACTGCCGCTGTCCAGGGAACGCGGCTACAGTGCTGGCCGGTTCTCCTTCAATGTCGCCGGCGGACGCTGCGAAACCTGCCAAGGCGAAGGCTATCTGGAAATCGAGTTGCTCTTCCTGCCCGGGACCTATGGGCCATGCCCCGAATGCCACGGAGCCCGGTACAACGAGCAGACCCTTGAGGTCGAGTACCGGGGCAAGAACATTGCCCAGATCCTTGAGCTGGATGTGAGCGAAGCCGAGGAATTCCTCTCCGGGATTCCTGCGGCGGCGCGGGCGCTGGCTACCCTGCGCGAAGTCGGCCTCGGCTACCTGCAGCTAGGCCAGCCAGCTACCGAAATGTCAGGTGGCGAGGCCCAGCGCATCAAGCTGGCCACTGAGCTGCAGCGGCAGCGCCGTGGGCACACGCTCTACCTGCTCGATGAACCGACCACCGGTTTGCACCCTGCCGACGTGCAGCTGCTGGTATCGCAGCTGCAGCAGCTCGTCGACCAAGGCAACACCGTTATCGTGGTGGAGCACCAGATGGATGTGGTGGCCGCCAGCGACTGGGTGATTGACATGGGACCTGCCGGCGGAGATGGCGGCGGGCGCATTGTTGCCGAGGGGACCCCGACGCAGGTGGCGCACAACAAGGCCAGCCGGACTGCGCAATATCTTGCGCGCCGGCTGGCCTTGTGAAGCTGGATTACTTGCTGTTCAGCAGTGCGTGCGGCGGGGTCTGCACCCCGTCGGCCACTGCCGCGGCAGGGTCATCACCCAGGTGGATGATCCGGTTATCGGCATCCACATGCACCACGCTGGGCACGTAGCTGCGCGCCTCGGCATCTTCCATCTGCGCGTAGCTGATCAGGATGACCAGATCCCCTGGGTGCACCAGGTGCGCGGCCGCGCCGTTGATGCCGATAACCCCGCTGCCAGGCTCGCCGGCAATGGTGTAGGTTTCCAGACGTGCGCCGTTGGTGATGTCGACGATGCTGACCAGTTCACCGGGCAGGATATCCGAGGCTTCGAGCAGCTCGGAGTCAACGGTGACCGAGCCTACGTAGTGCAGGTCAGCCTGGGTGACAGTCGCCCGGTGGATCTTGGACTTGAACATGGTGCGTTGCATTAGATGATTCTTTCACGCGAGGTAAGTGGTTTCCCGGTATCCAAGTTTACGCCCCTTGCCCGCAGAAGCCCCAGCAATGTCCGGCACCCCACACAGTTGTCCTCGAACAGCTACTTCGCCAGATGGGTTTCCAGCACGCGATGCACTTCGCCGGTGGCCAGCAATTCGCAGGCCGCTTCCAGCTCGGCAGAGAGGAAACGGTCTTCGCCTGGACCTGCGACCTTGGTGCGCAGCAGCTCCAGCACGGCACCGGTGGCCGGCCCCGGCTGCAATGGCTTGCGCAGGTCCAGCGCACGGCCGGCAATCAGCATTTCAATGGCGAGGATGCGGCGCAGGTTGCCTACCGCGGTGCGCAATTTGCGGGCCGCATGCCAGCCCAGGGAAACATGGTCCTCCTGCATTGCCGATGACGGGATGGAATCCACGCTCGCCGGTACGGCCAAGCGCTTATTCTCGGCAACCAATCCCGCCTGGGTGTACTGGGCGATCATCATGCCCGAGTCCACGCCCGGGTCATCGGCAAGGAAAGCCGGCAGGTCGCGGGACCGGGCAGGGTCGAGCATGCGGTCGGTTCGGCGTTCGGCGATGGAGCCCAGATCGGCAACCGCGATGGCCAAGAAGTCCAGGACATAGGCGACCGGAGCGCCATGGAAGTTGCCGTTGGAGGTGACCTCGCCCGAAGGCAGCACGACTGGGTTGTCGATGGCCGCCGCCAGTTCGCGGGTGGCAACCAGGCGTGCGTGGGCGATGGTGTCGCGCACTGCGCCGGTCACCTGCGGGGAGCAGCGCAGCGAGTAGGCATCCTGCACCCGGCCATCGCCTTCGCGGTGCGAGGCGACAATGGGGGAACCGGAAAGGAAGTTGTACATGTTCGCCGCGCTGCGGCCCTGTCCCGGGTGCGGGCGCAGCGGCTCGTGCAGTTCGGCGCGGAAGACCTGGTCGGTGCCCATCTGGGCTTCGACGCTCATGGCGGCGGTGGCATCGGCAATGTCTGCGAGCTCTTCGAGATCCGCCAACGCCATCAGCAGCTGGCCGAGCATGCCGTCCGTGCCGTTGACCAGCGCCAGGCCTTCCTTCTCCGCCAGTTCCACAGGTTCCAGTCCTGCCTCTGCGAGGAGTTCCGGCACGGGGCGCTGTACGCCCTCGCGGTCGGTGGCTTCGCCTTCGCCCATCAGCACCAGGGCACAGTGGGAGAGCGGGGCAAGGTCGCCCGAGCAGCCCAGCGAACCGTATTCACGCACTACCGGGGTGATGCCAGCGTTGAGCAGTCCAACCATGGTCTCCAGCACGACCGGGCGTACGCCGGTGCGGCCGGATGCCAGGGTCTTGGCGCGCAGGAACATCAGCGCACGCACCACTTCGCGCTCCACCGGTTCCCCCATGCCGGCTGCGTGCGAGCGGATCAGCGAACGCTGCAGCTTCGCGCGGTCCTCGGGCGCGATATGGCGGGTAGCCAAGGCGCCGAAACCGGTGGAAATGCCATAGACCGGGGTGTCGGCCGAGGCGAGGGCATCGATGTGGGCGCGAACCGTGGCCAGTTCTTCGAGGACCTGGGGCGCGATGCGGATCTGCGCGTTGTGCCGGGCTACCGCAATCACGTCATCGGCGGTTGCTCCAGTAAGGTCCAGGGTGACGAGTGGGGAAGCAGTCATGATGTTCAATCCGTTCTTTGCGCTGCAATGAGGTCTCTAATTTCCATTGTTCGGCAGATCGGGATGGCACGGCATCGATAATCGGGTCATCTGTCCGAAATGCCAGACAGTGCCACGGAGGCAGAAGGGAACGGACCGCAATTGGCATGCCAATCGCGGTCCGTTGAAAATTCCGGGTTCTAGAAGGTGATGCCTTCGAAGGCGTCCTCGCCGAACTTGTTCGACGAACCGTTGTCAGTGAACTTGGCGTTCTCGTTGAGGGATGCGGCCGAATTGCCGATGCCGCTAAAAGCTACCTGCTTGATGTTCTTGACCGCTGCGATATTTCCGTTGCCGCTTAGCTCGAGGTTCGTGATGTGCGGAGCGACGATCATGTTTCCGTCTCCAGAGACGGTGACGTTTTCACAATCACCGACGAGCTTGAGCATTTGGCCCATGTCGGCGATATCCATGCTGCCCGTGCATCTGACTTCGGTCGCTTGCGCATCGAGGAAATCATAGACGGACTGGAACGTGCTGTCCGCAGGTGATTTCGGAACATTAGGCGTGCCGGTAGCCGCGCCTTCCGAGGCCTTGGCGCTCGGGGTGACGGTACCTTCAATGGGACCAGCATTCTCCGGAGCCTTGGTCTCTTCGCTGGAGGATTCAATGCTCACGCAACCTGACAGCGCTACGGCAAGGAATCCAACCGCCAGCGGGCCAGCGAAGCGATTGGCAATTTTCGAGAACATTTACATCCTGTCAGTCGAACGGGCCAGCACATTCGGATACACGGTGCCTATATCCATTCTGCGTCGAACAGCAATTAATAACCAACGGGAGTGGCAGAGGAACGAACGAATATTCTCTAATGGTTATTGGCAGGTCCGAGACCAAACGCGAGAAGATCTGCTGGCGATTCTGCGTCGCAAAAAGAATAATCGCTTCACCACTTGCCCGGTGCAAGCGGTGAAGCGATTACAAGTGCCCAACTGGAGAATGGGCCACAATTCCGCGTGGCAGGAGTGTCTGCCAAGCTGCAAGCTCCCTAGAACCCCTTTTCCTGTTCTTGGGAACCAAACTGGCTTTCATTGTTGCCGTACGCCTGGCCAGACCGGCTGTCGCCCAGGGATTCCTGCCCCGGGTCGCTGCCGTAAGGCTGGCCCTCGTCCTTTCCGAATGATTCTTGGCCGGACTCTTCACCGTGACCGTAGGATTCTCCTTGGCTTTCGCCGCCGTATGATTCCTGGCCGGATTCGTTTCCGCTTCCAAAGGACTGCTGTTCTGACGGCTGTCTTTCAAATCCGCCATTGCTTCCTGAATCGAAATCTGAATTGGACTGGCTCTCGTAGCCTTCAGATTCGTTGTTGTCGAAGTTCCCGAACTGCTCGTTTGCATCCTGCTCAGACATGTCGTCCTCCGTGGATCGGTGATTCCTGACGTGCCTAGGGCTAGGTGCCTGAAGGTGCCTGCTCAAGCTTTCCGGGAAGCTCTGAGCAGCTGGCAACCTGCAGTTAATGCAATCCCCATGCAACTTGCAGAGACTCCGTGAATCCGAATGGCAGGCAGCATGGCTCGCGCTGGGATTGCAGGAGAATCTCGGCACGAGAGAAGAGAAAGCTGGACGTTGCCCGAAAGAAAGATCCACTCGTTCGGAATCGGGGTGCCAAGTCGATAGTGTCAAAAGCGGGACACCGAGAAAGGTCTTGCCCCAAGCGTCCATGACAACGTAAGGAGAAGCATTGGCTAATTCGAAGAATACTCCAGCGAAGAAAACCGATCGCGAGAACGCAGAGAATGGCTTCGTGGCACCGGAGGTGCTGCGCGATTCCTTGCAGACCGTGCTGGTCCAGCTGCTGGATCTGCAGTTGGTAGGCAAGCAGATCCACTGGAATGTTGTCGGTCCCAACTTCCGCGACCTGCATCAGAACCTTGACGAAATCGTTGATATCGCACGTCGCGGTTCCGACGAAATCGCCGAGCGGATGCGCGCATTGCATGCCACTCCCGATGGACTGGCGGCAACGGTCACAAAGTACACCAAGTTGGAACAACCGGTGAACACCGAAATCCTGACGACTAATGCAGTGGACATGGTTGTCAAGGCGTTGCAGACAACCGTGGGCGTCATGCGCGAGGTCCATGATCCGGTAGACGAGGCGGATCCAACTACGGCCGACATCCTGCACCAGTACATTGCGGATCTGGAGCAGCAGGCATGGTTCATCAGTGCCGAAACCCGCAAGCCATAGTGCCGGAAGTGATGACCAGCAATTAGATGACAATAGCTTGAGGCGCCACCTCGGTGGCGCCTCAAGCTGATTCAAAAGGGTGCTACTTCTCCTGCGCTGCCATCGGAATGCGCACTCCGCGCTCGGCGGCGACCTCGGCGGCACGTTCGTATCCGGCATCCACGTGGCGGATGACGCCCATGCCCGGATCATTGGTGAGCAGCGCTTCGAGCTTCGCGGCAGCCAGTTCGCTGCCATCAGCCAAGGAAACCTGGCCGGCGTGGATGGAACGGCCCATGCCGACGCCGCCGCCATGATGGATCGATACCCACGAGGCACCGGAGCTGGTGGCGGTCAGCGCGTTCAGCAGCGGCCAGTCGGCCACGGCATCGCTGCCGTCCTTCATGGCCTCGGTTTCGCGGTATGGCGATGCTACCGAACCTGAATCCAGGTGGTCGCGTCCGATCACGATCGGTGCGGACACCTTGCCTTCGGCCACCAGCTGATTGAACAGCAAGCCCGCCTTGTGGCGCTCGCCGTAGCCCAGCCAGCAGATTCGTGCCGGCAGGCCTTCGAATTCCACATGCTTCTCGGCGGCATCAAGCCAGCGGTGCAGGTGCTCGTTCTCCGGGAACAATTCCTTCAGCGCCTGGTCGGTGACCTTGATGTCTTCCGGATCTCCGGACAGCGCCACCCAGCGGAATGGGCCCAGCCCCTCGCAGAACAGCGGGCGGATGTAGGCCGGGACGAAGCCCGGGAATTCGAAGGCGCGGGTGAAGCCGCCCTTGCGAGCCTCGTCGCGGATCGAGTTGCCGTAGTCGAAGACCTCGGCGCCTGCCTCCTGGAACCCGACCATGGCCTCGACATGCGCGGCCATTGCGGCCTGCGACTTCTTGGTGAAGCCCACCGGATCCGCTTCGGCCTCGGCGTGCCACTGCTCCATGGTGAATTCCACCGGCAGGTAGCTCAGCGGATCGTGGGCGCTGGTCTGGTCGGTGACGATGTCGAAGGCGAATTCACCGGCTTCGTGGCGCTTGAGCAGTGCCGGGAAAACCTCCGCGGCGTTGCCGACGTAGCCAACGGACAGCGGACGTCCCTCGGACTTGGCCGCCAGCACCTTCTCCAGCGCCTTGTCCAGATCCAGCTCGACTTCGTCGAGGTAGCGCTTGGATGCACGGCGGCGCAGGCGGGTTTCATCGACGTCGACAATCAGCACGGCACCGCCATTGAGGGTTACCGCAAGCGGCTGGGCGCCGCCCATTCCGCCGCAACCGCCGGTCAGGGTCAAGGTACCGGCCAGCGTGCCGTTGAAGCGCTTCTTGGCGATCGCGGCGAAGGTCTCGTAGGTGCCCTGCAAGATGCCCTGGGTGCCAATGTAGATCCAGGAGCCGGCGGTCATCTGGCCATACATCATCAGGCCTTCTGCTTCGAGCTTGCGGAAGTGCTCCCAGTCGGCCCAGTCGCCCACGAGGTTGGAGTTGGCAATCAGCACCCGCGGCGCCCACTTGTTGGTCTTGAAGACGCCCACGGGCTTGCCGGACTGCACCAGCAGCGTTTCGTTCTCTTCCAGGTCCTTGAGCGTCTCGACAATGGCGTCGAATGCTTCCCAGGAACGGGCCGCCTTGCCGGTTCCGCCGTAGACCACGAGATCCTCGGGTCGTTCGGCGACTTCCGGATCCAAGTTGTTCATCAGCATGCGCAGTGGGGCCTCGGTGGCCCAGGATTTGGCGGTCAGTTCGGTGCCGCGCGGGGCGCGGACGACACGTGGTTCGTGGCTCATGGCAATTCCTTACGATGTAACGTAGCTAACTGATTCCATCATTGGCCATGAGCCATGGGTTGGACACCGGAGAATCGGCAGAGCTGTCCGGTATTTCAGATTCATAGGAATTTACGGGTGCGTCCAGCTGCTAGCTGGCTCAGATCAGCGCCAGCGCGCTACGCTCGATTTCCTGCGGACTCAGCGCCTGGCTGACGGCGATCATGCTGGCTCCACGCAGGGCACCAGCCTCCCAGCTGCGCGATGTGCGGATCTGCAGATGCTGGGTCGATAGCGGGGCTCCGCGCTGGTAAACCACTTCGCGGATGCCTGCCAGCAGGTGCTCTCCGGCGGCAGAGATCCGTCCGCCCACCACGATCAGCGATGGGTTCAGCAGGCTCACGCTAGCAGCCAAAACTTCGCCCAAATCGCGCCCGGCCTGGCGTACCGCGCGGATCGCCTGGATGTTCCCCGAATTCACCAGGCCAACCACATCCATGTTGCTGTTGGCCTCGATGCCTTCTGAGCGCAGCGCGGCGGCAATCATGGGCCCGGAGGCCAGGGCTTCCAGGCAGCCTTCATTGCCGCAGTGGCAGAAGATGCCGTCGCCGCGGCGAATGCGCACGTGCCCGATATCGCCGGCGGTGCCTTGCGCCCCGCGCTGCAGCAGTCCTCCGGAGATGATGCCGGAGCCGATGCCGGTGGCCAGCTTGACGAAGATGAAGTCCTCGCTGCCGGACTCCAGCTGATCTTTCTCGCCAATGGCCATCAGGTTCACGTCATTATCCACGACAACCAGGGCATCCAGATACTGCTGGAACCAGGCAGGGATGTCGAAATCGTCCCATCCGGGCATGATCGGCGGATTGGCCGGCCGGCCGGTCTCGAAATTCACCGGTCCCGGCACGCCCATGCCGACGGCAATGACGTCTTCGCGGTCGCGGTCCAAGGAAACCAGTAATTCCTTGGCCAGATCCATGGCAGTTTGCAAGATCTCTTCAGGTCCATCGGCGAAGGAAATGGGTGTCTGGGATTGCACCAGGGGAGTGCAGGCAAGGTCGGAAAGCGCAACGCGCAGGTGGCTGGCTCCCAAATCGATGGCCAGCACCAATCGGGCGTCGGGGAGCAATGAGAGCCGTTGGGGAGGGCGACCGCCGGTGGAGGCGCCATCGGCGATCGCGCCGATCAGGCCGAGGTGGATGAGCACATCCAGACGTTCTTGAAGGGTGGAACGAGCCATGCCGGTCAGTGCGGCAAGGTCGGTGCGGCTGTGCGGGGCGCCGTCCATGAACAGTTGCAGGACCTCGCCGGCACCACTGGCGCCACGGGCGAACTGCAGGCTTTGGGGGCTCGAAGGATTGGCCATGAACCCAGTAAAACACAGCAGTGGACGAGACAGAGAAACACTTTAAAAGAATGTCGACATACTTCTATTGACTATCGACATAAGTAAAACTAGTCTCAGTGTGTGACGCACGTCATGATCATCCGGATCGCACCCACCACTTCATCCAGGAGACGCCTTTGCCTGCCCACGACCTATCAATCCAGCTGTACACGCTGCGCGAGCACATCGCAGATGACCTTAAAGCGACCCTTCAACGGGTAGCCGGCATCGGCTACACGCAGGTTGAGCCCTACAACTTCGTGGCTCGCTCCGACGAGTATGCCCAGGCGCTGGCCGAGAATCAGCTCAGCGCACCCACTGCCCACGCGCCATTGCTCTCTTCGGACTACGACGAGGTCTTCGTGGCCGCAGGAAAACTCGGCATCACCACCGTTATCGATCCGTTCATCCCGGCCGAGCAGTGGCAGGATGCCAAATCCATTCGCGCCATCGCGGACAAGCTCAACGCAGCCGCCAGGCTGGGTGGCGAATACGGCATCAAGGTCGGGTACCACAACCACGACTGGGAAATCTCCAGCAAGATCAATGGCGCAACAGCACTGGAATACCTCGCCAGCCTGCTGGACCCGGACGTCGCGCTGGAAGTGGACACCTACTGGGCTGCCGTGGGCGGCGCCGATGTGCTCCAGCTGCTTGAATCACTCGCTCCCCGCGTCGTGGCCCTGCATATCAAGGACGGGCCGAAGTCGAAGAATCACAAGGAACAGGTCGCAGTCGGGAGTGGCTCCATGCCGATCGACCAGATCATCGGTGCCACCAGCGGCCTGCTGCATGTGGTGGAACTCGATGACTTCGCCGGTGATATCTTCCAGGCCGTGACCCAAAGCCGAGACTACCTGGTAACCGAAAGGAACTAGTGCAGATGGAATCCCAGAACCAGCCTATGGGCGTGGGCATTGTCGGCGCCGGCACGATCAGCGACCAGTATCTGGAGAATCTCACCGCATTCCCGGATCTCGCGGTACGATTCATCGCCGACCTCGATACCCAACGCGCAGCAAGCCAAGCGCGCAAATGGTCTGTTGAAGCCTCGGGAACCTATGCGGAATTGCTGGCCCGCGACGACATCCAGATCGTCGTGAACCTGACCATCCCGGCGGTCCATGTCGAGGTGGCGTTGCAGGCGGTAGCCGCCGGCAAGCACGTATGGGGCGAGAAGCCCTACGCGCTGGACCGCGAATCCGGGCGGCAGCTGGCTTCAGCAGCCAAGGCGGCAGGCGTCCGGGTTGCCGTGGCTCCAGACACCATCTTGGGTGCGGGCGTCCAGAGCGGCCTGCGGCAGATCGAAAGCGGCGCCATCGGCACCCCGCTCACGGGACTGGCTATCTTCCAAGGCCCGGGACCAGAATCCTGGCACCACAGCCCCGAATTCCTCTTCGCCCACGGCGCTGGACCGCTCTTCGATCTCGGCCCCTACTACCTGACCACCCTGGTGCGGGTTTTCGGCCCGGTCGCCAAGGTCGCCGCCTTGGGTTCCCAGGCCAGGGCGCAACGCGTCATCGGTGCCGGTCCGAAGGCTGGAACCAGTTTCCCGGTCCAAGTTCCAACCCACGTCTCAGCGTTGCTCTCCTTTGAATCCGGGGCCAGTGCCCAGTGCATCTTCAGCTTCGACTCAAAGCTGAAGCGTGCAGGATTCGTGGAGATCTCGGGAACAGAAGGCACCGCGCAGCTTCCGGATCCCAACGAATTCACCGGGGACACCATCCTCCATTTGGCGGACCAGGAACCGAGTGTTGTCGTAGCCCAAGGATCCCGATACGGGCGCGGCACGGGCGTTGCCGAACTGGCCCAAGCCATCCGCGAGGGCCGCAAGGAACGCGTGCCAGGCGAATTGGCGTTCCATGTCCTGGACATCATGGTCAGTGTCGCAGAAGCCATCGAGTCGGGAGCATTCGTCGAGGTGGCCTCGACCGTCGAGCCCATCGAGTTGCTGGACCCGGCCTGGGACCCTTCGGCCCCCAGCATCCTTGCCTGAATCCTGCCCTTCGCAACACCACCCGCATCTGAAAAGGAACCACCATGCCTTCACCCCATTTCACGAATAATCTAGGGCGCATCGTCGCGATCACCTCCATCGCTGCGCTCTCGCTCAGCGGCCTGGCCGGCTGCTCCGGCGCGGCTTCCGGCTCCGGGTCGGCGGAAGCCGGCGGAACCATCACCTACTGGGCTTCGAACCAGGGAAGCTCCGTCACCCAGGATGAAGAGATCCTGGGTGAATCCATCAAGCGGTTCACCGAGGAAACCGGCATCGAGGTCGAGCTGGAGGTCGTCCCCTGGGCAGACCTGTACAACCGCACCCTCACCGCCGTCTCCAGCGGCGAAGGCCCTGATGTGCTGAACATCGGGAACACCTGGGCTACCACCTTGCAGGCCAGCGGTGCCTTCGTCCCCTTTGAAGGCGAGGCGCTTGAAGCCGTGGGAGGCGCAGAAAAGTTCGTGCCCGCGGCCCTGGCTACCGGTGGCGCCGAGGGGCAGGCCCCCACCTCGTTGCCGTTGTACTCCATGGCCTACGGCTTGTACTACAACACCAAGATGTTCGAGGAGGCCGGCATTAAGCAGGCGCCGAAGACCTGGGATGAATTCCTGGCCACCGCCAAGAAGCTGACCAAGGATACCGACGACGACGGCAAGATCGACCAGTACGGCTTCGCCTTGGCCGGACAACGTACCGCCAACAATGCCCACGCTGCATTCATCCTGGGCATGCAGAACGGGGGCGAGCTGTATACGAAAGACGGCAAGCCGGACTTCACCAATGATGGCATCGTCAGTGGCGTCAACGACTGGATCCAGCTGATGGGCGAGAACGGCGTGGTCTCCAAGTCCAACGCCGAGATCAATGACGGTTCGGTGCTCCCAGGGGAAATCATGGACGGCAACGCCGCCATGTTCTTCGACCAGGCCCCCGGGAAGTCGTTCAAGGCCGCTGGCTTCGAGGACTATGCCATGGCGCCCATCCCGCTGAAGGATTCCGGGGCAACCGGGCCGGAAGCCACCCAGTCGCTGGTTGCAGGCATTAATGTCAGCGTCTTTGAGAACTCGGATAACAAGGACGCCGCTCTCGAATTCGTGAACCACTTGCTCAGCGTCGATGAGCAGAAGACGCTGAATGCCAAGTACACCTCCCTGCCATCGGTCACGGAAGCCTTTGACGACCCGGCCTTCGGCACTGATGAGCAGCAGGCCAAGAAGGAAATCCTGGCCAATAACGCGGCCCCGATGCCGCTGTTCCCCACCGAGGGCCAGATGGAATCGCTTGTCGGCGAGGCCATCGCCAAGCAGTTCGCCCGCATCGCCCAGGGCGAGGAAATCACCGAGGCGGATGTCCGCAAGGCGTTGGAAGACGCGCAGCAGCAGATGCCAGCCAGCTAGCGGGCCGACACGTTGCGCTGGCTGCGGGATCGGACTTTTTCGTGCCCCTCGCGGCCAGCTGCAACACTCGCATTCGTTTACATGAAAGGAGGCCAAATGCCGACGATCACCCAGGCACCGCCTGAAACCAGCGAACCGCTCAAGCCCCGCGACGCGTCAAAGGCAATCAAGCGCAGTTCAATCAAGCGCGACCGGTTCTTCCCCTATGCGCTCTCAGCTCCTGCGGCATTCCTGGAACTGCTGATCCATATCGTTCCGATGCTGCTCGGCGTATGGATTGCTTTCCTCTCGCTAACCCAGTTCTCCATCGCCAACTGGGTCAAGGCCCCATTTGTGGGCTTGCAGAACTTCATCACCGCGCTGGACCCCAACGGTCCCATCGGTTCGCAATTCTTCGATGCGCTGGGCCGGACCTTCCTCTTCACCGTCCTGGTCGTGGCGATCGCCTGGAGCCTGGGCATTTTCGCAGCGGTGCTGCTGGCCTCCAAATTCCGCGCCAACGGATTCTTCCGCACCCTCTTCCTCGTGCCTTACGCACTGCCAAGCTATGTCACCACTATCGCTTGGGCGTTCATGTTCAACCAGCGTGATGGCATGGTCAACCGCTTCCTCGTCGAAGACCTCGGGATCCTGGACGAAGGTCCGTTCTGGCTGCTGGGCGGGAATTCCTTTTTCGTGATGGTGGTTGTCGCCGTCTGGCAATTCTGGCCTTTCGCCTTCCTGATGCTGCTTGCCGCCGTGCAATCCATCCCGAACGAAGTCTATGAGGCGGCATCCCTGGATGGGGCCAGCCTGTGGAAGCAGTTCACCAGCATCACCTTGCCGATGATCAAGCACGCCAACGTGGTGCTGTTGCTGATGCTCGGACTGTGGGTCTTCAACCAGTTCGATATCCCTTACCTGCTTTTCGGTCCGGTGTCGCCGGAAGAAGCAACCCTGATTTCCCCGTTGATCTACCAGCAGTCCTTCAACAACTGGAACTTCGGGGTGGGCGGCGCCTTGAGCGTCGTTCTGCTGATCGCGCTGCTGATCGTCTCAGCGTTCTACATCCGACTTGTCATGCCGAAGGAAAAGAGCATCGATGATTGAGACCCGCGGCTTCCGCATCCTGCGAGTATTCGGATTGGCCTTCATC
Organism: Glutamicibacter sp. 0426; assembly: GCF_001906485.1. Lineage (NCBI taxonomy): Bacteria > Bacillati > Actinomycetota > Actinomycetes > Micrococcales > Micrococcaceae > Glutamicibacter > Glutamicibacter sp. 0426. The sequence goes on from NZ_MPBI01000006.1 coordinate 191,688, forward strand.
ACCCTGATTATCGTCTTGCCGCTCTACGTGGTGATCACGACCTCCATCAAGCCGCTCAAGGATGTCCGCGGCGCTTTCGAATGGATCCCGTCGGAATTCACCCTGGCCCCGTACCTGGATATCTGGACCACGGTCCCGCTGGGCAAGTACTTCGCCAACTCGATGATCGTCACCATCAGTGCGACCATCCTCTCGGTGTCCATCGCTATCCTGGCCGCCTATGCGCTCTCGCGCTTCGACTTCCGTGGCGCGCGGTCCTTCCGGCTGATCGTGCTCTCCACCCAGATGTTCCCCGGAATCCTATTCCTTCTGCCGCTGTTCCTGATCTTCACCCAACTTGAGCGTGCCGTGGGATTGCAGCTCAACGGAAGCTACCTGGGGCTGATCGTCACCTATATGACGTTCTCCCTGCCATTCTCCATCTGGATGCTCACCGGGTTCTTTGCCTCCATGCCCAAGGAATTGGAAGAAGCCGCCATGGTTGACGGACTGGGCCGGCTCGGTGCACTGGTCAAGGTGGTTCTCCCCGTGGCGCGCCCCGGCATCATCGCGGTGTCGGTGTACTGCTTCATCACTTCCTGGAGCGAAGTGCTCTTTGCAAGCGTGCTCACCAACAAGGACACCAGGACGCTGTCCATCGGTTTGCAAGCCTACGCATCGCAGACCGATGTGTACTGGAACCAGATGATGGCCGCTTCGGTGGTTGTTTCGATCCCGGTGCTTGCCGGATTCCTCTTTGCGCAACGGCACCTGGTCGCGGGCCTGTCTTCCGGCGCGGTCAAGTAAGAACAGACAAGGAAATACATGCCTCAATTGATCAGCCAACAGGCCGCACCGGCCATGCAGGAACTGAAAGTCGGCGTCATCGGCGGCGGGTTCATGGCCCGGACCCACGCCGACGCGATCCGCAGGGCAGGAGCCCAGCTCATCGGGGTGCGGTCCAACGGCGAGCAGTCCACCGCACGGGCAGCGGCGGTCCTGGACGTTCCCGGGTTCGGCAGCGTGGAAGAGCTGCTCGAGCAGTGCGACGCCGTCCATGTCACCTCGCCCAATGCCCTGCACGCCGGACAGGCAGCCGCCGCACTGGCAGCTGGACTGTCCGTGGTCTGCGAGAAGCCGCTGGCCACCAGCGCCCGGGACGCCGGCCAGCTGGCCTTGCTGGCTTCCCGTTCCGACGCCGTGGCGTCGGTGCCGTTCGTCTACCGCTACCACCCGATGGTGCGCCAGGCCCGCGCCCATGTGCGCGAAGGCAAGCTGGGAAGGCTGCTGACCGTGCGGGGCCAGTACCTGCAGGATTGGATGCATGCTGCCAGCCACAAGAGCTGGCGGGTCGACCCAGCCTCCGGCGGTCCTTCTCGGGCCTTTGCGGATATCGGTTCGCATCTGGTGGATTTGCTGGAATTCATTGCCGGGGAGCGGATCGTCCGGCTGAACGCTGCCACCTCGGTGGCCCACCAGCGGCGAGGCACTGTGGAAGTCGCTACCGAAGATGCCGCCGCCCTGGTCGTGCAGATGGCATCGGGTGCCATCGGCACGCTGCTGGTTTCGCAGGTCAACGCCGGCCGGAAGAACGCCCTGGCCATCGAGCTGTCCGGAGACCGGTCGGCGGTGGAATTCCAGCAGGAGAAGCCGGACGAACTGTGGATCGGCGGCACCGGCATGTCCTCGACGCTCTCGCGCCAGGCGGACGGCCTGAGCCCCGATGCGGCACGCTTGTCGGTGGTGCCAGCCGGGCATCCGATGGGCTACCTCGACGCTTTCGCCGCGTTCGTGGCCGACACCTATGCAGCGATCCGCGGCGAAGCGCCCGAAGGGCTGCCGACCTTTGCCGATGGCGCCCGAGCCTGCCGGCTGACTGAAGCCGTGCTGGAATCAGCGGCAACCGGCGAATGGATCGCCACCAATGACTAGAGGAGAACCAACCATGAACACTGCGCATCCAGTTACGCTCTTCACCGGGCAGTGGGCCGATATGCCCTTCGAGGATGTTGCCCGGCTCGCCGCCGAATGGGGCTATGACGGTTTGGAAATCGCGGCCAGCGGCGACCACCTGGATCTCAAGCGGGCCGACGAGGACCCGGCCTACCTCCAATCACGGCTGGAGATCCTGGACAGGTACGGGCTGAAAGCCTGGGCGATCTCCAATCACCTGGCCGGCCAGGCCGTCTGCGATGACCCCATAGACTTCCGCCACCGGGGAATCCTGCGCGACTATGTCTGGGGCGACGGCGAGGGGGAAGGCGTGCGCCAACGGGCAGCCGAGGACATGAAGCGCTCGGCACGCGTCGCACGCAAACTCGGTGCCGACGTGGTGGTCGGCTTCACCGGCTCGAAAATCTGGCAGTACGTCGCGATGTTCCCGCCGGTTCCGGGCGAAGTCATCGACGCAGGCTACGAGGACTTCGCCAAGCGCTGGCATCCGATCATGGACGAATTCGATGAGCAGGGCGTGAAATTCGCGCTGGAGGTGCACCCGTCCGAGATCGCCTACGACCACTGGACCACCGTGCGCACGTTGGAAGCCATCGGCCGACGCGAGGCGTTCGGGCTGAACTGGGACCCGAGCCACATGTTCTGGCAGGGCATCGATCCGGTCGCATTCATCACCGACTTCGCCGATCGCATCTACCATGTGGATTGCAAGGACACCCGGATGCATCGGCCCAACGGGCGCAACGGCATCCTGGGCTCCCATCTGCCGTGGGGCGATCCCCGCCGGCGTTGGGATTTCGTCTCCACCGGCCATGGAGACATCAACTGGGACGATGCGTTCCGCGCCCTGGATTTCCATGGGTACACCGGCCCAATCTCCATCGAGTGGGAAGATGCGGGCATGGACCGCTTGCATGGAGCGGGCCAGGCCGTGGTCTACATCCGCAACCTGCTGTACCAGCGCCCCGAATCGTCCTTCGACGCGGCATTCTCAAACCAGTAGCACAGGACTAGGCAGGACGCTTGCCCTGCACCCGCGAGGTGATCGCCGCCGCGGTGGCGCGGATCTGCACGAGCAGGGCCTCCCGCTGCTCTTCGGGGACCCGGTCAGCCAGGAAGGTGACGGCCACAGCAGCCACCGGCCAATCATTGGAGTCCCGGATTGCCACCGCCAGCGAGTGGAAATCCGGGGTGACATCCCCGCGCTCCACTGCGTAGCCGCGCTGCGTGCTCTGCTCCAGTTCGCGGCGCAATTGCGAGTAGCTGGAGATTGATGATTCGGCCACGCGCTCAGAGAAGGTGGCGGCGCTGGGGTAGAGCGCACGCACCTGCGATTTGGGCAGCGCTGCGAGAATGGCCCTGCCTGAGGCGGTCAGATGCGACGGCAGGCGGACACCCACATCGGTGACCAGCGATGGGCGGCCCTTGGCGCGTTCCTCGACGATGTAGAGCACATCCGAACCGTGCAGCACTGCCAGGTGCGCGCTTTCGCCGACCTTGTCGACCAGCTGGGCAATCAGCGGAGCACCCAGCCGGGCCAGCGGCTCCTGGCGGGTGTAGGCGCTGGACAGCTCGAACGCGGACACCCCCAAACCGTAGGACTTGTCCTCTGGATAGTGGCTGATGAATCCGTGTTCCAGCATTACGTTCAGCAGCTGGTAGACGCTGGAGCGGGGAAGCTCCAGCAGTGTGGCGATCATCGCCGCCGGGGTAGGGGTCTTCCGGCTGGCCAGCAGCCTGAGGATCCGCAAGGTATTGTCGGCGGCTGGAACCTTGCTCCCCATGGGGCCTCCTCGGTGAATTGGGCACAATGCTCTGCTAGGGAACTCTAGCAACCTGATCTGCAGTTTTCGCCCTGCATTCAAGTCGCTCTGGGAGAATGCGCCAGCGAAACACCTTCATCCACAACGAATGAAATAAAAAGCCGCTGGGATCAGCGCCTTTTCCAGGTGCAGATCCCAGCGGTGATTTGCCAGAACCGGAAGGTGCTAGCGCGTCGTGGTGCTGAGGAACTGGTTGAGCTCGTCTAGCGTTGGCGGGTTGGCGCCGGCACGCGAAACGGTGATTCCCGCGCACACCGAAGCGATCTGCATGATCTTCTCCAGCTCCACGCTGTCCAATTCCGTGCCATCGCGCAGCGACTGGGCCAGCGAGCTGTCCAAGATGGCGTGCAGCAGCCCGGCCATGAACGCATCGCCCGCGCCAACCGTATCTTCGGTGCGCACCGAGATCGAGGGGACCATGACTTCGGTGTGCTTGGTCCGGGCCTCCGCGCCGCGGGCACCGAAGGTGATGACCGCCAGGGATGCCCCGCGATCCAGGAAGTGTGCCAGGATGCGGTCGGTATCCCAGCCCGGGTAGAGCCAGAGGGCGTCCTCGTCGCTGAGCTTGACGATATCGGCCAGTCCGGCCAGCTTCTCGATCTGCTTGACCGATTCCGCCCGGTCCTCAACCAGTTCCGGTCGCAGATTCGGATCGAAGCTCAGGATCTGGCCCGCAGGCGACGCCTCGAATGCCTCATGGATCCGGGCGGCGCTGGGGCCCTGGAACGCTGCCACGGAGCCTGAGTGGAACAATGCGGCCTGGGTTGATGCCATGCTCTGCAAGGTGCAGTTGAGTTGGAACTCGTAGTTGGCGTCTCCGGACTCGTCGAGCACCACGGTGGCGCTGGATGTCTGCGCATCGGTGTGCGATCCGGCTGCGAGCTGAACGCCAGAGGCCGCCACATGCTCGGCGATCAGCCGGCCATGCTCGTCATCGCCAATGTCCGTTTGGAGCAGGACGTCGTGGCCCAGCCGGCCCAGTCCAACAGCAACATTCATCGGAGAACCGCCGGGATGCGCCACGCCATCGACAATGTCGACCAGAGCTTCACCGGCAACCTGAATAGTAACCATGACTCCGATCCTACGTAACCCGACGGGAAAAAGCCCATTCGGGCGATCAAACATTCAGCCGGTACCCGCGTTTGATGACCGTGGCGATGATTTCCGGCTGCGGCAGCGCCTTGCGCAGGCGGCTCAGGGTCATGTCCAGTGCATGCTTGGAACTGGCTTCGGGCAGGGCCGCCCCCAGCTCCTCGCGGGAGAGCACGCTGCCGCCAGCCTCGATCAGCGCCCGCACCAGCTCGGCTTGCCCGGGAGTCAGTTCGCAGTCCTCGTCGTGGACCGTCAGGGTGCGACCGCGCAGCTGCACCTGGCCGTGGATTGTCTGCGCCTGCAAGGTGCCCAGCGAATCCAGATGCTCCACGAGCTGCCCGATCATGGCACCCATGCGATAGCGCTCGGGCACGAGCGGGCTGATGCCAGCATCGATCAGCGGGGCTGCGGTCACCGGTCCAACGGTGGCCACCACGACGCGATCGGCCAGGGAGCGCAGCAGCGCGGGCAGGCGGTTGCGGGCCTTGGCGGCAGCGAACAGCGCGTGCACGCTCGGCGCGCTGGTGAAGGTCACCGCGTCGAAGCGGGCAGTGCACAGCCCTTCGACCAGGGCGGAGATCCCGCTGTCGCTGCTGGTGTCCTGCCAGCGGTAGGGCTCCACCGCCAGCACCCGGCGAGCGCCGAGCTCGCGCAGGCTTTGCGGCAGGCCGTGATCGGAATCGGCATGCAGCTGCAAGGCGACGGTGGCCCCGTCGAGCTTGCCTTCAAGCAGCTGGAGCATGGAGGCGCTGCGCCCGTCCGCGGCGACGGCCGCCGGTTCCAGGCCCAGTGCCTTGACGGCGCCGTGGGCCTTGGCGCCGCGGACGTAGAGCTGCGCCTGGCCGAGCACGGCCAGCAGCTCGTCGCCGACGCCGGCGGCTTCGGAGGTTTCGACCCAGCGGCGCAAGCCGTAGGCGGTGGTGACGACCACTGCCTGCGGACGCAGCTCGATCAGCTTGCGGGTTTGCGCGATCAGCTGCTGCTCATCGTCCAGCGGTGCCAGCTGCAGCAGCGGGGTATGGGTGACTTCTGCGCCGCGGCGCTCGAAGGCCTCGATGAGTTCGGCCGAACGCCGGTCGCTGGTCACTGCCAGCCGGAAGCCGGCCAGGGGCTTGGGGGTGCCCATCAGGCCACCTCCAATTGCTGTGCCAGCAGGCTGGCCGGCAGCCCGGCAACCTCGCCGATGACGATGACCGCAGGGTTTGCATGGCCGCGGGCGGTGTCGGCCAGTTCGGCCAGCCGGGTGCAGCTGGTGCGCTGGATGTCGGTGGTGCCGGATTCGATGATGGCGCAGGGCATGCGCGGGTCCATGCCGACCCGGCGCAAGCCAGCGGCGGTCTGCTCGACGGTGCCCATGCCCATGAGGATCACGATGCTGCCGCCTAGCTTGGACAGGTGCTCCAGCTGCGCATCGCTGAGCGGGTCGTGGGCCGAGACGACCGTGAACATGGTGTTCACGCCGCGGGCGGTCACCGGGATGCCGGCCGCTGCCGGAACGGTGATGCAGGAGCTCAGCCCGGGGATGACGCTGACCGGGATGCCGGCTGCGGTCGCGGCGGCGACTTCCTCGAAGCCGCGGCCGAAGACGAAGGGATCTCCGCCCTTGAGCCTCACGACTCGTGATCCGCCGCGGGCGGCATCGATCATCTTGGCTTCGATGTCGCGCTGGGTGAGCTTGTGGTGCCCGGGGCGTTTGCCGACGTCGATGATGTCAGCTTGGGGCGCGAGCTCCGGCAGGTGCGCTGCGGGGCCGAGCCGGTCGGCGAAGACAATCTCGGCTTCGGCGAGCGCCCGGACCCCGCGCAGGGTCAGCAGATCCAGTGCTCCTGGCCCGCCGCCGAGCAGCGTGATGGCTCCGGATTCGGGTGTGGGGCGCAGGCGGATCACTGGGATGCACGCTGCTTGCACCAGGGAGGTGAAGCGCAGCGGGTCGGCATCGCAGATCACCAGCATTCCTGCCTGTTCCAGCAGCTGTATTGCCTCGAAGGGCTCCTCGGCGGCGAGCACCGTGGCGCCCTCTGCTTCGAAGCGTTTCGCGGTATTCTTGCTCCCGGATCTACTTCCAGCGATCAGTACCGTGCATCCGCGCAGTTCGAGGTCGATGCCAATCATGGTGTCCTTGATTCTGCTTGAGTTGCTCGGGGTGACATGGGGTTCTCCTTGAACTAGTGGATGCACTCAGCTTAGGTGCCCAGGTTTTCCCAGAGGTATCGCAATTGTTTCAAGCGCAATAAATCGAATAAAGGTTAACCTTTTCGAAATCTTTGCGGGGGCAAGACGAAACACAAAGTCACTATCGTCAATATTGTTGCAAGGCACCGTGCCGGCTTATCCTGCAAAGTTCAGTGAGCGAATACGCAGGAGACTTGCCGAGCCCTGCCCGCAACGGGCACGCTGGAAGCATGGAGTCGCTTTTCGATGACAGTGCATTGCCGCGCACCGGGGGAGCGGTGCGCCCAGGCGCCTGGCACTTGCCGGGATGGCTGGACGCGGCTGCGCAGCAGTGGATCGTGCGGCGTTTCTTCGAGTGGGGCAGCGGGCCGGTTCCGCCGCACCGTACACGCATCAACGGGCATCCGATGAGCGTGCAAAGCCTGTGCCTGGGCTGGCATTGGAGCCCGGGCAGCTATTCAAGGACCGCTGGCGACCTGGGTGGCCAAACCGTGGCGCCCATGGAAGAGTGGCTGGTCCGCTTGGGCAAGCAGGCGGTAGCCGAGGCTACCGGGGATCCGCAGCGCGCGCAGGAATACCAGCCTGATGCCGCCATCGTGAACTACTACGATGCGCACGCGGTGATGGGCATGCACCAGGACGCCGAAGAGCGGATCAACGCACCGGTGGTTTCATTGTCCATTGGCGATTCGGCCACGTTCCGCTTGGGCAATACGGAGAACCGCAACCGGCCATGGCAAGAGATCCGGCTGGCCTCGGGAGACCTGTTTGTCTTCGACGGACCGTCACGCTTCGCCTATCACGGGGTGACGAAGATCCACGCCGGGACCGCGCCGGCAGGCCTCGGCCTTGGCGGCGGGCGGATCAACATCACGCTGCGCCAGACCGGGCTGGAAGCGGTCTAGTTTCCCAGATCGATGGTGGCCGCTAGCGCGTAGTGGTCGGAATCGGCGATCTCCAGCCGCTCCAAGCTGGCTGATTCGACTCCGCGCAGCATCACATGGTCTATGCCGAGCATCGGGAACAGCGTCCGCGGCCAGGTCAGGGCCAGTCCCCAGTCGCTGTAGTGGGCTTCCTCCAGCTGGTTGGCGACCGGTGCGAAGTGGCGGTCGGAACTGGTGGCGTTGAAATCGCCGGCCGCTACGATCTTCGAAGAATCGTCTTCGGCCAAGTAGCCGGCCAGCGAACTGAGCATCATGTCCCGCTCGTGGTGCCCTGTGGGCCTGGCCGACGCCGCATGCACCGCATATAACCGCACATCCCCGCTGCCGCTGGCCACGTCAACCCGCAACGCGCGGTCCCAGCCCAGGCCCAGGTCCAGGGGTTCCGGGTTTTTCAGCGGATAGGCGCTCCACACCCCGACGGTGCTGACCATGTAGCGGTAGGGGTGGGTTTCGGCCAGCTCGGCGGTGATCTCAGGTTCTTGGCCCTCGCCGATTTCCTGCAGGGTGATGACCTGCGCTCCGTGCGCGGCCAGCTCGCGGGCGGCTTGCACACCGGCGGACTCGTGGACATTTTGCGTGCCGACCTGCAGCGAAGCTTCCGGGACGCGCTGATCCGAGGGCAGGAACGCCGGTCCGAAGAGGACCGCCCAGACGACCATGGGCACGAGCAGCGCGATGAAGCTGATGCGCCCGCGCACAACCAAGGCCATCAGCAGGAGCACTGGAATACCGAGTCCCATCCACGGGGCCAGATTGTCGACGATCAATCCAAGGCCCATGACATCGGGGATCTGCTGGTGGAACACCATCAGCCCGGCCAGCGCGAGGCAGAGCAGGGCAAAGAAGAACCTCGCGATAATTCGCGAGGCAGACAGGCGTTGATGCGATGAATGAGCCATAGGACTTAATAGAGTGGCACAAAATACTGTGGGAATCGTAATTTTCGGCTTGGGGATTGCCGGTCTCGCCCGATGCAGTCACTACGATGGGTAAGAGCGCCGAGGGAGCCGCGTCCCAAGACCCTGCCACGAATTGAGAACTTGAATGACTGCCTACTTATCTGGCGGAAAACTGCTGCTGGCAATCCTCGCCTTGGCCATGGGCGGCGTCGGCATCGGCGTTACGGAGTTCGCCATGATGGGCCTGCTCCAAGAAGGCGCTGCCGATCTTGAGGTGAGCTATGCGCAGATGGGCCTGATGATCAGCGCCTACGCAATTGGCGTGGTGGTGGGCGCCCCGGTGCTCACCGCGCTGGCCGCCAAGATTCCGCGCAAGCGTGCGGTGCAGCTGCTGATGCTCTTCTTCACGCTCGCCAATCTCTCCTCGTTCTTCGCCCCTGACTACAACACCATGCTGGCGACCCGTTTCCTCGCGGGCCTGCCGCACGGGGCCTACTTCGGGTTGGCTGGTGTGCTCGCCGGCAGCCTGGTTCCTGCCACAATGCGCGGACGCGCCATCGCCTGGGTGATGCTCGGGCTCTCGGTGGCCAATGTTGCCGGTGTCCCGCTGGTGACCCGCCTGGGCCAGGAATACGGCTGGCGTTCGATGTTCCTGGTCGTCACCGTGATTGGCGTGTTGACCGCCGTGCTGATCAGCGTGTTCGTGCCATGGCGCAAGACCGATGCCGGGGCAAGTATCCGCCGCGAGCTGACCGCCTTGCGCAGCGCCCAGGTCTGGTTGGCGATGCTCACCGGAATCGTCGGGTTCGGTGGCTTCTTCGCGGTGTACTCGTACATTTCGCCGACGCTGACCGAAGAGGCCGGCCTGCCGATCGAGCTGGTACCGCTGGCCTTGGCGCTCTATGGCGTGGGCATGGTTGTCGGCTCGCTGGCCGGTGGCAGGCTGGCCGACTGGTCGATCTTCGGCGCGATCAAGCTGTCATCGGTCTTCATGATCGCGACCATGCTGATTTTCGCTGCCGTGACCAGCTGGGTGGTGCCGATGATGATCATGGTCTTCGTGATGGGCGCGGTGGGTTCCCTGCTGATCCCTGCCTTGCAGACCCTGCTGATGGATTCGGCCCCGCATGCGCAGTCGCTGGCCGCCTCGCTGAACCACTCGGCGCTGAACGTCGCCAACGCGCTGGGCGCCGCGCTGGGTGCCGCGGTGATCGCTGCCGGCTTTGGCTTCCGCGCCCCGTCGGTGGTCGGCGCCGGCCTCGCTGCATTGGGCTTGCTGATTGCGTGGATCACCCAGATCCGCGCCAAGAAGGTGGGCCTGCTCGTGGGCCGCGAAGCCTTGGAAGCCCGCGAGCAGGCACGCACCCACTAGCTGCTTTGGCTAGCTCGCTACCGCGGTGATGTTGAACATCCAGATCACGCCGAACTTGTCGCGCAGCTCGCCGAAGGAGTCGCCCCACGGAGCCTGCTCCAATGGCATATTGATCTGGCCCCCCTCGGCCAACCCTTCCCACCACTTGGTGAGGGTTTCCGCGTCGGCTCCTGAAGTACCGTCGCTGCTAAGCGCCATCACGCCGTTGCCCCGGACATCCATGCCAGGCGGGGTGTCCGAGGCCATGAGGTGCAGGCCACGCTCGACGAATAGCGAGGAGTGCATGATCAGGTCGGCGAAGGCGGGATTGCCTTCATTCGCGCCTTCCCGGAAGGTCATCATGGAAAGCTCGCCACCTAGCACCTGGTGGTAGAACTCCATTGCTTCTTTGGCGTCTCCGGCGAAACGCAGGTATGGGGTCAGTCCGATGGTCATGGGATTGCGCCTTTCGAAGGAAGTGGCGGGGCCGGTAGGTCCCGCCCACATTCTTCCATTGCCAGGCCATCGTGTGAATAGCCGAATGTGATCAGCGTCTCGAGTTCCCGATTTGGTGTTTTCGATAATGCTCCGGTAGAGTTTTATCTCGGTTCAGGAGTTGTTCAAGCTGCTGAAACCGCCTCATTTGGGGGTATGGCGCAGTTGGTAGCGCGTCTGCATGGCATGCAGAAGGTCAGGGGTTCGAATCCCCTTACCTCCACCAAATGAAAAAACCGGGAAGCATCCAAAAGATGCTTCCCGGTTTTTTGCATTCTCCCCAGCTCGCGCTCGCCAGTGCTGTAGGGTTAGCCCAGAATTCACCTGGCCTCCGGCCATGAGCCAAGGGAGAAGAATGCGGGAACTGACCTACTTCGTTGCAATGAGCCTGGACGGATATATTGCCGGTCCGAACGGCGAATTCGATGCTTTTGCAGTGGAGGGCGAGCACGCAGCGCCCATCTGGGAGCGCTATCGCGGCACGGCGCCGACCCAACTGGCGGAGGCAGCCGGACTGCCCATCGACGGGTGCCCCTTCGACACGGTGCTGATGGGTTGGAATACCTACGCCGTCGGCTTGCCGGCACTGCCCAACCCCTATGCGCATCTGAAGCAGATAGTCTTCACGAGAGAGCACTCGTCACCCGAGGGGAGCGAAGCGGTGCAGTTCACCAACGCGGATCCGAGGGAGGTCATCCGCGATCTCAAGGCCCAGCCAGGGGAGGGCATCTGGCTATGCGGCGGCGGGCAACTGGCGGCCAGGCTGCGCACAGACATCGACCGGCTGGCGTTGAAAATCCAGCCGGTGATGTTTGGGTCGGGAGTCAGGCTCTTCGGGGACACCGGATATGCCCCGGAGAGCTGGAAGCTGGAAAGCATGCAGTCCTTTGCCTCTGGTGTTTCCCTTGCCGAGTATTCGCGGGCATAGCGGCCGTTAGCGGCGACTACATACCTTCGTCGCCGATGTGGCCCGCTGCGGTTGAGTCGAGCACGCGCTCTACGAACGCCGCATACTCGCCTATGTAGTGCGCAAGGAACTTTTCCGTGTCAGGGTTGCTGATGCTCCCGTCCTCGCCGAAATCCTCGGGGCGGTATTGCAGATAGACCTCGGGGGAGTTCAGCTGCGGGGCATCCAGGAAACTGAGCACGCTGCGCATGCTGGACTGCATGACCGCTGTGCCGATGGCTCCGGGCGAGGCGCCGAGCAGGCCGGTGGGTTTGCGGGCGAAGGAATTGGTGCCCCAGGGCCGGGAACCCCAGTCGATGGCATTCTTCAGTGCACCGGGAATCGACCGGTTGAACTCCGGGCTGATGAACAGCAGCCCGTCCGAGGCTTCAATGGCCTTTTTCAGAGCGGTCCCTGCTTCCGGGTAGTCGGCATCGTAGTCAGCACTGTACAAGGGCAGGTTGCCGATCTGGATTTCCGTGAAGCTGAGGTTTTCGGGTGCCAAGGCAATCAACGCCTTGGACACGACGCGGTTGATGGAGTTCGAGGCGAGCGAACCAACGAAATAGCCGATGTTGTAACTCATGGAACCACTTCAGCACCGGGCATGCACCCGGCAAAAGAGCCTTGGGCATACTCCCAGCTAAGCCACGCCGCCGGCCCGGGCCCGTTGCGCTAGCTGGTGCGAACCGAAGGCCGAGAAGTCGGCATCGCCCGGAGGCCCCCAAACGACTAGGACTCGCAGGGCATCCGTGCCGGTATTGCGCAGGTCGTGGTCCACCCCTGCATCGGCCAAGATGCTGTCGCCTGGGCCCAACTCGTATTCGCGCTCGCCCACCCGCATCGTCGCCTGGCCCTCGAGCACCTGGTAGAACTCCTGCAACGCCGCCTGTCCCTCGTGGCGGTGGAAGCCCTCGAAGCCGCCTGGTTCAATCACCCAGGTCTGGATGGCCACCGGCATCCCGGTGTGCCCGGCGAAATGGTGGCTGACTTTCATGGCTGAGCCTTCGTGCATCCGATAGTCGAAGGCGTAGGCATCACGTGCTTCGAACGGGTCCATGGCTATCCTTCCGTGTGGTATCCGAGCCTCGTGCTGATGCGCCGTGCCGCGATCCGGGTATTGGAGCACAGCTGCTCCAGTTCGTCGGCGCCGATGCGGTAGTACGGGGCGGCGGTCATGGCGCAGGCGACAAGCTCACCCCGGTGATCGAGAATTCCAGCGGCCACCCCGACTTCTTCTGCGGAGGTCTCTCCGTAGTTGACCGCATAGCCGCGTTCGCACACCAGATCCAGGCGTGCCTCGTATTCAACGGGGGGGATGCCGGCCAGATCGATCTCGCCGCTGGAGATCAGCTCCGCGCGGCGCGTTGGTTCCTCGTTGGCGAGGAATACCTGAACGGTGGCGCTCAGCCCCGAACGGTACCGGGATCCCATGACCGAGGTGTGCTTGACCGGATGGGTGGATGACAGCTGTTCCACGGAAATCGACTCGCTGCCGTCCCAGATATTCAGCACTGCGGTCTCGCCGGTCGCTTCGCGCAGGTCTTCCAGTAGCGGGTAGGCCACCTGCCGCACGTCCAGATTGGCCAGCAATGGGCCAGCGATGGCAATCAGTCCTACTCCCAAACGGTACTTGCGGGTTTCCTCTTCCCTATCCACCACGCGTTCCTGCTCGAGCGTGTTAAGGATCCGCGAGACGCTTGACTTGTGAAGGCCTACCTGTTCAGCGATTTCGGTGACGCCGACTACCGGATGCTCAACGGTGAAGCATCGAAGCACATCGAGCACGTTGACGATTACCGAGGCACCTCGTGTCTCGCTACGGGTTTCAGTCATTTTCCCTCCTGAGTTGCTACTATCCTACGGCTCATGCCAACGGTTTGCGGCTGGTTTCCACTGAGCAGGCTACCGCCACGAGCGAAACAACGGCTGCAGCCATCAAGTACCAACCTGGAGCCAGGACATTGCCGCTGGTGGCAATCAGCAAGGTTGCGACGAATGGCGCGGTTCCGCCAAAGAGCGCATTCGAGAGATTGAACGAGACCGCGAAGCCCGAGTAGCGGACCTTGGTGGGGAACATTTCGGCAAGGTAGCTCGGAAGGGTGCCATCGTTCAGCGTGAGCATTGCGCCGAGCAGAATCTGGACCAGCACGATGACCAGGAAGTTTCCCGATTCCAAGGCCATGAAGGCTGGCACGGTGAAGAGGACGAACAGGACTGATGCGCTGATCAATACCCGCCTGCGGCCGAAGCGATCCGAAAGCATGCCGGTGAGGAAGATGAAACCAACATAGGTCAGCAGTGCAACGGTGGTGGCCAGGTAGGAACGAGTGGCGTCCAGTCCGAGTTCCTCGGACAGGTAGGTCGGCATGTAGGACAGGATGACGTAGAAGCCGACGGCGTTCAGCAAGACCGCACCAGCAGCCTGGACCAGCTGGCGCCAATGGTTCTTCAGCAAAGACCCGACGGGGGAGCTCTCGGGTGCACCGGACTCGGATGCTTCAACGAAGGCCGGCGAGTCTTCCAGCTTGGTGCGGATATAGCGGCCGATCAGCCCCAGGGGAGCCGCCAGCAGGAACGGGATGCGCCAGCCCCAGGACTCCAGGTCCCCGCTCGACAGCAACCCGGTTAGCCCGGCGGCCATCAGCGAACCGAAGAGCAGGCCGGTGGCGGTGCTCGCCGGAACGACTGCGGCATACAGGCCGCGCCGGTTGGCGGGCGCATACTCGACCAGGAAAGCGGAGGCGCCGGCATACTCACCGGCGGCGGAGAAGCCCTGGACCAGCCGCAAGGCCAGGAGCAGCAGCGGTGCTCCGAAGCCGATGGACGCGTACCCGGGAAGCAGCGCGATACAGAAGGTGGCGCCGGTCATCAGCAGAATCGACCACGACAGGGCCTCGCGCCGACCGATCTTGTCGCCCAGATGCCCCCAGATGAACCCGCCCACGGGGCGGACCAGAAAGGAAAGGGCGAAGACTCCGAAGGTCATCAGCAGACCTGCCTGCGGATCGTCGCTGGGGAAGAATACAGCGGCGATGGTGACAGCCAGATAGCCGTAGGCCGCGTAATCGAACCATTCCACGAAGTTGCCAATGAAGCTGGCAGCGATCACCTTGCGGCGCGTCTTCGAATCAATGGTACGGGACGTAGCTGTGCCGGTGGCCGGCGCGGCCGCGGTTGCGTCAGTGGCTTGCAGTGGGGAGTTGCTGGAATGGTTCATGGTGTGAAACCGCCTCTGGAGGGTAGCGGCTTGGGCCAGTCCTGGCTTCTTTGCCGCTGGAATGATGAAGTGTTCCTATGGACCAGGTAGGTGGTCCTCGGTTCTTGGCGCAGCCCCCGTGCATGCCGCGCATCAGTTGGTTAAGGCAACCGTGGGGCGGGGTTCGGGCCCCGCCCCACGGTTATCGCTCGCCTTTAGGCGTCGATGATGTTGTTCTCCGGACCGAAACCGAACTTGGTGATGTTCTCAACGGTGTTATCCTCGCCGATGACCAGGATGTCGTGCTCGCGGTAGCCGCCGGCACCTGGCTCGCCGTCCATGACGGTGATCATCGGTTCCATCGAGACAACCATGCCTGGCTCCAGGACAGTCTCAATGTCCTCGCGCAGCTCCAGACCGGCTTCGCGTCCGTAGTAGTGCGAGAGCACGCCGAAGGAGTGGCCGTAGCCGAAGGTGCGGTTCGGCAGCAGGCCGTGGGCGATGTAGATCTCGTTCAGCTCGGCGGCGATGTCCTTGCAGACGGCACCTGGCTTGATCAGCTCCAGGCCGCGCTTGTGCACCTCGACGTTGATGTTCCACAGTTCCAGGCTGCGGGCATCCGGCTCGCCCAGGAACAGGGTGCGCTCCAGTGCGGTGTAGTAGCCGGAAGTCATCGGGAAGCAGTTCAGCGACAGGATGTCGCCGCGCTGAAGCTTGCGGGTGGTGGCCCAGTTGTGGGCGCCGTCGGTGTTGATGCCGGACTGGAACCAGACCCAGGTGTCGCGCACTTCGCGGTGCGGGAAGGTCTTGGCGATCTCGTGCACCATGGCCTCGGTGCCGATCAGTGCGACCTCGTATTCGCTGATGCCTTCGCGGATCGCTGCCTTGATGGCTTCGCCGCCCAGGTCGCCGATGCGTGCACCGTGCTTGATGACCTCGATTTCCTCGGCGGACTTGATCATGCGCTGTCGCATGGCGTCCTGCGAGACATCCACCAGGGTTGCGCCGTCGAAGGTGTCGGCGATCTGCTGGCGGGTGCGGCCCGGCAGGAAGTCGTCTTCCACGCCGATCCGGGTTGCCTTCACGCCGTCGCGCTTAAGTGCTTCCTGCAGGCCGTAGAAGAAGTTGTCGCGCTTCCAGTCGGTGTACACGATGTTGTCGCCGTAGCTGGTGCGCCATGGCATGCCGGCATCGATGTTCGCGGTGACGGTGGTGGAGTTGCTGGCGGTGACCACCAGCGCGTAGTTGCGGCCGAAGGTGGTGTACAGGAAGTCCGAGTAGTACTTGATGCCGTGGTAGCTGGTCAGGATGACCGCGTCCAGCGACTTCGCGGCCATGATCTGGCGCAGGCCGGCCAGGCGGCGCTCGAACTCGGCATCCGAGAAGGTCAGCTGCTCCTTGGCGCCGTTGTGCAGGGTCTTCAGTCGGGCCAGTTCGGAAACATTGGTGGCGATATTGGCGGTAGTCATGGTTTTGGCTCCTTGTGGGAAATCAACTGTCAAGGGAGGCCGGCCCAATCAGATGGATTGCGAGGATTCATGGGAATCGCCGGAGAAGAAGTACGTGTTGCGCTCACTGCAACGCCGTTGCATTTAGATTATGTGTGCCCCGCGTCACTGTCAAGGGCGATTGTGAAAACTTTTTCTGCAGAGCGGTAAATCTGGAATGATCTGCATGAATCCCGGAAGTGACCGGAAAATGCGAAGGCCGCGGAACTCAATATGACGAGTTCCGCGGCCTTCGTTCCGATGCCGGATCCACTGCCTAGGTGTGCCGTTCCTGTCCTGGGAGCTCCTTGAGGATCGCACCATCGCCGTCGGGGTCAGCGACGAAAACAAGGTTCGGGTCGGGATTGTTGATGTCCTTCTCCAGCTGCTTGATTGCCTTGTCGCGCTTGAGCAATCGCCGAATCAGGTTGATGATCATCAAGATGATCACGAAGGAGAACGGGAAGGCTCCGATGATGGTGCCCGTCTGGACCGTATCGACCACCGCCGTGCCGCCCAGGGTGAGCAGCACCGTGGCGACGGTGGCGATGCTCAGCACCAGCACCACGCGGAAGACCGGTCCGGACTTGTTTGGCGCCGAGACGAACTCGCTGAGCGCATAGATCCCGGAATCCAGCGAGGTGACATAGTAGGTCGCGACCAGGATGGTGGAGACCACCAGCAGGATCGTGCCGACCAGCGGAAGGTGCTCGAGCATCGCGAACAGGCCGGCCGAGGTGTCCGCGGACACGGCATCGCTGATGCTCCGGTTGCTCGCATCGTCATAGTAGATCGCGCTCGCCCCGATGACTCCGACCCAGATCATCACGATGAGCGTGGGGATGATGGTCACGCCGATGACGAATTCGCGGATGGTGCGGCCGCGCGAAATCCGCGCGATGAACCCTGCCACGAACGGCGAAAAGGCGATGACCCAGCACCAGATGAATACCGTCCACCAGCCATTCCAGCTGTCCTGCCAGCTGGCCAGGGGGCTGGAGGTGATGCTGGCATCGGTCCAGAGGCTCATATTCACGAAATTGGCCATGAAGCTGCCAAAGGTCTGCGAGAGCATCGAGACGATATACAGCGTCGGGCCGAAGACCAGCACCGCACCGACCAGCACAATGCTCAGAATGGAGTTCAGGCTGGAAATGCGCGCCATGCCCTTGCTGATGCCCACGATGGCGGAGATGCAGGTGATGCCGGCGAAGATCGCGATGACGACCAGCCACAGTGCAGGACTGGACGACAGGCCGGTGAACGAGGAAAGCCCGGAAGTGAACTGCAAGGCGGCGAATCCGAACGAGGTCGCCAGGCCTAGCACGGTGGCGATGATGGCCAGCAGCTCGATGACCACGCCCGCACCGCGTCGCGACCAGCGGGGCAGGAGGTCCACGGTGGCTTCGCGGAAGGTCAGCGTCTTGCCCAGGTTGTGGTGCGAATAGGCCAGGCAGACCGCCACCACGCAGTACATGGCCCAGGCGGTCAGTCCCCAGTGGAAGTAGGTCCACACGATCCCGCCTTCGGCTGCGCCGGCAGGCGTGGTGGATGGGATGACAGGGTTCTCGTCGCGCAGCATGATCGGTTCTGCGACGGACCAGAAGATCAGGCCGATGCCCTGGCCGCATGCGAAGAGCATGGAGTACCAGGCGAACTTGCTGTGCTCGGGCTTGGCCTTGGGCCCGCCCAGGCGGATTCTGCCGACCTTGCTCATCGACAGCCAGAGGCACATCACCACGGTGAAGACCGAGTACAGGATGAACAGCCAAGTGAATTTCCCGGTGACAAAGGTGCGCATCTCGGAGATGGCCGCCGATGCCTGCTCGGGGGAAAGCAGTACCCAGAGCAGCACCGCGACGATCAATGCGGGCGGGATAATCCGGATGAGCAGGCGATCCAAGGGCGGGATCACGCGTCCCATGAAACGGGGCACTTCGACGGGCGCCTGGCTTGAGCCCTCGCCCTTCCGGGCGTTCTTCCGTTCGGTTTCGTTGAGGGACATGCTACTCGACCTCCACCTGGATGGATCCCAGGAGCAGCTCGCCCTGGAGCGAATCGGCTACGGCAGCCGTGACCGCATCCAGCAGCAGTTGGCCCTTTTCGGCGCTGGCGCCGGCGGCGCTGGAGAGGCAGCCGGTAGGCGGGGTGCGCGCGGGATCCTCGGGGAAGATGTCGTACGGGGTCAATTTGGCCGGCGGGTGGTCCACCACGCGGGTCATGTCCACTTTCTGCGGATGCAACAGGAGCATCAGCGAGGTCTCAAGCACCCCTCCGTGCTCGATATCCCATCCCAGGAAGCCGTCAGGGAATACCTTTTCCAACGTTGCCTCGTCGACGAAGTCCCAATAGGACAGCAGTACGGCACGGGATTCGGACCCCGTGGCGCGGGCGCGGGCGACGGCGTTGTCAAGGCCCTCGTAGATGAACTGGTAGTTCTCGAAATGGCCGTTGAGCACGACTACGTTCGTGAAGCCCTGGGCGATTAAGGACGTGACCACGTCGTCGACCATGCCAGTCAGGGCCGCGGCGCCCAGGCTCGTCGTGCCGACCCGGTGGTTGCCGCCGCCGGAACGCGGCTGCGACTTGTATCCGTAGGAGAAGACCGGTGCTACCAAGGCTCCGATCTTCTCGGCCACGATGCCGGCGATGGCCCTGGACAGCATGGCGTCCACGCCTAGTGGCATGTGCGGGCCGTGCTGCTCGGTGGCACCGGTCGGGATGATGATGGTCGAGCCTTCGCGGGCCACCATTGTGGCGTAAGATTCGGCGTCGAGTTCTTCGATGAACACAGAGGGCATCGTTGCCTCCTAGGCAATGGCAGGAGTTGGGAAAGGGTGATCGCCTTGCGAGATCCTGGAAAATTCTGGTTGCGATGAGTGCAACACTGTTGCACTGAATCATTCCAGTGGTGCATCTCACAGTCAAGAGTGTTAATTGCCAATAACTGCTGAATTCCTTTCGCGGGCCGCGGCAAGCGCTCAGCTGCCAGCCGGCTCCTCGGCAATGTCCTCGTTCCAGATCTCGGGGTGCTCGGAGATGAAGCGCTCCATCAGCGCCTGGGCGCGCTCGTCCTGCAGGACCTCGACCTGCACGCCGCGCTCGCGCAGCCAGCCGATCTCCCCGCCGAAGGTGTGGTCCTCGCCAACCACTACCCGCGGGATCTTGAACAGGGCAATGGCCCCGGAGCATAGGGCGCAGGGGGCCAGTGTGGTGTACAGCGTCAGGTCGCGGTAGCTGCTGCGCCGCCCGGCCGCGCGCAGAGCGTCGATCTCGGCATGCGCGGTCGGGTCGCCCTGCTGCACCCGCCGGTTGTGCCCGGCCGCGATGACTCCTTCCGCTCCGGCCAGGCTGGAGCCGATCGGCACGCCGCCTTCGGCAGCGCCGGCGCGCGCAGCCTGCAGGGCCGCCTCGTAGCCGGCCTTGTCAATCATTTCCTGGGTCATCGGGTCGTCCTTTCTTTCAACGTGCCTGGCGCCGCTTCCGGGATTCCGGAAGCGGCGCCAGGCGATTATTCTATTCCAGCAGGTTAGCTGTCGACCGGGGCTTTATCCGGCGCGGCATCTGGTTCGGGACGGGCAGCCGGCCTGCTGGCCGGGAGCTGCTCGCCGGCCACGCGCTGCTCCTTGCGCAAGTCCTCGGCGCTGCCGAACTCCTTGATGAATTCACCCTCGGACAGGTCCATCTTGAGCCCCAGCGGGACCCCGGCGTTGATCCGGGCGCGGAAGCGCGGGTAGCCCAGGGCGAAGTAGACCGCGGCGCTGGTGAGCGTACCGCCCAGCCAGGAGAAGTCGATGCCTCCCACGGCGCTGGCGATCGGGCCCTGCAGCGCCGGGACCGAGCCGTACATGCGCATCCAAATCGTCATGAGGCCGGCGGCGAAGGCGATGAACGCCGACCAGTTGACCGACTTCAGGAGCGAGGACTTCGGATCGAGGAATAGGTAGGAGAAGTCCTTGTGCTTGCGCTCGAAAATGAAGTAGGGCACTGCCATGATGCCGCCCCGGGTGGCGACCCGGGCCGAGATGGAGGCAATGAAGTTGTGCAGAAGTTCGGCATTGCCGGCCTGCTGCACTGCAACGAGCTGCCGCTCACGACAGGGGGAAGCCGTTTTCCACCTGAAGCCCGAGGCGCAGCTGGCCTATCTGGATTCGCTGTCCGGGCGCGGCGTGGCGGCCTTGTTGCTCGAGGCGCTGGTTCCGGAAACCAGGATTCCGGCGCGGTTCATCGAGCATGCCCAGCAGATCGGGCTGCCGGTTTTCCGGCTGGAAGTCACCGTGCCCTTTGTGGAACTGGCCGAGAGAACCAACCGCCGCATCGTCTCCGAGCACGCCTCGCCCCTGCAGCAGGCCGACGAGATTGCCCAGCTGCTGGCCAGGCACATGGCCTCGGCTGGACCCAACTTGCGGAAGCTGCTGGAAATGATCGAGCAGGCACTGGGATCGTGTGTGGTGCTGTAGGATTTGGGCGGCCGGATGATTGCCGAATCCAGTCCGGCGGCCGAGGCTGGCGTGGCGCAGGCCGAAGCGTTGGAAGTGGCCACGGACCTGTTCATCGGCAGCGATACTGCAGCCCGACTGGTGCTCCTCGGCTCCGAGTCGGTGTCCGCCGAGCGGCTGGAGCTGGTGGCCGAACAGTTGGGCAGCATCGTCGGCCTGGCCTATGCCCAGCATTACCGGCCGAGTGCGGTGCAGGCGGCCAATACGTCGCTGCTGCAGGCCATTGCCATCGGCGCCGACGGGCTCTTCGCGGCTGACTTGGCGCGGCAGGCGCAGATCGGCAGCGACGGGCCGGTGATGATGCTGGTATTCCAAAGCTACGACATGGCCAGGATCCGCGCCAGCTGCACCTGGCGCTGTCCTCAATCCGCACCTAGCTGGAGAGCGGGCGGTTCCAGGCGCTGCTCGCGCTCGCCTCGGGTGATCCGCGCGGGGCCCGGCGGGAAGCGATCGCCAGCCTGCACCGCGGCCTGGCGGGACTGTCGGTTGAATGCTGCGCCGGCCCTTCGGCCGAGGGGATCTGGCGCGCGCAGTGGTCCCTGGCCGAGGCACTGGTCTTGGAATCATTTCCCGAGTCCACCCTGGACCAGGGCAGGGTGCGCGATGCGTCGGACCATGCGCTGGAGAGGCTGGCGGCGAAGTTCGGGCACCGGGAGGATCTGGATCATTTCATTACAGAGCAGCTGGGGAACTTGCTGTAGTACGAGGACCAGCGCGGCAACGTGCGGCTGGCCACGCTGCTGGTGTGGCTGGATGCCGGATGCAATACGACGAATGCAGCCCATCAGCTCTATCTGGAGCGCCAGAGTCTTCATAAGCGCCTGGCGAGGATCTTCGCGCTGCTCGGCGGCGACCTGCATGAAGGCGGCCGGCTGCTGCGGGTGTATTTGGCCCGCTGGCTGGCCATGGGCAGGCCGCAACACGTGCGCACGCCGCGTGTAGGGACCTAGAGAACGGATCGCACCGACTTCTCGAAATGCACGATATGCTCCAGCGCCAGCTCCTGCGCGCGTTGCGCGTGGCCATCGAGAATCGCCTGGAGCAATGCTACGTGCTCGTCGATGTGCTCATCGATGCTGGGCAGGCGATCCAGTGCCATGCACCAGATGCGAGTGGCCAGATTATCCAGGCGGATCAGCGTCTGCTCCAGATGGTGGTTGCCGGCAGCCTGGTAAATCAACCGGTGCACTTCGAGGTCGTTCTCCATGAGCGTGCGTCTCAGGTTCTCGCCCGAGAGCTGCTGGACCGCCGCCAAGGTGGCCTGGATGGCAGCTCGTGCGCTGCCTCCCTGGAGCACGGCGGCTTTGGCCGCGGCCAAAGGCTCGAGGGCCTGCCGGACTTCGGTGATATCAGCCAGTTCGGTGATATCCACGCGGCTAGCGAAGGTGCCGCGGCGCGGGTAGGACTGCACCAGGTGGTCGACCTCCAGGCGCTTGAGCGCTTCGCGCAGGGGAGTGCGTCCGATGCCGAGCTCGGCGACCAGCTGGGCTTCGTTGATCGGGGCACCGGGGGCGATGTCCATCATGATGAGCCGGTCGCGCAAGACCTGGTAGGCGCGCTCAGCCATCGATTCGGCGCCCAGGGGGAGCTGCGTGGTGATTGTCATCCTGACTCCGATTTCTCTGCTCTGTTCGGCATGATTACTGCGTACTGAAATATTTTCGGTTACCCATTGACCGGGGTGTGAGTTCCACCATACAGTGAATCGCAGATTGATATATCAGTTGTCGGCAATTCATACATTTAGGAATGGGCAATGGCACAAGCTTCAACACTCGCGGCAGATTCCCTGACCGCAGACCTCGCGCATCTCGACCCGGAGGTGGCGCAGCGCATTGACGCTGAGCTGGCTCGCCAGCAGCGCGGCCTGGAAATGATCGCCTCGGAGAACCACAC
>NZ_MPBI01000007.1:0-112242 GCF_001906485.1 Glutamicibacter sp. 0426
GCTGGTGCCGACGGCAATACGGCTGCACTGCCAGAGCTGAAGGAACGTGTTCTGGCCTTGGCTGAAGCCCACCCACTCTACCCAAATCTCAAGAAAGTAGCGGAATAATCATGGCTGATTTGCTCCCAGAACACCCGGAATTCCTCTGGAACAATCCGGAACCGAAGAAGTCCTACGACGTAGTCATCGTCGGCGGCGGCGGGCACGGCCTGGCCACCGCCTACTTCCTGGCCAAGAACCATGGCATCACCAATGTGGCGGTACTGGAAAAGGGCTGGCTGGCCGGCGGGAACATGGCCCGCAACACCACCATCATCCGTTCCAACTACCTCTGGGACGAGTCGGCAGGCATCTACGAGAAGTCGCTGAAGCTGTGGGAACAGCTGCCCGAAGACCTGGAATACGACTTTCTGTTCTCCCAGCGCGGCGTGATGAACCTGGCCCATACCCTCGGGGATGTGCGCGAATCAGTGCGCCGCGTGGAAGCCAACAAGCTCAACGGCGTGGACGCCGAATGGCTGGACCCATCGCAGGTCAAGGAAGCCTGCCCGATCATCAACGTGAGCGACAACATCCGCTACCCGGTCATGGGCGCGACCTGGCAGCCGCGCGCCGGCATCGCCAAGCACGACCACGTGGCCTGGGCGTTCGCCCGCAAGGCCAACGAAATGGGCGTTGACATCATCCAGAACTGCGAAGTCACCGGATTCATCAAGGATGGCGAGAAGGTCACCGGCGTGAAGACCACCCGTGGCACCATCAATGCCGGCAAGGTCGCTCTCGCCGGTGCCGGGCACTCCTCTGTGCTGGCCGAAATGGCAGGCTTCGAGCTGCCCATCCAGTCCCACCCGCTGCAGGCCCTGGTCTCCGAGCTGTTCGAGCCGGTGCACCCGACGGTGGTCATGTCCAACCACATCCACGTCTATGTCTCCCAGGCTCACAAGGGCGAACTGGTCATGGGCGCGGGCATCGACAGCTACAACGGCTACGGCCAGCGCGGCGCGTTCCACGTGATCGAGGAGCAGATGGCCGCCGCGGTGGAACTGTTCCCGATCTTCGCCCGGGCGCACGTGCTGCGCACCTGGGGCGGCATCGTGGACACCACCATGGACGCCTCGCCAATCGTCTCCAAGACCCCGATCCAGAACCTGTACGTGAACTGCGGCTGGGGCACCGGCGGGTTCAAGGGCACCCCGGGCGCCGGCTTCACCATGGCGCACACCATCGCCCACGACGAGCCTCATGAGCTGAACAAGCCGTTCAGCCTGGAGCGCTTCGAAACCGGCCACCTCATCGACGAGCACGGCGCAGCAGCCGTCGCACACTAGGAGCAACCGCCATGATGCTGATTGATTGCCCGAACTGCGGGCCACGCAACGAGAACGAATTCAAATACGGGGGAGAAGCCCACGTTGCCTACCCGGAGGATCCGAACGCGCTGAGCGACAAGGAATGGTCGCGCTACTTGTTCTACCGGCAGAACAAGAAGGGCATCTTCGCCGAACGCTGGGTCCACGCCGGCGGATGCCGCAAGTGGTTCAACGCCCTGCGCGACACCGTCACCTATGAATTCAAAGCCGTCTACCGTGCCGGCGAAGCACGTCCAGAAATCCAGGCCACCGAAGGAGGCACCCGATGAGCAAGTCCCAGCGCATTGCCGCCGCGCACAGCGCCGGCGCCCGCATTAACCGCGAGGAAGCACTGGCCCTGAGAGTGAACGGGCAGCAGCTTTCCGCCTTCCGCGGCGACACCGTGGCCAGCGCAATGCTGGCCAACGGGATGCGTTCATGCGGCACCTCGCTGTACCTGGACCGCCCGCGCGGCATCTTCGCCGCCGGCGTCGAGGAACCCAACGCGCTGATCACCGTCGACGCCCGGCACAGCCAGGACATCGCCGAGTCGATGCTGCCTGCCACCACCGTCCCGGTCACCGAATCGCTGAACGCCACCCTGCTCTCCGGACTGGGCGTGCTGGATCCGAACGAGGACCCCGCCTACTACGACCACGTCCACGTGCATACCGACGTGCTGGTGGTCGGCGCCGGGCCTGCAGGCCTGGCCGCTGCCCGCGAGGCCTCGCGCTCCGGCGCCCGGGTTATGTTGCTCGACGAGCGTGCCGAAGCCGGTGGCACCCTGCGCGATGCGGCCGGCGAGCAGATCGACGGCGTGGACGCCGCGGCGTGGATCGACACGGTCGCCGCCGAATTGGCAGCCGCCGAGGAGACCACCCACCTGCAGCGCACCACCGTCTTCGGATCCTACGATGCCAACTACCTGATCGCCGCGCAGCGCCGCACCGTGCATCTGGACGGGCCGGCCGGCGACGGCGTTTCCCGCGAACGCATCTGGCACATCCGCGCCCAGCAGGTCGTGCTGGCCACCGGCGCCCACGAGCGCCCGATCGTGTTCGAGAACAACGACCGCCCGGGCATCATGCTCGCCGGCGCGGTGCGCAGCTACCTGAACCGCTACGGCGTGCGCGCCGGGCAGCAGATCGTGGTGGCGACCACCAACGACTCGGTCTACCCGCTGGTCTCCGACCTGGCAGCCACCGGCGGGGTGGTTGCAGTGATCGACGCACGCACCACCGTCTCTGCGGCCGCCGCAGAAGCAGTGGCCGCCGGGGTCACCGTGCTGACCGGCTCCGTCGTGGTGGACACCGAAGCGGATGCCTCCGGCGAGCTGTCGGCAGTGATCGTCGCCGAGCTGGACGAGCAGCGCAACCTCGGCGCGCCGCAGCGCTTCGAGGCCGACGTGCTGGCCGTGGGCGGCGGCTTCAACCCGGTGGTGCACCTGCACTCCCAGCGCCAGGGCAAGCTGGACTGGGACACTGCGATCCACGCCTTCGTCCCGGCCGCCGCGGTGGCCAACCAGCACCTGGCCGGCGCTGTCACCGGCCGCTTCGACACCGCCAGTGCGCTGAGCACCGGGGCCGCCACCGGCGCCGCGGCAGCCAGCGCAGCAGGCTTCCAGCGCATCGCAGAAGTACCGCAGGCGGTAGCCGTCCCGGCCGGGGAAACCCGTCCGGTCTGGCTGGTGCCCTCGCTGAACGGCGACGACGCGGCGAACTACAAGACCCACTTCGTGGATCTGCAGCGCGACCAGTCCGTGGCCGACGTGCTGCGCGCCACCGGCGCCGGCATGCAGTCCGTGGAGCACATAAAGCGGTACACCTCGATCTCCACCGCCAACGACCAGGGCAAGACCTCGGGCGTCGCGGCAATCGGCGTGATCGCCGCGGTGCTGGGCATCGAGAACCCGGCACAGATCGGCACTACCACCTTCCGCGCACCGTACACCCCGGTGGCCTTCGCAGCGCTGGCCGGACGCACCCGCGGGCAGCTGCTGGATCCGGCACGCATCACCCCGATGCACTCCTGGCATGTGGAGCACGGCGCCGAATTCGAGGACGTCGGGCAGTGGAAGCGCGCCTGGTACTACCCGCAGCCGGGCGAGAGCATGGACGACGCGGTCTACCGCGAATCCGCCGCGGTGCGCGCTTCGGTTGGCATGCTCGATGCCACCACGCTGGGCAAGATCGAGATCCGCGGCAAGGACGCCGCCGAGTTCCTCAACCGCATCTACACCAACGGCTACACCAAGCTGAAGGTCGGCATGGGACGCTACGGCGTGATGTGCAAGGCCGACGGCATGATCTTCGACGACGGCGTGACCCTGCGCCTGGCCGAGGACCGCTTCCTGATGCATACCACCACCGGCGGCGCCGCCGACGTGCTGGACTGGCTGGAAGAATGGCTGCAGACCGAATGGCCTGAACTGGACGTCACCTGCACCTCGGTGACCGAGCAGCTGGCCACCGTCGCGGTGGTCGGGCCGAAGTCCCGGGAGGTCATCGCGAAGCTGGCCAGCTCGGTGGACGTGTCCAACGAGGGCTTCAAGTTCATGGCCTTCAAGGACGTGGTGCTGGACTCCGGGATCGAGGCGCGGATCAGCCGCATCTCCTTCTCCGGCGAACTGGCCTTCGAGATCGCCATCCCTGCCTGGCACGGGCTGCGCGTCTGGGAAGATGTGTACGCCGCCGGCGAGGAATTCAACATCACCCCGTACGGCACCGAAACCATGCACGTGCTGCGCGCCGAGAAGGGATTCATCATCGTCGGCCAGGATACCGACGGCACGGTGACCCCGCAGGATGCAGGCATGGAATGGGTGGTCTCCAAGCTCAAGGACTTCGTCGGCAAGCGCTCCTACAGCCGCGAGGACAATGTGCGCGAGGACCGCAAGCACCTGGTTTCGGTGCTGCCGGTGGATTCTTCGCTGCGCCTGCCCGAAGGCGCCGCGCTGGTGGCCGCCGACGCGCTGGCCACCGATGGCATCACCCCGATGGAAGGCTGGGTCACCAGCTCGTACAACTCGCCGGCCCTGGGGCGCACCTTCGGCCTGGCGCTGATCAAGAATGGGCGCAACCGCATCGGCGAAGTGCTCAAGACCCCGGTCGGCGGCCAGCTGGTCGACGTCCAGGTCTCCGAACTCGTTCTCTTCGACCCGGAAGGAAGCCGCCGTGATGGCTAACGACACCCTGATTGACACCGACGTGCGCCGCTCGCCGGCGCAGCACCTGGCAGCCCAGATGGAGGCGGCCAGCGTCGCCGGCCGCGTGTCCCTGCGCGAAATCGCCTTCACCACCCAGATCTCGCTGCGCAGCGCACCGGGCGGGGCAGCCCACGCGGCGCTGTCCGCGGCCACCGGCGTGGGCCTGCCCGCCACGGTGGGCGAGGTGGCCGGCGACGTGTCGGGCACTGCGGTGCTCTGGCTGGGCCCGGACGAGTTCCTGGCCACCAGCCCGGAGAACATCGAGCTGGCAGGTGCGCTTGCCGCCGCCCTGGGCGATGAGCCCGGGCAGGTGGTCGACCTCTCGGCCAACCGCTCGGTGCTGGAACTGGAAGGCCCGGATGCGCCGCTGGTGCTGCGCAAGAGCTGCCCGGCGGACCTGCACCCGCGCGCTTTCGGCGTGAACCAGGCGATCACCACCTCGCTGGCGAACATTCCGGTGCTGCTGTGGCGCACCGGCGAAACCAGCTGGCGGATTTTCCCGCGCGCATCGTTCACCGAGCACACCGTGCACTGGCTGATCGACGCCATGGCGGAGTTCGCCGCACCACCGGTGGCCTAGCCGCACCGGCTGATCCGGCCCCGTCCCGACGCCGGGGCGGGGCCGGACTGGCCTGTATCAGCAAACACGCAAGCACAAGCATGCACAGCAACAATCCGGCCAGTTCGTGGCGTTCGGACACCGGCTCTGGCACAGTGCTGTCTAACCCGCTAGCCGAAAGGACCTGAAGCAATCATGAGCGAGCAAATCCGCCACGTGCTGACCCTGCAATGCCCCGAGGGAATGGGGATCGTCAACGCGGTCACCGGATTCCTGCTGAAGCACGAACGCACCATCGTCGAGCTCAAGCAATTCGACGACATGGCCGCCGGCCGGCTCTACCTGCGCGTGGACTTCGCCGGCGAGGGGCAGGCCGACCTGCTGGAGCAGATGCGTGCAGAATTCGCCGAGGTCGCCCAGCAGTTCGAAATGGACTGGCAGCTGCGCGAACGCGGTGAGAAGACCAAGGTGCTGATCATGGTCTCGAAGTTCGACCACTGCCTCAACGACCTGCTCTTCCGTGCCCGCACCGGCGAATTGCCGATCGAGATCGTCGCGGTGGTCTCCAACCACCCGGACAGCCGGTCGCTGGTCGAGTGGCACGGCATCCCGTACTACCATGTGCCGATCTCCAAGGAGACCAAGCCGCAGGCCGAGGCGGAGCTGCTCTCGCTGATCGCCAAGCACGAAGCGGAGCTGGTGGTCCTGGCCCGCTACATGCAGGTGCTCTCCGACGAGCTCTCGCGCGAGTTGACCGGCAAGACGATCAACATCCACCACTCCTTCCTGCCTTCCTTCAAGGGCGCCAAGCCGTACCACCAGGCCTGGGAGCGCGGCGTGAAGACCGTGGGCGCCACCGCCCACTACGTGAACTCCGAGCTGGATGAGGGCCCGATCATCGCCCAGCAGGTCGTCGAGGTGGATCATACCTTTGGCCCGCAGGACCTGGTGGCCGCCGGTCGCGACACCGAGTGCAAGGCGCTGTCCAATGCGGTGCGCTGGCACTGCGAGGGCCGGGTCTTCCTCTACGGGAACCGCACGGTGATCCTGCGTTAGGCATCATCATTCAAGGCCCGGTACTGCTGCTGGGCATCAACCGATTCCACCGCCGATATGCCGCGCAACTTCTCGGCAACATCCTCGCTGCCCTCGCCAATTACCTGGCCGAGGGCGGCGAGCACCTGCTTAACTTGCAATCCGCGGGACTGCAGTTCGCTGACCACCGGTTCCAGCGGATGCTGGGTGGAAATGGTGATGACATAGACGTGCACTTCGGCGCCGGACATGCCGCTACGCTTCCTGTGAGGCCGGGGCCTGGACCAGCCCGGCTCCGGCATCCTCGGCCGGCAGCGGGATATCGCGGGAGGTGGACAGCAGCTTGTCCCACAGCTCCTGGGCACGCAGCCCGGTGGATTCGGCCAGCAGCGCTGCCACGCCGGCCACATGCGGGGTGGCCATCGAGGTGCCGCTGATGGTGTTGTACCGCTTGGCGCCGGGCCACGAAGAGTAGATAGCAACGCCGGGGCCTGCAATATCCACCTCGCCGCCGTCGGTGTCCAACGCCTGGGCCGAGAAGTCCGCCACGGCCAGCTTCGAGTCCAAAGCCGCTACGGCCATGATGTACGGGCTGTTGGCCGGTGCGCCGACGAATCCCGGGTTCCCGGCAGAGCGCTGTGCATTATTTCCGGCGGCCGCCACGATCAAGGAGCCCAGCTCCAAGGCGCGGCGTCCGGCAGTGACATAGGGTGGGTGCACAGTTCTCACATCAGCACCCAGCGACATGGAGATGACCTCGCACTTGTTTTCCAGTGCCCAGTTGATGCCGGCCAGGATCGTGGAGTCCGAACCTGAGCCATCGGCGCCCAGCACCTTTCCAGCGAATATATTGGCTTCCGAGGCGACCCCGTAGCCCGGACCCTGCTGCGGTTCGCGCGGACCGCAGGCGCTGCCGATGCAGTGGGTGCCATGTCCATGGCCGTCAGTGGCGTCCTCGCCTGCGACAAAGGACTTGGCGGTCACCGTGCGGCCTGCGAAGTCCGGATGCGCACTGTCAAAACCGGTATCCAAGACGGCCACGTTGATGCCCTTGCCGGTGTAGCCCGAAAGCGAAGCGCCTACGGCCTGCAGGCCCCAGGTGAGTTGGCCGGTGTCCGCATAGGAGTCCGTAGCGGCCGGGGCGTCGGGCAGGATCCGGTAGACCAGCTCGGGTACCACCGAGGCTGGCAGCTTGTGCCCTGCGCAGCGCTGGCGGAAGTCCTCAAGCTGGTCAGCCGAGCTGGTGACCACAGCGATGCCCAGCATCGGGAAGTACTCGGTACTGGAATAGCCCTGTTCAGCCAGCAGCTGCGGAAGTTCTGATTCGCGCTGGGCTGCTGCGATGCCCGGGGCTCCGGATTCCTGCCGGTCGAAGACCAAGACGTAGCGGTTGGGAATTTCGGCGACGGTCGCTTGACGGATCTGGTTGCTGTACATGACGGGGCTCCTTACTGGTTCCGAGAGGCTTTCATGCCAAGGCCTACGAGGTACCTCGCACTGTACCCGGCGGCATGGACAAACTGCCATGCTTGGCAACAAGCACCTATGCAGCGCACAGCAACCGCGGCGCACGGCCCGGCGATGCCCGACGGGCAGAAAGAAGTCACTATTCTTCGCTGGCCACTTGAATCTTCGCGGCGAAAGAACAAGGGTGGAAGTCCTAGGGCATTTCTCTGAGTGAAGGAGCCTGGACCATGACGAAGAACATTGACGAAGTTGAACCTCCCGAAGCAGATAATGGGCAGCACGCAAATGCTGTGCTGGAAGCATCCCCGCATACCGCGCCGATCCCGGTGCACATGCACATTGCCGAGGACGACACCGACGAGCAGATCACCGCGAAGCTGCGCCGGCAGGGCGTGCGCCTAGGCAAGGGCGGGATCGCCCCTGCGGTCTTCTGGCCGGCGCTGCTGGTGATCCTGGCTGTGGCGGTCTTCGCGATCCTCGCGCCCAATGCGGCGGACACGACTTTCAACGCCGTGCAGAACTGGATCGTAGCCAACCTGGGCTGGTACTACATGCTGATCATCGGCGGCTTTGTGGCGCTGGTGATCGCCATCGGCTTCTCCAAGCTCGGGCGGATCACCCTGGGCAATGACGGAGAGAAACCCGAATTCGGCTTGTTCAGCTGGTTCGCGATGCTCTTCGCCGCCGGCATGGGCATTGGTCTGGTCTTCTACGGGGTCGGCGAACCTCTGATGTACGCCACCGTGGATCCGAAGCCGGGTTGGGAAGGCAGCGAATCGGAGCTGGCCGGACTGGCCATGGCGCAGACCTTCATCCACTGGGGCCTGCACCCGTGGGCCATCTACGCGGTGATCGGCTTGGCTTTGGCCTACGCGATCCACCGCCGCGGGCGCCCGGTGTCCATCCGTTGGGCGCTAGAACCGATCCTGGGAGATCGGGTCAAGGGCTGGCTGGGAGATGTGATTGATGTACTGGCCATCTTCGGCACGGTGTTCGGCGTGGCCACCTCGCTGGGCCTGGGCGTGCAGCAGATCAGCTCGGGCATGAAGGCGATCGGACTGGTCGGTTCGGTGGATAACACGCTGCTGGTCATCCTGATCGTGGTCATCACGTTCCTAGCCACCATGAGCGTGGTCAGCGGCCTGGGCGCCGGGATCAAGTGGCTGTCGAACATCAACCTGTCCATGGCAGGCCTGCTGATGATCAGCGTGCTGCTGCTGGGCCCGACGCTGTTCCTGTTCCAGAATTTCGTGCAGTCCCTGGGCGTGTACCTGGCCAACTTCATGAACATGACCTTCGACGTGGGTGCCTTCCAGCAGGGTGAGGAATCGGCCACCTGGTTCTCCAGCTGGACGGTCTTCTACTGGGGCTGGTGGATCGCCTGGGCACCGTTCGTGGGCATCTTCATCGCCCGCATTTCGCGCGGGCGTACCGTGCGCCAGTTCGTCACCGGCGTGCTGCTGGTGCCGACCATAGTCGGTTTCCTCTGGTTCTCGGTCATGGGCGGCTCGGGGCTGTACCGCCAGTTCTTCGGCGCCGGGGATATGGTCGAGGATGGCGCGGTCTCCGCGGAGGGGTCGCTGTTCCAGGTGCTTGAAGCCTTGCCGCTGGGTTCGATCCTGTCGGTGGTGGCGATCTTGCTGGTCGCGATCTTCTTCATCACCTCTTCGGACTCCGGCTCGCTGGTGGTCGACATGCTCGCCTCCGGCGGGCACCCGAACCCGCCGACCTGGTCCAGGGTGCTGTGGGCGGTGCTCGAAGGCGTGCTGGCCGCTGCCTTGCTGGTGGCCGGCGGGCTGCAGGCGCTGCAGGCC
Organism: Glutamicibacter sp. 0426; assembly: GCF_001906485.1. Lineage (NCBI taxonomy): Bacteria > Bacillati > Actinomycetota > Actinomycetes > Micrococcales > Micrococcaceae > Glutamicibacter > Glutamicibacter sp. 0426. Next base: position 9,430 of record NZ_MPBI01000007.1, read on the forward strand.
GGTTCGCTGGCCACGGCCTTGCCATTCAGTATCATCATGATCATGATGTCGGTGGCCACGATCAAGGGGTTGCGCCATGAAAGCCGGGCCTTGGAAGTCATCGAGCAGAAGCGCCGGCTGGCGCGGGTCACCGAGCACGTCTCCGATGAGCTGTGGGGCGCCTTGGACGAGCAGCCCGAACTGCGCCGCTACGTCGATGACCGTATCGACTACCGGGTCTCGCGCACGCGCGGGATCTTCGGCAAGCGCGTGGAATCAGAAGCAAAATCCCGGCACGTGAAGCCAAGTGACGACTAGGTCCGTGGCCTGGCCCCCGATGTCTTGCCAAGCAGGGCATCGGGGTGTGAGGATCAAGGTGACAAGCACTATCCACTGGCCGCGGGCCGTCACCGCGGCGGGAAGCAGAGGGGTTATTCCATGGACCAGGAGTCGATAGTCATCGTTGGTGCCGGGCTTGCCGCCGCCAGTACGGTGGCAGCACTACGCGAGCGGGGACATGCCGGCCCGATCACCCTGATTGGCGAGGAATCGCACCTGCCCTATGAGCGTCCGCCCCTGTCCAAGGGGTTCTTGCAGGGCAATGACGAGCCAGAAGACTTCACCGTGCATGACGCGCAGTGGTACGCAGCGCAGGAGGTCACCCTCCGGCTGGGAACCGCCGCAATCAGCGTGGAGACCGGCAAGCAGCAGGTGCTGCTGGCCGATGGCAGCGCGGTGGACTACGACCAGCTGGTTTTGGCGACCGGTTCGCGGGCCAGCGTGGGCGGGGACTCGCCAATGCCCGGCTATGACCTGCCAGGCGTGCACGTGCTGCGCACCCTGGCAGATGCGAAGTCGCTGCGCGCAGAACTGACCGAGGGCGCGCAGGTGGCGGTCATCGGTTCGGGCTGGATCGGCATGGAAGTCGCTGCCACCGCACGCCAGCGCGGTGCGCGCGTCACCGTTTATTCTCCCTCCGAGGTGCCACTGGCCAAGGTCTTCGGCGAACGCTTCGGGCACTACCTGCTGGAACTGCACCAACGCCATGGCGTGGATGTGCGCACCGCGCGGGCCCAGGGCATCGAGCAGGTTGACGGGCACCTGCAGGTGCTCTCCGATGCCGGGTCTTCGCGTGCCGACGTGGTGCTGCTGGCCATCGGTGCCCGCCCCAACCTGCAACTGGCCGAGACTGCCGGGCTGGACGTGGATTCGGGAGTCATCGTTGATGCGTCGCTGCGCACCAGCAACTCCAAGATTCTCGCGGTGGGGGATATCGCCCAGGCTTTCAATACCAGGCTGCGCCGGCAGCTGCGCGTGGAGCACTGGGACAATGCCATCCGCCAGGGTAAGCTCGCGGCCGCGACGCTGATGGGCGAGGAAGAATCCTACGACTGGCTCCCGTATTTCTTCACCGACCAGTTCGATCTGGGGATGGAATACGTGGGGCACAATTCGCCGGATGACACTTCGGTAGTCCGCGGCTCTGTGGAGAGCGGGGAATTTTTGCTGTTCTGGCAGGACGGCCAACGGATCACGGCGGCAGCCAACGTGAACATCTGGGATGTCAACGATCAGCTGCGCGAATTGGTGGGCCGCGAGATTCCAGCCGAACGCTTGGCGGATACGGGCATTGAGCTTGGCGACCTCTAGGATTTTCAGCAAGGAATGGACCGACTAGGAAAGCAGGAATAGCTGATGAGCACCATGGTCGTGGGCGTGGAAAAAGGCATGTCGCCGGCGGTATTGGCGGCGGCCGCCTCGCTGGCTCGCGGGCTGGATGCACGATTGGTGTGCATCCATGCAGATTACGGACGACTGATTACCGACAAGCTGTCCGAAGGCGACTTGCTGGCCTCGGCAGATCCGGTCTCCGAGGAGCTCGCCTGGGAAATCGCTTCGGTGGTGACCGGCGTGGAGTTCGAGAGCTATACGGTGCCCGGTGAACCGGCCAAGGTACTGGCGGCGGTGGCGGAGCAGCTGGATGCGCAGATGATCGTCATCGGCACCCGCCGTCCGGGGATCCGCAGCAAGATGGCCCAGCTGCTCGACGGCTCGATTGCCGTGGCGCTGGCCCACAAGCAGCATCGGCCGGTGCTGGTGGTTCCGCAACAGCCTGCAGAGGAGAACGACCTGCCGTGGGACTAGGGTCCTGATTCCACCTCGAAGTACAGGTGCCGATGCGCCTTGCAGCCGGGATTGAATAGCGCCTGGCAGTTGGGGCAGGAATCGGCTTCCAGATACTGGGCGGGGCTCAGCTGCGTGCTGCAGACCCCGCAGAGCACCGCAGGCTCATCAAATTTGTCCGCCGGCCACAGCGTTGCTTCGTGGCCGGCCAGTTCGCCATGGCATAGGTGGCAGGGATAGTAGATGCCGCAGCAGTGGTGCTTCAACGCAATCACATCGATCAGCGAGTGGTAGTGGGCGCAACGGGTGTGCACGTCCATGCGCACGCCGCGCAACGCGACCTGGTACGCTGCGTTTTCCCAAGCTGTCATCGTCAACCCTTCCGCGAGTGGCCATGCCATGTGCAAAAATGCACGCTGAATGTGCAGAAACTGCCTCCAACTATGCCTCTTGCCGTCTATCTTTCGCCATGTGATCTAGGCCATACTCGCTGATGAAGCTGGTCCCGCAGGGGGTACTGGCGAAGGCGGAAGGAACGCACAGTGGCAAGCGAAACGTCATCGAAGGCCGAGCGCAAGGGATTGCGCCGGGTCGTAGCAGCCTCCATGGCTGGCACCGTCGTCGAATGGTATGAATTCTTCCTCTACGCGACTGCGGCCACCTTGGTCTTCAACAAGATCTTCTTCCCGGATACCGGCAACGACCTGGACAACATCATCAAGGCCTTCCTGACCTACGCGGTCGGCTTCATTGCCCGCCCGATCGGCGGCATCGTCTTCGGCCACTTCGGCGACAAGTTCGGACGCAAGCACCTGCTGCAGGTGGCGATCGTGCTGGTTGGCGCGACCACCTTCCTGATGGGCTGCCTGCCCACCTTCGATTCCATCGGCTACGCCGCACCGATCCTGCTGATCGTGCTGCGCTTTGCCCAGGGCTTCGCCGTCGGCGGGGAATGGGGTGGCGCAGTGCTGCTGGTGGCCGAGCATGCGCCGAACAAGGAACGCGGCTTCTGGTCATCCTGGCCGCAGGCGGCAGTGCCGGTGGGCAACCTGCTGGCCACGGTGGTGCTGCTGGTGCTCTCGGCAACGCTCAGCGAGGCTGCCTTCCTGGCATGGGGTTGGCGCATCGGCTTCTGGCTTTCGGTGGTCATCGTGGTAGTGGGCTATTACATCCGCACCCGTGTTTCTGATGCCCCGATTTTCAAGGAAGCCAAGGCGGAGCTGGAACAGAACGCGGCCGCCGGCTATGGCGTGGGCGAAGTATTCAAGCGCTACCCGCGCGGGGTGTTCACCGCCATGGGGCTGCGCTTCGGCGAGAACATCATGTACTACATGGTGGTCACCTTCTCCATCACCTACATGGCCACCCAGCTGAAGATGGACACCTCCACAATTCTGGGCCTGATGCTTGTGGCACACGTCTTCCACGCCATCCTGGTGCCAATTGTTGGACGCTTCACCGACAGCCGCGGACGTCGACCGGTCTATGCTACCGGCGTGGTGCTCATGGCAGTGTGGGGCGTGGCAGCCTTCCCGTTGTTCAACACTGGAAACGATGCGGTCATCCTGGTCACCATCATGCTGGGACTGTTCGTGCATGGCCTGATGTATGCCGGGCAGCCGGCCATCATGGCGGAAATGTTCCCGACCCGCATGCGCTACTCGGGTGTCTCGCTGGGCTACCAGGTCACCTCGATTGTTGCCGGTTCGATGGCACCGATCATCGCAACCTTCCTGCTGAAGGTCTACGGATCCTGGGTACCGGTCGCCGGGTACATTGTCTTCGCCGCAGCAGTCACCATGGTGGCGGTGTACTTCATGAAGGAAACCAAGGGGCTGGATCTCGGCGAGATCGACGAGGCTGACCGCTTGGCGTTGAACGGCGGGGCCGCTTCGAGCGCCGAAATGAAGATGCAGTAAATATCTGGACGAACGCGGCATGAGAGAGTTCGTCATCCAATAGTGAACTGCTCCCCAGAAGTTGGACTGTAGAAAGTCGCGACAACTTGTGGGGAGCAGTTCAGGCGGACGGTGAACTCTCTCGGGTGGCAGGTGTAGTCTTCCGTCATGCGTCCGCAAACTGCAAGAATCTGGACTGCCTACTGGTGATCCAGATGCGCAGCTTGGCAGAGGTGCATGCTTCTAGGACATGTGGGCAAGGCTGATCGTATTTGCGCAAGCATCGATGACCTGCGCAGAATGCGTTGCAATTATGACTGCGGCCCCTTCTTGGGCCAGCCGGTCCAATTCGCTGAGAACAACCTCCGCATTGGCAGGGTCGAGTGCCCCAGTCGGTTCATCCGCAAGAATGATGGAAGGCTTTTTGACGATGAGCCTTGCAAGCGCAACGCGCTGCTGTTCCCCACCGGAGAGAGAATAGACGGGCTCATTACCTCGTCCGCCGAGCCCCACTCTGGTGAGTGCGGCATCGAAGCTCGCGAACTTCACCGCACGTCTTCCATTGGCTCCTACAGCAATTTCAAGATTCTGATTGATGCTGGAATTTTCGATCAGTGCGTAGTCTTGGAACATGTAGCCTAGGCTATCTCGTCGAAATAGCCTCTGCTTTTCCTTGCCCATCCGTGAAATCCGTTTTTCTCCGGCATGGATAGTTCCTGAATCAAGATCGTCGAGCAACCCGATGCAGTTCAGCAATGTGGATTTTCCTGAGCCCGATGGGCCAGTGAGTGCTGTCAGTTGCTTGGCACGGACCCGGAACGATAGATCCGTGAAGAGTTGGCGTTGCTTGAAAGACTTTGCCGCGTGGCTGACGATAATTTCACTCATGCTGTTTCCTCACTATGGGTACGGAACATGTGCTTGGACTGAACGTGCACTAATCCCAGCAGGATACTGAGATTACTCATGGCTATGAACGCGATGGCCCACGGCTGCCAATGGTTTGCTACTATCACTGATTCGTACGCAACTCCAGAAGTGAATTCAGAGCTGGCTCCGATTGCCAAGATGGTTGATCGGCCGAAAGCCCAGAGTGTGACCAGCAGGAGCAGCAATAACTCAGCACGAATCAGCCAACGATGGATCGAGTAGAAACTCCAACCGTGCAAATATCTGACAAGGATCGTTTGCGAGTTGCCGCGAACGTGTATTTGGGCAAGCCCGACGGCAGTGGAAAGCAACACGATGAGCGCTACCAGCGAGCTTCCGATCTTGACATTCAGATCAGATTTTTGATCCGCATAATTGTTGGCTGCAATTTGGGCTATAGGTACATAGGCGGCTATCCAGTTGCCCATAAGCTCAGGAGGGGTTCGCTGGGCGGCGATCACGGGATCTGTCATCAAGACACGGCCATCGCTTGCCAATGCCATGTAGTCGTCATCGCGGATAAGCCCGGAGTCGGAACCTACGATAATCAGAATTGAGTCTGCAACGGCCAGAGAGCCTCCAATAGCGGCAACGTCGGGATCATAGCGAAAGTGCTTTTGTCCCTGTTCAATGGATTCGAAGGAAACTTTTTCTTCCGCTATTGAATCTATTGAAAATTCGCCGATAAAGTCGAGTGTTGCACTTCGGAGCGCTTGACTGTTCTCGGGCACTAACACCCGGATATCGCTCTCCGGAATCTGCTGGACTCTTTCTCCAGATTCTGCGAGCACCTCGTTTCTTTCCAGATATGCATTGTTGATCAATAGAACCGGGATTGAACCATCACCGCGTTTTTCGCCCAACTGATACGGTGCAGATAGTACAGCTCGACCTGCTTTAGCTTCGTTCTTTAGCCAGGCACCTGACTCGAAAGCCAAACGATCCATTTCTTCCGGCGAGGTTCGCCCTTCAAATACAATTGCCGATGCATCTCCAGCTGCGTTCAGCTCTGCTTTGGCGACCGCCGCCTCATGAGTTGTTTGGAGAGCTCCAAATGCAGATGCGACCAAGGAAACTGCAATGAGAATTCCAGGGACTTTGATTAAGTAGGCAACCGGAACCGCCACTCGGAAGCCTAGGCGCCCCTTTAGGCCGTGAAGTATAGAGGTATCCCAGAGCAGCGTTGCGACGGTCGCGTGAATCGCAATCGCCAGGCAGAGAGCGATTGCAAAAATAATCGACACTCTCTGAGCCAACGGAACGAATTGGTTCAGGCCATTATAGGAATGTAGACAAAACGTTCCGACGCAACCGAGTACGGCGACTTGGGGGAAAGCTCGTTTAAAAAGGTCCTTAAGTTCGTGGATGAGGACATCATTCTTGCTGGCACCATGAAGCCGCTCTACTGAGTAGCGCTTTATTTGCGCGATGGCTGAAGTACCCGAAAGAACGACGATTAGGAGCATGGTTACCAAGGTTGGCGAGCTCAGAGTTCCTTGGAGAAGGATGCCTAATCCAAGGGAACTGGATACCGGGATTTCTTCTACGGAGAATCCAACTCTTTCGAATTCCTCCACAACTTTGTCTTCAGCTCCGTCGGAGCCGAAGATAAAGTACCTCCCCCGAGGATCTTTTCCTTGAAGATCTTCCACAGGGTAAATGTTGGTCTGGATACCCTGGCTAAAACGCGGATAACCTTCTGTGATCCAGTGGGACTGTGGCAGATTCTCGTTACCTGTGGCGATATAGAGATTACGAATCTTGGTATCGTGCAGATCGCGAATGTGTTTGACGATTACTGAGGAGCTGTCGTCTGCCAGTTTCTGGGCTAACACTGGAAGCCCAGCTCCGCCTGTGGATACGGTTTGACCGCTCACGAGTATTTGACGTGAATCTGGAAGCGTTGTTTCTTCTAGGAGGATCGACGATGCAAAACCAGCGAACATGGCGTATAAGGCTGCGATAACGACGGCTAGATGAAGCCCTTTGTTTTTTCATTTACGCTTTCTGTCGCGCCGGCTGGGAGCCTGGGGAGGCTCCCAGCGGACACAATCGTTATCTAGCAGTACCGGTAGTACGCGAGGTGCCAGCCGCCCGAAGGTGAGTAGATGGACTCTGCATAAGCCCGGGTATTGGGCGACTTGCAAGTCGAGCGTTTGAGGCCCCCGATATCGCCTTCGGCACTTGCGCCGTGGCGTTTCTCTGTGTCATCAAAGCTTGACCATATGTACCGTGTGTTCCAACCCGGCGCATCTACAGTTCCATAGTTCCAAATTGGGGCCGCGTGGGCTGCCGATGCAGCTGGAAAAAGTAGAGCGAAGCCTAGGAAGATCGCTGCGAATTTTGAACTTCTTTTACTAAAAAAACTGGCCAATGTATCTACTGATCAAATGGTTAGCATGACGAGTGTTGAAATGATAAAAACAACACAAGTGGATATTATCCTGCAGATGGCTTAAATGAAAACTAGAAACAGCCCATTACGATACCGAGAAATTATTGCTGTGAGCCGCACTGCTTTAGAAGATGTCGTTTTGTAGTTTGATCCGGCGAGCGTGCCCTCGATGTAATGGCATCGCAGGGATACTCCCCAGCATCCATGACGGCACCGAAGATCAATTCCCAAACGGGGTTTGCTTTTGTGATGCTTGATTGCCTGCCTTGGGCAATCCGGTTGTGCAGTCGGCGACTTGCTGACATTCTGGCACCTAAGTGCAGATGGCGTTTTGGCGGAGATTATTGTCAACAAGACTTTGCGACGGCGAGGTGCTTCAACCGGCGGGATTCGGAGATTTGATGGCGATGCTGTGCCGAATTGCATTCATTGCCACTCGCGATTTGAATCGCCGGCATCGGAGCAATGGGAAGACGCAGCCAAGCCGGCAGAGGGGGATTTCCAGATGGAGCAGTGCAGGCTGAATATCTTCGGTGCCAGCGGCAGTGGCACGACGACTCTTGCCCGAGCCGTGGCGAATGCTTGGTCGGTCCCGCATGCCGATAGCGACGACTATTTCTGGGTACCCACCGACCCGCCGTACTCCCAGCAGCGAGCGCCAGCTGAACGCTCCAAGTTCATGCATGAGATCTTCGTGCCGCGCAGCGCATGGGTGCTTTCGGGATCCATGCAGGGGTGGGGGAATGATGTGCTGGCCGAATGCGATGCCTTCGTGTTCTTGACGCTGGATCCCGACGTGCGCCTGCGACGGCTTGCCGAACGCGAGCAACTTCGGCAGTCCGGGCAAGCCCCGGATCCAAAGGCTGTGGAGCATTTCATGCTGTGGGCGGCTGGCTACGATGACCCGGAGTTCGCCGGACGCAGCCGCGCGCACCACGAGGCATGGTTGAAGGACGAGTCCCGTCCGGTGCTCCGCCTGGACAGCGCGCAATCAACGGCACAGATGTGCCAAGCCATCATTGACTGGGAACCAGCCCGAACGCACTAGCTTCCGGACGTGCTCGGCACGGGGAACGGCGGAATGAACCAGTCGTCGGCGGTGGCAGCATCATTCAGTGCGCGCACCGTTTCCTGGACCGCACGGCTGCGCAAAGCCTCGTCGCGTCCCACCAGCCAATATTCGGAGTGGAAGGTGAACTCCTCGTGGAGCACCGGAATCATGTTGGGATAGTGACGGGAGAGGAATGTTGGCAGCAGCCCGATGCCGGCATGGTTCATGGTGGCCGCGTATTGCACCGCGATGCTCGTGGAAGAAATGGAGCGGCGCATCGGTGGCAGGGCGCTGGTGGCGTCATCGAGCTTGTCCACCGTCAGAGCGGTATCGATGTAGTAGTTCAAGCTATGCCCTGCCAGATCCTCGATGGATCTTGGCGTGCCATGGCTTTCCAGGTATTCGGCAGTGGCGTAGAGCCGCAACTCGTAATCCATGAGTTTCATCGAAGCCGCCTTGCGGACATGGGGTTCGCCGATGACAATCTCCAAGTCCATGCCGGTACGCGTCTGCCGTGCACGGGTGGTTTCGGAGACGATCTCGAAGACCAGTTGCGGATGCTTTACCTGGAGCTTGGCCAGTGCCGGGGCAGCGAGGTGCGCGCTGAATGCATCGGGGGCAGCGACGCGCACATGGCCTGCCAGCGCTCCGGAGTCCTTCTCGGCGCCGATGGCCTCCACTGCCTGCTCGATGGTTTCCGCGCTGGCCATCGCCCGGCGTCCCAGATCGGTCAGTTCCCAGCCGTTGGGGGTGCGCGTGAGCAGGTGGCCGCCCATCGCCTTTTGCAGTGCGTCGATGCGGCGGGAAATCGTCGAGTGGTTTACCCCGAGGACGTTCGCGGCGGCGGTGTAGCGGCCCAGTCGTGCAACGGTCAGCAGGGCAATGAGTGATTCGAGATGGCGGTAATCGATCTGACGGTCCATAGTCCACAGTCTGCCATGGACGGTGTGCGCTAGCGCACACCGGGCTTGCGCAATTGCCGTGCCGGGGTGCATTGAGTCCGGCACGACCGGCATCCTACGCTGGCCTGAAAGGACGGTACGCAACGACGAGGGGTGTGCAGATGAGCACGTACGCATGGATTGGCCTGGGCAACATGGGCGGACCGATGACAGCGAATCTGGTGGCCGCCGGGCACCAGGTGCGCGGCTACGACCTGGACGCGGAGGCCTGCGCCGCCGCGGCGGGAGGCGGGGTGCAGATCTCCGGCTCGGTGGCCGAAGCCATGGAGCATGCCGATGCGGTATTCACCATGCTGCCCAAGGGCGCGCACGTGCGCTCGGTCTACGAGGGCGAGGCAGGCATCTGGGCCAACGCCACCAAGGACATGCTCCTGCTGGATTCCTCCACGGTGGACATTGAAACTTCCCGCTACATCCACGCAGGCTCCGCGGAGCGCGGCTTGCACTTCGTTGATGCCCCGGTATCCGGCGGCATCTCCGGCGCAGCGGCGGGGACCCTGGCCTTCATGCTCGGCGGTGAGCCGGAAGTGATGGACCGGGCCAGCGGATTCATCGCCCCGATGAGCGGCAAGACCATCGTCGCAGGCGGGCCCTCCATGGGCATTGCCGCCAAGATCTGCAACAACATGATGCTGTTCATCGACCTGATGGCCAGCGCCGAGGGTTCCCAGCTGGCCGAGGCATTGGGCCTGGATCCCGAGGTCTTCTGGCAGATCGCCTCGGTCTCCTCGGGCCGGTCCTGGGCGCAGCAGACTTGGTACCCGGTGCCCGGCATCATCGATACCGCTGCGGCAAACAACAATTTCGAAGCGACCTTCCGCACCGATCTGGCACGCAAGGATGTCGGGCTGGCCTTAGATGCCGGGGAAAGCACCGGCGTGCGGCTGCCGGCAGCAACCCTGGCCCGCGAGCACTTCGACGAACTGATCGAGCAGGGGCTGGGGGACAAGGACTGCTCGCTGATCGTGAAGAACCTGCTGCCTGATGGCGCCGTGCGCGGGTGGATCCCGGAACCGGCCAACGCCAACCAGCCAGCTGCCGGCTGAGCATGCGCCAGATCCAGGCAGCGGTGCTGGGGCACACGCAGAACCAGCGCCCCTATGCCGAGCACCGGCCGCTGGCGATCCGCCAGCTGAAGCTGGGCGACCCCGGCCCCGGGGAAGTGCTGGTGCGCATTACGGCTGCCGGACTCTGCCATTCGGATTTGTCGGTCATCGACGGGAACCGGCCGCGTCCGGTGCCGATGGTGCTCGGGCATGAATCGGCCGGCATCATCGAGCAGGTTGGCGAAGGGGTTCAGCTGGACATTGGCCAGCAGGTGATCTCGGTCTTCCTGCCACGCTGCGAGAACTGCGCAGCCTGCGCCACCGGAGGCAAGCTGCCGTGCAGCGCCGGCACCGCGTCCAACACCGCTGGAACCCTGCTGACTGGCGCTCGCCGGCTGATGCTCGATGGCAAGCCGGTCCACCACCACCTGGGCGTCTCGGCCTTTGCCGATTATGCGGTGATGGATGCGCGCAGCCTGGTACCGGTGGGCGCGGATGTGCCGGCCGAGGTGGCCGCGGTGCTGGGGTGCGCGGTGCTCACCGGCGGCGGCGCGCTGCGCAATGCCGCCAAGGCAACAGGTGCCGAGGATGTGGCCATCATTGGACTGGGCGGAGTGGGCATGGCCGCCTTGCTGGTGGCCGCAGGGCAGCGGACTACCGGCAGGATCTTGGCCATTGATGCCAATGATCAGAAGCTGGCGGCCGCGCTGGCCTTGGGTGCCGATGAAGCCTGCACGCCGCAGGAGCTGGGGCAGCGCAGTGCGCAGATCGTGGTTGAGGCCGCCGGTCATCCGCGGGCCTTCGAAACCGCATTGCAGGCCACAGGCGTGGGCGGAACCCTGGTGACCGTGGGGCTGCCGGCCCCGGGCGCGATGAGCAGCATCGAGCCATTGGCCCTGACCGCCGGCGCCCGCACGATTATCGGCAGCTATATGGGCTCTGCGCTGCCAAAGCAGGATATCGGCTACTACGAGCAGCTTTGGCGCTCAGGCAGGCTCCCGGTAGAGAAGCTGGTGGAGACCAGGCCGCTGGCGCAGATCAACGAAGCCCTCGACGATCTGGCTGACGGGCGCTCGGTACGCCAAGTTCTGCTGCCCGGAATCGGGGCGGAAGCCCAGTAGGATTGGTGGGTGACTGATTCCACTGCGGGGCCCCGTGCCCTGGCAACCCTGACCGACATCCGGGTCTTCGACTACCTCTGCAAGGCCCCGGCGACACGGACCCGGATCGCCGCGGATCTGGGCATCTCCAAGCCCACCGCATCGCAGGCGATTTCGCGCCTGCAGGAGAACGGGTTGGCGTTGGCCATCGAGCGGGAAAACGAGCCCAAGCGCGGACGCGTACCGGAGCACTATGCGCTGGACAGCAGCTTCGGCCACCTGCTGGCCCTGTGCCTGCAGGCTGAATTCCTGCAGGTCCGCGCCACCGACCTGGCCGGGCAAACCCTGGTGGACCGCCTCTACCCGCTCACCGCGCAAACCACTGCAGCGGAAGTAGCGCAAATGGGTGCCCGGGAGATTTCGCGCGTGGCCGCCGAGCTCGGCTCCCCGCTGCTGGCCGCGGCCGTGAGCCAATCGGCCCCGGTGGAGCGCGATGGCGAGCTGCGCGTGCTGGCTACCCCGATTTTCCCTTCCTCCGGAGCTGACCTTGCAGGCCAATTCGCTGACGGTGTTCCGGTGCTGCTGGATAACGACGTGAACTGGATGGCCCTGGCCGAAGCGGGCGAGCAGGCAGACTCCTTGATGATGATCTATATCGGATCTGGCCTGGGCGCAGGACTGGTCATCGACGGTGCGCTGCACCGCGGCAAGCACGGCACCGCTGGCGAGCTGGAGACCCAGGTGGTGGGCGGGACAAACCTGCGCGAAGCGCTCGCCGAGGCGGGGATGTTCCAGACCCGCGTGCTCTGGGAGAAGCTGGCCGACGAACGGAACTGGCCGGCATTCCTTGCGCCGTTCGGCCAGGTCCTGGCGAACTTGATTGGCTTCGTCGATCCGCAGCGGGTGGTGGCCATCGGTCCGGGCCTGACCCCTGAATTGTGCGCGGCATTGGAGAGCGAGCTGAATAGGTTGCTGCCCAAGCCGGTCCATGTGCAGCTTTCCGCATTGGGAACCGAAGCCGCGGCACGCGGGGCACTGGCTGGTGCCCGGGAGCTCGCCTTGGGCAACTTGTGGGAAAACTACCGGGCACGTTGACCAAAGTGATCCAAGCTATATATTGTAAAGAGTCCTTAAAATTCTATTTGCATCTCCGGGGAGACCACTGATGGCACCATCTGACGCATCGGCATCCACGTCGCAGTTCGCTGCCATCGGCCTTGATCTGGGCGGCTCGTCCATCAAGTACGGATTGGTTGGAACCGACGGCAAGCTCGTTGAGAGCACCTTCAGCAAGGCCGCCACCCCAGAAGGCGCGCATCCGGAGGCCGTCGCCCAGGTGATGACAGGAATCATTGCCGACCTGCAGGAGCTCACCGGCGATGAGCTGGCCGGGATTCCCGCCGGTGTCACCGTGCCCGGCATCGTCATCGACGGCGTCGTGCACTCGGCGGCCAATATCGACAAGGCCTGGATCGGCTTGGATGTCACCGCCTCGTTCAGTGCGCTCCTGGGCCGCGACGTCTTTGTGCTCAATGACGCGGATGCCGCCGGCGTCGCCGAGGTTTACGCGGGTGCGGGAGCCGAGAATGGCAAGCCTGTCAAGGGCAGCACCTTGCTGCTGACCCTGGGCACCGGCATTGGCTCGGCCTTCTTCCGCGACGGAGTGCTCTTCCCTAACGTCGAATTCGGCCACCTCGAAATCGACGGCTTCAATGCCGAGAGCAAGGCCGCCGCGCGAGTCATGCACGAGGAAAACCTCAGCTGGGAACAGTACATCGCCCGCCTGCAGCGCTACCTGTCCCACGTGGAATTCCTCTGCAGCCCGGATCTGATCATCATCGGCGGAGCGATCTCCGAAGACCACGAGAAATTCCTGCCGCAGCTGGAACTGCGTGCCAAGATCGTGCCCGCCCGCTTCAACAACGCCGCCGGGGTATTGGGCGCCGCGCATCGCGCGCTGAATCCCGGCAACTAGGAACCTATGCATACGATTGACCCGAACGCCCAGATCAAGCTCGTCGCCGTTGACATGGACGGCACCTTCCTGGACGGCGAGGGCCAAATCCCGGAGGCATCCTGGGCGCTCATCGACCGGCTCCAGGAACGCGGCATCAAGTTCGTGCCGGCTTCCGGGCGCCAGTTCGCCACCCTGCGCGAGCAGTTCGCCCCCTTGGGCGAGATCGCGATCATTGCCGAGAACGGCACCGTCGTGATGCATGGCGAGAACGAGATCTACTCCAACATCATCGGTAAGTCCTCGGTTGACGCGGTCATCCAGGCCGTCCGCGCGCAATCTGCGCTCGATGCCGGATTGGTGCTGTGCGGACGCCGCACCGCCTATGTGGAGCGCGCCGATGATGCGTTCGCCGCCGCGATTGCACCGTATTACCGTGCAGTGCAGGTGGTGGACGACCTGGCTTTGGTCGAGGACGAGATCATCAAGATGGCAATCAACGTCGGCACCGGTGCAGTGAAGGAGATGGCGACGGCGCTGGAAGTTCCGCTGCAGGTGGTGATCTCGGGGAGCCACTGGGTCGATGCGATGAATCATGGCGTGCACAAGGGCTTGGCCCTGAATGCGCTGCAGGAGAAGCTGGGAATCAGCGCCGATGAAACAGCAGTTTTCGGCGACTACCCCAACGACCTGGAAATGATCAAGGCCGCCACCTACTCTTTTGCGATGGCTAATGCCCACCCCGTGGTGGCAGAAGCCGCGAATTTCACTGCGCCGTCCAACCTTGATCACGGCGTGCTGCAGGTGCTCGGCGCCTACCTCGACGGGCGCGCCCAGCTCTGACACGCCGGGGGAGCTGAAACAGCTCAGGGCCTGGGTGAAGGAAATTTTCCTTCACCCAGGCCCTACGCGCTCTTGTTGGCTAGTTAGGCGCCGAGATAATGGCGAATTCCGGCCAAGGCTGCGCGCACGCCGGAATCCAACGCTCCACGGTACTCAGGCAGGAAGAACGGGGAGTGGTTGCCAGCCGGTGCCGGGTCCTGCGGGTCGGCGCCGCCGAACATCCAGAACACATTCGGCACGCCGATGGCATCGCCCAGCGAACCGAAGTCCTCGGATCCCATCAGCGGCGGCACCAGGCGGACCTGCTCCTCGCCGAACTCCTGGCGCAGCGCGCCGACGACATTGCCGGTGTGCTCCGGGTCGTTGTACAGCCGCGGGAAGGTGTAGAGCTGCTCGATCTTCGGCCGAGGTGCCCCTGAGGCATCCGCCTCGGCATTGATGATCCGGGTGACTGCTTCCAGGACCTTCTCGCGCACCGGCTCGGTGAGTGTGCGGATGTTCAGCGTGAATACCGCGGTGTCGGGGATGATATTTTCCTTCAGGCCCGCGTGGAAGGAGCCGCAGGTGACCACGGCCGAATCCAGCGGATGCAGCTCGCGCGAGGTGATGGTCTGGAGCCGGGTGATGATATTGGCTCCGAGCACAATCGGGTCGATGGAATCCTGCGGCTGGGAACCGTGGGCCTGCTTGCCGTAGAGGGTGACCTCCAGCGAGTTGGCCATGGCCATCGCCGATTCCGGGGTGATATGAATGGTGCCGGTGGCAAAGGGGAATACGTGCTGGCCGAGGACCGCGGTTGGCCGCGGTGCCCGATCCCACAGGCCGTCAGCGAGCATTGCGGCGGCTCCCGCGCTGGTTTCCTCGCCGGGCTGGAAGATGAACACCACGGTGCCGGCCCACACATCGGTGCTGCGCACGAGCACCCGGGCCGCGCCCAGGGCGCTGGCCACATGGGTGTCATGGCCGCAGCCGTGCATTACCGGGACCTCGGTGCCATCTGCCAAAAAGCCCTTGGCGGTGGAGGCGTACTCCGCCTTGGTGTCCTCGGCAATCGGCAGGCCGTCGCTGTCGGCGCGGAAGGCCACCACCGGGCCTTCGCCGTTGCGCAGGATGCCCACCACGCCGGTGCCGCCGCAACGGAAGTGCTCGATGCCCAGTTCGCTGAGCTTGGATTCGATGAACGCAGCGGTGTTGTGCTCCTGCATGGACAGCTCCGGGTTGCGGTGCAGGTGCAGGTAGTCCTCGTGCAAGGCCTGGGTTTCGGCGTCGGTGAGTCCGTAGGTGTTCAGCATGCGATGATCCTCTAGCTTTCTGAAGTGTGGATTTTCTTGCGGTCGCGCAGGACCCAGGAGAAGACAATGGAGGCGATGACCACGATGGCGGTGGCGAACATGCCGATGGCCGGAGCCATCGGGACAACGACGAAGTTCATCACCAGGGCCAGCACGATCGCGATGACCGTCGGGCGCAGGGACTTCATGGCCACGATGCATTGCACGAGGACCGCGCCCATCAGCGACGGCAGGATGTACAGGCGGGCCACATCAATGACATCGGCGGGGATCATGGACACCAGCCAGGTGCCCAGCAGGCCGACGAACAGCAGCAAGCTGGTCAGGTGGACGGTGGCGGCACCGCAGATGGCCATCACCGCGGCCAGGTCGCCGCGCTTGGTTCCGGGCCTGGCGCCAATGGTCGATTGCGCCACGATGGCCGCGGGCAGCAGCTTGTTGGAGATGTTGCCGATCATGAAGGCCTGGTACATGGCGGCCGAACCCAGGATGGGGAAATAGGTCAGCGGCTCGACGAACCAGAGCACCCCGAAGGTGCCGGCTACGGTCAGGAAGGCCACCCAGATCATTGTGCTGGTGATCTCCAGCCCGCTGAAGAAAGCGATGTAGATCGGGCCAATCAGGGACAGGACCAAGCCGATGAGCATCGTGATGGACCCGTAGCGGGAAGTCTGCTTCTCGAAGCGCGCCATCGAAGCGTCGGCGCTGGACAATTGGGATGTCGTAGTCATGATCGGTCCTTAGGCGGTGTGCAGGAAGTAGGCGGCGACGATGGAGATGACGATCGAGATGCCCAGGGCCCATTCCTTCAGCCACTTGAGCTCCAGCACCTTGGCCAGGTAGAGGCACAAGCCCATGGCCGCAGCGGAGATGCCGACCAGGATCAGGTGCACATTGGACTTGGGCAGCTCGGCGATGGTCAGGGCGGAGAAGGCGCCGAGCAGGGCGGCGGCGGGGATCAGCGCCATCACTGCCGGGTTGCGCTTGGCCAGCGTGGAGCCGCCCTTCTTCAGCAGCGGTGTCATGATCAGCGTGCAGATCATCCACATTGCGCCGGACAGGCTCATCGCCATGAATGCGACGCCGAAGACCTGCTGCGTGTAGCTGTCGCCGCCCAGCTGGGCGCCCATGGTGCCCGCGGCGATGCTGGCCGAAGCAGTTTCGGCCGCGGCAGAGCCGATCAGGCCGATGCGCACCAGCACAGCCGGAGTGCCGAACAGGGCCAGCAGGGCAATAGCCACGAGGACCACGGCCAGCGAAGGCCCGATGGAGGCTACCGCGCCAGCGCGGAAGGATTCCTTGACCTCATTGATTGGCATGTCCACGTGCGGGGCGGCCTTCTTCGCTGCACGCGAGTACAGGATGCACTGGACGAAGATGACCGCGAAGACGCCCAGAGCGCAAATCCAGAGAACGGGGGAGTTGGCGACAGCCCAGATATCGGTTGAACCAGGATCACCTGCCGCCATGACGAGTTGCGGATTCATTTGCGCTCCTAGGGTCTGAAAATCAATGTGAGGTGGATCTCTTTCGGGTTCAACGATCCGGGATTAGAATGCTTCTGGCAAGATATGGATAGATTGGCCATAATTCTGGCCAATTCCTCCAAATCGACCCGAATTGCATCCCGGATATCGGGGATTTCGACGAATGTATCGGGCGTTTTTTCGTATAGTTCGTAAAAGTACCGGCGATGAACGACGGTTGTGGCCTGAAAGTAGGAATGATGAAGGATTTGACCGAGCTCAGCGACCTGGAACGCCGAATTATTGTCGCGTTGCAGGTGGATGGCAGGGCAACGTGGCGCAAGATCGCCAGGGTGATTGGCGAACCGGAACGCACCGTAGCCCGCTACGGATCAGCGATGCTTGAGCAGGGCAAGGTGAAGATCGCGGCCATTTCCCATCGCTCCGGCGCTGTCATCGCTTCGCTGAGCTGCGCGCCGGGAACGATCCCGGTTGCCAGCCAGGCGCTCTCCGCGCGAACCGACACCAGCTTCACCTATATGGTCACTGGTGAGAGCGACGTCGTGAGCGAACTGCACTATGACGGCGGGCTGCAGGACATCCTCACGCTGCAGCTGCCAGCGACACCGGGCCTGAGTAATATCCAGATCTACCCGATCCTGAAATACTTCAAGACCATTCGCGCCTGGCGCGGCGGGGAGCTGAGCCAGGGGCAGGAAGCGGCGTTGTCTCCCAGCGCAGGAGGCGAATTAATTGCATGGAACCCTATCGGGGAGCTAGGCGAAAGCGATCACCTCATAATCGACGTGCTGCGCAAGGACGGACGCGCCAGCATCGAGGCCATTTCGCGCCAGGTGCGCATGAGCGAAACGTCGGTCTCCCGCCGGGTCGACTGGCTGTTGCGCGGCGAGCACATCAGCATCCGTGCACTGGTTGACCCGGCACTGATGGGGTTCAAGGTCGAAGCGCTGCTCTGGGTCCAGGTCTCCCCTGCCGATGTGGATGCGCTGGGAACCCTGCTCGCTGGATTGCCGCAGGTCAGATACGTTGCAGCGGTGGCCGGTGATGCCCAGCTGCTGGTCGATGTCACGGTGCCAACCCAGCGGGATCTCTATGAATTCATTGCCAAGACCAACTGGGGCGAAATGGTCCAGCTGCGCACCTCGATGGTGCTCGGGGCGCGCAAGCGCGGCGGGCAGCCCGCGGAATCCTGAGCGGTCGGCAAGGCAAAAGAATTCAGCGATAATTCACCGGTTTCTGGCTCTTGCTTCCGGTTCATTCCACCTGCGGTAAACGCTGGGTGAACACTTCATCGAATGACGAAAATAATGCGTAATATCGCCGAAACGGTTCGAAACGGTTCCGGAAGTGGCATAGTCTCTCGATACCGAGCGGGGCAGCTGTGCTCGCGCGGTTAACAACCAGTTAACTCTGCAGGGGCGAAAGGAAGACCGGCAACCGTGAGCAAGAGGTTGACCTACGGGACGAACCAAGGAACGGCGACGCCCGAAAGCGCGTGGCGCAAGCGCAAGGATGCGTGGGAGCACTTGGGTTATGTACTCAGCGAGATTTCTTCTGAATACCAGGAGGAAGAACGCCGCACAGAACATGAGCTGGAAGCCGGCCGGTTGATGGGGCTACTGGCAGCCATCGAACCGTACTGGGCGAATCCCGGCATCGACTACTTCAACGAGGTTTCCCGGCTCATGTCCGGCGGGCAGTATGAAGATGCCATGAAGCTGGTCTACCAAGCGAACCAGACCTTCAGGAACCAGACCCAATATGTCGACATGGACGGCCATGAAGGGGCGGAAGCGGATCCGGCCCAGCTGGGCAATGTCGCACCGGGCCCCGGCAAGGCACAGGTCCCGATGGTGGAAATCCTGCTGGTGGACAATGGGCCTGCGGAAGAAATTGAGCGTTTCAAGGACGAAATCGCCGAACAGCGCCAGCATACCGATCCTTTCCACTACAACTTCGTGGTGGTGCCCAGCGTGGAAGACGCCTTGGCCGCGATCCTGATCAATCCCGGCATCCAGGCGGTCGTGCTGACTGCCCGCTTTGATGTCTGCACGCGCCGCCGGCTCTCCTCGACGCTCAAGAATTTCATTGCCCGGCGGATGGAGGGCTACTTCCAATCCACCAAGCAGATCCGCGGCCTGCTGGATTTGGAAAACATCCTTGACCAGTTGCGGCCCGAAGTTCCGGTGTACCTGATCGCGGGAGTTGCGTTGGAATCCATCGCCCACGAAATCACCGGGCGCTTCCGCAGGATCTTCTCGCGCAACGACCGGATGGACCTGCACCTGTCGATTGTCTCGGAAGTGCTCGAACGGTACCAGACCCCGTTCTTCAATGCCCTGCAAAAGTACGCCAAACGGCCCGGTGGAGTCTTCCATGCCATGCCGATTTCCCGTGCCGGATCGGTGCAGAACTCCCCGTGGGCACGGGACCTGGTGGACTTCTACGGCAAGAACCTGCTGCTGGCAGAAACCTCGGCCACCTCCGGTGGGCTCGATTCCCTCTTGGATCCGCAGAGTTCCATCAAGAAGGCCCACGAGCTGGCGGCCCGCGCTTTCGGCAGCCACCGAACCTACTTCGTCACCAACGGCACCTCGACGGCCAACAAGATCGTGCACCAGTCGATCCTCGCCCCGGGGGACATCGTGCTGGTGGACCGCAACTGCCACAAGTCGCACCATTATTCCCTGGTGCTGGCCGGAGCGAACGTGAGTTACCTGGAGGCCTACCCGCTCAACGGGCACTCCATGTACGGGGCGGTGCCGCTGGAAGAGATCAAGGGACGGCTGCTGCAGTTGCGCCGCGAGGGCCTGCTGCACAAGGTCAAGATGCTGACGCTGACCAACTGCACCTTCGACGGGATCATCTATGACCCGCGCCGGGTGATGGAAGAATGCCTGGCGATCAAACCCGATTTGGTATTCCTCTGGGACGAGGCCTGGTTCGCCTTCGCCGGGTTCCACCCGGTGTACCGACGGCGCACCGCGATGACCGTGGCTGGGGTGCTGGAAGCAGAACTGGACAGCGCCGAATACCGCGAGCGCTACGCCGCGCAGCAGCTTGCGCTGCCGGAACCGGGCACCATTGCGCACCCAGAGAACGACCAGGCCTGGCTGGACACCCGGTTGATTCCGGATCCGGAGCAGGTCCGCCTGCGCGTGTACTCCACCCAGTCCACGCACAAGACCCTGACCTCCTTGCGCCAGGGCTCGATGATCCACATCTATGACCAGGATTTCGCGGTGCGCAACCTCAACGCCTTCCGTGAGGCCTACATGACCCACACCTCCACCTCGCCGAACTACCAGATCCTTGCCTCGCTGGATATCGGCCGCCGGCAGGCAGAGCTGGAAGGCTATGCGCTGGTGCAGCGACAGGTCGATTTGGCGCAGTCGATTTCGCGGGCCATGGCGCGCAACGAGCTGCTGGGCAAGTATTTCAAGATCCTGCACTCGACGGATCTGATTCCGCAGAAGTACCGTCACTCCGCGACGCAGAACCCGGTGCGCGACGGCCTGGCGGCTTGGGACGAAGCCTGGGCGGCAGACGAGTTCGTGGTGGACCCCTCGCGCTTGACCTTGGACATCAGCCGCACCGGCGTGGACGGGGACACCTTCAAGCACGAGTACCTGATGGATGGGCACTCGATCCAGGTCAACAAGACCAGCCGCACCTCGGTGCTGCTGATGACCAATATCGGCACCACGCGTTCCGCAGTGGCGCACCTGATCGAGGTGCTGGTGAAGATCGCCGAGGAACTGGACCGCAAGCGCCGGCTGGATGGCCGCGTGCTGGCGCTGGGGAAGAAGCCTGCGACCGAAGAGATTCCACTGCCGGACTTTAGCGCCTTCGCTCCTGAATTCTCCCGAGGCGGCGGAAGCGGCGACATGCGCTCGGCCTACTACCTGACTTACCAGGATCCGGCGACGCATTTCCTGTCCTCGGCGCAGATCCGTACCCAGCTGCTGGCGGGGGACCGCGTGGTCTCGGCGGTGTTCGTCACCCCGTACCCGCCGGGCTTCCCGGTGCTGGTTCCGGGGCAGGAGATCACCTTGGGCATCTTGGACTACATGGACCGGCTCGATACCCGCGAGATCCACGGGTACCACCAGGACTTGGGCTACCAGGTATTCACCTGCGAAGCCCTGGAACAGGTCGCGGCGCAGCAGTCCTGAGCGTGCAGAGCGGCTTGAGCTGAACACAGTGCGAATCCGCCCGGTTTTGCCGGGCGGATTCGCGCATCAGTTGTGCAGGGACTGGAGCGCAGGATGGCCGCCGGCACAACGTCCTAGGCCCTGGTTCGCGCACGATGCGCAAACCAAGGCCTTGGCCAGTGGCCTGGAGGCTATACTTTCCGTTCCGCCAGATGCGCCGAGATCGCCTCGAACGCGCGAATGGTCGGGAACAGCTTGGAAGCGTCCTGCGGCAGCGGCCAGCTGGAGAGCTTGACCGCGACCAGCTTGGTCGCCGGATCCATGTAGATCATCTGTCCATGGATGCCCAGGGCCACCGCGGCCCCGGTGGCAGGGTTCGGGAACCAGATCTGGTTCCGGTAGTGCCCGCCGGGCATCATGTTATCGCCCGGCGATTGGGAAAAAGCCTGGACCAGCGCGGGATCATCGATGAAGGTATCGGCAATCCATTCCTCGGAGAGCACCTGCTTGCCGGTCAGCGCCCGCCCGCCATTGACATAGAGATGGCCGAACCGCGCCAAATCGCGCAGGCAGGCGTTGAAGCCGCCATCGAACATGCCGGTGCCGAACTGGTCAACACCCATCACCAGGTCTTGCTGGGCCCCGAGCTTCGACCAGACATAGTCTGAGAGCAGTTCCTGCATCGGGGCGCCGCCGGCGGCTTCCAGCACCCAGCCGAGGGCATCTGTTTCGCAGGAACGGTATTCGAACACCGAGCCGTGCGGTCCCTTGGCCTCCAAGGTCAGCAGGAACTCGTACATCCCGATCGGGCCGATGTCGCCACGCTGCGGCGCCCAGCCGATGGCTTCCTCCAGCTGGCGCACCTCGGCCTGCGGATCCAGGTACTCCTCGGAAAACCTGATCCCCGAACGCATATCCAGCAGGTCGCGCACGCGGGCGCCGGCATAGCCGCTGCGCTCCAAGGCCGGCACGTAGGTGGTCACCGTCTGCTCGGTATCGAGCTTTCCGGCATCCACCAGCGCACCGGCCAGGGAGCCCACCAGGGTCTTGCTGACCGACATCAGCAGATGATCGGTCAGCGAGGTCATGGTGTTGTAGTACTTCTCCCAGAGGATCCGTCCGTTGTGCATGACCAGCACGGCATCGGTATTCGTCGCGTGCATTACCCCGCGCACGGTCAGTGCAGGGTCGGTAATGCTCGCTTTGGCAACTTCCAGCTTGCCCAGCTTCTCCTCGGCCAGGTGCAACCTGACGATCGGGCCGTCTCCGCGCGAAACCTTCACGGTGGGATGGATCCGGGCGATGTTCTGGAAAGAGCGCTTGATGTTCTGCGGGTACTGCCAGGTGGCGATGTTCAGCGCCTTGCTGGGAGGACCTGCGAGGTTAGCCGCCATGTGCCCGGCGGCATCAGTCGCTTCAGTTGCCATGCTCTGCTGGCGGAACGTCAATTCCCTTGTACTGGGATCGGATGCAGGAGATGAAGTGCTTGGCATCGATGCTGAGCTTGGTTTTCTTCTTGCCTTCGTACTGCAGCTTGGCCTTGGTGACCAGGACCCCAAGATCGGCTCCCTTCCATCGGTAATCCTCAACGCCGTAGATGCGCAGGAAGAATGCTTCCTTGTGGGTCTGCAGCTGGTGCCAGTCCAAGGCGGAACGGGAGAACTGCAGCTTGCCCCGCGAGTCGAGGTAGTAGTTGCCAGTGCGCGGCGCGTGGGTGATGTACTGCAGGATGTCATCGGTTTCCTTGATGATCATGTGGCTCCAGACATCGGCCCCGCTCATCTCTTCCCAGCGGGCGTTGATCTCGTCGACATCCAGCTCGAAGTCCACATCGAGGTATTCGAGCAGGTGGAAGAGGAACAGCGGCACGTCGGCGTAGGCGCCGGCGGTGACGTTGGTGATGGCGCTGGCTCCGGAAATGCGCGGGTTCAGCTCGCCGAGGTACACCTCGTCGGTGTCGGTGTCCACCAGCACGTCCACCTCGAAGAACCCGCGGTAGCCGGTGTCCTTGAGGCCGTTGCCCACCTTGCGTACCAGGTCGATGGCGCGCGAGCGCTGGGAATCGGTGACCACATCCGGGTGCATCTCGTTGCCGCACCAGCCGCCCTTGTACGGGGTCAGCTCCTTGTATCCTGCCAGTTCGGTCAGGATCGGACCGACCACGGTGCCGCATTCGGTCAGCACCGCTTCGACGGCCACCGGCTGGTTGTTGATGCGCTTCATGATCTTCAGCTGCTCGCCGATGATGTTCTTGGAGTGCTGCTTGAACTGCGCCTTGGAATCGATGAAGAAGGTCGTCTTGCCCGAATCGCCGTACGGGGTTTGCACCACCAGGTCATCGCCCAGGCCGGCTTCCTCGGCTAGTTTTATGAGCTCCTCGTAGCTATCGGCGGTGCCCAGCACGTTGGGCACCGATGGGGCGCCAGCCGCATTGCCCAGCTTGGTGGTGACGATCTTGGAATCCAGTTCGGTGCGCAGTGCCGCCGAAGGCAGGATCAGGTCGTAGCCCAGCTCCTCGCAGATCGCTTCGGTTTCCTCGTCGAAGAAGACCATCGCGATCTTCGGGCGCGGACCGCCCGGGGTGCACTGGGAATCGATGTATTCGCGGACCTCGGAGTTCTCCAGCAGCCAGTTGTTGATCTCTTCGGCGCTCTGGAAATCGACATAGGGCTTCTCGGCGGGGGTGAAGACCCGCGGGTGATGGCCATCCCAGCCGTCGTAGTAGGTGATGTAGCTGAATTTGCGGACCCAGCGGTCAAGGCCCAGCAGGTTGACCGGGGTGGCGCCGAGGAAGAAGATCGGGGTGGTGTTGGTGCGGAAGAAATGGCGGACTTCGCTCATGTTCTTCAGCTTGCGGTCCATGCGCAGGACCTTGGCCGGGAGATTTGCCGGTTCGGACTCGTTGTAGGCCGCGTCGACCGCGACGTTGGCGCTGAGCTGATCGGTGACGGTGCGTGCCTTGTGGCGCAGCTTGTCGAGATCGCTGGGTTTGGGCATGCGGTGGCGAGAAGCCGGGGCGTGGGCTTCAAGAATGTTGGCCATGATGTGGAGATGTCCTTTGAAACTGTCCGAAGTAGGGCAATGGCACGGCGCAATGCGTGACAGTTTCATGCTCAGGGCTCTTTGCAAGCACCGGCACACGTTCTGCTTAACGGGTGGTGAACATTGCGCCAGCACCCGCTGTTGCAGCTTGTGACTTGGCATGCAACGGCGGGCGCGGGATCAATGCGCGGTGAAGATTACTCCTTATTGCAGCAGTGCACGGACGCTAGCTGGATACCGTGGCCGCGAAATCCAGCTGCTGGAACTCGAATCCTGCCTGCTGCAGGACTTCGCTGGTGACCTTGCGTCCGGTCAACGCGACCCGGGCGTTGGAGCCCATGACCGCGGCGCCGACCTTCGGAAGCACCGAACCGGTGGGCAGGCCAGGCAACCCGGCGATGGAGCGCAAGGCTGCCATGACCTCGGCATTGCGCAGCGGTTTCGGGCAGGCTGCATGCACCAGGCCGGCAGGGATGGCCGGCTCCTCGAAGCCGAGCAGGCAGCGGATCAGGCGCAACCAGTCTTCCAGCCCGATCCAGCTGAACCACTGCTTGCCATCGCCCATCGGACCGCCCAGGCCGGTATTCACCAGCAGGTTCAGCGGGCCGAGCAGCGGAGCGTCGGGGTGCATCACCAGCGAGGTGCGCAGCAGGTAGCGCTGCTCGGCATTGACCTCGGCCCCGGTGAAGGCCTGTTCCCAGGCGGAGGCGACCCCGGTCATTTCCGGCAGGGCGCGCTGGTCGGTGGGAACCGGGCTGGATTCGGTCAGCTCCTCTTCGCCGGCATCGCCGAAGATCGCGGTGGTGCTGGCCTGGATCCAGGTGGCAAGCTTCGGTGCCGCCGCAGCGGCTTCGGCCAAGGTCTGGGTGGAGGCCACGCGCGAACCGGTGAGCGCCGCCAGGTTTTCCGGGGTGTTGCGCTTGTCGACGCGCTCGCCGGCCAGGTTGACCAGGTGCACCGGATGCTTGCTGGCCAGCACATTGGCCCAGGCACCCTGGTGGACTCCGTCCCAGCTGTACTGCTCGGCAGGGAAATCATCCTCCGGGTTGCGAGTCAGCACCGAAACTGACATGCCGCGGCAGACCAGGTCCGCGACCAGGTTGCGGCCGAGGAATCCGCGTCCGCCGGAGATGACCACCTGGGCATCGCGCTTGCGGTGCGCGCTCGGGGCGATGATCCGGTAGAGGCGGGCCGCGGCGATGGCGAAGTCCTTGCACAACGCGTTGGCCACGGTGAATTTGAAGGCGGTGGTGCCCGGGCCGTTGAGCTCAACGGTGAAGCGCAGCACGCAGCCGTGCTCATGCGGCTCGACCTGCCAGCGCAAGACCATCTCGCCGGCGGGCTGCGGCTGGGTGAACTCCACCATCAGGGTGTCCTGGTTGCGGCGGGTGATGGAACCCGACGGGGCGGTGCTGCGGTGCAATGGGCCGAAGAGCTTGCCCGGCGGCAGCAGGTCGACCTTGGTGCCCACCCCGCGCTGGTCATCGTGCACGATGAAGCCGTCGAAGCTCTTCATCCACTGCCCGGTCTGCGACAGGTTGCCCACGATCGAGTAGACGGCTTGCGGGTCAGCGGCCAGGAATTGCGACTCGGTGCGCTGCCAGTGCGTGAACTTGCTCGTGGTGCTCATCTGGGAATCGTTCCTTCCAGCTCGGTTGCTCGGGCATAGCTCTAGGCTACTGTGCCCGGTGCGCTTCGGCTGGCAGAAGCTGAAAGCCTGGCCGAACTGTTACACCGGGTCCTGCAAGAGGAAAGCTCCCCTGGCCCAGATGGCCAGGGGAGCTTTGCACGGGAATGACGGCTAGGCGGTGACCTTCGCGCCGACTTCCTGTTCCATTTCGGTGAACTCGGCTTCGATCTCCGCGTTCGGGCGGTAGGTGGCCTTGGAGACCAGCCATGCGACCACGAGGGCGGCGAGGAAGCCCGGGACGATTTCGTACATGGCCGAGGCCAGCACGTCCACGTTGCCCCAGACGAAGACCACGACGGCACCGGTGACCATGCCGGCGAAACCACCCACGGCGGTCAGCTTGCGCCAGTACAGGGCCAGCAGCACGATCGGGCCGAAGGCGCCGCCGAAGCCTGCCCAGGCGAAGGAGACCAGCTCCAGGATCGAGGAGTTCGGGTTCAGCGCCAGCAGCGCGGCGATGATCGCGATCAGCAGCACGCCGCCGCGACCCAGGTTGACCAGGGCCTTCGGCGAGGCCTTGCGGCCGGTGATGTTGTACAGGTCCTCCACCAGTGCTGAGGAGCAGACGATCAGCTGCGAGGACATGGTGGACATGATCGCGGCCAGCACCGCGGCGAGCACCAGGCCGGCGATCAGCGGGTGGAAGAAGATCTGGCTGAGCAGCAGGAAGACGGTCTCGCTGCTGGCCTTGTCCAGCGGCTCCTTGGCGAAGTAGGCGACGCCGATGAACGCGGTGGCCACGGCGCCCAGGGTGGTCAGGAACATCCAGCCGATGCCGATGCGTCGTGCGGTCTTGGCCTCGGCGGGGGTGCGCAGCGCCATGAAGCGCACGATGATGTGCGGCTGGCCGAAATAGCCCAGGCCCCAGGCGGCGGTGGAGAAGATGGCCACGGTGGCAAGGATCGCACCGTTGTCATTGAAGGAGGAGAACAGGTTGAAGGCTTCCGGGTTCACCGCGGTGATGCGCGAACCCAGGGTCTCGATATCGCCAATGCGGATCACCGCCACAATCGGCACGGCAATCAGCGCCGCGAACATCAGCACGCCCTGGACCATGTCGGTCAGCGAGGCGCCGAGGAAACCACCGAACAGCGTGTAGAGCAGGGTGATCCCCGCAACGACTAGCATGCCGGTAAGGTATTGCCAGCCGAAGGATGCCTGGAAGAACTTGCCTGCGGCCACCATGCCCGAGGAGACATAGAAGGTGAAGAACACCAGGATGATCAGCGAGGAGCCGATGCGCAGCAGGTGCGCCTTGTCCTTCAGGCGCTTTTCGAAGAAGCTCGGGATGGTGATGGCGTTCTGCGCGATTGCGGTGTAGGAGCGCAGGCGCGGGGCGACGAACTTCCAGTTCAGCCAGGCGCCGATGAGCAGGCCGATGCCGATCCACGACTCGTGCAGGCCGCCGAGGTAGATGGCGCCGGGCAGGCCCATGAGCAGCCAGCCTGACATGTCGGAGGCGCCGGCGGACAGGGCGGCAACCCAGGGCTTCAGGCCGCGGTCGGCCAGCATGTAGTCGTCAATGTTGTTGGTGCGGCGATATGCAATGTAGCCGATGCCAAGCATCGCGGCCATGTAAATTGCGATCGCAATCATCTGGAAAGTCTGGTCGGACATTTTTCCTCATTACCGTTTGTGCCCGCGGCTATTCCCAGCCGCCAAAGGCGCGGATTTCTGTGGTGCGAGTCACCACTATGGCACTATTTCCCGGGTTTGTCGCCGGGTGCCATTCGGTCTGTGATCTATCTGTTATCTAGTCGACCGTATCGAAGTCTGCGGGTGTAGCCAAAATCGCCGAGTTGCTTGCATCACTCATTCCGGGCTGGGCATGCAGCGATTTGCGTACCGCGCGGATGGCCGGAGACTGGACGGAAGAATGCCGCATGGCGGTGAAGATCGTGCGCTCGGGAGCGCCGGGAAGATCCACAGTGCGCAGCGCGTGGCGCTGGTCGCGCAGCACCAGATCCGGGAGCATCGCCACGGCATTTCCCGAGGCGACAAGCTGCACGTGAGCCTGCAAATCAGCGGTTTCGTAGCGCAGGTCAGGCTCGAACCCGGCCAGCCGGCAGGCCTGCAGCGCCCAGTGCCGGCTGGCGGCCCCGTCGGGCTCGACCACCCAGGGCAGGGAAAGAGCATGCTCCAGGTGGTGCACCCGGTCGAATTCGGCGTTCCCGGCTCCGCCTCGCGCCGGCAGGGCCAGGCGGATCGGATCGTGAGTCAGAACACGCCGGTCGAGGTTGTCGTAGTGCGGCGCCGAGTGCCCCGAGTACTGCTCGGCGACCACCAGATCGAAGTTGCGGCTGCTGGTTTCATTCAACGCATCGGCTGGTTCCTGCTGGCTCATTTCCACTCGCAGGTTGGGGTGCTTGGTGCGCAGTTCGCGCAGCGCCGGCGGCATGAGGCGCAGCATGGCGGTCTGGAAAACCGCTAGTCGGACGGTTCCTGAAACGGTGGACATGGCCGCGGACAAATCCGCTTCGGCGCGCTCCATGGAGTCGAGCAGTTCCTCGGTGTGGGCCACCAGGATCTGCGCCTGCGGGGTGAGTTTGAGCGTGCGCCCGGTGCGCCGCAGGAGCTCCACCCCGGTTTCCGCTTCCAGCTGGCTCAGCTGCTGCGACACCGAGGAGGGCGAGTAGCTCAGCGCATCGGCCACCTCGGCAATGGTTCCGCGGATATGCAGCTCGCGAAGCAGGCGCAATCTTCTCAGTTCAAGCACGGTTTTACCGCCATTCAGTTAATGCGGACTCACGGAGCCCAGATACTTTGGCAAAACCGAACGATCATCTTCGGCTTTGTTCACTTTTGCTTAAGACAATAAGGGTTCATACTCGATCTTGCACACAGCTTTTCCTTGCGCTCCGCCGGCCACGGCGAAACGCCAAGAAAAGCCATAACGACATCAGCGTTCGGTGCCGAACCACAAGTACGAATTGCATCGAAGGGACCACCAGTGTCTTTCACCCATACCCAGCAGGCAGTGCCAGCCGCACTGGATGCCGACGGCAACCCGCTCACCTCGCCGGCCGAACTTGCTGACGACGTCATCAAGCTGGTGCGCCGCTGGCTCACCGAAGCCTCCGACTACCCGGTGGATGCCGCCGCCGCCCGCCTGGCCGGCGTGCTCAAGGATCCCAAGGGCCTGGACTTCACCGTGGGCTTCGTCGACGGCGTGATCCGCCCCGAAGACCTGAAGGTCGCGGCGGCCAACCTCAAGCAGCTGGCCCCCATGGTTCCAGGCTTCCTGCCCTGGTACATGCGCAAGGCCGTCGCCGTCGGCGGCGCCCTGGCCCCGGCTATGCCTCAGGTAGTTGTCCCCATCGCCCGCAGGGTCCTGCGCGAAATGGTGGGCCACCTGATCATCGACGCTTCGGATGCCAAGCTCGGCGGCGCGATCTCCAAGATCAAGCGCGAGGGCGTGCACCTGAACGTCAACCTGCTCGGCGAGGCCATCCTCGGCGAAGGCGAAGCCGCCCGCCGGCTGGATGGCACCACCAAGCTGCTTGAACGCGATGACGTGGACTACGTATCGATCAAGGTTTCCTCCACCGTCGCCCCGCACAACCACTGGGCCTTCGACGAAGCAGTGGAGCACATCGTTCAAAAGCTGCAGCCGCTGTACCAGCTGGCTGCCAGTAGCCCGAAGAAGAAGTTCATCAACCTGGACATGGAAGAGTACAAGGACCTGGAACTGACCATGGCGGTCTTCACCAAGATCCTGTCCAAGCCGGAGTTCAAGGAGCTGCCAGCCGGCATCGTGCTGCAGGCCTACCTGCCCGATGCCCTGGGCGCGATGATCCAGCTGCAGGAATTCTCCGCGGCCCGCGTGGCCGACGGCGGCGCGCCAATCAAGGTCCGCGTGGTCAAGGGCGCCAACCTGCCTATGGAAACCATGGAAGCAGACATCCACGGCTGGCCGCTGGCCACCTGGCACACCAAGCAGGACTCCGACACCAGCTACAAGTCGGTGCTGGAATACGCCCTGCGCCCGGAACATGTGGAGAACATCCGCATCGGCATTGCCGGGCACAACCTCTTCGATGTCGCCCTGGCTTGGCTGCTGGCCAAGTCGCGCAACGTCACGGACGGCATCGAGTTCGAAATGCTGCTGGGCATGGCCACCGGCCAGGCCGAAGCGGTGCGCAAGGAAGTCGGCTCGCTGCTGCTCTACACGCCGGTGGTGCACCCGCAGGAATTCGACGTGGCCATCGCCTACCTGATCCGCCGCCTCGAAGAAGGCGCCAGCCAGGAAAACTTCATGTCGGCAGTCTTCGAGCTGGCCAAGAACGAGGAATTGTTCGAACGCGAGAAGAACCGCTTCCTCAGGTCGCTGGAAACCATGGCCAATGTGGTTCCCGCCCCGCACCGGGTGCAGAACCGCCAGGTCCAGGACCCCGAGCTGGGCGCCCGCGTGGCAGGTTTCGACGACGGCACCACCAAATTCTTCAACACCCCTGATACCGACCCGGATCTGGCGCAGAACCGTGCCTGGGGACGCGAGATCCTGTCCAAGATGCAGGACTCGCCGCTGGGCAAGGACCTGGTGAAAGGCAATACGCTGAACAGTGCCGGCGAGCTCGACGAAGCCATCGCCATGGGCGTGGATGCCGCCGCCGGCTGGCAGCAGCTGGGCTCGGCCGAGCGTGCGCAGATCCTGCACCGCGCCGGCCTGCTCTTCGAGGAGCGCCGCGCCACCTTGCTGGAGGTGCTGGGCTCCGAATGCGGCAAGACCATCGACCAGGGCGATGTGGAAGTCTCCGAAGCCATCGACTTCGCGCACTACTATGCCGAACTGGGCCGTGAACTGGATGCCGTGGACGGCGCGAAGTTCGTCCCCTCGAAGCTGACCGTGGTGACCCCGCCATGGAACTTCCCGATGGCGATCCCTGCCGGCTCCACGCTCTCGGCGCTGGCTGCCGGGTCCGCGGTGATCATCAAGCCTGCCACCCAGGCCGCCCGTGTGGGTGCCGTCATGGTGCAGTGCCTGTGGGATGCCGGGGTGCCCAAGGACGTGCTGCAGCTGGTCTTCGTGGGCGACCGCTCGCTGGGCCAGCAGCTGGTTGCCGATGAGCGCGTTGACCGCCTGATCCTCACCGGCGGCTACGAGACCGCCGAGCTGTTCCGCTCCTTCCGCAAGGACCTGCCGCTGCTGGCCGAAACCTCCGGTAAGAACGCCATCATCGTCACCCCGAACGCGGACCTGGACCTGGCCGCCCGCGATGTCGTGGCCTCGGCCTTCGGGCACGCCGGCCAGAAGTGCTCGGCCGCCTCGCTGGTGGTGCTGGTGGGTTCGGTGGCCGAATCCCGCCGCTTCAACAACCAGCTGATCGACGCGGTGAAGTCGCTGAAGGTCGGCTACCCGTGGAACCCGGAATCGCAGATGGGCCCGCTGATCGGCGAGCCGGGCGAGAAGCTCAAGCGCGGTTTGACCACCCTGGGCGCCGGGGAGCGCTGGGCCATCGAGCCGAAGCAGCTCGATGATTCGGGCAAGCTCTACTCGCCGGGCGTGCGCTACGGCGTGGCCCGCGGCAGCGAATACCACAAGACCGAATACTTCGGTCCGATCCTCGGCGTGATGACCGCCGCTACGCTGGAAGAAGCGGTAGAGATTGTCAACGAGGTGGACTACGGACTGACCTCGGGCCTGCACTCGCTGGATTCGGCGGAGATGGGCTACTGGCTGGAGAACATCCAGGCGGGCAACATCTACGCCAACCGCGGCATCACCGGCGCCATCGTGCAGCGCCAGCCATTTGGCGGCTGGAAGAAGTCGGCCATCGGCGCAGGCACCAAGGCCGGCGGCCCGAACTACCTTGTCGGCATGGGTTCCTGGACCGATGCCCCGGCCAAGCAGGGCGCGGCGCTCTCGGCCTTCGACGAACGCCTGCTGAACACCGCCGAACTGGACTCGGAGCAGGCGCAATGGCTGCGCTCCGCGCTGGCCAGCGACAAGCTGTGGTGGAACAACGAGTTCAACCAGGCCAAGGACCGCTCGGGCCTGCTCGCAGAACGCAACATCCTGCGCTACCGTCCGGTCGATGTCACCGTGCGCTTCGAGGAAGCCACCAGCGGCCACGGCCTGGCCGAGGCGCTGCGCGTCATCGCCGCCGGCGTCACCGCAGGGTCCCGCGTGCTCTTCTCCGCTGATGTGCCGCTGCCGCTAGGCGTGCGCAACCTGCTGGCAGAGAACTCGGTCACCGTGGTGCGCGAGGATGCCGCGGCCTTCGCCGCCCGCGCGGCGAAGCTGGCTGCGAAGACCGGCCCGGATTCCGCTGCCCGCATCCGCCTGATCGGCGGCTCGGTGAAGGCGGTTGCCGAGGCGACCAACGGCAAGCCGGACGTGGCCGTCTATGCTTCTCCGGTAACCGCTGCCGGGCGTGTGGAAATGCTTCCGTTCCTGCATGAGCAGGCAGTATCCATTACCGCGCACCGCTTCGGCACCCCTAATCACCTCAGCGATGAGTTGATCTAGCGAGTAAGCACATATATATGGCTGTGGCCAGCATCCAGGTGAATGGATGCTGGCCACAGCCTTTTTCTTGAGAACTATCTACTTCTTGCGTTCCTTGAGCTTGGCGGCCAGGAAATCGGCCGCGGCGGCGAGCAGCGCAGGAACAAGGTAGCGCGCCAAGGTCGCCAGGGTGAAGGCGAAGACGGATCCGCTGGCTGAACCTGCAACCGACAGGGCAACGAAGCCCAGGCCCACCGCGGAGAGCAGGCCGACAATCCAGCCGGCGAGCTGGCGCGGACGCAGGATGAACCAGCCGGCCAGCGACAGCACCGGGAGCACGATGCCCCACACGGTGAAGTAGCCGGTGTACATGCCGGTCAGATCCAGCGCGGAGACCAGGAACCAGTCGCCGTACTCCACGGTGTCCAGCACTGGCAGCTTCAGCAGGATGTCCAGGACCAGCGACAGCAGGACCAGCAGCATCGCGAAGATCTTCGTGTCCTTGCGTGCTTCGAGCAGCCAGAAGCTGCCGATCGCCACGAGCCTGATCACCCAGAGGGCAATCAGCGAGAACAGGCTGCCACCGGTGACATAGTCGGCGGTGGACAGCAGCGTGGATCCGGTAATGCCAACGATCAGCACCAGCCAGACAATGATCAGGCGGGCCGGCAGATGCAACAGTGGTTTTTCTTCGCTCACTTGTTCAAGTCTAGTGACGCTGGCTGTGCAACGTCTTGGTCCCGCTTCATCGGCTCAGACCTCGAGCTTCAGTGCCTTGCGCAAGGTCAGCGCGCCACCGGTGTGCATTACCGCCCGGCGGTAGATCCGCTCCGCGAACAGCAAGACGATCCAGCAGGCGGCAAGCAGGATGGCCAGGGAAAGCACCGGTTCCCAGATGGCTACTTCGCCGGAGAGCAGGCGGATGGGCATCGCCGCCGAGGAGACGATGGGAATGTAGGAAGCGACCACCAGGAAGCTGCCCTTGGCATACAACCCGATGAACAGCACCGCCATCAACAGCCCTACCACCGGCCCGCTGGACTGCTGCAGATCCTCGGTGCGGGTAGCCAAGGACCCCAGGGCCGCCCAGATCCCGGCCAGGAGCAGGAAGCCGCCGAAGAAGAACACCACGAACCATCCGGCCACCTGGGTGACGATTCCGAGGAACGGGATCTGGATCGGGGAAATGTAGGCGGCCAGCAAGCCGATGCTGAGGAAGGCCAGCAGCTGGAGCATCGCCAGAATGACATTGCCGATGATTTTTCCTGCCAGCAGCTGGCGCAGGCGGATGGTGCTGGCCAGGATCTCGACCACGCGGTTCTGCTTTTCCTCAATCACCGAATTGGCTATGGGCATGCCGAAGAGGAACGCCGCCATGTAGAAGAGGAAGGAGAAGACCAGTCCCATGACACTGGCCATCGCCGCCCGTTCGGAGTCGCCGTGAAGCTGGTCGGTGACCAAGTCGTCATTATCGGGCAGGCTGGATGATTCCAGTCCGGCCTCGGCGAGTAGTTGATCGGTCATCGCCGATTTCATCGCCTCGCGGACCAGGGAGCTGAGCTCCTGGTCAACCTCGTTGAAACCGGTCAACGTGAATTCCTGTGCGTCATCCGAAGCGGACAAGATGGCGCTCAGCTGCTCGGCGGAGAGCTGCTGCTTGGCATTCTCTGGAGTAAGCCGTGAAATGCTCAATTCCACATCGTCGGGGCGATCCTTGATCACCTGCTCCAGCACCTGGTAACTCGTATCGTCGGTGGCTGCCACGGTGAAATGCGAGGTGCGATTGCCCAGGACGCCGGTAATGGCCACCGAGCCGACGATGAACAGCAAGGTCACGATGGTGCTGATGATGAAGGCCTTGTCGCGCAGCTTCGTTTCGACTTCGCGCAGGGCAACGATGAGCCATGGGGCTGTGGAAGCGTTCACTTGATGACCTCCCGGTAGATGTCGGCCAGCGAAGGGCGGTGGACCGCGAACTCTGCCACCGGGCCGCGGCTCATGGCGGTGGCCAGCACGCGTTGGGCATCTGATTCGGAATCGAAATTCACCAAAGCCTCGTGGCCCGAAATATCGATGACGGTGACGCCAGGTTCGCTGCGCAGCCACCCGGTGTCGGAACCCAGGGAGAGCCGGTGGCGGGAAGCCTGGGTTGCACGGAGCTCATCAGCCGAGGAATCAGCCAGGATCCTGCCGTCCTGGATGATCACCAGATGATCCACTAGCACATCGAGCAGATCCAGCTGATGCGACGAGAAGAGCACCGGAACGCCGCGCGCCGCATAGTCGCGCAAGATCGAACTCATCGCATCAACGGCGATGGGGTCGAGGCCGCTGAAGGGTTCGTCGAGGATGAGCACATCGGGTTCGTGCAGCAGTGCCGCGGTGACCTGCACGCGTTGCTGGTTGCCCAGGGACAGCGATTCGAGCTTCGACTTGGCTCGGTCATCGAGTCCGAAGCGGGCCAGCAGTTCCATGGCGCGTTTGCGCGCACCGGAGCGGGAGAGGCCATGCAGCTGTCCGAGGTAGACCAGCTGGTCGATGACGGGCTGCTTGGGATACAGGCCGCGCTCTTCGGGCATGTAGCCGAAGTTGGGGCGCGTAGCCCCGGTCAGCGGCTGGCCGTTGAGCGTCACGGAACCCGAATCGGCACTGAGCAATCCCATGATGATGCGCATGGTGGTGGTCTTGCCGGCACCATTGGCGCCGACGAATCCGGTCAGCGCCCCGCCCGGTACGGTGAAGCTGATGTCGTTCAAGACTGGATTCTGCGCGAATGACCGCGACACATGATGTAGCTCAAGCATGCTTTCCTCTGCCAGATATTGTTCCTGCTCATCAGCTTAGGAAAAGACGGAGCATTTGCGCTCCCTCTGGGGAATGAAACTATTGGATGAGTCCGGCGCGGTGGGCGAAGAGGACACCCTGGACCCGGTCGCGCAGGTGCAGTTTTGCCAACAGGTTGGACAGGTGGGTCTTCACCGTGGCTTCAGACAGCGAGAGCACCGCGGCGATTTCCTGGTTGTTCTTGCCCTGGGCCAGCTCGGACAGGACCTGGCGTTCGCGTTCGGTGAGCGTTTCAAGCTGCTGTGCCTCGGCAGATGGCTCTGCCGAATCCGCGCCAGTGCCAGCCCCGGTGCCACGCTGGATGAGCTTCAGCGTGACTTCGGGGGAGAGCAGGCCATGGCCGGCGGCGACCTGGTGCACAGCGGTGACCAGCATTTCAGGTTCGGCATTCTTCAGCAGGAAACCGCTGGCGCCGGCATCCATGGCGTCAAAGAGGTAGTCGTCGCGGTTGAAGGTGGTCAGCACGATGACCTTGGTCTGCGTGGTGCTGGCGATGAGCTTGGTGGCTTCGATGCCATCCATCTGCGGCATCTGGATATCCATCAGCGCCACCGTGGGATTCAGCTCGCGGACCAGGTCCAGGCCCGCTTGGCCGTTCTCTGCCGTGCCGATGACCTGGATCTGCGGGTCGGTTTGCAAGATCAATTTCAGCGACGACAGGATCAGGGACTGATCGTCGCAGATCACCACGGTAATTTTGCTCATGATGACAGTCTAGTTGCCGCGTCGGAGACCACCCGCAACCGGGCTCGGGTACGCCAGCCGTGCGGAATGCGCGGGCCGATTTCCACCAACCCGT
This sequence comes from Glutamicibacter sp. 0426, assembly GCF_001906485.1. Classification (NCBI taxonomy): domain Bacteria; kingdom Bacillati; phylum Actinomycetota; class Actinomycetes; order Micrococcales; family Micrococcaceae; genus Glutamicibacter; species Glutamicibacter sp. 0426. The sequence goes on from NZ_MPBI01000007.1 coordinate 45,468, forward strand.
GATGCAGCTTGGCGCGTTCGCGGATGCCGCGCAGGCCGTAGCCGCCTCCGGCTGAATCGAGACGGGGGCGGCCGTTGTCGGTGACTTCGACTTCTACCCATGCGCCCTCCGCATCGGTTCCCGAACGCAGCGAGAAGGTGGCGGTGCGGGCAGTGGAATGCGCGCGGACGTTGGCCAAGGCCTCGCCGCTGATGCGGTAGAGCGCGAGCGACAGGCCGGCTGGCAGGGAAGAAATGAAACCGGGCTGGTGCTCATCGCACGAGAGCTGGATGCCCAGTCCCTGCCGCTCATTCGTGGCGATCAGCTCGTCGAGCTGCGCCATGGACGGTTCGGGGTTCCGTGCGCCCTCGGCCGAGCCCGGCACATCGTCCGGGTCGTCATGTTCGCGCAATACGCCCAGCAGGGCCCGTGTTTCGCTGACTGCGCTGCGCGCCGAGGATTCGATGCCGCGCATCAGCTCGATTGACTGCTGGGGATCCCGGTCATGCACCATGCGGGCGGCCGAAGCCTGGACGCCCACCGAGGCGATGTGGTGGGCGATGACATCGTGCAATTCGCGGGCAATGCGCAGCCGTTCCTGGTTGACCGCGCGGTCTGCCAGCTGCTGTGACTGCTCGGCAATGCGCTGCGCCTGGATTTCGACGATCTGGCTGGCATAGGCATTGGTCCAGCTGACCATGCCAAGGAAGATCGCACCTCCGAAGAACATCAGGTTCATCAGCAGGTTGTAGAGGACGAAGGCCGTGGTTGTGGGCAGGACGCCTGCCGGTTCTTCGACCATGGAGGTGCCTGTGGCCTTGAACAGGTCCGAGGAGAAGAAGGAAATAATCAGCCAGGTGGCCATGAACAACAGCACCACGCTCATTGCCGTCCACAGGCCCCGGCGGTTCTTCGACCAGGTGACCGCCGTGTAGATGCCAATGAAATAGGCCAGCTGCGCGCAGAGTTCCATGCCGACCCGGTAGGTGTTCTCGTTACCTGCGCCGAAGAAGGCAGCCGAGCCGATGAGCATCATCGAAATCGGCCAGCGCCGGCGGAACATCAGCGGCACGATCAAGGACGCCAGCACCAGGTAGGAGAGCAGGCGATCTGGCGCGTCTTCCCGTTCGGTCAGGGACTGCATGAGTTCGTGCATGGCCAGCGCCAGCAGCAGGAAGCCCGCGGCAACGATCACATCTCGGCGCAGTCCCTTCCGATCGGGAGCGGGGCGTTCCCAATCCACCGGAGGCAGCGTGGGGAGCCGACGGTGAACTAGCTCGGGCAGTCGGCGCATGACGTTCCTTGTTTGTTGCGTTGGCCAGGCATTGGAACCGATTTTACCGTTTTGCGCTGTTCCGGGCATGAGCCTGGAGGCTTAGTCTCGATGCTGAGCTGGGAAGGACATGATCTAGGAATAAAGGTTACTAACGAGTAATGTGATGGTATGCACATGATTTTCCGAATTCTCATGGTCTACCTGAAAAGCAAGAAGGCTTCCAAGCTGACCATGTTCGACACCAGCTCAGTGGACATGCGCGCCACGCTGACCGATATCGACTTTGCCGGCCACATCAACAACGGCATGTACTTCTCCATCTTCGACCTCGGGCGTTTCGATTTGATGTTCCGCTCTGGCGTCTGGGACATCATGTCCAAGAACAAGTGGGTTCCGGTCGTGCAGACCGAGACCATCACCTTCCGCAAGTCGGTCCGCCTGGGAACCAAGTTCTCGCAGGAAACCAAGCTGATCGGCATGGACGACAAGTGCATCTACTTCGAGCAGCGCATCGTGGTGAAGGGCGAGATCTACGCCCGCGCCTACATTGCCACCCGCATGACCTCGAAAAAGGGCGCGGTGCCCAATGAGGAAATCCTGGCAGCTGTCGGCTTGGAAATGCCAGAAGACCTGGTCCTGCCTCAATGGCTGCACCAATGGCGAGAGGACGGTGCGCTGCCCAGCACCCGCAAGCCCGCCCCGCATAACTGGATCCGCTGAATCAGCTGTCGCGGGGAGCTTGGCTAGGCCTTGGCCGCTTCGATGAAACTGGCGATCAGCTTGGGTTCCTTGACCCCGCGAGCTGACTCCACGCCGGAAGAGACATCGGCGCCGAAAGCGCCGGAGGCGTCCAAGGCTTCAGCCACATTCTGCGCGGACAGCCCGCCGGCCACCAGCCAGCGGCGTCCCGCGGCCAGGTCCTTCACCGCCGCATAGTCCCAGCTTTCGCCGCTGCCTGGCACCGAGGCGTCGATGAGCAGCAGCTCCTCGCCCCAATCGGCGAACTGCTCTTCGGAGTCATTGCGGCGTACCGCACGGATGACCTTGAACCCCGCCTCGTGGGCGGCGGCCACATCCGTTGCGGTGCGCTGGCCATGCAGCTGAACCCAGCCCACGCCGGCCTGTCCGGCCCGCTCCAGCACCGTGCCGATGTCCTCGCCGCGGAAGACTGCGACGGTGGCAATGCCGGCGGGAACCGCCTTGACCAGTTCGGCAGCGCGCTGGACCGGAATTTCGCGGACGCTTTCGGTCAGCACGAACCCGACGGCATCGGCGCCGTGGGCCACGGCGACGTCCACGTCCTGGGCTGTGGAGAGGCCGCAAACCTTGACGAATGGCTTATCTGTGCTCACTTGGCGTTCTCCTCGGCCAGATGCACTGGGGTGTAGCCGCCGGGCGCGTTCGCGCGGATGGCCAGCAGGTCGCGGGCGTGATTCCAGAGCCGCCGGTCCTCCTCGGAGACCGGGACCCACGGCTTGACCGGAACAGCAGTCCCGGTTTCATCCCGCGTGACCATCACGGTCAGGCAGTAGGTTGTCAGCTGCATGTCGGTGGTCTTCGGATCGCCCGAACGCACATGCACGGCAATGTGCATGCCCTTGTTGCCGGTATAGACCAGGCGGGCTTCGACCTCCACCAGGTGGCCGATCAGCAGCGGCCGGTAGAAGCGCACCCCGCCGGAGAACACCGCAACGGTTTCCTGCTGGCAGTAGCGGGCCGCGCACAGCTCCGCGGCATCATCGATCCACTTCATCACGATGCCGCCGTGCACCTTGCCGCCCCAGTTCACATCGGTCGGCGCCGCCAAAAAGCGCAGGACAACCCGCTCGGCGGTGCCTTCATCGGTGTAGACCTGGCCATTCATGGACGCGACAATCTGCTCGCGGATCTCGATGCGTGCCAGCGCATTCTCGCGCACGGCGATTTCCTTGGCCGTGCCCGGGGTGAACGTTGGAACCGGTGTCGGCTTGCCCTCCTCGTCCACCGCTACGAAGATCACCAGGCAGCTGCTGGATTTCACCGGCCGCAATTCGCGCGGATCGCTGAAGGACACCTCGGTATGGATATGCATCGAGCTGGTGCCGGTGTACACCACCGAAGCGGTGACCTCCACCAGATCGCCGGAGTGGATCGGGTCCTCGAAGTGGATGTTGCCGACATAGGCGGTGACGCAATAGCTGGAGGACCATCCCACCGCCGCGGCGTAGGCGGCCTTGTCGACCCATTCGAGAACGGTGCCCGCAGCCACGATCCCGGTGACATCGACGTCGGTCGGCGCGGCAAGGAACCGCAGGGTGACAGAATGCGGACGTTGTTTCAGCTCCGGAGTGCTCATGCACTCCAGTTTCGCGCACTTCGCAGGCCACGGGCAATGTATGACGCTTCACGGCCCGCGCCTTGACGGCACATTCCGCGGCGGGAGGCTGCCGGGTGGCTCTGGCCTAGGATAGGAGGGTGCGTAGGGTCTTTGGAATTTTTTCGGCGTCAACAGCCATCGTGGTGGCACTGAGCCTGATTGCCGCGGCCGGAACCGCCGGCCTGGTGATCGTCGTGGGCCAGGGCCTGGATGAGCTCTTGTCCGATCGCCGGCTGGGCACCCAATGGTATTTCAGCGCCGTCGGCGAGCTGCTGGCCATGGCCGTCGCCACCTTCTTGATTCCCGTGGTGATCTCGCGCAACAGCCAAGACCTCACCGAGCACCACCGCATGAAGCTGCTCAAGCACTATCTGTCCATCGGCCCGCTGGCAGTGCGTGCCGCAGGCGAGGGGGAACTGGTCCATGCTGCCATGGATTCGGTGGAACGGTCGGTGAAGTACCGATCAAGCTTCATCGGCCCGGCCGTCTCCGCGGTGGCCACCCCGGTGTTGATCCTGTGCTTCATCGCCTTTGCCATTGACCCGCTCAGCGCACTGCTGATGCTGGTTCCCACCGCACTGGTTCCGGTCATCGTGCTGGGCTTCCAGCGGCGCTTCGGCGCCTCGAACGGAGAATACCGCCGAGCCCAGGGCATCCTCTCGGCGACCTTCCTTGATGCGCTGCGTTCCCTGGGCATGCTCAAGCTCAACGGCGGCAGCCGCTGGATGGGCGCCCGCATCGAAAAGGCCACCGAACGGGTACGACAGCAGGTGATGAAGCTGCTGGCCCGCAACCAGCTGATCCTGCTGGTCATCGATTCAAGCTTTGCCGTGCTGTTGCTCGCCACCGCCTGCCTGCTGGCCTGGTGGCGCGCCGGCTCCGGGGCGATCTCCCCGGGCGCAGCGCTGTCCCTGGTGATCCTGAGCTTCTTGATGCTCGCGCCGGTGAACTACGTGGGCAGCTTCTTCTACATCGGGATGACAGGGAAAGCCGCCGAGAAGAAGCTGGCAGAGGTCGCCGGCATTCCGATGCACCGCTCCATGGCCAACCCGCTGGACGTGGACCTGCGCCACCGCGATCTGATCCTGGACGGCGTCAGCGCCGGCTACGACAGCGGCCAGCAGGCGCTGTCCGGCATTTCCTGGCATTTCCCGGCAGGCTCGCGGACCGCCATCATCGGGCCATCGGGCAGCGGCAAGACGACCCTGCTGCGCGTGCTCCAGGGCCAGCTCGAAGCGTCGGACGGCACCATCCGCGATGCCCGCCAGGCCATGGGCCCGGCAACCCTGAAAGCCAGCACCGCCGTGGTGGAACAGCAGGCAACGCTCTTTGGCATGAGCCTGCGCGAGAACCTCCTGCTCGGTTCGTCAGGCGCCAGCGACGGCGAACTGCTCCACACGCTGCGCCGGGTCGGGTTGGGACCGTGGTTCGAGGGGCAACCCGATGGATTGGACCAACGCCTGGGCGAGGGCGGGGCGCGACTGTCCGGCGGCCAAGCCCAACGCCTGGCGCTCGCCCGGGCCTTGCTTGCGCAGCGTCCGATACTGCTGCTCGATGAACCGACCAGCGCCCTGGATGTGCAGAGCGAAGCGGAAGTGCTCGGAACTCTGCGCGGCTTGGACCGCAGCACCACGGTCATTACCGTCACCCACCGTCTGGGCCTGCTCGCCGACTACGACTATGTGCTGGTCATGGACCAGGGACAGCTCATCCAGGCCGGAAGCCGCGAAGAACTGCTGGCCACCGATGGCTATCTCAAAGAGGCAATGGACGGATTCCGCCACCGCGCCGAAGCCCTGCACTCCGGCGGCCGGACCGAAATGGGGGAGGGGAACTAATGCATACGCAGAAAACCTCCACGCTCACGACCGTCGCCTGGCTGCTGGGCAGCACCAGGGATCTGCTCCCGCCGCTGCTGCTGGCCTGCGTGCTCGCCTGCGCCACCCGGCTGGCGTCCCTGGGAATCTACGTCATCGCCGGCCTCGGCCTGGCCAAGGCCCTGCAGCTGGACACCGGGTTGCTGCCAGCCGGCACCGGCTGGGGCATGCTGGCAGCCGCGGTCATCGTCCTGGGACTGGCCAAGGGAGCACTGCGCTACCTGGAACAGTATGTTGGCCACCGGGTGGCGTTCCTGTCGCTGGCACGATTGCGCAACCGCATGTACGAGGCCTTCGAACGCCAAGCGCCGTTCACCGCCGGCACCAAGAATTCCGGCGGGATGCTCGCCAAGGCCACCAGCGACATCGACAAGGTAGAGGTGTTCTTCGCGCACACCCTGCCCCCGGCCGTAGCGGCTGTAGTAGTCAGCGCCCTGGCAACCTGGGGCACCTGGTCGCTCTTCGGCAGCGAACCGGCCCTGGTGCTGCTCGCCGGCTATGTGCTCATTGGCGTGCTCATCCCGGCCATCGGCGTCGGCTCCCTGCGCTCCAGCGCCCGGAGCACCGCCGCCGCCCGCGGCGTCCAGAATCAGCTGCTGACCGACACCCTGGCCGGCATCGACGTGATCCACGGCTTCAACGCCGGCAAACCGGTCATGGAGAGCCTGCGCGGCAGCCTGCAGCAGACCAGGCAGGCCGCCCGCTCGACCGGTAGCTGGACCGCGGTACGGGCCACGCTGACCCAGCTGGTGATCTGGGGCAGCCTGCTCACGCTCTTTGTCCTGCTGGGATCCGCCAGAGAATTCGGCACGCTGCTCCTGCTGTGCTGCGCCCTGGTCCCGTCCTATGAAGCGGTGCGCGCCGTGGACGGCTTCATCCTGGGCCTGCAGGACTCGCTGGCCAGCGCTCGCCGGCTGCATGCCACCGCGGCAGCCAGCCATCCGGTGCATGAAACAGCCAACCCGGTGCCCCTGCCTGCCACCGGCACCTTGCGCGTTTCGGATCTCTGTGTTGAATTCGAAGGCTATCGCGCAGTTCAGGGCGTGGACTTCGACCTCGAACCGGGATCTTTGATCGCCATGGTGGGCGAGAGTGGCTCCGGCAAGTCCTCGATCGCCGCCGCCCTCGTGCGGTCGGTGGAAGCGGAAGGCATGGCGAGCTTTGCTGGCGTGCAGCTGGAAGCGGCGAGCTTGGCGCAATTGCGCCAGCGAATCATCCTGGTCTCCCAAGAGGCGGTGATGATCCGCGGCACGCTGCGCGAGAACCTGCTGCTCGGTGCCGAGGGGATCAGCGACGCGGCGATGGAAGCGGTCCTTGAAGAGCTGGGACTGGGGCCATGGCTGTGCAAGCAGAAGGACGGTTTGCAGACCCGGCTGGGGGATCGCTTTGCACGGCTTTCCGGCGGCCAGCGGCAGCGGGTGGCCCTGGCCAGGGCGCTGCTGCGCCAGCCTGCGGTGCTGATCCTCGATGAATCCACCAGCGCGCTGGACGCCAGCAGCGAGCAGCTGGTCCTGGATGCTGTGGAGCGCCGGCGCGCCGAAGGGATGGCGGTGCTGATGATCAGCCACCGGCTCTCGATCCTGCACCGGGCACAAAGCGTGCTGGTGCTCCGCGATGGCCGGGTGTGCGAACGCGGTGCGGCGCAGGATCTGCTGGCCGACGAGCAATCCTTGTTCTCCCGCATGTCCGTGCGCGAAGCAGACAGGGTCCTGCCCAGCTGATTCATGGGCGCTGGCTTGAGGGGACTGACAAGCTGGAAGGGACGTACTAGGCTCGCAATATGATGCGAATAGTGGTTCTCCTGTTTCTGGCTGTTCTATTCACTGGCTTCGTGGTGACGGCGATCCTTGCCGGCACCTCCGGAGAATGGGTCTGGTGGATCCTTGTCGTGCTGACCGGCTTGCTGGTGCTGCTGGGCATCAGGGACCTGTCGCAGAAGAAGCACGCGATCCTGCGCAACTTCCCGATCGTCGGGCACGCCCGCTACCTTTTCGAATTCATCCGCCCCGAGATCCAGCAGTATTTCATCGAGCGCAACACCGATGGACGTCCCTTCAGCCGCGATACCCGCTCGCTGATCTATGCACGGGCCAAGGGCGCAGATAGCCACAAGGCCTTCGGCACGGAGCTGAACGTCAATGAAGTCGGCCACGAATACCTGCTGCACTCGGCGGCCCCGGTGGCCCCGTCCACCTCGCAGCACCGCGTCCGGGTGGGCTCCAGCCAATGCTCGAAGCCCTATGAGATTTCGCTGATGAACATCTCCTCGATGAGCTTCGGTTCGCTGTCCGCCAACGCCGTGCTGGCCATGAACAAGGGAGCGGCGACGGGCGAGTTCGTCCATGAAACCGGCGAGGGCGGGCTGACCAAATACCACCTGGAATACGGTGCCGACCTGTTCTGGGAAATCGGTTCGGGCTACTTCGGCTGCCGCACCCCGGAAGGCCGCTTCAACCCTGAAACCTTCGCTGCCAAGGCGAGCCACGAGAACGTCAAGGGCATCACCATCAAGCTCTCGCAGGGCGCCAAGCCCGGGCTCGGCGGCGTGCTGCCAGCTGCCAAGGTCACCGAGGAGATCTCTGCGGCCCGCGATGTCCCCATGGGCGTGGACTGCATTTCGCCCGCCAGCCACGCAGAATTCTCCACCCCGCGTGAATTGATGCATTTCGTGGCGAAGCTCCGGGAACTGAGTGGCGGCAAGCCGGTGGGGATCAAGTTCTGCGTCGGTTCCCGCACCGATGTCATGGCCTTGTGCAAGGGCATGCTGGAAACCGGAATCCTGGTGGATTTCATCACCATTGACGGTGCCGAGGGCGGCACCGGCGCCGCCCCGCTGGAATACGAAGACCATGTTGGCGCGCCGCTGACCGAAGGCTTGATGCTGGTGCACAACACCTTGGTGGGTGCCGGGTTGCGCGATGAGATCCGCCTCGCCGCCGCGGGCAAGGTCGCCAACGGCTCGGACATCATCAAGCGGCTGATCCAGGGGGCGGACTTCACCTTCTCGGCACGCTCCATGATGATGGCCACCGGCTGCATCCAAGCCCAGCAATGCCACACCAACCACTGCCCGGTTGGCGTGGCTACGCAGAACAAGCGACTGATGCGCGCACTGGATGTGGAGGACAAGGGGCACCGCGTCTACAACTACCATCGCCTGACCGTCACCGAATGCGCGCAGATCATAGCATCGATGGGGCTGACCAGCCCGGAGCAGCTGAACACCAGGATGCTGCGCCGCCGGGTGAACCTGCAGTCCACCCGCTCCTACGCTTCGCTGTTCCAGTGGCTGCGTCCCGGCGAGCTGCTAGAGGACATTCCAAGTTCCTGGAAGGAGGATTGGGATGAGGCGGATGCGGACCACTTCGGCGAGCATGCGCCGCTGGACTATGCGGCACCCAGGAGCGTGGACATCACCCCGTCGACGGTCCACGAACCAGAAGATGCGGTGAGCGCGCCGCGCATCGAGCCGAGGGAATCAGCAAAGGTGCGCCCGGTGCACGCAGATGTCACCCGGCCCGAGGGCAAGCCCGGGGCCGATAGCTAGCCTTCGGAACCAGCAGCCAGGGACCGCAAGACTTCGTGGTCGACGTCGTCCAGCGAAGCCGGAATCCATGCGGGATTGCGGTCCTTGTCAATGACCTGGGCGCGGATGCCCTCGGCAAGATCCGGGCGGTGCATCAGGTAGCGGGCCGAGCGCAGCTCGCGGTCCAATGCCGAACGCAGGTCCTGCTCAGCACGGGCGGCACGCACGTTGTAGAACGCGCTGGCCATGCTGGTGGGGCAGTTCGCCGCCAGCAGCTGCGCCGCGCGCTGCGCCGCGGGATGGACCATCTGCCCCAAGCGCTCGATGACTTCCTGCGGGGAGCCGGCGCTGAAAGCATGGTCGATCCAGCCGCGATCCATCTCCAGTGCGAAGGACTCCGGGGCTCCGTGCATGACCTCGATGGCCGCCGCGATCTCGCCGGCATTCAGCCCGGCGAACTCCTCGAGCTCATCGAGGATGTTCGCGGCGAATTCCTCGGTGACCACGACGTCGGCGAAACCGAGAAGCACTGCATCTGCTCCGGTGAAGGACTGCGCGCTCATGGCGTAGTACTCGCCGAAGTGTCCCGGGGCGTTGGCCAGCAGGTGGCTGCCGCCCACATCAGGGGTGTAGCCGATCTTCGCTTCGGGCATTCCCATGGCTGCGTTCGGGGTCACCAGGCGCACCGGTGCGTGCGAGGCCAACCCGATGCCTCCGCCCATGGTGATGCCGTGGGCCAGGCTGATCAGCGGCTTGGGGTAGGCGGAGATCAGATAGTCGAGCTCGAATTCGGTGGAGAGCAGATCGGCAAAATCCTGGTGCCGTCCGGTGGTGACCGCTGCATGGAAATCGGCAATATCCCCGCCGGCGCAAAAGGCGCGCTCGCCGCGGCCGGTGAGCAACACCAGGGAAATCGAAGGGTCCGCGGCCCAGGCACGCAGCACCCGGCCCAGCTCGGTGAGCATCTGAAGGGTCAGTGCGTTGAGCTTGCTGGCGCGGTTCAGCTGGATGTGGCCGATGGGGCCATGCACGGCCGCGATGACCACGCTGTCGCTGGAGGATGCAGGGCTTGGGTTCTCCACCGGGGAATTCCTCTTTCTTGGGACTCAGGCGGCCATCGCTGGGGCCGCGGCGCAATGAATTAGCGGGAGAGGACCTGGGCGAGCCGGTCCAAGACCAGCGCTGCCTTCGGTTTCTTCGAATTCTCCGGCTTCAGCGCGAAGATGGAGCGGGCCAGGCGGATCTCTGGTGCATCCACAATGCGGATGCCTTCCGGAGCGTTGGCCATGGCCAGATCGGGGACCAATGCGGCTCCCAGACCCGAGGACACCAGGCTCAGCGACGCATTGAAGTCATCGCAGTAGGCGGCCACCTGCGGGTGGATGTTGTAGGACGAGAACAAGCGGGAAATCAGGGTGGCGTCCGAGGTGCCCGGGTGGTGGAAGATCCATGGCCATTCGGCCAATTGGTCCACGGTCAGCTGGGAGTCTTCGGCGATGGGCCAGGATGCCGGGATGACCACGCGGAACTGGTCATCGCCCAGCCAGGTGCGTTCAAGGGATGCCGGCCAGGACAGCCCTCCGGGTCCCACCTGGAAGATCAGTGCGAGGTCGAGGTCGCCGCTGGTACCAAGGCCCGCGACAGTCTGCTGGGGTTCGCCGATCCACAGGCGCAGGTTGATGCCCAGGGAGGACCAATCCGGGGCCTTGAGAATTTGCGGCAGTGCGTAGGTGGCCAGCGACGGGAAGATGCCAAGCTTGATTTCCTCAAGGTCGGTAGCTTCGGTGGAGATCGTGGCGACGTCCGCCATGAGCGCGTCGAGGTCGGTCAGGACTCGTTTGGCGTGGCGCACCATGCGCAGCGCGCCGGGCGTCGGGGTAATGGAGCGTGCGCCGCGCAGGAACAGCGTGGTTCCGGTGCTCCGCTCCAATGCTGTCATCTGCTGGGAGACAGCGCTGGCTGTGTAGCCCAAGCGGGTTGCGGCCGTGGCAAAGGAACGATGCGCCACCACTTCGAGCAATGTGCGCAGATGAACTGGATTAATCACTTCTAAAGTCTATGGCTTTTAGCCCAAGAATTGCTTAGCCCGCGGACTAGAGTTCATCCTCCAGATCAACGAGTTCCGAACTTTCCCCGTCCTCGTCATCTTCTGAGGCGAATTCGTTGTCCAGATCATCCTCGGTTTCCAGATCATCGTCATAGAGGTAGTGGCGTTGTGCCAGCGGGTCGAGATTGCGCATCGTCTCGGGCATGTCGCTGGAGCCCTCGTAAGCCTGGGAATCCCGTCCGTCATCCGGTTCGTAGATATCGTTGCCGTATTCCGGCGCAAATTCTGTGGTGTCGAAATCCTTGCTCATTGCGTACTCCTTCGTCGAATACGAGGGATCCGCCGGAAGCCGGGGATCTACCTCGTGACTTCTCGTATTCCCAGAGTAGGACCCGAATACTCGAAACGAAAGACTTGTTTTCTGCAGTGGAAAGTGAATGACTTCCTAGTGGTCATGTTCCGCATAATGCTCCAGCAGGGGAGCGGCACGGTAGGCCAAATGCGTATGGAGCGCGAAGGTTGTTTCCGAACGGGTGACCCCCTTGATGCGCAGGATCTGGCGCAACGCCGATTGCAGCTGGTGGGTGTCGGTGGCGATGAGCCGCACCCAGACATCGCCGCGTCCGGAGGTCTCATGGATTTCGAGCACGTTGGGGATCTGGCGCAGTGCGGTGATTACCGAATCCAGGTCGCGGTGGTTCACTTCCAGGGTCACGAAGGCCAAGACGTCATAGCCGAGCTTGCTCAAATCGATGTCGCGGCCGCCATCACGCAGGATTTCGGCACGCTGCAACCGGCGCAAGCGCGACTGCGCTGTGTTGCGCGCAACACCGACCTCATCTGCGAGTTCAGAGATCTGGATGCGGGGATCCTTGATCAGCGCGAGCAGCACTTTCAGGTCTACATCATCTAATCGCACTATATGCTCACTCCGGGTCAACTGCGGGGCCAAATTTTTGAACAAACTGCTCAAATTCTAGCAAGAAATATCCCTGGTTGCTTCCGGTGAGCGGATATTAGTGATTGAACGGTCTGTTGCAGTAGACAAACGCAAGCAGAACGCTCAACTCACCGGTGGGGCAGCGAGTGGCCCCACCGGTAAAAACTCTTCCGGGCACCTTTCTTGCCCAATTGGTAGTGGCTACTTTGATTCTGGGAGTGAATTTGTCGGTCATCAGCGAGCTGCGCATGCAGCCCATGAACCATCGCGTCATCTCCTGGAACCCGGGGCTCACCGCCCGGCTGGTGATCACCGTGGCAGTCAGCTTCCTGCTGCTGGTCGGGGCCAACCTGGCCACACCGTTATACCCGGCGCTGCAGGCCGAATTGCACCTGGGCGCCATGGGAACCACAGTGGCCTTCGCAAGCTATGTCTGTTCGCTGATGGTCTTCCTTTCCACGGTGGGGCACTGGTCGGATCATATCGGCCGCCGTGCAGCTCTGGTGGTAGCAGTCGTCGTCTCGATCGCCGGTACGCTCGTGTTCGCTTCGGCCAGCAATCTGCTGGAACTGTGCCTTGGCCGTGGTCTGCAGGGCACCGGGGTCGCCTTGGCTACCGGCGCCAGCGCAGCAGCGCTTCGCGAGCTGCTTCCATCCCGGCCAGAGTGGGCCTCGCGCTTCACGTTGCTGGCATCTTCTGGAGGTGTCGCCTTCGGTCCGGTTCTCGGCGGCGCGCTAGCGGATCTGCCCGGTGGACGCCACACAGTGTTCGTGGTGCAGGCATTCTTGCTGCTGCTGGTCTTGATTCCCTTGAGCATCCTGCAGGCACGTCCCGCAATCGCACTGGCCGAACGCGGTCAGCGGAGCAAAGCACTGGCCCCACGCCGCTTGGGCATCCCCAGCTCGGCGCGGGAGCAATTCTGGCTCGCTGCCCTGGTCGGCTTCTTGAGCTTTGCCATCTTCGGGTTCGTGCTGTCGTTGGCCCCGGGCTATTTTGCCGGTGCCTTCGGCTTGGAGTCGCTGTTGGCCATTGGCCTGATCGCCGGCCTGCCCTTGGGCATCTCCGCCCTGTCGCAGCTGGTGGTGCGTGGCGGGAAGAGGCTCCTGCCGATTGGACTGGGGCTGATGGCGACCTCCACCGTAGGGTTGGCGGTGGCCGCCGAGCATCGCCAGCTGGCCTGGGCGATCGCTGCCTTGGTGCTCCTTGGCCTGGGCCAGGGCATTGCTTTCCGCACCGCATTCGCCTCCGCTGTTGATGCGGTCAGCGACCAGCAGCACGCCCAGACGGTGTCCACCATCTACCTGGTGACCTACCTTGGCAGCGCTGTTCCGGTCATCGCGCTGGGCTGGGCCGTGGGAGCCTTCGGACAGCAGCAAAGCATCTTGGTCTTCTCCCTCTTCTGCTCCGCGGTGGCCGCTGCGCTCACGCTCTGGGCATGGATGGGACTGCGCCGAGCAAGCTAGGATCCGGCGTACTGTGGAGGCATGACTAGTTCTCTGCAGACCCCCTCCACGGGCGCCAAGTGGGCTGTAGTCGCACGGATCTACATTCCTGCACTGTGGCTCGGGCTGATTATCGGCATCTCGTTCATTGAGGCGCCACTTAAATTCACCGCACCCGGGATTACCATTCCCTTGGGTTTGGGCATTGGCCGCCGGGTCTTTTTCGCCATGAACATGGTCGAGATCCTGTTCTTCATCGCCCTGCTGGCCGGTTCGCTCAAGCGTGGTACCGGCAAGGCATGGAGTTGGGGCGTAGGGCTGGTCGGACTGATGCTGCTGCTTAAAACCGCAGCGATCCGCCCTGGACTTTCGGCGCGTACCGATGCGGTACTTGCTGGAAACTCCGATGGCGGATCGCTATGGCACTATGCCTATATAGGCGTCGAGCTCTGCTTGACCCTCGCCCTGATTGCGCTGCTGGTGATGGCAGCAAAGCGCTGGATCGGAATTACTGGGCGATAGCCAGCTGGCAGGCCTCGGCGGTAATCATCACCGAATCCAGCCGGGCCTGCTCCTCGGTGGGGTAATGGATGGTGATGAGCTCATCCGCCTGCGCTGCCGAAGCGAAGTGGCGCAAGTACTCAGCTACCTGCCGCCCGGTGCCCACTGCCGTGTAGCGCATCATGTCCAGGATCTGCTGCGCCTGCGGAGTATCCATGAGCATATCGATCTCCGCTTCGGTGAACTCCTTCTTCGCCGAGCGGCCGATGAAGCTGGCGACCCGATGGCGCTGGGCAACTTCCAGCAGTTCATGCGCGCGCTCGGCAGTTTCCGCGGCCAGGACGCCTACGCCGGCAATGACATACGGTTCAGCTAGCTGCTCTGATGGGGTGAATTCCTCGCGGTAGATGCGGATTGCCTCATGCAACGCCGCAGGTGCGAAATGCGAAGCGAAGGAATATGGCAGACCGAGCTGGGCTGCGAGCTTTGCGCCGAAGAGCGACGAGCCCAAAATGTACAGCGGGACGTTGGTCCCTGCACCCGGGGTTGCCGCCACGGTGGGAACCCGGGAATCGCCAGCAAGGTAAGCCTGCAGTTCCAGCACGTCATGCGGGAAGGAATCTGCGGCCGAAGGATCACGGCGCAAGGCGCGCAAGGTGGTCATGTCGGTTCCCGGGGCGCGGCCCAAGCCCAGGTCGATGCGGTCGCCGTAGATTTCGGCTAGCGTGCCGAACTGCTCGGCGATCACCAGCGGGGAGTGGTTTGGCAGCATGATGCCGCCCGAGCCCAGCCGGATGGTTTCGGTGTGGTGGGCAATGTGGCTGATCAGCAGCGAGGTCGCGCTGGAAGCGATGGTGGGCATATTGTGATGTTCCGCGTACCAGACGCGTTCATACCCATGGCGTTCTGCGGTTTGCGCCAGTCGGACGGAGGACTTGAAAGAATCGGAAATCGTTGACCCGGGTGCAACCGGTGCCAGATCCAGAATAGAAAGCTTCACATCCGGTACAACCGCCGATAGCTAGGAAGTATTCCTGCAATTACTGCCGCAGACGCAGGAAACGGCTACCCGCTGTGCGGATAGCCGTTTCCTGGGCTAAGTCTGGCGTAAGTGCCAAAGCCCTGCTTTAGAGAGCGCGAATGTCTGCAGCCTGCAGACCCTTTGGACCCTCAACGACTTCGAACTCCACCTTCTGGCCCTCGTCCAGGGTGCGGAAGCCCTGGGTCTGGATTGCGGAGAAATGTGCGAAGACGTCTGGATCGCCGCTGTCTGGAGCGATGAAGCCGAAGCCCTTTTCAGCGTTGAACCACTTGACGATTCCGGTTGCCATATTCTTATTTGGTCCTTTCAGACGTTTCTCGCCGTTTAGCTGGCGAGCTTGGTTGTAATCTACGCACCGTTCGGCATCCGGGAAGGATGACGAATGATGCGAAGCAGCCAAGTCATTCACTTCACGTCTAGAAGGGGCTCGCGTCAACCGAGGTGGTAAGACATTCACAAACTTCTAACGGGTACTTCGCGAATTACTTTGGAACTACATTGCCTAGCCTACGTGTTTGCTGGCGACAAATGAACAACTTTGAACCAATTAATCAAAAATTTGGGTAACTGGTTCGCCGAGTTCATCGAAATGCCGGTTTGATAACGCGGAACACCACTGCGGCGGCGATCAGCGACAAGACGGCGGCAATGCCTGAGGTGAGCACCACGCCGTGGTCGAAGGCCAGCGCGGCGGCGTCCAGCAGGGCTTGCGCGTCGGCAGGCTGCAGCGAAGCGGCCACCTGATGTGCACCACCCAATGTCTCACCTGCCAGCTGCGCCTGGGTGTCGGTGAGCGAGCCTGGAACCAGCAGCCGAGAGGTATAGACGGTATTCAAGATGGTTCCCAGTACCGCGACACCCAGCACCGATCCCACCTCGTAGGCGGTTTCCGAGATGGCCGAGGCCGCGCCGGCCTTGGAGGCTGGAACCGCGGCGAGCACCATGTCATTGGACAAGGTCTCGGTCATGCCGATGCCCGTGCCCAGGACAGCGAATGCGGCCAGCAGCAAGAAGGTGTTGGAGCCTTCTCCTGCCATGATCACCATGAGGTAGGCGACCGCGGAGAGGATCAGGCCAATGGCCATGACATTCGGCGTGCCGAAACGGCGGGACAGTGCCACCGAGAGCAATCCGAAGCCCATGGTCAGCACCAGGCCGGGTGTCATCCAGAGCCCGGCCTGGAGCGGGGAGAACCCTGCAATGAGCTGCAGATGCTGGGAGACGAAGTAGATGAAGCCCACCAGCGAGAAGATGCCGATCAGGTTGACCATCAGCGCGCCCGAGAACAGCGCGTTGCTGAATAGGCGGACATCGAGCATCGGCTGCTGGGACTTGAGCTGGCGGCGCACGAAAGCAACGCCGCACACAATGGCGAGGACGATGGCCGCGGCTGAGAAGTACCACGGCGCGCTGACCGCGGTCTTGATCGCGTAAACGAAAGGAAGCAGGGTGAAGACGACCAGCAGGATCGAGAATGGATCCACGCGGCCAGGGTTCGGGTCCTTGGATTCGGGAACAAGGATCATGCCGCCGATCAGCAGGGGAAGAAGCATTGGCACGGCCATCAGGAAGACCGAGCCCCACCAGAAGTGCTCCAGCAGCACGCCGCCGACAATTGGGCCCAGCACTGCGCCGCCGGAGAATGCAGCCGCCCAGACCGCAATGGCGGTGCGGCGTTCAACATCATCCGGGAAGATGTTTCGGATCAGCGACAGCGTGGCCGGCATCAGCATGGCGCCGAAGATGCCCAGCAGGGCGCGGGCTGCGACCAGCTGTGTGGCGTCCGTGGCGAAGGCTGCCAGTGCCGAGACCAGCGCGAAGCCGGTAGCGCCGATCAGCAGCAGCTTGCGCCGGCCGATGCGGTCGCCCAGCGAACCCATCGGCACCAGCAATCCGGCCAGGATCAGCGGGTAGATGTCGATGATCCACAGCAGCTGGTTTCCGGTTGGGGACAGCGCTTCGGTGATTGCCGGCACCGCGAAGGAAAGCACGGTGTTGTCGACGGAAATCAGCAGGACGGGGAACAGCAGGACAACCAGCGCCGCCCAACGGCGCGGCTTGCTGAGCATGAGTGCGCGTTCGGAGATATTCGAGGTCATGACGTTCGCCCTTGGGTAGGAAGTGGAATGCGCGGTTCTCTGCCGCAATTAATAACTGTACCGTCTAGACGGTATAGTTACAATTGTTGGTAAAGTCAGATCGATCACGAACTATGCCCTGGAAAAGGAGAACTATGGCTCGCCCACCCGCTGCCCGCGGCAAAGTGCTTGACGCCTACATCGCACTATTGTGCGAAGAAGGGGAGCGGGCTGCCACGCTGGACGCCACGGCCGCACGCGCTGGAGTCTCCAAGGGAGGGCTGCTGTACCACTTCGCATCCAAGGAAGCCTTGGCCGACGCAGTCATCGAAGCCGCGGAGGAGCATGTTGCCCGGGATGCAGAGTCGATGCGCACCGCGGCGGAGGGCGCGTCGGTTTATTACGTGCGCACCAGCGCGGAAGTCGATACCGAACTGGACCGGCATCTGGTGGCCCTGCAGCGCCTGGCCCAGGCCGGGGTCAAGGCGGCGACGGAGAAAATCGAGAGCACCAATGAGCGGTGGTACCGGTGCATTCTGGATGAAGTCGGCAGCAAGGACATCGCGCATCTGGTGATGCTTGCCGGCGAGGGGCTCTACGCAAACCTGGCCCTGCCCGGGACTTGGTACGAGCGTAATTTTGATGGTGAGCTCGATCGCTTACTAGAGTTGGTTTCGAAAATAAAAAAGTTGGGAAACCTCAACGAATAGCGAGCAGGTAGAAAACAATGAAGAACCAGAGCGTTGCTTCTCCAATCAGTGGACGAGTTGGAGCGCTGCTTGGCATCCTGCTGCTGGCGCTCTCGCTCCGCGCCGCAGTGGTCTCCGTATCCCCACTGCTCTCCCGCATTGAGTCGGACGTCGAATTCACGGAGTTCACCACCGGCCTGCTGGCCATGCTCGCACCCATTGCGTTCGCGGTCTTCGGGTTGCTCACCCCGCGGCTGATCAAGGCGTTCGGTCTGGAAAAAACCCTGATGATCTCGCTGGCATTGGCAGTCATCGGCCAGGTCGCCCGGGTCTTCATGCCCGAGGTCTACTCCTTCCTCGCCCTGTCGATCATCACCTTGGCCGGCTACGGCATGGGCAACGTGGTGCTGCCGCCATTGGTCAAGAAGTACTTCCCGGACCGCATCGGCATGGTCACCAGCGGCTATGTCACGATGCTGGCTGCCGGCACCTGGATGGCCCCGCAGTTCTCTGTCCCGCTGGCCAACCTCAGCGACTGGAAGGTGTCCATCGGCTCCTGGGCCGCCCTGTCTGGCATCGTCCTGGTGCCCTGGCTGGTGCAGCTCGTCGCCGACCGCGGGACGCAACGCCCGGATAACCCGGTGCACCCCAGCGGGATCGCGCAGCCGATCGCCAAGATCAACCCCTGGAAGTCCAAGGTGGCATGGGGCCTGGCAATTTTCCTGGCCGGAAACTCGGCACAGACCTACGTCTACTTCACCTGGCTTCCGCCGTACCTGCAGGACCGCGGCCTGGACGAACTGGCCGCCGGCAACATGCTCGCGCTCTTCGCCATCCTCGGCCTGCCGGTCAGCCTCCTGGTCCCGCTCTGGGTGCCACGCCTGAAGCACCCGATCATTGCAGTGCTGGTCTTCACCGCCTGCTGGATCTCCGGGCACCTGGGCATCTACCTGTCGCCAACGCAGAACACGGCGCTGTGGATCTGCCTGGCCGGGCTCGGGCAGGGCACCTTCGCCATCGCCTTGCTGATGATGAACCTGCGTTCGCGCACCACCTACGGCTCGGGGGTGCTCTCGGGCTTCGCCCAGGGCCTGGGCTATGCCGGTGCCGCGGTGGTTCCGATGCTCTTCGGCGTGGTGCAGAAGGCCACCGATTCGTGGGGAGCCGCCTTCTCCATGCTGGGCGGCTGCGTCGTGGTGATGCTGATCGGTGCGATCATCATCAACCCTCCGCGCACCATCGAAGACGATTCGCCAGGCACCGAAGAGCTGGGCAAGCTCGAGCGCATCGACTAGTAGTGGCGCTGGGGGCCATCGTTGCTCCCAGGCGCGGGATGGGATCGATGCCAATGGCCCGCGGCCAACGGCACCGACCAGCTGAAGCGGATGGACGCGACGCGGATGGCAAACGCCAAGGCGGCAATGCCCGCACCGACGGGAACGTTCATCACACCCAGATGCCATGCCACGGCGGTAAGCGCCGCACCCACCATTGCGGCCAGCGCATAGATGTCGCGCGGGTTGAACAAATCCGGGGTCACATTGGAGATGACATCGCGCATCAAGCCGCCGCCCACGCTGGTGATGACACCGAGCAGGACCGCGGTGACCGGATTGAAGTCGTTTTCAAGGGCCTTGAGCGTACCGGTGACGCAGAATAGGCCCAATCCTGCCGCATCGAAGAGCTGGACCAGCCGGTGCAGCTTCTGCACCGCGGGGGTAAATGCATAAACGCAAAGGGCAGCGAGCACCGGAGGCACAAAGTAGACCGGGTGCTCGAACGTCGCTGGTGATTGATTGAGAATCAAATCCCGCACCACTCCGCCGCCCAAGCCGCAGACTCCGCCGAGGAAGGCCGAGCCGAGCAGGTCGAAGCCGCGGCGCGCAGCCATCAAGGAACCCGCGACGGCGAAGAAGAAGATGCCGATGAGTTCGATCAGGATGTACATTCCGGAGCCTTTTGCAGGTCAATCAGGGGGACAAGGCTCAATTATTGCTCACCGGAGATCTCAGCCAAGAATCTTTGCGACCTTGACCAGGGTGTTGTGGTTCCGGGTCGTCACCAGCCGGTGCTTCGCCTGGGCGTCCATGAGCTTCCCGATGGGATTCGTGGTGCTCTGCCCCTTGCGGACAATCCATGCCACGGCACGGTCCTGGACCAGATGGGTTGCGGGCTCAGCCAGGTCCTGGATGGCAGCGCCCAACGCCTGGGCATCCGCAGCTGATTCGCAGAGCGTGAAATACCCGTGGTGCTCGCTGGCCGGTTCAGGCAGGGGCAGCGGGAAAGGCTGGGACAGCCGCTGGACCTCCTTGACGGTGCAGACAATCGTGGGAATCGGTCGCTGGTAGTGCTCGGCCAGGACCGCATCGCATTTTTCCTTGACGGCCAGCGGGTCGTCGGTGCGTGCGCTGAGCACGGCATTGCCACTGGCCAGTAGTGTTTTCACGTCGGTGAAACCAGCATCTTCTAGCAGATGGACCAGGTCTTTCATCAGGACTTTGACCCCGCCGACGTTCACACCACGCAGGAAAACTGCATATCTCGTCATGGATCAATCCAAGCGCACTGAATTGATGCTTGTCGAGGGTCGTGATGAATCGCAAAGATCGCTAGGATCAAGAATATGCCTAAGCACTTGCCCTTTGGATCCTGGCCATCATCGATTTCCGCGCATGACGTTGCAGCAGGAACCAAGCCACTGGGCGGTGCCTGCTTCTACGGGGACAAGCTGATTGTCCAAGAAGGCCGTCCCGCCGAGGGCGGGCGCATCACCCTTATGGAATACGGCACCGACGGCACGCCCGGCGCAGAACTCATCCAGTCCCCGTACAACGTGCGCTCCCGAGTCCACGAATACGGCGGCGCCAGCTGGATGCTCATTGAAGGCAGCACGCCGGCCATTGTCTTCGTGAACTTCTCTGACCAGCGGGTGTACTCCCAAGCCGCAGGCACGCACAACCCGACGGCACTGACTCCGGCTAGCGGCAACGGCGCCGATCCGCAGCTGAGATTCGCAGAATTCACCGAAGGCCCGGAAGATTCCATCCTGGCCATCATGGAAGACCTGCGAGCAGAACCGGTACGCCATATCGTGCAAATCCCGCTGGACGGCAGCGCCGCCGAGGACCTGGACAAGATCCGCGTGCTCAGCGCCCCGGCACGATTTGTCGCAGCGCCTCGGATGAATCCAGCTGGAACGCGGTTGTCCTGGATCAGCTGGGAACACCCGAATATGCCGTGGGACTCCACCGAACTGCACCTGGCCGATTTCGCTGGCGAAGGCGAACTCAAGGACACTGTCATTGCTGGTGGAGCAGATATCTCGGTCATGCAGCCAGAGTGGCTTGATGATGACCAGTTGGCCTTCATCTCCGATGCCAGCGGCTGGTGGAACCCTTACCTCTACCAGGACAGCTCGGCGCGCATCACCCGGCTGGTTGACCGTCCCGCAGAATTCGCTGGCCCGCTCTGGCAGGTAGGTACCGGGTGGTACCTGGCAGAAAGCGCCCGCACCATGCTCTGCTCCTACGGCACCGGCACCACCAGACTGGCACGTCTGCACGCGGATACCGGGGGACTGGAGGACTTCGACCTGCCGTTTACCCGCATCCGCCCCTACGAGCTGCGTGAAGGCTGGCTGCTTGCCGGCACGTCATCGATGACCCAGGGCGAAGAGATTACCTTGATCAACCTCGATACGCTGGAGCATCACGCGGTGACCCGTGCGATCGCCCAGCTGCCGGACCCAGTGATGCTTCCAGACGTCGAGGAATTTCAGTGCAAGAACCTCGCGGGACAATCCGTCCATGCCTTGCTCTACCGGCCATCCCAGGAAGGCTATGCAGGAATGGAGGGCGAATTGCCGCCATTCGTCACCTTCGTGCACGGCGGGCCGACCAGCCAGGCTTCGCCGACGCTCAGCGCCACGGTGGCCTACTACACCTCGCGCGGAATCGGCGTCGTTGACGTGAACTATGGCGGCTCCACCGGCTACGGCCGTGAATACCGAAACCGCCTGCGCGGTGCCTGGGGCGTGGTCGATGTGGCCGATACTGTTGCCGCGGTCAATGCGCTGGTGGCGCAGGGTATCGCCGACCCCGCACGCATCGGCATCGAAGGCGGCAGCGCTGGCGGGTGGACCGTGCTGTGCGCACTGACCTTCTCGGATGCCTTCACCGCAGGCATTAGCCGCTATGGCGTTTCGGATCTGGTGGGCCTGGTGCAGGACACCCACGACTTCGAATCGCAGTACATGTTCTCGCTGGTGGGACCGTACCCGGAAGCCGCTGAACTGTATGAGAAACGCGCGCCAATCAACCACGTGTCCAAGATTTCCTGCCCGGTACTGCTGCTGCAGGGCGATGAAGACAAGGTGGTGCCGCCGGCGCAGTCGCAGGTGGTGGCTGACGCGCTCGCCGAACGCGGCATCGACCATGCCTACATCCTCTTTGAAGGGGAACAGCACGGTTTCAGGAAGTCGGAGAACATCATCAAGGCGTTGGAAAGCTCCCTGGCTTTCTACGCGCAGATCTTCGGATTCACCACCGACGTTCCGGCGATAGAGCTGTCCTAGAACAGATCAGCATCTGGCGCTGGGGCTTGCCAGGAATCCCGCAAGCGGTCCATTTCGCGGCGGTCTTTCTTGGTGGGCCGGCCGGCGCCACGCTCGCGAATCGGTACCTGGGGAATGACCAGGCGCTCGCGGGGCGGGGTGTGGTCGATGTAGCACTTGGCGGCAACGGGCGCGCCAACACGCTTCGAGATCAGCCCGCTGACTTCCAGATCGCGGTCGAAACCGTCTTTGCGCACACGGATGCGATCACCGGAAACCACAGCTTGAGAAGCCTTTACCGGGTCGCCGTTCAAGCGGACGTGCCCGGCGCGGCAGGCGGTGGTCGCCGCCGAACGGGTCTTGTAGATGCGCACCGCCCACAGCCATGCATCGAGACGTACTTTGCCGCTTGTTGGAATTTCGACCATGAGAAAAGTCTAGATCAGCCGATACTTGGTGCGGCCAACGGCGACTAGTTGGTAATTGTCGCTTCGTCGCAAATCTCGACCAGGCGCTGCTGCAGGGCTTCAGGTGCCTGGTCTCCGGAGTTCGCCAGCTCTTGGAGCACATCAACCAATTCCTGTGGCAGGCCGCCGCCTTGAACTGATTTCACTATGGATGAGAGGACGCGAAGTTCGCTTGCGTCGATCGTGCCGTCCTGGACGGGAGCGCAGGCCTGACGCACGATTTCCTTGGACGCTGCATCAGTCAGCTGGTTGGCTGCATCGGCCGCAGTGTCCTCGACAAATGCGCATCCGCTGCTCAAAAGCGCCATGCTTGAAATAGCAATTAGCGCCGCTGACTTTCGAACTTTCACAATCCCCATAACAACAAATCATAGCTACGGAGATTGAGTTTCTGCTGAATGCCAACCGAGTCGATCATCAGAAGATCGGACCGCATGATGCACAATGGATCGGTGACTAGCGAGCAGAAGAACACCGCAAAAGACAGCGCGACCGGGCAGCACATCATTGCCCAACTGGCCAGGGAACTTTCCAGCGAATCCGCTGTGGCACCATGGCAGATCAAGGCAGCGATCGAGCTCTTGGACTCCGGATCAACGGTTCCCTTTATTGCCCGCTACCGCAAGGAAGTCACAGGCATGCTCAGCGATAGCCAGTTGCGTTTGCTCGAAGAACGTCTGCGGTACCTGCGCGAGCTGGAGGACCGCCGAGCGGCTGTCCTTGAAGCCATTGCCGAAGCCGGAAAGCTGACAGACCAGCTGGCCCAGGCCATTCGTGCGGCCAGCACCAAGGCGGAGCTCGAAGACCTTTACCTGCCATTCAAGTCAAAGCGCCGCACCAAAGCCCAGATTGCCCGCGAAGCCGGATTGGAACCCCTGGCTGATCTGCTGCTCTCTGATCCATCGACGGATCCGGTGCAGGCAGCTGCCGGCTACCTGAACCCGGAGGCAGGTTTTGCCACCGATGCCGATGTGCTGTCTGGCGCGCGTTCCATCGTGACCGAGCGGGTATCCCAAGACGTTGTTCTCGCTGGGGAATTGCGCGAACGCCTGTGGAAGACCGGAAAAATCGGTGCCAGCGTCGCTGCCGGCGCGACCGCAGAAGGACAGGGAAAGTACTCCGATTACCTGGACTACGTGGCAGATCTTGATCGCTTGCCCTCGCACCGGGTCCTTGCCCTGTTGCGCGGCGAACGTGAAGGGGTGCTGAATCTGCAGCTTGCCGAAGCTGACCCACGGGATGAACAGGCTTTGGCCGACGCCCGCGGCAATTATGAGAACGCCATTGCCGCGTCCCTGGGGCTGAACGTTCCCAGCGATGCACCTGCCGCCAAATGGATTGCGCAGACCGTGCGGTTGGCGTGGAAGGCCCGCCTGCTGACCCGTTTCGAATCCGACCTGCGTTCGCGATTGTTCGAAGCCGCCGAAGATGAATCGGTGAAGATCTTCGCGGCGAACCTGCGCGACGTCTTGCTGGCTGCGCCGGCTGGCAACAAGGCCGTGCTGGGCTTGGACCCAGGCCTGCGCACCGGTGTGAAGGTTGCCGTGGTGGACCTGACCGGCAAGTCGGTGGAAACCGCGACGATCTATCCGCACGCACCAGCCAATAAGTGGAATGAATCCATCGCAGTGCTGGCTAATCTGGCAAAGAAGCACGGCACGACGCTGATTGCGGTGGGCAATGGCACGGCCGGGCGTGAAACGGACCGACTGGCGGCTGAAGTCATCAAGGCGCTGGGCGGCGAGGGCATCAGCAAGGTCATCGTTTCGGAAGCTGGCGCTTCGGTGTACTCGGCCTCGGAACTGGCCAGCCAGGAACTGCCGGATATGGATGTGTCGCTGCGTGGCGCGGTATCGATTGCCCGCCGCTTGCAGGACCCGCTGGCCGAGCTGGTGAAGATCGATCCGAAGTCCATCGGCGTGGGGCAATACCAGCATGATGTCACTGCCTCGAAGCTGGACCGCGCGCTGGATGCGGTGGTCGAGGACTGCGTGAATGCCGTGGGCGTCGATGTGAATACCGCATCTCCGTCGCTGCTGGCCCGTGTGGCCGGCGTGGGACCGCTGCTCAGCCGCAACATCGTGGATCACCGCAACGCCAACGGACCGTTCGCCACCCGCAAGGATTTGCTGAAGGTACCGCGTCTGGGAGCCAAGGCTTTCGAGCAGTGCGCGGGATTCCTGCGCATCACCGGAGGCAAGGAGAAGCTCGACGCGTCCTCGGTGCATCCTGAAGCCTACGCGTTGGCCAAGACCCTGCAGGCCAGCGCCGAGGCCCAGGGCCGCCGGCTTGAGGAGCTGAACCCGCAGGACTTCGCCACTGAGCAGTTTGGCGAGCCAACCATTCGCGACGTGATCGCCGAGCTGCGGCGGCCTGCCCGTGACCCGCGCGGTGAGTTCGTGACGGCTACGCTGAAGGAAGGCGTGGAGACCATCAAGGATGTGAAGCCGGGGATGATCATGGAAGGCACAGTCTCCAATGTTGCGGCTTTCGGTGCATTCGTGGATCTCGGTGTCCATCAGGACGGCCTGATTCACGTGTCGGCCATGAGCAACAAGTTCATTTCGGATCCTCGCGAGGTGGTCAGCTCCGGCCAGATTGTCAAGGTCAAGGTGCTGGACGTAGACGTTGTGCGCAAGCGCATCTCGCTGACCCTGCGCCTGGACGATGAACTGCCCGTTGCCGGAGAAGTGGGCAAGAATTCCGGGCCGCGCGAGCGGAAGGGGCCGGGGGCTGGCGGTTCGGCACGACCAAGCCAGAATCGGAATGGGCAGAATCGCAATGCCCGGTCCGCCCAGGGAAAACCTGCTGCACCGGGCAACACCGCGATGGCTGAGGCACTGCGTCGGGCAGGGTTGGGCAAGTAGATTGCGAGCGGTTCGGTTGACCTAACCTAGGTTAGTATCGGCTAGGTTAACTTGATCCCAACTTGGGATGATTCCCTAATTCAGGTTGGACTAAGTGAGTCCAAACTTCGGTGACAAGGCGCTTGTGCAGGGTTATTCTGGTGGCATGGAACTTACAGGAAAACTGGCAGAAGCCTTCAGCACCCAGGTAACTCTCGAACTAACCGCAGCCACGGTTTACCGTCAGCTGGCAGTTGAAATGGACGTTTTGAGCCTCCCAGGCATTGCTGGCTGGTTCCGCGCCCAGGCTGGCGAGGAAATCGTGCACGCGGAAAAGTTCATGACCCACATGACCGACCGCTCGGCCCACCCGAAGATTGGCGAGCAGCCTGCACCGACCGTGAACGTGAACAGCGTTGCCGACGCGTTCGCTGCCTCGTTGGCGCACGAGCAGAAGGTCTCCGAAGCAATCCGCGAGCTGTACCGCTTGGCACAGACCGAGGGAGACATCGACTCCATGCCGTTGCTGCACTGGTTCATCGACGAGCAGGTGGAAGAGGAAGCCACCGTTAGTGAAATCCTGGACCGCGTCAAGATGATCGGCAACGACGGAAGCGGCCTGCTGCGACTGGACGCAGAACTCGGCTCGCGCTCTTCCGCATCCTAAGAGGCTGCGAAGCACGCATCTTCTAAATATGGAATAAACTTAGGGAAGCAACCGGTGGTTGCTTCCCTAAGTTTTTCAGTTGAGGTGGTCGTGAACCAGGTGGGCTTTCCACATCAGTCGGCGCGGACGTCGTCCGTTGCCAATACCCACCGGACGACTGCCTCGCTCAAGCTGCGCAAGGGCGCCGGCCGCCACTATGTAGTGCAAAGCCATTTGGAGCAAGGCACCGAGCTGGTGCTGATCGAGGTCAAGGGCTCGTGGGCGCACGTTCTCGTGCACCATACGTATGGTTGGTTGCCGAATATCTATCTTGAACCGATTCCAGCGGTATTCGACGAGCCGGCAGTTGCAGAAGACGATGACGAATTGGCCGAGCCGGTTCTTTCACGTTATTCATTGATCGAAGCCACCCATGTGACGACAGCTACGTTGAATCTGCGCAAGGGAAGCGGCACCGGTTATCCGGTACTCAAGGTCATTGACCAGGGTTCCAAGGTCCGGTCGATGCTCCAGCAGGGGCTATGGTCCCAAGTGCAGTGCGGCAAATTGCTCGGCTGGGTTCCAAGCATGTACTTGCAGGAGATTCCATCGCGTCCAGCCAAAGGCGGATTGATTGCCGTTCCCAACCAGCGTGCACTGACCACCATTGGCTTGAACGCGCGTCGCGGTCCTGGCGACCACTATTCGTTGGCGCGAATTCTGCCTGCAGATACTGCAGTTGTCATCGTGGCCCGTCAGGGCGCGTGGCGGCGGATCGACCGTGACGGCGAAGAAATGTGGATCCCCGCTAGCCAACTACGCACGGTGTACTAACGGCCGTGCCCTTTCGCTAGGCGATCTGCAGATCTGCTGAAGAAACTAGTCCGCATTCCGTGGCAATGACCGCAAGCTGCACCCTGTTGGCCACATCAAGTTCCTCCATGATGCGTGCCAAGTGGAGCTTAACCGATCCCTCGGAGATGTGCGCGATACGCGCGATCTGCGAGTTCGTCATCCCCGCCGCGACCAAGCGCGTAAAGCCGCGATCGCGTTCGCTGAGCTTGCGTACGGCAGTTTGCTGATTTGACCGGCGGGCAATACTTGTTGTCGGCTCCCGGCCATCTTCGGGTTGGGCGAAAAGTTGGTACCCGGCGATGAGCATCCGCAACGCGCTGGGCAATTCAGTGCTGATGGAGCTTTTCGACAGCAAAGCAAAGCTGCCAGCATCGTACGCCTGTGTGATCTCGTCGCGACGGTATCGGGTAGCCAGTACAACGATCTTGGTAGTTGGGGTTTTTCGGATATTTCTCTGATCGAGCAGAGCAGGTCTGTCCCGTTGAGCGACGATTCCAAGATGACAACGTCAGGCTTCAACTCGCTCGCCGCCTGAACAGCTTCTGACATGCAATCCGAACCATACTCGATATCCATGTCATTGGCAGCAGCCAAGACGCCAGCAATCCCGGCTCGTGAAAAATGGTCACTATCGGCCAGATTAATACGCTTATTGGCACCACGATGGGATGGTCTGTGGCCATCGCGAGTATTGGATCAATCGTTCTGCAAGTCAGCTTCCCAGGGGCACTGCTATTCCGGTGGACACGAATACCGGTGCTTTTCGCGATGGTGTCGTTCCATATCGGTATTGCCATCTTGATGGGTCTTCCGTGGTTCTCCTTGGCAATGGTTGGCGTAGATGCCATCTTCATCCGTGATGTTACCTGGAGCCGCTTAGCGAATTGGTTCAAGAAGGCAGCCAAAGACTTTCCTGCTGGCGTTGCCGTTCCAGAGGGGAAGAGGACTGTGGACGACGAACGGAATGAAGAACTGCACGAAAAAGTCAGCGTCTAGAACTTGCCAACGCTGAGGGGCTGTTTCCTGAAATAACCAGGAAACAGCCCCTCACTGCACTTTGCGGACTACTCGCCTACGTAGAACAGGCGCTTGTTCACGAACTCATCCATGCCCAGCGGGCCAAGTTCGCGGCCGAAGCCCGAACGCTTCACGCCGCCGAATGGCATTTCTGCACCCTCCGCGCTGGCCACATTCACGTTGGTCATGCCGGACTGCAGCTTCTGCGCCACCTTGGAGGCGCGCTCGACGTCGGTGGAGTGCACCGAACCGCCCAGGCCGTAGATGGTGTCGTTAGCCAGCTCGGTAGCTTCCTCATCGGTGGATACCTTGTAGACCACGGCTACCGGGCCGAACAGCTCCTCGTAGTAGGCGCGCATCTCCTTGGTGATTCCGGTGAGTACCGCAGGGGAGTAGTAGGCCGACGGGCCATCGTGCAGCACGCCGCCGGCGTGTAGCGTAGCACCCTTGGAGACTGCATCCTGCACCTGTGCGTGAAGATCCTCGGCGGCCTTGCGCGAAGACAGCGGAGCGAAGGTGCCCTCGGCTTCAGCCATCGGGTCGCCA
Source organism: Glutamicibacter sp. 0426 (assembly GCF_001906485.1). NCBI lineage: Bacteria > Bacillati > Actinomycetota > Actinomycetes > Micrococcales > Micrococcaceae > Glutamicibacter > Glutamicibacter sp. 0426. The sequence goes on from NZ_MPBI01000007.1 coordinate 74,150, forward strand.
GGCTGCAGGCCTTCGGCACGCTTGACCAGTTCGGCAACGAACTCGTCATAGATGTCTTCCATGACGATCATGCGTTTGTTCGAGTTGCAGGCCTGTCCGGTGTTGTCGATGCGGTAACCCCATGCGGTATCGACAATGCCTGGCACGTCATCGGAGTCCAAAACCACGAAGGGATCCGAGCCGCCCAGCTCCAGCACGGCCTTCTTCAGGTTCCGGCCGGCCTGCTCGCCGATGATGGCGCCAGCGCGTTCCGAACCGGTCAGCGAAACGCCCTGGATGCGGGGATCAGCGATGATGGTCGAGATCTGATCGTGGGTGGCGAACAGGTTGTTGTAGACGCCTGCAGGCACGCCGGCCTCATCCATGATTTCCTGGATGGCCAGAGCCGAGCGCGGGCAGGACTCTGCATGCTTCAAGATGATGGTGTTGCCCAGCATCAGGTTAGGCGCCGCGAAGCGGGCCACCTGGTACAGCGGGAAGTTCCACGGCATGATGCCCAGCAATGGGCCCACCGGGCGCTTCTGCACGATGGCCTTGCCGCCGGAGAAGGACTTGATCTCCTGGTCCGCAGCCAATGCAGGGCCCTCGGTGGCGAAGTACTCGAAGATCTCCTGGCAGAATTCTGCCTCGCCCACGGCCTCGGACAGCGGCTTGCCCATCTCGGTGGTCATGATCTTGCCGAGCTCGGCAGCGCGCTCGGCGAAGAGCGCTCCGACCTTGGAGACAATCTTGGCGCGTTCGTTGATGTCGACGTCCTGCCATGATTCGTAGGCGGTCTGCGCTGCAGCCAATGCCTGCTCGACTTGCTCGTCGGTTGCTGCGTCGAACTCCTCGACAACTTCACCGGTAGCCGGGTTCAAGACCTTGTAGGTTGGGGCGCTCATCAATGCTCCTGTCGTTTGCACAAAAGTGGCCAGCGTAAGCCGCGTGGATCTAACGTTAGCGGACTCCACACAATAAATGAATGTAATTCACTTCATATTGCGTCTACTCCGAGCTTATCCGCAGAAACAAGTTTCAGCCACTAAGGAACAGCAGGAATTTCGATTGCGAAAAAGATGCAGACAGAAGCGAGCGAAAAAGCCGTGGTTTCCAAGTCATGTCTTGGAAACCACGGCTTGAGAGCACAGATAATTACGCTGTGATCAGTGGATCGCTAGCTGATAGCGGAAGTTCGCCACCAATCGATTCCTGCATCGCCCTGGGCAATCGTGGCAATCTGGGCCAATTCAGCCTCGGAGAAGTCGAGGTTCTCCAGCGCACCAAGGTTCTCGTCCAGCTGTTTGGTGGACGAAGCGCCAATCAGCACCGAGGTTGCCGCACCTTCGCGCAGCAGCCAAGCCAAGGCCATCTGTGCCAGCGACTGCCCGCGCTTCTTGGCGACCTCGTTCAGGTTGCGGACCTTGGCGAGGTTCTCATCGGTCAGCTGGGCTTCGAGCGAACGGCGTCCGCCCTGGCGCACCACATCGGTGGTTTCCAGGTACTTGTCGGTGAGCAGGCCTTGGGCCAGCGGGGTGAAGGCGATGGTGCCCATGCGTTCCTTTTCCAAGGTCTGCAGCAGGCCGTGCTCCACCCAAGGGTTCAGGATGTTGTACGACGGCTGGTGGATCACCAGCGGGGTCCCCAGGTCCTTGGCGATGGCGGCGGCTTCAGCAGTGCGTTCTGCCGAGTACGAGGAGATGCCCACATAGGTGGCCTTGCCTTGGCGGACCAGGGTATCCAGGGCGCCGATGGTTTCGTGCAGGGGAGTCTTCGGATCGAAACGGTGCGAATAGAAGATGTCCACGTAGTCCAGATTCATCTTCTTCAGCGAGGCCTCGCAGGAGGCCAGCAGGTACTTGCGGGAGCCGAAGGTGCCGTGCGGGCCTGGCCACATGTCGTAGCCGGCCTTGGAAGAGATGACCAGCTCGTTGCGGTAGGGCTTGAAGTCCTTGAGCATCATGCGGCCGAAGTTCTCTTCGGCTGAGCCTGCCGGAGGGCCGTAGTTGTTGGCCAGGTCGAAGTGGTTGATGCCGTGGTCGAAGGCATGGCGCAGGATCTCGCGCTGCGTGTCGAAGGGGCGGTTATCCCCGAAGTTCCACCACAGACCCAGGGATAGCGGCGGCAGGCGCAGGCCGGAGTCGCCTACGCGGCGGTAGCCGAAGTGCTCGTAGCGGTCTGCGGCAGCGGTGTAGGGGCGGTGCAGTTCAGGGATGGACGGGAGGCGTTCGTATTCCACGAGGCACCTTTCTGCCAGGCCAAGCGCTGGCGTGCGGAAATCGATGTGAAGTCAATTTCCACAATAGGCCAGAGCCTGAACTAAACAAATAGAGCCCAGGTGAATCCGCTGTGTGCGTAAAGGATTAGCGGATCGCGTTAAATGATGAACCGACCCGCCAGGCCAAGGAGGTAACGCCTGTGCGGATCGGTTCATCTAGATCACTCGCACCTTGAGAAGGTATTAACCACACTAGGAGCTGATTCTTGTAAAAAGCTGAACACTACGTGTGCGGTCTCTCAGGAAAAGTTGTTGCTAGTAATTCGAGGGCGGATCCGAAGCGGGGAATGATTCGTCTTCCCACTCTTCGACGAGCGCTTCATCGTGCTCGTCATGGTGCTTCTTTTCCTCTTCGGCAAGTCGCAGCTTTTCCTCTTCAACGCCATCGGGCTGCCCAGCAGCTGATTGTTCAGGCATGCTCTTCCTCCCAACTTCCGTGGGCCACCCCCAGCGGGTGGCTTGACCCTGTGTCTTCAGTGTTCACCTATTCGGCGCGGTTGTCGAGGGCGGGACGGAACTCTGATTTCGACTTCACCGCCGCTACAGGATTTAATCGGAGGCATGCCGATGATCAATAATCCCGCAGACGGTTCCGAAATCTTCTTTGACGATGACGGGGCCGCCGGGGAACCGATTCTGTTCCTCCACGGCTCCGCCCTGTCCCGCTCCATCTGGAGAGGGCTCGGCTACACCAAGGCGCTCGGCGAGAACCACCGCACCATCCGCATGGACCTGCGCGGACATGGGAAATCAGCCAAATCCCACGACGTAGCCGATTACACCATGGACAAGGTGGTCAGCGACATCCACGCCGTGATGGATCATCTGGGCATCGAACGCATCCATATCGTCGGCTACTCCTTCGGCGCACGCACCGGATTGCACATGGCCATGCACCACCCGGAGCAGGTGATTTCGCTGATCATGCTCGGCGGCACCTATGAAATCACCCCCGGCGAAATCGGGAAGCTCTTCTTCCCCGGATATCTCGATGTCCTGCGCACCGGCGATATCGAAGGTTTCGTCACCGGGCAGGAAAAGAATGGGCGTCTGGATCCAGCCACCCGACTGGCCTTCAAATCCAATGATCCGCTGGCGCTGGCCGCCTACTACGAAGCTGCCGAGACCTTGCAGAACATCGAGGTGTCCGAGCTGGCGAAGATCCGGATCCCGACCTTGCTGCTGATCGGCACCAGGGACCAGCCGCGCTTCGACCAGAACAAGATCATGGTCCGCACCTTGCCCAATGCGCGCATGGTGGCCTTGCCAGGCCGGACCCACGGCAGCACCCTGTACCCGATTGAACCGGTAGTGAGCGCCATCAAGTCCTTCTGGTCAGGTCGCCAGGCATGAGTTTTGCCCCCTTCGACCTGAACCGGATCTCTTCCGGTCTGGCCTTCGGGCCCAGCAGGGAAGAGCTCTTCGCATCCGTGGCGGCCAATCCCGCGCAGCCGCTGGTGATCCGGGCTCCGCCGGGATCCGGCAAGACGACCATCGTTCCGCCCACGGTAGCCAACGCGCTGCATCAGGCCGGGTTGGGCGGCAAGGTCATCGTGACCCAGCCGCGCCGTGTCGCCGCCCGCGCGGCAGCCCGCCGCCTCGCCCAGCTGGATGGATCGGCGGTAGGGCAGCGCGTCGGCTTCGCCGTGCGAGGGGAACGCAAAGCGTCGGCGCAGACCCGCGTGGAATTCGTGACAGCCGGCCTCATGCTGCGCCGGCTGCTGGCGGATCCGGATCTTGACGGTGTCAGTGCGGTGATCATTGATGAGGTCCATGAGCGGTCGATTGATACCGATTTGCTGCTGGCCATGGTCAACCAGGTCAGTGAATTGCGCGATGACTTCTCGCTGATCGTGATGAGTGCTACCTTGCATGCCAGCGAGCTTTCGGAGCTGATGGTGCGCGATACGGCAGCACCGGTGCTCAGCGCGCAGACCGCCCAGTTCGAGGTGGAAGAAGCCTTCGACAGTTTCGCGGGGATCAGGAATACCGAACGCGGGCTGAACGACGACTACTTGCGCCATGTAGCGTCCGTCGCGGTACGCCATGCGGCGGAGGCTAATGCGGCCAGCGACACCCCGGTGGACACGCTGGTCTTCGTGCCCGGCGTTCGGGAAGTCGAACGCGTCTGCTCGCAGATCGCGGCCGCAGGCGTGCCGGTCTTTGCCTTGCACTCGCAGATTTCTTCCAAGGAACAGGACCGGATCCTGGGCGAACCGGAACCCGGCAGCGACCCGCGGATCATCGTCTCCACCTCCATTGCCGAATCATCGGTCACGGTGCCGCGGGTGCACCTGGTCATCGATGCCGGCTACGCCCGCGAGCCGCGCCGAGACAGCTCGCGCGGCTTCTCCGGGTTGATGACCGTGGTGGCCAGCCGTTCCGCAGCCACCCAGCGGGCGGGCCGTGCAGGGCGCCTTGGGCCGGGCAAGGTGGTGCGCACCCTGGATCCGAAATCCTTCGCCGCCGCACCAGCGCACTCCACGCCGGAAATCCGAACCGGAGATCTGGTGGCCGCGGGCTTGTCGCTGGCGGCGTGGGGGACCCCGCGTGGCGAGGGGCTTGCCATGTGGGAGGCTCCGCCGACTGGCGCCATGGCCAGCGACGAACAGGTCCTGCACAACCTGGACGCGGTGGATGAGGCAGGCCAGATCACCTCGCTGGGCGAGCAGATGATGAAGATTCCAGCGGACCCGCGTGCCGCCCGCGCGCTGCTGGAGGGAAGCCGGATCTTCGGTGCCCGGGCTGCTGCGGATGCTGTTGCCTTGCTGGCCAGCTCCGAGCGCATCGCTAGCGCGGACCTGAACGAGCTGCTGGTCGCGGTGGCCCGGAATTCGCATCCGGCGCACCGCGCCTGGAAGCATGAAGCGCAGCGCCTGGAAAAGCTCGTGGGAGCTGCGGGGCCGAGCACCGGAAGGCAGGCTGGATCGGCAGCCACGGCATTGGCAGGGGTGTGCGCGTTGGCGTACCCGCAATGGATTGCTCGCAAGACCGGGCCGGACGAGTACCTCCTGGCCTCGGGAACCCGGGCCACGCTGCCTCGGGGCAGCGCGCTGATGCATGAAGAATTTCTCGCGGTCGCCGAGGTGTCCCGCACCGGATCCAAGGCCATGATCCGGCGGGCTATCGGCATTGACTTGGAGACGGCCATAGACCTGCTGCCGCAGATGCACCAGATGCGTGAGGTGGCAGAAATGTCCGACGGCAGGATCACCGCCCGCCGGATCGAAAGCTTCGGCGAGATCGAGCTTGCAGCCCATCCGATCAAGGCCACCGAGGAACTGGGGATGCAGGCTGTGGCCAGCGCCCTTGCCACGCAGGGCATGCGCTTCTTCGGTACCCACGAGAAATTCGATGCCTTGCGTCGGCGCATGGCAGTGGCCCGCCGTTTGCTCGGGGAACCTTTTGTCCGGGTTGACGACCAGAGCCTGGTTGACGCTGCAGATCATTGGCTGCAGCCGGTACTGCGGAAGATTGCTTCCGGCACGAATGCGGCCAAGGTCGACCTGTATTCGGCATTGCGGACATTGCTGCCCTGGGAGCATGCCCATGATTTCGATTCCCTGGTGCCCGAGCGGCTCCAGGTTCCTTCGGGATCGAGAATTTCCGTGGCCTACCCCGAGGTCGGTGAATCTGGTCCTGCGGTTGTCGCGGTGAAACTGCAGGAATGCTTCGGGCTGGAGGACTCGCCCCGCCTGGTCAATGGCAAGCTGCCGGTGCAATTCCATCTGCTGTCGCCAGGTGGCAGGCCGCTGGCGGTGACCGATGACTTGGTGAGTTTCTTCAATGGACCCTATGCCCAGGTGCGTGCTGAAATGCGCGGGCGCTACCCGAATCATCCCTGGCCGGAGAATCCGTGGGATCACGTGGCCACCGCAAAGACGAAGAAGCGCTTGGGCGCGCAATAGAAAAAGCACGCCCGGACCGCGGCTCAGATTGAGCCAGGTCCCGGCGTGCTTTCCTGCGTCCTGGTACTAAGCGAAGGCGGAGAAGCCGGTGATGTCGCGGCCCATGATCAAAGCCTGCACGGTTTCGGTGCCTTCATAGGTGTGGATCGCTTCCACATCGGCGAAGTGGCGGGCCACGCGGTTGCTGGTCAGGATGCCGTTGCCGCCGAGCAGGTCGCGGGCATTCGCCGCGATGGAGCGTGCGGTGCGGGTGGCGGTGTACTTGGCCAGCGAAGCCTGCGGCCCGGTCAGCTCACCGGAGGTTTCGCGCTTGGCCGCCTGCATCACCAGAACCTGGATGGTGGCCAGCTCGGACTGCATGCGCGCCAGCCGTTCCTGGACGATCTGGCTGGCAGCCAGCGGGCGGCCGAACTGCACGCGCTGCTTGGCATAGTTCACTGCCGACTCGTAGCATGCGGTCGCGTGGCCTACGGCAGACCAGGCGACGCCCAGGCGGGTGGCGAAGAGGACACGGGAGGTGTCCTTGAAGCTCTTGGCTTCCGGCATCACATCCTCATCCGGAACGAAGACGTTGTCCATGCGGATATGCGCCTGCCAGATGGCGCGAAGGGACAGCTTGTTCTCGATGGTGGTGGCCTTGTAGCCCTCGGCATCCTGGTGGACGATGAAGCCGCGGACCTTGCCCTCGTCATCACGAGCCCAGACGATGCTCACGCCGCCGATCGAGCCGTTGCCGATCCATTTCTTCTCGCCGCTCAGGCGATAGCCGCCCTCGACCTTGGTTGCTCGGGTTTCCAGCGACACCGAGTCGGAACCGTGGGTGGGCTCGGTCAACGCGAAGGAGCCTGGGAGCTCGCCGCGCAGCATGGGGATGGCGTACTTCTGGATCTGCTCTTCGTTGCCGCAGTACAGCACCGAGCGAAGGGCCAGGCCGCCCTGGACGCCGACAATGGTGGAGACGGAGCCATCGCCACGGGCCATTTCCATGTTGACCAGACCGGCAGCCAGCGGACTCATTTCCGCGTAGCCCTCGGGATTCAGGCCATCGCGCAGGAGATCTGCGTCGCCAAGCTTCTTGATCAGGTGCAGCGGGTAGTCGGCCTTGTCCCAGTACTCGTGGATGTCGTGCTTGACCTCTTCGAGGATGAACTTGCGGGCCTTGGCGCGCCAAGCATTGTCCGCTTCGCCGACTTCGGCAAAGACTCCGGTCGGGTCGGTGTTGACGTCCTCCGACCACAGGTCGTATTCGGGTTCAACAACGCCTGCGGGAAATTCGAATTCGGTCTCCAGCTGGGACATTTCGGGTGCTCCTAATAGCTAGGGTGAAAAAGTTTCACTCACTAGACTAGTGGAACGCAGTGCCATGTCAAGAAACTAGGTTTCAAGGTGTGGGGGACAGATTACTTTCCGTGCTCTTTAAGTGCGCGGGAGACCGCTTGGAGAATATCCTTCTCCTCGGCGGCGGCGTCCAGCACCGAGACCACCACGCTGGGGGCCGCGGGCTTGGCAGGGGTTGCCTTCTGGTCCGGGTCGAGCAGATCTGCGAAGCGGTTGAGGAACTGGCGTACGTCGTTGGCCAGCTTGGTGCGGTCAGTGCTGTGCGCATCCTTCAGCCAGCTGCGCAGATGGTCATTATGGATGGCCACCAGACCGGCGCTGACGCCTAGGCACAGCGACTTCTCCGATGCGGTCTTCGCCAAGTCGCGGCGCTTCAAGAATCCATAGAATGCGCGTTCGTATCGGTGGGTGGAAACCAGCTCGCGCTCGCGCAACGATGGCACCGAGGAGAGCAGCTTGTGGCGCAGCGCTGCTCCTTCGGGATTGACCGTGTACTGGTCGAAAACTACATGCGCTGCATCGATGAGCGTAGTGATCGCATCAACCGACGAGGCTGCCAGCGTGGTCTCGACGTGCGCAATGATCATTTCCTGGTCGGCAAAGACCATGTTCTCTTTCGAACCGAAACGGCGGAAGAAGGTGGAACGGGAAATACCGGCGGCAGCTGCCAGCTCGTCGACGCTGGTGGCATCGAAGCCCTGCGTAATGAGCAGATCTAAGGCTGCTGGGGGAACTGCGGAAGAAGCGATCATGATTCACGAATTTAGCATGATTCAAGCTGGGAGATTCTTGGGTTCAGCTTTGCGCGCCGCCCAAATGATTGTGAACTACTGCGCCCATGACTACGCTGAACATCAGGGCGTTCTATAGAAGATCGCCATTTCTGGAAGAAAAGAAAGAGAAGTGAGGGCCCATGGGAATCTCGATTGCAAACGCCGCGCTACGTTTGGTCAGTGGCGCGTTCATTCTCAACAGCGGCATCAACAAGTTGCGCATCGATGAAGCGAGCGCGGCCGGCCTGCAGCAGATGGCAGCCAACGGCGTGCCGCAGCTGGCCGAGCTGGAACCAGCAGTTTTCGGCAAGGCTGTCTCCATCAGCGAGATCTCGCTGGGCAGCGCCCTGCTGCTTCCGCTGATTCCATCGCGTCTTGCCGGCTTGGGCCTGGGTGCCTTCTCCGGCGTGCTGCTGGCTTCCTACCTGCGCACCCCGGGCATGACGGAATCCGATGGCATCCGCCCCACCGCAGACGGCACCGCCCTGGCCAAGGATGTCTGGCTGGCAGGTATTGCGGTGGCCCTGATCTTTGGCCGCAAGGCAGCCAAGAAGATCAAGAAAGCGAAATAAACGCTTGAGCAAAGCGCTCAGCTGGCCTTAAGTTGATCTTGAAGACTGCGGTTTTCAGCGGCCATATTTGAACCACAAGCTAAGAGGAGAACCAATGGGTTTCTTAGATGATGCAAAGAAGAAGCTGGGCGAGGCAGTCGAAAACGCGAAGGAATTCGCCGGAGACGCCAGCGAGAACATCAAGAGCTTCGCAGCTGATGCCCAGGAGAAAATCGGCGAGAAGGTCGACGAGTTCAAGCACGGCGACAACGAAGAAGATCCTGAAGACAAGGTCTAAGGGCCATAAGGCAAGCGCCTGATCCACCGACGTTCACGTCATGGATCAGGCGTTTGCCTTTGACGCGTTGCCTAGCGCCGGGCCTTCTGGCCGTCGCTGAGGAACGCAACAACCAGCACGGCGGCCACGGCGATGAAGCCTGGCAGCATCAACGCCTGCCCCAAGCCGACAGACATGGCTTCCATGATCACCGCAGGATCCTTGGAGTCCGCCTGCGCGATCTGCGCCGAAACACGGGCATCCATCATCACCGCGATCAGCGCCGACCCAAGGACCGAACCGATTTGCCGGGTGGTGTTGTAGATTCCCGAACCGGCACCGGCATCACGCGCGGTCAGGTCCTTGGTGGCCGCCAGCGACAGGGACGGCCATATCATGGCTGAACCGACGCCTTGGACCGCCGAAGGGATCAGCAGGGCCCACAGCGGGATATCGGCGTGCATCAGGAAGGCATAGGCCACCGTGGCACCGCCAAACAGGAAGAACCCGGGCACAGCCAGGATCCGCGGACTGAGCTGATTGACCTTCTTGCCCAGCTGCGGAGCGATGAAGATCGCCACCAGGGCCATCGGGGAAATCATCAATGCGGACTCGGTCGGACTCAGACCACGCACGTTCTGCAGGAAGAACACCATAGGCAAGGCGATGGTCGCGATCGTCAGGCCCATGAACGTGATCGCCACATTGGCCAGCGAGAAATTGCGCACCGTGAACAAGCGCAGTGGAACCAGCGGCTCGGATTTGGTCTTCGACTGCCACCAGACGAAGGCACCCATCAGCACAATGCCGATGATGATCAGATGCCACGAATTCAGCGGGCCAATAAATGGTTCCCAATTGGTGGCGTCGCCTTCCTGGATGCCGAAGACCAAGCAGAACATGGCCAGCGCCGAGAGGAAGACTCCGAACCAGTCGAAGGAATGCGCATGGGCTTCAAGCGCGGGAACGAACTTGAAGACCATGGCCAGGCTGAGAACCGAGATGGGCAGGTTGATGAAGAAGATCCACTCCCAACCAACAGAGTCCACCAGCAAGCCGCCGGCAATCGGTCCGATCAGCGAGGCGATGCCCGCCACCGCACCCCACAATCCCATGGCCGCGCCGCGGTGCTGGTACGGGAAGAGCCGGGTAATGAGCGTCATGGCCTGCGGGGAAATCATCGAAGCGCCCAGGCCCTGGACGGCGCGTGCTGCCACCAGGGAACCGAGGGAATCGGACAGGCCGCACCACAGCGAGGCCAGCGAGAAGACCACCATGCCGATGAGGTAGATGTTGCGCGGGCCAAAGCGGTCGCCGAGCCTTCCGGTGACCAGCAGCGGCACGGCGAAGGTGAGCAGGTAGGCGCTGTTGACCCACAGGATGCTGGAGATGTCGGCATCCAGCGACTTCATGATGGCAGGCATCGCGGTGGACACGATGGTGGTGTCCAGCAGGATCATGAAGAAGCCGATGACCAATGCCCAGAGGGCTCGCCACGCGGCTTTTCTGTCGAAGTGTGATTCGGGATTCGCAGTATCAGGCACCGCTCAAGGCTATTCCCTATTCGCCGGATGCGGAACCGATAGCGAACCTATGAAGGTTAATCAGTCGAAGCTCACATCACCGGAGATGCGGGTGGCGACATCACCGCTGACCCAAACACCACGTTCGGTCGCTTCGATATGCAAGATCGCTTCACGGCCCAGGCGGGTACCCTGGCGTACCGTATAGCGTTGCGGCGCATACCCGGATTGCGTCAGCCAGGTGCCGAACGCCGCGTTCAGCGAACCAGTGGCTGGGTCTTCAGGAACGGCCTCGCCGGGGATGAAGGCACGGACCTCATAGTCGGCGGGAGGCTGGAGCACTACATTGCGGAAACGCTCCTCGGAACGCTCGAAATCAGAAAAGTCCAAGGGACGCAGTTCTTCACGCGTCCCGGAAACCCGCGGGATGACCGATCCGCGCGGTTGCCACACGCTCTGCGAGACGCTGGAGGCCGTGTAGGGGCCGATGACGCCGACTTCCAACCCCTGGAGCGCCACGTAGTCCGGTTCGATACCCAGCACGATATCGGCGTCACGCAGCACCAGGCCGGCAGGATGCGGACCGTTGACCAGCCACTGGTGGTCCACCACGTCTTCCTCGCGAATGCCCAGACCGGCAATCGCCCATTGCAGGACATCCGGCTCCAAAGGACCGGAGCGGGTGAGCGGGGGAGCGAGGAAAGCCAATCGCCGCGAGTGCCGGTCGCTGCTCTCGCGCTCCACGCGCACCGGGATCAAGCCGGCGCCGCACTGCTGGATCAGATGGCCGGACGGGCCGGCTTCCCCACCGGATTCCAACCAGGCATGGGCAGCGCCAAGGGTCGGATGGCCGGCAAAGGGAAGCTCGGTGCTCGGGGTGAAAATGCGGATGGCATAGTCGGCTTCCTCGTCGCTCGGTTCGACGAAGAATACGGTTTCAGCAAGATTCATCCACTGCGCAAAGTGCTGCATCTGGTCATCGCTCAGGCTGTCAGCATTGAACACGACTCCCAGGCCATTGCCGTTGAAAGCAGTGGGTGCAAAGACGTCAACCTGCTGATAAGAGAATGTGCGCGACATACTTAGCATGGTGGCACATTAACCAGCAGGTTGACCCGGTGTTACGTGTTAGGTCACGCAAAAAGTTGCGAACGCATCATGCAAGCGGACCTTCCTTACCAATGGTGCGCAACATCGATGACCAAGCGTGAACCGTCGCCAGGTCCAGCCAGGGTGAACACGCGCATCGGAAGCCGGGCCCTGGTGGAGATCCCCACCTTGGTCTGGCCTTCAAAGCTGCCCAGCCAGACCAACTGGCGGAACGTCGTATAGCCCAGATTCTTCACCTTCGCTCCGGGATTGAACCCCGGAGCTGTTGGTGCCTGCACCAGGATTTCCAAGTTGGCCCCACCCGTGGTGGCCACCGGCAGTCCGGAACCGATTCCAGTCAGTTCGCTGACATACCTTGCCGAGTAGCTGGCAGCCGGTCCTGCCAGATCAATGACCAGCCGGTCAAAGCACAAATGGCGTCCGGTACGCAGATCCTGAACCGTGGAATGCGTGGACAAGGAACCGGTTTTGGCCAAAGAACCCCAATAGACCGTTGGACAGGAAGTGGATGCCTGCGCGGCCGGCGCCGGAGCCGCCGCGGAAGCCGGCGTCACCACGAGCAAGGCCGCCGCCACCGCGCCCAGCGCGATTCCGATTTTTCCGTGGCGCATAGGGATCACCGTCTTTCTTGGTTTGCGCCTGCTGGCAGAGCATACTGCCAGTGAATCTACTAAAGTCCTGGAGCACGTGAAGCACAAGGGCAAAAAGGAATTGGAACCACACTGAGACGGTTCTGCAATGGTGCTGGAAACCTCCCGAACCATATGGTGGGACGAAGGTTCCGCACAGCATTTATTTAGCGCCATATGACATGCTTAAAGCATGTCTCCTACCCCCGTTGAACCTCTAGACGAAACCGTCGAGGAAGTCATTACAGCATCAAGCTTCCTCCCCGAATCGTTGCAATTCTGGGTTGTGCTGCTGATCGGTGCGCTCGTAGCCGCAATCTTGGCATTCGTTTTCAGCGGCGTGGCACGCCGCGTGCTGCGCCGGATCGGCGTGGATGAAGCCGATGTGAAAGCCACCAGATTCCCGTTCTTCGGCATGGTCACATCGATCATCGCGAAGTCGGCTTTCGCGGTCTTCTATAGCGATCGTCCCTGGTACAACCCCTGGCAGTTCGCCATCCTGATCGTCTTGGTCTTCTTCCTCACCTGGTTCATCATCAAGCTGGTGCGCGTGATTGAAGCCGGCATGATGGCACGCTTCGAGTCGAGATTCGGCCCAGGACGCAGGCTTGCCAAGGTCCAGACGCAGGTCGGCCTGATGCGCCGCGTGCTGATCGCGGTGCTGTGCATCCTTGCCGTCGCCGCGGTGCTGCTGACAATCGAACAGGTCAGGGCGCTGGGCGCCGGCCTGTTGGCTTCGGCCGGTCTGGCATCGGTGGTCGTCGGCTTGGCCGTGCAATCAACCTTGGCCAACGTCTTCGCCGGCTTGCAGGTCGCCTTCACCGACTCCATCCGCGTGGATGACACGGTGGTGGTCGAAGGGGAGCGCGGCACCGTCGAGGAAATCACCCTCTCCTACGTCGTCGTGCACCTGATCGATGGGCGCCGGATGATCCTGCCATCGACCTACTTCACCACCACGCCGTTCGAGAACTGGTCGCGGCGCAGCACCGAGATTTCCGGAAATGTCGCACTGCAACTGAAGCTCAATGCGCCCATTGCCTACTTGCGCCAGCGCAGCACCGAACTGCTTGAGTCCTCCGACTGGTGGGACGGCCGGGATAATGAGCTACTCGTGACGGATGCCCAAAATGGCTTGCAGACAGTGACCATTTATTTATCTGCGCGCAACGCCGGGGACCTGTGGAACCTGCGCAACATGCTGCGCGAGAAGCTGCTGGCCGAGCTGGTGGAAAACTACCCTGACTGCCTGCCAGATCCCCGGATGATCCCGAGCAACCCAGTCTGATGGCATAGAGATAGCCACTGATTCCAGTCCTTCGAACTGGTTTCAGTGGCTATTTCCGTTTCCCGGTGAAATCAAAGCCGCAACGCCGCAGGCCCGTAGTCGTTGTAGCGCTCCTGGCGGGCCGTCGCCTCGCGCAATGCGTCGATCAGCGACTCGGCCTTGCCAATCAGATCGCTGATCAAATCATCGTCCCGTTCCACCCAGAGGTATTCGGGAACCGCGCGCACCGGCACGAAATTGTCGTGTTCTTCCCAGACGAACAGCGTGCGTTCGGCACCGATCACGTGCTGCTGCCACAGGATCTGGCGCAGATAGTTCTTCGGGATTTTCTTGAACGGCTTATTGGTGGTCTTGATTTCAGCCAATACCGGAACCCCCGAAGCGTCAAAGCCAAGGCCATCGGGAGTTGCCAGATGCAGTTTCGATTGCTGCGAGTGGAAGAGCTGGGTGGAAGGGAAGATATTGAAATTCTCTTGGACCCAGGCGGCAATGACCGGTTCGCGCTTGCGTCCATGGTCGGTGTAGGGATTGCCGGAGAAGCCATTGCCGTACAGCTTGTCCCATGCGGCGTTCTTGATGGACTTCTCGGTTGACAGCTTGGCCACGTCCGTTGCCGTGATGCCCTGCGCTCGTGCCCGCAGCCACTCGATGCGGTTGGAAGAGTCAGCTAAAACACGTTCGAAGCATTCATGGTGGACGCCGGGCACAGTAATCACTTGATCTATTCTTCCCCATGAAGGGGCAAGAATCGTGCACCTTGGCCTCGCAGCCGGCGTGAGACTAGTCGCTGGCTCCGGCGATAGCGGTCAACAGCTGATTGATAGTCGGCGTCTCACTGGCACGGAATTTCTCTGTGCCGTCCTGCAATAGCCGGATGACCGGGGTGCTGGTGATTCCCAATTCCTCGCCACGGGCCACCTGCTCCACGACGTTGATCTCTTCGACCTCCAACGCGGGCAGCAATTCCTGCACTCGGGCCACGGTTTGCCGGGTGCGGACGCATGGCGCGCAAAATGGCTGCGTATACAATTCCAGCTTCATTTGCCGTTGACTGCTCCTGCTGTAGTTGTGAACAAGGCGCCGGCAACTCCTACCGGGGGATGAGCCCGGCCGGAAGCGACTTGGCCCCCTGCGCCGATGCGCGTAAGGGCACACGATTGAAAACATTGGGGCATGCTTGAAAATTCCCTTGGCCATCCACCCGTCCTCGACGCTCGCGGACTCTACCGCAGCTTCGGCTCCACCACCGCACTGAACGGCATCGACCTGCAGATTACGCTGGGCCAATCGCTGGCCATCATGGGTCCCTCGGGGTCCGGCAAATCCACGCTGCTGCACGCACTGGCCGGTATCGAACTTCCAGACGCCGGCAGCATCATGCTGAACCTCCCGGGCCAGGCACCGGTGGATATCCAAGGGCTCAAGGACAAGGCGCGCACCAAGCTGCGCCGCGAATCCTTCGGCTTCGTCTTCCAATCCGGACTGCTGATTCCCGAGCTGACCGCCGAGGAAAACGTGGCCATGGCCCTGATGATCAACGGGGTGCCACGCAATGCCGCCATTGCCAGCGCCGGATCAGCGTTGGCCGAACTGGGCCTGGCGGGGATGGAGCAACGCCGCATCGGCCAGCTCTCCGGCGGGCAGCAGCAACGCGTTGCCATAGCCCGCGCACAGGTCACCGGGGCCATGGTGGTCTTCGCCGATGAACCCACCGGCGCACTGGACTCGACCACGGGATTCGAGGTGCTCGATACCTTGCTGCGCTGCACCGTCGGCGCCGGCAAATCACTGGTGATGGTGACCCACGATCCCAACGTAGCCGCACGCTGCGACCGCATTGTGCAGCTGCAGGACGGCCAGTTGACCAGCGGCAGCCTGCACCCGTCGAATGCAGCGAAGGACGGTGCCCAGCAGTGAATATCCTGCACCTTTCATGGATGCTCGGCCGGCCGGCGAAATCCCGGCTGGCACCGCAGATCCTGACCGCCAGCGCCTACGCCATGGTCAGCGCGATCCTGCTGATCGTGCTCGGCGGCGCCTACTCCTTCACCAGTTTCGAGCTCGAAGCCCAGGGAACCTATCTGCCCTTGGCCATCTTCGCCGTGGTGCTGCTGGTGGTCCCGCTGCTGGTGCTCGGCTCGGCCGCGGCCCGGCTTTCCGCACGCTCCAATGACCGGGCCCTGTCATCTTTGCGCTTGCTCGGCGCCACCGGTGCGCAGATCAGCCTCGTGGCAGTGCTCCAGGCAGCAGGCACGGCACTGGCCGGTGCGCTCGCCGGTATCGCGCTGTACTTCCTGGCAGCCCCGTTGGCTTCCTTGATTCCGTTCCAAGGTGCGCCGATCGGCTCAGCCATCTACTTGCCGCTGTGGGTGCTGGCGGTAGCGGTAGCCGCTATCGTGCTCCTCTCGGCGGGCAGTGCAGCTGCCGGCCTGCGCAAGCTGGTTATCACCCCGCTGGCAGTGGCAACCCGCAGCACGGTGCCCACCCCCAGCTGGCTGCGCGCGGTGATCTGTATCGGCGGCATCCTGCTGCTGTACGCGCTGTTCTCGAACATGGGCCAGTTCATGCAGTCCATCGCCGCGATCATCGCAGTGATAGCGGGCGGATTCGGCCTGGGCTTGCTGGTGATGAACCTTCTCGGCCCGTACCTGGTGGCCAAGGTGGGCAAGGGCAAGCTGCGCAAGGCCAGCACTCCGCAGCAGCTGCTGGCCGCCCGCATGATCCTGGAAAGCCCTGCCGAGTCCTGGCGCCAGGTCTCCGGGGTGGCCATGGCTTCCTTCGTCGCGGTGGTGGGCGGCAGCGGTGCCGCCCTGATGGCATCGCCCGGCAATGAATTCGGCCAGGGCACGTGGATGGAGCATGTGCCGGCGGATATCGTCACCGGCGTGCTGGTGACATTGGCCATCAGCTTCATCTGCGTGGCCGCCTCGGCAGCGATTTCGCAAAGCGCCAGCACCTTGGATCGTGCGCCGCTCTACCGCGGGCTGAATCGTTTGGGCATGCCCTACGCAACAATGAACGCCGCGCGCACCAAGTCGATCATGATCCCGGCGCTGACTGCCTCGATCGGTTTCGCCATCGCCTCCACAATCCTCGTGCTGCCCCTGGCCGGGGCCGCCGTCCTGCTCCAGCCGCTGACAGTCATCACCGTCATCGCCTGCGTCGTGCTCGGATTGCTGCTGGTGCGAACGGCAATTTCGGTTGCCGATCCGCAGAAGCTGCTAGCAAGTAGAGAATAAATTCTCTGGTCAGCACGCCGAAATAATGGCCCGATTTGGTTAGGGTCACTTCCGGGCCGGTGATTAGAGACGTTTCGTGTTGCGTAATGCCGATAAAAACGCGTATTGTGGCATACGGCCCGGATAGGCTTGCCTAACCTTGCTGACCGATACGCTTACAGTACCTCGCATAGTCTGGAATTACCGACCCATGAAAAATTCACGTCGCGCCGGAATTTTCGCCGCATCATCCGTCATCCTCGCCCTCGGCCTGACCGCCTGCGGCGCGTCGAGCAACTCGGCGGATCCATCGGCTGACACCTCTGCCAAGGCTGCAGAAGACTTCACCCCGGTCACCATCGAGAACATCTATGGCGAGACCACCATCGAAGAAGTCCCAGAACGCATTGCGACCATCTCGTGGGTCAACGCCGACACCCTGCTGGCACTGGATACCGTGCCGGTAGGCATGGACACCGACACCTACGGCATGAACGAGAACAACTCCACCGCGTGGAAGGACGCCGCGCTTCAAGAGCAGGGCGCCGCCATCGGCTCCGAGAACGCTCCCGTGCAGTACAAGGTGGGCGACGACATCGACTACACCGGCATCGCCGCCAGCAAGCCGGATGTCATCTTCGCCCCATACTCGGGCCTGAAGAAGGAGCAGTACGAGAAGCTGCAGGAAATCGCCCCGGTCGTTGGCCCGATTGAGCCGAACTACCTGACCAGCTGGGAGCAGGCAGCCGAGGCCGCCGGCCAGATGCTGGGCAAGGAAGAAGAAGCCGACGCCCTGATCGAAGAGATCGAAGGCAAGCTGGCCAAGGTCGGCGAAGACAACCCAGTGCTGAAGGACACCACCTTCATCGCCGCCGACCTGTCCGCTCCGGACACCGCCTACGTCTACTCCGAGGGCGACACCCGCCCGCGCTTCCTGAGCGCGCTGGGCATGACCCAGGCCGAGTACGTGCAGGAGAACGCCGCCAAGGACACCTTCTTCTTCACCGTTTCCCCTGAAAAGGTCAACGAGTGGGATTCGGACATCGTCTTCGCCTCGGCAGTTGCGGGCAACACCATGGACGACATCATCAAGGGCCAGCCGCTGTACGGCCAGATCCCTGCCGCGAAGAACGATGCAGTGGCACTGCCAGGCACCGACGAGGCAACCCTGGCCATCTCCGCGGCATCGCCGCTGTCCATCGAATGGGCACTGGAGAACGTGGTTCCAGGCATCGTGAAGGCTGCCGAAAACGCGGCTGCCGCGAAGTAGCTTCGGGCTAGGGATTCACTGACAGATAGTGCAATTGCGCTTCCAGGGAATGGGTAGCCGCGCCCACCAGGCGCGCATCGAGGTCGGGGTAGACGTGCTCCAGCAATTCTGCTGGCTGCGTGTCGGCCCCGGCCTTGCCGAGTTTCCGCAGCGCCGCACGCACCTGGTCCAGCCGGGACTGGCGGTGCTCGATGTACATCTGCAGCAGCGGATGCGAGGACTCGTGCTGTTCGCCGTGCGCCGGATGCAATGCCATGTCGGGCAGCGCCAGCAGCCGCTGCAGGGAGTCCAGGTAATCGGCCAGCGTGCCATCGGGATGCTCCAGGATGGTGGTGCCGCGGCCCAGCACGGTATCCCCGGTGAACAGGTGGGCGCGTTCGCCCTGGCGGATGAAGCACACCGAGTCCGAGGTGTGTCCCGGGGTGGAGAGCACCTGGATGCTGGCCCCGGCCGCATGGATCACCTCGCCATCGGCGAGGACCGGCGCATCCCGGCAGTACTCGGGGAGCTTGGCGCGCACCGGCGCCGCGGCCATCCGGCGCAGCGCATCGATGCCTCCGGTGTGATCGGCATGCCGATGGGTAATGAGCACCAGCTGGATGTCGAACACCGCCAAGGCCTGCAGATGCTCTTCGAGCTCGGGGCCCGGATCGATCAGCACCACCGGTGTTCCCGGCGCAAGTTCGCCCGCAGCCGGGTCGAACAGCAGATACGAATTAGTCCCGTCCAAAGTCATTTCAGAAGGATTCGGCGCGCACAGCACGCCAATACCGGGGGCGATAATAGTGGGCAAGGGAAGAAGAGCCATAGCAATGAGTGTAGGAACCAATGACCGCGACTGAAAGCGTGACGCGCCAGTCACCGGGGGCCGCATCGGCAAAAACCACCCGGAAGCTCGGCGCCGTGCTGCTGCTGATCCTGCTGCTCGCCCTGGCGCTGTTCGCCTCGCTGCTATTGGGCGCGCGCAGCGTCTCGATCGGCACCGTCATCGATGCCATCTGGAATTTCGACCCGTCCAACGGCGACCAGGGCGTGGTCGCCTCCCGCTTTGCCCGCACCGTCGGGGCCATCGTGGTGGGCGCCGCCCTGGGGTTGGCCGGCGCCGGCCTGCAGGGGCTGACCCGCAACCCGCTGGCCGATACCGGCATCCTCGGACTGAACGCCGGATCCTCCGTGGCAGTGGTGCTGGCGATCGCCTTCCTCGGCGTCCGCTCGCTGGGCGGAATCATGGTTACCGCCTTCATCGGCGCCGCCGGGGTGATGGCGCTGGTCTACCTCGTGGCGAATGTGGGCCGCGACGGCGCCACCCCGATCAAGCTGGCCCTCGGCGGTGCCGCCATGGCCGTGGGCGTCGGGGCGATCACCAATGCGATCCTGATGATTTCCGATGCCACCGTGGACCGCTTCCGCATGTGGCAGGTGGGCACGCTGTCCAGCAGCGGCATCGACACCTTCCTCGGCGCGATTCCCGTGGTGGCGGCCGGCGCGCTGATCGTGCTGTCAACCGCCAGGGCCTCCAATGCCGTGTCCATGGGCGATGACACCGCGATCGCCCTGGGTTTCAACCTGAACCGCGCCCGGCTCATCGGCTCCATCGGCGTGGTCATTCTCGCCGGCACAGCTACCGCTGTGGCCGGGCCCATCGCCTTCGTCGGCCTGATGATCCCGCATGCGGTGCGCCTGCTGGTCGGTTCCGACTACCGCTGGCTGATGCCGGCGTGCCTGATCGCCGGTCCGATCCTGCTGCTGGTCGCTGATACGGTGGGACGGATCATCGCCCCGCCCAGCGAGATCCAGGTAGGCGTCATGTGCGCCATGCTCGGCGGACCGATCTTCATCATCATGATGCGCAGCGGCATGAAGTCGGTGAGCCTGTGAGCACGAGCGAAATGGAAGCAACCACCATGGCCCAGCCGACCAGTACCGGGGACGCGGACCTGCCGGCGAAGCCGCCGGCTGCCGCCCAGTCCGGCACGACGCTGGCGGCCCGGCGCCGCTCCCGCGTGCGCCGCACCGCCCTGTGGATGGTCGTGGCGCTGGTGCTGGCCATCGCCGCCTACCTGTTCTGGGGACGGGACCGACTTCCGGCGGCCGAGGTGTTCCAGGTGCTTGGCGGCGAGAAGGTGCCGGGCACCAGCTTCATCATCATGTCCGACCGCCTGCCGCGCATCGCCGTGGGCGTGCTCGCCGGTGCTGGCCTGGGCATTTCCGGTGCGCTGTTCCAGCGCTGGCTGGGCAACCCGCTGGCCAGCCCCGACGTGATCGGCGTGGGCTACGGCGCCTCGGCGGCCGCCGTCTTCGCCATGATCATCCTCGGCTACACCGACTGGAAGCTCAACGCCTTCTCGCTGGCCGGCGGGCTGCTGGTCGCCGCGCTGATCTATTGGCTCTCGGCCGCGGGCAAGCGCACCGGGTCCCGGCTGATCCTGGCCGGCTTGGCCATCGGCGCAATGCTGCAGGCGCTGATCCAGTACCTGCTCACCCAGGCGCAGGTGAACACCGCCAGCGATGTCATGCACTGGTTGACCGGTTCACTGGCCAGCAGCAACTGGGAGAACGCGCTGCTGCTGCTGGTCTCCCTCGGCGCCATCGGCATCTTGCTGCTGCCGCTGGTGCTGCGCCAGCTGAAGATGCTGGAGCTGGGCGAGGACGCCGCGGCGGCTCTGGGCCTGCATGTCGGCTGGGCCCGTGCCCTGCTGGTCTTCGTGGCCGTGGCCATGGGCGCCCTGCCGATCGCCGTCACCGGGCCGATGGCGTTCGTCGCCTTCCTGGCCGGCCCGATTACCGCCGCGCTGACCCGCGGACCGATCAACATCCTGCTGGCCGGCCTGACCGGTGCCACGCTGGTGACCATCGCCAATTTCTTTGCCGCGAACTTGTTCGCGGACCTGTCGCTGCCGGTGGGCGTTATCACCGGCGCATTCGGTGCACCCTTCCTGATTTGGATTCTGGTGCGCGCCAACTCAACTGGAAGCGGGGCATAACCCATGGCCACTTTGCAGGCTAGCGATCTGACCTTGGCCTATGACAAGGTCACCATCGTCGACGAGCTGTCGCTGGATATCCCCACCGGGCAGGTGAGCATCGTCGTCGGAGCCAACGGCTGCGGCAAGTCCACCCTGCTGCGCGCCCTCTCCAGGCTGCTGAAGCCGGCCGGGGGGCAGGTGCTCCTGGACGGCGCGGATATCCACTCGAAGCCGGCCAAGGAGGTCGCCAAGACCCTGGGCTTGCTGCCGCAGTCGCCGACGGCCCCGGATGGCATTACCGCCCGCGAGTTGATCAGCCGCGGACGCTACCCGCACCAGGGGCTGTTCAAGCGCTTCTCCGCCGAGGACGAGGCGGCGGTGAACCGCGCCATGGAACTGACCGGCACCACCGAGCTGGCCGACCGCTCGGTGGACGAGCTCTCCGGCGGGCAGCGCCAGCGCGTCTGGATCGCCATGGCCCTGGCCCAGGAGACCGACCTGTTGCTGCTCGATGAGCCGACCACCTTCTTGGACGTGGCGCACCAGCTCGAAGTCCTGGATGTGGTCAGCGAGCTGAACCGCAGCCGCGGGATCACCGTGGTGATCGTGCTGCACGATCTGAACCTGGCTGCCCGCTACGCCGACTACCTGGTGGCCCTGCGCCACGGCAAGATCTACGCCGCCGGCCACCCCAACGACGTGGTCACCGAAAAGACTGTCAAGGATGTCTTCGGCATGCCAAGCCGCGTGATCCCGGACCCGGTGGGCGGCACCCCGCTGGTGCTGCCCATTGGCCGGCACCGCGTGCTGCGCACCGAACAGGTCCTGGCCACCAAGGGCATCTACCGCAGCGAAGCGTCGGCGCGGGACACCGCGGCGAAGCAGGCCGCCAGCGTGAAGGGAGCCGCCGAAGCTGCGGCCCAGCTCGATCCGCAGGCCATGCGCCCGGCCCATGAGCATGTGCCGACCCTGGCCTTCGACACCACGGTCGTCAAGAGCCAGCAGCTGGCCCCGTCCTTCCGCCGGCTCACCGTCAGCGGCGAGGACCTGGAATACTTCGGCACCAACAGCCACCCTTTGGATATGCGCATCAAGCTGCTGCTGCCGCCGGCCGGCGGAACCGCGCTGACGGACGAGATCGCCTCTATGCGCCCGGAGGCGCTGACCAGCCCGGCCGAGCAGCAGGGCTGGTACAAGCGCTGGCTGTCCATTGATCCGGACACCCGAGGCTACATGCGCACCTATACGGTGCGGGCCTTCCGCGAGGCAGGGCACCGGGACAATATCGGGGCCACCGCGGAGCTGGACATCGACTTCGTGATGCACGGGCATATCGTTGACGGCCAGCTGCAGGGCGGACCTGCGACGGAATTCGGCGACCGGGCCAAGGTCGGCGACCAGCTCTTGCTGCTGGGCCCGAACAAGACCCTGAACGACTCCACCTACGGCGGCATCGAGTTCCGCCGCGGCGAGGCAACCCGCGTGGTGCTGGCCGGCGACGAAACCGCCGCCCCGGCGATCTGCGCGATCCTCGAAGAGCTGCCGTCGAACGTCACCGGCCATGCGCTGATCGAGGTTCCGGAGACCACCGACATCCTCGGTGCTTCCACCCGCTCGGGCGTCTCGGTGCAGTGGCTGACCCGCGGCAGCCACGAGCATGGAGAATTGCTGCAGGCCGCCTTGCGCCAGGTGGTCGCGATTCCGGCCGCCGGAGTGGTGCATACCAATGCCGAGCCGGAAGATATCGATGTGGATGCCGACATCCTGTGGGAGACCGGCCAAGCGAACACCGCGCCGTTCTACGCATGGGTTGCCGGCGAGGCCGGCACGGTCAAGGAAATGCGCCGTTATCTGGTGCGCGATGCCGGTGTGGACCGCAAGCAGGTGGCCTTCATGGGATACTGGCGCCGCGGAAAGACCGAGAACTAGGCGGCAGCGTCAACCAGAACCAGGGCCCCGGCACACTGTGCCGGGGCCCTGGTTCGTTCTGGCAGCGGTCCGCTATTTTTCTTTGGCCGGGTTCTGGCACGCGCCGCGTGCAGGCCGCGGGTTTTCGCGGTCGAGGATTGCCAGAAGCCGGGTGAGTTCGGCGCGATCCTCGTCGCCGAGTTTGTCGAAGTAGCCATCCATGCTGGAACGGCGCAGCTCGGCAAGCTCCCCGAGCTGGGCGCGGCCCGTGGCGCTGAGCGCGATCAGCGTGGCCCGGCGGTCCGCTGGATCCGGGGTGCGCACGACCAATTTCTTGGCCTCCAGCTGGTCGACCACCTCAGTGGTCGAGCGGGCGGCAATATGCAATCGTTCTGCAAGCTGCGAGTTGCGCAGCCCTGCGTCTTCGGCGCGGGCCAACAGGGTCAGCACCCGTGATTGGTGCGGGGTGATTCCCAGGGGAATCAAGCTGTCCCTCCACCTGCCGCGAAGCATGCGCGAAGCGTGGAGGAAAAGATCTGCCAAGTCAGGCTTGGACTCGTCGTTCTGCATGTTTTCAAGAATAGTGTGTTTCTGCGGACATTTTCAAGATGCAACCACATAGTGAGGTTCCCTCTGTTATTCTGGACTTGGGAAATCCAGGACAAGGAGAGGGCTTATGAGCGCTATGGGAATGCCAGGTCCGCATCCAGGCGGTGGCGGACGGGGCCCGTCCGCGGATGCCGCAGGGGACAAGCAGTGGCTCTCCGAGCATCCGGTGTCGCTCGCACGCATCGCCGGGCTCTTCCGTCCTCATCTGGGATCGGTGATTGCCGTCATGCTGCTGATCGTGGCATCCTCGATCATCGGCTTGGCCCAGCCGTTCATCATCCGGGAACTCATTGACGACGCCATTCCCCACAGCAACGTCCGATTGCTGCTCTGGGGCGCCGGGGGACTGGTGCTGATCGCCTTGGCCACCGCGATCCTGGAAGTCCTCCAGACCTGGCGGGCAACCCTGATGGGCCAACGCGTGATGCATGGACTGCGGACCGGGCTGTTCACGCACCTGCAGAAGCAATCCCTGGGTTTCTTCACCAACTCCCGCTCCGGGGACGTGCAGTCCCGCCTGGTCAACGACGTGGGGCAGATGCAATCGGTGATCACCAATTCGGCCACGAGCATTGCCTCGAACCTGACTACGGTCGTTGCCACCGCCTGCGCGATGGTGGCGATTTCGTGGAAGCTGAGCCTGATCTCCCTGGTCGTCCTGCCGCCAGCAGTGCTGCTGGCCAAGCAAACCGCGAAGCTGCGCCGCGCCGTGACAGGAAAGCGCCAGCGCGAGATGTCCAACTTGACCTCGCTGATCGAAGAACGCCTGAGCATCTCCGGGGTCCGGCTCTCCAAGATCATGGGCACCGGTACCGCCGATGCCCAAGCTTTCGGAGACTCCAGCCGCAAGCTCATCGACCTGGAAATGAAAAGCGCCTTGGCCGGGCGATGGCGCATGGCCACGATGAGCATCATCTTCGCTGCCATCCCCGCGGTGCTCTACATCGTGGCAGGCCTGCCCGTGACCGGGCAGGGCATGAGCATCGGCACCCTGGTGGCCTTCACCGGGTTGCAGGCCGGGATCTTCCGCCCGGTCATGGGCCTGATGCAGATTTCGGTCCAGTGGATCTCGGCCATGGCCCTGTTCAGCCGCGTCTTCGAATACCTCGATACCGACCAGGCGCTGCCGGTAGCCGAGCATCCGCGGGCGGTTGAACCCGCGAAGCTGCGCGGCGAAGTGGAGTTGCGCAATGTCAGTTTCCGCTACCCCGAAGCTGATCGCGCCACCCTGGATCAGCTGAATTTGGAGCTGGAAGCCGGGACCATGACCGCGGTGGTTGGCGCTACCGGCTCGGGCAAATCCACCCTGGGATCCTTGCTGCCCCGGTTGCTTGATCCCACCGAGGGCCAGGTGCTGCTCGACGGCATTGACCTGAAGGAATTCGAACCCGAGGGGATCGCGCAGGCGGTCTCCGTGGTGGCTCAGGAAAGCTACCTGCTGCATGCCTCGATTCGCGAGAACCTCTTGTGGGCGGCGCCGGAGGCAACGGAAGAAGAGCTCTGGGATGCATTGGAAGCCGCGCAGATTGCGCCACTGATCCGCAGCCTGCCGCACGGCCTGGAAACCCAGGTAGGGCAGCGCGGGCACCGCTTCTCCGGTGGCGAGCAGCAGCGACTGGCCATTGCCCGCACCATGCTGCGCAAGCCGAAGGTGCTGGTGCTCGATGAAGCCACCAGTGCGCTGGATACCGTCACCGAGGCACTGGTGCAGCGGGCGCTGGATGAGCTGGCGATGGGGCGCACCACCTTGCTCATCGCGCACCGGTTGAGCACGGTGATGCGGGCGGACCGCATCGTGGTGCTGGAGGATGGACGGATTGCCGAATTCGGTACCTTTGATGAACTGGTCCAGCGCGGGGGCCAGTTCGCCCAGCTGGTAGCCAAGAGCGAACTAGCCCAGAGGACCAGCTAGCACCCGTCCGGTTTCAGGCCCTGCTGCTCCAGGGAGGCCAGGATCTTGGGCAGTGCCGATTCGAAGGCGGTGCGCTCGGACGGCTCCAGCGAGTCGAAGATGGTTTCACGCACGAAGCTTACGTGGCTTGGCGCGGCCTCTTCGATGGTTTGGCGCCCTTGGGCGGTCAGCGTGATCTGGTGCCCGCGGCGGTCGGTTTCATCCGAGCAGCGGCTGATCAGGCCCTTGGCTTCCATGCGGCGCAGCAGGTGGGAGAGGCGGGAGCGATCCCAGCGCAATGCGGTGGCCACGTCGGCCGGGCGCAGGCTCGGCTCGGCCGTTTCCGAGAGCACGGCCAGCACCGAGTATTCGCCGGACTGCATATTCGAATCGCGGAGCATCTGGCGGTCCATGGCGCTGGGGAACTGCCAGAGGAATTCGCGCAGGGTACGCCAGAGGTCCTGCTCGCTATCGGTGAGCCAGCGGGTCTCTTCGCTCTTCATTCTCTTTCCTAACCATGTTCTGCCCAACGGGGATACTGAAATATTGTTGACGCATCAATTATCTCCTGTATAGTGGGATTTGGCAAGAGATGATGACGTGTCAACTAAAGTGGTTGGCCGCAGAGCTCCAAGGAGATTGAATTGTCGAAGATCGCTATCGTTACCGGTTCCACCCGTCCAGGCCGCGTCAACCAGTCTGTCGCGCAATGGGTGCTGGCCAAGGCCGAGGAATTCGGCGGTGCCGACTATGAGCTGGTGGACATCGTGGATTTCAACCTGCCGATTCTCGATGAGCCCTTCCCGGCCGCCTACCAGAACTACCAGAACGACCACACCAAGGCCTTCGCCGCCAAGATGTGTGAATTCGACGGCTACATTTTCATTGTTGGCGAGTACAACCACTCTGTCCAGCCTGCCTTGGCCAACGCGCTGAGCTACCTGAATGCCGAGCTGAACAACAAGGCCGCAGGCATGGTCGGCTACGGCTCCGCCATGGGTTCGCGCGCGGTGGAGCACCTGCGTGGAATCCTCTCCGAACTGCAGATCGCCCATGTGCAGAAGACCGGCATGTTCTCGCTGTTCACCGACTTCGAGAACTTCTCCACCTTCGCACCGACCGAGCAGTCCGCTGGCAGCGTGCAGCCGATGTTAGAGCAGCTTCTGGCCTGGAGCAAGGCCATGGCGACCGTGCGCGACAGCGCCTCGGTCAACGCCTAAGGGAGGTCGAATATGGCGGGGTGCTGGCAATCGGCACCCTGCCATTTCCAAACCTGTCCAACTGCCATAGTCTCGACATGAATGGTTTATGCACGGGACCGCAAAATTCTTTGGAAGGAATGCGATGAGCGACGAATACTCGACCAAGGGCTCCTACGTCACCGGCGGAGAATTCACCCGGGACACCAACTACATCCAGGACCGCATCGTCGCTGATGCCAGCGCCGAGCACTATGGGCACAAGGACAGCCACAGCAAGATCGGGCATCCCGACGCAGGGCTGTCCGAAGGCGCCCAGCTCTGGCCGGTGGAGGCCGGCCGCTACCATCTGGTGGCCGCCCGCGCGTGCCCATGGGCCAACCGGACCCTGATAGTCCGCCGCCTGCTGGGCCTGGAAGACGCGCTGTCCATCGGACTGCCCGGTCCCACCCACGATGCGCGCAGCTGGACCTTCGACCTGGATCCGGAGGGCAAGGATCCGGTGCTGGGCACCGAGCGGGTCCAGGAAAACTACTTCAAGCGCTTTGCCGATTATCCACGCGGGATCACCGTTCCGGCCATTGTCGATATCCCCACCGGCGCGGTTGTCACCAACGACTACCCGCAAATCACCTGGGACATGTCCACGCAGTGGAAGGAATTCCATCGTGAAGGCGCACCGGATCTCATTGCCCATGACCAGCTCGATGAGATGCTGCCGCTGATCAAGCGGATTTTCACCGAGGTGAATAACGGCGTCTACCGTGCCGGGTTCGCGGGGGACCAGAAGTCCTACGACGACGCCTACGACAGGCTATTCACCACGTTGGACTACCTCGAAGAACGGCTATCCACCCGCCGCTTCCTCATGGGCGATTACATCACCGAGGCCGACGTGCGGTTGTTCACCACCTTGGCGCGATTCGACCCGGTCTACCACGGCCACTTCAAGGCCAATCGCAACAAGCTCATCGACATGCCCAACCTCTGGGGGTACGCCCGGGATCTGTTCCAGACCCCAGGCTTTGGCGACACCATCGACTTCGAGCAGATCAAGGCCCACTACTATGTGGTCCACGAAGACATCAACCCGACCGGGATCATTCCGAAGGGACCGGATCTGGCGAACTGGCTCGAAGCCCCGGACCGGGAAGAACTGGCGGAGCACGGCCCGTTCCTGAACGGCACGGCACCGGACGAAGTCCGTGCCGAGGAACGTGTCCAGGCGGGACACAACCCGCTGTACCCTGCCTAGGCTCCGGAAGAACCAGCCTGGCGGCCCAGGAGCAGCTCCATCCCATGGAGCGGATCCCGGGCCGCTGCGCTTTATTCGAAGTCGAAGCCCTGGCCCTCGCACGCCTCCTGGAATGCTTCCAAGTCGGTGATCTTCGGCGTGCCGGCATCATCGGTGGCCACGGCAGCGCTGATTTCTCCGGTGGTTGCCTTCGCCCCGTGTTCAGCGGCTTTCGCCATGTTCGTCGCGCCCATGCCCTCGGGGTCAACCATGCCCCCGCCAAAGTGCACGCACGCGGTATGGCCCTGCGGATCCTGCTCGCGCAACTCTTCGATCGACGGGCCGCCGCAAGCGGTGAGCGCCAAGGCTAGGGTGGCCAGTACAGGCATAATTTTCTTCACAACCCAATACTAGGCATGGATCCGCTGGGATGCTGTGTTCCGCTCTGCAGGAATTCGCTGGCGACATGGCCCTATGCCTGGAACCCTGCGGTGCGGTGAACGTGGCAGGATTAAACCATGACAATCATTGCAGCGGCGGATGGATCAGCCCTAGGGAATCCCGGACCAGCAGGTTGGGCCTGGTACGTGGACCAGGACAACTGGGCCGCTGGCGGTTGGGACCACGGAACCAACAACATGGGCGAGCTCCAGGCGGTGCTCGAGCTCTTCCGGGCTACCGAGCACCTGCCAGACGAAGAACTGAAGATCCTGTGCGACTCGCAGTACGCGATCAACTGCATCAGCAAATGGATGCCAGGGTGGAAGAAAAAGGGCTGGAAGAAGGCCGACGGCAAACCGGTACTGAACCAGGACATCCTCAAGGAACTGGATCAGGCCATTTCCGGGCGCAAATACACTTTTGAATGGGTCAAGGGCCATGCCGGCCATGAGCTGAACGAGGCAGCAGACGGACACGCCCGCGCGGCTGCCACCGCGCACCAGCAGGGCACGGCAGTAGAGGCTGGACCCGGCTACACTGCCGGTGGATCAGCCTCGTCCGGCTCTCCGGCTGAGACGGAGGCGGCACCAGCACCGGCGGAAGAAACCGCTGCCACGCCAGAACCCGGCATGGACATCGCGGCCGCCGCCTATGAGCTGGAGCAGGGTTTTCTCGACCCGCAGATCCGCGCCAGCTTCGCCGAGCTGAACGACTTCCTGCACCCCGGCTATCAGGAAGTGACCCGGCATGGGGGCCTGCTGGACGTGGCCACGGTCCGATCCATGCTGGAATCCGGGGCGGCACTGCCAAGCACCGGTGCGGTGCAGGTGCTTGCGGCGCGCGAAGTGGATGCGCAGATGGTGCTGCTCGCCTACCGCATGAAGCCCGCGGATTCCCCGGTGCTCGTGGTCTCGTCGTGGTGGCAACGCACCGAACGCGGCCTGAAGCTTCGTTTCCGCCAGGAAACCGTCGAGCAGGCGGCGTAGAAAACGCGCGCTTAATGCAGCAATGCCCGCCGAATCAATCGGCGGGCATTGCTGCATTAAGAACTAGGGATCAGTACTGGCCCGGGCGGGTTTCAATGACGCCCTTCTTGTAATTGATCCGGTTGATCAGCCAGGTGACTGCCCACAGCACGATGCCGATCACCAGCAGCAGGCCGGCAATCTCGTACTGTACCCAGTCCTCGCGGGAACGAGCCCAAGGGCCGGCAAGGAACAGGCAGAAGACCACGCCGAGGATCGGGATGATCGTTGGCGCGCGGAACGCGCCGGGCTCCGGCTTGTCGCGGCGCAGCACCAGCAGGGCGACGTTCACGACGGCGAATACGCACAGCAGCAGCAGTGCGGTGGTGCCGCCCAGCGAGCCGACGATGCTGCTGCCGGTATCCAGGTTCACGTAGGCAACCAGTGCGATGGCCAGCGCGGTGCTGAACAGGATCGCAACCCATGGGGAGCGCCGGGTCGAGTGCACCTTGCCCAGGAACTGCGGAAGCACGCCCTGGCGGGCCATGCCGTAGAGCAGGCGGCTGGCCATCAGCATGTTCATCAGCGCCGTGTTGACCACCGCGAAGACGGTCAGGAACGGGAAGATCGCGTCCACCGGCAGATTCGGCAGGCCAATGCGCACCACATCCAGCAGGATGCCGGCATCCGGGTTCTTCGGATTCAGCAGGTCACCGGTGGGGATCACCATGATGACGGTGACGGCCACCAGCATGTAGATCACGGCGCAGATGCCCAGGCCGATGAGCATGATCTTCGGGAAGACCTTCTTCGGGTTCTTGGTTTCCTCCACCAGGTTCACCGAGTCCTCGAAGCCCACCATGGCGAAGAATGCAATGGCGGTGCCCATGGTCACGGCGGCGAAGACGCTGCGGTCGGTCGGGGTCTCGAAGACCACCAGGCGGGAGATGTCTCCGTGGCCCGAAGCGATCACGGCGAAGCCGATGCCGACGATCGCGGCCATGATGGCCAGCGACACGACGGTCAGGAAGAGGTTGAACTTCACGCTCTCGCCGACGCCGCGGAAGTTGATGATCGCGAGGATGACGATCACCGCAATAGCCGCCCACATGCCCGCTTCAGGCGTGTTGGGCACGCCCTCGATGAACTGGCCGATGCCAATCAGCAGGTTCCGCCCGACCAGGGTGGCCGAGGTGGCGGCGCTGGTAATGCCGGAGCAGGCAACGGTGAAGGCCACCAGGAAGGTCACGAAGTGGATGCCGAACGCCTTGTGGATGTACAGGGCGGCACCTGCTGCGTGCGGGTACTTGGTGACCAGTTCGAGGTAGCTGAAGGCGGTGAGGGTCGCGATCGCGAAGGCGATCAGGAACGGCAGCCACGCGGCTCCACCCACCTGGCCGGCAACCTTGCCGGTAATTGCGAAAATGCCGGCGCCGATGATATCGCCCATGATGAGGAATAGCAGCAGCTTCGGGCCAATCACCCGGTGGAGTTCTGTTTCTTTGCCGTCGGTAACGGCCGTGTCACTGTTCACAGTCATGCGATCGAGATCATCTCCTTCAAATTTGTAGGCAAACGTTACAACTTTAGGGTCAGCGCATGAAGTGGGCAAACCGGGCTCTGAGCTGGCTCGCAGAATCGCGGGACGAACGGCATTATTACGTCGGCGAGTGGCTTAATCGCTTCAAAGGTGTGAGCTGACCTACCTATATGCTGGGTGGTGGACAGCATGTGGAACCTTCGGGAAATGGGAGCACTGCGGTTAGGGTTGGTTGTTGAGGAACAAGCACTTTAAGGATTTAGATGCAATCGGTGATCACTGAGGATTTCGCGCCCCTGGCCCAGGCTTTGGAAGCGCGTGCCGCTGAGGAAGAAGGCTACTCGGCGCAGCTGGCCGTATACCACCGCGGAGAACTGGTGCTCAGCCACACCGTCGGAGAGCACCTCTCGGGCGACGCGTTGACCTGTGTTTTCTCCTGTACCAAGGGCCTGGGCGCGCTGGTCGTGGCACTGCTCGTGCAAGATGGCCTGATTGATCCGAATGCGCCCATGGCCACCTACTGGCCTGAATTCGGCGAGAACGGGAAATCCAGGCTCACCGTCGGCGAGGTGCTCAGCCACCAGGCCGGCGTGCTGGGCGTTCCCGGGGGCGTGCCCAGCAAGATCCTCCTGGACTCCGCCGAGTACGCCAAGGTGCTCGCTTCCATGCCCAGTGTCTGGCCGCTGGGGCAGAATATCGTCGGCTACCACGCGATCACCATGGGCGTGCTCATGGAAGAACTGGTCCGCCGGGTCACCGGCAAGGAGCTCAAGGAGGTCTTCGAGGAGCGCATCCGCAAGCCGCTGGGCGCCGAGGCCTACATCGGCCAGGACCCAGCGCTGGAATCGCGCTACCGCGATGTGCTGCCAGCTGCCGAAGCTGCCACCGAATTCTTCGACCCGTTTTCCCCGGCCGGACTGGCGGTGAATTCGGCCTCCGGGTTCGCGCTGGAAACTGGCCCGGTCTACAACTGGCACGAACTGGCCAATGCGCCGCAGGTGCGCGAACTGGGCCCGGCATCCATGGGAGCGGTGGCCAACGCCCAGGGCCTGGCCGCCATCTATGCCGCCTCCTTCGGTGCAGTTCCGGCACTGGGAACCACGCGCGGATTCCTTTCCGCCGACACCTGGTCCCAGGTATCCACCGAACTGGTCTACGGCCATGACCGGACCAATGGACTGCTGCAGGCCTTCGCCCTGGGATTCATGAAGGCCACCGCGCGCAACAATTACGGCTCGATTTTCGCCTACGGCCATGACGGTGCGAACTCCTCGCTGGCCTTCGCCGATCCGGCCCACCAGCTGGGCTTCGGATTCATCCCCTCGCGCAATGAAGGTCTCAAGGAGACCTCCACCGGGGTGAAGCTCAGCCAGCTGGCGCGCCAGCTGATCATGCAGAAGAACATGGCGGCCCAGGCTGCCGGCAACAACGCATAGCCGCCCCACCGGGCAAGGAACGAAGCAGGAGCGAAGTGAAGAAGTTTGTGGCACTGGGTGACTCGTTCACCGAAGGCGTTGGCGACGCGGATCCGGTCCGCCCTAACCAGGTGCGCGGCTGGGCGGACCGGGTGGCCGAGGTGCTCTGCGCCGAAGGAGAATGGGAATACGCCAATCTGGCCGTGCGCGGCAAGAAGATCGGCCAGGTGATCAACCAGCAGCTGGACCAGGCCCTTGCGTTGGCCCCGGATCTGGTCTCCATCTACGCCGGCGGCAACGACATCCTGCGGCCCAAGGCCGACCTGGATGCGCTGATGCGCGGCTATGCCGGCATGGTGCGCCGCTTTTCCGAAGCCGGAAGCACGGTGC
The DNA here is from genome assembly GCF_001906485.1 of Glutamicibacter sp. 0426. Classification (NCBI taxonomy): domain Bacteria; kingdom Bacillati; phylum Actinomycetota; class Actinomycetes; order Micrococcales; family Micrococcaceae; genus Glutamicibacter; species Glutamicibacter sp. 0426. The sequence goes on from NZ_MPBI01000007.1 coordinate 106,850, forward strand.
TGCTGTTCACCGGTTTCGACACCGTGGACTCGCCGCTGTTCTCCAAGACCCGTCCGCGCACTGCCATCTACAACGAGAAGGTCCGCGAAATCGCGGACGAATACGGTGCGCTGATCGCCGACTACTGGCGATGGCGCGAATTCTCTGACCTGCGCTACTGGGCGCCGGACCGGCTGCACATGAACGAGCTGGGCCACACGCTGATGGCCTCCAAGGTCCTGGACGTGCTCGGCGCCGGGCAGATCACCAAGGAGAACTGGTCTGCGAAGATCCAGCAGCCGTCGCTGCCGGAGCTGGCGGTGAACTCGCGCGGCGAGAAACTGAAGCAGGAATTGGGCTGGGCCAGGGAGCATTTGGCTCCGTGGATCAAGCGACGGCTCACCGGCACCTCATCGGGAGATTCCTTATCAGCGAAGTATCCCGATTACATCCGTTTAACTGCAGGCGCAAACTGAACGCGTTTATGACTTTTCCTGCCACCGTTCCTGTTTGACGTTGGGGGCGAGGCGGGTAACATGGTGGTGTGCTGCAGGCCTCCGGCCGGCAGCACACGCCATAGACGGATGGCGGGAGAGTCCCGTTCACACCATGGACGGGCGCCGTAGGAGCAATTCCTCCCCAGGAAACTCTCAGGCACCCGTACCGCCATCATGAGGCAACTCTGGAAAGAAACCGGCCCGTTCCGGTTCACCGAAGGTGCAAGTACCCGGCTTGGTTTGCTGGATGCGTAAAACTCTCAGGTTATGCAACAGGGATGGGGAGGTAAAAAGACCTTCCTTTGGCATGCGCCAAGACAGATCCCATGGAGATACCCGCACCATGACCACCACGCAGACTTCGGCACCAGCGAATACTGAATTCGTCTCCCGCCATATCGGCCCGCGTCCTTCCGACGTTGCCACCATGCTTCAGAGCCTGGGCTACGACAGCCTGGAAGCACTGATCGACACCGCCGTTCCGGCAGATATCCGCCAGGACTCCGCACTGGATATCCCTGATGCGCTGAGCGAAACCGAAGCCTTGGCCCACCTGCGTGCGCTTGCCTCGAAGAACGTCATGAAGACCCAGATGATCGGCCAGGGCTTCTACGACACCATCACCCCAGCCGTAATCCGCCGCAACATCGTGGAAAACCCTGCCTGGTACACCGCCTACACCCCGTACCAGCCGGAAATCTCCCAGGGCCGCCTCGAAGCCCTGCTGAACTTCCAGACCATGGTCATGGACCTGACCGGCCTGCCGATCGCCAACGCTTCGCTGCTGGACGAATCCTCGGCCGCCGCCGAAGCAGTGCTGATGATGCGCCGTGCCAACAAGAAGAAGGCCAAGGGCAAGACCGTCCTGGACTCCAACATCTTCCCGCAGACCTTGAAGGTCGTGCAGGGCCGCGCCGACGCGCTGGGCTTCGAGATCGAGGTCGCCGACCTCTCCGCAGGCCTGCCCGAGGGCGACATTTCCGGCATCGTGCTGCAGCAGCCGGGCAATGACGGCTCGATCGCCGACCACGCCTCGATCATCGCCGCCGCCAAGGAAGCCGGCGCCATGGTGACCGTGATCGCCGACCTGCTGTCGCTGACCATGATCACCCCTCCGGGCGAGCAGGGCGCCGACATCGCCGTGGGCAACACCCAGCGCTTCGGCGTGCCGCTGTTCTTCGGCGGACCGCACGCAGCCTACATGGCTGTTGCCGATGGCCTGACCCGCTCGATGCCAGGCCGCCTGGTGGGCGTCTCGGCCGATGACGCTGGCGTTCCCGCCTACCGCCTGGCGCTGCAGACCCGCGAGCAGCACATCCGCCGCGAGAAGGCCACTTCCAACATCTGCACCGCGCAGGCCCTGCTGGCCATCTGCGCATCGATGTACGCCGTCTACCACGGCCCGGCCGGGCTGAAGCAGATCGCAACCCGTGCCAACAACCACGCCCGCGTGATCGCCAGCTCGCTGGTCGCAGGCGGCTTCACCCTGGCCTCGGATACCTTCTTCGACACCGTTGTGGTGAACGTCGAGAACGCCGATGCCATCATTTCCAAGGCCGTCGAGGCAGGCATCAACCTGCGCAAGGTGGGCGAAACCCAGGTGGGCATCTCCACCGACGAAACCACCACCTCCGCAGTGGTCAAGACCCTGCTTGAGGTCTTCGGCGTGCAGCTGTCGGCTCCGGAAGGCTTCGAGCTGCCCGAGGCCATGGTGCGCACCAGCGACTTCATGACCCACCCGATCTTCAACTCGATCTCCTCCGAGACCCAGATGATGCGCTACCTGCGCCGCCTCTCGGATCGCGACCTGGCGCTGGACCGCACCATGATCCCGCTGGGCTCGTGCACCATGAAGCTGAACTCGGCCGCCGAGATGGAATCCATCACCTGGCCTGAATTCGCGTCCATCCACCCCTACGCACCTGCCGCGCAGACCGCCGGCTGGCGCGAGCTGATCACCGACCTGGAAGGCCGCCTGACCGCCATCACCGGCTACGCAGGCGTCTCCATCCAGCCGAACGCCGGCTCGCAGGGCGAGTACGCCGGCCTTCTGGCCATCTCGGACTACCACCGTTCGCGCGGCGAAAGCCAGCGCGACCTGTGCCTGATCCCTGCATCGGCACACGGCACCAATGCCGCTTCGGCGGTGCTGGCAGGCATGCGCGTGGTCGTCGTGAAGACCGCGGCCGATGGCACCATCGACGCCAATGACCTGGATGCCAAGATCGAGGCCAACAAGGACGTCCTTGCCGCCATCATGATCACCTACCCATCCACGCACGGTGTCTACGACGCCGACGTGCGCGAGGTCTGCGACAAGGTCCACGCCGCCGGCGGCCAGGTGTACATCGACGGCGCGAACATGAACGCCATGGTGGGCCTGGCCCAGCCGGGCAAGTTCGGCGGCGACGTGTCGCACCTGAACCTGCACAAGACCTTCTGCATCCCGCACGGCGGCGGCGGTCCGGGCGTTGGCCCGATCGGCGTGGGCGAGCACCTGCTGCCGTTCCTGCCAGGCGACGCCTCGGGCACCTACTCGGAGCGCGACGGCGTGCCGGTCGTGGCAACCGCCTTCGGCTCGGCCGGCGTGCTGCCGATCTCCTGGGCCTACATCGCGATGATGGGCGGCGACGGACTGACCGAAGCCACCAAGCACGCGATCCTGAACGCGAACTACATCGCCAAGCGCCTGGGCGAGCACTTCCCGATCCTGTTCACCGGCAACCAGGACCTGGTCGCCCACGAATGCATCCTGGACCTGCGCGAACTGACCGCCAAGACCGGGGTCACCGCCGAGGACGTGGCCAAGCGCCTGATCGACTTCGGCTTCCACGCGCCAACCCTGTCCTTCCCGGTCGCCGGCACCCTGATGGTGGAGCCGACCGAGTCCGAGGACCTGGCCGAGATCGAGCGCTTCATCGAAGCCATGATCACCATCCGCCAGGAAATGGACGAGGTGCTCTCCGGTGCGTACAGCATCGAGGAATCCCCGCTGCGCAACGCTCCGCACACGGTCTCGGCAGTGGTCAACAGCAACTGGGACCGCAAGTACTCGGTGGAGCAGGCAGCCTTCCCGGTAGCCAGCCTGAAGTTCGACAAGTACTTCCCAACCGTGGGCCGCATCGACGGCGCCGGCGGCGACCGCAACCTGATCTGCTCCTGCCCGGCTCCTGAAGCCTTCGAAGACTAAGGAAGAGTTAGAGATGACTGAGACTACCCAAGCACTCAAGCGCACCGCACTGCACGCCCAGCATGAAGCTTTGGGCGCGAACTTCACCGACTTCGGCGGCTGGGACATGCCGCTGAAGTACGGCTCGGAACTGGCAGAGCACAAGGCCGTGCGCTCCACCGCCGGCCTGTTCGACCTGTCCCACATGGGCGAGGTCTACCTCACCGGACCGGAGGCCGGCGTCGCGCTGAACACCGCGCTGGCAGGCAACTTGAGCATCATGAAGGTCGGCAAGGCGAAGTACTCGCTGATCCTGAACGCCGAGGGCAAGATCATCGACGACCTGATCGTCTACCGCCTGGAAGAGGAGAAGTTCCTCGTCGTGCCGAACGCCGGCAATGCCCCGGTGGTCGCCGCCGAGCTGGCAGCCCGCGCCGCTGATTTCGATGTAGTCGTAGATGACGCATCGGGCCGCCAGTCGCTGATCGCGGTCCAGGGCCCGAACGCCGAGGCGATCGTGAGCAAGCTGGCCGCCGACGAGGCAACCGCCCAGGCCGTCGCAGAGCTGAAGTATTACGCGGCTGTGAAGCTGGTGCTCGGCGGTATCGACGTGCTGCTGGCCCGCACCGGCTACACCGGCGAGGACGGCTTCGAGCTGATCATCGAGAACGAGGATGCGTCAGCCCTCTGGGAGAAGACCGTTGAAGCCGGCAAGGACCACGAGCTGGTTCCTTGCGGCCTGGCCGCCCGCGACTCGCTGCGCCTGGAAGCCGGCATGCCGCTGTACGGCAACGAGCTGTCCCTGGAACGCAACCCGTTCGACGCGGGCTTCGGCCCGGTGGTTTCCTTCAAAAAGGAAGAGAACTTCGTGGGCCGCGAGGCACTTGAAGCGCTGCGCGGCACCACCCCGCCACGCAAGCTCGTGGGCCTCAAGGGCCTGGGCAAGCGCGCCGGCCGCGGAGGCTACTCCATCGTCAAGGACGGCACCGCCATTGGCGAAATCACCTCCGGCCAGCCATCGCCAACGCTGGGCTATCCGGTGGCGCTGGGCTACGTGGATGCCGAATTCAGCGCAACCGGAACCGAGCTGGAGGTCGATCTGCGCGGTAAGACTTTGCCATTTGTCGTAGTCGAACTGCCGTTCTACACCCGAGCCAAGTAACGTTAAACATCAGTAGGGCTAAGCTAAGCGCCCGCTAATTCCCTTGGGAGAGGAAATACCGTGAGTAAAGTTCTTTCGTCATTGCGCTACTCGGCTGAGCACGAGTGGATCGATGCATCGTCCCCAGCAAAGATCGGCATCACCCAGGTTGCCGCTGACGCCCTGGGCGACGTGGTCTACGTCGACCTGCCAGAGGTTGGCGACACCGTGACCGCAGGCGAGACCTGCGGCGAGGTCGAGTCCACCAAGTCGGTCTCCGACCTGTACTCGCCAGTGACCGGCACCATCGTTGAGGTCAACCAGGAAGCCGTGGACAACCCGGCCATCCTGAACGAGGATCCATACGGTGCCGGCTGGCTGTTCACCGTTGAGGTCACCGAAGAAGGACCGCTGCTCTCGGCAGCAGATTACGCAAGCGCGAACGGTGGAAACGTCGAGTAATGAGCAACCAGACTTTTGAAACCGTTGCCTCGAGCTCGCTGACCCAGTCGCTGGCATCGCTGGACCCGGAGGTGGCGCAGCGCATTGACGCTGAGCTGGCTCGCCAGCAGCGCGGCCTGGAAATGATCGCCTCGGAGAACCACAC
>NZ_MPBI01000008.1:0-72518 GCF_001906485.1 Glutamicibacter sp. 0426
GGGAGAGTAGGTCACCGCCGGACTTAACCTAGAAGAGGTTTGAGGCTCTAGCCAGTGATGGTTGGAGCCTCACCTGTTTAACCAGAGTATTTAAGCCGTGCGCGCATCGGCATCCCTCGCTCTTCTTATCTTCATGGAAGTGGATAAGGTGTGTAGTAGACATAACAAGATCTTCTACGCGAGGGGCTTTCCTTGACCACCGAGACCACGAGTCCACTGACATACCGTGACGATTCAATTCGTCCCCAGGACGATCTCTACCGCCATAGCAATGGCAAGTGGTTCGAGACAGCCACCATTCCAGGAGATCAGGGAATCTACGGTTCCTTCATGGAGCTTCGCGACCAGGCCGAAGCCGCCGTTCATGGAATCATTACCGAAGCTGTTCAGAAGGTTGCTTCCGGTGCAGAAACGGACGATGCTACCCGCCGCATTGCCCACCTCTACAGCTCGTTCATGAATGAAGCCGTGATCGAAGAACGTGGTGCTGCTCCGGTAGCTGTCTTCCTGAACACCATTGCGGATATCCAGAGCACCGAGCAGCTGCTCGAGGTTTGCGGTTTCTTCCAGCGCAAGGGCATCAGCGGCTTCATGGATGTCGGCGCGATGAACGATGCCGGCAATCCTGATCGGAACCTGCTGACCTTCCTGCAAGGTGGTCTGGGCCTGCCTGACGAGTCCTACTACCGCGAAGAGCAGTTCGCTGAAACCGTAGCCGACTACCAAGAGCACCTCGGCCGGCTGCTGGGTCTTGGCAGCATTGCCGGCGCTGAAGCAGCCGCAGCCAGCGTCGTGGAGCTCGAGAAGGCGATCGCCTCTCACCACTGGGACCGGGTCAAGGTCCGCGACGCCCAGGCACGCTACAACCTGCTGTCCGGAGAAGAGCTCGCCACGCTGTTCCCAGGGGTGACCACCTGGCTGGCGGGAGCCGGTATCGAGCAGAAGTACTACAACGAGGTTGTCGTGTGGCAGCCAAGCTACCTTCAAGGGCTGGCGGGTCTGATCGACTCCCAGCCGTTGGATGCCTGGAAGAACTGGCTGCGGATACAGGTCCTGCGCTCGTTCGCACCCTACCTGTCCAGCGCCTTCGTCAACGAGAACTTCTCCTTCTATTCCGCAAAGCTCGGTGGCGTAGAGCAGCTCAAGGAACGCTGGAAGCGCGGTGTCGCATTCACCGAGGGTGCAGTAGGCGAAGACATCGGCCAGCTGTACGTGGCCCAGCATTTCCCGGCAGAGGCCAAGGACGCCATGGACGCGCTGGTCCAGCGGCTCATCGAGGCGTACCGCATTTCGATCAGCGAACTGTCCTGGATGGGACCGGAGACAATCGAGAAGGCACTGGACAAGCTCTCCAAGTTCCGCCCGAAGATCGGCTACCCGAACCAATGGATCGACTACTCCGCGATCAGCACCGACGAGCTGGATGTCATCGCCAATCTTGCCTCGGCGAACGAATTCGAGTTCGCTCGTGAACTGAAGAAGATCGATGACGGGGTGGATCGCGAACTGTGGTTCATGTTCCCCCAGACGGTGAACGCCTACTACCACCCGCTGCTGAACGAAATCGCGTTCCCGGCTGCCATCCTGCGCCCGCCATTCTTCGACGTGAACCGCGACATCGCCTCGAACTTCGGCGGCATCGGCGCGGTCATCGGCCACGAAATCGGCCACGGCTTCGATGACCAGGGCTCGCAGTTCGATGGCACTGGCCAGCTGACCAATTGGTGGACCGATGAGGACCGGGCTTCCTTCGAGAAGCTGACCGCCAAGCTGGTGGACCAGTACAACGCGCTGTCCCCTTCAGAAGCCCCGGAACACAACGTCAACGGTGCACTGACCTTGGGCGAGAACATCGGCGACCTCGGTGGATTGGGCATTGCCTACAAGGCCTACAAGCTCGAGCTGGCGGCCCGCGGCATCCAGGAAGATGAAGTGATCGACGGTATCACCGGCGACCAGCGCTTCTTCTACTCCTGGGCCGAATGCTGGCGCACGCTGATCCGTCCGGAAACCGCGGTGGTGCGCGTGACCACGGACCCTCACGCACCCGGCGAATTCCGTTGCAACCAGGTGCCGAAGAACCTGGATTCCTTCCACGAGGCCTTCGGCACCAAGCCGGGCGATGGCATGTGGCTGGATCCGGCCGACCGCGTGGAAATCTGGTAAACCGCATCACCTAATGGATGGGGCAGGGGCAAAGCAGGCTTTGCCGCTGCCCCATCCTGCGTTGCGGGCCAAGATCACTGTGTAAGGCTGATCATGAAGGGCTTCAACTGCGCGCCATGACACGTAGAATGGACTATTGTGACTTCCGAAAATAATTCCGCACCGGCCCCAAATCCAAACGACCAGCGACAGGTGCGCACCGATAAGCGCAACCAGCTGCTGGCCAAGGGCGAGGAAGCCTACCCGGTAGGCATTGCCCGCACCCACTCGTTGCAGGAAATCCGCGACAAGTACGAGCACCTCGAAGCCGGCGAGGAGACCGAAGACGTCGTCGGCGTCGTCGGACGCATCGTCTTCATGCGCAACACCGGCAAGCTGTGCTTCGCCACCTTGCAGGAGGGCGGCCAGAAGGGCGAAGGAGTTCGCCTGCAGGTCATGCTCTCGCTGGCCAACGTCGGCGAAGAGCGCCTGGCGCAGTGGAAGTCGCTCGTCGATTTGGGCGACCACGTATTCGTGACCGGCAAGGTCATCTCATCGCGCCGCGGCGAGCTGTCCATCATGGCCGATGCCTGGGAGATGGCTTCCAAGGCCTTGCGCCCGCTGCCGGTGCTGCATGCCGATCTGAACGAAGAGACCCGCGTGCGCCAGCGCTACGCCGATTTGATCGTGCGCGACGAAGCCCGCGAGATGGTCTACAAGCGTGCCGCGATCATCCGCGCCGTGCGCAATACCCTGGAGAACCGCGGCTACGTCGAGGTTGAGACCCCGATGCTGCAGCTGGTTCACGGCGGCGCATCGGCCCGCCCGTTCAAGACCCACCTGAACGCGTTCGACCAGGAAATGACCCTGCGCATCGCCACCGAGCTGTACCTCAAGCGCTGCGTCGTCGGCGGCGTCGACCGCGTCTTCGAGGTGGGACGCATCTTCCGCAACGAGGGCGTCGACTCGACCCACTCGCCGGAATTCACCACCCTGGAATCCTACGAAGCCTATGCCGACCAGTACGTCATGGCCGACCGCATCAAGGAAATCATTCTCAATGCAGCTGACGCCATCGGCGCTGGCCGCACCATCGAAACTCCCAAGGGCACTGTCAACCTGGACGGCGAATGGCGCTGGGTCAGCGTCTACCCGGGCTTGTCCGAGGCTGTCGGCGTCGAGATCACGCCGGAAACGGACGCATCGGTGCTGCGCGAGATCGCCGCGAAGCACGAAGTGAAGATCGACCCGGCCTGGGGAGCCCAGAAGCTGGTCATCGAGCTGTTCGGCGAAATCGTCGAGCCGACCTTGATCGACCCGACCTTCGTGTGCGACTACCCGCCCCTGGCACAGCCGCTGGCGCGTCCGCACCGCTCGAAGCCGGGCGTTATCGAAGCATGGGACCTGATCATCGGCGGCATGGAGCGCGGCACCGCATTCTCCGAGCTGATCGACCCGGTAATCCAGCGCGAGCGCCTGACCGAGCAGTCCCTGATGGCTGCCGGCGGAGACCCAGAGGCAATGCAGCTTGATGAAGACTTCCTGCGTGCCCTGGAATACGGTGCACCGCCAATGGGCGGCATCGGTTTGGGCATCGACCGTCTGGTTATGCTTTTCACCAACGTCGGTATTCGTGAAACTATTCTGTTCCCACTGCTAAAGCCGGAGGCATAAGAATGCCATATATTGAGGCGATCGTCCCGACAATCTGCCTGGCGCTGCTTTTCTGGTACGTGATGAAAGCTATTACAAACGCGGATCGAAAAGAACGCCAAGCTGAAGCTGAAGCTGATGCGCTAATTCAAAATGGCTCGGATTCAAATAATCCAGTAAACGGGAATTAGTCGTTCCTGATAGAACCTTGTGAATTCTGATGATAATTAGAATTTAGCGTGCCTATTTGTATATGCTTGTTGTTTGAAATGGACTGATGGCTGAATGCCGATCTGTCCAGTACATTCAAGCTCGGAGGAACCCCTAAATGGCACGTCAGGTTCAAATTGCCCTGATCGACGATATTGATGGTAGCGAGGCAACTGAATCAATCGCATTCAGCGTCGCTGGTCAGCATTTTGAAATCGACCTGAACGACGAGCACGCTGCTCAGTTCCATGCAGCCATCGAGCCGTACATCGAAGCGGCTCGTTCGTCGAAGCAGACTGCAGCGAGCGAAGCTCCAGCAATCCGCGCATGGGCGAAGGAAAACAACATTAGGGTCAACGCACGCGGACGCCTTAATGCAGAGGTTGTAGATGCCTACAACGCTGCAATGCGAAAGGGTGGTCGAGGCCGCGCGAAGTAATTCGCGAGGTTTTGCACAAGTCTCAAATATGAGCCGGCACGCAATGCGTGCCGGCTCATATTCTTATAACGATGTTCGTTATTCACGATGCATTTTCATTGAAGATCGCAATATTGGTGAACCAAGTAATTCTCATTATGAATTGCACGCCTATTACTGATTCCCGGTAACGGGGAGCCGTTTCGGTTATCCCTGTGGCGAACAAGGGAGCATTGCGGGCGCATGGTGCGTAGCATCGAATTATTGGTAAGCAAGGAGTGTGCCGAAGATGTTTGAGAGATTTACCGACCGTGCCCGCCGAGTTGTCGTGCTCGCCCAAGAAGAGGCGCGCATGCTCAACCACAACTACATCGGCACCGAGCACCTGTTGCTCGGTCTAATCCACGAAGGCGATGGCGTCGCCGCAAAGGCGCTCGAGTCGCTGAACATTTCGCTGGGTGCCGTTCGTGAGCAGGTTCAGGAGATTATCGGCAAGGGCCAGCAGGCGCCTTCCGGTCATATCCCGTTCACTCCTCGCGCCAAGAAGGTCTTGGAGCTCTCGCTGCGCGAAGCGCTGCAGCTGGGACACAACTACATTGGTACCGAGCACATCCTGCTCGGCCTGATCCGCGAGGGCGAGGGCGTCGCAGCCCAGGTTCTGGTGAAGCTTGGCGCCGACCTCGGTCGCGTGCGCCAGCAGGTCATCCAGCTGCTCTCGGGCTACCAGGGCGGCAAGGAGACCGCGTCCGCTGGCGTCAGCTCGGGCGGACAGCAGGAAGGTACCCCTGCAGGCTCGGCAGTGCTCGACCAGTTCGGCCGCAACCTGACCGCAGCCGCCCGCGAAGGCAAGCTCGACCCGGTGATCGGCCGCGAGCATGAGATGGAACGCGTCATGCAGGTCCTCTCGCGCCGCACCAAGAACAACCCGGTACTCATCGGCGAGCCCGGCGTCGGCAAGACCGCCGTAGTCGAGGGCCTGGCCCAGGCCATCGTGCGCGGCGACGTGCCGGAAACCATCAAGGACAAGCAGCTGTACACCCTGGACCTCGGTTCGCTGGTGGCCGGCTCCCGCTATCGCGGCGACTTCGAGGAACGCCTGAAGAAGGTCCTGAAGGAAATCCGCACCCGTGGCGACATCATCCTGTTCATCGACGAGATCCACACCCTGGTCGGCGCCGGTGCCGCCGAAGGCGCCATCGATGCCGCGTCGATCCTCAAGCCGATGCTGGCCCGTGGCGAACTGCAGACCATCGGTGCCACCACCTTGGACGAGTACCGCAAGAACATCGAGAAGGACGCCGCGCTCGAGCGCCGCTTCCAGCCGATCCAGGTCAAGGAACCGTCCGTCGAGCTGACCACGCAGATCCTGCGTGGCCTGCGCGACCGCTACGAGGCGCACCACCGCGTGACCATCACCGACGGTGCGCTGCAGGCTGCCGCCCAGCTGGCCCACCGCTACATTTCCGACCGCTTCCTGCCGGACAAGGCAGTTGACCTGATCGACGAGGCCGGTGCACGACTGCGCATCCAGCGCATGACCGCGCCACCGGCACTGAAGGAAATGGACGAGGAAATCGCCACCGTGCGCCTGGAGAAGGAAGCCGCGATTGACGCGCAGGACTTCGAAGGTGCAGCCTCGCTGCGCGATAAGGAATCCAAGCTGATCGAGGCCCGCAACGAGAAGGAGAAGTCCTGGCGCAATGGCGACATGGACGAAATCTCCGAGGTGACCGAGGACCTCATTGCCGAGGTGCTTGCCAACTCGACCGGCATCCCGGTAGTGAAGCTGACCGAGGAAGAGTCCTCGCGCCTGCTCAACATGGAAGAAGAGCTTCACAAGCGCGTTATCGGCCAGGATTCGGCCATCAAGGCCATCTCGCAGGCGATCCGCCGCACCCGTGCCGGCCTGAAGGACCCGAACCGCCCAGGCGGCTCGTTCATCTTCGCCGGCCCGACCGGCGTGGGCAAGACCGAGCTGGCCAAGGCGCTGGCGGAGTTCCTCTTCGGCGAAGAAGACGCGCTGATCACCCTGGACATGTCCGAATACTCGGAGAAGCACACCGTTTCGCGCCTGTTCGGTGCCCCTCCAGGATACGTCGGCTACGAAGAGGGCGGTCAGCTGACCGAAAAGGTCCGCCGCCGTCCGTTCTCCGTGGTGCTCTTCGACGAGGTGGAGAAGGCCCACGCGGACCTGTTCAACTCGCTGCTGCAGATCCTGGAAGACGGCCGCCTGACCGACTCCCAGGGCCGTGTGGTGGACTTCAAGAACACCATCATCATCATGACCACGAACCTCGGTACCCGTGACATCTCCAAGGGTGTGATGACCGGCTTCCAGTCGGCCGCGGATACCAAGACCGGTTATGAGCGGATGCAGGCCAAGGTCCAGGAAGAACTGCGCCAGCATTTCCGCCCTGAGTTCCTGAACCGTGTTGACGACACCGTGGTCTTCCCGCAGCTGAACCAGGAGGAGATCGAGGAGATCGTCGACCTGTTCATCGCACGCCTGGCCAAGCGCCTGAAGGAACGCGATATCACCATCGAGCTGACCCAGGCTGCACGCAGCCTGCTGGCCCAGCGCGGCTACGATCCTGCAATGGGTGCCCGTCCGCTGCGCCGCACCATCCAGCGCGACATCGAGGACCAGCTCTCCGAGCGCATCCTCTTCAGCCAGATCGTGTCCGGCCAGAAGGTCACCGTGGACGTCGAGGGCGAAGGCGAGAGCCGCAAGTTCGTCTTCCACGCCGAAGGTGGCAACGGCCAGCTGGAAGGCGAGCCGGCACCGGCAGCCCTGGAAAGCTGAGCCGTTAGCGGAATCACCACTAGCCGTGGAACTGGGAAATCCAGTTCCACGGCTATTGGCTTTAATCCGTCCATGTCGCAGGCTCAACACATGAAGATGCGAAGCAAGGGGCAGCAGATGATTGCCGCATCCTGCCTCGCCGTCATGGCCTATTTGGCCCTGTACCTTTTCCTGCGGCCCGAGCTTCCTGAGCGGCTGGTGCGCCACGCAGGAGCCGATGGTGCCGGATACAGCCCGACATGGCTGGTGGTGCTCGTAATCGGCGCTGCGGCCACGCTCAGCATTGCCATCGGCATCATCGCGTACCGCGACTTCACCTCACTGGGGCACTGGAATCCCGGGCCGAAATCCATTGTGGTCTGCTTCGTGGCAGCTGGCTTCGGAATCCTCGGACTCGGTGCCGCCATGCTGTTCACCGTCTTAGGTCAAGACGCCGCCCAGCTGGGATCCTTGCCTGTCGGCATGGGGCTGATCGGCTTGCTCGGGGTCTTCGCGCTTTCTGCCGGGTTGCTGGCCAGGGCCCTGCCCAGGGCAGAGCAAGAGGCCCTCGACGCCTGAGAGGCGATCGAGGGCCGCCTTGCCAGCCGGACTTAGCGGCCTACCGCCTTGGCGACCAGCGCGGCAAGCTTTTCCTCCAGCTGCTCATCAAGCGCGGTAATGGCGAATGACGTGGGCCAGAGCGTGCCCTCATCGAGCTGCGCGACATCGTTGAACCCGAAGGTCAGGTAGCGGGTGCCGAACTTCTTGGCATCCTGCATGAAGCACAAGATCTTGCCGTCCAGGGCGTAGGCGGGCATGCCGTACCAGGTTTTCGGTTCCAGTCCAGGAGCCGTGGAGGTGACGATCCGGTGCAGCTTCTCGGCGAGAACCTTATCGTTCCCCTCGAAGGAAGCAATCTTCTCTTCAACTTCCCTGCGCGCCTGCTCGGCCTTCTCGGCCTTGGTCATGCGCTTCTTCGGAGCTCGCACCTCGGCTGCGCGCTCTTTCATCGCGGCCTTCTCAGCGGCCGAAAAACCCTCTTGTTCCGTACTGCTCATGCTTCGGCTCCCTATGCTGATTGGTTGATGCGGACCATATTTCCCGAAGGGTCGCGGAATGCGCAATCGCGCGGACCCCACGGCTGGTCCATCGGCTCCTGCAGGACTTCAGCGCCCGAGGCGCTCACGGTCTCGAACACCTGGTCCAGGTCGGTAGTGGAAAGCACCAGCGGACCGATGGTTCCCTTGGCTACCAGCTCGGCCAGGGTCTGCGCATCGGCGTCGGAGCGGCCGGCGCCCGGAGCCGAAAGCACCAAGCTGGTGCCGGTGCCATCGGAGCCCGCAAGCGAGACCCAGCGGAAGCCGCCGTTGGCGACATCTGAAATTACCGTGAAGCCCAGCGCATCGCGGTAGAACGCGAGCGCCTCATCTACATCGAGCACGGTCAACGGGACATGATTGATTGAAATATTTGCCATGGCTCCAGCCTAGGCAGTGCCGCGCAGCGCGCGCTTCTTCAAAACTGCTCAGAATCTCTCGGGACGCAAAAGGATCTTGGCAATGCAGGCAGGGATCTGCTCCGTGGCAGAATGATCCCGTTCCCGGTAGGCGGACGGGGTTTCCCCCACCACTTCGGTGAAGCGTGTGCTGAAGGAACCCAGCGAAGTCCAGCCCACTTGCATGCAGGCATCAGTGACCGAGACTGACGCGCGCAGCAGATGCATGGCACGCTCAATGCGGCGGGTAAGCAAATAGGAATGCGGCGTCTCGCCATAGGCCCGCTTGAACTCCCTGGAAAAGTGCGCAGGAGACATGGACGCCCGCTGGGCCAATGCCGGCACATCCAAAGGCTCGGCATAGTTCCGATCCATCAGGTCCTTGGCACGGCGCAAATGCGCCAGTGCCTTCAGCGCTTCGGCATCCACTGGCTAACCTCGATTCCTGGCCCGCAGCACCAGGATTGCACCGAGCGCGGTCGAGCACAGGTAGATCCCGATGACCGCGATCCAGCCCGCGGTGAATCCACCGGCCGATCCCACCAGCAGGCCCATGGCCAGCGGCCCGACGGTGAATCCGCCGAACTGGCCTGCCGAGACGATTCCGCTGGCGCTGCCCAAGCGGCTTGCCGGGATCGCACGCAACAGGCCCGCCATGAGCACCACCGAAACTCCCAGGGCCGAGGCGCCATGCAGGGCAACCGCCAGCCAGAGCAGCGCCACCGAATGCATTTGCTGGGCCAGAAGGAAGCTGGCTCCGCCCGCAGTGGCCAGCGATGCCAACAGCAGCAGGAGCTTGGGCGCTGAAACCCCGCGGGCCATCATCTGCCCCCAGCCGACGCGGGCACTGACCCCAATGACTCCGGCCACCGCAGCGGTCAGGCCGCCGGCCACCAAGGAGAAATCCAGTTCGCGGACCGCAAAGAGCGCCAGATAGACATTGGTTGCCTGCACTCCGACGCCGTTGATGAAACCGAACAGGGCCAGCGCGAAAATGACGAACTTCGTCGAGGGGGCTGCCGCGGCGATCGGCTTGTCCGCATCCGTCTTCGGCTTTTTCGGTGCAGGCACGCTGAGCATGGGGGTGGTGCGGACAACTCGTACGGCGATGAGCGCGAGCACTGCGGCGAGTACCGCGCCAGCCAGCGACGCGCCATGCCAGCCGATGAACGCCGCCAGCAACGGGAACCCCACGCTGCCTACGAGCTGTGAAACCTGCACGCCTGACTGCTTGATGCCGGTCCACGTAATGCGCTGGGCGCTGGGAACCCGCTGGGCAAGAATGCGGTTGGTGACGCCGTTGGGGAATGACTGGGCCAAACCGGCAAGCCCGGATGCCACCAACAGCAGGACGTAGCCGGCGGGAATTGCCGCCAGGCCCAGCGCAACCGCGGTGGTGCCAAAAATCAGCAGCATCAGCCTGGTATCCGGTTGCCTGTCCGAGAACTTCCCGAAGACGGCGTTGCCCAGTGCGGCGCAGCCAAAGCAGACCGTCGCCAGCAGGCCGAACTGGGATTCGGTGATTCCCAAATCCCTGATGACCAGGTCGCTGGTGGCGCTCAACCCGTAATTAAGCAGGGGAGCGATGCCCACTGCGGAGAGCAGGATGGCAAGCAACCCGAATCCGGGGCGTGCTGTTCTAGCTGTCATCCGCATCCTTGCTCCCGGGGGCTTCAATGTTCAAGCTTATTGTGGCAGTTCTGCGTGCAGGATGTTCCTTCCATGACATATCCAGCGACTTCTTCGAATCTGCAAACTGGGAGGCATAGGATCTAAACGTGAACTCTTTTACCGTCCGCCCAGCCAAGACCAGTGATGTCAACGCAATCCGCAATCTGGTGCGCCCCCTGGCCGAGGAACGAATCCTGCTGGATAAGGAAGCGGTCACCTACTACGAGTCCATCCAGGAATTCCTGGTAGCCGAGGATCCGGAGGGCAGCGTTGTCGGCTGCGGCGGCTTGCACGTCATCTGGGAGGACATCGCCGAAATCCGCACCCTCGCCACCTCCGATACGGTCCGCGGCATGGGGGTCGGGCACCTTTTGCTGGGAGAACTGCTCAAACGCGCCAAGGCTGTCGGGGTGTCGCGTGTTTTCTGCCTGACTTTCGAAGTTGCATTCTTCGAACGCCAAGGCTTCAAGGTGATGGCTGACCAGAGCGCCGTGGACCCCGCGGTGTACCAGGAGATCCTGCTCTCCCGGGATGAAGGCGTCGCTGAATTCTTGGACCTTGCACGGGTGAAGCCGAATACCCTGGGCAATACCCGCATGATCATTACGCTGGACTGATATTCCTACTCCATCCGGTCATAGCGGGCGCGGAACATCAGGAAGACCGCGTAGCAAACCAGGCCAGCACCGATGGCAATCAAGGCAACGGGCCCGAAGGGCTGGTCCTGGATGGCCTTCAACGCGCCATCGATGCCGCTGGCCTCTTCCGGGTCGCGCTGCACCGTGGCCACGATGAACAACAGGCCAACTGCACCCAGGACTGCGCCCTTGGCCGGGTAGCCGAGCATGCCTGAGAACTTCACCGCGCGGGAAACCTCCTTGTTTCCAGAACCCCGCAGATCCTCCAGGAACTTCTTGGCGGCTCCCTTGTAGATGTAATAGCCGGCCATGACCAGCATGCCGAGGCCGATGGCGATCAGCAAGGCCCGGCCAAGGCCTGTCTGCATCAGTTCGCCGCTGAAGCTGCTGGCGGTCTTTCCCGAATCGCTGGGATTCCCCGCGGCGAATCGTCCAAAGGTGAATCCGACAGCCAAGAACGATATCGAAGTAGCCGCGGACTTGAGCCTTTCCTTCAGCTTCTTCTCGGGCAAGAAGGCCTGCGCCATGGACCACAGGCCCAGCAGCAGGGCGCCGATTGCGCAGATCCACAGCAGAACCATGCCGAAGGGCTGGTTTGCCAGTGCGCCCATGGCTCCGCCCTGGTCGGCTTCCGCCTTGCGGCCGGCGGCGACAACAACTGCAAGGACTCCCAGGGTCGCATGGAGAATCCCGTTGGCGACGAATCCCAAGCGGGCGGCGCCCTCGAACCATGGATGCTCGGCTACGTGGCGAACCGTGCCGGCAGGGTCAACTGAAGCGTTCATGGGCTAAGCATAGGTACGCGCTGGCAGAGAAAGCCAGCAGGTACCCGCGTGTTCTTTGCCGGTCTCAGGAAGGCAGGCGGATGCGGTTATCCTCGGCGATCGCCAGGCCATCTTTCAGCAGCCCGGCCAGCGCGCGTTCACGCTGATCCAGCGGAGACTGCAACCGTGCAAGTGCCACATATCCTGCGTGCGATTCCTGGGCCAGATCGGCCAGGAATGACTGCTGCGGCACCGCCTCCTCATGTTCGCGCAGAATCGCCATGATGGCCCCGCGGACCTGGCGATCGGTACCCTTCCAAGCTTGGCCTTTCGGGGTGTAGTGCGGTGCCGGCTGCCCGCCGGCAACCCATGCGCACTGCTCGAACACCGGGCATTGCCCGCACTTCGGGCTGCGTGCAGTGCATACCAGCGCGCCGAGCTCCATCACGGAGACATTCCACAGATTCGCCGTCCGGTCATCTTCGGGCTGGACTTCCCTGGCCCGGGCGAACTCGCTGGCGCGCGGGCTTGGTTCGGGCAATGCCGTGCCGCCAAAGAGCCGGGCATGCACGCGGCGGATA
Organism: Glutamicibacter sp. 0426; assembly: GCF_001906485.1. Classification (NCBI taxonomy): domain Bacteria; kingdom Bacillati; phylum Actinomycetota; class Actinomycetes; order Micrococcales; family Micrococcaceae; genus Glutamicibacter; species Glutamicibacter sp. 0426. The sequence goes on from NZ_MPBI01000008.1 coordinate 12,358, forward strand.
TTCGTGTCCACGACGACGGTGCGCTCGCCGAAGGCGAAGCAGGCAATGGCGGCTGCGGTGTAGTCGCCGATGCCGGGCAAGGCCAACAGCTGCGCTTCGGTGCGCGGGACTTCGCCGTTGTATTCGGTGGTGATCTCCACGGCGGCGGCATGCAAGCGCTGCGCGCGCCGCGGATAGCCAAGCCGTCCCCAGGCCTTCAAAGCCTCGGACAGCGGTTCCGCGGCCAGATCCTGCGGCCGCGGCCAGCGGCGCATCCATTCTTCCCACACCGGCAGGACACGAACCACGGGGGTCTGCTGGAGCATGAACTCGCTGACCATGACTTCCCATCCGCTCACGCCAGGACGGCGCCAAGGCAGGTCGCGGGCGTTCTCTAGGTACCAGTCGTTGATGGTGTCGTGGATTTGCTGCACCCCACCACTCTAGGCCAGCGCACGGAAGACCCGGAATCCGAGGGAAAGCAGTGGGGAACGCGATGCACCCCGGATCCTACGCCATTACCGGGTTCGGGCAGTGCAATGAATTAGCCTTAATCCATGAGCAACGCATCAGGGGGGAAACCATCGGCCAGCGTCTACCGGCGCCGGCGGATTACCGTGGCAGTACTTGCCCTGGTGCTCATCGGCCTGATCGTCTGGGGCGTCGTTGCCCTGGTGGGGGTCTTTGCCCCCGATGAGCAGGAAACTGCGGGCAATGAACCGACCGCCCAGCAGACACAGCCGGTCCCTTCGCCATCGTCCGAACCGGAAGAGGATGAAGATTCGGGCAAGATGTGCAGCGGCGACGAGATCGAGGTTACCGCGACGACCGATGCGAAAAGCTACGCCTCGGACAAGAAGCCGACATTGATTCTCGGCATCGAGAATGTCTCCAAGCGCGAATGCGAGGTGAACGTCGGAAGCACGCAGCAGGAGTTCCTGGTTTCCAGCGGTTCTGACCGCATCTTCTCCACCGTCGACTGCCTCGAGAACGCAGAGGACGTAATCCTGGCCTTCAAGCCAGGGCAGAAGGAGAACTCGCGCTTCACCTGGAACCGCGAGCGTTCGGCTCCCGGCTGCAAAGCTGTCAGCGTGCAGCCGCGTCCGGGAACCTACAAGTTCACCGCGGCTGTCGGCGACTTCGTCTCCGAGCCGGTGACCTTCACCCTGGAGTGAGCGCCTAAATGTAGCGGTCCAGCAGCGAGGACTCGGCCATGCGTGCGAGCCCTTCGCGGATGGAGCGTGCACGCTGCTCGCCGACGCCTTCAATTTCCATAAGCTGGCTGGTGGACGCGGACATCAGCAGCTGCAAGTTGTCGAATGCCGCCACCAGGCGATCTCCCACCACCTTGGGAACAGTGCGGATCTGCGAGAGCAGGCGGTATCCCTTGGGGGTCAGCTGGTCGTCCTGGCCAATGCTGGAGTGCGGGAACAGGATCTTGGTCAGCCCGTCGAGCTCGACCAGCTGCGCGTCGGACACTTCATGCAGGGTCTCCAAGGCGTGCTCGATATCCAGCTCCTGGCCCTCGGCGTCGGAATAGTCCCGCAGCAGCAGCTCGTTATCTGCCTGGATGCCGGAGAGCAATTCGGCATGCTGGGCTGCCAGCAGGCGCCCGTCGATGCCCAGCTCCAGCACGTAGCGGGAGATTTCCTCGCTGGTGCGGCGCAGCATCTCGGTGCGCTGCAGCACTGCCAGCACCTCCCGCGCAGTGGCGACATCCTCGATCTCCGCCGCTGACAGGGCGCTGGTGACCTGGTCCAAGCGGTGGCGGTAGCGTTCCAGGGTGGCAATGGCCTGGTTGCCGCGGGCCAGCAGGCGCTCGGCAGGCTCGAGCACATGGCGCTCGCCGTCGGCATAGAGGGTGATGGTCTGCATCGACTGCGACACCGAAATCGTCGGGAACCCGGATTGCGCGGCCACGCGTTCCGCGGTGCGGTGGCGGGTGCCGGATTCCTGGGTTTCAATCTGCGCATCCGGCATCAGCTGCACGCCTGCCTGCAGGATCTGGCGGCCGGTTCCGTCCAGGATGATCGCACCGTCCATCTTGGCCAGTTCGCGGATGCGGGTCGGCGTGTATTCGGTGTTGATCCGGAAGCCGCCGGAGCTGATCGACTCGACGAGCTTGTCGTGGCCGAGCACGATGAGGGCGCCGGTGCGGCCGCGCTGGATCCGCTCCAGGCCCTGGGCGAGTTCGGTACCCGGGGCAATCTGGGCCAGAACGGCAAGGAATCCGGGGGTGGGGTGCGCTTTCAACTGGCGTCCTTTCGGCGGGCGGCAATAATCAAGTTTATCGCGTTGGCTTCTGCCGCTGGTTGAAGGCGATATCCAGGGCCTGGGCGATATTCTCCACCTGGAACACGCGGATGCCCTCGGGGATGTTCTTCAACGGTTCCGGGGTAGCCGGGGCCATTGCGAAGGAGAATCCCAGGCGCTGGGCTTCGATGATGCGCCGCGAGATCTCGGGCACTTGCCTCACCTCGCCGGCCAAGCCTACCTCGCCGAAGGCCACGAAGTCCTGCGGCAGCGGGAACTCGTTCATCGACGAGGCCAGGGCCAGCGCGCAGGCCAGATCCGATGCCGGTTCGGCGATCTTGACGCCGCCCACCGTGGCAATATAGGAGTCCATGGACGACAGATCCATATGCGCGCGGGCCTGCAGCACCGCCACGACCATCTGCGCCCGTGCCGCATCCAGGCCGCTGGTGGCCCTGCGGGCGGCCGGGGCATTGCTGCGGGAGAGCAGGGTCTGCACCTCGGCCACCAACGGCCGGCGGCCTTCGAGGGTGACGGTGATGCAGGTGCCCGGAACCGGGTTGCGGGTTCGCGTGACGAACAGCTTGGAAGGATCGGTCAGCGATTCGATGCCGTCCTCATTCAGGTCGAAGCAGCCCACCTCATCGGTGGCGCCATAGCGGTTCTTCAGCGCGCGCAGGATGCGCAGCCGCGAATGCTTCTCGCCATCGAACTGGCAGACCACATCCACCAGGTGCTCGAGCAGCCGCGGGCCGGCGACCGACCCTTCCTTGGTGACGTGGCCGACCATGATGGTGGACATGGCCCGGGTCTTGGCCGCGTTGATGATCGACGCGGCGACCTCGCGCACCTGGGACACGCCGCCGGCCGCGCCGTCCACCTCTGCCGAGGAGAAGGTCTGCACCGAGTCCAGGATCAGCAGCTGCGGATCGATCTCCTGGATCTGCCCCAGCGCCAGGGCCAGGTCGGTTTCGGCGGCCAGGAACAGCGTATCGGCGATGGCGTTGATGCGTTCGGCGCGGGACTTGACCTGCGCGGCCGATTCCTCGCCGGTCAGGTAGAGCACGCGCAGGCCGGTCTGCGCCGCTTTCGCTGCGACGTCCAGGAGCAGCGTGGACTTGCCTACGCCGGGTTCTCCGGCGAGCAGGATCGCGGCTGCCGGGACCAGTCCGCCACCGAGCACGCGGTCCAGCTCGGACACCCCGCTGGGGCGGAAGGCGGCTTCGGAGCCGTCGATCTGCGCGATCGGCTTGGCCGGGTGGGCGACTTTGGCCGCGGCCACGGTGCGGGCGGAAACGACACCCACTTCTTCGACGGTGCCCCAGGCCTGGCATTCGCCGCAGCGGCCCACCCATTTGATCGTGGTCCATCCGCATTCGGAGCATTTGAACGATGCGCTGGATTTGCTGCGGGTGGAAGTTTTGGCCATGGCTCAATGCTATCGAGCCATGCGGACATTTTTGTTCAGGAGAGCTTGGGCAGCACTTCGATGGCTTCCTCGTGCACGCGGCCGGCTGCCTCGAGCAGATCCACCACCATCGGGCGCAGCAGCAGGACAAGGCCTTCGCCCTGGAGCCCTTCGACTCCCAGTGCGCGCGGATCCAGCTGGGCGGCGACTCCTTCCAGCTGCAGCTGTGCGGACTTCTCGTATTTGCGCTGGCCCGCCACCGTTGTCTCGCGCACCGAGTGCGCCAAGGTGTTGACCGCTTCGGACAGCTCGCGGATCAGCGGAGCCAGGGTTTGCGCGCCTTCCGGGGTCAGCGCGCTGTTACTGAGCACGGAAGCCAGCCGCCGGGCGAAAACCCGCGAGTTGCGGGCGGCCCAGTCGTAGTGGTTGAAGCGCTTGGACAGCCGGTTCAGCTCGTGGCGGTGGCGCCGCCCGGCGGGGGAAATCGTGGCGATTTCCTTGGACGCGCGGAAGGCGGCTGGCAGCTTGTCCAGATGCTTCTGGGTGCCGCGTGCCTTGATCAGCGCGTGGAATGCGGAGCGCCGGTCATCGTCGCGGATGGCCCAGGAGCATTCCAAAAGCGCTTCGGAAAGCTCCTTGAACAAATCCGATAATGCGGAAACCGGACTGCGCCTCGGGTCGGTGGGCCAGAAAATAATGACCAGCAGGGCGAGCAGGGAACCGGTCAGGGCATCGATGGAACGGGCAAATGGGCCGTCGGCGCTGATCGGCAGCAGCACCACCAGTGCCGATTGCATACCCAGCTGGGTGGAGAAGATTGCACCTGAATCCAGGTAGCGGGCTATGACCAGGCTGAGCGACATCACCAGCGCGGCCTGCCAGATACCCTGCCCGAACCAGTGCATGAGGGTATCGCCCAGGGCCACGCCCAGGGTGCATCCCAGGGCGACCTCGGCGGTTTTGCGCACCGTGGTGGAGGCGCCGAAGCCCAGCGAAACCAGCGCGCTGGTGGCCGCGAAAATCGGCTGGGAGTGCCCCCAGATGCTTTCGGCGATCCAGAATGCGCCAATGGCGCCCAGGGTCATGCGCAGGATTCTGGGCAGGGAATTGCGCGAGCGTATCAGCCCGGCGCGATTGCGCTGCGCCAAGAATCCGAATAGTTGCGCTGGCATGCGCTTCACTTTCCGCCCAGTTGCCATGGCTTCAGTCTTCCATGGGTTGGGCGGGCGGCGGCAGAAGCTGCCGGGATATTGCGCTGGTGAGCAGGATCACCTGCCTGTGGACAAGTTGTTAACCTTCTGTTCACCTTCGCCGGGGGAGCTGGTTACTTTCGATCTTTAACGTCGTAGATGAAGCGGAGAGAAGCCGCTGAAAGTTTTACATCGATCTACCAACATGGGGAGTAAATCTCGTGAAGCTCAACCGCTTTGGCAGCGCAGCTGCCGTTCTTTCCGTCGCAGCACTCGCACTGACCGCCTGCGGCTCGGATAACCCAACCGCCGCTGCCGGTTCCGAAGGCGCAGAGACCTCTGCTGCATCCGGTGTCACCGGTACACTGACCGGCATCGGCGCATCCAGCCAGAACTCGGCCATGGAAGCATGGGCCACCGGCTTCAAGGCTGCCAACCCGGACGCCAACGTGCAGTACTCGCCAGACGGCTCCGGCGCAGGCCGCGAAGCATTCCTGGCAGGCGGCGCGCAGTTCGCCGGCTCGGATGCCTACCTGAAGGAAGACGAGGCCGCCAAGGCCAAGGAAGTTTGCGGCCCAGAAGGCGCATTCAACATCCCGGCTTACGTCTCGCCGATCGCGATCGCCTTCAACCTCGAAGGCGTTGAAGAGATCAACATGGACGCAGCCACCATCGCCAAGGTGTTCAAGAAGGAAATCACCAAGTGGAACGATGAGGCCATTGCCAAGCAGAACCCGGACGTGGAGCTGCCTGATACCGCAATCACCGTTGTGCACCGCAACGACGAGTCCGGCACCACCGAGAACTTCGTCGAGTACCTGAAGGCCGCAGCGGCTGATGTCTGGACCTACGATGTCTCCGGCGACTGGCCAAGCGACATCCAGTCGGAGAACGCCAAGGGCACCTCCGGCGTGGTTTCGACCACCACTTCGACCAACGGCGCCATCACCTACGCTGACTTCTCCGCAGTGGGCAACCTGTCCACCGTGAACGTCAAGGTTGGCGATGAGTACACCAAGATCTCCGCCGAGGCAGCTGCCAAGGCCCTCGAGACCGCAACCCCGGTTGAAGGTGCGGCCGAGAACGACCTGGCCCTGGATCTGGAGCGCGACACCACCGAAGCGGGCACTTACCCAATCGTCCTGGTTTCGTACCACATCTTCTGCAGCAGCTACAAGGACCAGGCAACCGCTGATCTGGTCAAGGCCTTCGGCAACTACGTCATCTCCGAAGACGGCCAGAAGACCGCCCAGGCTTCGGCAGGCAACGCCCCAATCTCGGCATCCATCGCCGAGAAGGCCAAGAAGTCGATCGACGGCATCACCGTCGCCGAGTAGTACCCCGCCGGGCAACCGGCAACAGGTGCGGGTGGCCGAACTCAACCACCCGCACCAGCAGTACCCCTCCACCCCCGCAGTGAAAACTGCATCACCCCCCGTTTCGTAAAGGCTCTAGCCATGACTACCAATGCTTTGACAAGCAAGTCATCGACTTCCGGCCGCGCTGGTGACAAGGTCTTCTCCGGCGCCGCACTGGCTGCCGGTGTCCTGATCCTGATCACGCTCTTCGCGGTCGCGGTCTTCTTGCTGATCCAAGCCCTGCCGACGTTCTTAGCCGATCCGGCTGAGATTTCCGGTGGCGAAGGATTCTTCGCCTACATCTGGCCGATTGTCATCGGCACCGTTATCGCAGCGGCTATCGCGCTGCTGATCGCCACCCCGATCGGCATCGGCGTGGCACTGTTCATCTCGCACTTCGCTCCACGCAAGGTCGCCGGCCCGCTGGGCTACCTGATCGATCTGCTCGCCGCGATCCCCTCGGTGATCTACGGCGCATGGGGCTACATGGTGCTCGCTCCGGCTCTGGTTCCAGGCTACGAATGGCTGGCCAAGAACCTGGGCTTCATCCCGCTCTTCGAAGGCCCGGCCAGCCAGACCGGCAAGACCATGCTCACCGCCGGCATCGTGCTGGCAGTGATGGTCCTGCCGATCATCACCTCGCTGAGCCGCGAAATCTTCCTGCAGACTCCGAAGCTGCACGAAGAGGCCGCCCTCGCCCTGGGTGCAACCCGCTGGGAAATGATCACCACCGCGGTGATACCCTTCGCCCGCCCGGGCATTATCTCCGCCGTCATGCTGGGCCTGGGCCGCGCCCTGGGTGAAACCATGGCCGTCGCGCTGGTGCTGTCCACCGGCAACCTGATCCCGTCGCTGATCAAGACCGGCAACCAGACGATCGCCGCGGAAATCGCCTTGAACTTCCCTGAGGCCTTCGGCCTGCGCCTGGCAGAGCTGATCGCCGCCGGCCTGGTCCTGTTCCTGATCACCCTGGTCGTGAACATGATCGCTCGTGGAATCATCGCCCGCCACAAGGAATTCTCGGGAGCCAACTGATGAGCACCATGACAACCAACCAGAACAGCACCTCGGGCAACCTGACTCCTCCGGTGCGCAAGCGCAACTCCCTGGCCAAGGGCAAGCTGCCGAAATGGGCCATCTGGGCCATCGCCGCAGGCTCCATCATCATCGGCGCGGCAGCGTCCACGCTGACCGGCTTCAACGTGGCCTCCTTCGCCATCTACTCCGCGATCATTTTCCTGGTGGCCGCCTCGGTAATCACCACCGTTGCCGAAGGCAAGCGCCGCGGCAAGAACGCGATGTGGACCTACCTGATCTACGCCGCCTTCATCGTGGCAGTGATCCCGCTGGTATCCGTGCTCTACACGGTGCTGGAAAAGGGCATGCCGGGCATGAACAGCCACTTCCTGTTCAGCTCCATGAACGGTGTGACCGGCGCGGTGGACAACGAAACCGTCGCCAATGGCACCCCGGTGGTCGGCGGCGCGTACCACGCGGTGATGGGCACCTTGCTGATCACCCTGTGGGCTACCCTGATCTCCGTTCCGGTTGGCATGCTGACCGCTGTCTACCTGGTGGAATACGGCCAGGGCAAGGCGCTGTCCAAGGCGATCACCTTCTTCGTCGACGTGATGACCGGCATTCCCTCGATCGTCGCCGGCCTGTTCGCGGCGGCCTTCTTCGGCATGATCCTGGGCCCGAACGCCCGCATGGGCATTGTCGCAGCGGTCGCGTTGAGCGTGCTGATGATCCCGACGGTGGTCCGCTCCACCGAGGAAATGCTCAAGATCGTCCCGAACGAGCTGCGCGAGGCATCCTACGCACTGGGCGTGCGCCGCTGGCGCACCATCTTGAAGGTGGTCATCCCGACCGCGATCTCCGGTATCGCCTCCGGTGTCACTCTGGCCATCGCCCGCGTGATCGGCGAGACCGCACCGATCCTGGTCACCGCCGGCATCGCAAGCAACATCAACCTGAACGTCTTCGCGAACTGGATGTCCACGCTGCCGACCTTCATCTACTACCAGATCCTGACCCCGACCAGCCCGACGAACATCGACCCGTCGGTGCAGCGTGCCTGGGCCGCAGCCCTGCTGCTGATCCTCATGGTGATGGCGTTGAACCTCCTCGCCCGCCTGGTCGCTTCGATCTTCGCCCCAAAGAAGGGCCGTTGAGCCTAGGCTCCGGTCCGGACAAACCCAAACTTTTTCAAGGATTACATCATGGCAAAACGCATCGACGTCAATGACCTGAACGTCTACTACTCCAAGTTCCTCGCCGTTGAAGGCGTCTCGATCAACATCGAGCCGAAGTCGGTTACCGCATTCATCGGCCCATCGGGTTGCGGCAAGTCCACCTTCCTGCGCACCCTGAACCGCATGCACGAGGTCATCCCCGGAGGCCGCGTCGAGGGCCAGGTCCTGCTGGACGGCGACGACCTGTACGGCGCGGGCGTGGACCCGGTGACCGTGCGCAGCCAGATCGGCATGGTCTTCCAGCGCCCCAACCCGTTCCCGACCATGTCCATCAAGGACAACGTGCTGGCCGGCGTGAAGCTGAACGGCAAGAAGATCTCCAAGTCCGACGCCGACGCGCTGGTGGAGAAGTCGCTGCGCGGCGCAAACCTCTGGAATGAGGTCAAGGACCGCCTGGACAAGCCGGGCTCGGGCCTTTCCGGCGGCCAGCAGCAGCGCCTGTGCATTGCCCGCACCATTGCGGTCAAGCCCGACGTGATCCTGATGGACGAGCCGTGCTCCGCACTGGACCCGATCTCCACCCTGGCCATCGAGGACCTGATCAACGAGCTGAAGAACGACTACACCGTGGTGATCGTGACCCACAACATGCAGCAGGCCGCCCGCGTGAGCGACAAGACCGCGTTCTTCAACATCGCCGGCACCGGCAAGCCGGGCAAGCTCATCGAGTACAACGACACCGCAGCCATCTTCTCCAACCCGGAGCAGAAGGCCACCGAGGATTACGTCTCCGGACGCTTCGGATAAAGATTTCGGCTACCGCCGCTCCTTGAGCGGATGGTAGACGGACCGGAAGGGGGGTCTTCCGGGGATCCTGGAGGGGATCACCGCCAGCGGCGCACCGATTGCGGTGCGCCGCTGCACTTTAACCATTCACGTAAAGCTCCCTTGACTGTAAAGCGACCTTGTCAGTAAAGTGAGGTTTACATTTATTGGAAAGGGGGCAGTGGTGGATTCAAAAGAGTCAGTTGGCCAAAGCAAATGGGGTCGTTCGCGATTCGGCGGATCGACAGCCCTGCTGATCATCCTGTCACTGCTCGGGGGGCTGGTGCTCTGCGCTGCCATGGCGCTGATCTGGTGGACATTCGGCCCCGAAGCCGATCAGCAGCGCAAGATGCTGTCCGGACTGGTCTTTGCACTGCTGATGCTGCCCGCTGCGTCCGCCTTGTGCTGGGTATTCATGCTGGACAGGGATACTCTGGCCGGAGCCGTGCGGGATCCGGAATCATCCATCGAGGGAAAATGGTACGAGAAGGCGGTTTTCGGAGCATTTCATGATCTGATCGCCCTGTGCGGATTGGGCGCCATGGCGCTGGGTTTGCTGCGCATTGACGTAGAACCGGTGATGCTGCTTGTCGGGGTCGTTCTGCTGGCTGCCGTAGACGTGCTCGTGCGCTACCTGGTGATCAAGAAGGTGGAAGGCTGATGCACAAGCGCGATTCCGATTCCCGCGCCGTAGCATCGGCCCGCTCGCGCTTCGTGCAACCGAGTAAGCGAGCCGAAAGCTAATGGAGAACAATCTCAGTGAATACCGCAGGGAACGCGGGTTCTCCCAGCAGGCATTGGCGGACCTGCTCGGCGTCTCGCGCCAAACTGTCATCTCGCTCGAAAAGGGCCGCTACGATCCGTCATTGCCGCTGGCCTTCAAGCTATCTGCGGTCTTCGGCTGCAGGATCGAAGACCTCTTCGTTCCGGGCGAAAACTAGGCGTTGCCCAGCAGCGGATGCACCGCCAGCGTGAGGATCGCGCCGCAGGCAACGCAGACCACCGGGGTCAGCACCCAGTGCAGCAGCACCTTGGTGACATTGCGCCACACCACCGATTCGAAAGCCTGGTTATTGCCGGCGCCGACGATGCCGCTGGTGACCGCCTGCGTGGTGGACAGCGGCAGGTGCAGGACCAGCGAGCCGAGGAACAGCATGGCCGCGGCCACGCCTTGGGCGATCATGCCGCGCAGCGGATCGAAGTTCACCAGCCGGCGGCCGAGCGTGTAGGTGATGCGCCATCCGCCTAGGAGCACGCCGAGGCCCAGCGACGTGCCGGCGGCCAGCTGGATGGCCCAGGTCACGGGTCCCGGGTCCATCGCATGCCCGGTGATCAGCACCAGTGCGATCATCGCGCCGGTGCGCTGGCCATCTTGCAGCCCCAGCCCCAGCGCTACCGCACAGGCGGCAATGGCTTGGCCTGCGCGCGAGCCGTTGTTGACCGAACCCGAGGAATTATGGCGCATCAGCCAGGTCGCCGGAATCACCAGCACGTAGGACAGCAGGTAGGCAATCACCGGGGTGATCAGCAACGGCAGAAGCACCGAGCCGAGCAGCAGCCCCCAGGCACCGGACATCGGCAGGTCGCCCATGAAGGCCGAGGCGCCGCTGGCGCCCACCAGTCCGGAGAACAACGCGTGGGTGGAACTGACCGGCAAGCCGCGCCACCAGCAATACAGTCCCCAGGCGCCGGCGGTCAGCAGGCCGCAGATCAGCAGCTTCAAGCCGACGACGCCATCGGGGACGTTGAAGTTCAGCTTGTCCACCAGCGCCACGCTCAGCCCCGAGGTGGCTAGGGTGCCGAGGAAGGCGAATACTGCCGCCACGGAGACCGCTATGGCCGGGCGCAGCGCCCTGGTGCGCACCGAGGCCGCAACCGCGGTGGAGGCATCCCTGAAGCCGTTGAGCACGCCATAGCCCAGCGTGAGGACGATCGCGATTCCGGTGAGGACCGAAAGGATGGTCATGTCCCTAGGACTCCTTCACCAGCACGCGACCGAGGTGGTCGGCAAACTGGCGCAGGGTGTTGGCCGTGAGCATCAGGTGGTCGGCCACGCGCTGGTGGCGGTGGATCGTGCCTGCCTTGGCGAACTTCGAGATCTCGTTGACCCACACCAGGTGGGTGCGCGCCGCGCGCTTGGAGAACTGCAGCATCTGCAGCCAGTTGTCTTCCAGGTCATCGAGGTTGTGCAGGCGCTGGACCGAATCGGAGGCCAGTTCGGCCAGCTGCGAAATGAGTTCAAGCTGTTCCGAGGAACGCTCGGAGAGCGGGGTGGAGCCAACGGTCATGATCAGCTCGCCGGTGCCGCGCAGGTGTTCCATGGTCTCGTGCAGCAAACGCGAGAGGGTGTACATGTCTTCGCGGGGAAGCGGGCTGATATAGCTGGTGCGCAGGTGGGTGAGCACCGCGTGCACCAGGTCGGAGGCCTCGGCTTCCGCGGCAGCCAAATCCCGCAGCTGATCTGCACGGGTGTCGGGTGAGCCGATCATCTCGGCGACATTGGCAACGGAGGAGCGAATGGTCGTGGCCAACCCGCACAGCAACTCGATGCCGCGCGAGGCGGAGGGAAAGATCTGGAACTTCACTTTTCGGCGCACCATTCGATTCGACTGTTATTGGTACCAACGCAGAACAGTTTACGACGCGGAAGTTAACGCCGGTTACTTGATGGTGCCGGACCGGGAACGCCTCTCGGCGGAAGGCCGCTCGAAGCGGCAGAATTTTGGAGCCCGGGGTTACCAGCAGCCCGGCACCGTTATCTAGTGTTCTCGCCTGACCGGTGCGCTGTCAACCGCCGGGGTGGTGCTCGTGCGGTTTCTCACGCTACCGGCGCAGGCCCTTTTCCGCTCCGCTCAAGCAGAGCAGTGCGCAGCAGAACCAGATCGCGCCCGCAGGACCCAAGCCGGCGGCGACAGTACTTGAGATAACCGGCAAAGCTACTTGTCCGACGCGGTTTCCCATGAGCCTGACGGCCAATGCCGCGCCGCGGTCCACCGCCGGCACCGACGTGGAAATCATCGTCATGGTCATCGGCTGGCCCAGGCCCAGGAAGAAGCCGCCGACCAGCAGCGCCGCACCGGCAGCCCAGAGCGAATCGATGAACGCCGGAGCCAGGGCGATGGCGATGCCCGAAACCCACAAGCTGGTGACCAGCAGGTGATTGCGCTCGAAGTGGGCCGAGAGCTTCGGAATGAACAGCCGCGAAATAACCGAAGCGAAACCTCGAATGGCCAAAAGCACACCAACATTTTCCGGTGTGACGCCATGTTTCTCCGCCACCAGCGGCAAGAATGCGGTGAGGATGTCCAGCATCGCCAGCAGGGTCATCGAGGCGAACATGTGCGAGGCCATGCCCCTGATGCGCAGCACCGAGGGAATGGAGGCCTTGGACTTCGGCGGACGGGTCTGCGACGCCGATTTGGAGATCTTCGGCTGCCAGCTCGGAAGCAGGAAGGGGACAGCCAGCAGCGAGCACCCGGCGGCAATCCACAGCGACAGGCTGATATCGGCAACACGCTCGGCGGAGAGCGCGTCGGTGCCGGAGCCGAGCACCATTCCGCCGATCAGCGGCCCGATAAATTGCCCAGCGGCATACGCCGCAGTGAACCAGCCGAACCCCTTGTCCAGATCGCTGTCGGGGAAGAACCGGGCAATCGACGATTGCCCTCCAATGGTGAACATCAAGTGCCCAAGCCCCAGCACGGCGCTGGCCAGCGCCACGGTCAGCGCATTCGGCGAGAAATTGATGCCGATGCCGCCGGCGGCCAGAAGAGCGACGCCGGCAACCATCAGGAAGCGGATCCTGCGGATGCGCGAACTGACCCGGCCCAGCATCATCGCGGTGAACAGTGGAAGGATCGCATAGGCGGCAGTCACCACGCCGACGGTAAACGCGCCGGAGCCGAAGGAGATGAGCTTGTAGGTGGTGACCGGCCGGATGAGGTTCAGCGCTGTTTGGGATAGCAGCGCCGTCGCGATCAAGATCAGCAACCAGCGTACGAGTCCTGAAGAGTTGGTCCTCGATGCGGCGCCCACACCCACCTGCCTAGAATTGAGGGGTAACTTCCTCAATCCATCCTAATGGCGCGGGAGCGCCTTTCAGTCCAATGCGTCCTGGCGCCACAACCGGGCGCAGACTTCCAGATCAGCGGCCGTAGCCGTCAGCGCCTTGGCCTGCTGCGTCAGCTTCGTTCCCCGGTCGCTGTTGGAGAAATCTGCGGCATCGGCATGCTCGGTCATGCCCAGGGCCACGACCCGGCAATAGGCGGCAGTGCGTTCCAGGGCGTGGGCGAAGTCTCCGTTGAAGGCGCCGGAGAGAATCGACCCGGTCATCTTCTTCATTTCTTCGGCGGTCGGCGGTTCGGCCACCCCGGCGACGATGCGTTCGACCTGGGCACGGTGGGCTCCGGCCTGGAACCGTGCCGCGTGCACTTCCGGCTTGCCCATGGTGGCCGCGCGTACCGCATACAGGCGCCACAGCGCGCCGGGCAGGGAGTGGGCGGGAGCTTCGCTCCACAGCTCAGCGAGCACCTCCAAGCCCTCTTCCTCGGCAACGGCGATCAGCCGGCGTGAAACTTCGGGGTCGTTGTTGGCAATGCCTCGTTGCACGAAAGCCTGGGCAGACAGATGAGCGGCCTCGGAGACGCGCGCCGGGTCAGCGCCTCCTTCATAGGGCTCGAAATCTGCCGGGGCGAAGGGGCGTGGCTTGTGATGGCGGAACCCCGCATCCTGGGCTACTTTTGATCCTGCACGTGCACCTCTCATGCGCTCCAGAATACTCGCTGAACCTGAGTTCTCCGCCAACAGGTGATTTAGCTTGCAAACCCCAAGATCAAGCGGGAATTACGGGCTGCCACGGTGCGGATTACGCCGATTAATGATCATGCCGGTCCATCGGGTAGTATGGATTTTGGCCTTGTGCCGTGCGCCTTTAGCTCAGCTGGTAGAGCACTGGACTTTTAATCCATTGGTCGCGGGTTCGATCCCCGCAGGGCGCACAGAGTGAACCGGACCCGGCTTGCAGACGCAAGCCGGGTCCGGTTTTTCAATTCATTGTCCAGCATGGAACCGCCGGGCTGCCCCTCCTGCTAAAGTAGCGCTCCAGGAATTTGATGATGCGCTCCATCACCAATGCGCGAGCTTCCGGGGCATGCGAGCGCAGCGAGCTGTCGGTGAACAGGTGCTTGTCGCCAGGGTAGGTGAACAGCTCGGCGAGCCCTGCGCCCTCATTGCTGACGAAGCGCTGCGCTGCTTCCAGATCGCCTTCCTTCGCGAAGAACGGATCCTGGTCCATGCCGTGGATCTGCACCGGCACGCCTTCCGGCCACGGCCCGAAGCTCCACTCGGCTTCCAAGTCCACAAAGGATTCCAGCAGGACCGCGGCGACGGCGCCGGGGCGTTGCTGCGCGCACTGCTGGGCCAGCGCGGCACCCCACGAAGTGCCGATGTATACCAGCTCTTCGGGCAGCTTGGCGAAGAGCTTGTCGACGCGTTCCTGGATCTTGTCCTCGGTCATCTTGCCCGCCATGCGCATGCCCGTGTCGAAATCCTTGGGCAGCTTGCCGGCGTACAGGTCCACCGGGTGCACCGTGTGGCCGGCCGCGCGCAATTCAGCGGCCATCTGCTGCACCCCAGGGGTCAGGCCCTGGACGTGATGGAAAAGAACGATCGTAGCCATGGGTGCTCCTATTGGTTGCTAGCGTTCGTCGACCAGGTTCTCAATGCGCCGCGGCAGGTGCTCAATGGCCACGTCCCAACCGGGCATCTGGCTATTGATTTCCACGCTGTAACCCTCAACCAGCATGAATTCTGCGCAGGTGAGCGCCTCCTGGCCGGAACCCGTTTCATAGATGAAGGCTCGTTTGATGTCCTGCCAGAGCAGGGTCGCGGACTGGTCGATCACGAGGCCGGTGTTGACGACTTCGACGGTGCGCTGGGGATAGGACATGTTCAACTTGCTTTCGGGGTCCTTGGCGGTGTGCTTTGAACAAGTCTAGACCGGCAGCGCACCGCCGTGGGGTTATCAAACCGGATCCGGATAGGATTTCGCCAAGGTTCCCCCGGGGCCGGTTTCCAGCAAATAGTCCAGATCCAGCTGCGACAGGAAATGCTGATCGTGGCTGACTACAAGCAACGCACCCTTGTAGGCGCCCAGTGCCTCGCTGAGCTGGCGCACGCTGTCCACATCCAGATTATTCGTGGGCTCGTCGAGGATCAGCAGCTGCGGTGTGGGTTCGGCCAGCAGCAGCGTCGCCAGGTAGACCCTGAAGCGCTCGCCGCCGGAGAGCGCCGCCAAGGGACGGTCGGCGCTGGCACCGCGCAGCAGCAGCCGGGCAAGCATCTGGCGCACGTCGTTTGCGGTTGCCGTTGGAGCCACCGACGCCACATTCTCCATGGCGCTCAGCTGGCCGTCCAGGCCTTCCAGGCGCTGTGGCAGATACCCGACCCGGTCCACGAAAACCTTTCCGCCCAAACCGCTGCCCGGAGCAACGCCTGCGAGCATCTGCCTGAGCAGCGTGGTTTTCCCCGAACCGTTGGGTCCGACAAGTCCTACGCGTTCGGCTCCCTGGATGATGAACGGGTCTTGCGCTGAACCCAGCACGGCAACCTGCTTGCCGGCGGGCAGCTTCGGATCTGGCAACTCGATATTGATGTGCTCGACCTGGCGTACCCGCTGATCGGCTTCGTCGAGCCGTGCTTGGGCGGAATCGACCTTGCCATCCAGGTGCGATCGCATTTTCCCGGCGTTTGCCTCGGATTTCTGGCGAAGATGGTTCGCCAGGATCTTCGGCATGCCCCCGGAAAGCTGGGTGGCCCGCCCCTTGCGCTTGGCACGGGCCAACTTGGTTTCGGCTTCGAAGCGCTGGCGCTTTTCCACCTTCAGCGAGGCCTGGGCGGTTCTGGCTGCCTGCTCGGCTGCCAGCTGCTCGGTTTCCAGCTGCTCGCGATATGCGCTGTAGGGCCCTCCGTAAACGCTGAGCGTCCCATCGTAGAGCTCCACAGTGTGCTCCATGAGCTCGAGCAGCTCGATATCGTGGCTCACCACGACCAGCGTGCCCTTCCACGTGCGGACCAGCTCGTAGAGCAATTCGCGGGTGGGACGATCGAGGTTATTCGTCGGCTCGTCGAGCAAGGTGATGGGTGAATCGGCGATGCGCAGCCCGGTCACTGCCAGCAGCATCGCTTCGCCGCCCGATAGCGTGGATGCCTTCCGGCCCAGATCCAGGCCGCCGAAACCCAGCGGCTCCAGCTCGGCGCGGACCCGGGCTTCCACATCCCAGTTGGCACCCACCGCGTCGAAATGCGCTGGGTCCACACTGCCGGATTCGATAGCCTCCAAGGCTGCCAGGATCCGCTGTATCCCCAGCAGTTCGGCGACGGTTGGGTCCTGGTCCAGAGCCAGCGTTTGCGGAAGGTAGCTCAGCGCTGCGCTCGTTTCCGCCGTTCCGCTGGTTGGGTGCAGCTGCCCGGCGATCAGTTTCAGCAACGTCGATTTGCCGCTGCCATTGGCGCCGATCAGCCCGGTCCGCCCGGAGGGAAAAGTGCCGTCCAAGTTGGCCAGGGCGATTTCTCCCGAGGGCCAGGCGAAGCTGAGATGGTTCAGGATAATGGGTGGTGTCAAAGGCATGCAGGTTCCTCCCGCTAATGCGAAGGGGCTGCCGACTTGGGGGATCACAGAAATGGCTCAACCTCGAAGAGGGGCCGGAAAAGAAAAGGATACCGAAGCCGGTAGCCGAAATGAACAAGTTGCACCGTACAGAATCGGTGCAGGGTCATCGGCTGACTTAGTAGGTATCCATGCCAAAGAGTGTAGCAGGGAGGAAAACAGGAATTAACCCCTCAGCGCAAGAAGACTGGCATCCACTCCCGGTTGTGCGCGTGGACCAGCGTTAGGAACAGGGCAAGGTCGACGGTAGGGAACAGGCCCCAAAGTTCTAGATCTCAAACGTTCGGATCACCCTGTCGCTGAGCAAGACCTGGTAGGGCATCTGCTTCAATCTTGCAGCATCAATATCGATACCACGTCGTTGGGCCGCAGCGGCAATTTCATCCCACGGATGATCCCCGGACCTTTCCGGGTCATCGATCCGCACCAAATCAAGAATCTCGGCAATCAGCTCATCTGACGACCGCCTCCACCTGGCGGGCCCGGGCCCATGGGATATGGCTGTGAAGCCACGATCCAGATCCAAACTGATCATCGACCCATCGCTCATCAAAATGCATTGCGTGATTTTCACGCTGATGCTTGGCCTCAAATTGTCCGTCAGGGTCTCATCCATGTCGCAGACCGCTGCAATCGACATTGCATTCAGAGTGCTAACCATCGTATGCGGCAGCACGGGAAAAGTTCCAGACTCGTACTCGCCGTGCAGCGGCGCGTAGTGGAATCCCTTTTCGTCGAAATCACTCATAGCCGATCCGCCCTTAGAGGTCCTGGGCGCCTATTGGCGGGCAGCAGTTTCCCGTGGATCGTGCAACGCGGCGATCCGCTCGTGGTCTGGCTCACGGTCGCAGGGGAGCCGGAATAAGGATACCGAAGCCGGTAGACGAAATGAACAAGCTGCGCCGTTCAGAATCGGTGCAGGGGCATTGGCTGGCTTGGCAGGTGTCCATGCCAATGCGGGTAGCAGGGCGGAAAACAGGAATTAGCCCCTCAGTACATGAAGACCGGGAGCCATTCCCGGTTGTGCGCGTGGACCAGCGCGAGGAACAGGACAAGGTCGAAGATCAGATGCACACTTACGACATAGGACAAGGACTTCGTCAGCTTGAAGGTATAGCCCTGCAGCAGGGCGAAGGGGAAGGTCAGCAACGGGCCCCAGGATTGGTAGCCGATCTCCCACAGGAAAGAGGAGAAGATCACCGCTTGCAGGATATTGGCCTGCCAGTCGGGAAAGTGCTTGCGCAGCAAGGCGAATGCCGTGCAGATGAAGAACAGCTCGTCCCAGATGCCCACTGAGTTGACTCCGATGAAGAGCCGCCAGAAGATCGCTGGGTCCGAGGCGTCTGGCCAGTTCTGATAGACGCCGGTGCTGATCAGATACACCGGCAGAACGAGGAAGCCCAGCGCCACCACTGCCAGCAGATACAGTTTCGCTGCCAACGGCCACTTGCGACCGGTGTTCACAGGGAACTTGATAATTTGCTCCCGCAAGGCGAATCGCGAAATCAGCCAGGGCAGCAGGACCGCCGCTGCCAGCGCCGTGCCCATCTGCGCCATGTGGCCCAGGCTCAGGTCCGCGTTGAGCGGAACCAGGCTGATGATCACCAGCCCTGCCGCGATCATTGACAGATGCTGGGCGAGCCTGCGGTCGATGAGAGCTGCGCACAGCAGGCTCAGCGCCAGCAAGCCGTAGCCCGCAGGGCCGTTGCCGGCGCCGAAGAGCAGCGCTGCGGAGGCCGAGAGCAAGGCGGCGGGCAGCAGCTTCCAGCTCATCGCGCAATGCCGCGATTCGGTCGAGGTCCGGCTCACGGACTCAAGCATGCCAGCTGGACTGGAAGAATAACACCACCCGCGTTCGCGGGTCAGGCACTTAAAGGCTTTTGGCCCGCATCCGGTGGATGCGGACCAAGAAGAAATTCTGCGGAAGCCCTACTTCCAGGCGCGGTGAACGGCGACGATGCCGCCGGTCAGGTTCCGGTATTCCACGTTCTTCCAGCCGACGTTGACGAACTTGGCGCCCAGCTTTTCCTGGTCTGGCCAGGCGGCAATGGACTCAGCCAAGTAGGCATAGGCGGAAGGGTTAGGCGACACCAGGTAGCCCAGCGCAGGGATGACGCGCGGCAGGAACTGCTGGTAGGCCACCTTGACCGGGGTGACGGTCGGGGTGGAGAACTCGGCGACGACGATTCGGCCGCCGGGCTTGGTCACGCGGCGCATTTCCGACAGCGCCTTCTCGGTGTCATCGATATTGCGCAGGCCATAGGAAATGGTCACCGCGTCAAAGGTGTCATCTTCGAAAGGAAGCTCATGGGCGTCGCCGTACACGAAGTCCAGCTGCGGGTAGCGCTTGCGGCCCTCGGCGAGCATGCCGTTGGACATGTCGCAGGCGGTCACCTTTGCGCCGGCTTCGGCCAGCGGGACCGAGGAAGTCCCGGTACCTGCAGCCAGGTCGAGAATGCGCTCGCCGGGCTTCGGCGCGATCGCCTCGGTGGTGATCTTGCGCCAGTAGTTCACGATGCCGCCGGTCATCAAGGTATTGAGCAAGTCGTAGCGAGGAGCCAGCTTGTCAAACATGTCCTGAACCTGATCGGCCTGCTTATCCAGGCCTGCGCGCGCATTCTGAGAACTCATGGGTCTAAGTCTTTCATATATGCGCGCGCCAAGGCGCCGGATGTGGGGCGAATCGCTTAGAGAATCGATTCCAGCCGGGCGTAGCTGGCTTCCATGCCATCGGCCATTCCGGTGGCGAGCATCGCGTCGCGAGCGGCCTTGTCGCGGTAGGTGACCAACGTGGTCACCAAGGTGCCGCCGGTGGTGCTGGTGAACGTCAGCTGGTTGACGGATCCGGGCACGCCGGAACCGAGCATTTCCTCTCCGCCTTCGAGCTGCTCGGTGCTCGCTTCATAGTGGCCCTCAACGCGTTCGAGGATCTTTCCGCTGAATCCGAATCCCTTGCCGCCATCGTCAGGGGCCCACCACAGCAGGTAGCTCTCGCCGACGCCGGCGGCCAATTCGCATTTGGTCATCTTCCAGCCATCGGGACCGTATTGCCAGCGCTTGACCAGTTCCGGGTCGTGGTGGGCGTCCCAGACCTGCTGGCGGGTGCCGCGGACCAGGCGGCTGACGCGAACCTGCGTGTCGTTGAGCAGTTCGGCTTCGGTGGCAAAGTTCTGCGCGTAGTCCCGCAGGTCGATGAGCACCTGCTCGATCTGGCTCATGGCCGAGCGTGTTCCGTCGATCATTCCCATTGCGACGACCTGTTCCAGGTCCGCCGCCGAAGCGTAGGTTCCGGTGACCGTGAGCTTCGTGCCTTCGGGCAGCGGGTCGAAGGTGAAGACCAGCCGCGAGGTGGGCAACTCAGCGTTCGGGCTGCCGTCATTGTTCGCGAAACCATCGATGACCTCGAAGAATTTCTGGTCGACCACTTCCTGCCAGTGCCAGTATCCGTGGAACTGTTCGCCTTCGGGCGAGGTCATGTGATAGTTCGAGTAGCCTCCGGCGGCGGCGTCGTGGCGAGTGAAGGTGGCCGGGTACTCTACCGGGCCCCAGAACTTCTCAATCTGGCGCGGGTCGAGGTAGGCGTCCCAGAGCCGGGCCACGCTGACCGGGAATTCTGCGTGGACGGTGAGCGTCAAGGACTGGACATCTTTATCAATGGACGTGACGGGCATGGGAATGCTCCTTAGGTGTCCTCGGAGGCAAGGAAATCGTCGAGCCGGCTGATGCGCTGGCGCCAGATTTCCTCCAAGGAAGAAAGTAGTTCTTGTGCGTGCCGGATGGTGTCCGGCTGGCCGCGGACTATGCGTTCGCGGCCACGTGCGATTTTCCTGACCAGGCCTGCGGCTTCCAGGGCGGCAACGTGCTTCTGCACTGCTGCAAAAGACATGTCGTAGCTTGCCGCCAGATCCGAAATGCTGATCTCGGCGTGAAGCGTCCGCCGCACGATGTCCCTTCGTGTGGCATCTGCCAAGGCGCGGAAGACCTTGTTTACCTGTTCTTCGCTCAGCTCATATACAACCATTTGGTTGTATATTACTCTCTCCCTCGCAGCAGGTAAAGGGGCATTCGGGAAAAGATGGAAAACATTCTGGTTGACTTTTCACCCCCTTTTCCAGTCAATAAGGTGAATTGTCCACTATCAATCTTTGTGCGGCAGCGGGGACTCTTCTCAAGGCACCGCCCGTCGCCTAGGCTTGTGGGAACGGCGGAAATCGAGCCTTGCTAGCGAGGAGATTGCATGAGTGGGTTCTCCATTGATTGGCCTGGCGCATCGCGTCGCGCCCAGCATGCTCATGAGCTCTTGGGCTCCAGCGGAGCCGGCGTTGCCGATCTCCCATTGCGTCAGGATGTGCGGGATTCCTGGAAGCGATCATTGGAAAGCTCCGCTGACCTGCGTGTCCCGTCGGTACTGAGCGATGACCATTTGCGTCTGGCGCGCGAACGAAGCGAACTCCAGCGGATCTGGCCAGTTTTCGAAAAACTCCTGGTCCCGTCCGCCATGGACGCCAATCTCCTGGTGGCCCTTGCTGATGCAGGCGGAACCTTGCTGTGGGTAGCGGGTGGAAATGGCGCCATGAGCCAAGCCGAAGGCGTGGGATTCATGGCAGGTGCCGACTGGGCCGAGAAGAGCGTGGGCACGTCCGCGCCGGGGATGGCGCTGGCAACGGGCGCCGGTTCGCAAGTCTCTGGTGCTGAGCACCTCTACGAGCAGGCCCACCGCTTCAGCTGCTCTGCGGTGCCGATTCGCGATCCGCGCACGGGTCAGGTCATTGGCGCAATAGACCTGACCGGCGGCCCGGAGGCCATTGCCACGCACTCGCTGCCGCTGCTGCAAGCCGCGGTCATGGCCGCGGAAACGCAGCTGCTCCTGCCCGGCGCCGGCGTCGTGGCCGACCCCGACTACCTGGACTTGGGGCGCAGTGACGGGGCCCACCTCGGCTCGACGCCCGTATCCCTGCGCCATGCGGAGATCCTGACGCTGCTGGCGCATTACCGCGAAGGCCTGAGCACCGCGCAGCTGGTCGAGGAGCTGTTCGAGCGCCCGGATGCCGCGGCCGAAGGCACCGTCCGCGCCGAAATCGTCAGGCTGCGCAAGGTGCTTGCGGGTTCCCCGGGCCGCAACCTGACCTCGCGCCCCTACCGCCTGCAATGGGACCTGCAGACGACCTTCGGCCGGCTCAGGCAAGCACTGGAAGCCGGCGAACTCGAAGCCGCCCTGCCGTTGTACTCGCCGGGACTGCTGGCCCGCTCCCAAGCACCTGGCATCGTGGCACTGCTGCACCGGATGGAAGCGGCGCTGCGCGAAATGGCGCTGGACCGCGGCACCGCCCGGCAGCTGCTGAACCTGGGCCGCCAGCTGGCCGACTCGGACCTGTTGCGGGCAGCCCTGCGCGAGCTTCCTGCGCAGTCGCCGGCGCGCTCGTTGATCGTTGCCGAGGTCCAGGAACTCGAATCCTGAGGTCCCGGATTATCGCAGTTCGCGCATCTTCTGCAGCACCAGGGCCAGTGCCGGCCACGCGCTGCGTCCGGCACGCGTCCGGGCGAAGGCCCGCAGCCGCAAATCTGGCCGGTGCAGCGGCAGGATCGACAGCCCTTCGCGTGCGGGACGGTTCTCGGGCAGCAGCCCTACCCCCATCCCGGCGAGGACCAGGTCCTCGACCAGGTCGAGGCTGTCGGCGTGGTGGCGCACCCGCGGGCTGAAGCCGGTCATCGAAGACAGCAGGCGCAGCACCGCCTCGTCGGCGATATTGCGCGAGTTGCCGATCCAATCCCGTTCCCGGAAGGCTGCCAGCACGCCAGCCGCTTCCGGCAGCGCTCCCGCGCCCAGGCGCGCTGCATCGGCCGCGGGAACACCCAGTCCCCAGGGGGTGCTCCACAGCTGAAGGCTGTCGACTTCCGGGCCGATCGTGTCCGGGGCCAGGTTGTAGTCGTAGGTCAGGGCCAGGTCGATGTCGTCGGCGGCCAGCCGTTGGAGCGCCTCGGCAGGTTCCAGCTCAAGCACCACGATCTGCACCGCCGGGTGGTCGCTGGCCAGCTGCTGGATGATCGGCATCAAGGTGGTGCGGATGGCCGTGGCGAAACCCGCAACCCGCACCGTGCCCGACGGCGCAGCCTCGGGATCCAGATCCAGCCGGGCGGCATCCACTGCACTGAGGATGCCGCGGGCATGCTCGGCGAGCCGGCGGCCGGCTGGTGTCAACCGCACCCCGCGGCCGTCGGGTGCCAGCAGCTTGACGCCGACCTCCCGTGAGAGCTGTGCGATTTGCTGGGAGACCGTTGAGGTGGTGGTGCCCAGCACGTCTGCCACCGCCCGCATCGAACCGGTGCGGGACAGCTCGTACAGGTATTGCAGGCGGCGGGTTTCCATGGAGAACATTGTCCATGAATCTTGAACGATATGTCGATAATTCTCGCGTGGACATGGATGGCCTGGGTGGTCTCTACTGGATCCATGACTTCAACCCCTGTGCGCGCCGTGAATTCAGCTGGTGCCGGATCACTGATGGCCGTGGCCTCGATGAGCTGCGTCCAGCTCGGGCTGGCTGCCTCCATCGGCCTGGCCGCAACTCTGGGCTCCGACGGCGTGGCATGGCTGCGGCTGGCCTGGGCTGCGGTGATCCTCGTGGCCTTCGCCCGGCCCTGGCGGCTGCGCTTCAGCCGCTCCACGCTGGTGATGTGCGCGCTGCTGGGGCTGGCTACCGCAGGCATGACGCTCTCCTTCATGCGTGCCGTCGAGACGATCCCGCTGGGCACCGCCAGCGCCCTGGAATTCACCGGGCCGCTGGCCGTGGCGCTGGTCCAGGGGAGGGGTGCCGGGCGCTGGTGGGCCTTGGCCGCGGCGGCCGGGGTGCTGGGCCTGACCGAACCCTGGAGCGGATCGGCCGACCTGGTCGGCGTGCTCTATGCCCTGGGCGGGGCCGTCTGCTGGGCGGCATATGTGCTGCTGACCCAGCGCGCCGGAGATGCGGTGGACGGGGTCGGGGCCCTGTCGGTATCGATGCCAGTCGCGGCCCTGGCCGCCACGCTGGTGGTTGGCCCAGGGGTAGCGGGGCGGCTGGATCTGCCGGTGCTGGCCATCGGCCTGGGCTTGGCCCTGCTGCTTCCCGTCGTGCCCTTCTGCCTGGAGCTGCTGGCCCTGCGCCGCCTGGCCGCCTCGGCTTTCGGCACCCTGATGTGCCTGGAACCGGCAATCGCCGCCACCGTCGGCGTGGTCTTCCTGCACCAAGTGCCCAGCATGGCGGCCCTGGCCGGGCTTGTGCTGGTGATCGCCGCAGGCATCGGAGCGGCGCGGACCGGGCGGCGCGATCCGGCTGGCGCCGAGCGCGAACTGCAGCCGGCAGCGCCGGCTCGCCAGCCCGGCTGAGGCCCGTTCCGCCGGCCCGGAACGCTGCAACCTTCCTGCAACCTTTGGGTGACTAGAGTCACATTCAAGGTTCCGCGATGAGGCAATCGCGGCCAGGACATCCGATGAAGGAGACGTGGAGCAATGGCGGTTTACGCAAATCCGAATACCGATGGGGCGCTGGTAGATTTCAAGCCACGCTACGAGAACTACATCGGCGGCGAATGGGTGGCCCCGGTCAAGGGCATGTACTTCGAGAACATCACCCCGGTCACCGGCAAGGTCTTCTGCGAGGTGGCCCGATCCACCGCAGAAGATGTCGAAGTCGCGCTGGACGCGGCGCATGCGGCGGCACCGGCCTGGGGCAAGACCAGCCCGGCAGAACGCGCAGTCATCCTGAACAAGATCGCCGACCGCATCGAGGAAAACCTCGAAATGCTCTCCGTGGCCGAGACCTGGGATAACGGCAAGGCGATCCGCGAGTGCCTGAACGCCGACCTCCCGCTGGCGGTGGACCACTTCCGCTACTTCGCCGGTGCTATCCGCGCACAGGAAGGCAGCCTCTCCCAGCTCGATGAGGACACCACCGCGTACCACTACCACGAGCCGCTGGGCGTGGTCGGCCAGATCATCCCGTGGAACTTCCCGCTGCTCATGGCCGTCTGGAAGCTCGCCCCGGCCCTGGCCGCCGGCAACGCGATCGTGCTCAAGCCAGCCGAGCAGACCCCGGTCTCGATCCTGGTGCTGATGGAGCTGATCGGCGACCTGCTGCCGGCCGGCGTGCTGAACGTCATCAACGGCTTCGGCGTGGAATGCGGCAAGCCGCTGGCATCCAACAAGCGCATCCGCAAGATCGCCTTCACCGGCGAAACCACCACCGGCCGGCTGATCATGCAGTACGCGTCGGAGAACCTGATCCCGGTCACCCTGGAGCTGGGCGGCAAGTCCCCGAACATCTTCTTCGAGGACATCGCCGCCAAGGACGACGCCTTCTACGACAAAGCGCAGGAAGGATTTACCCTGTTCGCGCTGAACCAGGGCGAAGTCTGCACCTGCCCATCGCGTGCGCTGGTCCAGGAAAGCATCTACGACCGATTCATGGGCGACGTCGTGGCCCGCACCAAGGCCATCAAGCAGGGCCACCCGCTGGATACCGAGACCATGATGGGTGCCCAGGCATCCAACGACCAGCTGGAGAAGATCCTCTCCTACATGGACATCGGCAAGTCCGAGGGGGCCAAGGTGCTGCTCGGCGGCGGGCGCGCAGATCTGGGCGGGGAACTCTCGGGCGGCTACTATGTGCAGCCGACCATCTTCGAAGGCACCAACGACATGCGCATCTTCCAGGAGGAGATCTTCGGGCCGGTGGTCGCGGTGACCAAGTTCAAGGACTACGACGACGCGATCTCCATCGCCAATGACACGCTGTACGGCCTGGGATCGGGCGTGTGGAGCCGCAACGGCAACGTGGCCTACCGCGCCGGCCGAGCCATCCAGGCAGGCCGCGTGTGGGTCAACCAGTACCACGCCTACCCGGCGCACTCCGCCTTCGGCGGATACAAGTCCTCGGGCATCGGACGGGAAAACCACCTGATGATGCTGGACCACTACCAGCAAACCAAGAA
The DNA here is from genome assembly GCF_001906485.1 of Glutamicibacter sp. 0426. Classification (NCBI taxonomy): domain Bacteria; kingdom Bacillati; phylum Actinomycetota; class Actinomycetes; order Micrococcales; family Micrococcaceae; genus Glutamicibacter; species Glutamicibacter sp. 0426. The sequence goes on from NZ_MPBI01000008.1 coordinate 38,199, forward strand.
CCTGCTGGTCTCCTACTCGGAGGACAAGCTCGGCTTCTTCTAAGCCGGGGAAGCACCATTCCACCCGAACCGCCCGGTTCGGAAATCCATCCCACGAACTTCAAAGGCGCGCGGTCCGCCCAGGACCGCGTCCGGGGCACGATTGGCCTCATTTCCCGGACCCGCAAGGGTGTCGCGCGCCTTTGAAGCCATGCAAAGGACAACGTACATGAGTACCATGAAAGCCGCAATAGTCGAGAACTTCAGCGATGAACTGACGGTCGGGGATACCCCGATCCCGCAGCCCGGACCGGGCCAGGCCCTGGTCAAGCTCATCGCCTCCGGCGTCTGCCACACCGACCTGCACGCCGCAGAGGGCGACTGGCCGGTCAAGCCGAAGCTTCCGCTGATCCCCGGGCACGAGGGCGTGGGCACCGTCGTCGCCGTCGGCGAGGGCGTCACCGAGGTCGAAGAGGGCGATGTGGTCGGCAACGCCTGGCTGGCCAGCGCCTGCGGCAGCTGCGAATACTGCCGCACCGGCTGGGAGACGCTGTGCGAATCCCAGTCCAACGGCGGCTACTCGATGGACGGCTCCTTCGGCCAGTACATGCTGGTGGACGCGAAATTCGCCGCCCGCATTCCCGAGGGCTCCGACCCGCACGAGATCGCCCCGGTGCTCTGCGCGGGGGTGACCGTCTACAAGGGGTTAAAGATGACCGGGGTGCGCCCGGGCCAGTGGGTCGCGATCTCCGGCATCGGCGGGCTGGGGCACATCGCGGTGCAGTATGCGGTGGCCATGGGCATGCGCGTGGTCGCGATCGACGTGGCCGACGACAAGCTCGCGCTGGCCACCAAGCACGGGGCGGAGCTGACGGTGAACGCGTTCGCGCAGGACCCTGCCGCGGTGATCCAGGAGAAGATCGGCGGGACCCACGGGGTGCTGGTCACAGCGGTGCACCCGGCAGCATTCGGGCAGGCCATTGGCATGACCCGGCGCGGGGGAACGATCGTGTTCAACGGCCTTCCCGCCGGCGACTTCCCGGCACCGATCTTCGACATCGTGCTCAAGGGCCTGACCATCCGCGGCTCGATCGTCGGCACCCGCCAGGACATGATCGAGGCACTGGACTTCTATGCGGCCGGCAAGATCAAGCCGACCTTCCACACCCGTCCGCTGGAGGACATCAACGCCGTATTCGACGAGATGCGCCACGCCAAGATCGACGGGCGCGTCGTCATCGACTACACTGCATAGCCCGGTGCGCGGCCCGGCAGGAGCTTCCTGCCGGGCCGCGCGCAGCGGCCCACCATGAACAGGAGCAGGCCATGAGCACCGTCACCGAAACGCGCGCCGCCATCGAGGGAGAGGATTTCTCCCGGGTGGCTTTCACCTCCGACGCCCTTCAGCTGCTGCGCAAGCTGTGGCGGATCCATGGCCCGCTGATGTTCCACCAGTCCGGCGGCTGCTGCGACGGGTCCTCGCCGATGTGCTATCCGGCCGGCGAATTCCGCACCGGCGGATCGGACATTCTGCTCGGCGTGCTCTCCCTGGACGATGCCGAGGGCGCCGCTTTGGGCGAGATCGACTTCTGGATGTCCAAGGAGCAGTTCGAATACTGGAAGCACACCAAGCTGACCGTCGACGTGGTCAACGGCCGGGGCTCCGGCTTCTCCGTGGAGGCACCGGAAGGCAAGCGCTTCTTGATCCGCAGCGAGATCATCGAATTCCCTGCCGGCTAGCACTGGCACTAGTCTGGGCCTATGCGCCTCTGGTCCCTGCACCCCTCACTGCTCGACGCCAAAGGGCTCGTCGCCTGCTGGCGTGAAACCCTGCTGGCGCAGAAGGCGCTGGCGGGCCAGACCAAGGGGTACACGGAGCACCCGCAGCTGCTGCGGTTCAAGGCGCAGCCCGCTCCGCTGGTGCATCTGGGCGGCTACCTGCAGGGCATGCTAGACGAGGCCGATGCCCGGGGCTATCGCTTCGACGCCGCCAAGATCCTGCATCCGGCAGCCCCCGCGCAGCTGCAGAAGATCCCGGTCACCGGCGGGCAGGTGCGCTTCGAGCGCGAACACCTGCTGCGCAAGCTGGCCGTCCGGGATCCTGCGCGCATCGTCCGCCTGGAACCAGCCGGCCAGCTGGCCCTGCATCCGCTGTTCGTGCAGGTCCCGGGACCGGTGGAGTCCTGGGAGAAGGACCCGCTGGCCGCTTCCTAGAGCAGTTCCGCGCGCAGCTGCGCCGCCGACTTCGGCGAGAGCAGCCCCGGGGCCACATCGTAGACGGTCTGCGCGCCGGTGATCCCGGCCTGGTTCATGCGGTGCACGGCGCGGGCGTAGGCCACCAGCACGCTGGAAGTGAACTCGGGGTTCGAGCCCAGCGCCAGCGAATACTCGATGACCTGCTTCTGCGCATCGCTGGTGTTGCCCGAGCGGATCACGAAACCGCCGTGCGGCATCGCCGAATGCTCGGCCGCCAGGGTCTGCTCGTCGATGATTTCAACCGTGGTGTCGTACTGGTCGAAGTAGTGCTCCATGGTGACGATCGCTTCGCGCACCGCCTCGGCGTCCGCGCCGTCCTCGAGTACCACGAAGCATTCGCGCTGGTGCTTTTCGCGGGTGCCCAGGGCCGGGCGCTCGCCGGCCCGCACGCGGTCGATCGATTCCTGGCTGGGTATCGTGTACTGCACGCCGGCGGCGACACCCGGCACGCGGCGCACCGCGTCCGAGTGCCCCTGGCTCAGGCCGCGGCCCCAGAAGGTGTAGGTCTCCCCGTCGGGCAGCAGCGCCTCGCCGTACACGCGGTTGATCGAGAACATTCCCGGATCCCAGCCCGCGGAAATCAGCGCGGTCTTGCCGGCGGCCTTGGCCGGGACGTCCACGGTTTCGAAGTACTCGGGGATGCGCGCGTGGGTGTCGAAGCTGTCCACCGTGTTGTACAGCGCCGCGTACTTCGGGCCCTGCTCCGGCAGGTCCGACTTCGAGCCGCCGCACAGGATGAGGACGTCGATCTGGCCGGTGTGCTGCTGAAGATCGGCGATGGCGAAACGCGGTGCCGGGCTGGCCAGCTGCAGGTCCTGCGGGTCGCGTCGGGTGTAGACGCCGACCAGCTCCATGTCCGGGTTCTTCGCGATCGCGGCCTGCACGCCGCGGCCGAGGTTGCCGTAGCCGGCAATGCCAATACGGATTTTAGAGGTCATGATGATGGGATTCCTTTGGGGTCAGCCGGAGCGCGGTGCCGGATGCCTCGCTGACCCGCGGAGCATCCGATCTGCAGCACGCGCATGGTCATTACCTCGGATTATTCCAAAGAACTCTGACACTAGGTAAATGCGAGCTGACTATGTCGCCTGGGTATCCTGAACGGGCAGGCAACTGCCACGGCTCATCGTTGCCACAATGGTTGGCTTATCGGAACCATTGTGTGAACAACGCGAGCTGCTGCGGCCCCCGCACAGGCATCTGTGGTGGATGGGCGGGGGACGAAGGCAGGTTCTAGCGGCCGAACAGGCGGCTGAAGAAGCCGGTTTTCTGCTCGTTCTCGTGGCCCTGGCAGCGGTCGCGGGCGGGAACGCCGCGCATGACCGAATCAACGTGCTGGCCGCACCCGGCCCATGTGGTCTTGCCGCATTTCTTGCAGGAAACCTGTCGGCACATCGGGTGCCTCCTTTTCTGGCGTGATAGCCGTAGATCTATGAAAGTGAAAGGAAGAGCTTTTCCAGCTCCTCGATGGTCAAGCCGTCTTCGGCTTCGGCGGTCTGCTCCGGATCAACCAGGCAGTGCTGCATGGCCGAGGAAACGATGGCGAATCCTGCGCGGTCCAGCGCGGTGGATACGGCGGAAAGCTGGGTCACCACATCGCGGCATTTGCCGTCGCCCTCCACCGAGTTGATGACAGCATCAAGCTGGCCGCGGGCCCGCTTCAGGCGGTTCAGGATTCGCTTGCGTGTGGCTTCATCCGCATTGCGCATGATGTGCTCCATTTCGAAAAGACCGTGGGGCGGACCCCGGGGTTATGGCTCGGACGTCTGCGCGGCGGCCAGTTCGGCGTGCACGGCGTCCATGTCCAGGTTCTTCAGCGAGACGACCAATTCTTCCAGGCCTCGGGAATCCAGTGCGCCGGGCTGGGAGTAAACCAGCACGCCGTCCTTGAATGCCATCAGCGTCGGGATGGAAGTGATCTGGGCGGCGGCCGCCAAGTCCTGCTGCGTCTCGGTGTTGACCTTGCCGAAGACCACGTCCTCGTGCAGGCCGGCCGCGGTGTCGAAGACGGGCGCGAAGTTGCGGCACGGGCCGCACCAGGCTGCCCAGAAGTCGACCAGCAGCATCTGGGAGGACTTGACGGTTTCAGCGAAGTTCGTCTCGGTCAATTCTAGCGGTTTCATGGGTATTCCTATGGGTAGATGCGAGCTAGCCCGCAGTCGGGGCCGGGCCAGCGGGGGCTTTGCGCCAGGGACAGATGGCGGCCACTGCCGGGACCTTGGTGCAGAGCACCCAGGCAACGGCGACGACCGTGGCGGCACTGGCAAGGACGAGTCCTGCCGGATTCGGCAGTTCCTGGGACAGGACGAAGATGCCCATGGCCAGGACGAAATAGCCGAATCCCCGGCGCAGCTTCTGCTCCGGAACCCGGGCGGTCAGCCGTGCCCCGACCAGCGAGCCGATGATCGCCGCCGCGGTAATGGACAGCGCCAACGGCCAGTTGACCGAAGTGGAATTCAGGTGCCCCAGCATTCCGGAGGCCGAATTCAGCGAGATGACCAGCAAGGACGTGCCGACCGCGTGCTTCATCTGCACCCCTGCCAGCAGCACCAGGGCCGGAACGATGAGGAATCCGCCGCCGGCCCCCACCAATCCGGTAACCATGCCGACTGCCAGTCCGACGGGAATGTACAGCAGTAGCGACCGCCCCTTGGCCGCGGCATCGTTGTCCTTCTTCCGTCCGCGGATCATGTTCCGTGCGCTGGCCATCATGATGATGGCGAAGGCCGCCATCAGAACGCCACCGGGAATGGCGGCGCTGGCCAGGCCGCCGAGCAGCGCGCCGCTCATGCTCGAAGCGGCGAAGACCAGGCCTGCGGCCCAGCGGACATTGCGGGCCCGCGCATGCGGCAGCAGGCTGGCCAGCGAGGTCGCGCCCACCACGAACAGCGACGTGGTGATGGCCTCTTTGGCTTCCATGCCCGCCACATAAGTGAGCAGTGGAACCATCAGGATGGAACCGCCGCCACCGAGCAGGCCCAGGGCAAGGCCGACGACGACTGACAGGGCCAGGACCAGTATCAAAAGTGGTTCCACTGCCCGCGCCTACTTGCCGTGCGGGTTCAGCTGCTGCCCGGCGTCGGGGATCTGCGCCAGCGGGTTGGCCTTGCCATTGGTGCTTGCCTTGTTCCACGGCATCTTGGACAGCACGCTGGCCATGGCGCAGGAGTTGCTGGCCGCGGAGTAGACCAGGCCCGCTCCGATGCCCGCGGACAGGTAGCCGAGCTTGGGGCTGGCCAGCTTGGAGCCGATGAAGCCCAGCAGCACCAGCGAGCCTGCGGTCATGCGAACCTGGCGGTCCATGGCCCAGCGCTGGGTGCCGCGCACCACCTCGCCGCCGGACTTCTCCCAGGCGGAGATGCCGCCATCCAGCACGCTGCCGGATTCGATCTGGAGGTCGGCCAGCTTCTGCTGCGCCTGCCCTGCGCGGGTGCCGGACTGGCAGACCAGCACGATCTGCTTGGCCAGCTTGCGGGTCACGTCGTGGGCGTGTTCCGCTACCAGGTCCAGCGGCAGGTTGTACGAGCCGGGGATGTGCACGGATTCGAATTCCGCGGGGGTGCGCACATCCAGGACTGCGACGGCCGAATCCTCGGCGGCCAGCAGGTTCTCCAGGGTCGCGGGGTCCATGACGTTGATGGGGGTGCTCATATTTCGGGTGCTTCCTTGGGGTTCGGGATGGGTCAGGCGTTGGTCTTGTGCATGGCTGCGGCCCAGCCGGCATAGCTTCCGGCCAGCTCGATTACGTCGTAGCCGGCATCGCGCAGGGCGCTGGCGACGATCGAGTTGCGCAGTCCGCTCTGGCAGTAGGTGACGATCTTGCCGTCGGCCGGCAGTACGTCGAGGGACCACAGGGCGCGCCCGCCCGAGATGTGCTTGGCGTTCGGGATGGCGCCGGCGGCGAACTCGCTGCGGTTGCGCACGTCCAACAGCAGTGCGTGCTCGAAGTGCTCCAGCTCGGCCGGGGCCACGCTTGGCGGGGTGAAGGCCGGCAGCCCCTCGAGGCTGGTCGCGTAGCCGGACACCGCGTCGATGCCCACGCGCATCAGGTGATCGCGCATCTGCTGCGCGGCTTGGAGGTCCTCGGCGAACAGGATCAGCTGGCGGTCATCGGCTTCCGGGTCGAAGGCCCAAGCTCCGAAGTTCGCCATCTTGGCGATGGCGGGGATGGCCAGCGCGCCGGCGACGGTGCCCTCGGCCACTGCCAGGTGTCCGCGGGTGTCGACGAAGACCGCGTCATTCGAGGCAGTCTGCTCGATGATCTGCTCCGCCGTGAACTCGACGAGCTCGGGCAGGGGGCCGAGCACCTTGGCGCCATCGCGGTTCTGGCGCTTCATGCGGGCGAAGTAGGCGTGGGCGTCGGGCTGGCCGTCGAGCAGCTCGGCGATGAAGCCTGCCTCGTCGTTGCTCGCCAGGTAGCTGCCCCACCAGGCGAAGTTGCGTTCGTAGCCCACGGTGGTGGAGGGCACGGCGCCCAGCGCCTTGCCGCAGGCGCTGCCCGAACCGTGGCCCGGGTAGACCTGGATGTGGTCGGGCAGCTGCAGGAAGACGTTCTTCAGCGAGGCGAAGAGCTCCTTGGCCCCGGCGAAGCGGGTGTCCACGCCGCCGGCCGCCTCGTCCAGCAGGTCCGGGCGGCCCAGATCGCCGGCGAAGATGAAGTCGCCGGAGAGCATGTAGCCGGGCTGGTCGCTGAAGGCGCCGTCGGTGATGAGGAACGAGAGGTGCTCCGGGGTGTGGCCCGGGGTGTGGCGCGCGGTCACGGTGATATTGCCCAGGGCGATGGTGTCCTTGTCCATCAGGCGTTCGGCCTCGAAACCGTACTGCCAGTCGGCCCCGCCCTCGCCCGAGACGTAGGTGGCCGCTCCGGTGGCGGCGGCCAGTTCGCGGGTGCCGGAGAGGTAGTCGGCGTGGATGTGCGTTTCGGTCACCGCAACAATGCGCATCCCGTGCTTGGCGGCCAGCGCCAGGTACTCGGAGATGTCGCGGCGGGCATCGACGACGATCGCCTCGCCCTTGGCCTGGCAGCCGATGAAGTAGCTGGCCTGCGCCAGGTCTTCGTCGTAGAAGCGTTCCAGAAGCATGGGATGTCCTTTCGTCGGGGGAGTCTGGAACTACCATAAACTATACCCCCGGGGGTATGTCAAAAAATAGGGGTGGGGGTATGCGTGAAGGCGTGTCGAATGACTGTGCTGATGGTGGTGGAATCTGGTGGAAAATGCCGCGTCAGGAGGTGGTATGCAGAGCGGAGCCTTCCTGCGGGCCGGGGAAGGGCGCTACAGCCTCGGGAAGGTGCGCATCCACCGGTCCAGCTGCCCCAGCTGCACCGGGTCCAGGGTGGCAAGAAGCTGAAGATTTCCGTCATCGCCGGGATGCAGGATGCCTGCATGGTCTTCGGGAACGCCGGCCAGCGCTCCGCCGGCTGCGGAATCCGCCGGAGCGCTCGCCGGGGTGGAGATGAAGAACAGTGCGGGCGAGCCGGTCCAGGTTTCATGCACCGACAGCGTGCCCTCGGTGAAGCGCAGGGTTTCTTCAAGCTCCAGCCAGCCGGTCAGCCCGCACGTAGTCAGGTCGATGCCCGGTTTGGGAGTGGTCTTCCTCCAGCCGGCTGCGAGCGTGTGCGCCGAGAACTTCACCGCGCCCAGTTGCAGATCCGGGATCCGCGACAGGAGCGAGTCGATCTGATCGAAGCTGACCTGCGGCTTCCGGCTGAACAATCCCCCCATGCCTACAGGCTCTCCAAATGCTCGGCCAGCTTGTTGCTGGCGGTGCGCAGGTGTTCTTCCAGCACCTTCGCGGCGGCGGCCGCCTCGCCCTCGGAGATCAGCTGCAGCAGCCGTGCGTGCTCGGAGGCAATGTCCTTGGTGGACAGCAGCGTGGCATCCTGCACGTGGGTCATGCACAGGCGGATCTCGTCGGTCAGCTGCGCGTAGATTGCGCTGGTGCGCCGCGAGCCGAGCGCCTGGACCAGGGCGGCATGGAAGCGGATGTCGGGATCGATGATGTCGATCGGCGAGGCGCCGACCAGTTCGGTGATTTCCGCATTGGCTTCCCGCGCCTCGGACGGGACCTCGCGTAGGGCGGCCAGCAGGCGCACGGCCTCTGCTTCGATGATGGCGCGGGTGCGGTAGATATCGAGCGCATCGCGCGCGGAGAGCAGCGTGACCCTTGCGGTCTGGTGCGCATTGCGGGTCAGCAGGCCGCTTGCGACAAGGTTCTCCAGTGCGGCCTTGGCGGTTGGACGGGCAACTTCGTATTGCGCGGCGACATCGACCTCGGCCAGCGGGGTGCCGGGTGCCAGTTCGCCGCTGAAAATCCGGGCGCGCAGTGACCGGATGACCGCCTGGACTACGGAAACGACACCTAAACGGGCTGCCACAAGGGTCCTTTCGAGCCGCGAAAAATATCCCTAACAAGTATCCCACGAATCGTACTACTATGGCATGTGTACTTGTAAGACAATTTCCGTATTCGGCAAGCTCTGCTTGCCAACTGCACAGGAGCGCACCATGGCATTGAGCACGCCAGCACTCGGAGAAACGACGGTTTCATCCGGAATCCTCGACTTGGTCGGCGACCAGGACCGTGTCAAGACCCGATCCATCGATCGCGTCGCCTATGCCTCGGATGCCTCGCACTACCTGTACACCCCGGAAGCTGTCGTGCTGGCCAAGGATGCCGCGGAAGTCTCCGCGCTGCTTGCAGCGGCCGCGCGGGACAACCAGCCGGTCACCCTGCGCTCCGGCGGCACCTCATTGGCCGGACAGGCCAGCGGCGACGGCCTGATGATCGACGTGCGCCGCAACTTCCGCGGCATTACCGTGCTCGACAACGGAGCACGCGTGCGCGTGCAGCCAGGCGCCACCGTCCGCCAGGTCAACGCCCGCCTGGCCGTCTATGGCAGCAAGCTCGGGCCGGATCCGGCCAGCGAGGCGGCCTGCACCATCGGCGGCGTGATCGCGAACAACTCCTCGGGCATGGCCTGCGGAACCGAGTTCAACACCTACCGCACCCTGGAATCCATGACGTTCGTCCTGCCTTCGGGCACCATGATCGACACCGCGGATCCCGAGGCCGACCGCAAGCTGGCCGCCGCCGAGCCGCAGCTGGTCGCCACCCTGGACAAGCTTGTCAAGCGCGTGCGCAGCAACCCTGCATCGGTGGCCAAGATCGAGAAGCACTTCGGGTTGAAGAACACCATGGGCTACGGCATCAACGCCTTCCTGGACTACGACACCCCGGCCGAGCTGCTGGCCCACCTGATCATCGGCTCCGAGGGCACCCTGGCCTTCGTTGCGGAGGCGGTTTTCCGCACCGTGCCAATCCGCAAGCTGGCCATCGCCACCCTGGCGGTCTTCGACAACCTGGATCTGGCCACCCGCGCACTGCCCGAACTCGTGGATTCCGGCGCAGCTACGCTGGAGCTGATGGACTCCACCTCGCTGCGCGTGGGCCAGTCGCTGCCCGGCGTGCCCGAAGCCATCATGGGCTTCGAGGTCGACCAGCAGGCCGCCTTGCTGGTCGAATACCATGCGGACTCAGAAGAGGAGCTGGCAGGGCTGCGCACAGCTGGCCAGTCGCTGCTGGACGCAGCCGCATTGCGCGCCCCGGCGATCCTGTCCCCGGATGCCAAGAACCGCCAGGCCGCCTGGAAATTCCGCAAGGGACTGTATGCATCGGTGGCCGGCGCCCGCGCCACCGGTACCACCGCGCTGCTCGAAGACGTCGTCGTCCCGGTCGAGACCTTGGCTGAAGCCTGCGGCAGCCTGCAGGAGCTGTTCACCGAGTACGGCTACGAGGATTCGGTGATCTTCGGCCACGCCAAGGATGGCAACATCCACTTCATGCTGACCGACCGCTTCGAAGGCGATACAGCGCTGAACCGCTACAACTCCTTCAACGACAAGATGGTCCAGCTGATCCTGGACAAGGACGGCAACCTCAAGGCGGAGCACGGTACCGGTCGCGCCATGGCGCCATTCGTCCGCGCGCAGTACGGCGATGAGCTCTACGAGGTGCACCTGGAACTGAAGGCAGCCTGCGATCCGCGCCTGATGATGAACCCCGGGGTGATCATCGACGAGGACCATGCCGCGCACATCCGCAATATCAAGCTCAACGAGACCATCGAGGTCGAGGCCGACCATTGCGTGGAATGCGGCTACTGCGAGCCGGTCTGCCCGTCCAAAGACCTGACCTTGACCCCGCGCCAGCGCATCGTCGTGCGCCGCGCCATCGCCAAGGCCGAAGCCGAGGGCAACACCGAGCTGGCTGCCGAGCTTGAGCGCGACTACGCGTACAACGGCGTGCAGACCTGCGCCGTTGACGGCATGTGCGTCACCGCTTGCCCGGTCGGCATCAACACCGGCCTGCTGGTCAAGCGCCTGCGCCGCGAAGACGCGCACCCTGTGCTGGAAGCCGGCTTCAAGGCCGCGGCCAAAGGCTGGGGCGGGGCCACCCGGGCTGGTTCGCTGGCCCTGAGCGTCGCCGACAAGTTCCCGACGTCGCTGGTCCGCGGCGTTACCGATGTTGCCCGCAAGGTGGTCAGCACCGACGTCATGCCGCGCTACGACGCTGAACTGCCTGCCGGCGGCAAAGCGCGCAAGCCGATGGCCGGGAACCTGGGGGCCGCGGGCACCGAGCCGCTGGCCATTTACCTGCCTGCCTGCGTGAACTCGATGTTCGGCCCGGCCGGCGACGGGGAAGGTGTTGCATCGTCGTTCACCAAGCTGCTGCACGCCGCCGGAGTCTCGGTTTATGTTCCGGAGGGCATCGAATCCACCTGCTGCGGCACTCCATGGACTTCCAAGGGCTACGCGCAGGGCCATGAAGTCATGGGCCAGCGCGTGCTGGAAGAAGTCCGCGCCGCCATGCCTGGCAAGAACCTGCCAATCATCTCGGACGCCTCCAGCTGCACCGAAGGGTTTGCGCATACCCTGGCCGAGCACGGCTATGACGTGGTTGACCTGCTGGCATTCACTTCGCAGCACCTGCTGGACAAGCTGCCAGAGCTGCACAAGATCTCCTCGGTCACCTTGCACCCGACCTGCTCCTCCACGCAGATGGGCCTGAATCCGGACATGCAGAAGATTGCCGAGGCTGTGGCAGATACCGTGAACACCCCGGTGAACTGGGGCTGCTGCGGTTATGCTGGCGACCGTGGAATGCTGCATCCGGAGCTGACCGAGTCGGCTACCGCTCGCGAGGCAGCTGAGGTCCGTGAACTGGATGCGCAGGAACACGCTTCATGCAACCGCACCTGCGAACTGGGCATGACCCGGGCGACGGGCAAGGAATACCGCCACATCGTTGAACTGCTGGCAGAAGCCGCCGGCAAGTAGAGTCCGGAACCAAGCCGCCTGGGAGGCAGCTTCCAGGCGGCTTCGCCATATCCTGCGGCCCGAAGCCAGCGGTTTCAACCGGATTGCTAGCCAAGAGAGTGCGCAGTAGTTGCCTGCCGCCTATCAGGCGGCGACACATTCGGGGTCATCAGGCGGCCTCAGCCGTTCTTTGAGTTTTTGCAGCCAGGTGCCGTCGCGCATCAGTTGCGGGAATGGCTTGTGCGCGTACCCGGTGGCTGGTGGTGCGGTGGATTTGTAGGACATGGCCGAGCCGGGGCAAATGGTGATGCTGTGCCCGTTGCCGTAGGTGGTGTATTCGTACCATCCGGCGGCTTGCTTGGCCTTGTTGCAGGCCGCGCATCGGCCATCGCCGTTGGACACGGTGGTTTTGCCGCCGCGGGCGTATTGCTTGACGTGGTCTATTTCTTCCACGATGCCGTCGCAGAACGGGGTTCGGCAGTGCCGGTCGCGTACGGCGATGAACTTCTTGAGCTTCTCCGGGAAGAGCCGCGCCTTGGAGTCCATGGAAATGAGTTCCTGGTCGCCCGGCGCGGTGTAGAAGCGGGCGAGTTCGGTGCGCACTTCGATTTGCTCGATGTTTTCGCGGGTGACTTTCGCTTCCATCTGCTCGAAGGTCAGGTCATTGGGGATCTGGTGCCCGCCGATCCATTCACGCACGCTCTGGGCAGGGATGTAGCCGTAGCCTTCCAATAGCGCTGGTTCGCGTTCGCCGGCGAACAGGGACCGATCGGTCATGATCACCCCGATGTTCAGGGCGACGGGCATTTTGGAGGGTTCGCCGATCATCATGTAGCTGAAGAGCAAATCGGCGCGGATCTGGGTGCGGGTGCGCGGGTCGCCTTTCTTGCGCAGGGTCTTGGATTCCTCGTCCAGGTAGCGCTTGAGGCACATGCCGGGCAGCAGGGGGTACTCGCCGCGAATCTTGATGCAGCCGCGCTGCTGGTCAATTTCCAGGGTGAGGTTGCGGTCTTCCTCGACGGTTTTCTGCTTGATGGATTCCTGATCAGAGGTGTAGGAAAGGACGAATTTGCGCACGGTTTGCGTGATTTGGCGGGTGCCCATGGACTCGAACATGTCGGGGTTCTGGGCAAAATACTGGTCGAATTCGGTGCGGCGCTGGGCTCTGAGGTCTTGGAGCGGGGTCAGGATGGCCTGGGCTTGCGCTTCGGTGAATTCTCCGCGGGAACAGGCGGCGGCCAGGTGAGGGGTGTCTTCGAAGAGGATGCGGCAGTTGACCAGGTAGTTGCGCATGCCGTGCGGGGATTGCTTGCGGGCCAGTGCAACGCAGGCGGCGGCGCCACGGGTTTGGTCATCCATGTGGACGCCGCGTTCCTCGTGGTCGCGCACGAAGTCCTTCTCGATCTGGTGGGAGAGGCAGGCCTGCCGGTAGCGGATATAGGAGGCTAGTGCTTCGAGGCCTTCGATGGCGTGGGCGCATTCGGCTTTGGTGCCGTGTTCTTCGAGCTGGACGAGGTCGTCGTTCAGCTGGTCCAGATGCAGGTCGAAGGCATCTGGGGGTGCTGGTGGGGTCAGGCCGTTTCCGTGCGCCTTTGCTTCGGACATGTTCTAATTGTACTTCTATTGCTCGAATATGTCTTCTAATATTGTGGAAAACCTCGGTGGTTTTCGATGTGCGCAGGGAGGATCGGGGCGCCTGCGGTGCGGGTGGCGTGCGGCGATTTGTGCATAATTATGCACTCCAGATAATGAATTCCATCTCAGTGCACGGATTCCGCATGGACCAAGATTTCGGTTAAACCCCAAGAAGAGGGCACAATTGGCGAAAAATTGTTGGATTCTGGAACAGCTGGGACGGATCGGGCCGTGACATGATATTCCAGTTCAGAACTTCCACGCGCAGCGCCCGTCCGCATCCTGGGACGGGGCGCGGCGGCAATACCACCCCATTGAGGATCCGCGATGAATCGCAAACCATCCGTGAGCGCCGGCCCGGCCACCTTGCTGGGCGCGCAGCTGCGCCGCCGCAAGTCGATCACGAATATGATCGCCGAGGCAGAAACCAATGCAGGAGCAGGCCAACTGCGCCGCACCCTGGGCATGTGGCAGCTGACCATGATCAGCGTCGGCGCCACCATGGGCACCGGAATCCTGGTGATCCTTGGCGATACCGTGCCGATCGCCGGTCCGGCCATCTGGATCTCGTTCGTGATCGCCGGCATCACCGCGCTGCTTTCGGCGATGTCCTACGCCGAAATGGCCGGCATGGTCCCGGTGTCCGGCTCCAGCTACTCCTATTCCTATGCGACCATGGGCGAAGGCATCGCCTGGATCTGCGGCTGGTGCCTGGTGCTCGAATACGCCGTGTCCGTGGCCGCGGTGGCCGTCGGCGCGGGCCAGTACGTGAATGAAACGCTGCGCACCTTCGGCATGGAGCTGCCTGCGGCGCTGGCTGGCGGCCCGGCCGAGGGCGGGGTGGTGAACCTGCCGGCGCTGATCGTCGTCGTGCTGGCCACCGTGCTGCTGGTGCGCGGGGCGCGCGAATCGGCCATCGTGAACTCGATCGTCGTGGCCATCAAGGCAGGCATCCTGATCTTCTTCTCGGTCGTCGCCTTCAGCGCCTTCAACGCGGGCAACTTCGAGCCGCTGCTGCCGATGGGCGCGGCCGGCGTGACCGCGGCGGCATCGAGCGTGTTCTTCTCCTATATCGGCTTCGACGCCGCCTCGACGGCCGGCGAGGAAGCGAAGAACCCGAAGCGCGATCTGCCCCGGGCCATCATGCTCTCGATGCTGATCGTGACCATCACCTACGTGCTGGTGGCAGTTTCGGCGATCGGCGCGCGCGAATGGAACTGGTTCGAAGGCGCCCAGGCGCCGCTGGTGCAGATCGTCGGCGAACTGACCGGCCAGCCGATCTTCGTGCTGGCCTTCGCCGTGGCCGCCGTGCTGGCCATCGCCTCGGTGGTGCTGACCGTGCTCTACGGCCAGACCCGCATCCTCCTGGCCATGTCGCGCGACGGGCTGGTGCCGCCGGTGTTCGGCAAGGTATCGCGCCGCACCGGCACCCCGGTCGCCGGCACCTGGATCACCGGCATCCTGGTGGCGATCACCGCCGGGTTCATCCCGCTGGGCGCGCTGGCCGACGCCACCAGCATCGGCACGCTGTTCGCTTTCGCGCTGGTCGGCGCCTCGGTGATCTACCTGCGCCGCAAGCAGCCGCAGGCCCCGCGGACGTTCAAGCTGCCGCTGTATCCGGTCACCCCGATCCTGGGCATCTTCGCCTGCCTGTTCCTGATGAGCCAGCTGGGCTGGCACACCTGGCTGGTGTTCATCATCTGGATGATCGTCGGCGTGGCGCTCTACCTGGGCTACGGCCGGCGCCGTTCGCGCCTGGGGCAGCTCAGTGCGCAGGACTATGCGGCCAGCCACGCAAGCGCGCAGTAGCCGCGCAGCCTGCGGCAAGCGGGCGGAACCCGGCATGCAAACAGCATGCCGGGTCCCGCCCGCTTCGTTACCTAGTAGCCGAGCCCGAAGCCGTATTCGAACAGCGCGCCGTCGGCGTTGGAAGGCCGGCACTCTCGGACACTCCTGTTCAGGACATGGCCGAATTTGAGGGATGCCCTTGAAGTCGTCGAATCTGAATCAACTCTGCGTCGCCCATCTGAACCCGCTAGCAAAAGTCGTGCAGCGCATCCTCTTCGTCGACTGCTTGGCCGTAAAAGATCAGCAGCTGCGAGTGCATCGGCACCGTCATCAATTAGAAGTGCCGCTATGTTTGAGTGGTGTGGGGTTCTTCTCTGCCGTCAATCAGGAAGCCCAGTACTGGAAGACCTTCTGCACCACTGTGTGCCAAGGCCGGGCGCCATCAGTCCACCCACTACCCGGTGCACCCGTGTCCTTATTGACGATGAGTGCTGCCAGCGAAGGCTCTCCGCGGTTGATGCAGTCATCCGAAAGGTCGTCCAGGACGTGCCGCAATTCGTAGAAGACGCCCACTCCTTCGATGCCGATTGCCTTGCCCAGTTCGCCGTAGG
This sequence comes from Glutamicibacter sp. 0426, assembly GCF_001906485.1. Classification (NCBI taxonomy): domain Bacteria; kingdom Bacillati; phylum Actinomycetota; class Actinomycetes; order Micrococcales; family Micrococcaceae; genus Glutamicibacter; species Glutamicibacter sp. 0426. The sequence continues at coordinate 53,785 of NZ_MPBI01000008.1, forward strand.
TAACGATAGTGCGCCGCATAGCAGCCATAATCAATGCCGCTCGGGCCTGAGCGACTTCTGCAGTCCTGTCTTTTCTAGCCATGAGCTAATCATGCCCCAGCACGACGGCGAAGCTATCAACGGCGCCGTCAAAGAATGCCCATGCTCCATCTACCTTTGATGGACAGGTGGCGGTTGGTGGCCGAACGTACAACGCGTATGGCCCACCGGTCGCCACCCCGTACGGGTGATGACCGGTGGGCCATGGGGTGCAGTGCGGCTAGTAGCTCAGCCCGAAGCCGTACTCGAACAGCGCGCCGTCAGCGGTTTCCGCATAGCCCGGCAGGTCGCTGAACTGCTCGGTGATCGCCTCGCGGGTGCCGGCCAGCGCGAACGGCATGCGTCCCTGCGGGGCGAACTTGCCCGAGAGGATGTCCATCAGCGCGGTGTCGGACATGCCGAAGCCGGCGACGATGGCGCCTGCATCGCGCAGGCCGCTGGCCTCGTCCATGACGAATGGCTGGCGGAAGTACACGTGCAGCACGACCTTGCTCGGGTCATCGACCTCGCTCATGACCTGCTTGATGGTATCCAGCGAGGGGCTGATTTCCCAGGACTCGGACTCGGCCATCCCGGTGAAGTCCAGGGTGCTCGATTCCCAAGGCAGCGAGCCGCCGAAGCGCAGGCCGTCATCGGTGCATTTCTCCCCGCCCTGTGTCACGCAGGCATCGGCCGCTCCGAACGGGCTGTTCCCGTCCAGGCCTTCTACTCCGTCCATGGTGATCGGGTTGATGTGCTCCGGGTTCATGCCGGATTGAGGGTCATCGGACTTGTAGGAGCTGGTGTTCTTGTTGTTCACCGACACCGAGATCAGCGCGTAGTCGCTGCCTTCGGCGCTCGGGCGCTGCGCTGGGTCCTCGGTGTTGCCATTGATGACGCCGTAGCCGTAGCTGGCTACGGTTTCTTCGGTGAAATCGCCCAGGATGTAGACATCCGAGTTCTCCTTCAGCGGCAGCACCTTGCCGCCATCGGCAGCTTCCTTGTTCTGCAGCAGCACCGCGGACTTGCGCTGCAGGTCCAGGCCTACCTCTCGGTGCTCTGCACTCCCGACGATCCCGCCGGCCGCTTCGGCATCCACATAGGGATTCTCGAACAGGCCCATCTGGAACATCGGGGTGGTCAGCCGCGTGGCCGCCAGATCGACGCGTTCCTCGGTGATCAGCCCGGAGGCGACCAGATCGGTGATGGTGGCAACATCGTGGAACCCGGAGAGGGTGTCGGTGCCGCCGTTGATTGCCGCGGCCACGCGCTCGGGCACCGTCTTGTCCTCCAGGCCCCATGCGCGATCGGTGATGATGCCGGTGTCGGAGTTGACGTAGCCGTCGAAGCCGAGTTCGCCACGCAGCAGGTCGTTGACGATCTGCTTGGAGAAGGCCATGCCGCTCGAATCATAGGTGACGCCGTTGTGGGTGACCTCCATCGGTGCGCCGTAGTACGGCATGATCGAGGAAACCCCGGCCTCGATGGCAGCTTCGAAAGGCTTGAGGTGCTCGCCGAACGCGCCACCCGGGTAGACCTGGGTCTTGCCGAAGGAGTAGTGCGGATCCAGTCCGAGCTCCTGCGGTCCGCCGCCGGGGAAGTGCTTCATGGTCAGCGCCACGGAGGTTTCTTCGCTCAGCGATACCCCGTCCTGGTCCACAGGCCCCTGCAGGCCCTGGACCAGGGAGGTCATGATGTTCGAGTTGAGGTCCGCGTTCTCGGTGAAGGTCTCATGGGCGCGGTACCAGCGCGGCTCGGTGGACAGGTCGGCCATGTAGCCGTACATGCCGCGCAGGCCGATGGACTCCCACTCGGCGCCCATCACCGAGGTGAAGTCCTCGATCACCGACATGTCGCCGTCGGTAGGGGTGGCTCCGGTGGCCTTGGCCTGCTCGCCCAGGGCCGCGGCGGCCAGGCCGGCTTCCTTGGGGAAGGCGGTGAAGGCGCCGGCCGATTCGTTGATGCCAGCGCGCGCATCGGGGTCGATGTGGTTGCGCGCATTGGACTTGTACAGCATCGGGATGCCCAGGCGGGTGCCTTCGCCCAGCTCCTGGATGGTGTTCATGTATTCCGCGGCTTCGGCCGGGGTCAGCGAGGTGCTGGCGCTGAAGCCGCCGGAGGAGGAGCCGCAGGTGGCCTTGTCTTCGCTGGTGACGGTGTTGCGGAAGATGAAGCGGTGCATCTTCTGCTCGTTGATGTAGTCCAGCGCGTTCGGGTCCAGGGTGCCGCGGGTCTGGGTTTCCGGATCGCAGGCGGCGTTGAGGGTGTCGATGAGCATCAGGCCGGCCTTCTCCTGCAGCGTCATCTGCGACACCAGGTCGGCTGCACGCTCTTCGGCGGGCTTGCGCCAGTCCTCGTAGGCATCGAGCGTGCCGTTGGAGTTCAGGTCCTTGAAGGTGCGGCCCTTGACCTTGATGGTGTTCTTGGCGCGTGCCTCGATGGCCGGGGGCTTGCCGTGGTTGCCCTCGTTGCCTTTCGGCTCTGCCAGCGCGCCGGGTGCGCCGAGGCTGAGGACCAGCGGCAGGGCCAGTGCTGCCGCGGCGGCACGCGTGGTGCGCCGCCGGTTCGGTGAATTCTTCATGCGTAGCTCTTCCTTGAGTGACGAATCGTGCGATTGGGCGCTTGACCTGCGCAAAGCCAATCCCTAGCCAACTGTGCACCGGATCACAGGTACGAAGCATCGTGTTGCCATGAATTGCTTGCCTGAAGTGGTCCTTTCTCATTTGGCGAGGGCACGAAAAAATGGGTGCCGACCCACGGAAGCATTCCGTGAATCGGCACCCATCGGCGCCGTGCCTGTTGAGGGCTACGGGGCCAGCAGGCCCAGCAGCTCAGGCAGCCACATCGACAGCTGCGGCACGAAGGCCACCACGAACAGCATGGCGATCAGCGCGATGAAGAACGGCACCAGGGCCTTGATCACCGGCTCGGCGCGCAGGCCGGCCACCTTGGCGCCGACGAACAGCACGTTGCCCACCGGCGGGGTGATCGTGCCCAGGCACAGGTTGAACGTCACCATGATGCCGAAGTGGATCGGGTCCACGCCGAATTCGGTGACGATCGGCAGGAAGATCGGCACGAAGATCAGGATCGCCGGGGTCGGGTCCATGAACGTGCCCACGATCAGCAGGATCACCATGATCAGGATCAGGATCATGGTCGGCGAGCCGGTCAGGCCCAGCAGGCCGTTGGAGATCGCCGCCGGGATCCCGGAGAAGGCCATGACCCACGCCATGATGGTGGAGACGCCCACCAGCAGCATCACGATCGAGGTGGTGACGGTCGCGTCAAGGATGATGCGCGGCAGGTCGCTGATCTTGATCGCCCGGTAGGCGAAGCCCAGGATCAGGCAGTACACCACGGCGATGACCGCGGACTCGGTCGGGGTGAAGATGCCGGCCAGGATGCCGCCGATCACGATCACGATCATCAGGATCGAGGGGAACGCGCGCCACAGGGTCAGCAGCGCCACCGGCAGGGTGACCTTCTGGTAGTTGTTCAGCTCCTTGCGCTTGCGCACGTAGAGGAACACGATCAGCATGCAGGCCAGCGCCCACAGGATGCCCGGGATGTAGCCGGCCACGAAGAGCGTGGCGATGGAGGTGCTGGAGACCAGCGAGTACACGATCAGCGTGTTCGACGGCGGGATCAGCATGCCCGACGGGGCGGAGGCGATGTTCACCGCGGCGGAGAAGTTCTTGTCGTAGCCTTCCTTGGCCTGGCGCGGGCCGATGACCCCGCCGACGGCTGCGGCCGAGGCCACTGCGGCGCCGGAGACCGAGCCGAACAGCGCGTTGGCCACCACGTTGGTCTGCGCCAGCGAGCCGGGCATGCGCCCGACGAGCACCTTGGCCGCGTCGATCAGACGCCCGGCAATGCCGCCGTTGTTCATCAGCACGCCGGCCAGGATGAAGAACGGGATGGCCAGCAGGGCGAAGGAGTTGATGCCGGTGAACATGCGCTGGGCAGCCACGAAGGAGGCCTTTTCCATGCCGATGACCGCCGCGACGGCGACGAAGGCGGAGAAGCCGACGGCAATCGCGATCGGCACCCGCAACAGCAGCAGGACGGCAATGCCGAGAACCAGGACGATGCCTGCAATGAGCGCTGCATCCATGATCAGATCGCCTCCCGGATTTCTTCATCGAATTCGTCGGGCAGGCCGCGTCCGCGCAGTGCCTCGACCAGGTGGAACAGGGCGTAGAACGCGGTCAGCACGCCGGAGATCGGCAGTGCCAAGTACATCGCGCCCACGCTGACCGGCAGGCCCGAGACCTGCTGGGTCCAGGTCAGATCGACCCCGCGCAGCCCGCCCCAGATGAGCACGAACACCGCGAACAGCAGGATGATGAATTGGACGAACGCCTCGGTGTAGCGCTTGTGGCTGATCTTCAGCAGGCGCACCATGAAGTCCACGGCAATGTGCCCGCGGTCGGCGAAGACGTAGGCGGAGCCGAACAGCGCCAGCCAGACGAACAGGTACTGGGCAGCGGTGGTGGTCCAGGTGGCAGGATCCTGCAGCACCTGGCGGGTGAAGACCTGCCAGCAGACCACCAGCACGAGCACCGCGAACAGTGCGATGCACAGCCACCTCAGCAGGAAATCCAGGACGGATTTGATCGCATTCACTGTGCGGCCTCCGTGATCTTCTCGTACAGCTCACGGGCGTCGTCGCTGGTCAAAGCCGATTCGACGACCGGGGCCAGGGCCTTGTCGAAGGCTGCCTTGTCTACGTCGTTGAACTTGGTGCCCGAAGCCTTGGCGGATTCGATGGCCTTCTCGGTGTCGGCATTCCACAGCTTCACGTGCTCATCCACGGTCTTCTGCCATTCGGTTTCCAGGATCGCCCGGTCTTCGGGGGTCATTTCCTCCAGCAGCGTGGAGTTGACCAGCATGTAGTCAAGGCCCACCAGATGGCTGGTGCGGGCCACGTACTTGGCGACCTCGTTGTGCTTCTGCGTGACGTAGGAAATCTCGTTGTTCTCCGCACCGTCGAGCACGCCCGCCTGCAGCGCGGTGTAGACCTCGCCGTAGGACATCGGGGTGGCAGCGCCGCCCATGGCGTTGATCATCTTGATGTGCAGCTCGGATTCCTGGACGCGGATCTTCATGCCGGCCAGGTCCTTGGGCTCCTTGATCGGGCCCTTGACGGTGTACAGGTTGCGGTCGCCCTGGGTCAGTCCGCCCAGCACGGTCAGGTCCTTGGACTCTTCCAGCGAGGAGAACAGCGGACCGACGATGCCCTTGTCGCGCAGCACCGAGATCTGGTGGTCGATGCCCTTGAAGACGGTCGGCAGGTTCAGCGTGGCGAATTCCGGGTTCAGGTTTTCCAGCTGCGTGCCGGAGGCAATGGCCATGTCCACCGAACCGTCGGAGACCAGCTGGATGACTTCCTGCTGGGCACCGAGGGTTTCATTGGGGTACACCTTGATGTCCCAGCGCCCGTCGGTGGCGGCCTTCAGCCGTTCGCCGAAGTCGGTCAGCGCAATGTACGAGGGGTGGGATTCTGACTGGTTCAGCGAGAGCACCATGGTCTTGCCTTCTTGGGCATTGCCCGAGACGCCGGCGGTGCAGCCCGTGAGGGCCAAGGCGGCGGCACAGGCCCCGGCGACCCAGCGCAGGGCGCGAAGTTTCATCTCTTCAAGCTACTTTCCGGCCGGCGGGGCAGCGCTGCCCCGTTCCCTGCAGGCAAGTCGATCTGCACTGCGAGTGTCTCCGGCCACATTGACGGTTCAACTGATAATCTCCGCCCAGCAGGGCCACTGGCCAATTGTTGCCAATAATTGCCATAGGCTTCCACTTGCACTCCTTCGCGCCGCACACTTGTTACATGCAGCACCCACCAGCATCCGGAAAATCGGTCACCATCTACGACGTCGCCCGCGCCGCCGGGGTTTCGGCGTCCACGGTGTCCCGCGCCTTTGCGCGGCCCGGACGGGTCAGCTTCGCCACCGCGGAGAAGATCCGCCAGGTGGCCGCCGAGCTGGGCTACCGTTCCATGGAGATGCGCCGGCCGATGCCCGAAGGCAAGGAACGGCACGGCACCATTGCGCTGGTCATCGCCGATATTTCCAACCCGGTCTACTTCGAGATGATCCGCGGGGCCGAGGAGGAGGCCGCCAAGAACGGCTACACGATGCTGCTGGCCAACACCCGGGAATCGGGGATCGTGGAACGCGAAGCCATCGAGCGTTCGCTGGGCATCGTGGACGGGATCGTGCTCTCCAGCTCGCGCATGTCCGACGCGGGGATCCGGTCCATGGCCAAGCAGAAGCCCACGATCGTGATGAACCGGGGAGTGAGCGGGGTGGCCAGCGTCGTCACCGACAACGAGCGGGGGATCATCCGGGCGGTCACCCACCTGCGCGAGCTGGGGCACCGGAATATCGCCTACCTGGCGGGCCCCGAAGCGTCCTGGGCCAACGGGATGCGCTGGCGGGCGCTGAAGATGTGCGCCGCCGAGCACGGCCACAAGTCCCTGCTCTTCTCCCCGCGGGTGCCCACCATCGCCGCCGGCGCGCAGATCGCCGACCAGGTGCTTTCGTCGAATGCCACCGCGGTGCTCGCCTACAACGACCAGCTGGCCATCGGGTTCATGCGCCAAGCGCAGAAGAACGGGTTCGACGTGCCCGGGGACATCTCGGTGGTGGGCTTCGACAACTCCTCGGACGCCGATCTGGTCACCCCCGGGCTGACCAGCGTCGCCGCCCCGCTGCACGCCCTGGGCGCCGCCGCGGTGCGCAACCTGCTGGCCATTGCGCGCGGGGCCGCCGATGCGCCGGACCGCCCGGTGGTGCTGCCCACCCGGCTGGCGGTGCGCGGCTCCACCGCCGCCCCGCCGCGCGGCTGAGGCGCGCGCAGCGCAAGGCTATGGTGCAACTCATGGCAACTAGTTGCCATCCGGCCATGGGGGTATGGACGATCGAGTCATGTCTTCTTCGATTGCCAACCACCCTGATCGGTTGCTGCCCGCGGACGCCGGTGTCCGCGAGATCGCCCGTTCGCTGCATGCCGCCGTGGAGCACCTGCCGATCATTTCCCCGCACGGACATGTGGATGCCGGGATGATCGCCCGCGACGACGCGTTCCCGGACCCCACCGCGCTGCTGATCAGCCCCGACCACTACGTCACCCGCCTGCTGCACGCCAACAATGTCCCGCTGGATGCGCTGCGCGTGGGCGGCAGCCAGAAGGTCTCCGCGCTGGACGCGTGGAAGACCTTCTGCGCCAACTACCACCTGTTCGACGGCACCGCCTCGGGCTACTGGCTGCGCCAGGAATTCATCGAGGTTTTCGGCATCGATGACCGGGAAATCACCGCCGAGAACGCAGAAGCGACCTACCGTGCGATCCAGGCGCGCATCGACGCCCCGGACTTCCGCCCGCGCGCGCTGATGGACTCCTTCAGCATCGAGGTGCTCGCCACCACCGACGACCCGCTCGATGACCTGGCTGCGCACCGCCAGCTGGCGCAGGATTCCTCGTTCGCCCCGCGCGTGCTGCCGACCTTCCGCCCGGATGCCTACATCAAGTTCTGGGGCGCCGACTTCGCGCAGAAGGCCGATGCGCTGATCCAGGCCGCCGGCGAGGGCAAGGCCGGATACGACGGCTACCTGGCCGCCATGGCCACCCGCCGCCAGTACTTCGTCGAGCACGGGGCGGTGTCCTCGGACCACGGCGCGCAGACCCCCGCCACCTTGAAGCTGGACCGGGACGAGGCCGCCGCGTTGTTCGCCAAGGGCATGGCAGGCACCGCGTCCATGGCGGAGGCGCTGGCCTTCGAAGCGCACATGATGTACCAGCAGGCGGCCATGGCCGTACAGGACGGGCTGGTCATGACGATGCATCCAGGGGTGCACCGCAACACCCACACGGCGACGCTGGCCGCCTTCGGCCCGGATACCGGGCACGACATCCCCTTCGCGGTGGACTACGCCGGCGGGCTGCGTCCGCTGCTGGAAGACTTCGGCACCGCGCCGGGCTTCCACTTCATCCCCTTCACCATCGACGAGACCGTGTTCTCCCGCGAGATCGCGCCGCTGGCCGGGTTCTACCCGTCGGTGTTCATCGGCGCCCCGTGGTGGTTCCTGGACGCGCCGGATGCGATGATGCGCTTCCGCTCCGCGGTGACCGAAACCGCCGGGTTCTCCCGTTCCTCCGGGTTCATCGACGACACTCGCGCCTTCTGCTCCATCCCGGCACGGCACGACGCCTCACGCCGGATCGAGGCCTCCTTCCTGGCCCGGCTGGTCGCCGAGCACCGGATCACCGAGGAACGCGCGCACCAGATCATCGTCGACATCGTCGACGCCGCGCCGCGACGGGCGTTCAAGCTGTGAGCGCGGCATTGGACCGCAGCGCCGTGGCCGCGCCGGCGCGCCGGCCGCGCATCGTGCACATCGGGCTGGGTGCCTTCCACCGCGCCCATCAGGCCTGGTACACCGCCAAGGCCGATAGCGAGTGGGGCATCACCGCCTTCACCGGGCGTTCGGCCACCGCCGCCGCGGCGCTGGCCCCGCAAGGCGGGCTCTACACGCTGGTGACCCGCGGGCCGGAAGCCGACAAGTTCGAGGTAGTGGACTCGATCCTGGCCGCCCATGACGGCAACAACCTGCCGCTGCTCACCGAGAAGCTGGCCGACCCGGCAACCGCGATCCTGACGCTGACCATCACCGAGGCCGGATACCGCATGGCTGCCGGAGCCGGAGCACCGCGTCTGGACCTGGCGGATCCCGCCGTGGCCGCCGACCTGGAGGAGCTGGCCGACGCCTACGACGGACGGGTCTTCGCCCCCTCGGCGCTCGGCGCCGCGCAGCTGGTGCTGCGCACCGTCCCGGCCCGCATCCTGGTGGGCCTGGCCGCCCGACGGGCCGGCGATGGCTGGCCGCTAGCGGTAGTCTCCTGCGACAACCTCCCGAATAACGGGTCGGTGGCAGAAGCCAGCATCGTGGCCCTCGCCGAGCAGATCGACGGGCAGCTGGCCGACTGGATCCGCGAGAACGTCTCCTTCGTGGACACCTCGATCGACCGCATCACCCCGCGCACCACCGGCGCCGACGTCGCCACGGTGGCCGCCGCCACCGGATTCGCCGATGCCAGCCCGGTGGTCACCGAGCCCTTCAGCTCCTGGGTGCTGTGCGGGGACTTCCCCGCAGGCCGCCCCGACTGGGAGAAGGCCGGGGCGCAGTTCGTCGCCGAGCTGGAGCCCTTCGAGCGCCGCAAGCTGTGGCTGCTCAACGGCGCCCACACGCTGATGTCCTTCGCCGGGCAGCTGCGCGGGCACCAGACCGTGGCACAGGCGCTAGCCGACGAGCAGGTCTCCGGCTGGGTCGAGGAGTTCTGGGATGCGGCCGCCGCGCACCTGCAGGAACCTGAACTGGATATCCCCGGATACCGCCGCGCCCTGCGTGCGCGCTTCGAGAATCCGCGCATCGCGCACCACCTGGCGCAGATCGCCATGGACGGCTCGATCAAGCTGGCAGCCCGCGCGCTGCCGGTCTACCGGGCCGAGCGGGACGCCGGACGCGACGGGCACGCCGCCCTGCGGCTGATCGCCGCCTGGTGCGAGCAGCTCGCAGCGCAGCACGCGGCCGGAACGCCGATCGCCGACGCGAATGCCGAAGCGCTCGTCGCGGTGCTCGATGACGCCTCGCTGGAAGCCGGCAGCACCGCGCAGAGCGCCGCCCTGGTGGCAATCATCGACTCCCGCCTGGCCGGCGAGGCCGAAGCCGTCGACGCGATCACCGCGCTGCGCCCAGGCTTCGCCAACTAGCTTTTTCTCCACAAGTATTCGCGCGGGCACCGAAGCCCGCGTTCCCCGAAAGGAACGCCATGAAAATCATCAAGGCAGAAGTCTTCGTGACCAGCCCGTCACGCAACTTCGTGACCCTGAAGGTCACCACCGAATCCGGACTGGTCGGCATCGGCGACGCTACCGTGAACGGCCGCGAGCTGGCCGTCGCCTCCTACCTGAAGGACCACGTCGCGCAGCTGCTGATCGGCCGCGACGCGCACCAGATCGAGGACACCTGGCAGTTCATCTACCGCTCCAGCTACTGGCGCCGCGGCCCGATCACCATGGCAGCGATCGCCGCGGTGGACATGGCCCTGTGGGACATCAAGGGCAAGGCCGCGAACATGCCGGTCTACCAGCTGCTCGGCGGCGCCTCGCGCCGCGGGCTGCGCGCCTACGGCCACGCCTCGGGCACCGACATCCCGCAGCTGTTCGACTCGATCCGCGAGCACCTGGAACTGGGCTACAAGTCCATCCGCGTGCAGACCGCGGTGCCGGGCATCAAGGCTGTCTACGGCGTAGCCGCCCAGGCCCAGTCCTCCGGCGAACGCTACGACTACGAGCCGGCCGGCCGCGGCACCTACCCGCAGGAAGAGGACTGGGACACCCGCGCCTACCTGCGCCACCTGCCGACAGTGTTCGAAGCGGTGCGCAACGAATTCGGCCCGGAGATCCCGCTGCTGCACGACGGCCACCACCGCATGACCCCGCTGCAGGCTGCCAAGCTGGGCAAGTCGCTGGAACCCTACGACCTGTTCTGGCTCGAGGACTGCACCCCGGCCGAGAACCAGGACGCCCTGCGCCTGGTGCGCGAGCACACCACCACCCCGCTGGCCATCGGCGAGATCTTCAATACCATCTGGGACTTCCAGACCCTGATCAAGGACCAGCTGATCGACTACGTGCGTGCGGCTTCCACCCACTTCGGCGGCATCTCGCCGCTGAAGAAGGTCATGGACTACGCAGCCCAGTACCAGATCAAGTCCGGCTTCCACGGCCCGACCGACATCTCCCCGGTGGGCTTCGCCGCCCAGCTGCACGTGGGCCTGGCCATCCACAACTACGGCATCCAGGAGTACATGCAGCACTCGGACGCCACCAACACCGTCTTCGAGCAGTCGATGACCTTCAAGGACGGCTACCTGCACCCAGGCGACAAGCCTGGCCTGGGCGTCGAGTTCAACGAGGAAGCCGCGCTGTCCTACCCGTACCAGCAGGCCTACCTGCCGTACAACCGCCTGGTTGACGGCACGGTGCACGACTGGTGAGCGAGGCGATCATGGACAAGCCGCTGTCGGCGCCATCGGGCACCGGGGCCGGACGCATCGTGGTCATGGGGGTCTCCGGCTGCGGCAAATCCACCGTGGGCGAGCTGCTGGGCCAGCGGATCGCCTCGGAGTTCCTCGACGGGGATTCCCTGCATCCTCAGGCGAATATCGCGAAGATGTCTGCCGGCATCCCGCTGGATGATGCAGACCGCGAACCGTGGCTCGGCGAAATCGGCAAGCGGCTGGCCGCCGAGGATGGCAAGCCGCTGATCATTGCGTGCTCTGCGCTCAAGCGCAAGTACCGCGACCAGATCAGGGCGCAGGCGCCGGATACGGTGTTCATCCATTTGAACGGCAGCTTCGAGCTGCTGTCCCAGCGCATGGCAGAGCGCACCGGGCACTTCATGCCGGTGGAGCTGCTGAAATCCCAGTTCGAGACGCTTGACGAGCTGCAGGCTGACGAGCGCGGCGTGGTGCTGGATATTTCGGCCTCGCCTCAGCAGCTGGTCAACGACGTCGCCGATTGGCTGGGCAACGCCTAGCCGGTTGGCGCGAAGCTAGGGGAAGATACGGGTTGCCCGTATCTTCCCCCAGCTTTTTTGCGCCTAGATGCCGCCAGCTTCGGCCTGCTGGTTGCTGATCATCGAGCGCTCGGCCACCAGGGTGCTGATGAGCAGCAGGGCCGCGGCGGCAAGCCAGGGAACATAAGGCAGGGAGTGCTCGGGCGGCAGGCCCGAGAGCAGCCAGCGGGCGGCCAGGAACGCGGCCGATGCCAGCACCAGCGACACGGCGAAGGCGATGCCCCGGTGCTTGCGGTCCACGCCCTGCCATGCGCGGACTTTGCCGCCGGCCGGTGCGCCAGTGGTGATCCCGAAGAACTTCAGCATGCGTTCCCTCTCGATAAGGTTCGATGGTTGCCTTATAAGGTTCAAGTCAACTAAGAGTTATCTTGATCTTATCGAGAATGGAGATTGCTGTACATGGTACTTTTGGAGGAGTTTGCCTCTCTGGCTTTCCGGGTCGCGGTCACCGGCTCCTAGCGCCGAGCAGGATCCCTGCCTTATCATCAGTGAGTCAGGAACACGGCTCCAGCTGGTTCCGGCGCTCTCAAAAGGGGCGATACCCGTTGCGGTGAAGCAACCGGTAACGGCAGACATATATGGAATTTCTTCAGCACGATTTCTTGAAAAGAGTCCATAATGTCCAGCGTTTCAGCTGCCATTGCCCATGCCCTCAAGCCCCTGGCCCCGCGAATTTTCGGATTGATGGGCAACGGCAACGCCCACTTCCTCGACGCCGCGGTGCGTGCAGGCTTCGACTACACCGCAGTGCGCCATGAATCGGCCGCCGTTTCGGCCGCCGACGCGTACTTCCGCATCTCCAACAAGCTGGCCATCGCCTCCACCACCTACGGTGCCGGCTACACCAACACCACCACTGCCCTGGCCGAGGCCGCCGCGGCGGGGACCCCGCTGCTGTTCGTCACCGGCGACGCGCCGACGTCGGGCCTGCGCGGCTGGGACGTGGACCAGGCCGCGATCGATGCCGCGGTGCGGGCGCCCCGCTACGTCGTCGACCGCAACACCCCGGGTGCGACCGCACTTGAGGCGGCGGCCCATGCGCTGCGCGAGCAGCTGCCGGTGGTCCTGGCCATTCCCTATGACCTGGCAGCGCTGGATTCCCTCGAAGAGCAGCTTCCCGATTTCGCCTCCCTGCGCAGCACCCCGCCGGCGCCGCAGCTGAACTCCACCCAGCTGGAGCAGATCGCTGCCAAGCTCAACGCCTCGCAGCGCACCCACATCCTCTATGGCCGCGGCGCAATTGATGCCGCCGAGCAGGTCCAGGCGCTGGCTCAGAAGCTGGGGGCCACCACCTCGGGCACGCTGCTGGCCCGCGACCTGCTGGACTACGAGTTCGACCTGGGCATCACCGGAGGGTTCTCCACGGAGGCCAACGCCGCGATCATCGCGCAGGCAGATACCGTACTGGTGCTCGGCGCCTCGCTGAACCAGTTCACCATGCGCTTTGGCGAGCTGGTGGCAGACGATGCCACCCTGATCCAGATCGATCTGGGATGCGCGGCCACCAATCCGCGCGTCGACTACTTCGCCACCGGCGATGCGGCCCTGGCTGCCGCGGACCTGCTCGGTGCCGTGGAGCAAGCCGATGACGCATGGCGCGCAGGTCTTGACCTGTCCGAGCTGCGCAGCCGCCCCGCCGGCGACGAGCAGGCCTCCGACGGGCAGCTGGATCCGCGCCGCGTGGCCAGCGAGCTGCAGGGCATCCTGCCGGCCAACCGCGTGCTGGTGCAGGATGGCGGGCACTTCATCGGCTGGGGTCCGATGTACTGGTCGACTTCCGGTGCGCGCTCCCTGGCCTGTGTGGGAACCGCCTACCAGTCCATCGGCCTGGGCATCGCCTCCATGGTGGGTGCGGCCCCGGCGGCGGAAGGCCGCACGGTCGTGCTGGCCGCCGGAGATGGCGGATTCCTGATGGGCCTGGCAGACCTCGAATCGATCGTGCGCACCGTGGAAAGCGGCGTCATCGTCATCTACAACGACTCCGCCTATGGTGCGGAAATCCACCAGTACGGATCCGTCGGCCTGCACGAAGATCCGATGCTGATCCCTACCGTGGATTTTGCCGGCATTGCCAACTCCATGGGAGCGACCGGAATCCGCGTTGGCACGCTGGAAGACCTCGCCGCCGTGCAGCAGTGGGTTGATGCAGGCGCCCGCGGCGTATGCCTGGTGGACGCCCGGGTATCCACGCATGTGCGTGCCCCGTATATGGAAGAAGTCCTATCCGCGAACAAGAAGGCCACTGCGGCTGCGGCATTACAATCCGGTAAAGGTGCTGGAAAGCGGTAGCTGAACGTCGTAGGGTGGATGGGTGCGCAAGTTATTAGTCGGAACAGCGAGTCTGGGTTTAGGGGCACTTCTGATGCTCCCCGCAACCGGCGCACTTGCCGCACCCACCGGACCCGGCGACCCAGCAGGCGCCAATGCCGCGCAGCTTTCGGAGACCTCGCTGCGCGTGGCAACCATCCAGGCAAATCTCACCGGCGAAACCCCCGAAGAGCTGCCCGCGGCCCTGATGCGCGGAACCGACCGGCAGGCAGCCCAGGTTGCGGACAAGATCAGCAGCGCCAACGCGGACGTGGTGGTGCTGACGGATATGGACGCCACCCAGGAGGCAGTTGACGCGCTCAATGAGAACTATCTGAACAATCTGGGCGACGACCGCGCCGACGTGGACTACGGGTATTCCTATCTGGCGGTGGGCTCCAAAGGCCTGCAAAGTGGCGCCGACTTGAACGCCGACGGCGTGATCGGCAGCGCCGAGGACGCGTGGGGCCAGGCCGCATTCGCGGAGCAGGGGTCGATCGTCGTGCTGTCGAAGTACCCGATCGCCCAAGAGCAGGTCACCAGCGTTTCCCAGCTCAAGTGGCAACACGTTGCCAACGACATGCTGCACCACACCAACTTATCCGGCGTGCTGGCAGCGTCCATCCCCGTGATGAGCACCGGCCTATGGGACATTCCCATCCAGTACCGTGGCGAGCCGGTGCATATCCTGGCGACGCAAACCCAGCCGGATGCGCAGGATGAGGAATTCGCCAAGGCACGCCAGATGGACGAGCTGAAGGTCATCGACGGCTATCTCTCCGGCGAGAACTATGTTCGCACCGACGAGGGCGAACATGCAGAAGGCGTGGGCGAAGACCGCTTTGTCATTGCCGGTGCACTGGGCCTGCAAGATGGCTCCGCTGATCGCGTTGACCCTTTCCTCAAGGAACTCAAGCACGCGAACGCTGTCAATGATTCGGGCAGCTACCTGGTGCCGAGCGAAACCTGGCAGGTATTGGGCCAGGGCCGCATCAAGGAGAACCAGCCGAGCACTTCCCAGGCGTTGCCGGGAACAGTCCCCGACTTCGCGAAGGAATCAAGCCCGCTGATCTGGGCCGACATCCAATTCTAGGCGCCGAGCAAGCTGCGCAGATACGGATTGAGGAATCTGCCCTCCGGATCGGCAGCCTGGCGAACCCGCGTGAAATCGCTGAACTTCGGGTAGAGCTGAGCCAATTCCCCAGCCTGAAGCGTATGCTCCTTGCCCCAGTGCGGCCGGCCGCCCAGGGAGCGGAAGATCTCTTCCATGGCTGCAAAGTATCCCGGAGCCTGATCGAGAATGTAGCGGTGCACGGCAATATATGCAGTTTGCCGGCCGCTGGCAGTTCCCAGCCAGGTGGAATCCTCGGCCGCGGTGCGCACCTCGACAGGGAAGAAGACCCCGGTTCCCGAACGCTTGAAGTACGCCCGCACCCTGGCGAAGGCCTCATCGAAGTTGGCCAGCGGGAGCGCATATTCCATTTCGGTGAAACGCACCCGCCGCGCACTGGTGAACACTTCGTTCCACGGTGCGATGCGGCTGCTTTCGGGCAACGCGGCGCACGCCACCTTGGCCAAGGCCGGCGTGGTCTTCGGCAGCGCCGCGCTCACCGAGCTGAGCAGCTGCAATGCGCCATTGGAGACAACTTCATCATTCAGCCAGCGGGCTGCCGCCGGCGGCTGCTCGGTCGGGACTTGGCCGTCGAGGCGGGTATTGATCTTCACCTGGGCTTTGCCGGTGCCCGGGAACCAGAAGAATTCCAGATGGTCTTCTTCCCGTGCGCGCTCGACGAAGCTTTCGGCGATCAGCCCGATAGGTTCGATGATTTCCTCCGCACGCATCATGTAGTGCGGGACGCAGCGCAGCCGCACGTGGGTGAGCACCCCCAGCGCTCCCAGGCCAAGCCGGGAGGCCTCGAATAGTTCGGTGTTCTCCTGAGAGTTGGCACGCAGGTGGGTGCCATCGGCCAGCAGGAGCTGCACCCCGGTGACCGTTCCGCTGAATCCGCTGAATCGCAGGCCGGTGCCGTGGGTGCCGGTGCTGATGGCTCCGGCTACAGATTGCTTGTCGATATCGCCCATATTCTCCAACGCGAGATTGAAGGGCTTGAGCAGTGCAGGGATCTGCCATAGCCGGGTCCCGGCGCGGAAGGTCACCTCGTGGGTGAGGGCGTCGACTTCCTCGATTCCCTGGAAGCCATCCAGGTTCAGCAAGATGCCGTCTGTAGCCGCTAGCGGAGTGAAGGAATGGCCTGCGCCGACGGTGCGCACCGGCTGCTCCAGGTCGGCGGCCAGTTCCAGGACCTGCGCCAATTCCGCGATGCTGCGCGGGGAGCGGATGGCTGCCGGGTGCGCGACAACGGTGCGCGCGAAGTTCTTGAAGGTGCTCACAGGAATGCTTTGCCTTCCCCGCGGTAGGTGGGCCACTGCTCGATGATCTTGCCCTTGGAATACACCGCCACCTTATTAACCCGTTCCGCAGGTTCGCCGGCCTTGGCATGGCGCAGCCAGACCGTTTCGCCAATGGCGATGCGGTGTGCGCTGGGGCCGGTGAGCGGGGTCTGCACCTCGCCGGCTCCTTCCATGGACAGATAGCGCAGCTTCTTTGGGTGCTCGATTCTTGGCAGCCGGTCCTTGCCGGCGGGACCCGATGCGGTCCAACCGCCTCCGAGGATGGTGACTGTTCGCTCATCGGGACGGCGGACCACAGGGAAGCCCAGATACAGGGCAGGGGCGGGTCGGAATGCGCGATAGGAATCGAACAGCGCGGGCGCGAACAGCCCTGAACCCGCGGCAATCTCGGTGATAGCGGGTTCTTGGACAGTGCTTTCCACCGAACCTGTGCCGCCGGCATTCACGAAACGCAGCTCGCCCAGCTCCCGGACCAATTCCACGGTTTCGGCCCGGCGCTCGGCCAGTTCGGCGGCGCTGGCTTGGCGCAGCTTGCGCGCGATCAGCGCCTTGGGGCTGAACCCTCCATCGGGAACCGAAGCGATCTGGGATTCGTAGCCCATCAACCCGTCCAGGATGAAGTTGCGGCGACGGTGCACCTCGGCGGCCAGCGCCGCGACCTGTTCCGGCCGGCTCAGCGGCGAACGTGCGGCGCCGATGCGGATATTGCCGCTGGGGTAATAGGCGGCATCCAGTTCCAAGGCGACCTTCAACGCCGGGTGCCCCGGCGCGATTCTGTCGATCAGGTCCAGCTGCTCTTCGGTATCCACCATGAGGGTGACAGCTTCGCAGGCCTGCTCGCTGGCCGCCCACCGGCTGATCGCTTCGGCATCCGTTTGCGGGTACGCAACCACCAAGTCCTTCAAACCGTGGCTGGCCAGCCATAATGCTTCGGCCAAAGTGAAGCAGAGAACGCCCCGGAAGCCTGGCTCGTCGAGCGCGCGCTCCAACGCCTTGCGTACACGCAGGGACTTGGAAGCGATGCGGATCGGCACGCCGCCGGCCCGTTCGCGTAGGGCGATCACGTTTGAATCGAAGGCATCGAGATCGAGCAAAGCGACCGGGTGCTCCGAGATCCCGGCGCTTTTCAAGGCATGGTTATACCGTTTGGCCTGAGCGTTCTTCATAAGCCAACTCTTTCACCAGCATCGGGGAGTTTCAAGGAATTTTTCAAGACGCTTGTGTGAAGGCAGAGCGCTCAAGGCAACTCTCAGGGTCTTGCGGATAAGCTGGAGCCATCATGAAAAACGATCCGATTTCAATGACGTTGCTTGGCAAGGATGGAAAGCCGCGCTCCGGCGTGCAGGATGCCATCATGAAGGGCATCGGCGTGCAGCGCCCGCTGGTGCTTGCCTACATCAAGCGGCTGCGCAAGAAGCACCCGGAAGCCACGGCAGCCGAGCTGGCAGCCATTGTCGAGCGCGATTACCTGCGTGTGGTTACAGGCACCGGTGCAGCCGTGGGTGGAACCGCAGCCGTCCCTGCTGTCGGCACCGGCGTGGCGCTGGGCCTTTCCGTTGCTGCAACGCTGGGCTTCCTGGAAGCTTCTGCGCTGTATGCGCAGAGCCTGGCAGAACTGCACGGCATTGCCATCGAAGACCCGGATCGGTCACGAGTGCTGGTTATGGGCATCATGATGGGCGAGGAAGGCAGCTCAATGATTGCCGGCTTGACTGCCCAAGCCGCAGGCCGCGGCGGAGGACCGGTCCAGGGCTGGGCCAAGTCCTTCGGTGCCGGCAAGTCCACGAGCATCTACTCCGCCATGCAGCGCACCATGCAGAAGAAGTTCTTGCGCAAGATCATCGGCACCCAGGCTGCCAGCACCATGGGCCGACTGGTTCCGTTTGGCGTTGGCGCGGCCATCGGCGGTGTCGGCAATCGGTACATGGCCAAGCGCGTGATCGAGAATGCCGCGGTTGCCTTCGAGGGAATCCCTACGGTGGTGCCCAGCTCGTTGCCGCTGGATGATCCACGGGTCATCGACGCTGAGATCGTCGAAGACTAGCTGTACAAGGATTGCCGACTACCTTGGTGGTCGGCTTCCGTTTTTAAGATGTCTTTTCATGCGTTGCATGAAATGTTTTCGGGTACCGATCCGCTAGAACTCGCGCTTTAATCGGCGTTGCGAAATTAAGTGGGCACGGTCACCAGCCAAAACCACCCACCCGATTTGCAGGACCCCCAAAACCTGTGTATAGTTTTTCCTTGTCGCCGAGAACAAAACGGAACAAAAAACCGGATGTGAAACGGCGGCAGAACCCCAGAAAATCAAGGTTTTTCCACAGTCTTGTGGATAAGGAATTGAAAAGAATGGGA
>NZ_MPBI01000009.1:0-45261 GCF_001906485.1 Glutamicibacter sp. 0426
GCTGGTGCCGACGGCAATACGGCTGCACTGCCAGAGCTGAAGGAACGTGTTCTGGCCTTGGCTGAAGCCCACCCACTCTACCCGGACCTGCCAAAGGTTTCCGAGTAGCAGCAAGCTAGTGAAGATGCGGGCCCGGAAGGTGGAATTAGGCGCTTTTCGGGCCCGCAGTCTCTCACCATCCAAAGTTCCACCAGCCGCCGCGATACCTGCGGCGGCCCGGGGGGAGTTTGGAACCACACTTCATAGTTCCGGAGCCCAAGCTCTCGGATTACCCAAGTTCTAAGGATGTGACCCGCATGGCGGTTAGCGTATTCGATCTTTTCTCGGTTGGCATCGGACCATCTTCCAGCCATACCGTGGGACCAATGCGTGCAGCGCACGCATTCATTGCCCAAGTAATCCGAGAAGGCCAACTGGACGCACTGGAAAATATCCGTGTGGACGTCTATGGATCCCTGGCCGCTACCGGCCGCGGCCACGGTACCTTCACCGCCATCATGCTCGGGCTCGAAGGCTTCGAACCTGAAACGGTGCTGCCAGCACAGGTCGATGAGCGCCTGGCAGACATGGAAGCCACCGGCGTGCTGCGCTTGGCCGAACAGCTGGGCCAGCGCAAGGACCTGGACTACAAGGTCGAGGACATGATCCAGCACCCGCTGACCGTGCTGCCGCGCCACACCAACGGGGTAAAGTTCATTGCCCTGGATGCCGAAGGCAATGAAATCGTCAACGAGACCTTCTTCTCCGTCGGTGGAGGCTTCATCGTGCGCGAAGGCGCCGAAGACCGCATCGAGAAGAACCTCGAGGAGAAGCTGAACAAGCAGCCCTACCCGTTCACGACAGCAGCCGCACTGCTGGAGCATGTGAAGGAAACCGGCCTGTCCATTGCCGAGATCATGATGGCCAACGAGGAAACCTATCGCACCCGCGAGGAAATCCGATCAGGCCTCATCCACATCTACGAAGTGATGGAAGGCTGCAAGGACTCCGCGCTGGAACGCACCGGCGTGCTGCCCGGCGGCCTGAAAGTCCGCCGTCGCGCCCCGGAATGGCATGAACGCCTGCGCAAGGAAGACAAGGACCGCGATCCGGTCTACTGGCAGGAATGGATCAACCTCGTCGCACTGGCAGTCAATGAGGAGAACGCCTCCGGCGGACGGGTTGTCACCGCCCCCACCAACGGCGCCGCCGGCATCATCCCGGCAGTGCTGTTCTACGCCACCCACTACGCGCCAGGCGCGAAGTACTGGAACGAGGACGAAAAGCACGACGCAGTCGTACGCTTCCTGCTCACTGCAGGCGCCGTCGGCGTGCTGTACAAGGAACAGGCATCGATTTCCGGAGCGGAAGTTGGCTGCCAGGGCGAAGTCGGTTCGGCCTCCTCGATGGCCGCCGGTGGCCTGGCCGAAATCCTTGGCGGCACCCCAGCCCAGGTGGAGAACGCCGCGGAAATCGCAATGGAACACAACCTGGGACTGACCTGCGATCCAATCGGCGGCTTGGTCCAGATCCCATGCATCGAACGCAACGCCATTGCCGCTTCGAAGGCAGTGAATGCGGCGAAGATGGCACTGATGGGCGACGGCGAACACCACGTCACCTTGGACGAAGTCATCATCACCATGCGCGAAACCGGCAAGGACATGAGCGACAAGTACAAGGAAACTGCCATGGGCGGCTTGGCCGTGAACGTGGTGGAATGCTGATTTCATAGCACCGCGAGAACCAAGTCCAGGAGGCCTGCACCGCAGGCCTCCTGGACCATTTAAACGTGATATCGATCCCCAAAGCGGGCATTTCCCAGCCATTGCTGATAGAACTTGGTCAAGGCCCGATGCGCGTGAGCGCAAACCGATTTCGAGGAGGTGAGCGTCGTGGACGACAGTTCAAGTCGATCTATGCCCACGAACTCACCTGGGCGCTCATAGCCGAATCTGCCGAATAGGGCTGCATCCTGCCATGGGAGTCCCATGAGTTCGTGACACCTGCACATGTCACCGGCGCAGAAACCTGCACGCAAATACTGACTGATTTATCTCCCTGTATTCACGGGGTGCTCCAGCGGTGAGAATTTGCTGGCAGGCTTGTATTCCTGCGCCAAATGAACCATTTGGACGCACATCATGATTTCTCCAGAAAAGGTAGACTTCTCTACTATTTCGCGCTCCTTGAGCTCCCACCTCAACCACGGCGAATTCCAGCAAGCAGCACGGCTGCTGGGGGAGCTGCATACCGCTGAGGCTATCGAGCACCTTGAAGCGCTGGATGCCACCGAAGCAGCCTTGGCCTACCGCCTGCTCGACAAGCAGGCCGCCGTGCTTCTCTTCAAGGACCTCGACGCTGAGGTGCAAGCCGAACTGATTCGGGCGCTGCAGTCAGAAGCAGTGGTCGATGCCTTCTCCCAGCTCTCCGCCGCACAACGGGCAGCACTGCTCGATGAGTTGCCAGCCATCGTGGCAACGAAACTGCTGGCAGGTACATCGAAGGCCAAACGCCAAGACATCGGAGCCCTGCTGGGCTATCCCGAAGCAAGCGCCGGCAGGGCGATGTCCCCGGACTTCATCGCCACCCATCCGCAGCTAACCGTGGCAGAATCCCTGGCACGCATCAGCAAGCGTTTCGCGCATTGCAAGGACGCGCAGCACATCTTGGTGATCGATGATGAACGCAGGCTGCTTGGCACCATCACGCTCAGCGAGCTGCTCGCCGAACCGGGCACGATGACGGTCGCAGAATTGTGCACCCCTGGCCCCAGCGTCCAAGCCTGCGAGCCGGAGGAAAGCGCAGCACGATTGGCCGTGGGGCGGAAGGCAACGGTGCTCCCGGTACTTGATCAAGAAGACCGCCTGCTGGGCGTGCTGACCTTGCCCATGGCGCTCGGGATCCTGGAGGATGCCGAGGAGCGACGCACTGCGTACGATCCCGGGGCGGAACCGCTCGTCCGCCCGTACCTGGGTACGCCGCTGCGCCACCTGGTGAAGGCGCGGATCATCTGGTTGCTGGTCCTTGCGATTGGTGCCACCTTGACCGTCAAGGTCCTCGCCAGTTTCGAGCAGACGCTTGAATCGATGGTGGTGCTCAGCTTGTTCATCCCGCTGATTGTGGGCATTGGCGGGAATACCGGAAACCAGGCGGCGACTACCGTTACGCGTGCGCTGGCGATGGGGGAGGTGCGGGGCCGCGACTTTTGGCGGGTGCTGATGCGTGAGGTGCGTATCGGGGCGATCTTGGGATTGGGCCTTGGCCTTGTCGCCCTGTTCTTGGCCGGGCTCATTTTCGAACCCAGCATCGGATTGGTGATTGGCACCAGCCTCGTGGCGCTATGCAGCATTGCGGCCGCTGTTGGCGGGGTGATGCCGATCATCGGAAAATTCTTCAAGGTCGACCCTGCGGTATTCTCCAATCCCTTTATTTCAACGTTCGTGGATGCCGCTGGGCTGATTGTCTACCTCTCTGTGGCGGTACTGATTCTCGGCTAGTTTGACCTGGCACTGGGGGTGCGCGGAATAAATTCGCGCACGCCAGCGTCGTAACTGGTATGCCTCAAAGCAAGCTATTTACTGAAATTACCGTTCCAACCCGCAGCGGCGAAGGCCTGAAGCTGCGCAATCGCGTGGTCCTCCCGCCGATGTGCCAATACTCCGTGGAAAAACACGACGGCGTTCCAACGACCTGGCATCTGGCTCATCTGGGATCCATGGCGCATGGCGGATACTCCCTGGTTATCGCCGAAGCAACAGCGGTGGCAGCTGAAGGCAGGATCTCGGACCGCGACACCGGTTTGTGGAATGACGAGCAGACTGAGGCCTGGAAGCCGATTACAAAGTACATCCGCTCACATGGTGCAGCCGCTGGAGTGCAGCTTGCGCATGCTGGCGCGAAAGCCTCGACCTATGGTTGGCTCAAGGAGTTCGAAGAGGCCGGAAAAATTGGCAGCATCAGCGATGAAGAAGGCGGCTGGGAAACCTTCACTTCCACTCCAAGCGAGCTCTATGGACTGAAGCCGGCTACCGAGATGACCGTTGAGCAGATCCAGGACTCGGTGCAGAATTGGGCTGACGCGGCCAAGCGCGCAGACGAGGCAGGATTCGACCTGATCCAGATCCATGCGGCCCACGGCTACCTGGTGCACCAGTTCCTCTCGCCGCTGTCCAACAAGCGCACGGATGAATACGGCGGCAGCTTCGAGAACCGCACGCGGTACCTGCGTGAAATCATCAAGGCGGTGGCAGCCGTGTGGCCGGAAAACAAGGTCTTGGGCATCCGCTTCTCGGGAGAGGATTGGGTAGACGACGGATGGGGTATCGCTGACACGATTCGAATCGCCAAGGAGCTCTACGGCTACGGTGTTCGCCATTTCGATCTGTCCAGCGCCGGCATCGGCAAGTTCAAGGGTCCCTCTGGTCCCGGATACCAGGTGCCGTTGGCCCAAGCAGTGAAAGACTCACTGCCGCAGGACGCCTTCGTCACCGCGGTGGGCGTGATCACCGAGCCGGTGCAAGCAGAGCACATCGTCGTGACCGGGCAAGCCGACGGCGTGAGCATCGGACGCGCCGCTCTGGGCGACCCGCAGTGGGCCAACCGTGCGGCGAAAGAACTCGGAGCGCCGATGGCATTCCCTGCCCAATATTGGCGCGGCCACTGGTAAACACTTGCTGTCATGCTGATTTCATCCAAACAACGACATAGTTTCTGGTTACCTCTTCCAGCCACTGAATAGTGATGTTAGGTTAGTGCCACGGATCTAGTCGCACCGCGGCCAAGGCTCGCGTGCGGAAGGGAGTCAGCATGGCACTACGCGCGGATTCTAACGGAATCGACGCTTCGCTTTATCGGAGAAACGGCTCGTGGAGCACCGCCCTCGTGGACGCATCGTTGGGAACCACTGCGGCCCAAGAAGCCGCAGATCGGCTTCCGGACGACGTAGCCAAGCTGCTCAAGAGCCAGCAGGCACAGCCGGACGATGTCCAAGCACTGATCGGCGCACTGGAACCAGCCGAGGGCTTGCGAGCACCCGTAGCAAGATTCGTCGCCGTTCATGACGGCGAAGTCGTGCTCAACGAAATCATCCCAGGACTCAAGGTCCAAACTCCATCGGTGGATGTGGGTCCATTCCCGAACTTCACAGCGCTGGCTCGCGCGCGTGGCGGATCGTTCTCCTACCTCGTAGCCGAAGTCAGCAAGGACGGAGGTGAAGTGCACCTCTATAACACGGCGTCCCCTGAACGCCTCGGCAGCCGTGGCATAGTCGGATTGCCCGAGGAAATCCACCATGCGCGCAAGGTGCCCGGCGAATATGACCAGCCGAAAGCCCAGGCGGCCGCCGATGAGATGGTACGTCGAAATGCTGATGAGGTCGCCGGCCTGATCAGCGAGATGTCCGCCGAGAACTACGTTCGTCTGGTCATTCTTTCCGGCGATATCAAGGCTCGTGAAATAGTGCTCGGGGCACTTCCGGTGGCACTGAAGGAATACGTAGAAGTCATCGACTCGCATACGCGTACCGGAGGTGCGGACGCCAAGCAGGTCGATGCCCAGATCACCAAGCTGGTGGAGGAGGTCAAAGCCAAGGATCTGGCTGAATTGGAGTCGAAGGTTGCCGCCCAGTCCGGCAACGGCCGAGCGCAACTGGCTGTCGGATTGAATGAAGTCGTCACTGCACTCCAATCGGCGCAAGCCGAAATGGTGCTGGTTGGCCAATATCAAAGCGAGCATACCCTGCGCGCCTTGAGCGCAGAACCGTGGATTGCCCATCAAGATGGGGATGACCATGCAGAGTTGGTGGTCGGCGAGTGGCCAGCGCCGGAAGTGCTCTTGCGCGCAACCGCGCTGACGGACGCCAGCATCCGATACGTACCGGAATCGATGATTCCTGACGGAGCAGGAATCGCGGCCTTGCTGCGCTGGGCCAAGTCCTGAAGAAGCGCACTAAATGAAATTGCAGTAAACGAAACGATCCGCACAGGAGCTCCTGTGCGGATCGTTTTTGCGCTTGAGCCGCGTGAATCCTAGCGGTCCGACGGGTCGGGTGCCCGCGGCGCTGGTGGGGAATCCACCGGCGGATTGCCGGCGTGTGGCTGCTGCTCTGGCTGATATGCCGGAGGAGCCCAGTATGGCTGGTTAGGGCGAAGCGGTGGCTGGTTCATTTGCCAAGGTTGCAGCAACGGCCGGCGGTCTGCAACCGGGATTGGGCCCGCCGTACGAGCGATGCCCTGCCTATCGGCAAGCTTCACCAGCATGAAGGTCAACAGGGCCATGAAGCACACCGAGAAGACTAATGAAACCGGGTTGGATTCCGTGGCGTTCAGATCGACAAGGCCGACTGCGCCGAGCAGGAACAAGAACGTGTTGTTGATGATGTGCATGGCCATCGCCGCTTCCAGGCCGCCGGTGCGCCACGTCAGATAGCCTGCCGCGATAGCGAAGGCTGCCACATCGAGAAGCCCCCAGATATCGTAGAGGTGGCCGATGGTGAACAGCGGCACCGGTAGCAGAATGGCGAACAAGGGATGCTTCAGCCAGCTGCCGATGACCTGCATGAACGCACCGCGGAAGACGAGCTCTTCGGCTGCGCACTGGAACGGTGTCAAGAGGATAACCAGCAGCGCATAGAACAGCGGATCCGTGGGCAGGCTGCTGGCAGGAACCGGCTCGGACGCGCCAATTCCCACTGCGCCCAGCCCGAAATTCACCCCGAAATACAAGGCGAACAAAACGGCGCTGGCAGCCAACGCCAGGCCGAACCATCGCCAGCGCAATTTGCCGGTGACCGAAATCAACTGGCCGACAGGCTTCGGTCCGATAAGCAAATAAGCGAAAAAGACCGCAGGGATCATGATGATCAATGAGGCCATGGTCATCGAGAAGTCCGTCGCCGAAGCCATATTCAGCATTGGATCCATGAGGAATTGGTCGGGGGCCTCTTCCGGATTATCGGCAGCCCACGTCATCGGGTTCATGAGCAGTGCGGCGAACATCGCCAGCATTGCAATGAGCAAAGCTGCGAGGTAGAAACCAATGCCGACGCCGGAGAACGCCAGCGGACGCCACCAGCGATAGTTCGCACTGCGTCTCATCAGGCGATGGAACGGATAGCTCATTTCACCTTCGGCGCCCTGCGGCGCGGGTGGCAAATTCATTGGCAAGCTCATGGCTCAATTCTCCCGTTCCGCGATGCTGGAAAGCATGAACCTTGCGGAGGATTTATCGCGTCATCCTTTTGAGCGTCCACGAACAGCGCGGGAAGACGCGGACTGCGTCCATATGAAACTCCCAGGGGCAAGCTCTTAGACTTGGTACGGACGATTCGCCTTTATTGATTTGGAGCAGCGCCACGTGGGCCATCATCACCATGACGAACCGATTTTGCAGGATCCCAAGCGCCGGCGGCGTGCCTCGATCATCCTTTGGGCTCTGCTTGCGCCCATAGGTGCTTTGGCCATGGTCATGGTCATCCTGTTGTGGCCGCAAGGCAACTACGACAAGTTCGCCCTCAACGGAGCCATGGATACTACCGGCGGAGCGACGATGGAAGTTGGCACAGTTACGCGCAGCGCCATCCAGGATTGCCCTTCGTCCCAAGGATTGGAAGAAGTAGGCGGCAAGGTGCTCGAATGCCAGGTCACCTATGTGATGCCTGAATCCGGTGGCGCTGAAATCCAGTTGGAGATCCCGCCGGAAATGCTGCAATCACGGGATGCGCGCGCGGGCGACAGCATCCGCTACCTAGATCTTTCCGCGGTCGACACCACCAGCGGAAGCCCGTACGTGTTCGTTGACTTCGTGCGCACGTTGCCCATGGCACTGCTGGCCATCGCCTATGGCGTGGTGGTGGTGCTCGTCGCCGGTTGGCGCGGCACCCGGGCCATGATCGGCCTGATCGGCGGCATCGCCTTCATGATCGTCTTCATGGTTCCGGCCTTGCTCGAAGGCGGCAATCCGGTCTTGGTGGGACTCACAGGCTCTACCGCCATCATGTTCGTCGCGCTGTATTTCGCCCATGGACTGAACGCGAAGACATCCACAGCGCTGCTGGGAACGCTCTTCGGTCTTGCGGTGACTGCAGGGATGGTGCTCTGGCTGACCGATGCGGCCGCGTTGACCGGGGCCAATGATGAATCGGCAATCACCTTGTCGACGGTGGCCCCGCAAATATCCTTGCCCGGCTTGCTGATCTGCGGTGTCCTGGTCGGCGGCATGGGTGTGCTCAATGACGTGACGATCACCCAATCGGCCACCGTGTGGGAACTGGCAGAGAGCACGCCGAAGTCCTCGGCCAGGGAATTGTTCTTCCGCGGAATGCGCATCGGCCGCGACCATATCGCTTCGACCGTTTACACCATTGCTTTCGCCTATGCTGGTGCGGCCCTGCCAGTCCTGGCTATTGCCGCATTGAGCAACCAGAGTTTCGGGGTCACCCTGGGCTCCGGCGCCATGGCCGAAGAGGTCATCCGCATTCTGATCGGCTCCATTGGATTGGTCCTGGCAATTCCGGTAACGACCGCAATTGCGGTCATGGTCGTGAAGGCGACCGGCACCGGCGGGGCCCACGGCAAACGCTCCTTGCAACGCGTGGGTTCCGACGCCTAGGTGCGAACCATTCTCATATGTAATGTAGAATAGTTCTCAATAGCGATCCGATTTAGATGGAGACACCCATGAAGAACCACCGCTCGCTGCTCGCAGCAGCTGTAGCCCTGCCTGCTGCTGGACTGATCCTCGCCGGATGCGGTAGCAGCACGGCCAGCGAATCAACGGAAGCGGATTCTGCTGCGATCAGCGTAGTGGCCACGACGAACGTCTACGGACAGATCGCCCGTGCCATTGGCGGAGAGAGCGTGGAGGTCAGCGAGATCATCACTTCGGCCGCACAGGATCCGCATTCCTACGAGCCAACAGCCCGAGATAAGCTGGCGATCTCCAATGCCACGCTGGTGCTGGCCAATGGCGGAGGATATGACCAGTTCATGGACTCCCTGGTTTCCTCGATTCCAGAAGGCAAGGCTGGCGAGATCACGCTCGTGCACGCAGTGGATTCCTCGCCGGTAGCTGAGGAATCGGAAGCAGCCGGGCATGAGGGCGAAAGCGCTGAAGAGCATGCGCAGCACGCCGAAGAGGATTCGCATGAGGGCGAAAGCGCTGAAGAGCATGCGCAGCACGCCGAAGAGGATTCGCATGAAGGCCACGACCACTCGGCCTACAACGAGCACATCTGGTATGACCTGGAATCCATGGGCGACCTGGCTGATGCGCTGGCTGAATCCTTCGGAAAGGCCGATAGCGCCAACGCCGAGCAGTACCAGCAGAATGCGGCTTCCTTCAACGAAGGAATCGACAAGCTGGAGCAACAGCTCGAAACCGCGAAGCTGGATGGCAAGAGCTTCGTGATGACCGAGCCGGTACCATTCCACCTGCTGCATGCTGCAGGCATGGAAGATGCCACCCCGGAAGGGCT
Source organism: Glutamicibacter sp. 0426 (assembly GCF_001906485.1). Lineage (NCBI taxonomy): Bacteria > Bacillati > Actinomycetota > Actinomycetes > Micrococcales > Micrococcaceae > Glutamicibacter > Glutamicibacter sp. 0426. Next base: position 9,455 of record NZ_MPBI01000009.1, read on the forward strand.
GAGTGAAGCCATTGAAGAGGGCGAAGGCATTGCACCGATAACCATGAAGAAGGCCGAAGACCTGCTTTCCGCAGGCGATGCCGACATGCTGGCCTATAACGTGCAGACTGAAGGCAGTGAAACCAAGGCGCTGAAGAAGAGCGCAGAGCTGGGGCAGATCCCCGTGGTTGACTTTGCAGAAACCATCCAGGATGACTCCAGCTACCTTGAATGGATGGAATCCAACATTTCCGACTTGGCTTCCGCGATCAACGGCTAAACCTACGTAGACTAAATGCATGGCATTGTTCTCTTCCCAGATAACTCAAGCGACAGGCAAAGCACGCTCCCTCCTCGCGGAGCGGTCTGTCCGAGCAGAAATCGCCCACTTGGACCGGGGAATCGAACAAGCCGACCATGTGCTGTTCTTCGCCGAAGGCCCCGGCCAGTTCTACCAGCTCGGAGTCTGGCTGGGGACCTTCGAGCGGTTGGCTGCCCAGGGCCTGAGCATCGGAGTGGTGCTCATGGATGCCCTGAGCGCACGCCATGCGCTGGAAGCGACGACTCTGCCGATCATGTTCTCGCGTTCCATGGAACAGATCGAGAACAACCTGCGCGAGTGGGATGCCAAATCCATCAACTACGTGAATAACGCCCAGCGGAACTTCACGATGCTGCGTTTCAATGGGCCAGCGCACATTCACCTGAACCACGGTGAAAGTGAAAAGACGTCGATGGTCTCCAACCAGCTCAAGGCCTACGACTTCGCCTGCGTGGCCGGTGCCGCTGCGGTCGAGCGCATCACCGAAAGCATTGCCCGTTTCGACCCAACGCATCTGGTGCAGATCGGGCGCCCGCAGCTGGACAACCTGGAATGGCCCGAGCCATCCGAGAAGATCCGCGTGCTCTACGCGCCGACGTGGGAAGGCGATTCCCAGGCCATGGCCTACTCCTCGGTGGCGACCCTGGGGGAGCGGATTCTCGCCCAATTGAGCAACGATGAGCGCTTCGACGTGCGTTTCCGACCTCATCCGAAGACCGGAGATGTCTCCGCTGAAGCGAAGAAGGCAGTTCTGGGCCTGAAGAGCAATTATGCCGCCACGCTGGACCCGATCGGCGATGCGGCGCAGTCATTGGTGTGGGCGGACGTGGCCATCTGCGACACCTCGGCGATGGCCTATGACGCGGTAGCGCTGAACATCCCGCTGCTGCTGTCGGGGGATCCCGAAAGCAAGCTCCATGCCGGGCTGCCGTTGGACCAGCGGCTGGGCAACGCGAACGGCTTGGCCCAGCGGGTAGCCGACCTGGCCGCCTCGCCAGTGGCAGGGGCGCAAAAACAGCTGGCCCAGTACTTCTTTGCCACCACCGAACCAGGGGTGGCAACCAAGAAGCTGAACCAGCTGCTTTCCAGTCTCTAGTTTTCGCGCCTAGCGGTGCTTGAAGACCGTGTCCTGCCATTCACGGTGGGCAGCGGGATCATGGGAGATCATCACGTGCTTGACGTTGGTGTACTCATCGAAAGAATACTGGCTCATGTCCTTGCCCATGCCGGAAGCCTTGTAGCCTCCATGCGGCATGTCGGAAACGATCAGGATATGCTCGTTGATCCACACGCAGCCGGCCTGGATCTCGGCGCTGGCACGCATCGCCCGGTCCACGTTCTTGGTCCATGCGCTCGCCGCCAGCCCATACGGGGTATCGTTGGCCAGTTCGATGGCCTCATCGTCAGTGCTGAATGGCAGGGCCACCAGAACCGGTCCGAACACTTCCTGCTGCACGATCTCCGAATCCTGGGCAGCTCCAACCACCAAGGTGGGACGGTAGAAGAAGCCATCGCCCTCAAGCTGATGGCCGCCCGCCAGCACCTGAGCTCCTTGATCCTTGGCCCGCTGGACCATCGAGGAGACCTTCTGCAGGTGCTCCTGGCTGATCATCGAGCCCATGTCGGTTTCGGGGTCGGTGGGATCTCCCACCACCATGGCCTCCATCAGCTCGGCCACACGGCTGGTGAACCGCTCGAAAACCGAGGAATGCACGTAGGCGCGGGTGGCCGCGGTGCAATCCTGGCCTGAATTGATCGTCGAGCCGGCTACCGCACCGTGCGCGGCGGCTTCGATATCCGCATCATCGAAGACCACCAACGGTGCCTTCCCGCCGAGCTCCAGATGCACCCGGGTACCGCTCTCGGCGGCCATGGACATGATCTTCAGGCCCACCGCGGTGGAGCCGGTGAACGAGGTCATCTTCACCAGCTGGTGGCGCACCAATGGCGCACCGACGCTGGGACCGTCGCCAACCACAATATTGATCACCCCGTCCGGGAGCCCTGCATCCTTGGCAGCCCGGGCAAAAAGCACCGAGGTGCCCGGGGTCAGCTCGCTGGGCTTGAGCACAATCGTGTTGCCGGCGGCGATCGCGGGCAGGATCTTCCATGCAGCCATCTGCAACGGGTAGTTCCAGGGGCTGATCGAGCCGATCACGCCGATGGCTTCGCGGCGAATCATCGAGGTGGTGTTCCCGGCATAGTCCCCGGTGGCCAAGCCCTGCAGGTTGCGTGCGGCGCCAGCAAAGAAGTTCACGTTGTCGATGGAACCGGGCACATCGAACTGGGTGGACATGCGGATGCTCTTGCCGGTCTGCGCGGTCTCCACGGCGGCGATCTCATCAGCATGCTTCTCAAGTTCGCGGGCGAAGGCCAGCAGGTGGTCGGCACGCTCGCCCGGGGTGAGCTTGGACCAGGTTGTGAAGGCCTCGGCGGCCGCGTGCACCGCCTGGCCAACCTGTTCGAGGCTTGAGGTATCGACGTCCAGCAGCTTCTTCCCGGTGGCAGGGTTCACGCGTTCCAGCACCGGGCCGAGCCCGCGGACTTGCTGGCCGTTGATGAACTGGTGTCCGAGGGAACTATCGTAGTAGGCCATGTGGATTCTCCTAGGGATGCTCAGAGGGTGAAATAGAACTTGCGCAGGGTTTCGGTGACAGTCCACTGTGTTCTCATGCCAGCATGAAGCCTGGCAATGCTGCCCGGAACCAGCCGGAGTTCCTGGGCGCCGAAGCCGTCGGCTTCCAGGATCTGCACGGTGGCGAGGCCGGAAAGCACAGCGAAATATTCGTCGGATTCGATATCCCGCATGGCTCCGGCAGACATTTCCCAGATGCCGACTTCCGCATTCCCGAGGGTGCCCAGTTCCGCATAGCCTGTGGTCGCGGGTGCCTGTCCGTCAGCCCGCTGGTCTTCGCCGATCGGTTCGTGGCTCAGCTCCACGTCGCCGGCCTGGACGATACTGGCTCGAAGATCTTTGGACGGCATCAGGAATCGAACCCCATTCCGATCTTGTCCATCAGCTTCAAGAAGGCCGAGCGCTCGCCGTGATTGCGGTCGGCTTTGGCCAGCTGGCTGGTCATGAGTTTCACGCCCACCCATGCGGCAGGCTCGGGAGGGAAAGGGATCGGCTTGGTGCGCACTAGTTCCAATTCGGTCAGCTCCGTCTTCTTTCCCGAGAGCAGATCCAGCATGACCTTGGCACCGAACCGTGTGGCGCCCACACCGAGGCCGGTGAAGCCTGCGCAGTAGGCGACCTTGCCGCCATAGGCCAGATCGAAGAACGAGAAGAATCGCGAGCAGGTATCGATGGCGCCACCCCATGCGTGGGAGAACTTCACATCCGTCAGGTCCGGGAAGCTGCCGAAGAAATGCGCGGCCAGCTTTTCGAAGGTCCGCTGGTTGGTGTCGTAGCTGGAGCGGACCTTGCCGCCGAAATGGTAGACCGCGTCGTAGCCGCCGTAGAGAATGCGGAAGTTCCCCTCGGCATCGATGGTGGGGCGCGCATAGTGGAAGCGGTTGTTCAGATCTGCCAGGCCCACCATGTCCGCCCAGCCGATGGCTGTGCGCTGCTGGGCTGTGAGCGGTTCGGTCATCAGCGCGTAATCGTAGACCGGGATGACGCGTGCGCGGTGGCGCTTGAGCAGCGAGGGGAAGACGTTGGTGGCCAGGGCTACGCGCTGGGCGGTGATCTGGCCGTCGGCGGTGAGCACCTGGACCTGCGCGCCGGTATTCTCCATCTCCAAGGCGTGGGTGTGCTCGTAGAATTCAACGCCCAGTTCGCGGCACACGCGGGCCAGTTCCCAGACGAGCTTGGCCGGGTGGATCAGCGCGGTGGAATGATTGTCGCGGGAGCCGGCCAAGAAATCCGGGGAGTTGATCAGCTGCTTGACCGCGTCGGCGTCCAGGTAGTCGACGCCCGGGGCTTCAGCTTCCTCGGCCACCCAAGCGATCTGATGCTGCTCGGTGGCCACGTTGATCGAGCCTTGGCGGATGAAGTCCACGTCCATGGCGTAGCGCTGCACCGTTGCTTCGAACTCGTCGAGGTTCTGCGCCCCGAGCTCGGCGAGCAGCTCGTTTTCTTCCGGCAGGTGGTTTGCGCCATTTGCTTCGCCGTGGACCAGCGATGCTTCGCAGAAGCCGCCATTGCGCCCCGACGCGGCCCAGCCCAAGCGCTGGCCCTCGATCAGCACCACTTTGCGGGAAGGATCCCGTTCCTTGGCTTGCAGCGCGGTCCATAATCCGGTGTAGCCGCCGCCGATAACCAGCAGGTCGGTGGCGATTGACCCGTGCAGTGCCGGATGTGGAGTGGGACGCTGGCTATTGTCCAGCCAGTAGCTGGTGCGCTTGGCATCTGCCAGTGCCCGGGCGACCAAGGCGGGGGAGACTTCGGCTTCATGCCTGTCAAACGTCAATTCATTGTTGGTGGCCATTGGTACTTTCCTCGAAGATAGCTGATTCGGTGGACGCTATCGATGCAGGGGAACGACCAATGGTCCTTGAGGCTTTGCGGTCTGCTGGGCACCGAGGATGCCAGATGAGTGCCTGTCGGCGGTCAAGGCTATCCCTCTTCTCGGAAAAGTTGAACACAAATTGAATGTGATTCATTACTCATCTAAGCCCGTGCAACTCGGGGTTGTCAAGATCCGGAAGCAGGCAGAAACCCGGCCTTGAGAACAGCGGAGTGCTGCATTCAAGACCGGGTCTGGCTAGGCGGGAAGAGACGCGGGTTCTGAGCTATCCGGTTGATCGGCACTGCGTGGGACGCTGCCTGCGGTGTGGCGGCTGAGCCAAGCGGCGCCGAACATCAGGAGGAATTCGGCAGCCGCGATGCCCAGCATGATCGGCGCATGGTGCCCGTCATGCACCGCGTGCGCGCCGTGGTGGCCGGCGAACCATGGCATTCGGATCACCATCGCCACGTGCGAAGCGCCCATCAGTGCACTCATGGCCAGCAAGCTCATGGGTGAGCCGCCGCGCAGCACGCACCAGGAGCATTTGACGCACCAGAAGGTCATTGCCAGCAAGGCCAGGGTCCACCACAGCGTGTGCGGCAGCGCTGCCAGCACCAGCAGGTGGGCTGCCGCCAGGCATAGCGAGGCGATGCCGAGCGCGCGATGCCTGGCAGGGGCACTCGTCGTGAGCCTAGTCGCCGCTGCCACAGCAGCCGTCGGATTCCGTAGTGGCACAGCAGCCGTGCTGGACCGGGGCTGGAACGTCAAGCACAGGGGAGCGGTCGAAGAAACCTTCGGGGCGGATGGTGAATCCGACCTTGTCCACGGGCATCATTGGCCAGTCCTCGGTGCGCGGGAAGTGGGTCAGCGCGAACGTGTGCCACAGACTGATTTGCTCGCCATCGATGTTCTTGTCGTCCTCGATCCAGGAGCCGATGCCGTCAACGCCAGGGTTCTGGTTCACGAAGTCACCGGTGGGGTAGCGCTGGCCATCCTCGCGCTTGGTCACCCACAGCGCCTTGGAAGCGAATTCCGCGCGGCGGTGGATGGAGGATCCCTCGGCGGCCAGCAGGGTCGGGAGTCCCTGGGACATCAGCTTGTAGCCTACCGGCTTGCCCAGGTAGTTCTGCTTCTCGGGGTTGGTGACCACCCAGGTGCGCCCGGCCGTCGGGTTGTTGTCGCGCACCGCCTGCTTCTCGGTGGCCAGCACGGTGTGGCTGCGGGTAAAGGCGTTGCCGCGCGGATTCTCCTTGCTGATTGGCAGGCGGACTGCTTCTTCCTCGATGACGCGGCTCGGGCCGCCATCCAGCGCGAAGTCCAGGCGGGCGCCGAAGATGTGCTGGTGGAATGGCGCGGTCAGCCCCGGAGCCATCTCGGAGGAGAAACGCTCGTCGCCCATGGCCGAGGTGAAGACGATGCCGGTGGCCTTGGCCTCGAATTCGATGGTGCCATCCAGGTAGAGGTACCAGTAGAAGCCGTAGTCGTAGTTGCCCACGGTGGTGAAGAAGCTGATCACCAGGCGACGGTTGCGCCGGGTGTACTTCACTCCGGACCAGTCATCGGCATGCTTGGAGAGGATCGAGGCGTCCTCCTCATGCATGCAGATGCCGTTGGCGATCGTCTGCGCATTGCCATCGGCGTCGGTGACTACCGGGGAGATGTAGTGGATTTCGCCCAGGCAGTCGCAGCCGAGCTCCAGGGAATTGGCCAGGCGCCCGATGAGGTATTCGCCGGTGTCGAAGTAGTTCTGCCAGCTGCGTACCGGGGACGGATCCCCGTAGGGCACGACCATTTCCGCGATGGAGGCGCGGTCCAGGATCCGGCGTTCCACGCCCTTGTCGTTGAAGGCGATGTTGTAGAGCACCAGGCCCTCGCGCATGTCGAAGCCGATGTCCAGCGACCATTTCTCCCACTCGACATGGTTGCCGGCGCTCACCGTGAAGCTCGCGCCTTCTGGCTGGGTGATCTCGATGGGCTTCTGGGTGGTGCGTAACGGGCCCGTGAGTTCCGGGTCGGTGTAGTTGCCGTGGGTTTCGGGCACCGGAACGATGCCCAGATCCAGCAGCTGGTCGATTTTCCCGGCGATGGTGTCGATGTAGACCACCAGTCCGTCAACCGGGTGGGCCCACGCGGAGTCTTCGGCGAAGTCCTGGCGGAAGGCCAGCCCGCGCAGGATGCGGCGCCCTGATTCCTGCGGGTACTCGTCGTCGTACACACCTGCGGACAGCGGGGCCACGCGCACCTGTTCTGGCTTCAGTCCGCGCTTGGCCAAAGCGGCCGCCCACTGCGGGTCGTCAATCAGGATGGACTCGACCTTTTCGAATTCCTCCAGCAGCACCGGCATCTGCCCCACCTTGGCCGGATCCAGATCGACGCTTGAGTGCACGCCCTGGGCGCCCAGGTCCAGGACGACATCCTTGGGGGAGTTGGCCAGCTTGTCCATGAGCATCACGCGGACAAAGCGGCCGGGGCGGTCGGCGCGCGGGTCTTCCAGGCCCATGTAGGCGATGCGGGTGTTCTCGGTGAACAGCTGGTTGCTGACCAGCAAGTCCTTGGCGGCGGCAACCTCTGCTTCGCTGAGCAGGGTGAAATCCGTGGCGGTGGTGGTTGGCATGAGACCGGCTCCTTTAGTGCTGAAATGTGATCTGCAGCATTTATTATTCTCTGGTTGTAGAGAATACGGGCGGACTCGCAAAGGCGCAAGCCTTTGGCGGAAATAAATGATTTATCGCTAATCTTGAGGCATGCCGAAAATCGTGGACCATGATCAGCGTCGCCGGGAGATCGTCGAGGTCACGTGGAGATTCATTGCCCGGGAGGGGATCGAGAAACTCAACCTGCGCGACCTGGCCGCGGCTGCCGGATATTCCAACGGCGCCTTCAAGCCCTACTTCCCAACCCGCGATGCGCTGCTGGTAGCGACCTTCCGCTATGTCGCCGAGGCGACCGACAAGCGCATTGCCCGCAAGTGCCAGGGGCAAACGGGAATCGCGGCCATTGAGGCATTTGCACGGGAAGTGCTTCCGCTCGATGAGCTGCGGCGAAATGAAGCGCGCATCGCGGTGCACTTCTGGCATCTGGCCCTCGGGGATCGGGCGCTGGCGGCGGTCAATGCGGGAACCATGGACCGCTGGCGCACGCTGGTTGACCAATGGCTTGAGCAGCTCCTCGGCCCCGACCACCCCACGGCACCCGTGGCGCGCGACTCGATGATCAATTTCCTGATGGGCGCGCAAACCAGCAGCGTGCTCGACGAAGCAGTCAATACCGCCGACGCGCTCGAAGCGCAGCTGCAGTACCGCCTGGAGGCCTTGCGCAGCCTGCGCGCAGCGGAGTAGCTGGATATTCTCCGCACGACGAAAAAAGTGACTTTTCGGCGCGCTCGGCGTACTCTCATTCGTGATGCCCGACACAGTTCCTTGGGCTTCGATGGGGAGGCAGGCATGTATCAACTTCAGCACGTCGATTCGTTCACCGCGTGGTCGCGGCTCATTTCCGACGCCTTCGTGAAGCTGCGCAGCGAGCAGATTTCCAGCGGACATTTCACCGCTACGCTGGGTGCCAACATGCTCGGAGAGATCGGCTTGATGCGCATCCATGCCAAACCCCACGCGGTGAAGCGAACCGAGGACCTGAGCGCCAGCGGCGACGGGGATTTCTACAAGATCTCCTACCAGCTCGATGGCTATGGGCTGCTGATCCAAGATGGCCGCGAAACCTTGCTGGCACCCGGGGACCTGGCGATCTACGATACCCAGCGCCCGTACACTCTGGCCTTCGAGAAACCTGCATCGGTGCTGGTCACCTTGGTTCCGCATGATCTTTTCCGCTTGTCGCAGCAGCAGGTCGGCCAGCTGACCGCGGTTGCGCTCAAGGAATCGCACCCGTTGTCGGGGACCGTCGCACCGCTGCTGCGCCACCTCGGATCCAACCTTTCCCAGTGGGATGAATTCGGCGGCTACCAGCTGGCCCGCAACACCGTGGATCTGCTGGCCACCGCACTGGGCGGCGCGCTCGGCGCCGAATGCCATGGGGACGCCAAGTTGCGCCAACGCGAATTGGTCACCGGCTACATCAACGCGCACCTGGACGACGCCGATTTGGGACCGGCCCGCATCGCGGCCGCCCACTTCATGTCCGTACGCAGCCTGCATGCGCTGTTCGAGCACCAGCCGCTCAGCGTCGCCGCGCTGATCCGCCATCTCAGAATGCGCGAAGCAGCGCGCCTGCTGCGCGACCCGCTCATGGCCGACCTGCCAGTGCAGGCCATCGGATCCCGGGTGGGAATTGCCGATGCCGCGGGCTTCAGCCGCATGTTCTCCAAAGAATTCGGTTCAACCCCGGGCAAATACCGCGACGCCGCCTGAGACGCAGCGGAAGTGCACGCGGTGCCAATGGTCCTGCGCTCAATGCCAACGAAAAGTTCGAGGACTCCGGGATGCTGATATCCAAGAACTCGGATAATGGGGGATCGAATGGGACTCGAACAACGCACGCTCACGGTGCCGGCTCTGGTCGTGATGATCATTGCCGCCAGCGCACCGCTCACCGCCGTGGCTGGCGGCGTGACGACCAACTACGCGGTGACCGGCATGGAATCGGTGCCGCTGTCCTTCCTCATCATCGGTGCCATACTGCTGGTCTTCAGCATCGGCTACACCGCGATGAGCCGCTACATACCGAATGCCGGAGCGTTCTACGCCTACATTGCCCAAGGCCTGGGCGGAGCAGCGGGCGTCGGCGCAGCGATGGTCGCGCTGGTCAGCTACAACCTCATGCAGATCGGCATCTACGGAATGTTCGGGTTCGCCGCCGCATCCTTCGCCAACGCCTCCTTCGGCACCGCCATCCCGTGGTGGGCCATGGCGCTGGTGGCCTGGGCAGTGGTCGGCTTCCTCGGCATGAACCGGGTCGACTTCTCGGTCAAGGTGCTGGGCATCGTCGTCGCCGCTGAATTCCTCGTCGTCATCATCTACAACATCATGGCTTTCGCCTTCGCTCCCGAGGCGCCGCAGCCGGCCGCATCCTTCAACGTGGCCGACGCTGTGGCGCCGGGCATGGGCGCGGTCATGGCCTTCACCATCGCCGCGTTCATGGGCTTCGAATCCGGAACCATCTACAACGAGGAGGTGAAGGATCCGGCGCGCACCGCCCGGCGCGCCACGATGATCGCGGTCGTCATCATCGCCTGCTTCTACGCGTTCTCGGCCTTCGCCGTAGCAGTCGGCGAAGGCGCCTCGAACGTCATCGGCGCTTCGGCGGAACTCGGACCTGACCTGATCTTCGCTTTCTTCGGCGCCAACGCCCCAGCATGGTTCGTCGATTTGGCCAACATCCTGTTCATCACCAGTTTGTTCGCCGCGCTGCTGGCCTTCCACAACGTCATTGCCCGCTACTTCTACGCCATGGGCCGCGGCGGGGCCCTGCCGAAGTTCCTTGCCATCACCTCGCGCACCACCCACGCGCCGGTGGCCGGCTCGCTGGCGCAGTCAACCCTCGGCCTGGTTGTCATCGCCATCTTCGCGGTGATCTCGCAAGGCAAGGACCCGATGTACGTCGTGTTCACGATGTTCACCTGGATGACCAACTCGGCGGCCTATGGCCTGGTGCTGCTGATGGCGCTGACCTCCTTTGCCGTCATCGGATACTTCAAGCGCAAGCAATCCTCTGAATCCCTGGCCACCCGGGTGATCGCCCCGCTCGTCTCCGGCATTGCGCTGGCCTACGTCTTCGCGCAAATCGTCATCAACTTCGACATCTTGCTTGGCATGGAAGAACCGGGAATGCTCGGTTATGTCCTGCAAGGCATCGTGATCCTGCCCGGCGTCATCGCCTGGGTACTGGCACTGGTCGTCCGCTCGTCGACACGGCGTGCGCCCATGGCCGATGAACTTCCCGTCAGCTAACCACCTAGAACCAAGGAGCTCAAAGATGGCTTACGCAAACGCCCAAGAACTGCTGGACGCGATCCAGCCGGCAACCGGTGGCACCGAAATCCTGGACCCGGCAACCGGTGAACTGGTTGGCCGTGTCGCCGAGCAAAGCGCCGCGGACCTCGACGCCGCGGTCGCCGCGGCAAAGGCCGCCCAACCGGCATGGGATGCCCTGGGCCATGAGGAGCGCAAGCGCCTGCTGAACGCCGCGGCCGACAATATCGAAGCCAATGCCGAGGCACTGGCCGAACTGCTCTCCCGCGAGCAGGGCAAGCCGCTGAACGGCCCGAACGCCCGCTTCGAGGTCGGCGGAGCAGCCGCCTGGCTGCGCGCCGCCACCGCCTATGAGGTCGAGCCGGAAGTCGTCGTGGACGACGGCGAAACCTACGCCGCCAAGCACTACCGCGCACTGGGCGTCGTCGGCGCCATCGGCCCGTGGAACTGGCCAATGATGATCTCCATCTGGCAGCTGGCCCCGAGCCTGCGCATGGGCAACACCGTGGTGATGAAGCCCAGCGAATACACCCCGCTCTCGGTCCTCGCGCTGGTCCATGTGCTCAACGAAGTGCTGCCGGCCGACGTGCTGAACATCGTCGCCGGCGGACGCGAGGTTGGCGAAAAGCTCTCGGGCCATCCGGACATCGCCAAGATCATGTTCACCGGTTCCACTCCTACCGGCAAGGCCATCATCCGCTCCTCGGCCGATACCGTGAAGCGCCTGACCATGGAACTGGGCGGCAACGACGCCGGCATCGTGCTGGAAGACGCCGACCCGCAGGCCATTGCCGAAGACCTGTTCTGGGGTGCCTTCATCAACACCGGCCAGACCTGCGCTGCGCTCAAGCGCCTGTACGTGCCGGAATCGATCTACGATGCGGTTTGCGACGCGCTGGCCAATGTCGCCGCGAAGATGCCGATGGGTGTGGGCCTCGATGAGAACAACGTGCTCGGCCCGCTGCAGAACAAGGCCCAGTACGACATCGTCGCTTCGCTGGTCAAGGACGCCGTGGATTCCGGGGCGAAGGTGCTGCTCGGTGCCAACCCGGACGAGAACGCCGCCGGCTACTTCTACCCGACCACGCTGATTGCCGACATCGACCCGTCCAACCGCCTCGTGGTCGAGGAGCAGTTCGGCCCGGCCCTGCCGATCATCAAGGTCAAGGACACCGCCGAAGCGATCAAGCATGCCAACGCCCTGGAAGTAGGCCTCGGCGCCTCGGTGTGGAGCAGCAACCGCGAGCAGGCACTGGAAGTTGCCGCGCAGATCCAGGCGGGCACCGTATGGATCAACTCCCACGGCACCATTGATCCGCGTATTCCGTTTGGCGGCGCCAAGCAGTCCGGCTATGGCCTGGAATTCGGCCTGGACGGCTTGAAGTCGCTGGCCCAGCCGCAGATCATCAAGGGCTGATATAGGCCAGCCGATCCAACGTCCATGGGCGGTGCCCGGTGCCGATCAGGCATCGGGCACCGCCCATGCACTGGCTAATTGATGATCTCGGCTGTTGGATCATTCGTGAGCCGTGCGATGCGTTCACGCCAGTCCTGCAACGCTTCGGGCGACAAGCGCGTCCAGCCATGGACCTCACGGATGACACGGACCGGATGCGCACTGCGGTAGGACCGGGTGGGATTGCCTGGAAATTTCTTATCCGTGACATTCGGGTCATTTTCAAATGGCCCGGTCGGCTCCACCTCATACACGTGCGCAGTGCCGTCCAATGCAGCGATTTCGGCTGCCAATCCTGCGCCATCGGCTAATGCGGTGAAGTAGATGTGGTTCATGATGACTTCGGGCCGATAGTTCGAGGGGAAACCGGGAGATAGCAGATCCCCGGGGCGCAATGCTGCCTTGGTGCCGTGGAAAAAAGGTCCTTGGTCAAGATCCTGGATCATGCGCACTGAGCTTAGCCGATGCACTGGCAGAGCGAAAGAGCAACCCAAGCGTGCCCTGATTGCCGTTGCGGCTTTGCGGGATGCACCAGTCAGTGCACGTATATTGGAGGTGAACCGGCCACCACCACTGGAGATCCCCGCGTGCCCATTTTGAACAAAGACATGTCCCTCTGCATTTCGCTCTCCGGGCGTCCATCGAATATCGGGACGCGTTTCCACAACTACCTGTATGACGAGCTCGGCCTGAACTTCATCTACAAGGCCTTCTCCACCGAGGACCTGCCAGGAGCAATCGCCGGGGTACGTGCCCTGGGCATTCGCGGCTGCTCGGTCTCGATGCCGTTCAAGGAGGAAGTCATGGAACTGGTAGACGAAATCGAGCCTTCTGCAGCTGCCATCGATTCGGTCAACACGATTGTGAATCACGATGGCCGGCTCGTGGCATCGAATACCGACTTCGAAGCGATCGCCGCCCTGATTGACCGCCATGGATTGAATGCGCGCAGCAGCGTCCTGGTGCGCGGTTCCGGCGGCATGGCCAAGGCAGTGGTTGCCGCTTTCCGCGAGGCCGGATTCAGCGACGTGACGGTGCTGGCACGCAATGCGCACGCAGGCAAAGCGCTGGCCGACAAGTACGGCTACCGCCACGCCTCGGCAGATCCAGTTCCAGGCCACCAGATCCTGGTCAACGTCACTCCATTGGGCATGGATGGGGAGAATGCCGAAACGCTGTCGTTCACCGCTGAGCATATTGCTTCGGCACAAAGCATCTTCGACGTGGTCGCCTTCCCCAGCGAAACGCCGCTGATACGTAACGCACGAGACGCTGGCAAGCAGGTCATCACCGGAGCCGAGGTCATCGCGCTGCAAGCTGCGGCGCAGTTCGAGAAGTACACCGGGCACCCGCTGACCGAAGAACAAGTTATGCGCGCGTCGGAGTTCTCGCGCGAATCCTGAATCAGGGGGTGACCAGCCACTTGGCTGGCGCGGCAACCCAACACAGTGAAGGCCCGGCACTTGCGCGCCGGGCCTTCACTGCTGGTCAGCTGCTAACCGCGCAGCACAACCTCAACTTCTTCCATCTGCTGTCCGGCAGGATATTGGCCGTTGAACAGCTTCGAGCCAGCCTCGGTGAGCACCGCCGAGAAACGGGTCTTGACCAAGCCAAAAGCGTTCGAAACGCTGGTTTCGGTAAGCTCGGCAATGGCTACGCGCTCGCCGGCCTCGTCAATGGTGAGGGTGATGCGGTCATCGTGGTTCACGATGCGCGGCTCAATGAGATCCAGCTTCATCATGCCTCCGTGCCCGGAGAAGGAAACACGGCCGTTGAACCAGATTTCATTCTCCGGAACCTCGGTAGCGGGGGAGACTGGGAACGCCAACGCGTTGCCTGCCTGCCACACCCCGTTGGCGGCCTCGATGCGTCCGTCGGCGAGGGAAGAAATGTAGCTCACGAACGAAGCCTTCAGGCCCCATTCAAGATGCGGCTGGAACGGATCGCCTGCTGGCGCGCCACTTCCGATCATGGTCTTTTCCCTCCACAGGATACTGGCGTGAATAAATGCTGTGGCCAGTATTTCACACTGAAGTCAGATCCGGGTTCGCAGTTCTCTGCCAGCTAATCCTTCGTCATCTTGGGCTCGACGAGCGGGCGGTATTCGGCCTGCATGGAGATCTGGGCGTCCTCGTAGCTGGTGCCATCGGGGAGGGTGATGTCCGCAGTGGCCCACGACCCGTTCCAGTACTTGATATCCAGCTCGGTCGGCGAGTATTCCTTGTGGATGTTCGCTTCGAGATTGCTCATCGCGGTGCTGTAGCCGGTGATCCCCAAGACCAGGAAGACGGCTGTCGCGACTGCTGCAAGTCCGGCTGAAATGAACTCGGTGCGGATGGACGAGCGCCGGGCATAGGTCTGCTCCCCGTCACGCAGGCCGGCGAACGCCCTGCGGCGGATCAGCGCGTGAACAGCCAAGGGTACCGCGATCAGCAGGAGGACCACGGACAGCGCCACGGACATGAGCGGAAGGCCGAAGGCTACTGGTAGATACTCATCCATGTACTTACCCTACCCACGTCAGCGCCTGACTTCCAGAGTCAGATCGCCTTCCCCGGGTTCAAGATGCCCTGCGGATCGAACACCGCGCGCAGCCGCCGTTGCAATGCCAGCGAGGTCTCGCCCAGCTCCTCGGCCAGCCAATCCTGCTTGAGCAGGCCGATGCCGTGCTCGCCGGTCAGCGTGCCGCCCAGCAACTGGGCAAGGTGGAACATGTCGCCCAGCGCGGCTTTCGGCGCGCCACTGGTGATCGACTGTCCTTCGGGCACCACGATGATCGGATGCAGGTTGCCGTCGGCGGCATGGGCAATGGTGAAGATCGAAACTCCGCGCTCGTCCTCGATGCGCTGCAGGCCGGCGAACGCCTCGGCCAAGCGGTGCCGCGGCACGCCGATATCGCAGATCGAGGCGGTGCCCAGCAGCTCCATGCTCGGGATGGCCTGGCGCCTCGCTTCGATGAGCGCCTGGGCTTGTGCCTCATCGCGGGCAATCTCGATATGCCCGGCCAGCGGGGCAATCGCCTCCTGCAGCGCCTGCATTTCCAGGTGCGCGCCGTAGCCATCGGTCTGCGCGAGCAGCAAGGCGCCGCCGCGCGACTGGTGATCCGTTCCCAGCGCCGCATCCACCGCCTTCAAGGTCTTGCCGCACATCAGCTCCAGCACCGAGGGAGTCAGCCGTTCGGCGATCACCGCCGAGGCGGCCTTTGCCGCGGCATTTTCATCGGGGAAATAGGCGACCAGGGTGGAGGTGTGCTTGGGCTTGGGACGCAGCCGCAGCAGCGCCTCGACCACGATGCCCAGCGTGCCTTCCGAACCGATCATCAGCGCATTCATGTCGTAGCCGGCCACGCCCTTGATGGTCCGCCGCCCGGTGCGCAGCAGCTGCCCGTCGGGCAGCACCACCAGCAAGCTGAGCACCGACTCGCGGGTCACCCCGTACTTGGCGCACCACATGCCCCCGGCGTTGGTGGCGATATTCCCGCCGATGGAGCAGATCGCGGTGCTGGCCGGATCTGGTGCATAGAACAGCCCATGCTCGCCGGCCGCATGGTTCACCGCCGCATTGATCACCCCGGGCTGAACCACTGCGGTGGCTTCCACCGGATCAATCTGAAGGATCTTGTCCATCCGGGACAGATCGAGCACGATCTGCCCAGCCTGCGCGCTGGAACCTGCCGCCAGCCCGGTACCTGCCCCGCGCGGCACGATTATGGCCCCATGCTCATGGGCGAGCTTCATCGCGAGCACCACATCGTCGATGTCCTGCGCGAAGATCACCCCGTCGGCATAGGTTTCGGGCACATAGCCCGAGCGGTCCACGCTGGCCTGCCTGCGATCCTGCTCATCGATCGAGGCCCGGGGATGGGCGTCAAGCACGGGACTCGTTGCGAGGGTGGTCATCTCGATCTCCTTGTTAATGCGCAACTGGCAGGACAGCTGTGCTGTCCTGCCAGTCAGGTGCTATTGAACGAACGTGTCGGCGACGTCCAGGGCCTGCTCGAGGCGATCCAGCGCCTCGATGAGCACCGAGTCCTCGATGTTCATCGCAGGCACCACGTGCAGCCGGTTGAAGTTCGCGAAGGGCAGCAGCCCTGCGGCCTTCGCGGCGGCAACCACCTGATTCATCTCCGGGCTGCTGCCTCCGTAGGCGGCCAGCGGCTCGCGGGTCTCCCGGTTCTTCACCAGTTCGATCGCCCAGAACACGCCGGTTCCGCGCACTTCGCCCACGGAAGGATGCTCGGCGGCGAACTGCGCCAGGCGCGGCCCGATGATCTCTTCTCCCAGGCGCTTGGCGTTTTCCACCATGCCCTCATCCTCCATCACGGTGATGGTGGCGACCGCGGCCGCGCAGGCCAGCGGGTGGCCCGAGTAGGTCAGCCCGCCCGGGTAGGCCCGCTCGCGGAAGGTCTCGAAGATTTCCGGGCTGATCGCCACCCCGCCCAGCGGCACATAGCCGGAGTTCACGCCCTTGGCGAAGGTGAGCAGATCCGGGACGATGTCCCAGTGGTTGACCGCGAACCATTCGCCCGAGCGGCCGAAACCGGCCATGACCTCGTCGGCGATGTGCACGATGCCGTACTTGCGGGTCAGCTCACGCACCCCGGCCATGTAGCCGGTAGGCGGCAGGTAGATGCCTGCGGTGCCCGGGATGGACTCCAGGATCAGCGCGGCGATGTTCGACGGGCCCTCCAGGATGATCGTGTCTTCCAGGTGCTTCAGCGCGCGCTCGGTCTCCTCGGCCTCCGTTGCCGACCCGAAGTAGGAGCGGTACGGGTAGGCCGGGAAGAAGTGCACGATGCCGTCCGCGCCATGGTCCGAGGCGAAGCGCCGCGGGTCGCCGGTGATGTTCACCGCCAGGTGGGTGCCGCCGTGGTATGAGCGGTACGCGGAGAGCACCTTGTGCCTGCCGGTGTGCAGCCGCGCCATGCGCACCGCATGCTCCACCGCATCCGCCCCGCCGTTGGTGAAGAAGATCTTGTCCAGCTGCCCCGGGGTGTGCTGGGCGATCAGCCTGGCCGCCTCGGAGCGCGCGACGTTCACATGCTGCGGGGCGATCGTGGCGATCCTGCCCGCCTGCTCCTGGATCGCTGCGATGACCTTCGGGTGCTGGTGGCCGATGTTCGTGTTCACCAGCTGGCTGGAGAGGTCGATGAGCTTGTTGCCCTCCCCGTCCCACACGTACGAGCCCTCGGTCTTGAGGATCGTCATCGGGGTGAACGGGCCCTGGGCCTGCCAGGAGTGGAAGACGTGCTCGCGGTCCAGCTCGTAGGCGCGCTGGCCTGCAGCGATCTGGTCGCTGGTGATGTCGCTGATTTCGGTAGTCATGGTTCCTAGTCGTTCTGCGGGAAGCCGAGGTTGATGCCGCCGTGGCTTGGATCCAGCCAGCGCTTGGTGATCACCTTGTTGCGGGTGAAGAACTTGAAGCCCTCCGGGCCGTAGGCGTGCTGGTCGCCGAACAGCGAGGCCTTCCAGCCGCCGAAGGAGTGGTAGCCCACGGGGACCGGGATCGGCACGTTGACCCCGACCATGCCCACCTGGATCTCGTCCTCGAAGCGGCGGGCCGCGCCGCCGTCATTGGTGAAGATCGCGGTGCCGTTGCCGTACGGCGAGGAGTTGATCAGCTCGATGCCCTCGTTGAAGCTGTCCACGCGGACCACCGAAAGCACCGGGCCGAAGATCTCCTCGGTGTAGATGGACATGTCCGTGCCGACCTTGTCGAACATCGTCGGGTGCAGGAAGAAGCCCTCGCCATCGGCGTCCACCATGCCGGTGCGGCCATCGAGCACCAGCTCGGCGCCGGCGGCAATGCCCGCATCGATGTAGCCGGCCACCTTCGCCTTGTGCTCGCCGGTGATCAGCGGGCCCATGTCGCAGCCGCGGGTGCCATCGCCCACGCGCAGCGTCTTGGCGCGTTCGGCGATCTTGGCGACCAGCTCATCGGCGATGGTGTCGAGCGCGACGACCACGGAGATCGCCATGCAGCGCTCGCCGGCCGCGCCGAAGCCCGCATTCACCGCCATGTCGGCGGCCAGGTCCAGGTCGGCATCCGGCAGCACCAGCATGTGGTTCTTCGCGCCGCCGAAGGCCTGCACCCGCTTGTTGTGGACGGTGCCGGTGGAGTAGACGTACTGCGCGATCGGGGTGGAGCCCACGAAGGACACCGAGTTCACCCGCGGATCGGTCAGCAGCGTGTCCACCGCTTCCTTGTCGCCGTGCACCACGTTCAGCACGCCCTCGGGCAGACCGGCCTCGGTGAACAGCTCGGCCAGCCAGTTGGCGGCCGACGGGTCCTTCTCCGATGGCTTGAGCACCACGGTGTTGCCGGCGGCGATGGCTACCGGGAAGAACCACAGCGGCACCATGGCCGGGAAGTTGAAGGGGGAGATGATGGCCGAGACGCCCACCGGCTGGCGCAGGGACTGCACGTCGATGCCGGTGGAGGCGTTCTGCGAGAACTCGCCCTTGAGCAGGTAGGGGGCGTTGCAGCACAGCTCGACGACCTCCAGGCCGCGGGCCACCTCGCCCAGCGCGTCATCCAGCACCTTGCCGTGCTCGGCGGTGATGATCGCCGCCAGCTCGCCCTTGCGCTCGGCCAGCAGCTGGCGGAAGTTGAACATGATCGCGGTGCGGCGGGCCAGCGAGGTGTCGCGCCAGCCCGGGAAGGCTGCCGCGGCGGCGGCAATCGCGTGCTCGGTGGTGGCCTTGGAGGCCAGCGCCACGTGGCGGGAGACCTCGCCGGTGGCGGGGTTGTAGACCTTGCCGGTGCGGTCATCGGCGGAGTAGCTGGCGTTGTTGATCCAGTGCTGCAAGGTGTCGGTCAGCGTTGCGGTCATCGTATCGGCCTTTCGAAGTTGGGTGCCTGCATTCATCATGGGTCATGGATGTGAGGGGCAACACCATCACTGTGTCATGATTTAAGCACTATCGATGACGGAGTGTAAAAAATGCTGACGGTGAACGACGTGCTGCACCTGCCGGTGGTGCAGGCCGCCGACCCCCAGGTGCTCTGCGCCGCCGGGATGGACGCGCAGCTGCGCTGGGTGCACGTCACCGAATCCACCGAGAACATCGACCTGTTGCTGGGCCGCGAGCTGATCCTCACCACCCTGCGCAACGTGAGCGATGTGCGCGCCTTCATCACCGCGCTGCGCGAGGCCGGAGCGGTCGGGGTGATCATCGAGGACTTGTCGGGCGCCGAGCTGGATGTCGCCGACCTGGGCCTGCCGGTCATCGCCCTGCGCACCACCACCCGTTTCGTGTCGATCACCGAGGTCATCCACCAGAAGCTCGTGGCCGAGCAGCTCGAGGCCGTGCAGTTCTCCCGCACGGTGCACGAAATCTACACCGGGCTCTCGCTGACCGAGGCCGACGAGGCGCAGATCGTGGCCCGCACCGCGCAGCTGCTCTCGGCCCCCGTGGTGCTCGAAGATGTCCGCCACCATGTGCTCGCCGAGTCCGGCGCGCAACTGGAAGACTGGATCACCCGCTCCCGTTTCGTCGGCTACCTGGAGCACACCGGGCGCGCCACCGGCGCCGAGAACTGGCTGCAGACCCCGGTCGGGGCGGTGCGCAGCCGGTGGGGCCGGCTGATCGTCCCGGCCGTGCTGGATGACGACGACCGCGCCGCCCTGGTCCTGGAACGTGCCGGCCAGGCGCTGACCATCGCCCGGCTTTCCGGCCGCGACCAGCGCGAACTGCTCTACCAGGCCCGAACCTCCACGCTGCACGAACTGCAGTCGGGGCACAGCTACAGCGACAAGGACATCGCCATCCGCACCCAGGCCCTGGGCCTGGCCGCCGCCCCCTACTACGTCCCGGTGGTCATCTCGCTGGCCGGATCCGGCACGCCCACCGAAACCCAGCTGGCCGACCGCGCCCTGCTCGAAGTGCTCGACCAGCTCGCCGACGCCCTGCACCTGGGCATCCTGGCCGGCTCGCTCAAGCCCGGGTATCTGGGGCTGATCCTGCCGCTGCGCGCCCGCGAACTGGTGGACTCCACCCTGCAGGGCTTCACCCGGCGGCTGGCCGAGCAGCTCACCGCCCCGGTGGCCATCGGCGTGGGCCCCGAAGGCACGCTGGCCACCAGCATCGCCGGTCTGGAAGAGGCCGCGCACGTCGCGCAGATCGTCCCGCACCTGCCCACCCGCGCCCAGCCCTATTACCGCTTCGCCGACCTGCGCCTGCGCGGGGTGCTTTCGGCCATGGGCGGCGACCCGCGGATGCGTTCCTTCGCGCAAGCCGAGCTCGCCGGCCTGCTCAACCCGGTCGATCACCAGGGACTCGACCTGCTCGATCTCTACCTGGCCCACGGCGGGAACAAGACCGCACTGGCCAAGGCCGGCTACCTTTCGCGGCCGACCCTGTATTCCCGGCTGGCCAAGCTCGAAGCAAAGTTGGGGGTGCAGCTGGACTCCGCCGAATCCCGGGCCTCGCTGCAGGTCGCGCTGCTCTGGTACCGCATGCACGGCTGAGGTTTTCCACATTCCGCCCCGGCGTACCAGCGGCATGGCGTTTCGGGCGCAAGCTGGTTTCCATGAGCACAGACATCGCGCAAGCACTGAAGGACCTGGCCAACGCCAAAGCGTTGGCCGCTTCAGCGACCCGGCGCCTGGCCCACGCGGGTCTCACCGCAGGCCACGCCGCCTATTTCGCGCTGCTCACCGAAGACTTGGCCCAGGAACTCACCCGCACCCAGGTCCACGCGGCTGCCGCACTGCGCAGCACCGGCGCCCACAAGCTCGACCAGGAATCCTTCCAGGCCATCACCGACCTCGGACCCGACCCCAGCATCGAGGAAATCGACGAGGCGAAGGGGCGCACCACCACCGGGCGCACGCATTTCAAGGATGCCAAAGGGCTGATGACCGGCTGGCTGGATATCCCGCGCAGCACCGCGGCCGCCCGGCTGGTGCAGGCCGACTGCCTGCTCGGCGGCGTAGACGAAGCAGGGCAACCAACTGCTCCGTGGCTGCCCGAGCTCGCCGCCCAGTTCCAGGACCCGAACATCGATCCGCGGCTGGTTGCCTCGGCGGCGATGAAGCTGCATTCGGTGCGCAAGGACCTGGGCGAAGGCAATGCGGCCGAAGTGAAGAAGCAGCAGCTGCAGGCCGAGTCCGCGGCGTTCCTGCGGTCGGAGCCGAAGTCGGCGCGCAAGCACATCAACGACCTGGTCGCGCAGGTCAAGGCCGGCAAGCGCCCGCTCAAGGCCCTGCTGGACGGGATCGGGATCTTCAAGCGAGGCATGCGCAAAGGCCTGGTGGAATACCTCTTCCGTGTTCTTCCCTCGCAATCCGCATACATCGATGCGTATTTCGCGAATCTGGATAATCCTTCCACGGTTGCCGGCAACCGGCAGGGCTTGAAGGACGTGGATGCCCAGTTCACCGGTGAGGAAACCAGTGGCTGGGATGATGAGGGCAGCAAGCCCGACTGGGCGAAAGACAGACCCGGTGACGAGGACGTCGAGGATGACCCGCCAGAAGAAGGACTCAATCCAGACGCAGAGGATCCCCATTCCCAAGCGGACGATCATCGGCCAGAAGGCGAAGACGAGGAGCACCAACCAGAAGGTGATAGTTCCGAACCGGAGCCGGCAAGCGGTGAATGGGAAGATCTGAAACCCGAGCGGCGGCGGCTTGTCGGTTTCATGGCTTTGCTGATGAGCGAACGGAAACCGAATGGCAGCCCGCCGGACCAGCAGGCCGGGCTGGCCAGCTCGCAGGTGAGCATCATTCTGGATTGGGAGAAGCTGCAACGGAAAATGGAGGATTTCGCGGTGACTTCCTCGGGGATCCTGCTCTCCCCGGGCGAGGCCAGGACTGCATTGTGCACTGCGGGAATTCTCCCGGTGGTGCTCAACGGCAAGAGCCTGCCGTTGGATCTGGGACGGACCCAGCGGCTGTTCTCCAAGGCGCAAGTGCGTGCTTTGCGGGCAGCCTATCGGGGGTGTTCGTATCCTGGGTGCAGCATGCCTGCACAACGATGCGAAGCGGATCATCTGGATCCGTGGGAGAAGGGCGGACGGACCGATATCAAGTCTGCGGTGTTGAATTGCTTGATTCACCATACGGCCAGGCATTGCGGGTTGTTCCAAGCGGTGAAAATCCCTGGCAGCCGGCCGATGGTGCTGCTGCCGCCGGAGTTGGATCCAGAGCAGAAATTGCGCGTCAACACGTATTTCATGACGCCGGCCGAGGCGTTGGAGGCTGAGGCGTTGGCGGAGGAGACCACTGCGCGGTGGCGTGCGGGATTGCTGGACGTCGAAATCGCCGAGCCTTAAGACTCCTTCCCATACGGCCAGCGCACATCCTCGCCAACCTCATCGGACCACTGGGCGATCCAGACACCGGTGCCTTCAGAGGCATCGCGGACCCCTTCTTCCAGCCACTGGAACTTGCCGTCCAGCAGGTCGGCGGCGAGCTGCCCGTCGGAATGCGTCGTGTTGTTCCAGAGCTTCTCGAAGTGCATCTCGCAGCGTTGCGCAGCTTGCTCGCAGAAGGCCAGAGCAAGGCGCTGCGCCGAGTCGCGCTGTGCAGCAGGAGACTGCGGCAGCGCGGTGGTCTTGGCAATCACGGCGGACATGGCGAACAGCTCCGCGCCGATATCCACGATATGGCCGAGGAAAACCTGCTGCTTTTCCATGCCTGCCTGCCAGCGTGCCATGCCGGCGAACGTCTGCCGAGCGAGCCGGCGCGAGGTCCGTTCCACATAGCGCAGATGCTTCGCCAAGGGGCCATGCCCGGAATAGGACGTCGGCACCGAGCCTGCGCCCACGGCGAGCTTGGGCAGCCAGCGGGCATAGAATCCCGACGCGGATGCCGCGGCCCGAGCCTTTTCCTCCATGCTCGCCCCGGCACGAGCCAGGTCTCCCGCGGCCTGCAGGTGGGTATCCACCGCCTCGCGGGCAATCAGCAGGTGCATGATTTCGGTGGAGCCCTCGAAGATGCGGTTGATCCGCAGATCGCGCAACAGCTGCTCCACCGGCACCGCCCGCTCGCCGCGCGCCGCTTGGGACCGGGCGGTCTCGAAGCCGCGGCCGCCACGGATCTGCAACAGCTCATCGGCGATCGTGCACGCGACCTCCGAAGCCCAGAGCTTGGCCAGGGCCGCTTCGATGCGGATATCCTTCGTGCCGGCATCGGCCAGCCGGGCCGAAACCTCGAAAACCGCTTCCAGCGCATAGCTGCTGGCAGCAATGTAGGCGAGCTTGCCGGCGACGGCCTGGTGCTTGCCGACCGGCTTGCCCCACTGCACTCGCGCCGCGGACCATTCGCGGGCAATCTTCGTGGACCATTTGCCGGCCCCGGCGCACATCGCCGGAATGGACAGGCGCCCGGTATTCAAGGTGCTCAGCGCGATCTTCAGTCCCGAGCCTTCCTTGCCCAGCCGGTTGGCCACCGGGACGCGCACCTCGCGGAAGCGTGTCACCCCGTTCTCGATGCCGCGCAGGCCCATGAACTGGTTGCGGTTCTCCACGACGATGCCCTCGGTATCAGCCTCGACGATGAAGGCGGTGATTCCTCCGCGGCCCGCCGGCTCTTCACCCGCGGCCTCGTGCGGCTGCACCGCGGCCATCACCACCAGCAGCTCGGCGACCACCCCGTTGGTGGTCCACAGCTTTGCGCCGTCCAGGAGATAGTGGGTGCCGTCGTCGCTGAGCCGGGCCGTGGTGCCCAACCGGGCAGGGTCCGAACCGACATCATTCTCGGTGAGCAGGAAGGCGCTGATTGCTCCGGCCGCGCAGCGCGGCAGGTATTCGCGTTTTTGCTCCTCGGTGCCGAAGGACTTCACCGGCTCGGGGACGCCAATGGACTGATGGGCCGAAAGCAGCGCGCCGAGCGCGGGGCACACCACGCCGACCCGCATGAGTGCCCGGCCGTAGTCCAGCAGGCTCAGCCCCAGCCCGCCGTATTCAATCGGGATCTTCATGCCGAAGGCGCCGATGCGGCGCAGCTGGGCAATGTACTCATCGGGGATGCGTGCCTCGGCTTCGATGCGTTCCGGGTCGATGGAATCGAGCACCGCTTCGAGCTGCGGCAGGAAGGCCTGGCCGCGTTCCGGGTGCACGGCTCCCGGCAGCGGTTCGATCAGCGAGAAGTCCACTGCCCCCATGTACAGGCCCTTGGCGAAGCTGGGGCGGTTGAACTGCTCGCGGGATTCCTCGGCGATTTGCCGGGACGTGTCGGCGTTGGCTTGCATGGCGATCCCCTTTTGGCTCGGCGATCGGCCGCGGCGCCATCGCCTGGTGGCACCAGCGTAGCCCCGAATCCGCGGGGTTGCTAGAGCGCGCGCAGGTGGCCGCGGATTCCCTCGCCGGCTTGATGCAGGTTCCCGCCGTCGAGCACCACGTAGGCCTGCCCGAAGGTGAGCTCATGGATCTGCGCTGCGGTCTGCCCCAATTCGCGGGCGATCCGTGCGGTGCTGGCCCGATGATCGAGCTGCAGCGAGGGGAAGACCAGCGAAAACACCCGGGAGACGAGTTGCTGGTGCCCTGCGGCCGGTTCCAGAGCCAGCTCCTGGGACAGCCAGCGGTAGGTGCCGTCGCCCAGCAGGCCGCAGGCCCGGGCGTGGGCCAGGATCGCCGTGGCAGGTGCCCCGAAGTGCTCTTCGAGAACCAGCAGCTGCGGGATCTGCAGCGAGTCCGAAACCCTGACCTGCAGGGACAAGGAGGGCAGCAGCAGGCGTGCGGCGAATTCATCGGCCTCGCGCTCGGCGGTGGCCATCTGCTCGCGGTTCTCGCCCAGCGAGGAGTGCATCAGCAGATGCCCCAGCTCGTGGGCCATGTCCAGGCGTTGCGCATTGCGGCTGCCGGCGGCCAGGAAGATGAAGGCCTGTCCGTCTTCCCAGAAGCTGAAGGTCTTGACCGCGTCCAGCGAGGCAGGCAGGCTCAGCACCCGCACCCCGTGGGATTCGAGCAGGTGCAGCAGATCGGGCAGCGCGCCGCAGCCCAGATCCCATTCGGTGCGCAGCTGCGCTGCCGCATCTTCCGGGGTGAAGCCGCACAGCTCGGGGATCTCGGTTTGCGGGAGCCGGAAGTTCCGCGTGATCAGGTGGTAGAGCTCCACGCCGTTGCGGCCCAGGGCGGCGGCTGCCACCTTCTGCGCGGTGCTGGTGCGGCGAGGGGAGCGGAAGAAGATCCGTTCGGTGTCGATGCCCCGGGTGGCGGGAAGCCGGAAGTACTGCGGCGCGCAGTCCAGCGCATCGGCCAGCGCAAGGGAAAGATCCTCGGGAGCACGAGCTAGTTCGCGCTCGCAAATGCCCAGCGAGGCGGCCAAGGCGGACCGGCTCAGCGCCGCACGTTCGCGTGCCAGCCTGATTCTGGTCGGTTCCAAAGTCATGAGGTTCCTGCAATCTTCCAAAAGGCGATCTTAATCGTCTAATGACCTCAGACTAGTGGCCTATGCCACAAAGTACCAATTGGGCGTAGCTTCGTGAAGTAACACGCTCTGACTAGTGCAAAAGGCCCGCAGGCGATATCTGCGGGCCTTGTCGCACCTAGATCCTGCTGGCCGCTTCCTGCAGCACGGTGCGCAGGATGGATTCGATCTGGTCGAACTCCGGCTGCCCGATGGTGATCGGCGGAGCCAGTTGGATGACCGGGTCGCCGCGGTCGTCGGCGCGGCAGTACAGTCCGGCCTCCCATAGTGCCGGAGTCAGGTACCCGCGCAGCAGGCGTTCGGACTCGGCGTCGTTGAAGGTTTCCTTGGTCGCCTTGTCCTTGACCAGCTCGATTCCGTAGAAGTACCCGGCACCGCGCACATCGCCGACGATATCCAGGTCGGTGAGCTTGGAGAGCGTGGACTTGAACGCGTCGGCATTGTTCTTGACGTTCTCGTTCAGGCCCTCGCGTTCGAAGATGTCCAGATTCGCCATCGCCACCGCTGCGGCCACCGGATGCCCGCCGAAGGTGTAGCCGTGGTAGAACGTGGTGTCGCCCTTGGTGAACGGCTCGAACAGCTTGTCGGAAACGACCATTACGCCCAGCGGGGCATAGCCGCTGGTCAGCGCCTTGGCCGAGGTGATGATGTCCGGGACGTAGCCGAAGTCATTGCAGGCGAACATGGAGCCGATGCGGCCGAAGGCGCAGATGGTCTCATCGGAGACCAGCAGCACGTCGTGCTCGTCGCAGATTTCGCGCACCCGGTCGAAGTATCCAGGAGGCGGCGGGAAGCAGCCACCGGAGTTCTGCACCGGTTCCAGGAACACCGCTGCCACGGTGTCGGGGCCTTCGAACTCGATGGCTTCGCGGATACGCTCTGCGGCCCACAGCCCGAAGTCCTTCTCGTTGTCGGCGAACATCTCCGGGGCGCGGTAGAAGTTCGTGTTCGGCACGCGGAAGGTGCCGGGCACCAGCGGTTCGAACGGGGTCTTCATATCCGGCAGCGAGGTGATGGCCAACGCGCCTTGCGGGGTGCCGTGGTAGGCCAGGGCGCGGGAAATGACCTTGGTCTTGCCCGGCTTGCCCTTCATCTTGAAATGCTGCTTGGCCAGCTTGAAGGCGGATTCGACAGCTTCGCCGCCGCCGGTGGTGAAGAAGACGCGGTTCAGGTCGCCCGGCGCATAGCTGGCCAGGCGTTCGGCCAGGTCGATCGCCGGCTCATGGGCGTAGGACCACAATGGCATGAAGGCCAGCTTCTCGGCCTGCTTGGCCATGGCCTCGGCCAGTTCGGCGCGGCCGTGCCCGGCGTTGACCACGAACAGCCCTGCCAGGCCGTCGAAGTATTCGCGACCGGCATCGTCGTAGATCTTGTGCCCCTCGCCGCGCGAGATGATCGGCACCTGCGCACCGTTGGAAATTCCGGAGTGCCGGGCCATATGCATCCATAGGTGATCGCGAGCGGCCTGCTGGCGATCGGTACCACGTGGTGTGTTCATCGTGTTCCCCAGTTGTATTCCTGTTTTTTGAGTGAAAGGTAGGTGTACGTATTGGTGCTGACCACGCCTTCGAGCCCGCGGATCGTTCCGATCACGCGCAGCAGGTCTTCATCGTTCGAGCAGATGACCTCGGCGAGGATGTCCGAGCTGCCGGCAGTGACCACGCAGTAGTCGACCTCCGGCAATTCGGCGATCCGGTCGGCGGTGCCGCTGATGTCATTGGCGGCGACGATGCCGATCATGGCCTGGCGGGTGAAGCCCAATTCCAGCGGATTGGTGACTGCGACGATTTGCACGACGCGGCTCTCGACCAGCTTCTGCACGCGCTGGCGTACAGCCGCTTCGCTCAGGCCGACTGCCTTGCCGATGGCGGCATAGGAGCGCCGGCCATCCTCCTGCAGCTGCTCGATGATCTCCTTGGAAATTTCATCAATGGCCTGCGCGGTATGCGAGGGCAGCGTCATATCGACCTCCTAGGTCTAAGGGACTTTCCACAGACCCTACCTTCACTGAATCAGTTGCGAAAGAGGTATTTTCAAAAGATTTCAGTTTTCGTAACGCAATTTTTACAAGGAAACTTGCGTTCAGGTCTTGTTGCACCTGCGCATTGCTGGCAGGATGAACGTCAACACTCTCATGTGTGGCCGATCACATTCGTCGTTAGGACTCCAGCCATGTCGCACTCGCAACGCCGACTTCCGCAAGACCCGCAGATCCGCGCACTCGTCCAGGCCATGAGCCAGCGCAGCTACTCCCGCCGCTCGGTGCTTTCCGCCGCCGGCGCCCTGGGCCTGACCGGGCTGCTCGCGGCCTGCGGCACCGGTGGCAGCAGCACGCAAGCAGCCCCGTCGATCAAGGACATTTCCGAAACCGATCCGACGGTCAACTGGGCCAACTGGACCCTGTACCTGGATTACGACGATGAGAAGAAGACCTATCCGACCCTCGATGCCTTCACCAAGAAGACCGGCATCGCGGTGAACTACCGCGAGGACATCGACGGCAACGACACCTACTACGGCAAGGTGCAGGGCCAGCTCAAGGCCGGGCAGGACATCGGCCAGGACATCGTCACGCTGACCGACTGGATGGCCGGGCGCATCATCCGCCAGGGCTACGTCCAGGAACTGGACCTGGCGAACATCCCCAACTCCGCCAACCTGCTGCCGAGTCTGAAGGAAGTCGACTTCGACCCGGGGCGCAAGCACTCGCTGACCTGGCAGTCCGGATATGCCGGCATCGCCTGGAACAAAAAGGCGTTCCCGAAGGGCCTGAAGTCCGTCGAGGACCTCTGGGATCCGAAGCTCAAGGGCCGTGTCACCGTGCTCGACGAAATGCGCGACACCATCGGCCTGCTGATGATGCAGAACGGCGTGGACATCGCCGGCCAGTGGGGTGAAAGCGAATTCGGCGCCGCGACCGACGTGCTGCGCGAGAACATCGACAACGGCCAGATCCGCCAGGTCAAGGGCAACTCCTACAAGGAGGACTTCGTTTCCGGCGATGCGATCGCCGGCATTGTCTGGTCCGGGGACATCGTGCAGATGAACTTCGAGAACGACGACCAGTGGGAGTTCGTGCTCCCCGAAGCAGGCGGCACCCTGTGGAGCGACAACCTGATGGTTCCGGTCGCTTCGCCGCGCAAGGCCAACGCCGAGAAGCTCATGGACTTCTACTATGACCCGGCCGTGGCCGCGGAGGTCGCAGCCTACGTGAACTACATCTGCCCGGTGGTCGGCGCCAAGGAAGAAATGGAGAAGATCGACCCGGAACTGGTCAGCAACCCGCTGATCTTCCCGACCGACGCCGATCTGGCCAAGGCGCACGTCTTCCGCTCGCTGGAGGCGGATGAAGAGACCACGTTGAACTCTGAATTCCAGAGTGCCATCGGCGCCTAGAAGCGGGGAATTCCATGAGACAACGAGCCGAGATCTGCACGCGCAGAGGCGCAGTCCAGGCGCCTCGCCGTTCGGCGCCAACCGTTGACCAGAACCAGTTCCAGGAAGTGATAGGGGCATGACAATCTTGGCACCGCGTACTGAAACCACTGCCACCGGTGCGGACCTGCACCTGTCGGGCATCACCAAGCGCTTTTCCAGCTTCGTGGCGGTCAAGGAGCTCGAGCTGGTGGTTCCATCGGGCACCTTCTTCGCCCTGCTCGGTCCGTCGGGCTGCGGCAAGTCGACCACCCTGCGCATGATCGCCGGCCTGGAAGCTCCCAGCGAGGGCAGCATTTCGATCGGCGGGCAGGACGTGACCGGGTTGGCCAGCCACCAGCGTCCGGTGAATACCGTGTTCCAGTCCTATGCGCTGTTCCCGCACATGAGCGTGCTGGAGAACGTGGCCTTCGGGCTCAAGCGCAAGAAGGACAAGCAGGCTATGGACAAGGCGAAGGCCGGTCTGGAGCTGGTGGAGCTGGGGCATCTTGCAAACCGCAAGCCGATCCAGCTCTCCGGCGGCCAGCAGCAGCGTGTGGCCCTGGCCCGCGCGCTGGTCAACCGCCCGCAGGTGCTGCTGCTCGATGAGCCGCTGGGAGCGCTGGACATGAAGCTGCGCCGGCAGATGCAGCTGGAGCTGAAGAACATCCAGACCGAGGTGGGCCTGACCTTCATCCACGTCACCCACGACCAGGAAGAGGCCATGACCATGGCCGACGTGGTCGCGGTGATGAATGGCGGGCGGATCGAGCAGATGGGTCCGCCGCGCGAATTGTACGAACTGCCCAAGACCGCGTTCGTCGCGAACTTCCTGGGCAAGTCCAACCTGATGCGCGGCACGGTCACGGGCCAGGAAGCAGGGATTCTCAGCGTCCTGGTCAATGGGCAGAGAATCCTGCTGCCGGCTGACCGAGCGGTGCAGACTTCGGGCGAAGTGGTCGTCGGCGTGCGCCCGGAGAAGATCTCGATCTCGCGCGAGGGGTTTGCGGGGGAGAACCGCCTGACAGGCACCGTGATCGACGTGTCCTTCACCGGCACCACCACCGAATACCTGGTCGAGGTGGACGGGATCGGCACCATCGGGACCTTCGCGCAGAACCGCGGCCAGCAGCCGGCCGCCGAGGGCGACACCGTGCACCTGTCCTGGGAGGCGCAGCACTCCTTCGGCTTGGCCGGCGCCGAGCATGAAGACGCGGGGGTGGACCAGACATGACGCTGATGACTAGGAAGGGGATCGCCGACCTGCGCAGCCGCGAGGAGATCCGGGCGGAACGGCGCAAGGGGCGCACCGGCGTCTACCTGATAGCGCCTGGCATGCTGGTGCTCGCCCTGTTCTTCGCGCTTCCGGTTCTCGTGCTGCTGGCGATGAGCCTGTATGTGAAGCCCGAAGGCGCGGAAATCGGCGAGT
Organism: Glutamicibacter sp. 0426; assembly: GCF_001906485.1. Taxonomy (NCBI): domain Bacteria; kingdom Bacillati; phylum Actinomycetota; class Actinomycetes; order Micrococcales; family Micrococcaceae; genus Glutamicibacter; species Glutamicibacter sp. 0426. The sequence continues at coordinate 39,808 of NZ_MPBI01000009.1, forward strand.
TCGTGCCGGGCTTCGAAATCGGCAACTACGCCACGGTACTCGCCGCCTACTGGCCCGAGCTGCTGCGCTCCTTCGGCTTCGCGGTGATCGCCACCGTGCTGGCCCTGCTCATCGGCTTCCCGATGGCCTACCTGGTGGCGGTCCGCCTGCGCGAGAAATCGCTGCTGCAGGGCATCTTGCTGGTGCTGCTGATCGCCCCGTTCTTCTCCAGCTTCATCCTGCGCACCCAGGCCTGGAAGCAGATCCTGGCCGACGAGGGGTTCATCGCGCAGACACTGAAGTTCCTCGCGATCCTGCCGGCCGACGGACACCTGACCGCCACGCCGATCGCGGTGGTTGCCGGCCTGACCTATAACTTCCTGCCCTTCATGGTGCTGCCGATCTACGCGAACCTGGGCAGGCTGGACACCCGGCTGCTCGAAGCCTCGGGGGACCTGTATGCCAGCCCGATGACCTCGTTCTTCAAGGTGACCCTGCCAATGAGCGCCCCTGGCGTCTTCGCCGGCACCCTGCTGACGTTCATCCCGGCCGCCGGCGACTACGTCAACGCGGCCCTGCTGGGCAATAACCGCAATACGACGATGATCGGCCAGGTCATCGACTCCAGGTTCTTCAAGGTCATTGATTACCCGGGCGCCTCGGCCCTGAGCTTCGTGCTGATGGTCTCGATCCTGATCCTGGTCACGATCTATATCCGCCGCTTCGGCACCGAGGAGCTGATGTAGCATGAAGCAGAAAATCGGACGCTGGTTCATTCCCGCCGTCGGCGGGCTGGCCTTCATCTACCTCCTGGTCCCGATCGCCTACATCTTCGTGTTCTCCTTCAACGATGCAGGCCGCACCAACCTGGAATGGCGCGGCTTCACCCTGTCGAATTGGCAGAACCCCTGCGGCGCTCCGGCAGTGTGCGAGTCGCTGGTTCACTCGCTGCAGGTCGGCACGGTGGCCACCATCGTCGCCACCGCCCTGGGCACGCTGATCGCCATCGGCCTGGTCCGCTATAAGTTCCGTTTCCGCAAGCTCACCGACGTGCTGATCATCCTGCCGCTGGCGACGCCGGAAGTGGTGCTCGGCGCGTCGCTGCTGGCGCAGTTCCTGAACCTCGGTTGGGAACTGGGCTACACCACCATCGTGATCGCCCACATCGTGTTCTGCATGTCCTTCGTGATCGTCACGGTCAGGGCGCGGGTTTCCTCGCTGGACCCGCGACTGGAGGAAGCGGCCGCCGATCTCTATGCCTCGCCGCGCACGGCTTTCTGGAAGGTCACCTTCCCGCTGCTGCTGCCGGGCATCGTGGCCGCCGCGCTGTTGTCCTTCGCGATGAGCTTCGACGATTTCATCATCACGAACTTCAACTCCGGCACCTTCCAGACCTTCCCGAAATTCATCTATGTGGCAGCGACCCGAGGCATTCCGGCCCAGGCGAATGTCATTGGCTCGGCGATGTTCATCCTCGCCCTGCTCGTGGTGGTCATCGGGCAGGTAATCAGCTACCGCAAGAAGAAGCAGCTGGAAAATTCCTAGCTGCCCCGAGGTCGTGCCAATGGCCCGCGCTCCAGAAGCGCGGGCCTTTGGCATGCCCTGCGTGCCGGTCCGCCAAATTCATGAGGGCATTAAGGATCCTGGTACGGACCGGGCCAAGCGCTTAGGCCGGTGGCAGTTCTTCCGCTTCAACGCAGGAAGCGTGCCAGCGGGAAGCGCCCGAGACGAGAGCCCATTAGGATGGCTAGCGGATGGAAATGTTGGTACAGAGCTGAATTATGGGCATCTGACATATAGTAAATACTTAGCTTTACAGTACGTACCCTACTGTTTGATACATTCCCAACCCGATAATTGCAGTTCTCGAAACGATTGGAAACTTCATGAGCGATAAGCCAGTTTGGCTCTCTCAGCCTGAACGCGACGCCTGGCTTGGACTACATGCAGTCATGACTTTGCTGCCGGCTGCCCTGGATTCCGATCTGCAGGGACTGGAAGGTATCACGCTCTTCGACTATCACATGCTCGCTATGCTCTCCGAGGCCAAGGACCACCAGCTGACGATGACGACACTGGCCTCGCATACCAGCGCCTCGCTGTCGCGGCTGTCGCATGTGGTGAAGAAGCTGGAGAAGCGCGGCTGGGTGATCCGCGAGCAGTCCCCAGAAGATGCCCGTGTGAAAATCGCCTCATTAACGCAGGAAGGGTGGGAAGCTGTGCAGCAAATGGCACCTCATCATGTTGCTTCGGTGCGCGGGCTGCTCTTCGATACCCTCGATGACAAGGATGTTAAGGATCTTACGCGGATCACGCGCAAGATCACGACGTCGCTTGATGCAGATAATTGGATCCTGAACGCGGAGACTTCCGATTTGGAACACTGAGAAATTCTCGATAAGCTAATCAGGCGTTAATCGCGTGTGTTGCTATGCCGTCTAACGGCAGAACAACTGCGCGTTGCCCGTAATACCGAATATCGTGGCCAACTGAGTACGGGGAAATTGCTCGACCGGTTGCGAAGTTCACCGACTTACATACTTTAAGGCTCTTCGGTTGGTTCTCACCCAGCCTGGTTACCTTCCTAGTGTGCAGTATTAACGGTGTTTCACTGGTTGGCGGGACTCATAACGCATCAAGCCGTGTCGATATTTTAGGTATGGGCACTGTGCGCGAGTACCGCCGAATTTTACTACTAACTAACTGAGGAGTGATCATGGCAGCTGTTTGCCAGGTAACCGGTACTACTCCGGCCTTCGGACATAGCATCTCCCACTCGCACCGTCGCAACAAGCGTCGTTTCGATCCGAACATCCAGAAGAAGACCTACTACGTGCCTTCGCTGCGCCGTAAGGTGACCCTGACCCTGTCGGTCAAGGGCATCAAGGTAATCGATGCTCGCGGTATCGACGCTGTTATTGCTGACCTGATTGCGAAGGGTGTGAAGCTCTAAACATGGCAAAGAAGGATAAGGACGTACGTCCGATCATCAAGCTGAAGTCCACCGCTGGAACCGGTTTCACTTACGTAACCCGTAAGAACCGTCGTAACAACCCTGACCGCATGGTCATGAAGAAGTACGACCCGGTAGTCCGCAAGCACGTAGAATTCCGAGAGGAGCGCTAAGACATGGCCAAGAAGTCCAAGATCGCAAAGAACGAACAGCGCAAGGTCATTGTCGAGCGTTATGCTGCAAAGCGCCTCGAACTGAAGAAGACCCTGGTTGATCCAAACGCAACCGACGAAGCTCGTGAAGCTGCACGCGTAGGCCTGCAGAAGCTTCCACGCAACGCGTCCCCAGTGCGCGTCCGAAACCGCGACGCTATCGACGGTCGCCCACGCGGTACCTTCCAGAAGTTCGGCATCTCCCGTGTTCGCTTCCGCGACATGGCACACCGTGGTGAGCTTCCGGGCATCACCAAGTCTTCCTGGTAAGACCTGCAAGTCTTTTGACTTAGCAAGCCGCCTTCCCGTTTCGGGAGGGCGGCTTCGCCATTTAACGCCTCCACCACCGGCGTTTTGGCGGTGCACTCTCTTCCACTGGCGACGGTTTCTCCGCGCGGCGCTGTTGCCAGCCAAGCACCTCGGCAGTGGAATCGCGCAACGCGGTGATCACCGGGGGTCCGCCCAGCAGCTGGCGCCGTGCCTCAATGATGCGGGCGTTGAAATCCTCGATATGCTCCCGCACGGCACGCTCGGTGGGCAAGCGGTCCAGAGTTTGCTCCATCTGCTCATCTTCAACCCGCAAGGTCAGCGCAGGTGGTCCTAGACCGGTGAGCTGCTCGCGGCGCATCATCGACTTCAGCCACCAGTCGGGATCATCGTTGCTGGTGATGTGGTCGATCTTCTGTCCGGCGAGAGCCAGATTGTCGAAGTCGCCGCGGGCGAAGGCCTCATCGAGCACCGAGTTGGCCACCTCCCAGGCTTCGTCCTCGGCATGCAGCTGCAGGGGAGTCTTCTGCTTCTCAACGGGAGCCATCCCGGTGGCCTGCGCATACTCATCCACGGGCAGCGGCTCGCTGTCCTGCTTCATCTTGTACCGGGCCGCATTCAGCGCGGCATCCTCGTTATGCTCCATCTTCCAATGATCCCACCGCGGGCTGGAACCCGGCAATGCGCGTGCAGGCTTTCCAGAGCAATCCACGCAGGAGCTCGGCGAATAAAATCAATCCCCGCGGGTCCGCGTGGATCGCCGAAGATCATGGGCACCACGTGCTGCTGCGAGGTGTCTGGGGGTTTGGCTCAATTGCCATGTCCCACCGGCATTCGAGGGCCCGCCCTGTAGTAGCGTGTAACCATGAAGCCAGTGACCCCCTACCCGCAACCCGCAGCCGACATCTACGCGAACCGGAAGCGGTGGGCGACACTGGGTCACGGCAAGACCGTCGTAGTGACCGGCGCGAATAGCGGCCTCGGCTTCTTCGCCAGCCTCGGCTTGGCGCAGGCCGGTGCTCAGGTCATTCTTGCCTGCCGCAACCAGAGCCGCGCAGAACATGCGATGGGGCAGATCCGGCGGCGCGTGCCGGAGGCCCGTGTCGAATTCATGCAGTACGACTCCTCACGCATTGAATCTGCCATGGGGCTGGCGGCAGAGCTGCGCAATCGGCCATTGGACGCGCTGATCGCCAACGCCGGGATCATCCGGGCGCCGCGGGAACGCCAAGGGGGCCTGCTCGGTTATGAGCTCACTATGAGCACCAACTTCATCGGACACGCACGATTGGCCGGCGAACTCGCCGACCGCTTCAGCCAGCCGATGCGGTTCATCGGCCTGGGGTCGATGTCCACACGTATGCTGGCCACCGATCCGCAGAATCTGGCCTTGGCCCGCGATTACCATCCCTACCGCGCCTATGTGCAGTCCAAGGCGGCAGTGCAGGCGTTCACCCTGGCCCTGGACCACCGGCTGCGCCAGCTGGAACTGCCGGCTCGTGCGCTGGCGATCCATCCGGGATATGCGCTCTCCGGGCTGTCCCCGCAGGTGCCCAGCATCAATGAGCCGGACTACGCCAAGCGGCTGATCGGCCAATTGCAGGCTGGTTTCGCGCAGGGCAAACACGAAGGAGCGGTGGCCTTGGTCGAAGCGGCCTTGGCACCTGAATTGGATGCCGCGCCACGAGGCTGCTACCTGGGGCCGAAATTCCTGACGAAGGGCCCAACGGTACTGGCCAGCCCGGCGAAAGCGACCCGCGGCAAAGAGCTGCAAGGCAAAGCCTGGGAGCTGTTCGTGAAGGCAAATGAGGGCCTCGATCCGTTCGCGCTGTAGGTCCCGGGTGAACTTTCACACCTTTGATTTGGCTAAAAATTCAGCAGAATCCGCATGATGATGCACTTTTTGTCGCCGCCAGCTGGTAAGTTCAACTCTTGATAAGTCCGTGCGACCGCGCGGCGCCCGGGCCCGGAAGAGGGTCTTGGATCACTAGTCCAGGAGGACCATACATTGGCTATGAACCGTAGCGAACTTGTTGCTGCTGT